>JAUHWG010000022.1 GCA_030424595.1 Polyangia bacterium
GACATCGACGGTGAGGGCCCTGAGCCGGTGATGGATGTCATGTGTGAGATGGAGAAGGACGGTGGGGGGTGGACGATGGTCCAGCGTACGGTGTGGGAGCCGGAGGAGACTGCGGCTCTATTTACGGGGATTGCCGGATGGGTGGACTCTACGATCGGCGAGGCGACTCCCGACAAGGCGTACCGGATGGCGGGGAAACACTGGGTCACGCTCAACGTCGAGAAGCGACATATGCTGGCGCACTCGCTGCGGAAGGCGGGGGACGGGAGCTCCTGTGCCCCGCTCTATTACACGGGGAATGGTGGCACCTTCGCGATCAACGGTAATCAGGTGACGATCAACGGGCTGAGCTCGAACGTCAACATGATCAACAATACTCAGCTCTCGACGAAGGACAGCGGTCCGAGCACAGGCTGTGTCAACGCCAATAAGGGCGCTCCGTGGTTCTACTCCGGTTGCTGCAGCACGTGCCCGACCTTCGCCGGGTCATACTGGCCGGATCCCCACCCGATGGTGAACTACACCACTTCGGTGAGCGACATCTTCGGCAAGACGCCTGCGGTGGTCTGTAGCGGAGAGGCGCCGATCATCTCGCAGGGGTACCAGGGGGCGAACAGCATGGAGTACTATATCCGCTAGGAGACGCTGCCAATGACCGGGGGACGGATGTCCTGTAGACGCTGGCTACCGTGGCTCTAGCCCGCTCCAAAGAGCCCTCTTGGCCCCGCCGGCCCTCGCCCCGCGACTCACCACAGAGCGTTGGGTCGGACAGGTCCCAGTGTCGACTCAACGACCAGCTCGAGGTCGTCGATGTGCGCGATCATGGTCGTGGGCGGGGAGTCGTCGATGCTCTCGACCAGCAGCCGGGCTCAAGAGACTGTCCGCGCGCTAAGGCGCGGTTAGGGGGGCTCGTATCGTCCCCTGGACTTTCACCCGACCATGAGGCATTGCGGCCTGTGCCTCAGGTCTCAAGACTCATATCGATCGGGACTCTGTCCCTCGCTCTCCTCGCCTGCGGTGCACCTGCGGGTGAAGGAGCTACACCTGCGAGCGCTTCGCCGGCTTCGCCGGCGGTCCCCGTGACCGCTCCGACGTCCGCGCCCAGCGGCGCCGAGGTAGAGCCTGCGGTCGACCCCAGCTCTGGCGCGAGAGCGGGTGCTCGCCTCTTGGTGGGCGGTGACGCTGGCCTGCGGGAGTTTGACCTGGACGGCGCGATGGTCTCGCAGTGGACCAAGACGCCCGCGCTGTGGCCGAGGCGACTGGATGATGGTTCGGTGCTCTTCTTGGAGGAGAAGGGCGGGGCGCTGTCTCTGAAGCGGTACAGGCCCTCAGGCGAGGTCAAGGAGATCGCGCAGATTCCGACGGGCTTTGACGGTGCGGGCTGCAAGCTCAGCCCCAGCGCCGACGCGGAGGTCTCCTTGAGCGTGCAGTCCGACGGCGGGTTCACGGTCGATCAGGCGCACGGGCAGGTCTGCCTGACCATCGCCGACCGCAACGTCAACATGGCCGACGTGAGCTTCGCGTTCCGCGTCGACATCGAGTCGGGCCGCGTCGACTCGAGCCTTGAGATGGACAACATCAATGAGTGCGCCAGCGGCCAGGCGCTGGTCTGCGCTGGGAGCCTGGGGGCTGAGCCCAAGCCTGCGGAGGCCGCTGGGGCGAAGTGGGCGTGGGAGTGGGACGCCGAGAGTCTTTCGCTCTTCCCCGCGGGAGTTCCCAAGGATGAGGCGGCGAAGCGTCTGTGCGGTGCGGACGTCGACCTGAGCGACGCCGATTCACGGGACTTCGGGTGTGCCTCGGAGGAGGGACGCTCCGGCAGCGGGCGCTTCGTCCTGGTCTCGGGTCTGCCCTCTGAGGGCGACTACATCCATCGCGAGCTCTTCGTCATCGATCTGCAGAGTGGTGAGGTGCTCGGCCTCCTCGGCGAGAAGGTCGAGCTCAAGCCGGTGACGGCCGAGGACGTCCTTACCGAGGGGTTCGGCAGCCTCGGGGTCGTCGGCGAGAGCGACGTACGATGGCTCGACGATGACCGGCTGTGGATCGACGGAGCTCTCATCGATGCCGGCGCGCGCAGGTCGACGAAGATCGACGGCCAGCTCGCCTGGTAGGTCGGCTCTCGGAGCGTGTGTGCATCCCTGGGGCCTCAAGGACGGGCTTCAACTCTTCGCTCGTCAGCGATGGGGACGCTCAGGTTGAGGATCAGCCACGCGAGGCGCCACGGTCCGCGGGTATCGTCCGCTGCTCGAGCGATCACGAAGACAGGCTCGGCGACCCCCAGCCGGAGTCCGGCCCTCGTCATCACATAATCGAGCGCGAGCCTGGCGGTGCGGGCGTTGCCGTCCTCGAAGGGGTGAAAGAAGCAGATGTCGAGGTAGACCCGGGCGGCGCGGACAAACCAGGGAATGTGGTCGTGGTTGGCCTCCGCGAGGTAGGCTCGAAAGGTCTCCTGGCCGCCGCTGTAGCGCTCGCGTCCTCCCTTGGCGATACCCGGCCCCTCGCGGTAGGGGGAGCGCCGGAGGCCGAGGAGACAGGCGTTCCAGGCGGCCAAGCGCGGCCAGTTGAGGCTTCTCGCTCGCGTTGCGGTTTGTCGGGACATGGCGAGGGCTGAGAGCATCCGCTCCGCCCGCTCGGGATCGCGTCGGCGTTCGACGCCCTCGATGAAGCGGCGATGGCCGTCGACGGGCTCGAGCGGGGCTCTGTAGCGTTCTAGGTCCGCGTTGAAGGCGGTCTGGCGGGCGTTGATCCAGGCGAGGGTCGCGTCCGGTCGCGGACGCTCGAGCTGGCGCTGGACGGCGACGCCGAGCTCGGCCCCGGCCGCGCGGGTGGTGGTGTCGTCAGGCTCGGTCCAGCTCGCGAAGCGGCCGGAGACCACCCTGAGGATCTCTGCGCGGGAGCCCGCGCTGTCGAGCGACCAGGCCTGGAGGTACCAGACGAGAACCGTGGTGAGGGTCTGGTACCAGGCGTCTGAGGCCTCGCTGCGCGCCACGACCCATGCGGTCAGGGACCCTGCCGCGTGTTCGACGGTCGTCGCGACGTCGGCGTGCTCGACCGGCGCGAGGGCGGCGAACTCGTCGGCGAGCGAGGCGATCACATCGCGCCACTCCTCGACCGCGCCGAGGACTCGGGCGCTGGTGGTATCCGGGGGCTCATGACCTCGGAGCACGCTGTGTTGGGGGCAGCACCAACCGCCGACCAGCCCGCCGCTCCCCGTCGACCACCGCCAACCGGCGGACCAGGCCCCGAGGGTCTCGATGATGAGGGTGTCGATGTGGGCTTCGGTGGCGATCCGTCGACGTTGGTCCCGCGGCGCCGCGTCGGCCGCGAGGAGGGCCGCCGTGATCCTCTCTTGGGGCAAGACGCGCTTCTCTGCGAGTCCTTCGCCGAGCTCGGCCCAGGTGAGGTGGGAGATGCACAGCACGGTCACGCGGAGGATCGCACACTCGGGTGCTCCTCGCCCTGCTGCGCGCGGCCCTTGTCGGCGCATCTTCGAGCTGGCCCGCTGGGATGGGCGCTATGGGCGACACTCCCCGCGGAGCCGATGTTCAGGCGGGGCGACGCGTTTTTGTAGTAGGAGAACATATGCCCAGAGCCGAGCGTCACCATCCATCCTTCGCCCTCATCTCGCTCGCGCTCGCGTCGGCCATGGCGGTCACTGGCTGTAGCGGTGATGACTCGGCGACGACGGACTCGGCGACCGGGACGACGGTTGGCACCGCGACCGCGACCGCGACCGCGACACAGGGCAGCACGTCGACCGCGACGAGCACGGGCTCGACGTCGATGACCTCGTCCGCGAGCGAGGGGTCGAGCACCTCGACGACGACCGAGAGCACGGGGCCCTCGACGGTGACCGATCCGACGACATCGTCGACGACCGATCCGACGACGTCGACGACCGAGCCGGTGACGACAGGGGACACGTCGACGACCGGGGACGTGCCCTGCGCGATGGGGACGATCGTCTGCGAGGACGACACCGCCAAGACCTGTGACGGGATGGGCGGCTACTCCGACGAAGAGGTCTGCGAGAACGTCTGCGTCGACGGTGTGGGCTGTCTCTTCTGCGACCCGGGATCTACCCGATGTAACGGCGAGGAGGTCGAGGTCTGCAACCAGGAGGGCGACGCCTGGGTCCCGGGGGACAGCTGCGATGAGCTCCAGGGGCTCTCCTGCGATCCCGATCCCGGCAGCTGCGTCGGCGCCTGCGCCAACCTCGGGCTCTCCTATGTCGGCTGTGACTACTACCCGACGGTGCTCCAGCAGCATGACAGCTACAACACCGCGCCGGGCAACGTCTACTCGATCGCGGTCGCCAACACGACCGACCAGCCAGCGGCGATCACCGTCACGCAGGGCGCAAACCAGGTGGCCAGCTTTGACGTCCCGGCCTCGAGCGTCATCGTCCAGAACCTGCCCTGGGTGAACGCGCTGACCAAGGGCAAGGGGCCGAGCGTGATGGTCGCCGACGGCGCCTACCGGGTGCGCTCGACCGTGCCCGTGACCGTCTATCAGTTCAACCCGCTGCAGTCGACGACGACCAACGACGCGTCGCTCCTGCTGCCCGTCAACACCTGGCGCAACGAGTACATCGTCGCGTCCTGGCCGACCTGGATCAACAGCTACCCGGGCTTCTACGCGGTCGTCGCCCAGAAGGACGACACGACGGTGACGGTGACGCCGTCGGCGACCGGCAAGACCGTCCAGGCGGGCGCGGGGATCGGCGCCAACGGAGAGGGCGTCGTCGTCCTCGGCGAGGGAGATGTCCTCCAGGTCATGTCCAGCGGCACCGGCGATGTGACCGGGACGATCGTCAGCGCCGACAAGCCGATCCAGGTCTTCGGCGGTCATGAGTGCACCAACGTGCCGCTGAACGTCTCCGCCTGCGATCACCTCGAGGAGTCGATGTTCCCGATCGACACCCTCGCCAAGGAGTACATCGTCGCGCCGCCGGTGCAGGTCCCGAACACCAACCTGGACAAGGCCCAGGTCGTCCGGGTGATCGCGACCGAGGACGCCACGACGCTGACCTTCGACCCGGACCAGCAGGTCAACAAGAGCCTCGCGAAGGCCGGCGACTACCTCGAGATGTCGCTGACGACCGCCGCGTTCAAGGTCTCGGCCGACAAGAAGATCATGGTCTCGCAGTACATGGTCGGGCAGTCCGCGAACTTCGGGACCTCGGATCCGTCGATGGTCCTCGCCGTCCCGACCGAGCAGTACCGGACCGACTACCTCTTCTACGCCGCGCCGAGCTGGACGAAGAACTTTGTCGACGTGATCGGCCCCAACGGGGTCAACGCGACGGTCGACGGCGGGGCGGTGATGGGCTGGAAGCCGATCGGGAACTCAGGCTTTAGCGTCGCCCACGTCGAGCTCGACAAGAACCTCGCGACCCACACGGTCGCCGGCGACGAGAAGGTCGGGATCACCGTCTACGGGGTGCAAAGCTCGGGCTCGTACTGGTTCCCGGGCGGCTTGGATCTCGACGTCGTGCCGCAGTGAGCCCCGGCAGCGCTCGCCGGCGGGAGATCGGCCAAGGTGCGCCCGAGAGGAGGGACCTCGCGCCGATGATCCCTGAGGACCGCGCCGCGCGGGCCCGCTCGAGCGAGCGCGCCGACGCCCGTCGAGGCCGCCGATGACCGGGCTTGGACGACGTTCTGCGCGCAAACAGGCTTTGACGTCCCTCCTGACCTCATCGATCCTAGAGCTGCCTGTCGCCGGGTCCATCGGAGGGTTGGTAGGTGTGTGTAGAGATGATCGACCCGGCGACGGCTTGTTTTTTGGTTGAGCGTAGGACCCGCAGGTAGCTCGCCTCTGGAGCCCGACGGACCGTCGATATCAGGGGGCGGGAGAGGGGCCCAGCGAGCGGCCGAGTCCGCCGAGGGGTCGGTCGTCGCGGTGAGCTCCTGAGAGGCGTGAGCCCGGCTGCCGACGAGCCGCGACAGTGCAGGCGAGCGGGGCATTGACGGCCCCTTCGGTCGGTCTCCGGGGAAGTGCGAGGTGCTGAGTCGACGAGCCGGATCCGCGTCTGCGACCGACGTGGGCGGGCTAGACGCTACCGAAGCGCCGTGATACCTGGCCTCCATGCGACGCCTCCTCGTCGGCCTCACGTGCTCCGCCGCCCTCGCCTGCAACAGCTCCGGCGGCGGCGAACCCTGCTCATTCAGCAGCGACTGTGCGGAGGGGGTCTGCGAGGAGGGGCAGTGCGTCGCGGGCAGCGAGAGCGGGTCGGCGAGCGCGAGCTCGAGCAGCTCCGCTGGGACGGGGGGCGAGACGTCGAGCGGCACCGGTGACACCGCGGGGATCGCCCGGGGCGAGCCCTGCGATCCGCTGGTCCCGCTGGCCTGCGCGGAGGGGCTGGTCTGCACCCCCTTCGCCACCTGCGAGGAGACCTGCGACGAGGAGCACTGCGGCGGCAACGACAACTTCTGCTACTCGACGAGCTTCGATCGCGTGTGCAACGGCGCAGAGCGCCCCTACTGTGTCAGCGCCAGCGGGGCGATGAAGGTGTGCAACGACGTCGACGTCGAGCCCCCGTGGCGCTTTTGCGACGACGGCACCAACGTCGCGCACTACTACCACTTCCTGCCCTTGCCGACCGACGAGTGCGTCTCCGGCGGGTTCTACTTCGCGACCTCGCACATGTGCCTGAGCGGGGTGACGCAGAGCTCCACCAAGCTGCTCGGCGGCAACGTCGAGGTCTACACCGACGACCCGACCGGCTTCACCGATCCCAGCGCCTGCGACTACTTCTCGGAGCTCGAGCTGACGAACCTCCGGGCGATCGGCGGGACCGTGCGGGTCGGCCACCTCTCGGGGATGACCCAGCAGAGCGACCTCGAGGTCAGCTTCCGCGAGCTGAAGATGCCCTCGCTGCAGGTGGTCTACGGCGGCTTCCACTACTACGACGCGGAGTTCGCCGAGGTGATCAATCACCCCGGGCTCGAGTACATCGGCGGCTTTTTGACCCTCTCGGGTCTGCCGAACCTCGAGACGGCGTATCTGCCAGGTCTCCGCGAGATCCGCGGGAGCCTGCGGATCGACGGCACGCCAGCGCTCAAGACCCTGGTGATGGACTCGATCGAGGTGATCGACGGCTACGTCTCGATCCGCAACGCCCCCTGCGTCGATCCGGCCGTGGTCGCGAAGATCGAGGCCGCGGCGACCGGGCCGGTGTCGATCGACGCGGGCACCGTCGCGACCGGGGTTGGATGCTAAGAGCTCGAGACGAACAAGGCGCGCGGGCTGAGGTGACGCGGGCCTTCGCCGCGGGTTTCTAGAGCTGCTGCCGTTCCGATCGCCTAGAGAATATCGGAGAGCTTGAGCGCGACGCCGAAGACGCCGAGGCACATCTCGTCGAGGGTCTCCTCGCCGAGGTAGACGTCGACCGGCGCGTCCAGGTTCTGCTGGTTCAGGGCGTCGACGACGAAGGGGTTGGAGAGCGAGTTGTTGTAGTCGCAGCGCAGGTAGAGCTGGTCGCCGGAGCGGATCTGCGGGACCTGGTCGAGCGGCGCGTCGTAGTCGTAGGTGCGCTGCCAGCCGAAGTCCCAGTCCGGGGTCTCGACGAGGCACTCGGTGTCGGGCTCGTCACCCTGGGGGTTCGCGTGCTTGAGCTGCACCTGCATGTTGGTGCCGACGTAGTGCATGTGGGTGCCGGCGGCGAAGATCCGAAGGTCGGGGATGTCGTCGAGGCGGAGGATCATCGTCTCGCTGTGCTCGTCGGCGCCGGCGGGGATCTTGAACTGGATCCCGTTGTCGTCGTTCGGCCCGGGTTGGAGGCCGAAGCCGTCGCCCCAGGAGCTGTACTCGTTGCCGATGAGCTGCATCAGCGCGAGGTAGGTCGGCAGGCTGGGGTGGTAGCGGAGATCGAGCGAGGTCGAGTCATCGACCTCGGGGCCGGAGCCGGTCGGGTGGTAGTGGACGTTGACGATGATCCGCGCGCCGGCGGCGATCCGGTAGGCGGTGTCGGGCGGGGTCTCGGACGGGGGCATGCCTGGGGCCCAGGCGCCGATGAGCGAGGTGTTGCCGATCCCCGGCCCGCCGAAGCAATCGTACTGACCGTTCTCGTCGGCGAGGTCGGCGGAGGTGCCGTTCTCGTCGATGTAGATGAGCACGTGGTGGACGATCTTCGGGTTGCCGGGGCGGATCTGGATCCCGTTGATCCAGGCGTCGAGGTCGTAGCCGGGGTCGATCGAGTAGCAGACGAACTTGTCCTTGTTGCCGTCGACGGTGATGCCGCTCGGGATCATGAAGCTCTCGTCGGCGTCGGCGAGGTCTGTGCTCGGCGGCTCCGGCAGCGGCGCGGCGTTGGTCGGGTCGCCCTCGGGTGCGCCGGCGTCGGCCCAGGCCCGCAAGAGCGCCTGCTCGGCGTCGTTCAGGCGGAGATCGTTCTTCCAGCCGTGACGGGGCTGGCACTCGTCGGTCTCGGCGGCGAGGAAGGGCGGCATGCTGCCGTCCTCGATGGCGTCGGCGAGGAGAGAGGCCCAGCCCTTGGCGTCCTCGTAGGAGGTCAGGGAGAAGGGGGCGATCCCCCCGGCCTCATGGCAGCCGGCGCACCTGCCCGCGACGAGGGGCGCGATGTCCTGATGCCAGGTCGGCGCCGCCGCTTCGCCGCTGTCGCTGTCGGTGCCGCTGTCGGTGCCGCTCTCAGTGCTGGTCGCGGAGGCTTCGGTCGCCGAAGCTTCGGTCGTCTGGCCCCCGCCGCCGCAGCCGAACATCGCCACCGCGGTGATGGTGAGGGCATGGGCGATACCGCGAGGGGCGAAGACCAAGGCGTGCGACATGCGCTCAAGCTAGGAGATCGAGCCCAGCACCGCAAGGCGAGCCGTCGTCGCCGTGCTCTGTCGATCGCAGGCCGAGCCTGGTGGGTCGTCGCGAGCTTTCCCCGCCTCTCGCTCGTGGGGTCCGTCGGCCGCCCCCGGGGCCCAGCAGCTCCGCGCGCGGCGTCGATGCTGCGGGAGCGGAGGATCGTTTGTCTGGTCGAGAACGAGAGAGGGCGCGCCCCTGTGAGGGAGCGCGCCCAGCCGCGGTCACGAGGTGTCGCGGGGCGGATCAGAGCTGACCGCAGTCCGCGATCTCGACGCGCTGGCTGGTCGAACCGCTCGAGGAGCCGACGGCCTCCATCGCCTTGACGATCTCCGAGCCCTCGACGACCTCGCCGAAGACCACGTGCTTGCCGTCGAGCCAAGGGGTGACGACGGTGGTGATGAAGAACTGCGAGCCGTTGGTGCCCGGGCCGGCGTTCGCCATCGACAGGAGGAAGGGGCGATCGTGGGTCAGCTTGAAGTTCTCATCCTTAAACTTCGCGCCGTAGATCGACTCGCCGCCGGTGCCGTTTCCGCGGGTGAAGTCGCCGCCCTGGCACATGAACTGCTTGATGATCCGGTGGAAGTGCGAGCCCTTGTAGTGGAGGGGCTTGCCGCTGCGGCCCGTGCCCTTCTCGCCAGTGCAGAGGGCGCGGAAGTTCTCCGCGGTGTCGGGGACGACGTCGGCGAAGAGCTCGAAGACGATGCGACCAGCGTTGGTGTCGCCGATCTTGATATCGAAAAATACGCGGGGGTTGGCTTGCATGGGGGGCTCCCTGAGAGGTGTGGGGCGTGGGACCACGCCTGACGGCCGCGGCATACCGTCCCCGGCCGGTCCTGCGCAAGCCCGCCGGCGAGCGAGGCGAGCGGGGGATGAGCGCGGCGGGAGCTCGCGAGGGCGGATGTCCTCTGCCGAAACTCCTCGAAGCTTCGGTCAGGGGCCGCTACGGTGCTATCGGGGGCTACCGGGGCTATCCGGCGCGACGCGGAGGTGGGCAGGCAGCGCGCCGCGGATGTCGCTTGCGGTGTGGTTTGTGGCGCGACCGCGCGCGAAGTCTTCGCCGGCTCCGCGGGGGCTCCGAGAAATTGGCGCTGCGGCCCTGCGGATCGCTGTCTCGTCAGCGCCCGCAGGTCCAGGAGGGGATCGGTGAGCGCCGACGCTGGACCTTCACCGCGGCGTCGGCCCCTCAGGGAGGCGTGACCGTGATCCCCGTGAGGATCCAGGTGTTCTGGCCGTGGTTGTGCAGGTGGAAGCGGACCGGCTCCCCCGCGGGGAGGTCCGTCGGCGCGTCGATGTCGACGCTGATCACCTCCGCGGGGCCGGGGATCAGGAGGGCGCGCTCCCAGGCGAGGGTGTCGCCTAGGAGGAGCGCGACGTGGGCGGTGGCGGGCTCGGGCGCGGTGAGGTCGAAGTGCCGCATCGACAGGGTGAGGGTGTCGCCGGTCCGGACCTCGGCGAGCCCGGGCTGTTCGATCATCGCGTAGTTGCAGAGGTTGGTGTCGATGTCGAGCTCCCCCTCCTCGACAAAGATCCCGCCGAGGCCGCACTCGACGGTCTCCGGGCGGTGGTCGGCGAAGGGATCGGCGGCGGCCTCGACCTGGACCCAGGCGTCGGCCGTGACGAGCTGTGCGGGCTCACGCGGGGAGGTCCCGGAGCCGCCCGCGGTCCCGTCCGTCGAGGTGGCGGCCGCGGTCGTGCTGCCGCCGGCGGTGCAGGCTGGGGTCGTCAGGAGGGCCGCCAGCGCGAGGGCGCCGCGGCGCAGGAGCGGAGGGGAGGGGAGCGGGCCCCGTTCGCGGGCGGCCTTCACGAGAGGTCCTCGAGGGCGGCGCTGGTGCACTCCGGAGGCGCGGTCACCGGGTTGCAGCGGGCCGGGTTGCCGTCGTCAAGGTCCATCCAATAGTCCTGGCCGTCGACGGGCCCGGGGAAGTCGTCCTTGAGCATGTGGATCCCGTTGTCCTTGGCGGTCGCGAGATCGCTGGTGCAGGCGGCGTCCTCCTCACCGGCGCCGCAGACGTTGGTCGCGACCAGGATCTTCGCCCCGTGGGCGGCGGCGATCGAGTCGGCGTCGCCGAGCCCGAGCTTGGCGACCGCGGCCCAGGGCGCGTCGAAGTCGCTGACCCCGACGCGGGCGAACATCGCCCGCCCCTCGGTGGTCGTATATCCGTAGGTGTAGTCCTCGGACTTCTCGTCGACGTTGAGGAGGACGAAGTAGACCTGACCGCGAAGCTCCGCCAGCGTCGGCCAGCCAGACTCCTCCAGGGCAGCGCGCACGCTCTCGGCCTCGCCCTGGATGTCGTCGGGGCTGAGGAGCTGCTCCTCGGGGAAGACGCTGCGGATGTCGTCGTCGATGAGGTCGAGGTCATCGGCGTCGATCGGCAGCCCGCCGGTGGAGTCCTTGACCTCGATCCAGATCGCGATCGGGAGGTGCTGCGGGTTGGCGTCGGACCAGCCCTTGATCACGTCAAGGCACTCGGTGAAGGCGTCGCAGGTACTCTGCGAGTCGATCACGGCGATGTGATAGACCTCGAAGCCGCCGAGGCCCTCGTGGACGTCGAGCTCGAAGGCGCGGACCCCCTGCTCGCCGAGCTGCTGGTCGAGCGGCTTGTGGGTGTACTCGTGGCTCGAGTCGAAGGGGACGAGCGGCTCGATATGATAGGAGTTGTGGGTCCCCTTGACCTGGACGTGGTCGAGCGTGAGGAGCTCGTCGAGCGGATCGCCGGTGGTCCCGGTGCTGCTCTCGGTCCCGGCCTCAGTGGTCCCGGTCGCGTCGGTGGTCGCGTCGGTGGTCGCGTCCGCGGTCCCCGCAGAGGAGGTCGAGGAGGTGCTGTCGACGCCGGTCGTCGAGCTCCCGCCGGTGGCGTCGGTGGTCGATGTTGTCGCGCCGGTGGTGGTCCCGTCGCTGTCGCTGCCGCTCGGGCCTGCGGAGCCAGAAGAGTCCGAAGAGCCAGAAGAGCCAGAAGAGCCAGAAGAGCCAGAAGAGCCAGAAGAGGTCGCGCTCTCGGCCGTCTCGCCGTCGCTCTCCCCCGCGGTGGTCCCACAGGCGAGGGTCACGGCGAGGAGTGCGGTGAGCGGGGCTTTGGGGAGCGAGCGCACGGGCTCCATGGTCGCATATATCCGCGACGGGGTGCCCGGGGCAGAGCCCTGGCTCGGTGCGGCGATCTCGGGCCCTGGCGAGGGCCAGGCGCCCCCGGACGGCCTGGCTGCAGGGCTGGCGGTGCGGCGATCAGCGCGGGCTGGCGAGGCTGTGGGCCCGGGCACGCGAGCGCGCGCAGGCACGCCTCGGGGCCAGCTCGGGCGGTGGGCAGCTCTGTCGCCCCGTGTTAGAGAGCGGCATGCTCGACGGCCTCCCCGCGATCGTCGACGTCGAGATCGAGTACCCGCGTTGGGCGATGATCAAGCGGCGGCGGGACGGCCGTGTCGACTTTGTCTCGCCGCTGCCCTGCCCCTACAACTACGGCTCGATCCCCGGCTTCGTCTCCGGCGACGGCGACGCGCTCGACGTGGTGGTCCTCGGCGGTCGGGTCCCGGTCGGGACGCGGATGCGAGTGCCGGTCGTCGGTGTGCTCGACTTCATCGACGACGGCTGCGCGGACCCCAAGGTGATCTGCTCCGAGGCGCCGATGAGCCCGCTCCAGCGCGCCGGCCTGCGCCTCTTCTTCGCGGTGTACGCGACCTTCAAGCGCTCTCTGGCCCGCGCCCGGGGGTCTCGCCGGCCGACCCGCTGCGCCGGCTGGCGCGAGCAGGGGCAGGGTCCGGGGGCTGGTGGGGCGCGCGGAGATGAGCGAGCATGAGCGAGGTGAAGGGGCTCGGGTGCTGGCTGGCGACGCTGCTCTGCGACGGCGCGCTCGTCCCCGAGCGGAGCTACGGTCGACGGGAGCTGCGGCAACGGATCGCGGAGCTGCGCCCGGAGACGGGGCTGGCGGACTACCGAGCGGTGGTGGCCGCGGCCGAGAGCGGCGCGCCGCTTGGCAGGGTCGAGATCCGCTGTCCGAGCGGCAGCCGGATCTCCTTCGCCCTGGATCCGGCGACCCGCGGCCAGGTGACGATCTATCACGGTGACAACCTGACGCTCTTGGCGGGCATGGCCGACGGCTCGGTCGATCTCATCTACATCGATCCGCCCTTCAACACCGGGGTCCTCCAGGCGCGGACGCGGATCAAGACCTCCCGCGACGACGACGGCGACCGGGTCGGCTTTCGCGGCGAGCGCTACCGGAGCGTCCGCCTCGGCACCCGCTCCTTCGCCGACGCCTTTGACGACTATCTCGGCTTCCTCGCGCCGCGCCTTGAAGAAGCCTTTCGCCTCCTGAGCCCCGAGGGCAGCCTCTTTCTCCACCTCGACTACCGCGAGGTCCACTACGCGAAGGTGCTCCTCGATCAGATCTTCGGCCGCGCGAGCTTCGTCAACGAGATCATCTGGGCCTACGACTACGGCGGGCGCACGACCAAGCGCTGGCCGGCCAAGCACGACAACATCCTCTGGTACTCCCGCAACCCGCGGCGCTACTGCTTTAACTACGGCGCGATCGATCGGATCCCCTACATGGCGCCGGGGCTCGTCGGCGCGGCGAAGGCGGCCCGCGGCAAGACCCCGACCGACACCTGGTGGCACACGATCGTCAGCCCCGGCGGTCGCGAGAAGAACGGCTACCCGACGCAAAAGCCGCTGGGGATCCTCAACCGGATCGTCCGGGTCCACAGCCGGCCGGGGGAGACGATCCTCGACTTCTTCGCGGGGAGCGGCTCGATCGGCGAGGCCGCGGCGATGCACGGGCGTCACGTGATCCTGATCGATCGCAACCCCGAGGCGATCACCGTGATGGGCGAGCGCCTCGCCCGCTTTGAGCCGACAATTGTGACCCCGCCCGAGGCAGAGCCCGACGGTGAGGGCGAGGGAGGGCCCGAGGGTGCGGGGGAGCCCGAGGGCGAGCTCCCTGAGATCCGCGCGATGAGCTCGG
Source organism: Polyangia bacterium (assembly GCA_030424595.1). Lineage (GTDB taxonomy): Bacteria > Myxococcota_A > Polyangia > Nannocystales > Nannocystaceae > JADJRG01. Next base: position 13,764 of record JAUHWG010000022.1, read on the forward strand.
CGGGGGAGGGGGCTTCGGACCTGCCCTCGACGGCAGACGTCGCCATCGGGTCGAGCTTCCGGGTGGCTGCGGGGTCCGCCTCAGGTGGGAGCGTGCCGGGCTTGTCCGCGAATGCGGGCCAGACCGATGCGGGCGATGCGACGGACAGGGCGCCCCGTCCGGACAGGGCGACCGGTCTGGATGGGGAGACTGGTCTGGACCGAGCGACGCGTCCAGGTGGGCCCGGGTCGTCACCGGGTGGGGCTGAGCCGGGCTAGCGGCGCCCCGCCGGAGGCGGAAGAAGAAAAAATCACCGTGGGAAGGGTCCGCCGGGTCCGATCCTGACAGGCGCTGCGACCACCACGTAGCAGCTCCCATCGGTGCCGAACGGCGATCAGGGCGGCAAAAGCCGAAGGCGCCCCTGGTCGTCTGGCGGTGTCCCCTCCCCACGATGACGGAGGTCCAATCGAGCCTTGACTCGGTTGGTGAGGGGTAGCGTCCCGACACCCCGAATCGGATCACTCGGATCTCGAAAAAGATCAGCTTAGGGGTGAGCCGGGGTTGGGGTCTGGTGGGGACATGTGAGGGGCTGAGCCGACACTCGACCACGCGGTGGGTGGCTTGGCGGGCGCTTGCGCACGGAGCCGACTCCTTGGGCTAGATTGACCTCCATGTCACGGATGACGAACTCGACGGTCGCGCTTGTGATGGTCTGTGCGGGCGCCTGCGGCGATGACGCGGCGATGGCCGAGACGACCTCCGCCAGCGGTATCACCTCGCTTACGGGGGTCACGGTCTCGGGCGGGGGGACGACCAAGGCGAGCACCTCGGCGGCGACCGAGGGCAGCGGCGACGACTCGAGCGGGAGCGGGAGCGGGAGCAGCGACGGCGTGCCCGACCTCAAGTTCGATCTCGGGATCCCCGGGGGGTGGGATCTCGGGGAGGAGGAGATGGGGCCGATCATCCCGACGACCTGCGCCGAGGCCGAGGCGGGGCTGAGCACCGTCGGCTGCCGCTTCTTCGCGGTCGACCTCGACTCCCACGACGGCGTTGAGAACCAGCAGTACGCGGTCGCCGTGGCGAACGTGCAGCTCGACCAGCCGGCGACGGTGACCGTCGAGCGCAAGCAAGACGGCGCTTGGGGGGTGATCGCGGGGCCGCAGCCGATCGGCGCCCTCGACCTCTTCACCTTCAGCCTCCCCGCCAACAGCACCGACGACAGCGCTGTGCGGGCCGGCGGGGCCTACCGGGTCAGCTCGGACGTGCCGGTCGTCGCCTACCAGTTCAACCCCGTCGACGGCTCCTCGTCCTACCTCTCCGACGCGTCGATGCTCTACCCGGTCCCCGCGCTCGACACGATCAACGACGTCGTCGGCTGGACCTCGATGAAGGACAACTCCAACACCTTCCAGCACGGCTACGCGACGATCGTCGCGACCGCCGACGGGACCCAGGTGACGGTCACACCGGGCCCCGCGACCGCCGCGGGCAACGGCGTCCCGGCGGGCACCTCCGGGGTCCCCTTCGCGGTCAACCTCGACGAGGGGGACGTGCTCAGCGTCGCCGTCCAGAGCCTCGCGACGTCGATGACCGGGACCAAGGTCGTCAGCAACGAGGGCCACCCGGTCGCCGTCTTCTCGGGTCAGGAGTGCGCGCTCATCCCCGCCTCGACCTGCTGCTGCGACCACCTCGAAGAGCAGGTCGCGGGGCTGCGCCAGTGGGGGCAAAATTTCGTCGCCTCGCGGATGCCGGTGCGCAACCCGGGCAGCCCGGAGGCGTCGCTGTGGCAGATCTACGCCTCCGAGGACGGCACCTCGATCTCGATCACCGCAGACCCAGGGGTCACCGGGATCAACATGCAGGCCTTCACCCTCAACCAGGGGCAGATGGTCGAGCTCTACGTCAGCGGCCCCCCCGGCGAGCCCGGCGACTTTGAGCTGAGCGCGGACAAGCCGATCGGTCTCTTCAACTACATGACGGGCTCGGAGAATATGCCGGCCCCCTACTCGCTCACCGGCGATCCGGCGATGGTCCAGCTCTCGCCGATCGAGCAGTACCTGCCGCGCTACGTCGTCCTCGTCCCGGCGACGTGGGTCAACGACGTCGCCGTGATCACCCGGCCGGTCGGCGCGACCGTGACGATCGACGACGTGCCGGTCAACGACGCTGACTTCAACCCGGTCGCAGGCAGCGGCTACGAGGTCGCGCGGGTGCCGATCCCCGACGGCGTGCACGTGCTCGACGGAGGCGACGATCCCTTCGGCGTGGTCATCGTCGGCTACGACGACTGGGACTCCTACGCGTACCTCGGCGGGACCGGCACCGGCACGATCAACCCGAACCCGCCGGGCTAGCGTGGGGCGGTTCCCCGCGGCGTCGGGCGAGGCGTCCGCAGGGCGGGGGCTAGCGCTTCCGCCGAGCGCATCGCCTGTGGTAGGGCTCCGGCGATGAGCCGACGTGAGGACGAAGCTGGGCGGGGAGGGGCCGGCGCGGATGCAGCGTCGACCTCGGCCTCGTCGCTCGCCTCCGAGGGGCAGACGCTCCTCCGCGCGGCCTATCTCCTGAGCCGCCGCCTCCTCGGGCCCTTGGCGGCGCAGGCGGAGAACGCCCATCATGTGCATCGTCTCCGGGTCTTCCAGGCGACCCTCTCGAGCTGGCTCGAAGAGCATGAGGGCGCCTGGCTAGGCGAGCTTCGGGACGCCGACATGGCGCTCCATGAGGCGCAGCTCGGGGGCGGTGACGAGGAGCTCGGGCGCTTGATCGCCGGCGACGAAGGGCGGGTTCGCGACGCTCTCCGGGCGGCGGATCGCCTGACCTTCCGCCGTCGCGAGGTCGATCTCCACGGAGCTTCGCTCCTGACCGGGCTCGGTCGCGACGAGCTGCGGCGGGCGATCGAGCGCGGCCAGCTGGTCGCGCGGGAGGACGGCCGCGGGCCGCTCCTCTCCCTCGAGGCGCTCGCCGCCTTCGCCGAGGCGCGAGGTCTCCAGTGGGACGACGGGCTCGAGGATCCGGGCGCGGGCGCGCGCCACGAGGGGCGCCTGCGCCAGCTCCTCGGCGGCTGAGCGCTCGTCGCCTCGGCAACCATGCCACTCTCGGGCGGATGTCCCTCCGCGTGTCGGTGTCGCTCGCCCTTGTGTCGCTCCTTCTCCCGGTGAAGGGGGCCTTCGCCGCTGAATTCGAGGTCTCCCCCGGGGACAATTTTTGCCAGGTGTTCAACCAGGAGGCGGGGCCAGGGGACGAGGTCGTGCTCCTCCCGGGCATGCACGCCGGCCCCTGCAACCTCAGCGTCGGCGGTGCCGAGGGACAGGCGAAGGTGCTCCGCGCCCAGGATCCCGACCAGCTCACCGCGATCGTCTACGACGGCGACTCGTCGAACGTGATCGACGTCAACGCCAGCGACATCGTGATCGAGGGTCTCTCCTTCGGCCCGACCAACGAGGCGATCGACGCGATCAAGGTGAAGACCGGCGATCGGGTGCTCATCCGCGGCAATCACTTCTTCCAGATCGGCGGCATCTCGGTCTCCGCCAACAGCAGCGACACCGCAGGCCTCGAGATCCTGGACAACTTCTTTGAGGACCTGAAGGCGACCGGGATCTACATCGGCTGTCAAAACGGCGAGGAGCAGTGCGCCGCGACCGACGTGGTGATCGCCGACAACCTGATCGTCGGCGTCGACTCGGCGGCGGTCGGCTACGGGCTCGAGATCAAGCTCGACTCCTACGGCGTGGTCCGGGACAACGTCATCGACGACACCAAGGGCCCGGGGATCGAGATCTACGGCTCTCCGGATCTGAGCCGGCGGAGCGTCGTCGAGGGCAACATCGTCGGGGGGTCGCGGGAGAGCTCGTCGCTCGAGATCGGCGGCGGCCCGGCCCTCGTCCGCAACAACATCGTCCTCGGCGGCTCCTATGCGGCGCTGCGGGTCTACGACTACAACGGCTGGGGCAACGTCCATGACATCCAGCTCCTCGGCAATACGGTGATCGGCGACGAGGGGCCGGCGATCCGGCTCGGCGGGGCCTGGGTCGCGGGCAAGTCCCTCGAGCTGACGAGCAACGCCGCCTGGCAGGAGGCGGGGATGGGGCCGGCGATCCCAGAGGCGGTGCCGGGGGTGGTGACCGCCGGCAATGTCGACTGCTCGGCGCCCGCGGAGTGCTGGGTCGACGCGGCGAGCCGTGATCTCTGGCCGGTCGACGGCGGCTCGCTGCTGACGATGGGGGCTGCGCCGAGCTTGGCGGAGTTGACGGAGGACTTCTGCGGCAACGCTCGCGGACCTGTGCCCCACGTCGGCGCCTTCGAGCAGGTCGCGGCCCAGGGTCCCGGCGCCTTGGCGATCGACTTCAAGGCGGCGATCGCTTGCCCCGTGGAGGGGGGAGAGACCACAGGCGGGGAGTCGACCGGTGGAGAGTCGACCGGTGGGGAGACCACCGGCGAGACGAGCGAGGGGACGAGCGAGGGGACGAGCGAGGGCACGAGCGACGGGGGCACGAGCGACGGCGGAGGCACGGCGGGGAGCTCGGGCTCAGGCGCCCCGACGGTCTCTGGCACGGAGGGAGAGGGGACGGCCAGCGCCTCGGCGACGACCGGCGCAGAGGGGTCCGGCGACGGAGGGGGATGCGCCTGCGCGGCGGCGCCGACCGGGGCGCGCGACGGCCAGGCGATCCTCCCTTGGGGGCTCTGGGGCCTCGTCGGCCTCGGTCTTCGGCGTCGTTCGCGAGCCGCCCGCTGATGCGTGGTGATGCTCACATCTTGCAGCACCCCAGGGGGCCTGCGTTGGGCCCTTGGGATTCGCCCCGAGAGCCGCTACAAGACAGCCATGGCAAAGCCCACGATCGACATCCGCCGCCCCCACTCGTTTGACAAGGAGACCGCCCGCGCGAAGGCGGAGAGCCTCGCCGACGGGATGAAGGAGAAGCTCGGCCTCGTCTGGGCGTGGAAGGGCGACGAGATCGAGTTCAACGCGCCCTCGGGGATGGCCAAGGGGACCAAGGGCTCGGTCGCTGTCAGCGACAAGGAGGTCCACGTCACGGTCTTCATGCCCCTGCTCCTCCGCGCGGCGAAGGGCACCGTCGAGAGCAAGATCAGCGAGAAGCTCGACAAGATCCTGAGCTAGGGAGCGAGGGTCCGCGCTCGCCTGGGCGGGCTCCCGCTCGGCATGGGCGAGATCTCTCTCGGGTCGGAGCCGGCGTAGCGCCTCTCACAGCGGCGAGGCGCCGCCGACCGTGCCGCGGGGCGATCCGCCGACCGGCTCACGCGGTCAGGCGAAGGCTCCGCGCGAGCCCGTTGTAGAGCTCGCCCCGGCGGCTCCCGCCCGCCTACGGCAGCCCGGCGACGATCTCCTCGGACCGCTCCCAGAGCCTGCGGGCGAGCTGCGGATCCTCGGCGTCCGCCCGCGGCTTGGCGACGTTCGAGTCGGCGAAGTACGAGCCGGATCGGGCGAGACGAGGAGCCCCGAGGGTCGCCGCTTCTGCGACGAGCGCCCGTCCAGCGGCTCAGAAGAGTGTGCGCTCAGGCTCGATGCAGGAGGGGTCGTCGTGGCGGACGTTGCCGACGCGGGAGCTGACCGGGGTGGCGACGAGCAGGGAGTTGTCCGCCGGTCGCAGGTGGGCGCTGAGCTCCGCCGAGAAGCGGCGGAGCGCCTCAGGGTGGCGGGTGTTGGGGGCCGGCTCGATCCAGGGGCTGACGCTCGCGGGGGGCAGGATCGCCGGCATCCGAGCGTGACAGGGCTCGATCACCGCGTTCGCCTCGGTCGTCAGGATGGTGAATCGACGCTCGACCTCGCCGGTCTCGGGGCATACCTGTTCGCGCCAGAGGCCGGCGAGCGGGAGCAGCTCCAGCGAGGGGGCGTGGAACCACGTCGGCGTCCGTCGGCCGCGGGGTCCGGACCACTCGAAGAAACCGTCCGCGAGCACCGCGCAGCGGGCCCTGGCGAAGGCGTCACGGAAGGTCGGCTTGCTCGCGGCGGTCTCTGAGCGGGCGTTGATGAGTCCGACGGGATCGTCCTTGCGCGGTCCGAAGGCGATCGGGAAGCCCCAGCGGCCGGCGACGATCTGCCGGCGCCCGCCCTCGTTGACCAGGAGCCAGTGGATGTTGCTCGGGGCGACGTTGTAGCGGGGGCTGTAGGCGGCCTCGAGCTCCTCGTCGAGCTCAGCTTCGAGGATCGTCGCGACGTCGCGGAGGTTGGTACGGGTCAAGGTGAAGCGGCCACACATCTCGGCAAATTCCCTTCGCCGCGAGGATCGCCTCGCATGCGGGACTCGGGCAAGTGGGTCAGGGGTCGACAGAGGTCGACAGGGGTCGACAGGGGTCGACGGTGCGGGTCTCCTCGTCTCAGGGGAGGCCCGGGAAGGAGTCGACCTCGCGGATCGTCAGATCGGGGAAGGCGTCGACGAACTGGATCGTCAGGTCTGGGAAGGCGTCGACCCGCTGCCAGCGACCGCAGGAGTCGGGGAAGGCGTCGACCCAGCGGACCTTGAGGTCGGGGAAGGCGTCGACGACCTTGACCTTGAGGTCGGGGAAGGCGTCGACGACCTTGACGCGCCCCGCGAGGCGATGGCCGCCCAGCGTGCAGCTCGAGGCGATCGCGGTCGGTCCCGAGGCTCGTCGGGCGGAGGTCTCTTCGCTCGCCTCTGTAGCGCTGGGGTCGGCCTCTGCCTGCAGCGCCAGCGCGACTGTGCAGGTGAGCGTGCAGGCGAGCGTGCCGGCGAGCGTGCCGGCGAGGAGCGGATAGGCGCGACGGAGCGCGCGGGGCCGCTGCGTTGGCGAGCGCTTCATCTCGCGCCGCCGGTCGCGGCTGTTCGTCTTCGCCATGGTCTCCATCGTAGCAGCGGTCGATGATCTCTCCGAGCGCACGCGGGGGCCGAGCGCACGCGGGGCCGAGCGCACGCGGGGCCGAGCGCACGCGGGGGCCGAGCGCACGCGGGGCCGAGCGCACGCGGGGCCGAGCGCACGCGGGGCCGAGCGCACGCGGGGGCCGAGCGCACGCGGGGCCGAGCGCACGCGGGGCCGAGCGCACGCGGGGCCGAGCGCACGCGGGGGCCGAGCGCACGCAGGGGCCTTGGGGCAGGCACCGCGCCGTTTCAGCCGGCGCCAGCGAGGACGCGGAGGAGACCTAGGAGAACTGAGCTCAGCGGCCCTAGAGCCGCCGCGTCGCTCGCAGGGATATGGACAAAGGTGGCCCGAACCGGGCGCGGCGCGGCTGCGGCCGCCGTGAGGGTGAGGAAGAGGGTCTCGTTGCAGAGGAAGACGTTGCTCGGCCGTGGCTCGGCCGCGAGGAGCCGGTAGTCGCCGAGACGGCGACCGGCGAGGGCGCGCACGGCAGCTTCCATGTCGGGCAGGAGCAGGCGGATCGCCGGGCCGCCCGGCTCGATCAGGGCGGTCGGAGGAGCCTCTCCGAGGGCGTCCTGTCGCTCCCGCAGGTTGGTCGCTCCGGTCTCCAGGAGGATCTGATCGTCATCCTGTTCGCTGCCGAGGCCGATATGGAAGACCGCGTCATAGTCGGCGATCGGAGGCAGCGCAGCGAAGGCGCCCCAGGTCACCGGGAGGAGGGCGAGGTCGACGTCGAGGTCTTCGGCCCGCCGGAGCCCCTCAGCCAGGGGCCCCTGGAGCGGCGGTGCCCGATCCTCTGTCACCGCGCCCGTGAGCAGCCGACCGCTCGGGTTGTCGCGGCAGCGCCAGATCGTCGGCGGGTCGCCGAGGTCACGCCAGTCACAAAAGCCGGTGACGAGGAGCTTGGGTCGTCGCGGTCCGTGGACGCCGGCGGGGTCGACGGTGCTAGCGCGGGTGCCCACGGTGACCTCGTCCGGGCTCAGCCCTGAGGGTCGGGGGAGGTGCCGGCCGTGCCGGCCCTCGGGGCGCCATCGTCGACGGCCTCGCTGCGCTCGTCGCCCTCCCTCCTGCGGGCGTCGACCCGCCCCAGGAAGTCACGGATCGCGGCGTTGACGGCCTCGGGTTGCTCCGCCGAGCTCGAGTGACCGGCGCCTTGGATGGTCACGAGCTCCGAGCCCTCGATCGCCCCGTGCAGGCGCACGGACTTGTCCGGCGTTGTCGCCACGTCTTCGTCGCCGACGATGATCAGGGTCGGCGTCGTGATCCTGCGGAGCTCATGAAAGACCCCCGCGCGCTCGATCACGCCGTTGACCGCCTTGTAGATCGAGGTCCGGTTCGAGGTCATCCGTCCCCGCCAGAGATCCCGCTCTTGGGCCCGCTCGGGGTCGGTCATGAAGGTCTTTCCGAACATGATCGGCATCACCTTGGAGGTGACCAAGCGGAGGCCAAACCAGCGGGCGACGAAGTTGAGGCGCCGGTAGGGGCCGACGTTCTCCGGCGGCTCAGGATCTGCGGAGGTCTCCATCAGGATGCAGGAGCGGAGGAGATCGGGGCGTCGCGCCGCCAGCCGCATCGCCACAAAGCCCCCCATCGACAGGCCGCCGAAGTGGCAGGGGCCGACGTCCAGCGCCTCGATCAGGGCGACGGCGTCGCGATAGCAGGCCTCGATCGTGACGCTGCGACCCTTGGGGACGGCAGAGCGGCCCTGGCCGCGGTGATCGTAGCAGATCACCCGATAGCGATCGCTCAGGGCCTCGACCTGGTGTTGGAAGAGGGCGGTGCTCCACAGGAGCCCATGCGAGAGCATGAGCACCGGCTTGTCATGGCCGCCGCTGTCCTCGTAGTAGAGGTCGCAGCCGTTGATCGAGATGGTCGCCATCGGCGGCAGACTAGTGCCATCGGGCGGCGGCCCGCAAGGCACGTCGCGGTCTGGAGGTCAGCGCAGGGCGACTGACCTGCGGACCTCTCGACCGTCGCGGGTGAACGTGAGGGTCCAGCTCCGCGAGCGGGCCAGCCTGCGTTGGGTCTCAGGATCCTTGAAGAGCGACGTTAGGGGGGCTCCGTCGATGTCGCGGAGGACGTCGCCGGGGCGGAGGCCGAGACGCTCGCCGAGGCCGCCCTGGCGGAGGCTGAGGATCCGGAGACCGCCGGCCTCGCCCGGCAGCGGCAGGATCGTCCCCTCGTGGAGGAGCATCATCGGCTCTGCGGCGTAGAGCTTCGCGGTCTCCTGGTCGATCGTACAGGTTTCGCCCTCGCAGAGGATCGACGTGTCGGTGTGGACCGGGGCGCTGCTCTCCGGCGGCGGCTGGAACTTCTCCAGGAGGTCACGGGCCTCCTCGCCCTTATCGCGGGCCTGCTTGATGCCGTGGCGGGCCTTCTTCTCGAGCTTGCGGGCCTTCTTCTCGAGCTTGCGAGCCTCGCCCTCGAGGTGCTGGAGCTCGCGCTGCGCCTTGCGGAGGATCTTCCGCGCTTCGACGCTCGCGTGGCGGGCGACCTCGCGGCTGATCTCGCGGGCGCGCCGCTCGGCCATCGCTTGCTCGGCGGGCTCGCAGGCGAGGCCGGCCGCCGGCGCCGTGAAGAGGATCGCGCAGGCGAGGGCGGGGCCGAGGAGGCCTCCTCTCCTGCGCCGGGCGCCTGCGTGGCGGGCTCTGGCTGCGCGTGGGAAGAGCCCCGCGCGCTCTCGCTCGCCCTCGTCGCCCCTCTCGGCCCCGCCGGAAACTGCGCTACAGCCCAGTACAGCGGCGTTTCGTCGAAGCCAAGAGGGCCGACGATCGCGGCGCGAGACCACTCGGGACCCTTGCCACGGGCTGCTAGGCGTGCGTTCGATCGTGCTCGTGGCGCGGCGCTGGGTACCCATCAAAGCGAGGGTAGCACCGGTGGGAGGAGGTCGCCGCCCTCGCTCCGCGCGAGGCGAATATCGAGGGGTCCCTGCCGGAGGTGGAGCGCGCTCGCGGGCGAATCTCCGGCCTCGTTCGGGCCTCCCGAGCTCGAGCCTCCCGAGCTCGAGCCCGAGCCCGTCGCGTCCCTCGTGGTCGGCCGGAAGTGAAAGGTCGCGACAGTCGCGGCGGCGTCCTTGAAGAAGAAGGTGTCGCGGTCCAGCCCGTGCATCCACTTGCTCCCGTGCCCGGGGACCGAGAAGGTTACCCGTCCGGTCTCGGGGTTGGCGATGACGTGGGCCTCCGAGATCCGCTCGACCTCCTCGGGCTCGAAGAAGCGGCCGAGCTCGGCGCGGCTCTCTGGGGTCAGGGTGTAGTGACCTCCGTAGAGGTGGAAGCGTTCGGTGTCGACGTCGACCTCTTCGCGCTCGATCGGCGGGGTCGGGCTTCGACCGTGGGTGATCTGACCGATCTCCTCCACGACCGCGCGAGCGTCGATGACGTCGTTGTTGGCGATCGCGAGGATCAGGGTTCGATCGCCGCGGTAGTAGCGGATCGCCGCGTTGATGCCCTCCGTGCCGCCGGGGTGGCTGACCACGTCTTGGCCGAACTCCCGCTCGGGGATCCAGCCGAGGGCGTAACCCTCCTCGTTGGTCGACTTGAGCATCAGGTCGAGCGTCTCGTCCTCGAGCACTCGACCCTCGAAGAGAGCGAGCGCCCAGCGGCTCAGATCGTCGGCGGTGGTGACGATGTTTCCGGCGGCGCCGAACGACGAGAGGTCGAGGTGTGCCCGGTGGAAGCGGAGGAGCTGCTCGTCCTCGCTAAAGAGGTATCCGTCGGCCTGGATCGCCCTCGCCGGCGGCTCGCCGACGGTGCTGCGCTCCATCGCCAGGGGCCCGAAGATCTCACGCTGGACGAACTCGTCGTAGGTCGCGCCGGTGACCGCCTCGATGACCGCGCCGAGCACCGCGTAGCCCGAGTTGCTCGGGTCGAACTCGGCCCCGGGCTTGAACTCGAGGGGCTGGGCGCTGAAGCGGGCGAGCAGGGCCGCGGTCGTGTGCGGCTCAGCGCGCCACTCGCTGTGGGTGTGCTCGTCGGTGAAGCTCGGGATCCCGGAGCTGTGGTCGAGGAGCTGGCGGATCGTGATCTCGCGCCCCTCCTCGGGGTAGTCGGGCAGGTGCTTGCGCAGCGGATCATCGAGGCCGAGGGCGCCGCGCTCGACCAACATCATGATCGCGGTCGCGGTGATCTGCTGGGTCAGGGTGCCGATCCGGTGGCGGGTGTCGGGGCGGTGGGGGATCGCCTCGCCTTCGCTCGAGCGGACAGCGTCGCCGTAGCTGCGGCGGTAGACCACGTCGCCGTCACGGGCGACGATGATCGTCCCGTGGAAGCGGAACACCTCGCCGTAGAGGCGGCCGTGGGAGTTCACGTAGCCGTCGATCCGGTCGTCGAGATCGGCGGGGAGCGGCGTCGGCTCGAAGTCACCGCCAGCGCCCCCCTTGGGGATCGTCGGGCCGGCGTTCGGGGTCCCGCTGTCTAGCTGGCTGACCCTGTCGTCGGGCTCGACGGTGGGCTTGGGGTCGCCGCCGAAGAGGAGGGCGGCGCCGGTGGCCGCGGCGACCGCAGCGACGGCGACGCCGAGGAGGAGGCCGCGTACGCCCCAGCGGGATCCTCGGCTCGGCGATCCGAGGAGGGGATCTGCGCCGGGGATCGGGATCGAGGCGTCGTCGTCGCTGGCCGCCGCCATCACCGAGGCGGCGAAGTTGGCGGGCGGTTCGATCGGCTCCCACGCCGCGAGCGCCTCTTCGGTCAGCGTGTCGAGCTTATCGGTCGTATCGGTGGATTCAGGACGCATGGTAGACCTCCGCGAGCTTGCTCCGTAGGGCCGCTCGGGCGCGGCTGAGGCGGGACTTGACGGTGCCGAGATCGATCTCGAGGTTCTCCGCGATCTCCTCGTAAGACATCTCGTGGTACTCGCGGAGCAGAAACGCTGCGCGGTGGGATGGGCTCAGCTCGTCGATCGCGGCGCGGAGGTGTCCGGCGAGCATTCTTCGGCGGGTGAGGGTGTCGGCGCCGCTCGGTTCAGCGATCGGCTGCGCATGATCGAGGCTGGTCTGCTGCGGGCGCCGACGGCGAAGCTCGTCGATCGCACGTCGGCTCGCGATCGTGAGGATCCAGGTCGAGAGGCGCGCAGGTCCGTTGCGGTCGAAGGTGTGCAGCGCCTTGAACACCCTCAGAAAAGTGTCCTGGGCGAGGTCCTCGACGAGGTCGCGACGCTCTCCGTGGAGCATCCGCGAGAGGATCGCGAAGACGGGTCGTTGATAGCGCTCGACGAGCGCCCGTCGAGCGCGTGCCTCTCCCCGTTGAGCGCGGACGAGGGTGAGTTCGTCGAGCTCCGGCGGGGGAGATGGGCGCGAGGTCGAGCCGAGCTTCACAGCAGCGTGCACAGCGAGTACCACGGGCGCGGAGGGCCGATGTTCCCCGCCCCGTCACGGTTCTCGAAGAATGGCCAGGAGTGCCCTTCCAAGGGCCTCCTGGGGCGACATGCGCCCCATGGAGACCGTTGCGCGAGCTGCGCGAGCTGCGTGCTCGGGGGGGCGTTCTCGGACGGGGCGTTCTCGGAAGGGGGCAACGCTGCGTCGGTCACCGCTGACGCCGACGCCGACGGAGGCTGACGAGGGCGAGCAGGGCCAGCCATGCACCTCGGCCGGTCGGCGCGTCGGCGTCGCTCGTACAGACACAGCCGCGGTCGACGAGGTCGATGCCGGTCCCGCCGGTCGCGCTGGTGTCGGTGTCGGTGTCGGTGTCGGTGTCGGTGTCGGTGTCGGTGTCCGAGTCGGTCTCGCTGGTCGGGCCCGCCTCCGCCTCGCAGGACGCTGAGCAGCCGTCGCCGCCGAGGTTGTTGCCGTCGTCGCAGCCCTCGCCGGGGTCGAGGATCCCGTCGCCGCAGATCCCAGCCGCTGCGTTGACGCCGACGATGCACACATCGTCGAGGGTCCAGCCGCCCAGCTCGAGCCCGCCATCGCTGAGGAGGGCGAAGGCGACGTCGACCTTGCCGTCGATGACGGCGCCGCTCAGGTCGACGTCGTGAAAGCGCCACTCGCCGTCGACGTGGTGGACGCTCGCCTCGTCCTCAAAGACCGAGCTGTAGTTCTCCCACATGGTCGAGCCGCCGGCGTAGATCCGGGCCTGGTCGTAGAAGCCGTCCTCGACGCTCAGCCAGCGGCGATATTGGAGCCGGACCCTGGAGAAGCCGCCGGTGTCGACCTGCGGCGAGCTGAGGATCGCGTCGGTGAAGGGGTTGTAGCCGCCGTCACCGGCGACGTCGTTGCCGACGACGAAGAGGCCCGAGAAGGCGGCGTCCGGATCGAGCCCGCTGACCCCAGTCACAGGGGCCCACTCGAAGTCCGAGCTCGCGCCGCCGAAGGCCCAGCCCTCGGCGAGCGGGTCGTTCTCGAAGTCGGTGCAGTAGAGGGGCTCGACGTCGCCGACGTAGAACTCGTACCAGGGATCGGCGGCGTTCTTCGGCACGGTCTGGGCGCTGTCCGCCCCGGTCTTGAGCTCGACCTGGTACTGGATGACGACGTCGTCCGGTTGCTTCGGGATCACGCCGATGAAGCCGCCGACGCCGTTCGAGAGCATCGGCAGGGTGCCGCCGTTGCCGGGCTGCCCGCGTTGACGCCAGGTGAGCGTCGCGCCGAGGAGGCCGCTGCCGGGGCAGTCGGCGAGGAGGCCGTCGCTGTTGACGACGACCGGGTATCCGTCCGCGCCCTGGGGTTGAAGGCTGACGTCGGTGACCGTCGCCGAGACCGTCCGCAGGCCGTGGGCGCCGTAGGCCGCCGCGATCTCGCAGCCGTTCGGGGTGCCGTTGCTGAGGATGCCGTCGTCGTCGTCGGCGATCAGCGACTCCATGTACATCGACGGGATGTCGACGGCGCGGCGGATCGACTCGTACCAGAGGTAGTCGGTGTGCGCGGTCCCTGCCTCGGCGCCGAGCTTGCCGCGGAGGATCTTGCGGAGATCCCAGAGCGCTCCGCCGATGATCCGCCCCTCGTCGTGGACCTCGCCCTGGTCCTCGGGCCAGTGCCACTCGAAGCCCTCGGGGTCGAGCTCCCGCAGCGGATCGTCGGGGTTGAAGTTAAAGAAGCCGCGGGCGAGGCCGGAGTCGCCGGTGATCGTCGCGCTCAGGTAGTCCGAGATGCCCTCGCTGAGCGCCCCCTCGAAGGCGCCGACGCCGGGGATCAGCGACTGAAAGTGAATCGAGTGGCCGAACTCGTGATAGACGACGTCGGCGAGCTGGGCCGTGTTGGCGCAGTTGTCCGAGGAGACGAAGAAATTGATGCTGTCGCCGTCGGAGAAGGCGTTGCAGATGTCGTCGATGTTGACGGTGACCGCGATCTGCTGGTCGAGGAAGGGGTTGGTCGGGTCGATGCTGCGGACCCGCTCCTTGACGAGGATGGTGTGGATCGCGGCCGAGAGCTGGGCGTCGACGAACTCGTCGTCGCGCTGATCCCAGACCAGCGTGTCGCCCGGGCTGACGACCCAGTCTGAGGACGCGGTCTGGCCAGAGGCGTTGTAGATGGCGGCGAAGGGGCTCTTGACCGTCGCCGTGATCGCTGCCGGGGCGTCGATCGGCAGGCCTCCGCCGAGGTCTGCGGTGACGGTCTGGCCGCCGATGTTGAAGTTGAGCAGCGCCGCGGGGGCGTTGTAGCGAGCGCCCAGCGGTCCGCGGCGCGGGACGTTGTAGACCGCGTTCGCGGTGTAGTGGAGGAGCGTCTCCCGGGCGACAGGATCGCCGCTTTGGGCGTCGACGTAGACCCTCCACTTGCCGCGGGGGGAGCTGGTCTCGACCACCACGGGGATGACCAGATCGGCGCGGAGGATGCCCTTGTCGCCGATCCGCGGCAGGATGACGGGGGCTCCGATCTCGAGGATCGTGCTCTCGCTAGCGTCGTCGGTCTCGGCCACCCACGCCTGGGCTCGGGCGGCGGCCTCGTCGGCGCCGAGGGTCGCGTCATGGTCTGGGAGCGCGGCGCACGGGATCGCCTGCGAGGTGATCGCGGCGACGTGATCACGGCGGATGCGGAGGGAGAGCTGACCGCCGACGACCGGGTAGCCGCGGTGGCTCTGGCTGTAGCCGATGGTGCGGAGCTCTCCGTCGAGGCGGTTGCTGACCATCGTCAAGTCAGCGCCTGCGCAGCCGGGCGCCATGAGATCGAGGTGGGCCGTGGTGAGCGTGTCGGCGAAGGCCGCAGCCCGGGCGGGATCCGACGAGATCCCCTCCTGTTGATGCGCCTTGGGGATCACATAGGCGGGGACCCCGGTGGCGGAGTCCCAGCTCGTGAAGGTCGGTCCGACCCGCGCCTCGAGGCGACGGAGGGCGTCCTGGGCTGCAGGGGTCGTCACGCTCGCCGAGAAGGAGCGAGCGCTCCGAGGCGAGCCGCCGTCGGCGACTTGAAAGGTCGTCTGCGAGTGCCCCACCGGTGCGGGTGCGTAGGCGGAGGAGCTTGGTGCGACGGCGAGCACCGCGAGCCCAGCGCTGACCTGAGCAAACGGGACGAACCACCCAAACCTTCGATTACTAGGCACTGATTCCGGCGTACTCGATCCTCTAAGGGTGGTCAAGCGAGGTACGCGCACCTGGTCGTCTGGCTCTTGAGCCCGGTCGGTCTGCCGCTGGCTCCACCCGCGGAGGGCCGCGTCCCCAGGACAGGGGCTCGCGAGATCGCGCCTGGACAAAGACGTGGAGGCGGACCGCTCATCGTCTTGGCTGCGCCGATGCTCCGCTCACCTCCGCTGTGGGTCGACGACGGGGTCCGCATGATCCGCCGCCTCGGCCTCTCCTCCGAGCAGCGCTCTCAGACGCTCAGCAGGTCGCGTTTACGCGCTAGCTCCTGCGAATAGAGGCCTTTTCGGCTCGGCGCGTCTCCCCTACCGTGGTCCCATGAAGCCTGCCCCGCTGCCTGACGACGAGGCCGCTCGCCTCGAAGCGCTGCGTCGGTATGCGATCTTGGACACCGAGCCCGAGGCGTCGTTCGACGAGATCACAGCGCTGGCGGGCGAACTTTGCGGGACGCCGATCGCCCTGGTCAGCCTGATCGATGCAGATCGCCAGTGGTTCAAGTCGAAGGTCGGGCTCGCGGCTCCGGAGACTCACCGGGACCTCGCGTTTTGCGCTCACGCGATCCTGGAGGAAGGGATCTTCATCGTCCCGGACTCGCACGAGGACGAGCGCTTCGCCGACAACCCTCTGGTCCAAGAGGACCCGAACGTACGCTTCTACGCAGGCTCGCCGCTGGTCACCCACGACGGTCATAGGCTCGGGACCCTCTGCGTCATCGATCGGGTGCCGCGCGAGCTGTCGCCGCTCCAGCTCCGGGCTCTGCACGTGCTGGGACGTCAGGTGATCGACCAGATCGAGCTGCGGCGAACCGTCTCGAGCTTGGCCCGCAACGTGCTCGAGCTGCGCACCGCTCGTGAGGCGCTCAAGCTCGCCGACCGCGGCCGCGAGGCGACGCGCGGGGACCGGGTTCAGAGCGCCTTCTTGGCCCAAGCGACGCACGATCTCCGGACCCCGCTCAACGCGATCCTCGGCTACGCAGAGCTCCTCCTCGACGGCGAGGACGACGATCCGGCGCTCGCGGTGGGCAGCGAGGCCGAGGCCGTTCTCGGCAAGGTCGTCGAGGCCGGCGGCTACATGCTCCGCCTGGTCAACGACATCCTCGACATCGCTCGCCTCGAAGCCGAGCACCTCACGATCGAGACCTCCGACGTCGAGCTCGTGGCGCTCACGCGGGAGGTGATCGAGACGATGAGCTCGCAGGCGCTGCGCAACCGCAATCAGATCCACCTCGAGGTCGAGCCCGGTGTCCGCACGATCGCCAGCGACGCGACGAGGATCCGTCAGAGCCTCTTCAACCTCCTGAGCAACGCCTGCAAGTTCACCCTCGACGGTGAGATCCGCGTCGCTCTCCGGGCGCCGGCGGAGGGCTGGGTGACGATCGAGGTCCGCGACAGCGGCATCGGCATGAGCGAGGAGGAGCTGGGCCGGCTCTTCCGCCCCTTCGTCCAGGTCCAGGATGAGCCGACGGTTCGCGGCGAGAGCACAGGGCTCGGGCTTGTCCTCACCCGATCGCTCTGTGAACGTCTCGGCGGCTCCCTCGAGGTGACGAGCGAGCGGGGCGTCGGCAGCACCTTCGAGATCTGGCTGCCGCTCGAGCCACCACAGGAGATCTCCGGCCGTATCGTCGCGATCGTCGAGGGCAGGGGGCAGAGCCACAACCGGGCGCTCTTCGCCCGGACCCTCCGGTCGTGGGGCCTCCAGCCGGTCTTCTACGAGTCGGTCGCCTCCGTGCTCTGGAGCGTCGGCGAGCGGCGGATCGACGCCGTCATCATCGACTCCGGCGCGCCCGGGAGCGGCGAGGAGCGGCTCCTCCAGGGCCTCGGCGCGACGGGCTCGGCGGAGGGGATCGCCCTCATCGCCGTCGCCGATGATGACGATGAGGACGCGCTGTGCGGCGTGATCGAAGAGATCGCCTGCTGGCGGCTGCGTGACGGCGTGGCGGCCCTCGCAGGGCTGCTCGGCGTCGAGCCCTAGCAGCCCGCGGCGAGAGGACTCCGGTCTTCACCGCGGGTCGGCAGGCCGCGTGGGCGATCCGCCAGCGACAGCCGACACGATCGATGTAGGCACACTCGTGCTCAGGCTCGTCGATGTCGCCCGTCGAGGCCGCGCTCATCGGCACTTCCGCCGTCGCTCATCGATCGTGTCTGCGAGTCGTCCTCTCGTGGCGAATGGGGATTGTCGCTCCCTCGGCGCCAACAGGAGCGGTTGCGCCCGCCGTCGCTGGAGGCCGCACCGCCGCCGCGGGCGAGGGCTGCCAGGCGGCGATGAGCGCGGGAGGAGGAGGGCCGACTCGAGGTGTTGCGCGGGAGTTTCGGAGTTGCATCTGCAAGCTCGTGGGATGCGCGATTGTGTCGAGGGGACGGATTGAGCGCCGGAGAGAGGGTCCCTCGGGTCGAGATCGCCCGCCAACCGCCCTTCGCGTCGCTCTCGCCTGTGTGACTACATGCAGAGCAGCCGGGCCTCCGTGGTATTCCAGGTAGGGACGTACATGGCCGGCGCTAGAGATGCTCCTCCGGGGAGGGAGGTTGAGTCTGCGAGCCCGATCTCTTCGGGTCGGCGCGGCGTCGTGGAGGAGTGGTCTCCGCCTGAAGAATTCGACGAGTACAGGCTCGTGCGGCCCCTCGGGCGCGGCAGCATGGGCCAGGTCTTCCTCGCCCAGGATCGCGTGCTCGACCGCCCGGTCGCGATCAAGTTCATCTCCTCGCTGCACGCGAGCGAGACAGAGCGCGAGCGCTTCCTCATCGAGGCCCGAGCGGCGGCCCGGCTGCATCACCCGAACATCATGGCGATGTATCGGGTCGGCGAGATCGACGGCAACCCGTACCTCGTCTGCGAGTACATCCGCGGCAAGAGCCTAGGGGAGCTCGACCTGCCGATCTCCTGGCAGCAGGCCCATCGGATGGCGATCGAGCTCGCCCGCGGTCTCGCCAACGCACACCGCCATGGGGTGCTCCATCGCGACATCAAGCTCGCGAACGTGATGGTCGACGATGACGTCGGCGACGTGAAGATCCTCGACTTCAGCCTCGCCAAGCTGATGCGGGACACGAAGAAGGCGAAGAAGGCGAAGAAGGCGAACAAGGGCAAGCAGAGGCGGAAGGCCTCTACCTCGAGCAACGTCTTCCCCGCCACGGGCGCCCCGATCCGCGACTCGGCGGAGAGCCTTGAGGACGGCGACGACGACATCATCAACCCGAGCGACGTGACGATCGAGTCGGCACCGCCGAGCGCCGCTAGGTCAGAGGCCCGGCCGAGCTCGCCAGGCGATGCGCAGGCGGACACCGGCGGGGACGGGACGGGCGCTGCGGTCAACCAGGCGAGGCGGGTCGAGGTCGACTCCCTGCCCCCCGAGGTCATCGCTCAGATCGCGGAGATCGACGCCGGGTGGCGCGAGGCGACGATGCTCGCCCGCCTCACGAACGCCGCCGACTCAGGGCATGACGACACCGCGCATGGCGAGAACAAGGTCGTGGAGTCACCCCCGTGGCTCGCGGAGTCCCACGCGGCGCGCTCCTTGACGCAGGTCGGCGCGTTGATGGGGACTCCGCACTACATGGCCCCGGAGCTGTGGCACGGCGAGCAGGCCTCACGGGCTTCGGACGTCTACGCCACGGGGATCGTCCTCTACGCGCTGGTGTCTGGACGGACGCCCTACGCCGGCCTCTCGCTCACCGAGCTCGCCGCGGCGATCCTCGCCGGCAACTACCGGCCCATCGACGAGGTGGCGCCGAACGTCGACGCTCGCTTCGCGTCGATCGTCGAGCGATGCCTGCGGATCTCGCCCGCGGAGCGCTACGCCTCCGGCGAGGAGCTCCGCTCGGCCCTCGAGATCCTGACGCCGCTGGGCCGCAACCGGCAGATCCCGACGGGCAACCCCTATCGCGGCCTGCAGGCGTTCCAGGCCGAGCACCGCTCGCTCTTCTTCGGCCGGAGCGTCGAGATCCGGGCGGTCGTCGAGCGACTGCGGGTCGACTCGTTCGTCCTCGTCGCCGGTGACTCGGGCGTCGGCAAGTCTTCTCTGTGCCGGGCCGGCGCGGTGCCCTTGATCCAAGACGGGGCGATCGAGCCAGATCGGACCTGGTCGAGCGCGGCGATGATGCCGGGGCGCAAGCCGCTCCAGGTGCTGGTCTCGGTGCTCGCCAGCTACCTCGACGTCGACGAGGAGATCATCCACGCGATGATCCTCGAGTCGGCGGTGACCTTTAGCTGGTACCTCCGCAAGCAGCTCGGCAACAGCCGGGGCCTCGTCATCTTCATCGACCAGCTCGAGGAGCTGGTGACGATCAGCGACAAGGAGCAGGCCGCCCAGGTCGGAGGTGTGCTCGCGCAGATCGCCGCTGGCATACCCGGGGTGCGGCTCTTGGCCTCCGCCCGCGGCGACTTCCTGACCCGGGTCGCGGAGATCCCCGAGCTCGGCGAGGAGATTTCGCGGGCGATCTATCTCCTCCGCCCGCTCACCCGCGCTGGCGCGAAGGAGGCGATCGCCGGCCCTGCGGAGCTCCAGGGGGTCCGCTTTGACTCGAAGGAGCTGATCGAGGAGCTGATCGACGCCGGCGTCGAGGGGAGCCTGCCGCTCCTCCAGTTCGCGCTCGCCGAGCTATGGTCAGTCCGCGACGCGGACTCCGGCGTCATCACCCGGGCCGATCTCGACATGATCGGCGGGGTCACGGGCGCGCTCGCTCGGCACGGCGACGGCGTGCTCGCCTCGCTCCTCCCGCAGGCGCGGACGGAGGCGCGGCGGATCCTCGTCCGCCTGGTGACGATCGAGGACACCCGCGCCAACCTCACCGAAGACGAGCTCACCGGCGAGGCGAAGGACGCCCACACCGCCCTCGAGGCGCTGGTCCGCTCGCGCCTCTTGGTGGTGCGGGAGACCGCCGACGGGATCATCTACGAGATCGCCCACGAGGCGCTGATCATCGGCTGGGGGACCCTCCGCAGCTGGTTGGACGAAGAGCGAGAGGGGCGGATCCTCCTCCACTCGCTCGAGACGGCCGCGAGCGAGTGGGAGCGCCTGGGCAAGCCGCGCGACGCCCTGTGGGGGACCGCGGCCCTGACCCGCGCGGGCCTCTACCTCGACGATGACGCCCTGAGGCCGCGCGAGCGCGAGTTCCTGACCACCAGCCGTCGCGCGGTCGCCCGCGGTCGTCAGCTGCGGCGCGCGGCGATGGTCGCGATCCCGATGGTCCTCGGCGCAGTCTACGGCGTCGTCAAGGTCCAGGAGTACTGGGCGCTCCAGGGCCGGGTCGAGACGAAGATCGTCGAGGCTCGCGGGGCGCTCGAGGAGGGGCGAGCAGGCCTGGATGTCGTCGCCCGCGGCCGCGAAGAGTCGTTTCGCAGGTTCGACTCCAAGGACGCGGAGGGCGGCGAAGAGGTGTGGGCAGAGGTCGTGAAGGAGACCGCTGCCGTGGATCTCCACCTCAAGCAGAGCCTGCAGGCGCTGGAGGCGGCGCAGATCCTGGATCCGAGCAATGATGAGGCGCGTCGCTTGCTCGCCGAGGTGCTCTTCGAGCGGGCACTCCTGGCCGAGCTGAACCACGAGGAGAAGCAGGCCGCGGAGCTCCGCGAACGTCTAGGGCTCTACGACACAGAGGATCAGTACGCGGAGCGGTGGAGCGCTCCCGGAAAGGTAAGCCTCCTCGTCAGGCCCGCAGGTACTGAGGTGTCGCTCGGTCGATACGAGAAGGACTCGCTCGGTCGATATGTTCTCGGCGAGATGCGCTCGCTCGGCGTCTCGCCGCTCGCAGGGGCGGAGATCGAGCAAGGATCGTACCTCCTGATGATGTCTGATGGTCGTTCCGAGGTGCGCTACCCCCTCCTCGTCCAGCGAGGCGAGGTGCTTGAGATCGACTTCGTGATGCCCGACCCTGAGAAGATCCCTGAGGGGTTCGTGTATGTGCCCCCTGGGCGCTTTCTGTTCGGAAGTGCTGACGACGAGGCGATGCGCAAGCTCTTCTTCTACGCGCCGCCGCTACATCTAGTCTCGACCGGCGCCTACCTGATCGGTCGGCACGAGGTCTCCTTTGCTGACTGGATCGAGTTCCTCGACGAGCAGAGTGACGCGCAACAGAAGAAGCTCCTCCCAAGCGCCGAACGGGTCAAGTTTGAGCGTGTCGATGACTCTTGGGTGTTGACCTTTGGCTCCGATGAGGGGGCTATTTCTGCGGGCCAGGGGGAGATGGTAAGGCTGGCGGAGAGAAGCACCTACATAGAGCAGGACTGGTCTCAGTGGCCAGTCGTGGGTATCGGAGTTGTCGAGGCCCGAAGCTATGTTGAGTGGCTCGGAAGGACTGGACGCCTCCCTGGAGCTCGCTTATGCACAGGGATGGAGTGGGAGCGGGCGGTCCGAGGTGCAGATCAGCGCAGTTATGGTCATGGAGACCTCCTCGCAGTTGAGGACGCAAACTACGATCAAACCTTCGGGTTCAACGGCGCCGCTCTGGGACCGACCCCAGTTGGGGGGGTTGAGCACACTGTGAGTCCGTTCGGCCTCAATGACACCGCCGGCAATGCGTTTGAGTGGACGGATTCCTCGATGGCGGACGGGGAACTCGTGATCAGGGGAGGGGCTTTCCCCTATGACTCGATCCAAGCGCGCGCTTACAATCGCCCCGTAGTCACTGATGATTTTCGCGACTGGAGCTCGGGTTTGCGCGTATGCGCACCGCTCCGCGACTGACGACGGCGCTTGGTGTGGTCATCCCCCCCCTATCGGTGGTAGAACGTCGGTGGGGAGGTTGAGATGATCAACTATATTCGAAGTGTGATGGTCGCCTGTTTGGCGATTGTGATTGTACCTGCATGCGACTCGGACGAGCCGAGCCCTTACGATGAGCCGCTGGGGGACTGGGTCGATGACGAGGGACGCATGTCCTTTCGTGGTCAGCTTGAGAACGCGAAGGCCGTCAACGGTTTCCGAGTGAACGGTTTCCGAGTGAACGGCTTCCGAGTGAACGGCTTCCGAGTGAACGGCTTCCGCGTGAACGGTTTCCGAGTGAACGGCTCTGCGTTGAACTCGCCGTTGATGAACAACAACAAGCTCAAGCTCAAGAACCAGAGCAACGAGGATCTCGAGGGGGAGGACCTCGAGGACCTTCGCGTGGACGTCGACTACGAGGACCCGGACACCCAAGAGGTAACGGACTTCGAGGTGGCACAGACGGAGGTTGAGACCCTTGGGAGCGGGCTCGTCCTCCAGACCGTCAAACGGCGCCAGAAGCCCGCAGGAGCCTGGGAGAACGCCTGTGAGAACAACGCGAAGTCGATCCTGCTCAAGGGCGCCTGGGACGAAGAATCGGCGACCTTGATATCGACGGATCCGGAGCGGACGACCTGGGCCTGTGCAGGGGCCGCTCTCGGCGACTGCGCTATCTGGGGCTACATCCCGGGGAACACGCACAACGGCCATGCTCTGGGGGACTACCACCAGACTTGCCTCCGCCTGAAGCGCGCGGACTACTGCGGAGAGGGGCACCACCACACAGAGAACGGTCACTCGATCGACGTCTACGACAAGCTCGACGTGATGGCGCCGGAGACCGTAGGCCTGTGGGACGTCGAGGCGATGTGGGGTCCCTCCGGCGCGATCTGCATGAACTTCACGCGGAAGTTGGACTACACCAAGGACATCAACGACGGCTCCAAGGAGTACATCGGCTGCGAGATCCCGGACTGCGTCGATGTCAACGCGGACGGAGTGATCGACTTCGCCGACTACCCGCAGGCGCTGATGGCGGACCGCACCATCCCGAAGTGGAAGGTCAACTAGTCAACTAGTCAACTGGTCAACTCGGCGCCTCGGCGCTGACCTGAGAGGCTCGGCCGATGCCGGGCCTCTCTCGTTTCTTGGGGGAGGTTGGCCGACACGGACCCCGCGAGCCGTCTTGGGTCCCGCATCTTCGACCTGCGCGGGCGGTGTGAGTCGAGGCGGCGACGCGGGGGACCGCGGACGAGCTGAGCCCCGCAGTGTTCGTGTGCCTCAGGTGTGGGCTGCGAAGCTGTCGCGGTCAGCCCTGGAAGGTCGCCGCACGGGCTCCCTTCGCGGTCGCAGGGGGAGTCCGCGTGCTCGACCCTTCATGACAGGGCCTTCGCTGCTCACGAGGAGGGGCGCTGAGCGGGGGCGACGGGCAGATCGGCCCGCGTAGGGGCGCAGCGGCGCTCCTCCTCGCCGAGACCGCGCCGAGTAGGCTTCTGGGCCTGTCCGCGCTATCCTCGCCGGACATGAGCGGTGCGACCATCCTCGGTCGGCGATTGGCCAATCGCTACCGTATCCTCCGCGAGATCGCGGAGGGATCGACGGGTACGGTCTATCTCGCGGAGGACGCCGCGACCAAGGCCAAGGTCGTGGTCAAGCTGTTGATCCCTGATCTCTCGTTCGACTCGCGAACCCTGCCGCACCTGCGCCAGCGGATCCAGCGGCGGCTCAAGACCTCTCCCGCCGACGGCTCTGCCCTCAGCCACATCGTCGACATCGACGACGTCGGGATCATGAGCAACGACGATCTCTTCGTCGTCATGCCCCACCTCCAGGGAGACAACCTGGCGACGCTCCTGCGCAAGCGCGGGATCCTGAGCTGGGCCCAGGCGCGGACGCTCGTCGTGACCGTCGGCCGACTGATCGCCGAGTACCACCGGGAGATGCTCCTGGAGGGCAGCTGGCCGGTTCTCGGAACGCTCCAGTCGAGCAACTGCTTCTGTCTCCGCGGTCGGCCGCGGGGAGAGTCGGTGAAGCTGGTCAACAGCGCCGTCGATGAGCTGATCATTCGTCGTCAGTGGCGCGAGACGGGCACGCACGTCGCGAGCCTCGCGCGCTACGGGGCGCCGGAGCTGTCGACCGGTGAACGGCTCGACGTCCGCGCCGATGTCTACTCCTTCGGGGTGATCGTCTACGAGCTGCTGACCGCGAAGGTCCCCTTCGTCGACAGCAACGCCGCCCGTCTCGAGGCGATGCACCTGATGAGCGCGGTGCCGCCGCTGCGCGAGGCGGCCCCCGACGCGAAGATCCCGGAGGAGCTCGAGGCCGTGATCCTCAAGGCCCTGGAGAAGCGGCCTGACGATCGCTTCGCGACGATGACCGCCTTCGTCGACGCGCTCCAGGGGGTGAACGCGAAGCGGCTCCCAGCGGTCCGTCGGGGCAGCGGTGGGAGCGGCCGGAGGCCTCGGCCGCGCGGCGACACGATGATCATGGCCTCGCCCTACTTTGACGGTGAGGGGGAGGAGCGCCCGACGGAGGTCTTGGCGGCGGGCGTGCCCGGAGCAGACGAGGACGACGGGGTCGACGGGGTCGACGGGGTCGACGAGGACGACGGGGTCGACGAGCTCGCGGCGGCGATGGAGGCGAGCGCGGAGGAGATGAGCGGCGAGCTCGTCACCTCCGATGACGCTTCGGGCGAGGATGAGGTCAGCTCGGCGGAGCGCGGTGAGGCGTCCGCGGCGGAGGCCGCACGAAAGCCGAAGGTGATCACCCGCAAGCTGCCGACCGTGGCCTCGGTCGAGGGCAAGCCCGAGGTGGTCGATGACGGGTACTCCGAGGCCGAGGCTCCCGGCGCGTCGCGATCACGCTCGGACACCGCGCCGCATGCGAGCTCTGGGAACACGCAGGTCCGCAGGCGACCGCGCGCGCTCCCCTCAGAGCCGGAGGCCCCGCGCCCGCCCGTGTTGATCCGCCGGTCGGCGGTCGGCGCTGACGCTTCGACGATGCGCCTAGGGGGCGCCGCTGCGGCCCGCGCGAGCGAGAGTCAGGCCGGCGGTCAGCGGCCCACGGAGGACAACGCTGCGACGCTGCGCCTGCCGGTGGTGAACGAGGGGATCGAGAGCTCGGGCGCGAAGCCGGCGGAGTCTGAGCCCGCGGTCGCGAGCTCGGGCTTTGGTGAGGAGGATCCGGAGGGAGGCCGCAGCTACTGGCTCTGGGTCGTCGCTGTGCTCATCGGGGTCGCAGGGGTCTTGGTGGCGAGCGGGGGCCTGGGTTTCATCCGCGGCGGTGATGAGGGAGCGCGCAGCGACGCACCCGCGGCGCTCAGCACGAGCTCTGCCGGCGCTCGTGACCTGGTCCACCGGGCGAGGGTCGCGGAGCAGAAGGGCGATCACACCGAGGCCTACCGCCTGGCGAGCGAGAGCTACCAGAGCGAGCGGACCGTCGAGGCCCTCGAGGTGATGGGACGCTCCGCGTGTCGTATCGGCGATCTCGAGATGGCTCGGTGGATCCACACGACCCTGCCGGCGCAGGCGCGGCCGCAGGTGCGGGCGCTCTGCGACGAGGCGGGGCTCATCCTAGGGCCCTAGCAGTCCGTGGTGAAAGTCCCGGTTGCTCGTCGTCCCTCTCGACTCGGCCGTGACTTGCAAAACAGCTCGGTACGGCGGCGTTCTGTCCAAGCGAAGAGGACCAACGATCGCGGCGGACGTTCACCACGGGCTGCTCGGGCCCGCGGCTTCCCGCAGGATCGGTGGAGCAGCGGACCCGCGCAGCGGTGGCTGGATCGCTTAGGATGATCGCATGTCTGCGGCTTCGAGAGGCGCGACCCCGCGCCGTGCGCAACGACGGCCTCCGCTCGCGCCTGGTTCTATCGTCGTGCGACTGAGGGCGCTGCTCCGGGATCCGCTCAGCTATGTGCGACGTCTCGGCGAAAGCCGCGAGAAGGTGCTCTGGCTTCGCCTCCCGGGCGGCGGCTTCTACGTGCTCCAGGACCTCGACGTGATCGATGAAGTTCTGGTCAAGCGTCATCGGAGCTTCGTCAAGGACTCCTACACCCATCGCCTGCGAGAGTTTCTCGGCAATGGCCTTCTGACCGCCGAAGGCCCTCCCTGGCGGCGGCAGAGGCGGCTTATCCAGCCGGCGTTCCACCGCAAGCGGATCCAGGGCTACGCCGATGAGATGTCGGGCTTGGCCGAGGCGATGGTCGAGGGCTGGGGTGATAGCGAGGTCAGGGACGTGCACGGCGACCTGATGGCGCTCACCCTGGAGCTCGTCGCCAAGAGCCTCTTTGGCGCGGATGTCACCAAATCGACCGCTGCGGTCGGCGTCGCGATCGATCTGGTGATGCAGCGCCACGCGGGGATCATGCTGCCCCTGTGGCTGCCAACGCCCTTGAATCGAAGGGTCCGATCGTCGATCGACGAGGTGACGACGCTGATCGACGGGATTATCCGCGAGCGTCGGCGCGGCACCGTCGACGCTGAGAGCGAGAGGAGCGACCTCCTCTCGCTCCTCTTGGCCGCGCGCGATGAGGACGGCGGTCGCATGGACGATCGTCAGCTCCGCGATGAGTGCATCACCCTCTTCCTCGCTGGGCACGAGACGACCGCGCTGACCCTCAGCTATGCGCTCTTCCTCCTCGCTCAGCGCCCGGATCTTCAGGAGGCGCTGGCGTCGGAGGTCGACGCGGTCGCCGGGGACCGGCCTGCAGGGTTCGCCGACGTGCCCGCCCTCGCCGGGTTTGAGCGGGTGATCAAGGAGTCTATGCGGCTCTATCCGCCGGCCTGGTCGATCGGGCGCAGGGCGATCGAGGAGGTGGAGCTCGGCGGCTATCGCCTTCCCAAGGGAGGCGAGGTCGCGATCTTCATCTGGGCGCTCCACCGCGACCCGGATCACTTTCCCGATCCGGAGGCGTTTCGTCCAGAGCGCTGGACCCCCGAGCTCGAGCGAACGCTGCCGCGCCACGCCTATATGCCCTTCGGCGGCGGCCCTAGGATCTGCATCGGCAGCGCCTTCGCCAACATCGAGGCTGTCCTCGTCCTCGCGGCGATCGTCCGTCGCTATCGCTTCCGCCTCGCCCAGCCGCCTCGCTTGCGGCTAAAGGCGTCGATCACCTTACGTCCCCGTGATGGCGTGCGACTGCGGCTGAAGGCGCGCTGAGATCGATGGCGGCTGGGGCCGTGATGTTCCGCCCGAGTCTACGGCCTCCTAGCAGCTCCAGCCCTCGTCGCCCCTCTCGGCCCCGCCGAAACTTGCAGTAGAGCCCAGTACAGCGGCGTTTCGTCGAAGCCAAGAGGGCCAACGATCGCGGCGCGACAGCACACGGGACTTTCGCCACGGGCTGCTAGGGGCGAGGAGGCGCCCACGCTCAGCCGGGAGATCGACGCCGACGTGGCGACGGACTCTCGCTCAGGGGGAGAACAGAGCGGGCGGTCGCGGGAGCCCGCGACCGCCCGGTCGTGCCTGCACCCTCCGGATCAGCCGGGGCAGATGTCGAAGGCGTCGGCGCCGAAGTTGTTGATCGGGTGACAGTCCGAGATGGTGTCCTCCGGATCGACGTCGACGTAGATGTTGCCGGTGCCCTTGAGGACGGCGTCACAGCTCACGATCTCGCAGTCGCCAGGCTCGAGCAGAGTCTGGGTCGTAGCGACGCAGACGACCGTGCCGGGCGGCGGATCGTCGACCTGATCGGTCTCGTAGAACTCGACCACGACACCGTCGGTGACCGGGGCGGTACCGCGGTTGCAGACCTCGGCGGAGAGGGTCTTGGAGCCGCCGCCGAAGTCGCAGAGCTTGCCGAGATCGGTCAGCTCTACGGTGAGGTCGGCGATGTCGAGGATGCCAAACGCGCCCTGGAAGTTCTGGCGGAAGTTGTTGAGGCCCTCCACCAGCCAGTTGACCAGGATCTCGCTCGACTTGACGACGCTGCCGTCGTCGTTGATGTGGGTCACCGAGTAGGAGTGCTGGTTCCAGATCGGTCGCGAGTTGGCCCAACGATCCTCCGGGTCGCGGTAGATGACGAAGCCCGACTTCTTGACGTGGGATCCCGAGTCGGCGAAGAGCGGGTCCGGGCTCGCGCAGCTGATGTTGCCCAAGGTCCGGGGGACGACGATCTCAGACTTGAAGTCGCCGTCGACGTCGGCGACGGTCGGGTACTCGATGCCCGTCAGGCTAAAGCCCGGGGCGCTGAAGACGACCTCGCCCGAGCCTCCGTTGTAGACGCGCGCGTAGCACTCGTCGCGGTAGACGACCTCTGCGGTGCCGTCTCCGTCGAAGTCGAAGACCGACGAGCCCGTCATGTTGGAGCTCCAGTCGCTCGACGGCTGGGCCCAGAGAACGCCGTCAGGGAGCCCCTGCATCTCCGGCGCCCGGTCACACTTGCCGCCGGGGCGCTGCGCCTGCGGAGGACCACAGTCGGGGTCGTAGACGCCGAAGAAGTAGGCGCCTGCGGCCGCGAACTCGACCTGGCCGTCGCCGTCGAAGTCGGAGATCGTCGGCGGGCCACCACGGCCGGCGAAGCTCTTGTCGCCCTTGTAGAGCGGGATCGGGCCCCAGACGGTCGAGCCGTTCAGGCCCATCAGGCGGATCTCACCGCTGTCGTTGTAGCCAGCGTTGAGCGTCGAAGCGGAGACGACGACGACCTCGGGGAGCTCGTTGACGTCCTTGCCGGCGACGGTCGAGTAGGTGCCGGCGTTGGCGATCGCGACGTGGCCGGCCTTCTGGTTGGCGTTCTGGAAGAACCAGGGCTTGGTCTCCCACTTCTTGGTGTTGACGTTCCAGCCGGCGATGTCGTCGTAGCGGACGAGATCAGGAGCGCCGTCGAGGTCGACGTCGACCGAGGCCGACTGGACGCCGATGCCGCCGGCGTAGTTCGTGAACGAGGTGGTGTTCTGGAGGCAGCCGTTGGCGGCGAAGACCATCTCATCGACGAGGATCTCGGGGATCCCGTCGTCGTCGAGGTCGATGATGCTGGGCCCGTGGAGGACGTTCCCGGTCGCGAACTCGACGACCGTGTTGTTGCCGCAGTCGCGGCCGTACCAGAGGCGCTCGAGCTGGGGGTTGTTGAGGTCGTCGTTGTTGATGGCGACCGCGTAGAGGCTCGAGGTGTTGTTGTCGTTGCGGTGGAGGCCGACGATCTCGGGGTGGCCGTTGTTGTCGACGTCGCCGTTGAGGTCGGCGACCGCCCACTGCGAGCCGTAGCCCGGGCGGTCGTCGCTGGTGTTCTCGTCGGCGCCGCCGAGGCGCATCTGCTCCTCGCAGGTCCGGCCGTCGAAGACCCGGAGGGTGCCGAGGCGGCCGACGCCGCCGACGGTCTGCCAGGTCGTGACGATGACGGAGGGCTGGAGCTTCTTCGGGTCGTCGTCGAGGTTGAGGTCGACGACCAGCGGCGTCGTGTAGATGTAGTGCGAGTTGTTGGTCGGGTCGTTGGGATCGTTCGGTCCGGTCCACTCGCACTGGATCACCGGCGTGACGCCGCTCGGGAGGTCATCCTTGACACAGAGCGGGTCGTTGACCACGTCCGGCGGTACGCCGTAGGGGATGCACTGCCCATCGTCGCAGTACGAGTCGCCGGGGCAGTCGTCGTTGTCCTGGCAGGGGCCGAGGTCGGGGATGCAGGTGTCGTACTCGCAGATGAAGTTGCCGGGGCAGATCTCATCGCCGCACATCAGACCACCGGTGGTGGTGGTGTCGTCCGTGGTCGACCCGGTGGTGGTCGTCGTCGGATCGGTGGTGGTCGTCGTCGGATCGGTGGTGGTCGTCGTCGGATCGGTGGTCGAGGTCGAGGTCGACGAGCTCTCGCCGGTGCTCTCCGGGGTGGTGGTCGACGAGGGATCGGTGGTCGACGAGGTGGTGGTGCTGGTCCCTGTCGAGTCGGTGTCGGACTCTGAGGCGGTGCCGATCGCGTCATCGCCGTTACAGGCGAAGGCGAGGCTCGAGGTCAAAAAGGCTAGGGAAAGGGTTCGTGTAGTGAGCGACGAAGTAAGCATCAGAGTCTCCGTAAACAGTCTAATGACAGACCTGCGGGGGGTCATGGGGGTCGTGGGGTCGTGTCGCCGGCCGGTTGGCCGTCTCGTGTTGCGTTGGGTGCCGGCGTCGTGAGCCAACGGAGGGTATAGACCGCGCTCCTCATCAAGTCATGCAAATCGCCTGTAAACGACCGCTCGTGCGACTTCGCGAGCGGTGTAGCGATCGCGACGGAGGTCCGCCGCTGCAAGGTCAGGGGGTGACGGACGTCACCCTGTCGCGGCTTCTCGACGACGCGGTGCGGGGGGGGCGGGCGCCCTCAAATGTGCAGAGCGGGGCGAAGTCGATCGCCGATGAGCAGTATTGGTCGACGATGATCGCAATCGTGCATGCACGGGCGAGCCTCGTCGCGGAAAGATCCCCGTCATCCGCGCGCCGCGACCAGGCCTCGCGCGGTCGTCGTTCGACCGCCCGCCCGCTTGAGGAGGTCCGACGAGAGTGCGCTAGGCAACGCCACGACCATCCCGTGATGGCGCAGCTCAGAGCCGCTCGCTAGACTCTTGGAGTTCCGCTGTGGAGGCCTCCGGTCCTCCCCCGCGAATGGAGCTTGTACATGCAAACCATATCTAGACTTATCGGCGTATCTCTACTCTCTGTCCTGTGTACAGTCATCGGCTGCAGCGGTGATGACGATGTCGGCAGCTCGGCGACCGAAGGGACGACCGAGCCGACGACGACGACCGGAGACGCGACGACGACGGAGGGGACGACGGAGGGGACGACGGACGGGACGACGGAGGGGGCGACGGAGGGGACGACGGACGGGACGATGGGCGGCACGACGACGACGACGACCGGCGAGACGACCGGCGACTCGACGACGACGACCGGAGACACGACGACCACCACCGGGGACACGACGACGACCACCACCACGGGCGGAGGCGCCTGTGAGCCCTCCGGTGATGACGACGCCTGCGTCAGCTGCACCAAGGAGAGCTGCTGCGACGAGTTCGAGGCCTGTACTGAGGACGAGGGCTGCGTCTGCTGGTTGCAGTGCCTCGCGGAGGGAGGCGACCAGGCGCAGTGCTTCGGCACCTGTGGCCAGAACGCCGCGTTCTTCACCCTCGGGGCCTGTGTCCAGGGCAGCTGCGGCATGGACTGCGGCTAGCGTTCGCGACGACGAGCTGCGCGTCCCGCACAAGGGCGGGGGGCGCTCTCGCGCTTCGGCGAATGGAGCCGTGTTGAGGGCCGGCGGAGCTGTTAGAGTGGCGCGGTCGTGAAACGACATGCGCAAGACGAGCTCGTCTGGATCAACGACAAGGGGGTCGTCCATCCCCTCGGGGACACCGCGATCAAGCGGATGCGCCAGCGTGAGGGGGCCTTCCGCGTGCTCCCGGCCCCGGCCCACGTCGTCTTCATGCGATACACCGGCGAAGATGGCCGGCGCGACGCCGAGGACGGAGCGGTCGTCCGCATGGCCGGTGAGATCATCGGCCCTGGCGTGATGGGGGACATCCTCGGCCTCCTCGCCCAGTCAGGCTGGCGCGGGGAGCTCTTGGTCGAGAATGGCATCCACAGCCGCTCGGTCTTCTTCGAGGGGGGCAACATCCTCGGCGCGCGGACCTCCTGCGATGAGGAGCGTCTCGGAAACATCCTCTTTAACTACGGCCATCTCGGCGAGGAGCAGTTCGCCTCGACCCTCGCCCGCGTGGCCCACGGTGAGCGCTTCGGCGCGGCTGCGGTCGCCCTCGGCTTTGTCAGCCAGGAGGACGTCTATAACTGTCTCTCGAAGCAGATCGAGGAGATCGTCTTCCAGTGCGTGATGGTCGCGGACGGGACCTATGCGTTCCTCGAGGACTTCGACGAGGACATGATCCCGTGGCGGCGGGCGGTCAACGCCTTTGGCGTGCTGATGGAGTCGGTCTCGCGCCTCGACGAGATCCGCTTCTTCCGGGCGCGGGTTCCGGCGGGGACCTACATCCCCGAGCGGCTCGTCGGCGAGGACAAGGTCGAGAAGGATCTCCGGACGATGTTCGCCGAGATCGACGGCCGGAGCTCCGTCGACGAGCTGGGGCGGCGGACCGGGCTCGGCGAGTTTGAGGCGACCAAGCAGATCTATCGCCTCGCCCAGGCCGGTCATGTCGCGATCACGGCGCCTCGCTTCCGCGGCGGTGTGTCCGAGGTGATCGACACGTCGAACGCGATCCTCCGGCGAGTCCACGAAGAGGCGGATCTCGTCGGTCGTGGGACGGCCCTGCGGACGGCGATCGCGAACTTCGCCCAGGGCCGCTTCGCCAAGCTCGTCGCCGAGGCCGGCCCCTATGAGGACGGGACCTTCGCGAGCCGCAAGGTCGTCGAGAACGCCGTGGCGGTCGCAGGCGAGGCCGGGGCCTACAGCTACACCGCGGACATGCTCCACGACTACGCCAGCTTTGTCCTCTTCTCCCTCGGGGCGAGCCTCGGCGAGGATGTCGAGCGCAGGCTCAGCCATGAGGTCGAGCCCCTCCTCGCCCGCCTGCGGCCGGCGACCAGCTCGAGCCAGCTGATCAAGATCGTGGTCGACGACGACTGAAGGTCGTGGTCTACAATCGCGCGGTGAAGCGCTTCGAAATTAAGCCAGCGCCGGGGTCGGGCGCAGAGCTCGCCTCCTTCGCCGAGCTCCAGGCTGGCCTCGCTGAACGCTTCGTCGGCTTCCGCGATGATCGGCGCAGCCCCTACACCGCCGTCGTCATCCCGTCGCAGAGCTTTGACGCCGACGAGCTGGCGAAGATCGACGGGATCGCCCACTACGAGGAGCGCTCGCTCTTCAACCTGATGCTCCTCCGGCATCCACGCCTAAAGGTCGTCTTTGTCACCTCAAAGCGGCTGAACCCGCGGATCATCGACTACTACCTCCACCAGATCCGGGGGGTTCCGAGCGAGCACGCGCGGGCGCGGCTGTGCCTGCTGGACTGCGATGACGCCTCAGCTCGGCCGCTGACGGAGAAGATCCTCGAGCGGCCGCGGCTCCTCGAGCGGATCCGGTCGGCGATCGGCGACCCGACGCTCGCCCATATGGCGGTCTTCAACTCGACGCCGTTGGAGCGGACGCTCGCGGTCCAGCTCGGGATCCCGATCAACGGCTGCGATCCGGCGTTGGTCAGCTTGGGCCACAAGACCGGCTCTCGCCGGCTCTTCGTCGAGGCTGGCCTCCAGCTGGTGCCGGGTCGTGACGGGCTTGGGAGCGTCGAGGAGCTGGTCGAGGCGCTCGCCGAGCTTTGGGAGGAGGTGCCGACGACGCGGCGGATGGTCGTCAAGCTCAACGACTCCTTCAGCGGCGAGGGCAACGCGCTCCTCGATCTCGGCGGGCTCGCCGAGGTCGCGCCGGGGCGTGCTGGGGTCACGTCAGAGGCTCGGCGATCGGCGCTGGCCCGCGGGCTCGCGGAGCTGCGGCCGGAGGCGGAGGGCAGCAGCGCGGCGGCGTTCTGCGCGAAGTTCGAGCTGATGGGGGGGATCTGTGAGGTCTGGATCGAGGGCGAGCACAAGATGTCGCCGAGCGCTCAGGTGCGGATCAACCCCGAGCGTCGTGTCCAGGCGGTGTCGACCCATGATCAGGTGCTGGGAGGTCCGAGCGGGCAGGTCTTCCTCGGGGCGCGCTTTCCCGCGGATCCGAGCTATCGCCTCGAGATCCAGCGCGAGGCGCTGAAGGTCGGGGAGCTGCTCGCTGCGCGCGGGGTCATCGGCCGCTTCGGCGTCGACTTCTTGGTCATCCCGGCCTCCGAGGGGGGCGCGCCGGAGGTGTACGCGATCGAGATCAACCTCCGCCAAGGGGGGACGACGCACCCCTTCAACACGCTGAAGTTCCTCACCGACGGCCGCTATGACCCGACGACCGGCGAGTTCTACACGGCGCAGGGGCGGGCGCGGGCCTACTTCGCGACCGACAACCTGAGGGCGCCGCACTACAGAGGGATCCTGCCGATCGATCTCCTCGATCAGCTCGTCGTCAACGGCCTGCACTTTCGCGCAGATGAGACCGGCGTGGTCTTCCACCTCCTCGGAGCGCTCAGCGAGTTCGGCAAGCTCGGGTGCACGGTCATCGCCCCGACGGTCGCCGACGCCGATCGACGGTACGCGGAGGTGGTGCGCTTCCTCGACGGGATGCAGGACCTGCCGTAGACCCGCTCGCTGCGGCGAGCCTCTCGCGCGCTTCAGCCCTTGGCCTGCGGAGGAGCGGAGGAGAGGAGCGGCGAGACTGCGCTTTATCGACGTCGGCGGAGCTGACCAGCGCGACCTGACCGTGCTCGGGCGCTCGACCAGGGATTGACGAGCGATGGACCCAAAGGGCGGCCCGGCGCTGCGAGGACAGCTCCGCTAGGTGAGCCTGTCGGCCTCGACCGAGCTCCGCTTCTGTCGCATCGTCACGAACTCCTCGGCGGCCGAGGGGTGGAGGGCCATGGTCGCGTCAAACTGGGCCTTGGTCGCGCCGCACTGGATCGCGACGGCGAGGGACTGGATGATCTCGGGGGAGTCCGGGCCGACCATGTGGATCCCGAGCACACGATCGGTCTCCGGGTGGACGATCATCTTCATCAGCACCTTCTCTTGCCGCCCGGCGAGGGTGTTCTTCATCGGCGTGAAGGTCGAGGTGTAGACGTCGACCGCACCGTAGAGGTTGTGGGCGGCGTGCTCGGAGATACCGACCGTCGCCAGCGGTGGTTGGCTGAACACCGCGGTCGGGATGTTCTCGTAGCTGATCGTCGTCGGTGTGCCGCCGAATTGAGTCGCGACGAAGGCGACGCCCTCGCTGATCGCGACCGGGGTGAGCGCGACGCGGTCGATGACATCACCGATCGCGAAGATGCTCGGGGCCGAGGTCTGGAAGTGCTCGTCGACGATGACCGCGCCGCGCTCGCTGAGCTCGACGCCGGCCCCCTCGAGGCCGAGCTCGGCGGTCGCCGGTCGCCGTCCGGTCGCCATCATCACCGCGTCGACGTGGACCTCGCGGTCGCGGCCGATGTCGACGACGAGCTCCCCGTCGGTCTCTTGGATCCCGAGGATCGGCGCGTTGAAGCGGACGTCGATCGACTTGTCGCAGAGCTGGTCGGCGAGGAAGCTGCGGATGTCGTCGTCGAAGCCGCGGAGGAAGAGGTGGCCGCGGTAGAGGAGCGTGACCTCGACGCCGAGGTTGGCGAAGATCCCGGCGAACTCGACGGCGATGTAGCCACCGCCGACGATCGCCATCCGCTTCGGCAGCTCGGGGAGGTAGAAGGCCTGGTCGGAGGTGAAGGAGTGCTCGGCTCCGGGGATCTCCGGGACGACCGGGCTACCCCCGGTGGCGACGAGGATCCGCTCGGCGGTGTAGCGCTTGCCGGCGACCTCGACCGTGTGCGGGTCGACGATGGTCGCCCGCCCGTCGATGATCTCGACCCCCGCGTTGCTCAGGATTCGCTCGTAGATCCGACCCAGGCGCTCGATCTCGCGGTCCTTGTTGGCGACGAGCGTCGGCCAGTCAAAGGTCGGCTCGGCGACCTTCCAGCCGTAGCCGGCCGCGTCGGCGATGTCCTCGCGGAAGTGCGCCGCGTAGACGAAGAGCTTCTTCGGGACGCAGCCGACGTTGACGCAGGTCCCCCCGAGGTAGCGATCCTCCGCGATCGCCACCCTGGCTCCGGTGGCGCTCGCGAGCCGGGATGCTCGGACACCGCCCGAGCCCGCGCCGATCGTGAATAGGTCGTAGTCGTAGGTCGCCATCGTCGCTCTCCTCGAGGGCGCCGAGGATCGCACAGCTTTGCGGCGCGCGCAGGGGTGATGCCGGGGCCGCGCGGAGGGGCCGGGGATTGCGCCAAGCGCGGAGCTCAGCCCGTGGGCGCCGGTGAGCGCTCGGTCGTCTCCGCGCGAGAGCTCCAGTGAAGCTTTGCTCCTCG
Organism: Polyangia bacterium; assembly: GCA_030424595.1. Lineage (GTDB taxonomy): Bacteria > Myxococcota_A > Polyangia > Nannocystales > Nannocystaceae > JADJRG01. The sequence continues at coordinate 49,635 of JAUHWG010000022.1, forward strand.
CTGAGGCTCGGCGCGAGCCTACGCTGCGAGGGATCGTCCCCCTGCTCGGCGGCGGCGACCGCTCGACGCTCGACGAGCGGGCGTATCAAGACGTCCTTGTCCCGCTCAGGAGCTCTTCGCGGGACGCCTGGGACTCCCTCCTCAGCCGACGTAGCGGACGACCCAGAACTGGATCTGCCGGCCGTTGGAGACCCGCATCATCCCGTCGCGCTGGGCCATCGCCGCTTCGCGCCGGGCTTGGGCGAAGAGGGGGGCGACGTCGGGGTCGTCAGCGGCTGCGGCGGCGATGCAGATCCGCGTGTGCCCGCCGTCGCTGCCGGGCGGCCCCGGGTTGTCGGCGAAGAACACGTCGCCCGGGCGGATGTCCGCGAGCATCGCCCGGATCTCCGCGTTTTGAGCCTCGCCGAGGACGGCAGCCTCGGGGTTGGCCGGGTCACGGTGATCGAGGTGATGGACCAGCTTCCAGCCCCGCGAGCGACCGAGCTTCTCGCCGAAGCGCTCGGCTCGGGGGAAGTGGCGGAACTTGCCGACGCGGTGGCTCGGGACCGGGACCTCCGCGAGGGCGAGGACGGTCCCGCCGAAGATGTTGCACTTCCAGTACTCGTGGCCGGGGCGAAGCCCGTAGGCGATCCCGCCGGGAGCGCGCAGGAGCCCCTTGTACGCCGGAGGGACGCCGAAGTGGTCGGCCTTGTAGGTGTAGACCTTGCCCTGGACGGAGATCGTGAAAGGAGCGGAGGTCGCCTCGGTGATCGCGGTGGCGATCGAGACGATCCGCGCGACGGCAGGGCTCAGCTCGGCCTGCTCGGGGAGGGTCAGCTGACCCACCGTGGGCACAACGCCCCCTTCGTCGACGAGCACCGGGGCGAAGAGGTCCGGACCCTTGGGGTATGCCGAGAGCATCGCCAGGAGCCCGACAGCCTCGCCTTGGGCGAAGACGTTGGGGATGCCGTCGATCGCTCGGAGCCGCTGGAGGGCGGTGATCGCCTTGGCCGTCTCCTCGCCGAAGGAGCCGTCGGCGCCCCAGATCGGCAGGGCGAACTCCTTGGGAGCGCCGGGGCTTCGGCCGGCGACCGCTTGAAACGCGCGCTGGACCAGGAGGACCAGCGGGTCGGCGGGGTCGTTGGCGGAGGACGGGGCGAGGCGATGCTCTCCCCGGAGCAGCGACTGGTAGCCGGCGTCGCCGCGGAGGTCGGCGCTGGAGAGCGGCCTCGCGAGGGACTCGCGGGGGACGCCGAGGTCGACGAGGAGCGAGCCCCAGCCCGCGCCGAGGAGGTCGACCGCCTGCTTGGCGACGATCAGGAGCTGCGCTGCGGAGAGCTCCTCCAGCGGTTCGCTGGACTCGTCGTCCAGCGGGAGGTCGGCGTCGCGGATGAGCTCGTAGAATTCACGGGGCAGGGAGGGCATGGTCCGATCGGCTTCCTGGTCGGGGGGCCGGCAATTGTGGCCGCCCTCCCTCGATGATGCAAGGCGCGTGCGCGCGCTCAGGAGCGACGCGATGCGGCGCAAGAAAGGCGGGCGGTGCTCCTGTCGATCGTGGCGGTCGATCGTGGCGGTCGATCGTGGCGGTCGATCGTGGCGGAGCTCGTGAAGCGCTGCCCCGCTGTCGCGCCGGACTAGGCCGCTAGAAGGGCTGAGCGGCCTGGAGCATGAGCTTCTCGGAGAGCTGGAAGAGCGGGCTCTCCTCCGTGACCAGGCGCGGCGACTTGGCGACCACCTCGGCGAGCGGGTGGACGACCGGGTAGGGGCCCCGGCAGCCGACGACGACGTCGCCTTCGATCGCTGCTTCGCCGGGGAGATGTCCGAGCTGGATCACGTCGGCCGCGGCGGAGCCGAGGAGACCGGCGAGGGTGTTGTCGAAGGCGCTGGGGCTGCCGCCGCGGGCGAGGTGGCCGATGGAGTTGATCCGGACCTCCATCGGCGCGCCGAGGACGTCCCGGGTCGCCTTGTCGAGCTCGATCTTCTCCGCGAGGTGCTGCGACCAGTCCGGGACCATCCGCTGGACCCCCTCGGCGACGACGATGATGAAGTAGCGGTAGTCCCTGCGGACCCCAGCGGCGAGGCGGCTGACGATCGCCGCGTGGTCGTGGGTCGCCTCCACCTCGGGGATCGCGACGATCGCCGCGCCGCCGGCGATCGCCGACTGGAGCGCGAGCCAGCCCGAGGTGTTGCCCATGACCTCGAGGATGATCGCGCGCTTGTGCGACTCGACCGTGTCGCGGATCTTGCGGATCGCGTCGACGACGTTGTTGAGCGCGGTGTCGAAGCCGATCGAGTACTGGCTGCCGAAGATGTCGTTGTCGATCGACGCCGGGATGCCGACGACCGAGAAGGGCCGCTTGGGGAAGGTCTCGCGGAAGGTGTCGGCGATCAGCCGCGCGCCGCGGAACGAGCCGTCGCCGCCGACGACGACGAGGTGGCTGAGGTTCATCTGGTAGAGGTTGGCGACCGCGACCCTGAGGAAGGCCTCGCGGGCGGCGAGCCTGTCGCTGCGATCGGGGGCGTCGGCGGCGGGGAGGACCAGCTCCGGGACCCGGCCGGTGCCGAGGAAGGTCCCGCCGCGGTGGATGATGTCGCGGACTGCGCGGCGATCGACGCTGCGGTCGGAGGAGGAGTCGAGGCGGCGGGCGAGGCCGCGAAAGCCCTCGCGGAAGAAGACGATCTCGCGGTCGGGCTCCCGCATCTTGAGCGAGCGGAAGGCCGCACGGACCGCTGAGTTCATCCCGGGGGCATCGCCGCCGCTGGTCAGGATGCCGACGCTGGAGGTCTCGTGCATAGTCGGCGCAAGCTAGCGTGGATCGCCGCGGACGTCACGACCTCTGCGCTCGCGGGAGCACCGTCATGCTCGGGTGGGGGGCTTGACCGTCGCCCCGGAGCCGGCGAATCCTCGTCGCCGTGGTGTCTGCGACGAGGCCGGTCCCTGCTGCGTTTCCCTGGGCAGAGGCGTGGACGACGGTCGGCGTGACCGGGACCAACGGCAAGAGCTCGACGACCGCGCTGGTCGCCGCAGCCCTGGGGTTTGACGGCCACCCTGTGCTGAGCGCGACGACCCTCGGCTATCGGCTCGGCGCGCGCGAGGTGCCGACCCCGGGGGACTGGGACGGGTTTTTGGCGCTCGCCGAGGAGGCCGGGCGTGAGGGCTGCACGCGGGCGGCGGTCGAGCTGACGAGCCAGGTGCTGGCCCGCGGCCACGCCCAGCGCTGGCGCTTTGACATCGGCGTCTTCACCAACCTCTCCGAAGATCATCTGTCGACCCACGGATCGTGGGAGCACTACCTGGCCAGCAAGGCTCAGCTCTTCGTCCACCTCGGCCCGGGGCGGACGGCGGTGCTCAACGCCTGTGATCCGGCCTCCGAGCTCCTCGATCAGGTGATCCCTGCGGATGTCGAGCGGCTCTGGTACGGGGCGCCGAGCCGCGGTCCGTTTCTGCGAGGGCCGGCGCTCGCGGCCGATCGTGTCGAGGTCTCTGCCCGAGGGACGGTGGTTCGCCTCGCCCCCTCGGCGCTGGCGCGGGAGCTCGGCGGTTCTCTCGAGGTGGCGATGGCCGGCGAGGTGTTCGCGGAGAACGCCCTCGCCGCGGCGGGTGCAGCCCTCGCCGCGGGCATCCCCGGCGTTGAGGTCCGGGCCGGGATCGCCGGTCTGGCGCCGCTGCCGGGGCGCTTTGAGGTGGTCGCCGAGCGGCCGCTCGTGATCGTCGACTACGCCCACGCACCGGACGCGCTCCTCCGGGTCTGCGCTGCGGCGCGGGAGCTCGCGAGCACGTCGCGGCTGATCGTCGTCTTCGGCGCGGGTGGGGGGACCGATCCCGGCAAGCGGGCGCCGATGGGCGCGGCGGTCAGCGGCCTCGCCGATCTCGCGATCATCACCGACGACAACCCGCGCGATGAGGAGCCCGAGGAGATCGCCGAGGGGCTGCTCGCCGGCGCTCGAGGGGGGCGAGCCGAGCTTCGTCGTCGTCCGGAGAGGGGAGCGGCGATCGCCGAGGCCCTGGGGGAGGCGGGCCCCGAGGACGTCGTCTTGATCGCCGGCAAGGGCCATGAGCGCGGGCAGACGCGCCGCGGCGAGCGGCGACCCTTCTCCGATCGCGAGGTCGTCCTCGGGCTCCTCTCCGAGGATGTCTGAGGGGACATGTCAGCGCCGCGCCAGCGCTCGTCCCCGTCGTGTCTTCCGCCTCGCCTGGCGTGTGCGCGCGAGGGCCTCGCGCATGGTCGCGTAGACGGGGACCCCCTGGAGCGGCGCCTCGGCCTCGACGAAGGCGCGGGCCGTCTGCGCGCGGAGGCCGACGATGATCCCCTGGACGCCGAGGAGGCCGATCGCCGCGAGCAGCCGCGCGAGGTGGAGGGCGGTCGCACCTTCGGCGTCGCGGAGGCCGGTGAGGTCGATGATCAGCGTGCTCGCCCCGCGGCGACCGATCGCCATGAGCACCGGCTCGATCAGTCCCTTGAGCGCCTGCTCGTCGAGCGCGCCGAGGACGGGCACCATCAGCAGGCCCTCGCCAACCTCGATGACCGGCATGCTCATGCGGAGGATCTCCTGCTTCTGCTCGCGGATCACCTCGAGCTGGGCGATGAGCTCGTTCTCGCGGGCCTTGATCTCGGTCAGCTCATGCCAGACCACCAGCAGCGCACCGCCGCTGGCGAGCGTGACCGGGGTCAGCGTGACCTCGACCGGGAAGAGCTCGCCGTTCATCCGCCGGTGCGTCCACTCAAAGCGGTGGTAGCCGTGGATCCGCGCGAGGCCGTCCATCTCGACGCTCTTCTCCATCGACAGGCGGCCGTCCGGTTGGCGCTCCGGCGAGAGGACGGCCGGGTGGAGCCTTAGCACCTCCGCCTTGTCCTGGCAGGCGAGCATCGCGATCGCGGCGTGGTTGCAGTCGATGATCCCGGTCTGATCGAAGATCAGGTGGGCGTCCGAGGAGTGCTCAAAGAGAACGCGAAAGATCTCGTGCGCCGACTCGGACGCCTTGAGCTGGCGGCGCAGCGCGTCGAGCTCCGCCTGAAGCTCGTCGATCTTGGCCTGAACATCACCCACCCCCTCTATCCTCGCAGGATTGTCCTGCGGTCGACAGGGATCGCCGGCGATTGGATGGGGACATCTGCGGCGGCGATCGGGACTGCGGTAGCGCCCCGTGTTTCTCCTCGCTCCGTGTCCCCAGGCGCGCTCGGCCCGGGCGTCGCCGCCGTAGCCTTCGAGCACCCATCGGAGCGACTCGGGGTGACGTCCGCGCAGCTCCTCCCACGGTTTGAAGAGGTCCATCGACAACGGTCATCGGAGCGTCGCCGGGCATGGGCTCGCCGTCGATCCGGCGGAGCAGGAGGAGGTGTCGACCCCTCGGGGATCGGCGCGTTCGACCTCGGCGCGTTCGACCTCGGCGCGAGAACGGACGATGCCCCGGAGTGCGGGCCAGAGGCGCATATTCTGGCGATATGAACGCCGTTCTCGGGCCTTCGCAGGTTTTCTCTTTTTGGGGTGTCATGGACCTGCTGTAGCCCGCGTTTAGGGGGCGACAACGGAGCGAAGACGACATGCGAAGCTGGCTGACCACGATCCTCTTGACCCTCCCCCTCGCCCTCCCGGGCTGTCGCACCTCCGGGACCGTGACGCCGATCGTCGGCGGCGGGACCGGAGCGGAGGGCGGCAGCGGCGGTGGCGATCCGATCGCCGTCGACCCCGGGAATGCCTTCTATGCAGGCCCGGCCCACGTCTTCACGCCGCGGACGCACCCCTCCCACGCCCGACCGATGTCGCCTCCGCCTCCCGACCTGCGATCCCTGCCGCGCTTGGTCGACCGGGTCGACCAGTGCTACGGCCGCGTCAGGCCCAAGCCGACCCCGACGCGGGGCCCGGTGACCAAGAAGCAGACGAAGCCGAAGAAGTCCGCCTCGTCGGGCTACAAGAACGTGCCCTACGGCGGCGCGGCGAAGAGCGGCGGTGGCTCTGCCGGCGGCTCCTCGGCGAACGGTCTCGGCGGGCTCGGCCAGACCGGCGGCAATGTGGCCGTGGGCGGGTCCACGTCGGGCTACGGGCGGGGCGCTGCGCCGTCCGCACCTCCGTCGACGGCGGGGTTCGGCGACGCATCGTCGGCGCCGGAGGCCGAGAGCGCGCCCGTCGAGGTGCATGATCAGAGGGTGACGACGAGCTCCTCACGGCGTGACAAGCGAGCCAAGCGCAAGGACAAGCGCGGGGCGAAGAGCAAGCGCGCCGAGGCGCCGCCGCCGTCGATGCCGATGGCCGACGAGGAGTCCGCGGCCTACGAGCCGGGCATGGACGACGGCGACGACGGCGGCGACATGATCGCGGTCGAGGACCCGGCGCAGCGGGTGGAGAACACGGAGTCCCAGTACCAGGACTGGGGCCAGGCGACCTACCTCTCGAACGACGACACCATGAGCCTCTCGTCGGCGCAGCGGATCATCTACGCGATCGACCGCTACCTGCCGCTGCCGCCCGAGCACATCCGGCCGCACGAGCTGCTCAACTACTTCTCGTTCAACACGATCCCGGTGGCCGAGACCGACGATTTTTCGGTCGTCGCCGAGATCGCCGCAAACCCCGACAAGGAGGGGATCTACGACCTCGCCCTGGCGGTCAAGGGGCGGCCGATGGACATCAACACCCGGCGAAACGGCGCCCTCACGCTGGTCATCGACCGCTCGGGCTCGATGGCCGACGAGGGGCGGATGAACTACCTCAAGCAGGGGCTGCGGAAGATGGTGTCGCAGCTCAAGCCGGGGGATCTGGTGAATATGGTGGTCTTCGATCACAACGTCTGCTCGCCGCTCGAGAACTACGTCGTCGGCCGCGACCGCCCGCAGGTGCTGGACCGAGCGATCGAGGGGCTGAAGCCCCGGGGCTCGACGGATCTCTACAGCGGGCTCAGCCAGGGCTATCAGCTCGCCGACAGGTCCTACCAGCCGACCTACTCGAACCGGGTCATGCTCGTCACCGACGCCCTCGCCAACACCGGCGTCACCGACTCGCGGGCGATCGCGATGGTCGGCAAGTACTACGACGATCGGCGGATCCGCCTCTCTGGCGTCGGCGTCGGCTCGGACTTCAACGACGATCTCCTGGACAAGCTGACAGAGCGGGGCAAGGGCGCCTACGTCTTCCTCGGCTCCGAGCAGGAGGTCGACGCGGTCTTCGGCGGGCGCTTTATCTCGCTCCTCGAGACGACCGCGCTCGACGTCCACTTTCAGCTCCACTTACCCCCCTCGCTGCGGATGAACGTCTTCTACGGCGAGGAGGCCTCGGCGGTGAAGGAGGAGGTCCAGGCGATCCACTACTTCGCCAACACCTCGCAGCTCTTCTTCTCCGAGCTGATGGCCCGCGGCGGCAAGCTCCGCCCCGAGGACTGGATCATGATGACGATCGAGTACGAGGATCCCGAGACCGGCGCGCAGACGATGGAGGAGGTCGCGTGGAACCTGGGCGACATCCAGGGGGCCTCGGCCAACCTCGACAAGGCTCGCATGCTGATGGACTTCACCCAGCGCCTGGGCGAGCTCGCGTACCGACCGGCGCCTTCGGGGTACCGCACCTGGGCCGGCGGCTGGGAGGACCAGGGCGCCTGGCAGATCTGCGACGAGGGTCGGCGCAAGCTCGCCCAGCGGGCGGCGAAGATCCAGTCCGACTCGGAGGTCGCGCGGGTCCGCGGACTCTGGGAGAAGATGTGCTCGCGCTACCCGGAGCCTGTGCAGCCCTCCCGCCCGGTCCAGGGTCAGTCTGACTCCTGGCCTGGGGCCCAGGGCTGAGCCGGCGCCCGAGCGGGCCCGGAGCTGCGGGAGCGTCCGTCGCGTCGCGTCGGGCGCTCCTGCCTTTGGTTGGGCACGACGCGCGCTCTCCCTGCGCCTCACCGCTCAGGTAGCGGACTTAAGGATGCCCTCTTGGACATGTTGGATGAGCGCTGGCGGTCCCCCCTATCGTGGTCCAAAGCTCGCCGGCGAGGGGGCCGTGGTGAAAGTCCCGTGGGCTCTCGCGCAGCGATCGTTGGTCCTCTTGGCTTCGACGAAACGCCGCTGTACCGCGCCGTACCGCAGGTTTTGGCGGAGCCGAGAGGGTCGACGAGGGCTGGAGAGCGCGCGGGGCTCTCGCCACGGCCTCCTAGGGGGGATCAGCGACGGGGCTTGCGCTTGGCGATACGGCGAGACCTGCGACGAGATCTTCGCCGCGGGCGCTCGGTCGCTCGGTCGCCCGCCGTCTCATCCCGTTCACCGCTCCAGTTCGCGGGGTCCTGGCGGAAGAACGCCTGGAGCTCGGCGTAGAGCTCGGGGTGGCGGCTGCGCATGGGCGCCGGCTTCTCGAAGAACATCTCGGTGATCACGGCGAAGAACTCCGCCTCGTTGGTCGCACCGTAGGCGTCGATGTCGGAGCGACGGCCGCGCTCCAGCTTGCTGCGCAGGGTCGCGTACTCGTCGCTGAGCACCGCGCCCCAGGAGTTGTAGCGGGCTCGGGCGGCGAGGCGGGGGGTCCCGTCCATCGTCCCGTCCTCGCCGTCGAGCTGGTGGGCGAGCTCGTGGAGGGTGACGTTGTCGCCGTCGTCCGGGTCGCGGGCGCCGGAGAGGACGTGGTCCCAGGAGAGGATGACCATGCCCCGGGTCCAGGACTCGCCGAGGTGGACCCGACGTCCGGTGCTGACGACGTAGCCGTCGCTCTGCTCGCGCTCGACCGCCACCGCGCTCGGGTAGACGAGGATCACGTCGAGGCGGGGGTAGACGTCGGTGTCGCGGTGGAGCAGGAGGAGGCAGGCCTGGCCGGCGATCGTCACCCGGACCTCGTCGTCGATCACCTGGCCGCCGCAGCCCTCAAAGCTCTTCTCGGCGATGAAGATCATGATCAGGAGATCGAGCTCCTCGCGATCCTCGGCGCTCAGGCGGGCGTAGAAGGGGAGGTTGCGATCGACGATCGCTCGCCAAGCAGGCGGGAAGGGCTGGCGACGGAGGCGTCGCCTCCGGAGGCGCTTGAGGATCCCGAACATCGCGGTGGGGCCACCATAGCCCGGTTTGCGGCGAACGCTCGGCGGCCAAGGTTGGAGGTTCGTGGCACGGCGAAGGTCACCAGGATGCTTTGCTAGTGCGCAAGTTGCTCGGGTTTCGGGTTATCCCTGCCGTCAGAAGCTCCAGAGAGCGTTTGTGCACCAACCTATGTGGTGCGCTGCGCACGCGTAAAACATTTTTTTAGTTTTTTGCGGAAAATTGCAGATATATAAAAGAATGTTTTATATTTGTGAGCGCCATCTCCGCGGGGACCCGGTTGAGGATGTCCTTCTCCAAACTGAACACGCTGATCTCGGATCAGGACGGCTACTTTTCACAGGACCAGGCTCGCGACTTGGGTGTCTCCCCGCAGGTGCTCAATTATCATCGTCGCAGAGGGACGATCGAACGGGTTCGTCGCGGAATCTACCGACTCTCCTCCTACCCGCAGAGCGAGCGAGGAGATTTGACCGTCATCTGGCTCTGGTCTCGGCAACTCGGGGTATTTTCGCACACGACTGCGCTCTCGCTACACGGGCTGTCGGATCTCCTCCCGGAACGGATTCACATAACGTTGCCGGACTCCGAAGTGACTCGGCGGCGCCGTCTACCGACAGGACTCATTGTCCACTGCGGTGCATTGACGAACCGCGACTATGACTGGCATGGGTGTGTCCCAGTCACTACGCCTCGGCGTACTCTGTTGGATTGTCTTGGTGTTTCGCTGAGCCCCGAGTTTCTCGACCAGGCTCTGGCACAAGCCGTAGAGCGTGGACTTCTCGATGTTGAAACCATTGCGAAGATTGCTCAGGGCATCGAAAGGGCTCGCTCAACTTAGGTGTCATGATGGTCAAAGAATACAGAACACCACAAGCGTTCAGGCGTGCATTGGATGACCGTCTTGCATCCGGACTCGGTGAGGGGAGAGACCTCGCTCGCCAACGTCAACTGGTTGTCTTTGACCGACTGCTTGCAAGGCTCGTCTCTGAGTTTCAAGGGGCAATGATCCTGAAGGGAGGGCTTGTGCTTGAAATGCGCCTCAACAAGGCCCGAACTACAAGTGATGTCGACGTTCGGTTCTCTGGTGACGACGCACAGCTACTATCTCGGCTCCAGACCGCATGCCGGCTTGATCTGGGAGACTTCATGCAGTTTGAGGTTCAGCTTGATCCTCGATCCCCGAAGATGACGGGAAAAGGCATTCAGTATGATGGCCATCGATATCGAGTTCAGTGCAAGATTGGCGGAAAGCCCTACGGGAAGCAGAGCTTTGGCCTCGATGTGGGCGTAGGTGATCCCATGATCACTGACCCCGATGTGATGACAGTCTCAGATATGCTCGGTTTTGCTGGGGTTCCGCCTCCCTCTGTCCTGCTCTACCCGATAGCGACTCACCTCGCTGAGAAGCTTCACATCTATACGTACTCTGAAGATGGATGGGTTAACAGTCGAGACAAGGATCTGCCGGATATTGTGCTGATTGCTCAGGGTAAAGCTTTGAGTGGCAGAGAGTTGAGGGCTGCGCTGAGACAGACCTTCGAGTTTCGGAATACTCACAAGGTGCCCGATGTGCTTCCGTCCCCACCCTCGTCTTGGGAGGGGCCCTACGCGAACATGGCCGAAGAGTTCGATCTCGCGTGGCCTACCCTGAAGGAGTGTTACGAGGCTGCACGTTGCTTCATCGACCCTGTTCTTGCTAGTTCGCCGATCGGATCGTGGTCCCCAGAGACATGGGCCTGGAGTATGGAGCCGGATTAGGGGGCCCTCGTCTGTCTAGAAGGACAACCGTGGAGATGCTCGGCGATGGCTCCAGTCCGTGGATGCGGGCTATGGCGTTCTGCTGTGCTCTACGGGGTTTCAGAGTCGATAGCGGCGGTTTTCTTCTCGAGACTGTCGGCGGGCTGAGCCGAGGTCGGATCCCCCGGCGGCACAGCCCCCGCGGGAGCCGCTGCCTCTGCGTCTGTCGAGCCTGCCCCGGGCGGAGCGGTAGGATCGCCAGCGGTCGGCCCGGTCGGTGAATTGCTGGCCCCAGGGGCAGGCTTCTCGAAGCGGCGCCGCGCCTCCTCGAAGACCCGATCAAAGGCCGCACGATCGCCGACGCGCTGGAGGTGCTGGAGGAACGCCTGGTAGACCCGCGGCTCGTCCGGGGTGACCTCGATCATCGTCGGCAGGACGGCGGCGGCGATCTCCGGATCCGCCGCGGCAGCGGCGTAGAGGAGGCCCCGCGCCGGCGGGAACGAGGGGTCGGCGGCGTAGGCCGCGAGGTAGGGGGCGATCCCCTCGAGCCCCGGGTTGGCGATGCCCAGGCGGGCGCGGGAGATCTCGCCGCGGAGGTAGTGGTCGAGCGCCGTACGGTAGGAGGCCGAGGCCCTGAGCAGGTCGGCGACCTCGGTGCTCTCGCCGCGGAGGAGCGAGGCTGGGGCGTCGACGCGCAGGTCGAGGATCCGCGCCAGGTTGTCCGCGCCGAGGCTCGTGTCGGCGGCGTAGGCCGCCCGCGGCGCGGTGAAGACGACCAGCGGCTCGAGGTCACGGTTGACCGGACCTTCGCCGCCGAGGGTCTCGAGCGCGGCTCGGTCGAGCATGTAGGCGGCGAGGAGATCGCGAGGATCGGTGATCGTCAGGTTGGCGGTGGCGAAGCGCTCGCGCAGCGACGCGAGGTCGAGCGCGAGCCCTCCGCCGTCGGCCCCCAGGCGGGTCCCGACGAGGGCGAGCGCCGGGGTCTGGGCGTTGTAGATCCCGAGGAACGCGTGGGTGTCGTCGAAGACCCCGAGGAAGGTGCGGACGATCGCCGCCAGGGTCGCCTCGTCGAGCTGGTGCAGCGGCAGCCACTGGCAGTAGAGGCCGCCCGGGGCGAGGCGCTCGCGGATCGCCGAAAAATGCTCCTCGGTGTAGAGGGAGCCGGCGCCGTCGCGGCCGGGGTGAAAGAGGTCGCCGACGACGAGCGGCAGGGTCGCCTCCGGGGGGCGGGCGGCGATCGCCCGGCGGGCGTCGGCGCTGCGCAGGGTAAAGCGCGGATCCTCGTAGATCTGGTTGTTGATCGCCCCGAAGTGGTGGAGGAGCTGGAGCACCTCGGGGACCAGCTCGATCGCCTCGACCTTGCGGACGAGGGCCCCGTCAAAGTCCGCCGCGGCGCCGACCGTCGCCCCGGCGCCGATCCCCAAGAAGAGCGCCTCGCCAGGATCGGGGGCGATGAGGAGCGGCAGGTGTCCCATCCTGCGCTCGCCGAAGGAGCGGGCGCCGCCCATCCGGAAGTGCTGGCCGACCTGGAGGCGACGCAGCGGCGGCGGCTTGTCTCCGCTGGGGGGGACCGCTGTCGGCGGAGCGAGCTGCTCGCTGACGGTGACGATCCCGTGCAGCGTCTCCCGACGCTCGACGATAGACCAGCCCTCGTCGTCGTCGATGAGGATGAGCGAGCGCGGGCCCAGGGCGGTGGCGGTGACGACCGCGAGGACCCCGGCGATGAGCCACTTGGTCGGGAAGCGGCGGATCCAGCAAAAGCCGACATAGAGCGCCAGGTAGGCGTAGGCGACCATGTAGAGCGAGTCGCTGTAGCCGTAGGAGGGGATCGCCCCGAGGCCGAAGACGAAGGGGGCGAAGGCCGAGCCGAGGGTGTTGAGGGCGTAGGCCCGGCCCGCGCCGCGATCGGCGACGAGGCCGATCACGTGGCTGAAGAGGGCGCCCATCAGCGCCGCCGGGATCGCGAAGACCACCCCCGCGACCATCAGCTCGCCGATGACCGCTTCGCCGAGGCTCGCGCCCTTGGGGATCCAGGCGTCGACCAGGGCAGGGCTCGCGCCGAGGCCGACCGCGGCGATGACGACCGAGCCGGCGAGGGCGAGGAGGAGGAGGGCGATCACCGTCGCCGGTCGCCCGCCGGTGGCCCGGTGGGCGAGGCGCTGGTAGATCGCCGCGCCGATCGCGGTCGAGACGAGATAGATCGCGAGCACGTCGGCGAAGGTGAAGACCGTATTCTCGAGGCGTTGGCTGAGGATCTGGAGGCCGACGACCTCGAGGCCGACGCCGACCAGGCCGGTGCCGAAGGCGAGGGCGTGGAGCGGCCAGCGCTCCACCAGGAGATCCGGGTCGGGATCGCCGGAGGTGTCGATCTTCGGCGCTGAGGTGGCCTCGTCCGCGGCGTCGAGGGGCGCGGGCGTCGTGCCTCCGCGCTTGCCCCAGAGATGGGCGAGGCCCGCCGCGGTCAGGCCGAGGCCGGCGAGGGCGAGGGCGCCGACCCGGTAGCCGAGGGCGGGCAGGAGGAGGTAGACCGTCGCCAGGACGCCGATCGTCGCCCCGAGGGTGTTGGCGGCGTAGAGGCGGCCGAGCCCCCGGGGCCCGCCGTCGCCCGGGCGAGCGCGGCGGTGGGCGGCGACCAGGGCCGGCAAGGTGGCGCCGAGGCAGAGGGTCCCCGGCAGGAGGACGACGGTCGCGACGACGAGCGAGAGCACGAGGGCGGCGCTGCTCTGGTTGTCGCCGGCGATAGGCCCGAGGAGCGCCGGGAGCTCGGCGGCGAGGATCCGCAGCAGGTCCGGCGAGATCAGGGCGAAGAGGGCGGCGATGATCTCGAGGGTGACGAAGAGGCGCAGCGGCGAGGGACCCTCGGCGGCGCGCCTGTGCAGGAGCGCCGCGCCGACGGCCATCCCGGCGAAGAAGCCCGCCAAAGTCCCGTAGACGCCGAGGGTCTCATGACCCAAGGTCAGGGCGAGGAGGCGGGTCCAGAGGAGCTCGTAGCCGAGGGCCGCGGCGCCGGAGAAGACAAAGGCGATCAGGAGGAGGTGATCGCTGGGCGACCTCTCGGGCGGCGCCGACATGGCCGCGAGCATACACGGCTCGGCGTCAACGGCCGCCGAGCGAGCGCGTCGTCACGGCGGGCGTGATCATCGTAAGTGTTCTCACTTGCCCGCGCCGGGGTTGCGCGGGCCGCTACCCGCTCTCGCCGCCGCGGCTGACTACCATGGCGAGCGACGACGTTGGATCGCCGTCAAGGAGCGAAGCCCGTGAAGATCGCAGTCATCGGCGGGGGCCCGGGTGGGCTCTTCGCCAGCCTCCTGCTCAAGAAGGCCTACCCCGCGGCCGAGGTCACGGTCATCGAGCGCAACCGGCCCGACGACACCTTTGGTTGGGGCGTCGTCTTCTCGAAGGAGACCCTCGGCAACATCGAGGCCGCGGACCCCGAGAGCTTCTCCCGGATCCAGGAGGCCTTCGCCTACTGGAACGACATCGACACCCACTTCAAGGGTCGGGTGATCCGCTCCGGGGGCCACGGCTTTTGCGGCCTCGCCCGCCGTCGCCTCCTCCAGATCCTCCAGGCCCGCTGCGCCGAGCTCGGGGTGGAGCTCCGCTTCGAGACCGAGTGCGAGGGGCCCCAGCAATTCGCCGACTGCGACCTCATCGTCGCCGCTGACGGGATCAACTCGCGGACCCGCGAGGAGCACAAGGACGTCTTCAAGCCGACGATCGTCCCCGGTCGGGCCAAGTTCATCTGGCTAGGCACGCGCAAGCGCTTCGACGCCTTCACCTTCATCATCCGCGAGAACGACGACGGGCTCTTCCAGGTCCACGCCTACCCCTTCGACGACGACACCAGCACCTTCATCGTCGAGACCGACGAGGACTCCTGGCGGCGGGCCGGGCTCGACACGATGTCGGTCGAAGAGGGCGTCGCCTACTGCGAGCGCCTCTTCGCCCCGGAGCTCGACGGTCACGGCCTGATGACCAACAAGTCGGCCTGGATCTCGTTTCGCACGGTCAGCTGCGAGAGGTGGTCGCACGGCAACATCGTCCTCATCGGCGACGCGGTGCACACGGCCCACTTCTCGATCGGCTCCGGGACCAAGCTGGCGATGGAGGACGCGATCGTCCTCGTCGACGCGGTCAAGCGCGAGGCGACGATCCCCGAGGCGCTCGCCTCCTACTACCAGGCGCGCTGGCTCGACGTCGCCAAGCTCCAGCGGGCGGCGATGGTCTCGCAGCGGTGGTTCGAGGAGATCGGCCGCTACCGCGGCTTTGATCCCGAGCAGATGGTCGTGTCGATGATGACCCGCTCGAAGCGGGTCACCCACCATAACCTGCGCCTGCGCGACCCCGGCTACATCGACGCGGTCGATCGCTGGTTCGCCGCCAACACCGGGATCCCGGTCCCGGAGGGCGAGGCCGCGCCGCCGCCGATGTTCACCCCCTTCAAGCTGCGGGGGATGGAGCTGAAGAACCGGGTCGTCGTCTCGCCGATGTGCATGTACTCGGCGGAGGACGGCAGCCCCGACGAGTGGCATCTGGTCCACCTCGGCTCGCGGGCCCTCGGCGGCGCCGGCCTCGTGATCGCCGAGATGACGAACGTCTCCCGCGAGGGGCGGATCACCCTCGGCTGCACCGGCCTCTACAAGCCAGAGCACGCCGAGGGGTGGCGGCGGATCGTCGACTTTGTCCACCGCCAGAGCACCGCCAAGATCGGCGTGCAGCTCGGCCACGCCGGGCGCAAGGGCTCGGCCATGCGGCTCTGGGAGGGGAACAACGAGGCCTTGCCCGAGGGACAGGGCTGGGAGCTGATGGCCCCGTCGGCGATCCCCTGGTCGGCCGGCAACCCGACGCCGAAGGCGATGGACCGCGCGGACATGGACCGGGTGATCCTCGACTACGTCCGCGCGACCGAGATGGCCTGCAACGCCGGCTTTGACCTCGTCGAGGTCCACATGGCCCACGGCTATCTCCTCGCGGAGTTCATCTCGCCGCTGACCAACCGCAGGGACGACGACTACGGCGGGGCGATCGAGGATCGCATGCGCTTTCCGCTGGAGGTGCTGCGGGCGGTCCGCGGCGCGTGGCCGGAGGAGCGCCCGCTCTCGGTGCGGATCTCCGCCTCCGACTGGGCGGAGGGCGGCTTGACCGAGGACGAGGCGGTCATCGTCGCGACGCTCCTCAAGCAGGCGGAGGTCGACATCATCGACGTCTCCTCCGGCGGCACGGTCCCCGAGGGGGCGCCGGTCTACGGGCGGATGTTCCAGGTGCCCTTCGCCGACCGGATCCGCAACGAGGTCGGGATCCCGACGATGGCCGTCGGCAACATCCAGGGCTGGGATCACATCAACACCGTGATCGCCTCGGGGCGCGCCGATCTCTGCGCCCTCGCCCGGCCCCACCTCGCCGATCCCTACCTCACCCTGCGGGCTGCCTTTGAGCAGGGCTACGAGGGGGACGCGGCGCGGTGGCCCGTGCAGTACGGCCTCGCGCCGACGGCGATGCTCAAGCCCGAGCGTTGACGGGCGGGTGCGATCCGCGGCCGCTCCTCCTACGAGGCGGCGCTGTTCAGCGCCGGGACCAGCGTCGTCCGGGCGAACTCGGCGAAGCTCGTCGGCGTGGTCGTCTCCGCGGTCCGCGGCTCGGCGGGGCTCATCCGCCCGTCGTGCATGGCGGCGTACATCTCGATGTAGATGTCCGCGGCGAACTCGGGCACGCCGGCCTGGACCATCCCGGCGCGGGCGTCTTCGAGGCTCACCGGCACGAGCTTGACCGGCCGACCCCAGGCCTCGCTGATGAGCGCCGCGACCTCGTGTTGGTCCAGATCGGCGGGTCCGTGGATCCCGAGGATTCGATGCCCGGAGCCCGGCTGGCGCAGCGCGGCGGTGGCGGTCGCGGCGATGTCATCGGTGGCGACCATCGGCATCTTCGCGTCGGCGGGGGCGGGGGTGAAGATCGTCCCCATCCCCTGGATCGTCCCGAGGTCGCGGAAGAGGTTCTCCATGAAGAAGCCCGGCCGGAGGACGGTGACGTCGGCGAAGCTCGCCCGGAAGAGATCCTCGATCTCGAGCAGGCAGCCGACCGGGCCGGTGCCGCGCCCGGTCTGGGCGCCGACGCTCGAGAGGACGACGACGTGCTGGATCCCGGCCTCCGAGGCGAGCGCGGCGGCCCGCTTCGCGGCCTCGACGGACCAGGTGTGATAGTCCGGGCCAGCGATCGGCGGCGTCAGCCAGAAGAGCGTCTTCGCGCCTTGAAAGGCCGCCCGGAGCACCTCGGGGTCGTCGATCGAGCCCTGGTGGACCTTCGCGCCGCGATCGCTGAGGGGCTTGGCCTTGTCGGCGCTGCGGGAGATGACGGTGAGGCTCTCGCCGGCGTCGAGGAGGCTCTGGCTGACCTTGCGGCCGATGTTTCCGTTGGGGGTGTTGATGACGATGCTCATGGTCTTGGGCTCCTGTTGGCTGGGTTCCCAAAGAGCTTGGGCCGCCCCTCGACATGAGTGAAGGTCAGGTGGTCTCATAGTGACATGAGCTGGGCTCATGTTTGGCCAGGGTCGCGACGATGGGGCTGAGCGAGATCAACCTAAACCTCCTGCACTCCCTCGGCGTGCTCCTCGAGGAGGCCAACGTCACCCGCGCGGCCGCTCGCCTCGGTGTCACCCAGTCGGCGATGAGCCACACGCTCCGCCAGCTCCGCGCCCACTTCGACGACAGGCTCCTTGTCCGCGGTCCGCGGGGGATGCTCCTGACGCCGCGGGCGGAGCAGCTCCGGGGTCCCCTGCGCCGCGGCCTCGGCGAGCTCGAGCGGGTGGTGCGGGGCGACGTGAGCTGGGATCCCGCGACCGCGTCGCGGACCTTTCGTCTGGTCCTCGGCGACTACGTCAGCGTCCGGCTCCTGCCGCGGTTGATCGAGCGCCTGCGCCGGGAGGCCCCGCGGGTCGACGTCGACGTCCGGCCGACAGAGCGGCGCGGCGACGAGGCTCGCCTCGAGAGTGGCGAGGTCGACGTGCTCGTGGCGCTTCGGGCCAGCGGCGCGCCGGGGCTGCGGCAGCGGGCCCTGATGAGCGACGGCTTCGCCTGCGTCGCGAGGAGCGGCCACCCGGAGATCGCGGGCTCAGAGGACCTGACGCTCGATCGCTACTGCGCGCTCGATCATGTGTTGATCTCCCCGCGCGGTCAGGAGGGCTCCTTCGTCGACACCAAGCTAGGCGCGATCGGCCGGCGGCGGCGGGTCGCCCTGCGGGTCCCGCACTTCCTCGTCGCGCCGATGATCGTCGCGCGGACCGACCTCCTCTTGACCGCGCCGACCGAGCTCGCGGCGGAGCTCGCCGCCCACTATCCGCTCCAGATTCTAGCGTCGCCGCTCGCGCTCGCGAGCTTCACCCTCCAGCTCATCTGGCATGAGCGCTTTGACGACGACCCGGCCCATCGCTGGCTCCGCGACTCGCTCGTCAGCAGCGCGAAGGAGGCGAGCGCCGGCGCGTAGGTGGAGCGCGGGTAGGCCCGCGACGCTGATGGGCCCGACGGACGAGGCGAGGCCGTCAGGGCGTGACCCCGTAGAGGGTCTCCCAGACCGGCATGTAGAGGTAGTTGTCGTCGCCGTCCTTGGGCGAGGAGCCGCCGGCCTGGACCGCGCCGTGACCGTTCTGCGTCGCCGCTGAGCTGACCAGGCGGTGGGAGCCGCCGTAGGGGGGAGCTGCGTCGTCGACGGGGGTGGGATCGCCGACCAGGTTCATGTCGGCGAAGGCGGCGAGGTGCCCCGGGTGCTGATCGTCGTCGGTGTGGGTGAAGCCGTAGAATCGATCCAGCTCGGTCATCGGCTGACCCTTGAGCCAGGCCTGGTCGGTGTCGAGCGGACCCGAGAGCATGACCACCCGGTCGACGACCCGGTTCATCCCGATCACCCCCGAGGAGCTGGCGCCGTGCGAGATCCCGGAGATGATGATCCGATCCCAGCGCGGCTCCTCGCCGTCGAGGTAGTAGGTCCAGTCCCCCTCCGGATTCTTCTCCTGGAGGTAGTGCAGGCCCTTGACGATCCGGAGCTCGGCGCTGTTCGGCGGCGTGATGTCGATGAACTCGTGGTGGTCGACCCCCTCGAACGCCTCCAGGCGGCAGCCGCCGATGTCGTCGCCGCAGTTGCCGATCCCGTAGTCCGAGCGGTAGCAGGGGGAGAAGACGTGGAAGCCCATGCCGGCGAGGAGCTGACCGTGGGCCTTGGAGCCGCAGACCTCGGGCGCGCCGGCGCCGTGGAGGTAGACGACCAGCTTGCCGCGCGGGATGACCTGGGTGTCGAGATAGCCGAGCTGGATCGCCAGCGCTTCGCTCGCCTCCGGGTCGGCCTCGTCGGCCCTGAACTCAAAGCTGTAGAGCTGGGGATCGCTGAGGTCGACCATCGGCCCGAGGTCTCCCGTGGTGTCGGAGTCGGAGTCCGTATCGGAGTCCGAGTCGGTGCCGGAGTCGGTGCCGGTGGTCGTGGTCCCCGCGGTCGCGCTGGTCGACTCCGCCGCGGTCGTCGAGGTGGACTCGCTCCCCTCGGAGGTCGAGGTGGTCGGACCTTCGCTGGTGGTCGGAGCTTCGGTCGAGGAGCTCGACGTCATCGTCGCGGTCGCAGAGGTCGACGTGCTGACGGTGTCCGTGCTCTCGGAGCTGACGTCCCCGCTCAGGTTGCAGGCGAGGGCGACGGGCGCCAGGAGTGCGAGCACGGGGGAGGAGCGGACCATGGCGGGAGGATCCACCGCGGGCCCGAGGGGGTCAACGCCGACTCCGGCCCACAGGTCTCGGGTCTGCGGCCCCCGCTTGGGATCCTCCACCGGCGCCCTCCGTGCAGGACTGCGCGGCCTCGCTAGGGGTCGGATCTACGGCGTGGGCGCGTCGGGATCGGGATCGGGATCGGGATCGGGATCGGGATCGGGATCGGAAGTCAGGCTCGGCCGCCGGCTCGCTTGCGCGACGGAGTCACGGGCTGCGTCGACCTCCGCCAGGATCGACCGGGCGTGGGCGAGAAAGCGAGCGCCCGCAGGCAGGAGCTCCATGCCCCGCGGGGTCCGGCGAAAGAGCGTCGCCCCGAGCTCATCCTCGAGGTTGCGGATCTGGCGGCTCAGCGGCGGCTGGGAGATGTGCAGGCGACGGGCGGCTCGGCTGACGTGCTGCTCTTCGGCGACGGCGACGAAGTAGGTGATCTGCGTCAGGCTCACGCAACGAGGGTAGAGCCCCGCCCACGAGGCCAGCAAGGCCCAGATCAAAAAGGTATCGCGCTCGGGAGACCGTGGCCGACGAAGAGAGCAGGTTGGAGGGGCCTCCCAGGGGCGGTCCGAGGGAGCTCGAGGGCGGGAAGGGCGGGAAGGCGGAGGCTGGCCAGATCGAGAACGTATTGGCGCTCGGGCGCGAGCTTGTGGATCCTCTGCCGGTGGCGATCACAGTCTACTCATCGGCAGACATCGCGGGGATCCGCCGAGCCTCCAAGGTCGCAGCGGCGACGCTCAAGGAGGTCGGCGCGCGTCTTCGGCCGGGGATCACGACGGCGATGATCGATCGCTGGGTCCGCGAGGACACCCGCCTGCGCGGCGGCAAGCCGAGCCAGCTCGGCTATCACGGCTTCCCGGCGAGCGTCTGCACCAGCCGCAACGAGGTCATCTGTCACGGGATCCCGAGCGAGGCTGTGGTGCTCGCCGAGGGCGACATCGTCAACGTCGACGTGACCACCGAGTTCGAGGGCTTTCACGGGGACACCTCGAAGACCTTCTTGATCGGCGAGGTCCGGCCGGCGGCGAGGCGCCTGGTCGAGGTGACCCAGGAGGCGCGCGACGCAGGGATCGCGGCCGTCCGCCCGGGCGCTCGCCTCGGAGACATCGGCGCGGCGATCGTCGCCTGCGCCCGGCGCAGCGGCTTTGACGTGGTCGCCGGCTACGGCGGGCACGGGATCGGCCGGAAGATGCACGAGGATCCCCACATCTCCCACGTCGCCCGCGCGGGGACCGGCCTGAGGCTGCGCCGAGGCATGTGTTTTACGGTCGAGCCGATGCTCACGGAGGGGAGCGCCCGCCATCGCCTGCTCGGCGACGGCTGGACCGTCGTCACCGCAGACGGTCGCTGGAGCGCCCAGTGCGAGCATACGGTCTGTGTCACCGAGGACGGCGTCGAGGTCTTAACCTGTCCTGAATAACAGGCGTCTCCGGGGCGACGGGGCCGCTCGTCTCGACCCTCGAGTCGCAGCCCGAGCCGCAGGTCCCGAGCTCGACCGCGCCGGGATCGTCATCCCGCTGCTGCCTCGCCGGCGCCGGCTCGATCGTCCGTGCAAAAACGAGAGAGACCGCCCGGGGGCGGCCTCACGTCTCCCTCTCCGGGTGCAGGTCGATCGCCTCGGCGACCTACGAGCAGTCGCCGCCGGTGCAGGTCTTCTTGCACTTCCCGCCGGAGCAGTTGCGCTTGCAGCCGCCGCCGGTGCAGGTGAGGTTGCACTCACCGCCGGAGCAGGTCTGCTGACAGTCGCCGCCCTCGCAGGCGAAGTTGCAGACTCCGCCGGCGCAGGACTGCTTGCAGTCCCCCCCCGCGCAGGAGGCGTTGCAGGTCCCGGACGCGCAGGACTGCTTGCAGTCGCCGGCTGGACAGACCAGGTTCTTCCCCCCGCCGGCGCTCTTCGATCCGCCCGCAGCCGCGCCGCCGCCGGTGATCGAGCCTAGGCCCGGGACATCGACGTTGCCGTCGGCGCCGACCTTGATCCCGCCGACCTTGACCCCGTCCTTGGTCGCCTCGATCGCGTCGTCGCCGTCGCCGATCTTGGCCCCGTTCTTGTCGGCGGTGATCACCTGACCGTCGCTGCCGACGACCTTGGCCCCGTCCTTGCCGGTGACGACGGTCGCGCTGGTCCCGTCCGCGGCGCGGGCGGTGACCTTGCCGTCGGCGCCGACGATCGCGGTGTTTCCGTCTGCGCTCGCGGCCGCGACGCTACCGTCGGGTCCGATCGCGACGCGGTTGCCGTCAGCGTCGACGATGACACCGTTGGCGCCGACCGCAGCGCGGGCCCCATCCGCGCCGACGACGACTCCGTCAGCGCCGGCGACCGCCCCCGCAGCGCCAGCAGCCGCGCTGTCTGCCCCAGCGGCCGCGCCTTCGACGACGACCTTGTTGGCGTCGGCCTCAGCGCTCTTCTCCCCTGAGTCGCAAGCGCCGACTCCGAGCACCAAGGCGAGGCCCATGGCCCGAGATATCCACAGCGTCATGTTCCTTCTCCGTCGAGCGGTGATCATCGCGGGGAAACTATCACGCTTCATGGGCAAGTCTTCAGGTGCCCTTGAACGAATGAATTGCCGGTCGCGCGGTCTCGTCTACCCCGGAGGTTGGAAATTCTTGCAGGCGCTGTCGATGACGCCGATCGACTCGCTGAAGAACGTGTCGAAATTCGGCGCGCAGACCTGGCCGGTCGTGCCGTAGGAGAACATCTCCGTGAACTGGACGATGCGGCTGGCGACCTCGGCCCCCTCGATCCCGCCGTTGCACTTGTTGAGCGCGGGGCAGAGGTTGGGGGCGGGCGGACCGACGAGCGAAAGCACGACGATGTTGGTCTCGACGCCGTCCTTGGCGGAAACGAGCGTGTTGTACCAATCGCTAGGTTCACCGGGGGAGCCCGGCTGGGGCTGCTGCTGGCAGGCCTCGACCTCGTGGTCGTCCTCCTCGTCGGTGATGATCACGACCACCAGGAGGGCGTCCTCGCGGATGAAGCCGTCGTTGCAGGCGCCGGGCCCGTTGAGGGCGCCGCTGATCGCCTCGCCCATCGCCAGCATCGGCTGCTCGTTGCCGCTGCCCTGGGTGCCGACCTTCGCGGCGCACTGGAATTTTTGGTCGAGGTTGTCGTTCTCGTCCATGAAGTTCTTGCCGCTCGCGTAGGGGAGGCAGTTTTGGTTGCTCGAGCTCGTCCCCCCAGTCTTGGTCACCAGGGCGCCGGGCTTGTTGTTGCAGCCGGCGTTGTTGAACGTGTTGTTGTCGCTGGTGACGACGCCGACGTGGTAGCTCATCGCGCTCTCGAGCTGGCTCTTCATCGCCTCTGCGAAGCCGGGGAACGAGTTGATCAGGTTCTGCTGTTCGTCGGCCATGCTCCCGGAGTTGTCGATGACGAAGAGCAGGTCGACGTTCTCGCAGCCAGTGTCCTCCGGGAGCTCGCCGCCGTCGGGGAGCAGGCCGAGATCGAACTTCACGTCGCCCGAGCCCGCGCTGGCGCTGGCGGAGCTGGCCGAGGCCCCGCTGTCATCGGAGTCGGTCACGCCCGCGGAGTCGGAGTCGGAGCCCGAGCCCGAGCCCGAGCCCGAGCTCGAGTCTGTGGTCCCGCTGGCGGACGCCGAGGCGGATACGGACGCGGACGCGGTGATCGTCACGGTCGGGAGGGTCGAGCCCGCGCTCGCGCCCTCTCGCGCATCGTCACCAGAGCAGGCGAGGGCGGGCGTCAAGGCGAGGAGGAGGGCGAGCGCGGACGGGGAGAGGCCAGGGCGACGCATGGCTCAGCCTAGCGACAGGCGCGAAAATGCTACAAGGGGTCGGGGCAGATTCGCGCGTTTACGCCCTTCAGAGGCGACAGACAGTGTTCTGTTCCCGCCCTCGGAGGGCCTTTGGCGGGGGGGCATCACCGGCATCACCGGCATCACCGGCACCACCGGCATCGCGGGGACCACAGCGTGGCCGACGCGACCTGGTAGTGTTGGCGAGAGCAGGGGCCAGCGATGACGATCGAGCTGTGGATGCTAGTGGGCGCGGTGATCCTCGGGCTCGTGCAGGTCGGCGCCGAGAGCTTCATGTTCAAGGCTCAGGAGGGCAACGCCTACACCGTCGGCGCCCGCGATGAGGAGCGTCGGCCGCGGGCGCTCGCGGGTCGCTTCTCCCGGGCGCTGCGCAACTTCAACGAGACCTTTCCCCTCTTCGCCGCGGTCATCCTCATCCTCCACGTCAGCGGTCGTTCGGGCTACTGGAGCACCCTCGGCGCGGAGATGTATCTCGGCGGTCGGATCGCCTACATCCCGGCCTACGCCTCGGGGATCCCCTACGTGCGGACCGTCTGCTGGCAGATCGCGACGATCGGCCTGGTCATGGGGCTGGTACAGATCTTCCTCTAAGGACAGGCTTCGCAGAGGCGAAGCTCGACCGATCACCGCAGAGGAGGCGAGGTGTCCGTCTGGACAGGGGAAGGGCGCCGAATGGGCCTCCTAGGCCCGGTAGGGATCGACGCGCTGGCCGAGGAGCGCCCGCTCGAAGCGGTGAAGCTCGTGCATCGCCCGGCACAGCTCGGCGAAGACTCGGTCGGCGTCGGGGGCCGCGGGGTAGAGGCTCTGCTCCCAGGGGTCGATCGTGCGATCGAAGATCCCCGTCCGGAAGAGCACCCCGCGAAAGGGGCGGAGCGAGAGGCCGAGGGCGCTCAAGGCCGCGAGGTCAGCCTCGGCGAGGGCGCGAAAGGAGCTCAGCCACTCCCAGAGCGCGAGGCGGGCGTCGGTCAGGGCGAGGTCGTACTCGCTGCAACGTCGCCGCCGGCTCCAGGGGGTGTCGCTGACCAGCGGCTCCGAGTAGCGGCGCAGCGGGGTCTCGAGCTGGAGGCGGACGGTCCGCGTGTGCCGGGCGAGGCGGGCGAGGGCGGGGCTTAGGTGATCGGGGATCGCCGACGCGTCGCCGTCGAGCGCCGTCAGCTCGCGCTCCCAGCTCCGGCGTCGCTGCCGGCGTCGCCACCAGCGGACCGCGACGCCGCTGGCGAAGGCGGCGGACATCGCCAGCTCGCTGGTCACGCGGGCGCCTCGCAGGTTGGCAGCAGCAGCATCGTGACTAACCATGGTGCGAGGTCCGCGAGTCCTCAAGCGGCCGTCTAGCAGAGGGCCTTGAGGGGCTGATAGCGACGGATCTCGCGACCTGGGGGCGGGTAGCCTCGATCGCTCGGCGGCGGATCACAGCGCTGGGGCACCCCTCGGCGCGGAGTTGAACGGTCCGGAGCGGCCGCGTCGACGGGGCACGCTCAGGCTGCGGAGTCCTCTCGCCTCCGGGCGTCGCCGCCGGAGCTCTAGCGCCCATGACAAAGGCCCGCTCGCGGGGACGCGAACGGGCCTCGACGGGCGTCGCTGTCGGCGGGCTCAGGAGGCGGCCGAGCTGAGCTTCGCGACCTCGGCCTGGACCTCGGCGTAGTCGGGCTCGACGCCAGGGTTGGGGGCGACCCAGCGGTAGCGGATCACGCCCTCGCCGTCGATGACGAAGACCGAGCGCTTGGCGGCGGTGTAGCCGGTCATGCCGGCGAAGTCATCGTGGGCGATGTCGTAGGCCTTGACGGCCGCGCGCGCGTAGTCCGAGAGGAGGTCGAAGGTGAGGCCGTTCTTCTCGGCGAAGGCGGCGTTCGAGAAGGGCGCGTCGACGGAGATGCCGAAGACCTTGGCGCTCATCTTGTTGAAGTTCGCGAGCGCGTCACGGAAGGTGCACAGCTCCTTCTCGCAGACGCCGGTGAAGGCGGCCGGGATGAAGGCGAGGACGACCGGGGCGCCGCGGAGCTCGGAGAGGGTGACGGCCTCTCGCTTGGTGTTGTGGAGGGTGAAGTCGGGGGCTTGGGTACCAACGGTGGACATGGTCTTGCTCCTTCTCGGGGTTGTCGTGGGCAGTCGGGGAGATGTCGAGCGGGCGGTCGAGCGCCGAGCGGCTAGGACGAGGCCGAAGCGCGGCCGGAGGCCACATTGGAGGCCAGATCGGAGGCGAGCGCGGCCTGCTCCTCAGCGCTGAGGGGACGCTCCGCGCAGAGCTCGGGGTGGTCGACGCCGATCGCCACCGGCGTCCGGCCGGCGACCGGGAACTTGAGGTACTGGACCGCGGAGAGGCGGTCGTCGCCGACCTGCCGCGGATCCCAGGTCGCGCGGACCTGCTCGCCGTCGGCGGTGCGGAGGTAGAGGTGCGCTGGCAGGCCGAGCCAGGCCCTGAGCTTGAGGTCGCGCTCCTCCGGATCGTCGATGCTGATGAGGAGGGTGCAGCCGAGCTCGCCAGGCCCGCCGAGGAGCTCGTTGTAGGTCTCGATCTCGTGGGCGATGTCGGCCTCGCGGACCAGCCGCTCGACGCGGACCATCTCGAGCACCTGGTAGCGGATCGTCTCGTCGTTCTCGAAGAGGAAGGTGAGCACG
This sequence comes from Polyangia bacterium, assembly GCA_030424595.1. Taxonomy (GTDB): domain Bacteria; phylum Myxococcota_A; class Polyangia; order Nannocystales; family Nannocystaceae; genus JADJRG01. The sequence goes on from JAUHWG010000022.1 coordinate 75,459, forward strand.
TCGGCGACCTCGAGGCGACGAAGCGCCTTGGTCTTCAGCACCTTCGCGCGGATCGTCGGGCGCTCGTCACCGTAGGTCTCGTAGTCGAGGATGTCGCTGCGGCTGATGGGCATGGGTCTTCTTCCTAGCTTGGGGGATGGGCTACTCGCTGATCGGCGGGTCGGCAACTCGCGATCGGCGTATCGGCGCCGATTCGCGGCGGCAGCGGGCTAGCCGCTCGGCTCCGCGTCGGGCCCGCCTGACTCCGCGCCGGGATCGATCGGCTGGAGCCCGGTCTCAAAGCCGTCCTTGCGGTAGGCGCGGGCGAGGACGGTCATCGGGTGCATCGGCCTTACCCCGGCGTGCTGCTCGAACTGGAGGGCGGCGAGCGGGCAGTCGGTCACCCAGATCTCGGCCTCCGCCGACTCCATCCCGTCGAAGGCCCGCTTGCCGACCCGCTGCGACGGGACGAAGCCCTCGGTGGTCATGGCGTAGGTGCCGTTGTGGCCGCAGCACTCCATCACCTGCGAGACCGCGCCGACCTCGGGGATCTTCTTCAGGAGGTTGCGGGCGCGAAAACCGATCGCCTGGGCCCGGAGGTGGCAGGGCGTGTGGTAGGCGAGCGCCTCGCCGGGGGTGCTCTCGAACGCGGTGTTGAAGCGCTCCTCACGGCGGATCGACCACAGGTACTCGCTCGGATCGACGACCGCGTCGGCGAGCGCCTGCGCCCGCTCGCGGTCCTCGGGGGCGACCAGCTCGGGGTACTCGCGGCGGAGCATCATCGAGCAGGTGGGGTTTATCGCCATGACCTTGGCGCCGCCCTCGACGAAGGGGGTGAGGACGTCGAGGTTGGCCCGGGCCTGCCGGCGCAGCCCGTCGAGATCGCCGTGCTCCCACGCCGGCATGCCGCAGCAGCGCAGGCCGGCGGCGCAGCGGATGTCGACCTGATTGCGCTCCATCACCTCGACGGTGTCGCGGCCGATCTGCGGCTCGTTGTGCTGGACGTAGCAGGTCTGGAAGAGGACGACCTCGCCGGCGCCCTCGGGGCCGGTCGCGGTCTCCGTGATCCTGTCCTCGCGCTTGGCCCAGCCCTCGAAGGTCTGGCTGGCGAAGTCGGGGAGCTGCTTGTCGCGGTGGATACCGACGACCTTTTCCAGGAACCAGCGGTGGACGCCGACCCGGTTCATCACGTTGACAAGTCCGAGGCTCGCGCGGGCGAGCTTGCCGGTGGTGTCGGGGTTGCCGAGCACCTTGTCGCGGAGCGAGAGACCCTCGCGCTTGGCCCGGATCGCCTGGTAGCGGTGGACGAGCTTCGGGAAGTCGAGCTCGAACTCGTGGTTATCCCGCGGGGTGTAGGGGCACTGGACCTCGCAGAGCTTGCACTGGAAGCAGGCGTCCATCACCCCGTCGACCTCGGGGCGGGTCAGCTTCGTGACGTCGCCGTCGTGAACGTCGTCGATCAGATCGAAGAGGTTGGGGAACGAGTCGCAGTACTTAAAGCACATGCGACAGCCGTGGCAGACCTCGAAGACCCGGGTGAGCTCCTTGTCGAGGCTCGCCTCCTCCCAATAGATCGGATCGTTGGGATCGTAGCTGAGGCCGTCGGTCGGCTTGTAGGAGATGTTGGTCGGCTCACCCATGGTTCGCGCCCTATGTAGACGAGGCGGCACGGTCGTGCCAATGCACCACCGGCCGCCTCGATCGGGGGCAAGGGCTAAAAGCCCTAAAAAGCCCTAGAAGTGCTCGTCGAGGAGCTTCTGGAAGCGGCCGGCGTGGGCCTTCTCCGCCTTGGCGAGGGTCTCGAACCAGTCGGCGATCTCGTCAAAGCCCTCTGCGCGCGCGGTCTTGGCCATCCCGGGGTACATGTCGGTGTACTCGTGGGTCTCGCCGGCGACGGCGGCCGCGAGGTTGTTGTCGGTGGGGCCGATCGGCAGGCCGGTCGCCGGATCGCCGGCGGCCTTGAGGTAGTCGAGGTGGCCGTGGGCGTGGCCCGTCTCGCCCTCCGCGGTGTCGCGGAAGTTGCCGGCGATCTCGGGGTAGCCCTCGACGTCCGCGACCTTGGCGAAGTAGAGGTAGCGGCGGTTCGCCTGGGACTCGCCGGCGAACGCTGCCTTCAGGTTGTCGTGGGTCTTGGTGCCTGTGAGCTTGGCCTTCATGGGGACTCCAGAGTGTCGTAGCGGCGCTCCATCAGCGGAGCGCGGTGCGTCACGAAACGTGACGCAAGGTCACTGATGTCTAACATGCTCGTTCGTGGTTGTGACCGTCGCCGTTGAGGAGGGGATGGGGCGAGGAACGAGCTAGCTCACGTCGCCGTGGGGCGTGCGCAGGTCTCCCCTGCGGCGTGCGGGAGACGCGAGGCAGGGGCCGTGATCAGGCCTGCATGTTGTGCTGCGAGGAGGCGGTGCTCGGCCGCTCCTCACTCGTGCATCACGTTGCCCCAAAGCTCCTCCTCCGGGTCGTAGAGGAAGCCTTCGATCTCCGGGTTTTTCAGGGCGCGGAGCTCCTCGATCGTCCCGACGTAGGGGAATTTGTAGTCTTCGAGGATCGCCAGGCGGTCGCTGACATGGAGCGCCGTTCGCAGGTCGTGGGTGGCCATCACCGAGGTGACGTTGAGCTCGTTGTGGAGGCGCTTGAGCAGTCGGCCGATGATCGTGATGCTCTGCGGATCGAGGCCCCGGGTGGGGTCGTCAAAGAGGATCACCTTGGGCTGGAGGGCGATCGCTCGGGCGAGGCCGACCCGCTTGCGCATGCCGCCGGAGAGATCGGCCGGGTGGAGATCGATCACCCGCTCCGGAAGGTTCACCGAGCGCAGGCAGTGCAGCACCCGCTCGCGGATCTCCGCGTCGGTCTTCTTGGTGTGCTCGTAGAGCGCGTAGCCGACGTTGTGGAGGATCGTCATCGAGTCGAAGAGCGCGTCGTCTTGGAAGACGTAGGCGACGTCGCGGCGCAGCTCCAGGAGCTGGTCCCTGCCCAGCTCGCCGACGTCCCGACCGTAGGCGGTCACCTTGCCCCGGTCGGGGTAGCCGAGGGCGAGGAGCATCTTCAGGCAGAGGCTCTTCCCCGAGCCCGACTCGCCGAGGATGCTGAGGGTCTCACCCTCGTAGACCGAGAGATCCATCCCCTCGAAGATCTTGGTGGCGCCGAAGGACTTGTCGATCCCGCGCATCTCGAAGATCGCGCGGCGGCCCTGGGGTGCTTCGGACATCGGCGCCGAGGATAGCAGGGCGAGGGGGCACGAGCCGAGCCGGTGAGAGGGGTTCCTTTCATTCTGTGGGTCGGCGCTCGTCCGTGGAGAACTCGCTGACAACGGCTTCTTTGGCGAGTTCTCGGAGCGACGCAGCGGTCGGCGGTCGGTCTCTCGGCGGTCGGTCTCTCGCTCGCTCTTCGGCGGCTGCCTCGGGCGCGAAGGTTAGGGGGTGGTGTGGAGGCTGAGGCGAAGGCCGGTCAAGGGGGGACCCCACTCTCTCAGACAGGTCGGAGCGCGCGTCGACCCCTTGTCCCAAGGGGTCGATGCGCGTCCTAGACTCGTTCGCGGTGTCCCCCCTCGCCCGTCCCCGGCGGCTCTTCCTCCTGTGAAGGGAGCTGAGGACAGGGGCTGAGCTGCTTGTCCACCGCATGAGGCCTCACAGGGGGATCCTGGTCCTGTGCGGTGGTGCTTCTCTTGCCGCCGGGAGTTGTAGAGGGCTGGGTCGGGCGTTGTCGGGCGTCGGCTCGGAAGGTGCTGCGGGGGGCTGCCCCCGCGGCTCAGTACGCCTTGGCGATCAGCACCCGCTGCGGGCTCGGCTTGCCGGTGAGGATGCACTTGCCGGGCTCCGGCGCGGGGCCCTGACCCGGGAGCGGAACGCAGCGGATCGTCGCCTTGGTCTGCTCCTTGATCGCCGCCTCGGTCTCGGCGGTGCCGTCCCAGTGGCACCAGGCGAAGACGCTCGCGTCGCCGGCGAAGGCGGCGAGGAACTCGTCCCAGGTGTCGAGGGTGACGGTCTGGGTCTCCATCCGCTCGCGGGCGATCCGGAGCAGCTCCGCCTGGTAGAGGTCCAGGCGCCCGCGGAAGCCGGCGATGAAGTCGGCCTCGGGGATGAACTCCTTGCCGGTGCCGGCGGCGGTGTCGACCCGCATGCGGACGCAGACCTGACCCTTGGCGATGTCCTTGGGGCCGACCTCGATCCGGACCGGGACGCCCCGGCGCTCCCACTCGTAGAACTTCGCGCCGGGGCGGATCGGTCGGTCGTCGACGACGACCTCGACGAAGTCGCGGTAGCGGCTGCGCGGCTGCGAGAGGTCGATCTCGTCGAGCGACGCCTTGATCCGGGCGCAGGCCTCGAAGACCGCGTCGCGCTCGTGGGCCTTGCGCCAGATCGGGACGATGACCGCGTGGATCGGCGCGACCCGGGGCGGCAGGACCAGGCCGGCGTCGTCCGAGTGGGTCATGATGAGGCCGCCGACGAGGCGGGTGGAGACGCCCCAGGAGGTCTGCCAGACGTAGTCGAGCTTGCCCTCTTCGCTCTGGAACTGGACGTCGAAGGCGCGGCCGAAGTTCTGGCCGAGATCGTGGCTCGTGCCCGCCTGGAGCGCCTTGCCGTCCTGCATCGGCGCCTCGATGCAGAGGCTCGAGAGGGCGCCGGCGAACTTCTCGCTCTCGGTCTTGACCCCGCGGATCACCGGCATCGCCATCACCTGCTCGGCGAAGTCGCCGTAGACGTTGAGCATCCGCTCGACCTCGGCGCGGGCCTCCTCGTGGGTCGAGTGGGCGGTGTGGCCCTCTTGCCAGAGGAACTCGGTGGTCCGGAGGAACATCCGCGTGCGCTTCTCCCAGCGCATGACGTTCGCCCATTGGTTGATCAGCAGCGGCAGATCGCGGTGGCTCGAGATCCACTTCGCGAAGTAGTGGCCGATGATCGTCTCGCTGGTCGGGCGGATGACGTAGGGCTCTTCGAGCGCCTCACCGCCGGCGTGGGTGACGACCGCGAGCTCGGGGGCGAAGCCCTCGACGTGCTCCGCCTCCTTGGTGATGAAGCTCTGCGGGATCAGCAGCGGGAAGTAGGCGTTGCGATGCCCGGTCTCCTTGAAGCGGGCGTCGAGATCGCGCTGGATCTTCTCCCAGATCGCGTAGCCGTGGGGCTTGATGACCATGCACCCCTTGACCACCTTGGCGGTCTCGGCGAGCTCGCCCTCGCGGATCACGTCCTGGTACCACTGCGGGTAGTCCTCTTCGCGCGGGGTGATCTTGCCGCCGATCCCGTCGGTGTTTTGCTTCGCGCCCTGGTCGCTGCCCTTGCCCTTGGCCATGCGGCGGAGGATGCCCGCCCTCCAGGTGCGGGCGCAAGCCTCCGCGAGCAGAGACCAGGACGCCTGTCGATCCCGCGGCTCGTGGTCTGCCGGGGAGGGTCGTGCCGGCGGCATGGCTCCCGCGTGTCAGGCAGGGGGAGCGTCGATCCCGGCCTCGACGACGGGGGGGCGCGTCCGGGCGGGACGGTCGAGGACAGCCGCCCCCCGGAGGCCGTCGCGGTGCGCGTCCGCTGGCGTCCGCTGGCGTCATCCCGCTAGAGCGGGGTTTCACAGATGATCGGGCGGAGGTTTGCGCAGTCGACGTCGTTCCAGTGACCGACGTTGGAGAGGACGACGCAGTCCTCGTTCATCATCGAGTCGTTGGGCTCGTTCACCGACCAGTTGCTCTGCTCTGGGACGAGCGGGGTGCCGTCGACCCAGACAAAGGAGCCCTCGGAGTCGGCGTCGGTGAGACCGATGAACCAGCCGCTGAGGCCCCCGTTGACGAGATCGAAGATCGCCGTCCCCTCGGCGAGCGTCTCGATGACGACGAGGTCGCCGCCGCGCTGCTGGCAGCGAGCACGGGCTGCGGGGAAGGCGTACTTCGCCCCGGCGCACAGGTGATAGACGCTCTCGCCGATCGCGTGCATCGAGCAGCCGTCGCAGAGCTCGTTGACGGGTGACCACTCGTCGATGAGCTGATCGCAGTCGTTGTCGATCGTGTCGCAGAGCTCATCTGCCGCGGGGTTGACCTCGTCGATGGTGTCGTCGCAGTCGAGGTCGTTGTCGACATAGCCCTCTGGCGCCTCGCAGGCCTCCAGCGACATCTCGGGGTCTCCGTAGCCGTCATTGTCCCCGTCGAGGTACCAGGGCTGCATGTCACAGCCGGTCGTCGTCGAGCCCGTCGAGCTCGTGGAGGAGGTCGTGGCGCTCTCCGACGTGCTGCTGACGCTCGCCTGCGAGGTCGAGGTCGAGGTCGGGTCCGGGCTCGTCGACGACGATGTGCTCGTCTCGGCGTCCGATGAGGAGGACGACGACGACGTCGCCGCGCCGGAGCTGGTCTCCGCTGGGCTGTCGACGAAGCATGCGGATCCGTGGAGGAGCCCGCCTACGGCGATGACCACAGCGATGCGCACGGCCCCGCTCCGTCGGGAGTCGCTGGCCTTGGGCCTCGTCGACGCGGTGACCCTCTCGCTCGCTGGGAGGCGCAGCCTCGGTGCGCTCTCCTGAGTGTGCTCGTCGCGGACGCCCTCCACCGTTCGAGGATAACGCGGGCGGGTCGCCGAGGGGGTCGGCGAAGCGTGCTCCTGCGCGCGCGGCGGTCAGGCTCGACGAGGGAAGCTCTCCAGAGTCCGTCGCCTCAGTCGGCGGTCATCAGCGCGAACTTGAGGTAGCGACCCTCGGGGAAGTGGAGGTAGCTCGGGTGGTCCGCCGGCTCATGTCGGCACTCGAGCAGCCGCAGCGGGCGTCGACACTTCGCGGCCGCCTCGCGGAGCGTCCCGAGGAACATCTCCATCGTGATGTGGCTGGAGCAGGAGGAGGCGGCCAAGAGGCCGCCGCGGGCGACCCTGCGCAGCGCTTGCCGGTGGAGGCGGGTGTAGGCGCGGAGCGCGTTGGTGACCGCCTGCTTGCGCGGGGCGAAGGAGGGCGGATCGCAGATCACCAGGTCAAAGGTGCGGTCGTCGGCGGCGCAGCGCTCGAGGTAGGCGAACGCGTCCTCGGCCGCGAACTCGTGCTCGCCTGGATCGACGCCGTTGAGGGTGAAGTTGTCGCGGGCGCCCTCGATCGCCGCGGCCGCTGTGTCGACGCTCGTGACCCGGGTCGCCCCGCCGAGGGCGGCGGCGATCGAGAAGCCGCCGGTGTAGGAGAAGAGGTTGAGCACGCTGCGGTCCCTGGAGTAGCGGCGGATGAGCGCGCGATTCTCCCGCTGATCGAGGAAGAAGCCGGTCTTTTGGCCGTGGACCAGGGAGACGCCGAGGTGCATCCCGTGCTCGAGGACGGCGGTCGGCTCCGGCGGCGCTTCGCCGTAGAGGGTCCGCGCCTCGGCGAGGGGACCCGGATCGCGGGCGCCCTTGCGGCGGCTGCCGGCGACCCCCTTGAGGTACACGCCGCGCGGCTGGACGACGTCGACGAGGGCCTGGCACAGCTCGTCCAGGTGGGGGAGCCAGGCCTCGGTGTCGAGCTTGAGCGAGAGGTAGCCGGCGTAGTTGTCGACGACGACCCCGGGCATCCGGTCGCCCTCTCCGTGGAGCAAGCGGTAGGCGTTGGTCCGCGCTAGGTCGAGCCCCTCCTGGCGGAGCGTGAGCGCGTCGCGGATCCGGCGACGCCAGAGCTCTGGACCCGGGCGGTCGTCGGCGCGGGTGCTGAGCACCCGAAGCGCGATCGCCGAGCGGGCGTCGAAGAGGCCGATCCCGAGGAGGCGGCGCTTCGGCGTCAGGAGGGCGACGAAGTCCCCCGTCTCGGCGTCGCGGATCGCCGGCATGGACTCCGCGTAGAGCCAGGGGTGACCGGCGAGGAGGTGTCCGACCAGTCGTTCGGGGACGGAGACGGCGGTCATGGGGCGGGAGCCTACCAGGATCAGCAGATCCGCGCGGTGCTTCGTCGACCCCACCGGAGGCGATGAGGGCTCGGAGAGGGGTCGACGCCGAGGCGATGAGGAGCCCAGCGGGGCGAGGGACGAAGGGTCGGTCCACGTTCGGGGCCGGCGACGGTAGACGACGGTAGACGACGGTAGACGTGCAGGCTGAGAACGGGACGAGCCCTGTCCGCGGGGCGAACAGGGCTCGTCGAAAGGCTCCGCGAGGAGCCTGCGTGTCGCCGATTACATCGGCAGGACGACGCCGCAGCAGTTCTCGTCCGGGACCTCGCCGGTGCACTTGGGGTCGTCGACCGGGATGCACTCGTCGCAGTTGAAGCGGAAGCGGTCGAGGGCGACCGCGCTCGCCAGGGCCGTGTCGCCCATGTCCGCGAGGAAGAAGAAGAGCTCGAGGTCGGCGTTCTCGGCGACGTCCTTGTTGATCCGGACCCAGGTGGTCGCGGCGTGGCCCTCAAAGCCGGTGCCCGCGAGCTGGGGCTCGTTACAGGAGAAGCCGGGGCCGTTCGACCCGTAGTTGTTGCAGTTCTTGCCGCCGGGGATCGGCTTGTCGGTCCAGTGCGGGTGGAGGGCGGTGATCGTCGTCGGCAGATCGCCGATCGTCGAGATGTTGCCGGTGAAGGCCTCGGTGACCTCCCAGGCGACGAAGAGGTCGTTGAAGGTCGAGTCGACCCAGGTCGGCCACTCCGAGGAGAAGAACGCGAAGTCGATCGCGTAGCCCTTGACGCCGCCCGGGGTCTTGGTCTTGAACGAGAAGTAGATCTTGTCGCCCGGGTTGCTGCCGCCCTTCTGCCACTGCGGCAGGAGGACGCCGGAGTCGTCGTCGCCCGGCTGGTAGCCGGGGAGGAAGGCGTTGTCGTCGGGGTTCTGGTTGGAGCCCTTGCCGGTCTGCGAGCCCGAGGTCTCGGTGATGACGCCCTGGCCGTTCGGGTTCGAGATGGTACCGCTGCTCAGGAGGACGAAGGACTCGCCCTCGCGCGCCGAGTAGAGGAGCTTGCCCATCTCCTGGTAGGTGCCGAAGCCCTTGGCGATCTGCCATGCGGCGGCGTCGGGCGAGGCGAAGTTGGTGTTCGAGATCAGGATCGACTCGTTGACCTTGTTACTACATTGGAGGCCGATGGCCTGGAAGGGGGCGAGCGCGTCGCCCTTGTTGAGGTCGCCGTCACAGGAGATGTACGCGTCCGCCTCCTGACAGACCGGCTCCGGCGTCGGCGTACAGTCGTCCTCACAACCGTCGCCGTTCACGTCGTTGCCGTCGTCGCACAGCTCGTCCCACTCCTGCTCGCCGTTGCCGCACTCGCCCGGGGGAGAGATCGTGCAGTCGTTCTCGCAGCCGTCGGCGGGGACGTCGTTGCCGTCGTCGCACTCCTCGGCGTCGCCGATGGCACCGTCGCCGCAGACGTTCATCGCCTCGGTGGTGCAGGTCGCCGAGCAGCCGTCGCCGTCGTCGGTGTTGCCGTCATCGCACTCCTCGCCGACGTCCTGATTGCCGTCGCCGCACTCGCCCTGCTGGATGATTCCGCAGTTCTCGTCGCACATCGACTCTTCGGTGCCGTTGAGGTCGCCGTCGTCGCACTCCTCGCCAGCGTCGAGCGCACCGTCGCCGCAGACGCCACCCTCGGTGGGATCGGTGTCGGTGGGGTCGGTGTCGGTGGGGTCGGTGTCGGTGGGATCCGTGGTCGTCGAGTCGCTCTCGGAGCCAGTCCCAGAGGGATCGGTCGTCGTCCCCGGGGTCGTGTTCGACGTCTGGGTGGTCTGAGTCGTCTGGGTCGTGTTCGTCGTCGACTCGGAGTCGGATTCGGACTCGGTCGCCGAGCTGCCGACGGTCGTGCCGTCATCGCCGGTGCAGCCGATAAAAAGGAGGGCGCTAAGGCCGAGACCGAGGCTCCCGCGGATCGAGTAGTTCATCTTCATAGTTCTCTCGCTATCGTTTGTGTAGGGGTTCAACGCAATCAGGTCGCGGTCGTGTCCCGCACGTGCTGTGTCGCGTAGTTGACAGCGCGGAGGCGACGACCGGTCGACACTATACCATTCGCGTAGACCCCTCAACGTCGGCTGAGGCGCGCGTTGAGCACCTCTAGGCTGCGTGTGCGATTTCGCCCATGTGCTCCTAGGGACATCTTTGCCGAGGCCTCCGGGGGCGTTAGGGGGATCTACTTGAGGGCTTCTTTGAGGGCGCGCATCACGACCTCTTCGTTCTCATCCATGGTCGAGAGGAGCGCGGTGCAGGGGACGTAGTCGGCGACGGTGATCTGCCCCTCGGGGTACTCCCGAAAGGGGACCGTGTCGCTCTTCAGCCGGACATCGCCTGCCCAGGGGACGATCTTCGTCGCCGACTCGCCGGGCTTGGAGATCAGCGCCAGGACCAGGCAGCCCTGCTGCTCGCGGGAGAGGAGGATGCCGATCGACGGGGCCTTGCAGCCGCCCTGCGGACAGACCCGCTCTGGCTCCGGTCGGATGTCGAGGGACCGGCCAGGGAGGTTGCGCTGGACGACCGTCCGCGTGTGTCGCTGGAGAGCTGCGGCGAGCTCATGGTTCTGCTCGACGATGTCGCGGGGGATGATCCGCGGCCAGAAGACGAGAATGCCGCCCGGCTCACCGACCGAGCGCGAGATATGCTTCTCCTCGATCGTCTCGGGCTCGGCCAGGAGGGGGTTGGTGGTGGCCCCGGCCTGACCACCGGCCTGACCACCGGCCTGACCAGGCTGACCACCGGCCGGTCCGGCGGCGGCGGGCTGGCCGGCGGCGGGCTGGCCGGTGCTCGGCTGCGCGGCCGGGGCAGGTCCAGGGCTCACGGGTCCGAGCACCGACTCCGTCGCGCCGTCCGCGGCAGGCTGCTGCGCGGTCGCGGCGGTGGGGGGGTTTGTGCTGCTGTCGGCCGCGGGATCGCGGATCGCGACGACGCAGCTGGCGAGCGAGAGGGCGGCGACCAGAGCCACAGGCGTGCGCATGCGCTGATTGTACCCGATGAGGACGGGGCGACCTGCGCGATGTGTTCGAAGAGGTGGGTGTTTGAGCCCCCTGGGGGAGGGCGGATCCCGGCTCGATATTGGCTTCCCATGCGCGATCTCGTACGTTGTGGACGATGTTGCCCATGATCTGCCGACCCCAAGAGCACGCACGTCTGTCCGCGTCGGTCGGCGCGGCGGTGATCTTCCTCAGCGCCTGTGCCTTTGACGCGACAGGCCTCGGCGGTGAGGCGGGTTCGGGTGAGGCCGGCAGCGGCGAGAGCACGTCGACGGACGCGACCGGCAGCGGAGGCGGGAGCTCGACCACCGAGGGGACGACGGACTCGAGCGCTGGCAGCGAGAGCGAAGGGGTCAGCGGGACGACGAGCACGGGGGCAGAGACGACCAGCGATCCCTCGACGAGCGGCGCCCCGACCAGCGACCCCACCGATCCCTCGACGAGCACGGGCGTCGAGCCCTGTGACTCGCCGATGACCGTCTACCCCGACGGTGACGACGACGGCTTCGGCGACGCCGACGGGGCGCTGGAGACCTGCGATCCGCCGCCGGGCTATGTCGACATGGCCGGCGACTGCGACGACGGGAACGGCAGCGTCTACCCGGGGGCCGACGAGGTCTGTGACGGCGTCGACAACGACTGCGATCTCAAGGTCGACGAGTACTCGGCGGCCAACAGCGGCGCCTGCAACGGCTGCAAGACCGTCGTCGACCAGGACCGCGTCTACTACTTCTGCCCCGACGAGGACGAGTGGAGCGGCGCTGTCGCCTGGTGCGCGCTACGGGGCGCGCAGCTGGTCTCGATCAACAGCGAGGCTGAGTTCAACCTGGTCTGGTCGCAGATCAAGTCGCAGGCCGGGGACTTTTGGGTCGGCGCCGACGACATGCAGAAGGAAGGGGCCTACGTCTGGGCCGACGGCACACCCCTCAGCAAGGGCAATCCGGGCTGGGCGCAGGGCGAACCCATGGGCGACGGAGTCTTCACCGAGCTCGACTGCGTGGTCCTCGGCGGCGGCTGGCTGTCGATGACCCCAGGTCGCTTTCGGACGGCGCTCTGCGATCCGATCATCGATCCAGGCTGGGTCTGTGAGGCCGAGCTCGAGGGCTAGCAGCGCTCCTGACCCGGATCGTTGTCGGCGGGCTCGCAGGAACCCCCCCAAAGAAAATGGCTCGTTCGGCGCGGAACGAGATGACGCCGCTCCGCGAGAGCTCCCGTCACAGGCCTGCGAGGGGGGGACCGAGGCTAGGAGGCGTCTCCTGCGTGGATCGCCGCGATCGCGTCGAGATCAAAGCCGCCGGAGCCGCCGGCGCACCACATTCCGTGGCCGTAGTAGCGTTCGCCGACGTCGACGAGGCGGATCCAGCGGGCGTGGGTGAGCCCCACCTCGGCGAGATCGAACGCGTCGCCGCCGGCGACCTCGTGATCCTGCGGATCGATCGCGTCTTCGGGGCGGCTCGGATCTCCGGCGTGGACCAGGCCGATCCCCGCGCAACCGACCGGCAGCTCCGCGTCGAGGTCGCAGGGGAACTCGCGCCAGCGCTCGCCGTCGTCGCTGACGAAGACCCGGGCGGGCTCGACGAAGCTGGCTCCCTCGCCGAGGGCGAAGGGGTTCTCGAAGACGATGAAGTCATCGCCGGGTCCGTCGTCGATCCCCTCACCGGCGAAGTAGACGGTGATCTCTCCGCCGCACCCGAGGGAGACCACGTCGGTCCCGCCGAGCGCCCCGGCCCCGCGCGGTGGCCCGAGGATCACGCCCGGCAGGAGCTCGTGGCCGAAGCTGGCGTCGCCGGGGATGAAGGAGTCGACGCAGTCGATATAGGGATCGCTGGCCTCTGCGCGCGGACAGACGCCGTCGACCGGGCGTTGGTCCTCGGCGTCCGGGAAGTCGTCGTCGCCTAGCCCGCAGGCGACGAGGCTGAGCAGGAGCGGGCCGAGCAGGCGCGGGCCGAGGTGTCGTCTCAGCGGGGCTGTGGCTCCCCGGTTGATGTCTGCTGCGCCCTTCATCGAGGTCGGGGGTCGTCTATCCCTCGGCCAGGAGGGAGTCGATCTCGCCGGCGAGCGTCGACTCGAGGACCCGGCCCTGGTGGACGAAGCGGACCTGCCCGTCGCGGACGAGGACTGTGTGGGGGAAGACGCGGACCCGGAAGATCGTCCGCATCGCGCCGTGGTCGAGGGCGATCGGGAAGGGCAGGGAGTGACCGTCGCGGTACTCCTTGACCTTGCCCAGGCGCGCGGGCTCGTCGGTGTCGTCGTTGACGGCGATGATCCGGAGGCCCCGGGCTTCGTAGCGGCGATGGAGCTCGGCGAGGGTCGGCATCTCGGTCTCGCAGACGCCGCACCAGGTGGTCCAGAAGACCAGGAGGTGGACGCCTTCGCTCAGGTCGTCCCGGCTCACGCTACCGCCGTCGACGAGGTTGGCGGTGAAGGGCGAGATCGGCTCGCCGACGCTCAGCGGGGCGAGGGTCGCCCAGCGCTCGCTGAGGTAGCGGGCGTCGGCGGTCGCGTTGGCGCCGAGCACGAAGAGGAAGAGCCCGCCGGCGACGCCCGCGAGGGTCCGCAGACGGGCGCTGAGCGGTACGGCGTGCGCCTCGTCGTCGACGACGTCGGCGCGGATCCAGGCGGCGACGCCGACGGCCCAGGCCGCGCCGAGCACCTCCGGGAGGTAGACCGGTCCGGGGATCGGCGCCCCCAGGTGGTCGGCGAGGCCGGCCGCCGCGGCGCAGACGATGAGCGGGACCTTGCACAGCTCGGTCCGCTCCAGGCGATCGCGGCCGAGGGTGAACTCGACGAGGACCGTCGTCAGGACCCACGGGAGGTAGGCGACAAGACCAAGCGCGAGGGCGATCACCGCCGAGAGACCCTGGCTGGCCTGAAAGTCGGCGACACCGTGGGCGAGCGGCTCGAGCTTGGCCCCGAGCCCGTAGAGGAGCAGGAGCACCAAGCCATCGCTCGCGCCTACGCCGGGGGCGAGGCTGCGAACGGTCGATCGGGGGCGGACGAGGATTCCGCCGTATCGCTGGAGTCGCGCGAGCACGGGCACTGAACGGCGGGAGGATAGTCCAAGTTTCATCGCGCGGTCGCCGAGATGCCGGAAGAGGGGCCTGCGATCCCCGCAGAGCGGGGATGTCCGCGTCCGCGACCGAGGGTAGAGCGGTCCGCGCTTCCGCGCTCGTCCGCCCGCGAGCGCGCGCCCCTCGCGTAGCATGAGGTGGACCGCTCACCCACATCAGCGGGCGTTTGAGGCCATCGCCACCGCCTTGCGGGGCTCGCCTCGCTGTCGCGGCATCTGATACCGTCTGCTTCGTGAGCGGCTCGGATGACGAGGCGAAGTCCGGCGCTTCGCAGCCAAAGAAGCGCACGGGCCCGCAACCGCTGCTCATCCGCCCCGATCAGAGCGGGATGATGGTCCGCCCGTCGGAGAGCATCGCCGGCTCCCTGTCGATCACGACCGCGTACTTCGCGGAGCAGGAGGTCCCGGCCGGCGCCCGCCGCTACACCCGCGACGTCGGCCTGTGGACCAAGCCCTTCTTGATGATCCTGTCGCTGGCGACGGTGATCTTCCTGGTCGCCTTCTGGCTCGACTTCCTGACGATGACCGAGGGCCAGACCCCGTCGACGCTCAAGGGCCTCGGCGAGTCGCTGCTCAACCAGAACGTCGAGCAGGCCCGCAACACCCTCGGCGGCCTCGGCGAGGTCATGGCCGCGGTCTTGGGCCTCGCGCTGACGGTCTCGAGCATCATCGTCCAGCTCGCGGCGACCCGCTTCACGCCGTACATCACCAACCTCTTCTTCCGCGCCCAGACCAACCTCTTGGTCCTCGGCTTCTTCGTCACCAGCACCGTCTTCGTCGTCTGGGTCAACTTCTCGATCGGCGACGACAACGTCCCGCGGTGGGGCGTGATCTTCTCGATGCTGCTGATGACGATGAGCCTCGGGCTCCTCTTCCCCTACTTCGCCTACGTCTTCGACTTCCTCGATCCGGAGAAGATCGTCGGCCGGATCACCGCCGACGGCCTCTACGCGGCGACGCCGATCAAGGGCAAGGCGGCGAAGGAGATCGACGAGCGCCAGCTCTCCTCGGTCGAGGCGGTCGAGCACCTGGCGAACATCTCGCTCAACGCCTGCCAGCAGAAGGACAAGAACATCGCCTCGTCGGCGGTCGACGCCCTCGGCCGCTTCACGATCCTCTACGGCGAGACCAAGGCGGGGATGCTCCACGAGTGGCATCGGATCCCGCAGTGGCTGCGCCAGAGCCCGGACTTTGTCTCGCTCTCGAGGGACGCGATCGGCGATCTGGCGGACCGCGAGATCTGGCTCGAGTGGAAGGTCCTGCGCCAGTACCAGATGCTCTTCAGCGAGGGCCTGCACCAGATCAAGGACCTCTGCTACCTGATCGCGATCGACACCCGCCGGATCGGCGAGGCCGCCTCCAAGCGCGGCGATCTGCACGCGCTGGACCTCTCGATCAAGTTCTTCAACACCTATCTCCGGGCGACGATCAACGGCAAGGACATCCGCACCGCCTACAACATCCTCCACCAGTATCGCCAGCTCGGCGAGGTGGTCCTGATGCACGCCAACCACCCCGGGATCGCGCCGGAGGGTCGAGAGCTCGAGCTCGAGTCGCGGACCGTCGATATCGCCCGCTTCATGCGCTACTACTCGGCGATCGCCTTCCAGCGGGGGATGGCCTTCCTCACCGAGGTCATCGCCCACGACATCGGCACCCTCTGCGGCTACGCGTTTCGCCTCAACAGCGCCGCCCACGACAGCATCCTCGACATCTTCCTTCGGGTCGACGACTCGGCGGAGTCGGCCGACGAGGAGAAGACGCTGCGCGGCGTGAGGCGGGCGCAGGTCAAGCTCGCGACCTCCTACCTGGTCTTCGGCGGGGTCCACCTCGCGGGCCGCATCGCCGCCGACATGGCGAGCGAGCCGCCCAAGCGGCTCCAGAGCATCTGGCAGGAGCTGCGGAGCCTGGAGAGCCGAGAGTTCTGGGAGGTCAACGATCGCGGCACCAACTTCGACTACCTGACGCCGCAGCAGAAGGAGACGCTCGCCCGCTTCTTCGGCGGTTTTGAGGGGCTCGACGAGCCTGGCAGCGAGGACAGCATGACCCTGCCGGTGAGCTGAGCTGTGGTCCGCGGTCTCCATCACCTGGCCCTGCGCGTCGCCGATGTCGAGCGAGCGCGAGCCTTCTACGCCGGGCTCCTCGGGCTCCCCGAGCTGCGCCGTCACGCCGATGAGAACGGGGAGCTGCGCGCGTTATGGCTCGACCTGGGCGGCGGCGAGGAGGGGCCGATCTTGATGCTCGAGCGGGCGCTCCGCGGCGTCGGTCCTGAGCGCGGATCTGGGCACGTGCTCGCGCTTCGGGTCGAGGGTCTAGAGAGCGCCCGGGACGCGCTGATGACCGCTGGCGTCGAGATCGTCGATCGCACCGGCTACACCCTCTTTGTCTGCGATCCCGACGGACATCGGGTCGGCCTCTCGGTCTTCGACTCCCGCACCGTGCGGTGAACGATCGAACCTGGCCGCGCGTTCATGCGCGCGTTCGGGCGATCCTACGCGCGGAAGCGTCGGTCGCGGCGGCGGTCGCCGGTCCGCTATGATCCGGGCCGAGGCGATACCAACGATGTCCGCACCCCAAGAGAAGTCCGCGCTCCACGTCCTTGCCTTCCTCTACCTGGTCTTCAGCCACACGACCGACGCCAACCTCGGCGAGGACGAGCTGAAGACGATCTCAGGGATCCTGAAGAAGTGGGTCCCCGACGCCCCCGAGGCCGCGGTCAACCGGGTCTTCCTCGAGACGGTCGGTTGGTACAACTCGATCCCTGAGGACGCAGAGCGCTACGCGGAGGCCAAGCGCTCCGCCCACATGATGCGCGAGCACATGTCCGACACCCAGCGCGGCTCGGTGCTCCTGAACCTCATCGAGATCGCCCGCGCCGACGGTGAGATCAGCGCCAAGGAGGACACCTTCATCGCCGAGATCACCGACATCTTCAACATGTCCGAGACGCGCAAGGCCTAGGTCCTGCGACGGGGCGTGGCCTCGGTCGGTCCCGGGCCTGAGCGCTCGCGGGTGAAGCTCGAGAGAGATAGAGCCCCTGCGGAGGCTCGTCGCTTGAGGTGGCCCGAGGAGGTCGGTCACGCCGCCAAGCGCGGTCGGCCGGCCGTCGTCGGCAGGGCGTCGAGGGCGGCTAGAGCAGCTTGCGCGAGCGGAAGAAGAGGATCATGCCGCAGGCGATCACGAGCATCAGGCCGATC
The DNA here is from genome assembly GCA_030424595.1 of Polyangia bacterium. Taxonomy (GTDB): domain Bacteria; phylum Myxococcota_A; class Polyangia; order Nannocystales; family Nannocystaceae; genus JADJRG01. The sequence continues at coordinate 92,530 of JAUHWG010000022.1, forward strand.
GCGAAGGGATAGCCCAGGCTCCAGTGGAGCTCGGGCATGTGGTCGAAGTTCATCCCGTAGACCCCGGCGATAAAGGTCAGGGGCAGCATGATCGTCGAGATCACGGTGAGGACCTTCATGGTCTCGTTCATCCGGTTGGAGGTCACGGAGAGGTAGGCGTCCATGATCGCCTGGACCTGATCGCGGTAGCTCTCGACCTGGTCGACGACGAAGACGAAGTGGTCGAAGACGTCGCGGAAGAACGCGAGCTGCTTCCTCGGGATGAGGTCGTGGTGGCCGCGGGCGATCGAGTCGAGGATCGTCCGCTGGTGGTTGAGGATCCGACGGAGGCGGAAGATCGTCTTCTTGGCGTTGAGGATCCGGTCGAGCAGCTCTGCGCGCGGCTGCTGGATCACCTCGTCCTCGAGGCGCTCGAGGGTCTCGCCGACCTCCTCCATCACCGGGATGAAGTTGTCGACCAGGCGGTCGAGGAGGCGATGGAAGAGGCGCGGGGCGGTCCAGGGGATCTTCGTCGGTGCGCGGAGCTCCTTGCTCAGGGTCTCAACGGCCCGCATGTCCGCCGGGTGGTGGGTCACCATGAGACGCTTGCCGACGAAGATGTCGAGCTCGACGGTGGTGAAGGAGACCTCCTGCAGGAGCTTGAGCGAGCCGAAGTCGATCGCGTGGAGGATCACAAAGTAGTGGTCCTCGTAGGTGTCGAGCTTCGGGTGGCCGTAGTCCTGGAGGGTGTCCTCGATCGCCAGCGGGTGGAATTTCAGCACCTCGTGGAGGCGCCGCTGGACGTCATCCTCGTCGGAGAGCGGCTCTTCGAGGTCGAGCCAGATGAGCGTCTTCGGGTCGTCGAGGAACTCCGGGAGTCGATCGAGGTCGGTCTCCACCCGGGGCTCCTCACCGGCGCGGAGAACGTGGAGCGTGTACATGAGGGGATGGTACCCGTTCGTCTTCCCCTCGTAGGCGTGCGGGTCCGCGTCCGCCTAGCCCGCGTCTGCGCAGGCTCGAGCGCGACGAGGGGCCCTCCCGATCGCGGCGAGCGGGGCCTCTTCACGGGCGGCCCCTAGGTCGACGCAGGCTGTCCAGGGGCGCGGGCAGGGGGGAGGCGATCGCGGAGGTGACCGCCGAGGAGCTGAGGCAGGAGGAAGTCGCGGGCGCGGGCGAGGGCGATGATCTCCCGCTGGGACTCGACCATCGACGCCATCAGGTGCTCCGTCAGGGTCGCGAAGGCCTCGCGGACCGGCGCCGGCGGGCGGATGATCGTGAGGCGGCGCAGGTCTTTCTTGGCGACGTGGCCGAGCCCCGTCGTCTGATGATTACGCGCGATCTCGACGAAGACCGGCTGGAGGTGGCGGAGGAGGCCGTAGAGGTAGGCCCGGTCGGCGCCGTAGTCGGAGCGGACCTGGAAGATGTGCTGGTTCAGCCAAGCAGGGCCGCCGCCCCACAGAGAGGTGCCGATCGAGGTCTGCGGGTTGCCGGACCAGGCGAAGAGGATGTCGCCGTCGTCGATAGGCCGGACCCGGCGGCCTCCTGTGCTCGACCAGCGGGTCTGGGGCCCGACCCCGCGGTGGATCTCGGCGATCTTGATCACCGGCTTGCCGGCGCCGGATGGGCAGAAGTCATCGCTCTTGAAGGCCGTGCCGTTGCGGAACTCGGCGCACTCGAGGAGCCCGACCGCCTCCCAGCCGGCGGGGATCGTCCCGTACGCCGTCGAGACCAGCTCGTCCGGGAAGAGGCGACCGCTCAGGCTGCCGTGCTCGGCGACGCTGCTGAGGCCGCAGAGGCTGGGGTGGCGAGGATCGCCGATGGGCTCGTAGTCGACGAACCAGGCGTCGAAGAGCGCCTGAAAGAGGCGGCCGACCGCCGCCGTGAGGCCGCGGAGGCTCTTGATCCGCTCGTCGAGGGTGAGCAGGTGCTCGACGATCGTCCGCTGTTCGGCGAGGGGAGGGACGAGGATCGGCGTCTTGCGGAGGATCCCGAGGTTGGTGTGCGGGACCCCGGTCGCGATCGTGTGCCGGTCGATGTAGTCGAGCACCTTCGGCGAGCGGAACCAGTAGTAGACGAACTCTGGAAGGACCTGGCTTCGGTCGCAGGTCAGGCGCATCTGGCTCTGGGAGATGACAAAGCGCTCGTAGCCGAGATCGTCGGGGACCAGGGCGACCTGGCCGACGGTCCCCCGTTGGGTGAAGACGACATCGCCGGGCCTGGCTTGGTTGCGGGCGAGGGCGGAGGCCTTGTCGGCGCCGACGTAGGCGAAGGGGCCGCGTATGTACCGTCCCTCGCCGCTGAAGTTCGAGCCGCGGATCACGGGCACCCCAGAGCTACGGTAGTCGGCGCTGACCAGGTCCGAGCCGAAGGGGCCGCCGGTCAGGGCGTTGACCTTGGGCGCTGCGATCGCCTCAAGCGAGAGCTCCGGCCAAGGGGGGGTACCTTTCATCGCGAGAGCCTCTCCAGGAGCCGACGGATCTTCGCCTCGAGCTCGGCGGTGCGGTCGAGGTGCTCCTCGATCTCGCGGGCGATCGGGGCGAAGCGCTCGGAGAAGTCGGCGCCGAGCGGGGCCGCGTCGGCGTCCGGTCGCGGACCGACGTAGTGGCCGGGGACCAGCGTGCACTCGTTGGTCATCAGCTCCGCGAGGGGGACCGAGCGGCAAAAGCCGGGGACGTCGGCGTAGTCCGCGGCAGCGCTCTTACCGCGCCACACGTGGTAGGTGCGGACGATCCGGTCGACATCGTCGGCGGTGAGCTCCCGGTGGATCCTGTCGACCATCGACCCGAGCTCGCGGGCGTCGATGAAGAGGGTCTCGCCGCGGCGGGTCCGGAAGCGAGGGTCGGCCTTGTCGCGCGCGATGAACCACAACGACACCGGGATCTGGGTCGAATAGAAGAGCTTCGCCGGGAGGGCGACCATGCAGTCGATGAGGTCGTCCTCGACGATCGCCCGCCGAAGCTCGCCCTCGCCGGCGCTCGCCGAGGACATGGCCCCGTTGGCGAGGACAAAGCCGGCGAGGCCCTGAGGTCCGAGGTGGTGGATGAAGTGCTGGACCCAGGCGAAGTTGGCGTTGCTCTCCGGGGGGAGACCGTAGGCCCAGCGCGGATCGTCCTGGAGGCGCTCTCGCCCCCACTCTCGGGCGTTGAAGGGCGGGTTGGCGAGGACGTAGTCGGCGCGCAGGTCGGGGTGCAGATCGCGGGTAAAGGAGTCGCCGTGCTCGGGCCCGAGGTCGCACGGGATCCCGCGGATCGCGAGGTTCATCTTCGCCAGGCGCCAGGTGGTCGGGTTCGACTCCTGGCCGTAGATGGCGATGTCGCCGGGCCGTCCGCCGTGCTCCTCGATAAAGCGCTCGCTCTGGACGAACATCCCGCCGGAGCCGCAGGCGGGGTCGTAGACGGTGCCGCGGTAGGGGGCGAGCATCGCCACGAGGAGCTCGACGACGCAGCGGGGGGTGTAGAACTGGCCGCCGTTCTTCCCCTCGGCCGTGGCGAAGGAGGTGAGGAAGTACTCGTAGACCCGGCCGAGGATGTCGCGCGAGCGATCCTCCTGGCTGCCGAGGCCGATCGTCGAGATCAGCTCGACGAGCTCGCCGAGGCGCTCCTTGTCGAGGTCCGGGCGCTCGTAGTGGTGGGGGAGGACGCCGCGCAGGCGAGGGTTGGCGCGCTCGATCGCGGTCATCGCCGCGTTGACCATGAGGCCGATCCGCGGCGTCCTCGCGTGCCCGGCGAGGGTCGCCCATCGGGCCGCGATCGGCACCCAGAAGGTCGAGCCCGCCGGCGGGTCTTCTCCCTCGGGGCCGCGGGCGGCCTCGAAGGCGTCGGAGATGTACTTGAGGAAGATGAGCCCGAGGACGACGTGCTTGTACTCGGCCGCGTCCATGTTGTTGCGGAGCTTGTCCGCCGCCTGCCAGAGCTTGGCCTCAAAGCCGAGGGCGCGTCGGGCCTCGCGGCTGGACGTGCCCTTGGGCGGGCTCTTGGGCGAGCTCTTGCCCCTGGAGCCGGGTTTGGCCTTCGGCTGAGTCTTGGCTTGGGCCGTGGCTTCGGTCTCGGCCCCCTCGCTCGGCGTTGTCGAGGCAGCGGGGCTGTTGGCGGCGCGTCCCCGCGTGACCTCGAGGCCGACGGTCTCCTCCGCCGGCGAGCTCACCAGCGCGTCCGAGACGAGGCTCAGGTAGCCCCGCGCCGGTCCCAGGAGGAGATCCAAGAGCTCGCCCTTGGTCCGACCGCCGGGGACGAGCCCGAGGTGTCTTGCGAGCTCGCGGAGCTCAGGGACGCGGAGCTCGGCGAGGAGCTCGCGGAGCTCGTGGCGGGAGAGGCGAGAGCAGAGGCCGATGACCTCGCGCAGCGGCGCGCCTTCGGGGATGGAGAGGCGGCGGCGGGCGATCTCCATGAGCCGCGGTGGGCTCAGGACCTCGAGGATCGCGCGAATGCTCGGTCGATTCATGGGTGCGGGGCGGTGCAGAGCATCCGCGGTCGATGCCTTCGTCCATCGCCGCTGCGTGTTGCGGGCCGCGTATGAAAAACGCCCAAGATGGTGACCGCGGGGGCCTCATCTTGGGCGTCGTAGCGCCACCTCGCACCACCAGGGTGGGAGGGCTTAGCGCTTGGAGAACTGGAAGCGAGCGCGCGCGCCCTTGCGACCGTACTTCTTACGCTCGACCTTACGCGGGTCGCGGGTGAGGTACCCGGCAGCCTTGAGCGGGTCGCGGTGCTCGGCGGCGACGCGGATCAGCGCGCGGGCGATGCCGAGGCGGATCGCGCCGGCCTGGCCGGAGAGACCGCCGCCGCGGGCGGTGCACCAAATATCGTACTGCTCGCGGGTGCCGGTCGCGTTGAGCGGCTGCTCGATCAGCTTGATGTTGGTCGCGCGGTTGAGATAGCTCTCCGCGTCGCGACGGTTGATGGTGATCTTACCCTCGCCGGGGAAGAGCCAAACGCGGGCGATCGCAGTCTTGCGACGGCCGGTGGCGTAGAACTTCATCGTATCCTTGGCCATGGAACTCACGAGTAGCTGAGAGTGAAGGGCTTGGGCTGCTGGGCGTCGTGCGGGTGCTCGGCGCCAGCGTAGACCTTGAGCTTGCTGAAGGTAGCCCGGCCGAGCGTGCCCTTGGGGAGCATTCGCTTGACCGCGAGCTTGATCAGCTCCTCCGGCTTGATCTGCAGCATTTGACGCGCGGTGCGCGTCTTCGTGCTGCCGATGTACCCGGAGTGACGGTGGTAGAGCTTGTCGTCGAGCTTGCGGCCGGTGAGCTTCACCTTCTCAGCGTTGATGACGACGACGAAGTCACCGACATCCTGATGAGGGGTGAAGATCGGCTTGTGCTTGCCGCGGAGGAGGCCAGCGATCTGCGAGGCGGCGCGACCGAGGGTCAAGCCCTCGAGGTCGATGAGCAGCCAGTCGCGAGGAGTCTCGGCAGGGATGGGGTAGTGCGTACCCATGGGAAGCGGAGGGATACGCGAGCCTTTTCACCCTGTCAAGCACCCTGCGCCGGCTGCGGTCTGCTCCGATCGGAGCGCAGACGCGGGAATTTCGCGATTCCGACCTGGGGCAGGGGGCGAGTGCCGGAGGTGGTGAGGATTCTAGCGGGGATCGCCTCCTCTCGGGAGGCGGGGCCCTGTGTTCGCGTGAGCCCAAGGGAGGGCTCGGGGGCTGGGAACGGCTGGGCCTCGCCGACGGAAACCGCCATACTAGGATCCCCGTGGCCGCGCCTTCCCCGCCGATCTCCGGGACCATCCTGGTCGCCGACGACTCCGCCGGGGATCGTTCCGTAGCGCGGACGATCCTCGAGGGCGCCGGCTACACGGTGCTCGAGGCGCGCGACGGCAACGAGGCCCTCGAGGTCGCCCGCGCCTCCGCTCCCGATCTCGTGATCCTCGACGTGGTGATGCCGCGGATCGGCGGGCTCGAGACCTGCCGGATCCTCAAGGCGCAGAGCGAGGGGGAGTACCTCCCGGTGCTGATGGTCAGCACCCGGACGACGGTCTCGGCCAGGGTCGACGGCCTCCGCAGCGGGGCGGACGACTATCTGGGCAAGCCCTACGACAAGCTCGAGCTGCAGGCGCGGGTCGAGGTGCTCTTGCGGACGCGGGCCGCCTTCGTCGCGCAGACGCGGCGGGCCCAGGGAGAGGCCGAGGCGAGGCCTGCGGAGCGCGTCGCCGCCAGCGTTCACCCGACCTCGGAGGAGCTGCGCGCGGCGATGAGCGATGAGCTCGCCCGGGCCGCCCGCTACAGCGATCCGCTCGCGCTCCTGCGGGTCGCCGCGGAGTCGGCGGAGCTCCCGAGCGAGCGCCTCGAGGTGCTGGTCCGCCGCGGTCTTCGCCGGATCGACCTCGTCGACCGGGCCGACGGCGAGGATCGGGCCCTCCTCCTGCTCCTCCCAGACACCCACTTCCCGGGGGCCCTCGCGGTCGCCGAGCGGATCGTCCTCGCCGGTCGCGCGGAGAGCGTGATGATCAACATCGGCGTGTCGTTCTTCCCCAACCGCAACACGACGACCTTTGACGACATGCGGGAGCACGCGCGGGCGGCCCTGGCGATGGCCGCGGAGGCGGGCGGCGGGAAGATCTGCCTCTTTCAGCACCAAGGGTATCTCTACTCGCCCGAGGCGAAGTTGTCCTGAGCCGCAGACCCGCGAGTCGATGGAGCTCGGGAGCGGCGAACCTATCAACGATGAACGACCGGAGCGTCGGATGCGAGCGTGGACAGTGATGGCGAAGACAACCAGCAGCACCGGCGCGAGGTCGGCACCGTGACGATCGCAGAGTCGATCGCAGGGGTCCGCTCGGTCCTCCTCTACCCGCGGGAGGACGGCCACGGCTGGTCGAAGACCCGAGAGGCGGCGACCTGGCTGCGCGAGCGCGGCGTGGAGGTCGTCCTGCCGATGCCGCTGTGTCAGCGCTGGCCCGACAGGCCGGAGGGGGTCGAGCTCCTGACGCGGCGGGAGAGCCGGGCGCGGGTCGAGCTGGTCATCGCCCTGGGCGGCGACGGGACCCTCCTCCGCGCCAGCCGATGGGCTGCGGATATCGGCGTGCCGGTGGTCGGCGTCAACCTCGGCGATCTCGGCTTTCTCTCGGCCTTCAGCGCCGATCAGCTCAACGTTTGCCTCGAGGCGGCGGTGAGCGGCGCGCTGCGTTGGGAGCCTCGCCTGCGGATGAAGGTCGAGGTCCGCCGCGACGGTCGGGTGCTGACGATCGACAGCGCCTGCAACGACGCCTACATCAAGCACGGCGACAACCCCCGCCTGCTCTCGCTGGCGACCTCGGTCGGCGGTCAGGTGATGGCGACCTACAAGGCCGACGGCCTGATCATCTGCACGCCGATGGGATCGACCGCCTACAACCTCGCCGCCGGCGGACCGATCGTCGGGCCGGGGACCGAGGTCGTGACGATCACCCCGATCTGCCCCCACAGCCTCACCCACCGGCCGGTCGTCGTCGCCGCGAGCGCGGACATCCTGATCACCTACGCCGGCCCGGGCGACACCGCAGGGGCGTTCTTGACGGTCGACGGCCAGCGCAGCGTCGCCCTCCAGCTCGGCGATGTCGTCGCGATCTCCAGCGACGCCGAGCCCCTGCGCCTGGTGCCGCCGGATCACAACGTGTTCAAGGTGCTGGCGACGAAGCTCGGCTGGTCAGGCCCGCGGTAGTCGGTCGCGGTAACCGAGCCCGCTCCGCTGGAGGCTCGACCTGTCCACGCGGCGGCCGTGGGTCGTCCTGGGTCGGGTCATGCCGGCGGACCAAAGCGGCCGAAGGCGGATCAAGGCGCCAAGAAGGAGAACTGAGAACACGAGAAGGCCCGAGGCGATCGCCCCGGGCCTTCTTCCGCTCCTCCTGGGAAGGGCTCAGTTGTGCTCCGTGCCGCCCTTGCGCAGGAGGTACTTCGCGGAGACGCTCTTGAGCTGGACCCGGCCGAGCTTCGGGTCGCGGCGCTCGGTCTGCGGGCGGATCACGATCCCCTCGCGGATGTGGAGCCGCTCGCCCGACACGCTCTCTCGACCGTCGGTGTGGGCGGCCATGATCTCCCGGCTAAAGGCGCCGCGGTAGAGCACCGGGACCCTGTCGAGGCCGAGCCCCGCGCAGGCCTCGTCGAGCTCCTTGTCCGAGAGGTAGGAGCCCTGGCCCGACCAGCCGCGGTAGATGTCGAAGACCCGAAAGCCCAGCGAGCGGTCCTGCTCGGTCTTGGCGCCGTAGGCGAGATCCTGGACGCCCTTGCCGAAGACCTCGCCGAGGACGAAGACCGGCTCGCCCCCGGCGAGCTCGCTGGCGAACACCTCGCTGACCCGGCGCTCGATCTCGAGGTGACGGGCGACCCTGAGGTAGAGGTTCGTCTGGTTCTCCTCAGCGTCAGGGACAAAGGCGAGGGCCTTGCCGGCGAGACCCTTGGAGGAGACCACAAGACGACCCTGCTCGGACTCATGACCCTCCGGGAGGACGCCGAGCTGGCACCAGGTGCCGTGGATCTTCTCCGTGAAGACCACAGGCTCCCCCTCGACGAGCACCTCGGGGAACGCCTTGAAGTTCTCGACGTCGTAGCGGATGCACCGGTCCGTACCCGCGGGGTAGACCTGACCGTTCATGCTGCTCGGGATCGGCGGCTCCCACTTGACGATGCCGAGCTCAGCGCCGACGTCATCGCCCTCGCTCCAGCCCGGCCGCGCGGGCAGGACGAGGCCCTGCGAGAGCACGCCGCGGAGACGGAGCGCCTTGACCCGGTTTCGGTCGCCGCCGGCGAGCTTTCCGACCAGCCCCAGCTCCTCGAGGACAGGCTCGGGGAGGATGGCCTGCTCGGGGATGTAGGCGACGAGATCGCCGCTGCGGAGCTGGCCCTTGCGGACGATGGAGCGGTAGTCGCCGACGCGGGCGATCTCTAGGGCGTCGGCGTTCTCGTGGTTCTCGATCGCGACGCGGACAACGCGAATAGTGAAGGTCGACATCGGTACCTCTTCTTCTCTTCGTCTTCTAGTGTGGTGGATCCAGGTTGAGCTTGTCGTGCGGGCTCGCCACGTCGGCCAGCCCGTCCTCGCGCGTGGCGCGGGTTCGTCAGGGGATGACGCTCGCGAGGGAGCGTCGCGCCCTGCGGTGCGGCTGCGCTCGGGCGTGACGCCGAGCGCGTGCCTTGGTTCGGCCGTCTCTCGGGCTCCAGCGGAGAGGTGCTCGCTCTAACGTCGCGCTGCGAGCGACCCGACAGACGGCGATCCTGTGGCACGTCCGAGAACCGACGATCCTGCTGGGATCGCCTGTGTCGGCTGCCAAAGGGCATATGTCTGTGGTGCTCGGCGCATGATGACCGTTCGAGGCGAGCCATCCTAGGGGAGGCCTGACGCCCCGTCAATCATCGGAGGGGAGCTTTTTTCGCGCGGGGTCCTGGTGCGGTGCTGCCCACGCTCTCCGACCTGTCTCTTTGTTCTGACTTCGTGATCGTTCTGGTTGATCGGTCTGGTCGATCGGTCTGGTCGATCGGTCTGGTCGATCGGTCTGGTCGATCGGCCTGGTCGATCGGCTTGGTCGATCGGTCTGGTCGATCGGTCTGGTCGATCGGTCTGGCCGATCGGTCTGGCCGATCCGTCGGTCTCCTCGGGCGAACTCTCGCGCTCCTCGCTTGAGCTCGTCTCGCCGGTTGAATGCTCCAGGGCGTGCAGAACCGGCGCACCCGGATCGAGCTCGTGCGAAGCCTCTTGGCCGCCGTGCGACGTCCCCTCCGCGTTGGAGAGCATCGCCGAGTGCTCGGGTGAGGGCGGAGGAGCTCGGCGGCGGAGCCAGAGCGCGCGGCGTTCTCTGGAGATCTTTTAGCGTGAGGCACGCAAGTCGCGAGCGCGCACAGATGGCGCGTCGGCGGTCACCGGGGCGGCGGCTCGGCTCCGGGCGGGCCCGCACTCGAGCCACTCCCCACGAGCGCGCCGGGGCCTCATCGAGGAGGCCGGGTGGGCGGAGAGGAGCGCTTCGGGCCCGGTGAAGCCCGGGGGAGCCGCTCCGCGAAAGGGGCACAGGGCGTGGGTGAGGGGGCAGTGCGTCGTCGTTGGCAGAGCCGTGACCGAGTCCCTGAACTTGGCCTGGGCCCGCGTGTGCGCGGCCGGGCGATCACCGCAGCTTCGCGCGTGGTCTCAGCAGGCGTCCGCCGCAACGCGGCCCCCGTCGCTCTTCCGCGCGGATCCTCGTCGCGAGACAAGGCTCCGGTGTTTCGCTAGTCTGGGCCTGTGGCCAGTCACTTCTCGAGCATCGGCCTGGTGATCGACTCGGTCGATGAGATGCTGACGGTCGCCGATCGTGCGTCGGTCGACGCCGAGGTGCTCGAGGTCGAGGGCGGCCGCTATCTCGTCTGGTCCTCGGGCGAAGGTCCAGAGCTCTGGCTCCAGCTCGACGACGAGGACAACCTCGTCGGCATGGCGCCCCACTTCGCCGGCCGCAATCGCTGGCGGATCGCGCTCGTCGACGAGGTCGAGCGCAGCGAGCAGACCGTGCTCGACGGGTCCTTCTACGCCTGGAATTGTCCCGAGGGTGATGACCCCGAGGAGGGCCTCTACCCCTTCGTCTTTGACTGCCCGGATCGCTCGGTCTTCGGCGAGATCGAGGTGCCGCGCTTCGCCAGCGTGCAGCTCGCGGGCTTCGCCCACACCGTCGAGCTGTGGACCGACGTGGACGCCTACGAGCTCTCGATCGCCGAGGAGGCGAACCCCGAGCGGCCGCGGCTGGCGTCGATGGCCTTCATCCCCGCGGGCCTCTTCCGCTCCGAGGATGAGGACGAGCAAGCGCCGCCGGAGGCCTTCGCGGTGATCAGCGGCGTCGTCAGAGCGGCCAAAGAGGTGCACAACCCGCTCACGGGGCTCACCTTTCAGTGGGCCGAGATCGCGACCTTCGGCGGGACCCTCGACATCGTCATCGATCGCGAGCTGCTCGGCGGCTCCTCGGTCGAGGCGGGCAACGTCATCGTCGGGTCATTCTGGTTGTCGGGACAGATCGGTGCGGAGAGCGACGCGGACCGACCGCGCCTGCTCTCGTAGCAGCCCGTGGCAACGTCCCGCGCGCTCTCCAGCCTCGTCGCCCCTCTCGGCCCCGCCGAAGCGCGCGGTAGGGCCCAGGCCCAGTACAGCGGCGTTTCGTCGAGGCCAAGAGGACCAACGCTCGCTGCGCGAGGGCACACGGGACGCTCACCACGGGCTCCTGGCAGACCCACACGGGGCAGGCCTGCACGGCCAAACGGCGGCGGAGCTCAGCGGCGGTGGGCGACCGCGATCAGCGACGAGCCGATCGGCATGTCCACCAGGCCGAGGAGCTGGCGCTCGAGGGCCATGACCCCGGTCATCGCGGCGTTGACGGGTCCGGGGGGGACCGACACGCGATACTCGGGCGGCCTGTGCGGGCGACGCGGCTTGAGCCGTGATGCCACGACCGCGGGGAAGAGCAGGGTCGTGTAGTAGGAGAGGCGGCGGACCTCAAAGCCCGCCTCAGCGAGGAGCGAGGCGATCTCGGGTCGGCGATAGCGGCGTCGGTGCTCGAGGACCACGTCGTGGTCGCTCCAGAGCCACTGAAAGGCCGGCACCGTCAGGACGAAGGCTCCGCCCGGGCGCAGCCGGGCGTAGAGGGAGGCCAGGGCCGCCCGATCGTCGTCGACGTGCTCGAGCACGTCGAAGAGGGTGATCAGGTCAAAGGGGCCCTCCGGCAGCTCATCGGGGAGGGAGCCCTCGAGCATCGAGAAGCGATCGCCGACCCGGTCGCGGACCTCGTCGAGCGTCTGCCGGTCGGGCTCGACGACGGTGAGATCGCCGCGGGCGCTGAGATCCTCGGCGATCACCGAGGCGCAGCCGCCGACGTCGAGGATCGTCGGCTGGCTCGGCGCGCTCCAGTAGCGGTCGATCCAGTCGAGGATCAGGCGACGCTTGCCGACCCGCCAAAAATGGCGAGCGTCGAGGTCGTGGTGGGTCTCGTAGGCGCGGCGATCCATCGCATGCGGCCTCTACCGCGGGTCGGGACAGTGTACGGCAGGGGCGGACGCTCTGCGGGCTCGCCCCGCGAGGTGAGGTGCGTGGCGCGCAAAAAGCGCTTTGGCGGGAGGGCGCCCTCCGAGCGGCTCTCGCTCGGGACTCGCGAGCCTGCGATGACGCTCATCAGCACCCGTGTCAGCGATCAGCGTCCGAGCAGTCGGGCCAGGGTCTCCACTCCCCGGCGGACGACCTCGGGGGGCGCAGAGGTGAAGCAGATCCGGACATGGGTGGGGTAGGGGCCAAAGCTCGGGCCAGGGGCGATCAGCAGACCGCGGTCCGCGCAGGTCTCGAGGAGTCCGCGGAGCCCCGCGGGGCCCAGGTGCTCGGCGACGTCGAGGAAGAGGAAGGTCGAGCCGGCGGGGGCCCGGGTCCCGAGGCGAGCGGCCGCCTCGTCGCCGATCTCGGCGTAGCGGCGGCGAGCGTCGGCGATCCAAGCCTCGCCGGGGCCCGCGAGGACCCTCGCAGCCGCGATCTGGGCCGCGGTGGGCGTCGAGTAGAAGGTGTGCGCGGCGATCTTCCGGGCGTCGGCGATCGCGTCGGCCGGCCCGAGCAGGTACCCGCAGCGGTTTCCGGCCATCCCGTAGGCCTTGGAGAAGGAGTGGGCGGCGAAAGTCCGCTCGGGGGCGAGGGGACGGGTGTGGGTGTGCTCTCCGCGATAGACGTAGTCCTCGTAGACCTCGTCCGCGAGGATCCAGAGCTCCCGCGAGCGCGCCCAGGCGACCAGCGCCTCGATCCACGGCCGCGGCAGGAGCCGCCCCGTCGGGTTGTTCGGGGTGTTGAGGTAGAGCGCGACGGTCCGCTCGCTGGCCCTCGCGTCGCAGGCGGCGATCAAGGCCGGGACGCTGTCGACCTCGCCGGCGAAGACCGGCACGGGGACGGGCCGGCCGCGGGCCTGGTGGACGATCCCGGCGATCAACGGCCAGTAGGGGGCGAGGAGCAGGACCTCGTCGTCCGGGTCGACGAGGGCGGCGGCGGCGGCGGCGAGAGCTCCGGTCGCGCCGGCGCTGACGAGGATGTTCTCGGGCCCCGTCGGCGGGCCGCCGCGCTTCTCGACGGTCCGGCAGATCGCCTCGACGAGGAGCGGGTGCCCTGCGACCGGCGCATAGCGGTGGAGCCCCTCGATCTCAGCGCTGAGGAGATCCTCCATGCGGCAGCCGACCGCCGGCTCTAGCCAGGTGTCGCCGATGTGCAGCGGGTAGGTCTCGCCTCGGTGGGCGGCGAGGCGGGCGGCGACCGTCGAGTAGACCGCTCCGCGGGTCGTCGAGGCGGTCGCGGCGATCTCGGGGAAGCGGGGCATAGGCGATGATCTTCAGCGACGGGCGCAGCCGCGGTCAACGACCGGGGGGCTCAGGGCTGACTTCGTCGACGCCGCCCCGGGGTCGCGCGCCCGACCAGGCGGAGGCCGCGATCCCTACCTGACCGGCCCAGTAGAGGAGGATGATCCCGTAGCCAGCCCCCTCGATCGGCTCGTGGAAGCGGTTGAAGGCGAGGAGCGTATCGCTGAGCAGAAAGAGGATGGCGCCGGCGGCGGTTCTCATCGGCTCGCCCGTCGAGGCGGGGGCGCCGAGCAGCGCAGTCGCTCGCCAGCCCATCACGGTGATCGCCAGGGTGTAGATCGCCACGGGCAGGCGCATCGCCCCCAGACCGGGCGCTAGGGTGAAGAACGCCAGGCCGCCCCAGGCCGCGAAGGGCAAGGCGAGAGCCGGGCGGAGCTCCCGACTCCGGCTGAGGAACGCCTTGATGTAGAGGATGTGCGCCGAGAGGAAGGCGACGAGGCCGGCGGCGAAGGTCGCGGGGCTCAGCTCCAGGAGCAGGTCGCCGGCCAGGCTGGCGACGAGGCCGGCGGCGATCCACCGGCTGTAGCGATCCGGGCTGCGGCGGAGGACTACAGCGCAGAGGACGACCATCGGTAGGCCCTTGCTGAGCATCCGCAGGCTGTGGAGGTCCAGCGCTCGACCGACGAGGAAGGCGAGGGCGCCGAGGAGGCCGATGCACAGCGGCATCCAGGCGGAGGGGCGGCGGCTCGGGGTGGCCATTTCGGAGCGCAGCATCCGCAGCGCGGAGGCGCGGGGTCAAGCTGCCTCGGGGCCCTGAGCCAGCCCCGCCCGGGACCCGAGGAGCGGCTCTGGGGGCCGCGCGGCGCGGTCCGTCGAACCCGCACCGTCTGTCCAAATCGCGGTCTGAGAGGGGTCTATCTCGTCGAATTTTGGAGTGTGCAAAAGCGCACGTTCCTGATTTTCGTCGAGGCGAAGAAACGCTTGACTCAAATCCAGATCGAGTTATCCTCCGCGTCCTTCCAAACGTGCGGGAGTAGCTCAGTTGGTAGAGCGCAACCTTGCCAAGGTTGATGTCGCGAGTTCGAGTCTCGTCTCCCGCTACAGCAAAACGTAAAGATCGAGCGGCCTCCCCGGAGGTCGCTCTTTTTTTGTCCACCGGCGCTCGGGCCCCGGCCTTCGCAACGGTGTTCTCCGAGGGGGTGGGGGTCATAGACCTCGGTCGGGCCCTTGTCGGCGAGCGGGAATAGATCGCGGCTTGCGCGGTTCAGCCAAAGCGCATAGCCTCTGTCCCGGGCTGTGCCCCCGGTCGCACCCATGATCGTCCGCCAACCATCGCGCGCGCTGCGTGTGCTCCTCGCCCTGGTCCTCTGGATCGGCGTGAGCGTCTCCGCAGTCTGGAGTCCGCCCGCGGACGCGCGACCGGCTGTGGCGACGGGACCGACCGCCGATCCTTGGGTCGCGCTGATCGACTACCTCGGCGGTAGTCGGATCTGCGGCGACAGCGACGACGAGATCGACGAGGTCGACATCGTCTGTGGCGGTGACTTCCTCATGAGTCGCCTGATGATCGACCCCCAGCTTTTGGTGATGTCGAACGGCACCTGCTCCAGGCTCCTGGAGCAGCTCTTCGGCGACCAGACCTGCGATCCCATGCGCGAAGAGTGCGGTGGGGTCCACCACAGCGGGGTCCCGCCGAGCCGCACGGTCTCGGTGCCCGCCCCCTCCTCCGCAGCCCTCGCCGCAGCGCACCTCGCCTCCTGGCGCCTGGGTGGGCTTCGGCTCGACCTGCTGCCGAGCCACGAGCGCCTGCCGCTCTCTCGCGTGATCGATCCGCTGTCCCCGCCCCCGCGCGCCCCCCAGACCGTCGTCTAGGGGGCGAGTCGCTCGGCTCTCGCCCCGAGAGCGTGGTAATGGCGCACGCATGCCGAGGGTCCGGTTTCACGCCCGGACCGCGTGCGCGGGACGAGCGACAATGTTTCAGACAATCATTCGAGTCGGCCTGACCTTCGCCTTGGTCAGCGCCTGCGGTGGCGAAAGCCACACCCATACGGCGAAGAGCGCGACGAGCGAGCGCGCGATCGCCCCCGACAAGCGCTACCGCGTCGATCTCTTCCCGGACGATCCTGCGCTCGGAGGGGAGTCTCCCCTCGTCACGGTGGTCCTCTATGGGGACTACGCGTGCCCTCCCTGCGCCCGGACCTGGACCGTGCTCGACAATCTCGTCGAGGACTACGGCGAGGACATTCGCGTGGTCCCACGGAGCATGACGGCGCCGGGCTTCTCCGCGGGCGAGGAGGCCGCCGAGGCAGTCCTGGCCGCCGGCGCCCAGGGGGCCTTTTGGCCGCTGCACCGCCGCTTCTTCGCCGCCCCGCCGACCGACCGCCGAGCGATCGAGGCAGCGGTCAAGGAGCTCGGCCTCGACCTCACCCGCCTCACCGATGAGCTCGACACCGGCGCCTTCACTGGGCCGCGGCTCCGCCATCGTCGGCAGGGGATCGAGCTCGGCGTCGCCTTCGGCCCGGTCGCCTTCGTCAACGGTCGGCCGGTGGTCGGCTACCACGACGAGGCGAGCTGGCATGCGCTCATCGACGCAGAGATCGAGGCCGCGAAGGCGAAGATCGCCGCTGGTACCCCGCGCGCTGGGGTCTACGAGGCGCTCGTCGCCGACGGCCCGATCGAGCCGATCGCCCTGGGGGGCGAGGCCGCGGCCGCCCGTGACGCCCTGATCGCCAAGCTCCCGCCGCCGGCCCAGGACGTCTTTGGCCCCGAGCCCGATGAGGGCACGCGCTACCAGGTGCCGCTCGGCGGGGCGGTCTACGCCGGGCCGGAGGACGCGCCGGTGGTGCTCGTCGCCTATATGGACGCGGCCTGTCCCTACTGCCGGCGCTCCCTCGCGACGTCGTTCGCCGAGGTGCTGCAGCGCTACAGCGACGATCTCCGGCTCGAGATCCGACACCTCCCCCTGCCGATCCATCCCACGGCCGAGGGCGCTGCGCGGGCGTCGATGGCCGCCGGTCGCCAGGGGAAATTCGCGGAGTTCTACCGGGAGCTCGTGACCGGCGAGGAGCGCAAGCTCAGCCGCGACCGTTTCTTGGCGATCGCCGCGGAGCTCGGGCTCGAGCGCGAGCGTTTCCTCGCGGACCTCGGCGATCCCGAGGTCATCAAGGCGGTCGCCGAGGAGCGCAGCCAGGCCCTCCGCGCAGGGATCCAGGCGACACCCTCGTTCTTCGTCAACGGTCGCTTTTTTAGCGGTCATCGCAGCACGGACGCCCTCGCGGCGTTGGTAGGCGAGGAGCTCGCGCTCGCCGAGGCGAAGCTCGCCCAGGGCCTGCCGCGGGCCGAGGTCGCCGGGGCGCTGATCGGCGAGGGCGTCGCCCTGCCGGAGCACAGCGTTGGCGCCGCGAAGGCCCCGGACGAGAACACCCCAGGTTCACCCGAGGCGCCCGAGGGCGCCCCATCGGCGGCGGCACCGGCCGATTAGGTCCCAGGCCCCGCTCCCCCCCCCGACTCCCTAGCCCTTCACATCCAGCGAACAGCCAGATCCAAGAACTTGGTCGCGATCGCGACCGCCACTAACGTCTCAGACGAACGAGAAAAAAACATGATGAAGCTCAGCGTATCCACCGTCCTGGTCGCGGCCCTCGGCCTGACCGCCACTGCCAACCTCGCCTGTACCGGTCAGCGGGGCGGCTCCGCCGACAAGGCGTCCGAGGAGGGGGCCACCGCCGACGCCGGCGCCAAGAAGCTCGTGACGATGGACGACGTCGACGACAAGCTCAAGGACTCGATCAAGGGCGAGCGCTTCCGTCTCACCTACGACGACACCGACTACTACAAGGGCGCCGAGAGCCCGCTTGTGACGATCGTCGAGTTCTCCGACTTCCAGTGCCCCTACTGCTCGCGCTTCACCAACATGCTCGACGAGCTGGTCAAGGACCCGGCCTACGCCAAGGACGTCCGGATCGTCTTCAAGCAGTTCCCGCTGCCGATGCACAAGGACGCCGATCGCGGCGCGCAGGCGACCCTCGCCGCCGGCGCTCAGGGCAAGTTCTGGGAGATGCACGACAAGCTCTTCGCCAACCAGAAGGCGATGACCGAGGCCGACGTGCTCAAGTACGCCGAGGAGATCGGCCTCGACGTCGAGGCCTTCAAGGCGGACCTCACCTCCGGCAAGTTCGCCGCCAAGGTCAAGGCGGACATGGACCAGGGCAAGCAGTTCGGCGTCCGCGGGACCCCGAGCTTCTTCATCAACGGCGCCTGGCAGCGCGGCGCGCCGCGGACGATCGACGCCCTCAAGCAGATCGTCGACGCCCAGAAGAAGGAGGCCGAGGAGCTGATCGCCGCCGGCTCGAAGCGCGAAGAGGTGTACGCGCGGATGATGCGCGCCGCCGCCGACAAGCGGGTCCAGCCGGCCCAGGACAAGAAGGCGCAAAAGCGCCCCGGCGCCCCCGATCCCGGCACCAGCTACGCGGTGCCGACCGACAACCGCCCGTCCTTCGGCCCCGACGACGCGCTCGTCACGATCGTCGAGTACTCGGACTTCCAGTGCCCCTTCTGCTCGCGCGCCTCGGCGACCGTGGGCGAGATCAAGGCGGCCTACCCGGACGTCCGCGTGGTCTTCCGTCAGCTCCCGCTCGGCTTCCATGACCGCGCTCGCCCGGCGGCCAAGGCCTCTCTCGCGGCGGCCAACCAGGGCAAGTTCTGGGAGATGCACGACAAGCTCTTCGCCAACCAGAAGGCGCTGACCGACGAGAACCTGGTCACCTGGGCCAAGGAGATCGGCCTCGACGTCGCCAAGTTCCAGAAGGACATGGCCGACCCGAAGACCGAGCAGATGATCAAGGAGGACGAGACCCTCGCCGCCAAGTTCGGCGCCCGCGGGACCCCGGCGTTCTTCGTCAACGGTCGCTTCGTCTCGGGCGCTCAGCCCTTCCCGGCCTTCGAGAGCCTCATCAAGGAGGAGAAGGCCAAGGCTGAGAAGTTCATGAAGGAGAAGGGCGTCGCGCAGAAGGACCTCTACGAGGCGATGCGCAAGACCTGGGAGACCGAGCTCAAGGTCCCGCCGGCGCCGCCGCCCGCCGACCACAAGCGTCGCGACGTCAAGACCGACGGCCTCGCCGGCAA
Source organism: Polyangia bacterium (assembly GCA_030424595.1). Classification (GTDB taxonomy): domain Bacteria; phylum Myxococcota_A; class Polyangia; order Nannocystales; family Nannocystaceae; genus JADJRG01. The sequence goes on from JAUHWG010000022.1 coordinate 110,884, forward strand.
GGGCAACCTGAAGAACCCGAAGGTGACGATCGTCGAGTGCTCGGACTTCGACTGTCCGTTCTGCAAGCGGGCGACCGGCACGGTCGACCAGATCGCCAAGGAGTACGGCGACAAGGTCGGGATCTTCTTCCGCCACTACCCGCTGCCGATGCACAAGATGGCCGAGCCCGCCCACCGCGCTGCGGTCGCGGCCCAGGCCCAGGGCAAGTTCTGGGAGATGCACGACGTGCTCTTCGAGGCCCGTGACAAGCGCAGCGACGACGATCTGCGGACCATCGCCAAGGATGTCGGCCTCGACGTCGACGCCTGGGAGAAGGCCTTCAACGATCCGGCGACCGCCCAGCGCGTCAAGGACGACATGGCCGCCTGCTCGGCCGCCGAGGTCCGCGGAGCCCCCGGCTTCCTGATCAACGGTCGTCTGCTCAGCGGCGCCCAGCCCTACCCGGTCTTCAAGGGCGTGATCGAGGAGGAGCTCAACGGCGGCTTCGAGGCGACCGCGAAGAAGGCGAAGGAGGCGGCAGCCAAGAAGTAGGCTGCTCCTCGGGTCCCCGCTCGGGCCGGCCGACGCTCCGTCGGTCGCTCAGGCGCCCGGGGCCCGCCTAGGCCCGCCCACACCCCTCGGGGCCACTTTGGGCCCCGTTTGGGGCCCGTTTGGGGCCGGGTCTAGTTCGCGGCGGCAGGCGGCCATGCCTGCGCTATCCTGCCGCCGCACCCCTGATTTCCCCGACCGTCCGACGAAGAGTCCGGCGACGACGCCGAACCACTCCATCGCCAGTCCCACGAGACAGCCCATGTCTGAGCCTTCGTCCCCCGATCCCAAGCCTGAGAGCGCCTCGACCGAGAGCTCCGCCGAGGCCAAGTCCCCTGCGGCCGCGGAGACGCCGACCTCAGGCTCGCCCATGAGCACGCTCGTCGGCATCCTCGGCTTCGTCGTCACCTTGGCAGGCGGTTTCTACGGCGGTCGCTACATCTCTGAGAAGTACGACATCAACCCGGTCCGCTGGTTCAAGCAGACCTTTATGGGCGAGCCCGCAGCGGAGCTCCCCGACGGCGAGCGGATCCGGGTCGGCCTGCGCGGCGACGAGCCCCAGCGCGGCCCCGACGACGCCCTCGTCACCCTCATCATCTTCTCCGACTTCCAGTGCCCCTACTGCGCCAAGGCGGTCGAGCCCCTCGACGACGCGGTCGCCGACTTCGGCGACGACGTCCGGGTGCTCTTCAAGCACTACCCGCTGCCCGGCCACCAAAAGGCGCTGCCCGCCGCGAAGATGGCCTGGGCCGCCGACCAGCAGGGCAAGTTCTGGGAGGTGCACGACTGGCTCTTCGAGCACAAGGCCTCCCTCGAGAACTTCGACGCCTTCGCCGCCTCCATCGGCCTCGACGTCGCCAAGCTCAAGGCCGACGCGGAGAGCCAAGCCGCGGCCGACGCGATCGACAGCGATCACCTCTCGGGCGGCAAGGCCGGGGCCGGCGGAACCCCCTACTTCGTCGTCAACGGCCACCGCTACTCGGGGACCCGCGGCGCCGGTCAGTGGCGGACGATCATCAAGCACGAGCTTGGGGCCGCCGAGGCGCTGGTCGACGACGGGACCGCTCGCGGAGAGGTCTACGCCGCCCTGATGAAGGACGCGGTCGACGTCTACGGCGACGGCACGCCGATCGGCGGGGCGCCGAGCGAGCGCGGCGCGAGGCGACCGGGCGAGCCGGCGCCGGACGTCCACTACCGGGTGCCGGCGGACGACAGGCCAGCTCGCGGCCCCGCTGACGCGCTCGTCACGATCGTCGCCTTCTCCGACTTCCAGTGCCCCTTCTGCCAGAAGGTCAACGTCACCCTCGAGTCCGTCCGCGAGGCCTACGGCGACGATCTGCGGATCGTCTTCCGCAACCGGCCGCTCAACTTTCACCCCCAGGCGCGACCGGCCGCGAAGGCGGCCCTGGCCGCCGCCAAGCAGGGCAAGTTCTGGGAGATGCACGACGCCCTCTTCGCCCGGCAAAAGGAGCTCAAGGGCACGATCTACCGCGAGCTCGCCGGCGAGCTCGGCCTCGACCTCGCGCAATTTGACGCCGACTTCGCCAACGCCGAGCTCGAGCAGATGATCAGCGAGGATGAGCGGCTCGCCGCGGCGTTCGGCGCGAACGGGACCCCGGCGTTCTTCATCAACGGCCGCTTCCTCTCGGGCGCCCAGCCGATCGCCTCCTTCAAGGCGACGATCGACGAGGAGCTCGAGGACGCGAAGGCGATGGTCGCCGCCGGGACGCCCCGCGATCAGGTCTTCTCCGCGGTGATGGCGAAGGCCGCGACCGAGGTCGAGAAGTAGCCGTGGCTGCGCAGAGCAAGGGCGGGGCGGGGACGAACGAGCGAGTCCCCGGGGTCGGCGTCATCGCCCTCGCGCTCTTCACGCTGATCGGCGGAGCGCTGGTCTTCGGCTTCGCGAGCTCGCTCTGGCCGGCGCTTGCGCGGCAGGGCGAGGCCGCCTGCCGACCCCTGGAGCCGACCACGCGCAGCGACATGGCGCCGACCTGGGAGGTGCAGGATCTCGAGGGCCGGCCGGTCAAGCTCGAGGACTTCCGCGGCAAGTTTGTCGTCCTCAATTTCTGGGCGACCTGGTGCGAGCCCTGCATCGGCGAGTGGCCGCAGATCGACCGCCTCGCCGAGCGTTTCGCCGAACGCGATGACGTCGTGGTCGTCGCGATCAGCATCGACAAGGCCCGCGAAGACATCACGCCCTTCCTCGAGCGGATGGCGCTCAGCAAGACCCACACGGTGGTTCTCTGGGATCCCGAGCAGGCGATCAACAAGGCCTACGGCTCCGAGAAGATCCCCGACACGTTCTTCATCGGTCGCGGCGGCGAGCTGGTCCACCAGTACGTGAACATCCGCGACTGGGGAAAGCCAGCGGCCTACCGCTGCGTCTCGTCGATGGCCGGCGGCTGAGCAGGGAGACGACCCCTCCGCTAGGAGGCTGTGCTGTGGTGAGAGTCCGCGTGCTCGTGCGCGGCGATCCTTGGCCCTCGCGGCTTCGTCGAAGCGCCGCTGCGCCGGGACGTACCGCGGGTATCGGCGGAGCCGAGGGGAGGGACGAGGGCCGGCGAGCGCGGGGCTCTCGCCTAGGCCGCTAGTGCTGGCGGAGCCAGGCGACCATCTGATCGAAGACCGTCTCGCCGCCGACGAGCCCGAGCTCGGCGCTTCGCGGGAAGCCGACGTGACCGCCGCGTTGCAGCCAGCGGACCGTGACGTTCGGCGGCGGCGCGTCGAGGTAGCGGTGGAGGGTCCAGGCGGGGACCATCGGATCGTGCTCGGTGGCGACGACGAGCGCGGGCAGGGCGAGCTCGCCGAGGCGTGGGCCGGCGCTCATCGACGTGTAGTAGTCGTCGGCGCTGCTAAAGCCGAAGCGCGGGACGACGGTCTTGCTGTCCCACTCGCGCATCGTCGAGATCCTCCGGGCGATCGCCAGCGGGGTCGGCACAGCCCGGCGGGCCGCGACCTGCTCGTAGATCTCGAGGAGGCCGCCGAGCAGGTAGCGGCGGTAGGGCCACGCCTTGGGGTCATCGATCGCCCGCGAGCCGGCGTGGAGGTCGAGCGGGGCGCAGAGCGTCGCGACCGCCCGGACCCGCGGGTCTGTCGGCCGCAGGGCGAAGCGGAGGCTCGTGTGCCCGCCGAGGGAGAACCCGAGGATGTAGATCCGGCGGACCCCGGCGAGCTCGGGGCTGGCGAGGGCTGCGCTCAGATCCTCGGTGAGGCCCGCGTGATAGAAGTCCGCGCCGCTGCGGTCGGTGCCCCGCAGCCCGAGGCGAAGGCAGCCGATGCCGGCTCGATCGGCCGCGTGGGCCGCTTGGATGACGTATTGGCTGTCGGGGCTCCCGCCCAGGCCGTGCACCAGGACGACGAGCTCATCCGCACAAGTGCCGCTCGGGGGGTGCAGGTGGCCGTGGAGCTCGACACGCCCGATCTTGGGGTCCGCCAACGCGGTCGACCATGGGAGGGCGGTCGGCGCCTTGCGGGGGCGGACGCGATGCCGAAGATTGGGCGCGATCGTCCACAGATGGCCGCCGAGCTTCATAGTAGGGGGAGGATGCCGCAGGTGCGGAAGGCTCGCCAAGGTCGGCGAGGAGCCTCGTCTGCATCGGCTCCGCTGAGCGAGAGCGCGAGGAATCACACGACTTCTTTGCGCGAAGGAACTCTGCGACGGATCGTCACCATGATTGACCCTCCGCGCCGAACGGGGCTAGCTTGCGAGCTGTGGAGAAGCCTGAGAACGCAGGTTGGCAGGGGCCGAGCTTGAGCCTCGTCCTGGGCGCGGTCGTGGTCGTCACGATCGCGATGGGCTGCTTCGCGTTTTGGCGCTACACGGAGTCCGAGCGCTGGGTCCAGGCGTCCCTCGTCGAGATGGAGGCCACAGGCAAGCAGGTCGACGTCGAGGGCTGCATCGACGCCGCGATCGAGTGGCGCAGCGACTGCGCCGCGAACACGACCCTGTGCAACAACGCGATCCCGCTCGCGACCTACCACTGCTTGGAGCAGCAGGATCGCAGCGACACCTGCCTCATCCTCGATCACGACATGTCGACGGGGATCTGGCTGATGCAGCACTGCCGCGAGCGCGGATCTGAGTGCAAGGTCATGAAGAAGTGTCCCTGTGCGGCCGCCTACCGCGCGCTTGACTCCTTCTGTCGCTCGGGGCAGGAGAGTGTGCAGGTGGAGCTATGAGCGGCGCTGCGAAGAGCCAGGAGAGCTGGCTTCGGGACCTGGTCTCGCTGACCAAGCCCGGGGTCACGCGGATGACCGCGCTGACGACCCTCGGCGGAGCTTGGCTCGCGCCCGGCGTCGACTGGAGCTCGGCGATCGCCGTCGTCGTCGGCTCGAGCTTGGCGGTCGCCTCGGCCTCCGCCTTCAACATGTGGTGGGAGCGGGGGACCGACCCGCTGATGTCGCGTACCCGCAACCGTCCGGTCGCGGCCAAGCGGATGAGCCCGGGCAAGGCCTTCGCCTTCGCGAGCTGCCTCGGCGCCCTCTCGCTCGTTCTCCTCGCTCTCGCGACGAACCCGCTGACGACGCTCCTCGCCGCCCTCTCGATCTTCCTCTACGTCTGCGTCTACACCCCGCTGAAGTACAGGACTCCGCTGGCGCTGGTGATCGGCGCGGTGCCGGGGGCTGCGCCTCCGCTCCTCGGCTGGGTCGGCGTCACCGGGACCCTCGACGCCGGCGCGCTCGCCCTCTTCGCGATCCTCTTCGTGTGGCAGATGCCGCACTTCCTCGCGATCACGATCTATCGCAAGCAGGAGATGGCGAAGGGCGGGATCCGGGCGGTCTCCGTGGTCCGCGGCGATCGGGTGGCCAAGCTCCAGGCGCTCGCCTGGGCGATCCTCCTGGTCCCCGTCTCCTTGCTGCCGACGCTGATCGGCGTCACCGGTCTTCTCTACGGGGTCTGCGCGCTGCTCATCAGCATGATCTTCCTGGGCTGGACCTGCACAGGTCTGTGGTCGGCGAAGCCGGCACCGTGGGCCCGCTCCCTCTTCTTCGCTTCGTTGCTTTATCTACCCGCGCTGATCGCCGCGATGGCGATCGACGTCTGCATCTGACCGCTCCGGAGCCGACTGCGCTCTGGTCGTGTCGCCCTCGGACCGCGACCGCTCGTGGATCCCCGGGGCTGCCACGTATCTCCCCTCGGCGGGAGACGGTGGTCTGCGCGAGTACCCCGAGAATTCGTGATGTCCGCTGAAGCCTCTGCGCCCGACGCCAGTGCCCGTCCCCTCGGGGCTCCGCCCCCGATCGAGGAGCGCAACTGGTTTCTCCGCCTCTTCATGAGGCAGCCCTACATCGTCGCGTTCTTCATCGGCATCACCTTGATCACCGTGATGCGACCGCTAACACGGCACGTCCCCGACGCGCCGGCGGTCATGTTCCAGGTGCCCGACTTTAAGCTCGTCGATCAGGATGGCAAGCCCTTCTCGCTGGAGTCGATGCGCGGCGAGGTGTGGGTCGCGGGCTTCATCTTCACCTCGTGCCCGAGCGTCTGCCCGAAGATCTCGCGGTCGATGGTCGAGCTTCAAGAGAAGTTCGCGACCTTCGACATCGACGCCCGGATGGTCACCTTCTCGGTCGATCCGGAGACCGACACGCCGGAGGTGCTGAGCCGCTACGCGTCGACGATCGGCGCCGATACGTCGCGCTGGAGCTTTGTCACCGGCGACCGAGCGGCGATGGAGGAGCTCGTGGTCGGCGGCTTCAAGCTAGCGATGGACGAGCCCAAGCCGGTGGGGGAGACGTCGATGTACGATATCGCGCACTCGACCAAGCTCGCGCTGATCGACGCCGATGGGGGCATTCGCGGCTTCTACAGCACCGATGAGCTCGGCCTCGATGAGATCTACCACCGGACGCAGCATGTTTTGCGCGACCTCCGGAGGGCCGGACGATGAGGTCGACGATGAGGTCTACAGGGATCCGCCTCGGCCGCGGGCGCCGTCGCAAGAGGCTCGCGAGCGGGTCCGCGATGCGGGCCGCAGCGGCCGCGGGCGCCTTGCTCCTCGCCGCCTGCACCGAGCCCACGCCAGCCTTCACGGAGCCGATGACCCTCGGCGGCGTCGAGGTGTCCGCCGAGGTGCTCAGCCGCGGCCAGAAGATCTACGCCAACCACTGCGCCTCCTGCCACGCCGTCGACGGTAGCGGGGCGGGTCCTGCCGCCCGCCACCTGAGCCCCGGACCCCGCGATTTTCGCACCGCAGAGTTCATCCACAAGGCGGGTGAGGGGGACGTCTTGCCGACCGACGCCGAGCTCCGGCACGTGATCAAAAAGGGCGTTCAGGGCCGCGGAATGCCCGCTTGGGGCGCTCTTCGGGATGAAGACATCGACGCCGTCGTCCACTTCATCAAGACCTTTTCGCCGCGCTGGCAAGAGCCCGCGGGCGATCCCCTGCGGGAGGCCGAGGGGCAGTGAGTAAAATCCGCACCTCAGGCGCCTGTGGCCGCGACCGTCTGCCCCATCGGCCATCCGAATCGTCGAAGAACCCCGCGTGACGGCGAAGACCCGCTAATTCATCCGAAAACCGAGTTTTCGCCCCCCCCGAGACATCCCTGTGAGCCACTTATGATGACCCTCCTCCGCGCTGATTTTTCGGCCCCTGACCGCGTTCCTGCGGGCCTACGGACAGTTGCCAATCTGGACACAGCCCTGATAGGGTGCGCGCCAACGCAGCGCCTTGGACGCATCCACTTCCAGGGATCTCTCTGAAAGAAGGTGAAGTGACGTGCCGGCCATCTTTCCCCGCTGGACGAACAACATTCCGCTCGCGATCGCCATCCTGGCCCCGATCTTCGGTGCCGGGCTGGTTGGTGGCGTTTGGTACTACTTCTCGCCGAAGTTTACTGACGCAGGTTATCGGCCAATTCAACCCGTCGCGTTCAGCCACAAGCTGCACGCAGGTGACATGGGTATGGACTGCCGTTACTGCCACAACACGGTTGAGCGAGCGGCTCACGCGGCGATCCCGCCGACCCAGACCTGCATGAACTGCCACTCGCAGGTCAAGACAGACTCACCCAAGCTCGCGCCGATCCGCGAGAGCTACGAGTCTGGCAAGTCGGTCCCCTGGATCCGCGTCCACCAGCTCCCCGACTACGCATTCTTCGACCACCGACCGCACCTCGCGGCCGGCGTTGGTTGTGTCTCCTGCCACGGTCGCATCGATCAGATGACGGTCGTCCAGATGGACCAGCCGCTGTCGATGAGTTGGTGCCTCGACTGTCACCGCAACCCCGAGCCCAACCTCCGGCCGCTCGATCAGATCACCAACATGGGTTGGGATCCGGCGACCGAGGACTACGACCCGAAGGCGGACCCCGCGCGCAAGCGCGCTCTGACGCCGCCCGAGCACTGCTCCGGCTGTCACCGCTAAGCAGGGAAAGACGGGTACACGACGATGAGCAAGCCCAACGCATCCCTCAAGGCCTACTGGCGCAGCCTCGACGCTCACTCGAGCCTCGCTCAAGGCAGCGCGCCCCAGGCCTCCCACGATGAGTTCCCGGCCGAGGCGGCGGGCGCAGGCGGCGAGCTGACCCAGCTTCGCGTCCGCCGGCGCTCGTTTGTCGGCATCCTCGGCGCCTCGACGGCGCTGGCGGGGCTGACCACCGGCTGCATCCGCAAGCCGGTCGAACGGATCCTCCCCTTCGCCAAGCGCCCCGAGGACGTCATCCCCGGCGAGGCGCTCTTCTACTCCACCGGTTTCCAGGCTGGCGGCAGCGTTCTCGGCATCCTCGCCGAGGCGACCGACGGTCGGCCGATCAAGATCGAGGGCAACCCCAAGCACGGTGCCTCGCAGGGGGCGACCGACGTCTGGGCGCAGGCGAGCGTGCTCTCGCTCTACGACCCTGACCGCAGCCAGTTCCCGCAGACCCTAGAGGAGGGCGAGCTCGTCGGCGCAGATTGGGAGACCGCTCGCGCCGGGGTCGACGAGATCCTCGGGGCGGCCCGCAAGGCCGGCGGCAAGGGCATGGCCCTGGTCATCCCCTGGACCGTGTCGCCGTCGCTGCGCGCCCAGCTCGACACGCTCAAGAAGAACTACCCGCAGGGGCGCCTCTTCCTCTGCGACCCGATGGCGCCGATCAACTCGACGGCGAGCGTCGAGATGCTCGCCCAGCCGGGCGCGCGGGTGACCCATCACCTCTCGGGCGCGTCGGTCGTCGTCTCCATCGACAGCGACTTCATGGGCGCGGAGCAGGACCACGTCCGCCTCTCCAAGGAGTTCGCCCGCAAGCGCGCGCCCCTCGGCCAGGGCGACCCGATGAACCGGCTCTACGTGGTCGAGCCCCACTTCTCCTCGACCGGAGCGAACGCGGATCACCGCCTCCCGCTCCGCTCGTCGAAGATCGGGCCCTTCCTCATCGCCCTCGCCCACGAGCTGGCGACCAACCACGGGGTGTCGATGCCCTCGTCCTTCGAGGGGGTTATCGGAGCGCAGGAGCTCGGCGAGCAGGAGGCCAAGTGGGTCGCCGCCCTCGCCAAGGAGCTCATCGCCGCCCGCGACGACCGTGAGAGCCACTCCGCGATCCTCATCGGCGAGCGCCAGCCGGCGTGGGTCCACGGCCTCGGCCTGATCCTCAACATCGCCCTCGGCAACCAGACCAAGAGCGTCCACCTCCGGGTCGACGACAGCGCTCCGGTGACCGAGGACCTGAAGGCCCTCGCGGAGGGCCTCAGCTCCGGCGCGATCACCTCGGTCTTCTGTCTGGACACCAACCCGGCCCTGGTCGCCCCCGGCGAGCTCGGCATGGTCGAGCTGCTCGGCAACGCGACCGTCGTCCACGCCGGCTACCACGCGGACGAGACCGCCCGTCTCGCCGCCTGGCACCTCCCGATAAACCACCAGCTGGAGTCCTGGGGCGACCTCGAGTCGTCCGAGGGGATCGTCACGATCTGCCAGCCGCTGATCCTGCCGATGTACGACACGAAGTCGACGGTGGAGATCCTCGCCTGGTGGGCCACCGGCGCTGGCGCGCCGAACTACGACCTCGTCTACTCCTACTGGAAGAAGCTGCTCGGCGGGAACTTCTCGAAGCGGCGCTGGGAGCAGTGGCTCCACGACGGGATCGTCTCGGGGATCCCGCGCTCGCCCGGAATCCCGCTCTTCGAGCACTTCGACACGCTCGCCGAGGCGATCACCGAGGGCACCGAGAAGTACGGCCCCGACACAGCCTTTGAGGTCAACTTCCACATCGACCCGAAGGTCGGCGACGGCCGCTACGCGAGCAACGGCTGGCTGCAAGAGTGTCCGCACCCGATGTCCAAGCTCTGCTGGGACAACGGCGCGTACATCAGCCCCGCCGACGCGAAGGAGCTCGGGGTCGAGAACTGCGATCTCCTGAACATCCAGGTCGGTGAGCGCACCGTCCAGGTGCCGGTCTGGATCATGCCGGGCCAGGCGCGGCAGACCGTCTCCCTCAACATCGGCTACGGCCGCGAGGGCATCGGCTTCGTCTCCGAGGACGCGGGCGTCAACGTCTATCCGCTCCAGGCCGCCAAGAACAGCTGGTTTGTCGCCAACGCGGGCGTCTCCAAGTTCGGCGGCCAGCGGATGATCTACTCGACCCAGGACCACGGGACCTTGGACCCCGGCCTCGGGTACCCGCTGCGCCCGATCGTCCGCGAGACGACGGTCGACGCCGAGGGCAAGTGGGCCAACCCGGAGTTCGCCGACGAAGGCGACCTCATGAAGCCGGAGGATCTCAAGTCCCTCTGGGAGCACAACACCGAGCCGACCCTCGGCGAGCCCAAGCTCATCGGCAAGCAGCAGTGGGGGATGGTCATCGACCTCAACCGCTGCAACGGCTGCAGCGCCTGCGTCGTCGCCTGCCAGGCGGAGAACAACATCCCCCTGGTCGGCAAGAAGGACGTCGGCAACGGCCGCGAGATGCATTGGATCCGCCTCGACCGCTACTTCTCGGGCTGGGACGCGGAGTCCCCCGAGGCGGTCATGCAGCCGATGCTCTGCCAGCACTGCGAGACCGCTCCCTGTGAGAACGTCTGCCCCGTCGCGGCGACGACCCACAGCCCCGAGGGCCTCAACGACATGGCCTACAACCGCTGTATCGGCACTCGCTACTGCGCGAATAACTGCCCGTACAAGGTTCGACGCTTCAACTTCCACAACTACAACAAGCGGATGGACGAGGATTGGGGCCAGGACCCGGTGGGTAGCATGGTCCGCAACCCCGACGTCACGGTCCGCTTCCGCGGTGTCATCGAGAAGTGCACCTACTGCGTGCAGCGGATCAATGGCGCCAAGATCGCGGCTCACGTCGCCGGCGAAGACACCGTCCCGGACGGTGTGATCGTCAGCGCCTGTGAGCAGGTCTGCCCGAGCGAGGCGATCGTCTTCGGCGACGTCGCGGACCCGACCTCTCGGGTCTCCAAGCTCAAGGCGACCCAGCGCAACTACGGGGTCCTCTCCGACCTCCTCACTCGGCCGCGTACGACCTACCTCGGTCGTATCCGCAACCCCAATCCGGAGCTCGCGTAAGTCATGGCAGCCTTTGACGAACTCGATCCGCTCACAGGACGTAAGGTCCTGGTTGAGAACTTTCAGACCTTTCACGAGGTCACGGAGACCGTCGCCGCGCCGATCGAGATCCCCAGCGGACGCTGGTGGGCCTTCTTCCTGGCGTCGCTGATGCTGCTCGGCCTGCTGGGGGTCTCCCTCGGCTGGCTCTTCTGGGAGGGCATCGGCATCTGGGGCCTCAACAACCCCGTCGACTGGGGTTGGGCGATTGTCAACTTCGTCTTCTGGGTCGGCATCGGTCACGCCGGTACGCTGATCTCCGCGGTTCTCTTCCTCTTCCGTCAGAAGTGGAGGACCTCGATCAACCGCGCCGCCGAGGCGATGACCATCTTCGCGGTCATCTGCGCGCTCCTCTTCCCGACGGTCCACGCCGGTCGCCCCTGGGTCCTCTACTGGGCCCTGCCGATCCCGAACCAGATGGGGATGTGGCCGAACTTCCGCTCACCGCTCCTCTGGGACGTGTTCGCGGTCTCGACCTACTTCACCGTCTCGCTGATGTTCTGGTACGTCGGCCTGATCCCGGACCTCGCGACCATGCGCGACCGGGCGAAGACCAAGGCGCGCAGGATCGCCTACGGCATCTTCTCGCTGGGGTGGCGCGGTTCGACCCGCCACTGGCAGCACTACGAGAAGGCCTACCTGATCCTCGCCGGCCTCGCGACGCCGCTGGTCCTCTCGGTTCACACCATCGTTAGCTTCGACTTCGCGGTCTCCCAGCTCCCGGGCTGGCACACGACGATCTTCCCGCCCTACTTCGTCGCAGGCGCGATCTTCTCCGGCTTCGGCATGGTGCTGACGCTGATGATCCCTCTCCGAGTTTGGTTCAAGCTCGAGAACTTCATCACCATCAAGCACCTGGAGAACATGGCGAAGATCATCCTCGTGACCGGCACAATGGTCGGATACGCGTACGGGATGGAGTTCTTCATCGCCTGGTACTCCGGTAACGCCTACGAGTCGTTCGCCTTCGCGAACCGCGCGTTCGGCGACTACTGGTGGGCCTACTGGACGATGATCAGCTGCAACGTCATCTCCCCGCAGCTCTTCTGGTTCAAGGCCGTCCGCCGCAGCCCGCTCGCCCTCTTCATCATCTCGATCTTCGTCAATATCGGGATGTGGTTCGAGCGCTTCGTCATCACCGTGACGTCGCTGCACCACGACTTCCTGCCGTCGTCCTGGGACTACTACTCGCCGACGCTGTGGGACGTGACGACGCTGCTCGGCAGCTTCGGCCTCTTCTTCACGCTCTTCTGCCTGTTCTGCCGCTACCTCCCGGTCATCGCGATCGCCGAGGTGAAGTCGGTGATGCCGCAGGCGGACCCCCACTACGACCCGAAGGGTGACCACCATGGCTAAGCCCAGCAAGAAGAAGGTCTTCGGCCTCCTGGCCGAGTACGAGACGCCGCGGGAGATCTTCGCGGCCTGCGAGAAGGTCCGCGACGCGGGCTACCAGAAGTGGGACTCGTACACCCCCTTCCCGGTGCACAACCTCGACAAGGCGATGGGGCTCAAGCCGTCGATGCTCGGCTGGCTGGTCTTCGTCTGCGGTATCTCCGGGGCGAGCGGCGGCATGCTGCTCCAGTGGTGGACCTCGACGATCGAGTACCCGATCATCATCGCCGCGAAGCCGTACTTCTCGTACCAGGCCTTCGTCCCGGTGACCTTCGAGCTCGGCATCCTCCTCGCCTCCTTCGCGGCGGTCTTCGGGATGCTCGCGTTCAACCGACTGCCGCAGTGGTACCACTCCTGTTTCAACAGTGAGCGTTTCGCGCGGGTGACGGACGACAAGTTCTTCATCTGCATCGAGTCGACGGACCCGAAGTACAGCCCCGAGAAGACCCGCTCCCTCCTCGAGGGGACCGGCGCGGCCCACATCGAGGAAGTCGAGGACTAAGCATGACGCGCACGACCGCAACACGCTGTCTCAAGGGGTCTTTGCTCGGCGCGGCTGTGATCGCCGGCGGTCTCCTGGCGGGATGCCAGGGCAACCGCTCCGACGAGCCGCCGGTGCACCTCCTGCACAACATGGACTTCCAAGCCCGCTTCGACGCGCAGGAGAAGAACGACTTCTTCTACGACGTCGACTGCCCGGAGGAGGCCGCCGCCGATGATGCCGCGGCCGAGGAGGCCGCCGAGCACGGCGAGCACGCGCCGCACCGGACGAAGACCTGCTACGGCCGGGCCATGCGCGAGCCGGTCGCCGGCACCGTCGCCCGGGGCCACCTCAAGGACGACGACCACCTCTACAGGGGTCGCGGCGCGGACGATCGGCTCGCCGACACGCTGCCGGTCCAGATCGAGCTCAACGCAGCCCTGCTCGCCCGCGGCGAGGAGCGCTACAACATCTACTGCCAGCCCTGCCACGACTACTCCGGTAACGGCGAGGGCGTCGCGACCCAGCGCGGCGGTGGCTTCAAGGTTCAGCCGCCGAGCTACCACATCGACCGTCTACGGGCGATGCCGCTCGGCTACTTCTTCAAGGTGATCACGGACGGGCAGGGGACGATGCTCTCCTACGCGTCGCAGATTCCGGTCGAGGATCGCTGGGCGATCGCCGTCTGGGTCCGCACCCTCCAGGTCAGTCGCACAAAGGGAGGCAAGTGATGTCGTCGCACGGCCCCAAGAAAGTCTCGAAGGAGCAGATCTGGATCAAGCCAGGTTCGCTCTGGGCTCGCCTGCCGATCATCGGCGTCGTCCTCGCGGCCATCGGCCTCGGCGGCTCCTTCTCGATGATGGGCGAGCACCCGCAGGAGTTTTGGTACGCGTACCTGACCGCCCTCGCGATCTTCATCGCCTTCGGCCTGGGCGGGCTCTTCTTCGTCATCATCCAGCACGTGACCCGCGCTGGTTGGTCGATCGTCGTCCGCCGTCTGGCGGAGAACGTGATGATCACCCTCCCGGCGCTCAGCTTGCTGGCGCTGCCGGTGGTCTTCATGGGCACCCACGAGCTCTACGAGTGGACCCACCTCGACGTGGTCGCCGCCGACACGATGCTCTCGGCGAAGCAGCCCTACCTCAACGAGGGCTTCTTCACCCAGCGGATGCTCGCCTACTTCGGCGTGTGGACCCTCCTCTCGGTCCTCTTCTACGGCTGGTCGACCTCGCAGGACGACGCCACGGGTGAGGCGATCACGAAGAAGGCGCACTCGATGCGCTGGCTCTCGGCGCCCGGCGTCGCGCTCTTCGCGATCTCGATGACGTTCTTCGCGTTCGACGCCCTGATGTCGCTGGACCCGCACTGGTTCTCGACGATGTTCGGCGTCTACTACTTCGCCGGGATCGCCGTGACATCGCACGCGATGCTCGCCCTCCTCTCGGTCGCCCTGCGCAAGTCGGGCTACCTCCAGGGCGTCGTCACCGAGGAGCACAACCACTCCCTCGGGAAGCTGATGTTCGGCTTCACGGTGTTCTTCGCGTACATCGGCTTTAGCCAGTACTTCCTCATCTGGTACGCGAACATCCCTGAGGAGACCCGCTGGTTCGCCTACCGGATCAACGGCGACTTCCTCTACCTGAGCGGTCTGCTCGCGATCGGTCGCTTCGTCATCCCCTTCTTCTTCCTCGTCTCGAGGGTGATCAAGCGGAACTCGAACACCCTGATGCTGGCGGCGATCTGGATCCTCCTGATGGAGTTCATCGACATGTACTGGCTCGTCCAGCCGGTCCTGGTGAACCACCACGCTCAGCACGCGGAGCACGCGGAGGCGCTGCAGATGCACCTCGGCGCGCTCGACATCCTGACGGTCGTCGGCGTCGGCGGGGTCTTCCTCGCGGTCTTCGGCTGGGCGCTCGCGCGCAAGGCGCTTATCCCCGTCAACGACCCGCGGACCCAGGAGTCCCTGGAGTTCGAGGACTTCTGATGATCGCCTGATCATCTTCGCTGGAGAGACAGGAGCGACCTCATGTCAGATCATCAGCACTACAAGGGCGGCCACGAGCTCGATGCGCCCCCGACCCGTCAGCTCTTCAACATCGTCTGGGGACTGGGCGCGATCACGCTGCTCTCGATCCTCACCTGCGTGCAGCTCTTCAACTCGCAGCGGGACGAGCTCCAAAAGGAGCGCTACAGCAAGACCTCGTGGCGCCTCGCGGAGTACCAGGCGGGCCAGGACAAGCTCCGCTTCGAGAGCGGCGAGTACGAGCTCAACGACGACGGCAAGGTCGTCGTCGTCAAGTACATCCCGATCGCCCGTGCGGTCGAGAAGGTCCTCGAGGACCCGAAGCTGCTCACGGCAGCGCCGCCTCCGCCCGGCTTCGTCCACCCGGACGACATGGCCGGCGGTGGTCAGGCCGCCGCTGCTCCCGCACCGGCCGCCAAGGAGCCGGAGGCCGCGCCGACCGAGGCCGCCGCCGCCGACGCAGCGCCTGCTGGCGCAGAGGGTGCGACGGCTGGTCCTGCGGCGGTGGACGGCGACGCGAAACCGGCTGAAGCTGGTGCTGCGGAGCCGGACGCGGGCCACTAGCTCGAGCCCTCGATGTGAGCCCAACGTTCTCCGACACACGTTCGATAGTCATCGCCGATGCGCCTCCCTCTCACAGCTCTCGCAGCCATCACGCTCACCCTTGGAGGGGTGAGCGCGCAGGCGCTCGCGGCCGCTGGGGATGAGGCGCTCGCACCGGCGATGCACTCGATCGACGTCGAGGAGCACCTCGGCGAGGTCATCGACGGCGACCTGACCTTCAAGGACCGCAACGGTCAAGAGGTCCGCCTCGGCGACTACTTCGACGGCGAGCGCCCGGTTCTCCTGACGCTGAATTACTACCGCTGTCCGGTGCTCTGCAACGTTCAGCTCAACGCGCTCACCGAGACCCTCGGCGCCCTCGACTGGACCGCGGGGGATGAGCACTTCCAGATCGTCACCGTCTCGATCGACCCCAAGGAGGGTCCCGAGGTCGCCAAGGCGAAGCGGGAGTCGCACCTCAAGGCGCTCGATCGGGGCGACGACGTCGGCTGGGCGTTCCTCACTGGCGACGCGCTCAGCATCAAGCTCCTCGCCGCCCAGACCGGTGTCGGCTACGCCTACGACGCCGAGCAGGATCAGTACGCCCACCCGGCGGTGATCATGTTCCTGGCGCCGGACGGCAAGATCGTCCGCTACGTCTACGGGCTCACCTACGACCCCAAAGACGTCAAGTTCGGCCTCTTGGAGGCCTCTGAGGGCCGCGTCGGCGACACGATCGACCGGATCATCCTCAGCTGTTTTCACTACGACGCGACCCTCGGTCGCTACGGTCCCTTCGCCTTTGGCCTGATGCGCCTCGGCGGAGTCTTCACGATCTTCATCATGGGTATTGGTCTTCTCTGGTTCCGGCGCCGGGAAAAGCGCCTGGGCGGGCTCAGGAAGACTATGCACGCGGAGGCACCGACATGATCCTCAACCTGCTGCTCCTGGGTCCCGATCCTGCACTACTGGGGACCCCGCCAATGTCCGAAAGCCCGTTCTCTCTGCTGCCCGCGGCGAGTACGAACGCTCAGGAGATTGATGACGTCTACATCTTCATCACGGCGCTCTGCGTGATCTCGTTCGTCATCCTGATGGGCGCGCAGATCTACTTCATGCTGAAGTACAAGAAGCCGAAGGCGGGGCACCGCAAGACCTCGCCGCTGACCCACAGCGGCAAGCTCGAGTTCTGGTGGAGCTTCATCCCGGCGATCCTGCTGCTCATCCTCTTCGGCTGGGGCGAGACGCTCTACATGAAGATGATGTCGCCGCCGGACGACGCGATCAGCATCCGCGTGACCGGTCAGAAATGGTTTTGGACGGTCGAGTACCCCGACACCGCAGGCGCGATCCTGACCGACGAGCTGATCGTCCCGGTCGGCATCCCGGTCCGCCTGACGCTGACCTCGAACGACGTCATCCACTCCTTCTTCATCCCGGTCTTCCGCCTGAAGAAGGACGCCGTCCCCGGCCGCTACACGAACATGTGGTTCGAGGCGACGACCCCCGGCGTCTACCCGATCTTCTGCGCCGAGTACTGCGGCGACCAGCACTCGTCGATGATCGGCAAGGTCCACGTCGTCCCCCGCGAGGAGTACCAGGCCAAGCTCGACGAGGCCGCCCGCCTGGTCCAGGACGAGGGCGAGTCGATGGTCGACTTCGGCAAGCGGGTCTGGGACCGGGGCGGTTGCGCCTCCTGTCACAGCCTCGACGGCACGACCAAGACCGGTCCGAGCCTCAAGGGCAAGTACGGCACCAACGAGACCCTCGTCGACGGCAGCACCATCGCTATCGACGACAACTACATCCGTGAGTCCATCCTTGAGCCGAACGCCAAGGTTGTCCAGGGCTTCACCCCGCAGATGCCCAGCTTCGCCGGTCGTTTCGACGACAAGGCGATCGCCGGTCTCATCGAGTTCATCAAGTCCAACAAGTAAGTAGGCGGAGAAAACCAGCCATGTCAGAGCAGCCTGCTAGCTACGACCTCGAGAATCCGTCGGAGCCGAACTTCTACAAGGCCCAAAAGGGCCTGAAGTCCTGGCTCTTCACGGTCGACCACAAGCGCCTGGGGGTCATGTACCTGGCGTCGGTCATCCTCTTCTTCTTTGTCGCCGGGTTCCTGGCGATCGCCCTGCGGACCGAGCTCCTCACGCCGGCCCAGGACTTCGTCAGCGCGTCGACCTACAACCAGCTCTTCACGCTGCACGGCGCGATCATGACGTTCCTCTTCATCATCCCGGCGACGCCGGGAGCGTTGGGGAACTTCCTCCTGCCGCTGATGCTGGGGGCCAAGGACGTCGCGTTCCCGCGCCTCAACCTCCTCAGCTTCTGGATCTACTCCGCGGCGGCGGTGATGCTCCTCTGCACCCTGGTGCTGGGCGGGCTGGACACCGGCTGGACCTTCTACACGCCGTATTCGACCTCGACCGGGACAGCCGCGGGGCTCGCAGCCCTAGGTGTGTTCGTCGCCGGCTTCTCGTCGATCCTCACCGGCCTGAACTTCGTCGTCACCGTCCACCGGATGCGGGCGCCGGGTCAGACCTGGGATCGGATGCCGCTCTTCGTCTGGGCGATCTACGCGACCGCGGTGATCCAGATCCTGGCGACGCCGGTGCTGGCGATCACCGTGCTGCTGGTCTTCATCGAGCGCTTCCTCGGGATCGGCATCTTCGACCCGGCCATGGGCGGCGACCCGGTGCTCTTCCAGCACTTCTTCTGGTTCTACAGCCACCCGGCCGTCTACATCATGATCCTCCCGGGCTTCGGGATCATCAGCGAGATCCTGACGGTCCACAGCCGCAAGCACGTCTTCGGCTACAAGGCGATCGCGCTCTCCTCGGTGGCGATCGCGATCATCTCCTTCCTGGTCTGGGGCCATCACCTCTTCGTCTCCGGTCAGTCGGAGCTCGTCGGCGTGATCTTCTCGTTCCTCACCTTCGCGGTGGCGGTGCCGACGGCGATCAAGGTCTTCTCCTGGGTGGCGACGCTCTACGGGGGGTCGATCGTCTACAACACGCCGATGTGGTACGGGCTGATGTTCCTGTGGACCTTCACCATCGGTGGGGTCACGGGGCTCTACCTCTCGACCATCTCGGTCGACGTCCACCTCCACGACACCTACTTCGTCGTCGCCCACTTCCACTACGTGATGATGGGTGGGCTCGTGATCGCCTTCATCGGCGGGGTCTTCCACTGGTGGCCCAAGATCACCGGCCGCTTCTACCATGAGGCCTCCGGCAAGCTCGGGGCGCTCCTGGTCTTCATCGGCTTCAACGTCACCTTCGGCACCCAGTTCTTCCTGGGTCACCAAGGGATGCCGCGTCGCTACTTCGCCTACCTGCCGGAGTACACGACGATGCATCAGATCTCGACCGTCGGCTCCTACATCCTGGCGTCGGGCCTCCTGATCGCTGGCTTCTCGCTGGCGATGGCCTTCCGCAAGAGCGCGCCGAAGGCCGGCTCGAACCCCTGGGGAGCTGTCTCGCTCGAGTGGAAGACCTCCAGTCCTCCGATCGAGCACAACTTCCACGACACCCCGCACGTCACCGGCAGCCCCTACGATTTCCCTGAGATCGACAAGTCGGGTCGCACTCACTAATCAGAGAGGACAGCGAGCATCATGAGCGATTCAACGCACGCTGCGCACACAGACGGGGAGCACAACCCCTATGTGGCACACCACTTCGACAACATGGGGCAGCAGGCGGGGGCGGCCAAGCTCGGGATGTGGCTCTTCCTGGCCACCGAGCTGCTGATGTTCAGCGGCCTCTTCCTCGCCTACTTCATCTGCCGGATGTGGTACCCGGACATGGTCCTCGGGGCCCACGAGTACCTGAGCAAGACCGCCGGTGGCATCAACACCTGCGTCCTCCTCTTCTCCTCCTGGACGATGGCGATGGCCGTCCGCTCGGCCCAGGTCGGCAAGCCCGGGAGCAAAGAGGACGCCGCCAAGATCAAGAAGTACCTCCTGCTGACCCTGCTCTGCGCAGGCGTCTTCCTCGTGGTCAAGTACTTCGAGTACAGCGCCAAGTTCGAGCACGGGATGTTGCCCGGCAAGTTCTACACGGCGCACCTCCACGGGTACGAGATCGAAGGGCTGCCGCACATCTTCTTCGGCATCTACTTCATCATGACCGGCCTCCACGGCGTCCACGTGCTCGTCGGCATGGGGATCATGATCTGGATCTACCTCCGCGCGAGCCGCGGGGAGTTCTCCCACCAGAACTACGCGGGGGTCGAGAACACGGGCCTGTACTGGCACCTCGTCGACCTCGTCTGGATCTTCCTCTTCCCCCTCCTCTATCTCGTGAAGTGAGGTCGCTATGAGCGCACAAGCATATCTCAAGGGCAAAGAGATCGAGAACCCGGTCGAGGTTCACCACCATGTGGCGCCGGTCTCGCTCTACGTCATCATCCTGATGGCCCTCTTCGGCCTGACGGGGCTGACCTACGCGGTCTCCTTCGCGAACCTCGGACCGCTCAGCCTGCCGGTCGCGATGGCCGTGGCCGCGCTCAAGGCGTCGCTGGTCGTGGCGTTCTTCATGCACCTGAAGGATGACGACCGCTACAACCTCTTCGTCTTCCTGGGAACGCTGATCTTCATCGGCATCTTCTTCGGCTTCACGCTCTTCGACATGCAGGCTCGGGACGCGCTCAACGATGAGCAGCGCACCTTCGTCCGCGCCGAGGACGAGCGCAACGCCGGCAACAGCCCGGCGGTCGGGATCTCGAACGATCCGGCGCGTCTCGCGGCGTGGGAGGCCAAGCACGGCTCCCACGACGAGGGCGCCGAGGGAGAGCACGCCGAGGGCGCCGAGGGCGAGCACGCCGAGGGCGACAAGGCTGAGGGCGAGCACTGAGCCAACGCTCGTCGCTCGTCGGTGAAGAGTCGCTGCGCCCTCGGGCCAGCGGCTCTTTTCAATTGAGCTCCGCTCCTCCCGTCGCCGTACCGTCCTGGTGGACGGATCGAGCGCGCCGGGTCGGCGCCGATGATCTCTAGGATCGCGCTAGACAGCGATCCTGCGACCCGCGTGCTATTTTGGCCCGCCGAGGGAGCGGCCCTCAGCGCTGTACAAAAACCTTACGTAGCGTAAGATTTTGCAGGCAAGGCAGAATGCTGACCCAGATCCGCAGCACCCGACCGGTGCCCCCAGACAGCGGTCCCCCCTTGGTGGATCGGCAGGCGAGGCAGGTCCGCTACCTCCGCCTCTCGCTGACCGACAGGTGCAACTACCGCTGCACCTACTGCATGCCGTCGGAGGGGATCGAGCACAGGCCGCGCGCTGAGATGCTCACCCATGAGGAGCTGGTCGCCATCTGCCGAGCGTTCGCGGCGTGGGGGGTCGAGCGGGTCCGCCTCACGGGGGGCGAGCCGACCGTCCGTCGCGGCCTGGTCGAGCTCGTCCGCTCGCTGCGCGCGATCGAGGTCCGGGGTGGCGGACGCCTGGAGGTGGTGATGACCACCAACGGCGAGCGCTTAGCCGAGCTCGCCGCGCCGCTCGCCGAGGCGGGCCTCTCCGGTCTGACCGTGAGCGTCGACAGCTTCGATCCGGAGCGCTTCCTGCGGATCACCCGACGCGGCGATCTGAGCAAGGTGCTCGCGGGGATCGACGCGGCGATCCAGCACGGCCTCGCGCCGAAGCTCAACACGGTCGCGATCCGCGGCTTCAACGACGATGAACTCCCCGGGATCGCCCGCTACGCCTGGGATCGCGGGCTGGTCCCGCGCTTCATCGAGGTGATGCCGATGTCCGGCGGCGCGCTCTTCATCCCCGGCGAGCTCCTGCCGGCGGCGACGATCCGGGCGATGATGGCCGACGCGTTTGGAGCCGAGATCGCCCAGGACTCCGGCAAAGCGGTCCGCGGCCTCGGTCCTGCGACATACTGGCGGGTCGACGGCGGTCCCTATGCGGGGCGATCCTTCGGCCTCATCGCCGCCATGACCGAGAACTTCTGCGCGTCCTGCAACCGTCTCCGGCTCTCCGCGACCGGGCAGCTCCACGCCTGCCTCGCCCGCGACGAGTCTGGAGACCTGCGCGCGGCCCTTCGCCATGGAGGTGCGGGAGC
Source organism: Polyangia bacterium (assembly GCA_030424595.1). Taxonomy (GTDB): domain Bacteria; phylum Myxococcota_A; class Polyangia; order Nannocystales; family Nannocystaceae; genus JADJRG01. The sequence continues at coordinate 132,447 of JAUHWG010000022.1, forward strand.
GCTCGAGGCGGCGGTCCGTCGTCTCCTCAGCGAAAAACAAGACGGTCACCGCTTCGCCTTGGATGGTAGCGGTGGTCCGACAAAGGCGATGATAAGCATCGGAGGTTGATATGGCCCTACCCATCGCAACAAAGGCAGTCTTGGCCCTCGTGGTCGCCGGCGCGGTCTCCTACCTGGTGCTCGCCGACGACGGCGAAGGGGTCTTGGAGTACGTCTACGCCGAGAAGGTCGTCGCCTCGCCCTCCGACTACGCGGGCCGGACGATCAAGGTCCACGGCACCGTCGTCCCCGGGACGATCCGGCAGAAGGTCGGCTCCTCCGGCGACTACACCTTCGAGATCGAGAGCGAGGGCGAGCGCCTCGCCGTCCACTTCACGAACATGGTCCCCGACACCTTCGCCGAGGGCGGCGAGGTCGTCCTCACAGGTCAGCTGACCGAGGACGGTGGACGCTTCGACTCCGACGAGATGGCCGCCAAGTGCCCGTCGAAGTACGAAGAAGAGCCGATGGCCAACCGCTGAGGAGCCCACTGATATGACGATCGCCAGCCTCGGGTCTCTGACCATCCTCCTCATCTTCCTGATGAGCATCGTCACCGTCGGCCTCTCGGTCGCCGGTGCCTACCGTCGTTCTCCGCGGCTCATCGAGGGCGGCGTCCAGGGGCTCTACGCGACCTTTGGCCTCGCCGCGTTCGCCTCGTCGCTGATCGTCTACGCCTTCCTCTCGGGCGACTTCTCGATCCAGTACGTCCAGCACACGAGCGACTCGGCGATGCCGCTCTTCTACAAGATCACCGCGTTTTGGGGCGGTCTGGACGGCTCGCTGCTCTTTTGGGTGCTGCTGCACACGCTCTTCGGCGCGCTGGCGGTGCGGGCCAACCGCAAGCGGCACCGGGAGCTCATCCCCCACGTCGTCGCGGTGCTCTCGGCGATCACGCTCTTCTTCGCCGGGCTCCTGCTCTTCCTCAAGGATCCCTTCGCGCCCTACCTGATCGACATCCCGACGACCGGCAAGGGGCTAAACCCCCTGCTGCAGAACTTCTACATGATCTTCCACCCGCCGAGCCTCTACCTCGGCTACGTGTCGCTGGCGGTCCCCTACGCCTTCGGCATGGCGGCGCTGATCAGCGGCCAGGTCGACGCCAACTGGCAGCGGAGCGTCCGACGGTGGGTGCTCTTCTCGTGGATCTTCCTGTCGATCGGCCTCATCCTCGGCGGTCTCTGGGCCTACGAGGAGCTCGGCTGGGGCGGCTACTGGGCCTGGGATCCGGTCGAGAACGCGGGCCTCCTGCCCTGGTTTACGACCGTCGCCTTCCTCCACTCGGTGATGATCCAGGAGCGCCGGGGGATGATGAAGGTCTGGAACGTCAGCCTGATCATCATCTCGTTCCTCCTGACGATCATCGGCACCTTCATGACCCGCAGCGGCGTGGTCCAGAGCGTGCACGCCTTCGGCGAGGACTCCGACCTCGCCTGGACCTTCGGCGCGTTCATGCTAGTGATCGTCGTCTTCTCCTTCGGCCTCGTCATCTGGCGGCGGCCGCTGCTGCGGGCCCGCGGCGAGCTGGAGAGCGCGCTCAGCCGCGAGTTCGCCTTCCTGGTCAACAACTGGCTCTTCCTGACCTGCGCCGTGTTCGTCCTCGGGGCGACGATGTGGCCGACCTTCATCGAGTGGATGCAGATCCTCGTCGAGCGCTATCCGAACGCGCTCGGCTGGATCGATCCCGGCGAGCGGATGGTCATCGGCCCGCCCTTCTTCAACCGCTACATGCGGCCGCTGGGGCTCGCGCTCCTCCTGCTGACCGGCGTCGGCCCGCTCCTCGCCTGGCGCAAGACCACGGGCGCCAACCTGATCAAGCAGTTCACGGGGCCGCTGGTCTTCGGCGTCGCCTGCACGATCGCGCCTGTCTTCCTCGAGATCGACTCGCCCTGGGGCCTCGCCTGCTTCGGCCTGTGCGGCTTCACCTTCTGGACGATCGTCCAGGAGTTCTACCGCGGGATCATCCTCCGCCGCTCGCGTCGGCCGCAGGGGTTCATCGAGGCGATGTCGGGGCTCCTGCTCAAGGCTCGCCGGCGCTACGGCGGCTATGTCGTCCACCTCGGGATCGTCCTGATGTTCTTCGGCTGGGCCGGCAACGCCTACAAGATCGAGCGCAAGACCCAGCTCCAGCCGGGGCAGAGCTACGAGCTCGGCGCCTACACGATCCGCCACGACGGTCTCCGGGTCACCGAGGACTGGCAAAAAGAGATGATCACCGCGGACCTGGCGGTGCTCAAGGACGGCGAGGTCGTCGACGTCCTGACCCCAGCGCGCTGGTGGTACTACCAGCTCCCGGATCAGCCGACGACCGAGGTCTCGCGCTACATGACCGCCGGCGAGGACGTGTACGCGTCGATGCAGGAGGTCGACCTCAGCACCGGCTGGACCCAGCTCAGCCTCTTCATCAACCCTCTGATCAACTGGATCTGGATCGGCATGATGGTGATGCTCGGCGGCGCGCTCGTCTGCGTCGGCACCCGCAAGTCGGAGGGTGACGATGACTAGGCCCGGACGCCCGGCGCTCCTCCGCGCGGGTCTCATCATCGTAGGCGGGGTGATCCTCTTCGTCGTCCTCGTCGGCTTCGGCGGCGCCCAGGTCGAGGCGCCCACCGTCGGCCTCGCCTTCGCCGGGACGATGCTCCTCTACGCGCTGCGCCGGCTCTTCTTGGTCGCGGCTGCGCTCGGGCGCAGCGGTGACGTCACCGACCTAGGCCTCGGCCGGGTCTCGAAGCGAGAGCTGCGCGACGAGAAGCGACGCCTCCTTCGGGCGATCAAGGAGCTCGAGTTCGACTACGGGATGGGCAAGCTCTCCAAGGCCGACTACGAGTCGGTCTCGAGCGCCTACAAGATGCGGGCGATCGAGGTGATGCGAGCGCTCGAGGGCAACGCCGATCTTCACCCGGAGGTCGCGGCGATCCTCCGCGGCGAGAGCCCTGGCAGCGCCGGCTCGGCGAGCGCTGAGGCCGCTGAGAGTGACCGCGGTGCGGAGCGCGGAGCACCTTCCGCCGGGACCGATGAGCCCTCGGCGGCCTCTGCCGACGCGGGGACGGCCTGCCCCTCCTGCGAGGTCAAGAACGACGATGACGCCCGCTTCTGCAAGCACTGCGGGACAGCGCTGGAGCACGCATGAGCCGCGCCAACACCGGATCTAGCCGCCGCTTCGTCGGCACCTACGCCGTCGCGGCGCTCCTCTCCGGGGTCTGCGGCGGGCTGCTCCTCAGCGTCGCCCCGGCCTACGCTCAGCCGCCGATGGGCGGTCGCCCGGACCCGCGGCAGATGTCAGGCCTCTCGCGGCTCGACCCTCAGGTCGCGCCCGGGACGGTCACGGTCCGCTGCCTCCTCGGCGGCTTCGACCAGCCAGCGGTCGGCGCCGAGGTGACCCTCGAGGTCCGGTCGACGGACGGCCGGGTCGAGACCTTCACGGCGAAGGCCGACGGCGAGGGGAGGGCGACCTTCACCGGGGTCGAGGGCTTCTTCGGCGGCCAGGCCCTGGCGAGCGTCGACTTCGACGGCGAGCTCGTCCGCTCCCGCGAGATCCCGATCGCAGCATCGGCTGGCTCTCGGGTCATGTTGGTCAAGGGCGCGGCTGCGGCCGGGACCGGACCCGCAGGCGGACCCGCAGCCGGTCCGGCAGGCGGACCCGCAGGCGGGCCCGCAGGCGCAGGCGCCCCTGCAGGCGGGGCGCCTGGCCCAGGCGAGGTCGACGGTGCGGGCTTCCCCGCTCCGGGTCGACCCTTCTCCGATCCTCGCTTCCCCAAGGGGACGCTCGTGGTCGGCGTTCTCGACCTGAAGGCCCGCGACGGGGTCAAGGACATCGACGTCCGCTTGGTGATCAGGCCGCCGGAGGGCGAGGAGATCGTCCGCACCGGGACGACCGATCCCCAGGGGCGCACCCTCTTCGACAAGCTCGACGCCGACGACGTCCCGGAGGGGAGCGTTCTCCAGGTGACGGCGGCGATCGACGAGGGCGCGGCGCCGCAGGTCTCCGAGGAGTTCACGATCGGCGAGGAGGGGCTCGCGCTCGTCTTCACGGTAGGTCAGGTGAGCGCCGAGGCCGGCGCGGCGGCGGCTCCCGTTCGTCGCCGGGCGGTCATGCCCCCGCGCCTGACGCCGACGATGAAGGCCGGCTCGGTCCGCCTCTCGGTGATCGACGCCGCCGATCAGCCGGTCGCGCAGCAGGAGGTCGAGCTCGTCCAGCTCGACGTGACCGGCGCTCAGGTGGGCTACGACGGGGTCTCTGGCCCCGACGGCGTCGCTCACTTCGAGGGGATCCAGGTCAACCTCGACTCGGCCTATCAGATCACCGTCAACTACGACGGCGCCCCCTACAGCACCTCCCTCTTCCGCCTCCACGAGTCGATGGGGGCGCTCGCCGAGATCCGGGTCTTCAAGACGACGACCGACGTCTCGCGGATCCGCAGCGCGACCCAGCTCGAGATCGCGGGGCGGGAGAACGACCTCGCCCAGGTGACCCAGCTCTACCAGGTCTTCGTCAGCGGCGACGAGGCCTACTGGCCCGGCGCGCCGCTCAAGATCGAGGGCGGCGAGGATGCGATCGGCTTCGTCGTCATGGACCGGGCCTCGGCGATCGTCGAGCACGCGGAGAAGTCGCCCTTCGCGACGCTCCGCGAGCCGATCCCGCCGGGCGAGGTGGTCGATCTCTCCTTCGCCTATCTGGTCGAACATACAGGCACCGCGACCGTCCGCTGGACGCCGTCGCTGCCGCTGCTCGAGTCCGGGGCGCTCTTGCCCAAGGAGCTCACCCTCAGCTCAGGCTCGACCAAGCCGCCGAGGCCGCCAGACCAGGCCCCCGACGCGCCCTTCGACTACTACGAGCTCGGGGCCCGCGAGGCCGGCGTGCCGATCGAGCTTGTCGTCGAGGGCCTGCCGACGAGGCCGCGGATCTTCCGCGATCTGGGCCTCGGCCTGGGCCTCGGGATCCTCGGGATGCTCGGGATCTCGCTCCTGACGAGCCCGCGACGGTCTCGGCGCGACAGGCTCGTGGAGCGCAAGCAGGAGCTCCTCGCCGCCCTCGCGGCGGATGGCGCCGGCGCCTCGGCGTTGGACGAGGAGAAGCGGATGAGCCTCGCGATCGAGCTCGATCAGGTGCTCCGGCAGATCGACGCCCTCGACGGGGCGACCTCAGCCTCAGCCGAGCCGGCGGCGGACCCCGCGAAGAAGGACGGGGACGAGGTCGCTGCGGCGGGCTCTGGCGCGGCCGCGGAGAGCGACGCCGCAGGGCCGAAGGCATGAGCCCGACCCTCGCCCCCCTCGAGGCCCGCGGGATCAGCCAGCGCTTCGGTCGCAAGCGGGTGCTGCGGCGGGTCGATCTCAAGGTCGAGAGCGGCGAGCTGGTCGGCCTCGTCGGCGCCAACGGCTCGGGCAAGACGACCCTCTTCTCGATCATGACCGGGCTCCTGCCGCCGGACGGGGGGGAGTCGACCTACGCCGGAACCTCGATCGATCGCCTCAGCCTCGAGCTCCGGGCCCGCCTCGCCTACGTCGCCCATCGGCCCCAGGTCTACTTGGGTTTGACCGCGCGCGAGAACCTCGAGCTCTTCGCCCAGCTCCGGGCGACCGTCGGCGCGACGACGATCGCGGCCGACGAGGCGCTCTCCCGCTTCGGCCTCGCGGACGCGGCCGATCGCCTGGTGGGGACGTTCTCTCGGGGCATGGCCCAACGCCTCGCGCTCGCCCGGGCGCTCGCGTCGAGCCCCGACATCTTGATCCTCGACGAGCCTTTCACGGCGCTTGATCGCCAGGGCCGCGAGTTTCTCGCGGAGATCCTGAGGGCGGAGCGGGAGCGGGGGGCGGCGCTCTTCGTCGCCTCCCACGATCACGACATGCTCGTCCGGGTCGCCGATCGGATCCTCCACCTGGAGAACGGGGTGATCGCCGGCGAGGCGACCCGCGGGGCGGAGGTCGAGGGGGGCAGCGCCTTTCGTGATGCGACCGCGGCGCTCTGGTCCGGAGGGCCCGCGGACGGGGTCGTCGGAGCTGCGGCCGTCACCTAGGAGCCTGTGGCGAACGTCAGCGCGGCCTCTCGCGGAGCGAACGTCGGCCTCCGCGGCGGACGCAGCGGGTGCGAGGTCGGGCCCGGGGCGAGCCTTGGCGGCACGCGTCGTCGATGCGAGGTTCACGCTTCTACGGATGGAGCTGCCGACGGCCGATAGTGCCCCTCGGCGACGGCCCGTCGGACGAGGTCGGACGCACTCGCAGGCGGCCTCGTAGGTCGGCTCATCGGCGCGGGAGGAGCCCCCGTGAGGATCGCGGGGTCGAGCGCCGGGTGGCCGCGGGTCCTACGGTTGCGGCCCTTCGGAGCCTGCGCGGATGAGGAAGACCGTCAGCGTCTCCGCGTCGCAGGGAGTTTGCCGCGGCCGCGAGGTCCAGCTATCTGATAGAACCGGCCTCGGCGATGGTCCTGCTCCGTCAGATCCGCCTCCTCTTGCTCGCGGAGCTCCGCCAAGAGGTGCGCTCGTTTGAGGTCGTCCTGACCTCGGCGTTCTTCAGCGTGGTCATGATGGCGCTCTTCGCCCTCTCGCTCGGGGCGTTGCCGGTGGAGTCTCAGCTCATGGCCGTGCCCGGTGCGCTCTGGCTCAGCGTCGCCTTCGTCGGCTCCCTGACCCTCACCCGGGTCTTCGATCGCGAGCGCGAGTCCGACACCCTGCGGGCCCTCCTCGTGGGGCCGGTGAACCGCATGGCGATCTACTTCTCCAAGGCGGCGGTCGCCCTCTTGGTGCTCCTGCTGGCGGCGGCGGTGCTGGTCCCCGGTCTCATCGTCATCTTCCCGGGCGCCGCGCCGATGGCGGAGAGGCCGCTCTTTACCGCGGCGATGGTCCTCCTGGGTTGCATCGGCTATGTCGCGGTCGGTACGCTCTTCGCCGCCGGGCTCGCGGCGGGGAGCGGCAAGAACGTGCTCCTCTCGCTGATCCTTCACCCACTCACCACGCCTGTCCTCATGTTCAATTTGGTCGCGACACGGGCGCTCCTCGAGGCCCATCCTGGGGCTGACGCCTACCTCGGGCGGCTGGCGGCGGTCGACGTCGTCCTCGTCGTTCTCGGCGCTTGGCTCTTCGAGCCGGTGCTGGTCGGGGGTGGTGGCAGTGGCGGCGACGCGGCTCGGCCGGCGCGGACGGGGGCAGGCCGATGATCCGCCGCTTTCTCCCCGACGGGATGCTCCTCGCCGCGGCGCTGATCTTCCCCTACAGCGTCGCCCGGATCTTCCTCGACACGCCGATCGAGCGGACGATGGGGACCGCCTTCAAGATCTTCTTCTTCCACGTGCCGATGGGCTGGTTGACGATGCTGATGGCGGTGATCTGCGGGGTCGCGGCGGCGATCGAGCTCCGTCGGCGGTCGACGACCGCCTCTGCGGTCGCCCTCGCCGCGGCCGAGATAGGCTTCGTCTGCGGCCTCGGGGTGCTCCTGACCGGGCCCATCTGGGGGAACGCGACCTGGGGGAAGCCGTGGACCGGCGACGCCCGACAGATGTCGACCGCGCTGCTCTGGCTGGTGATCGCCGCGTACCTCCTGATCCGCCACTACGGACCCTCGGGGAGCCGGCGGCTCGCGGCTGGCCTCGCGATCTTTGGCGCCGTCGACGTACCGATCATCTACTACGCGGTCAAGCTGTGGAAGACGACCCACCCGACCACCGAGGTCGTCGGATCGCTGCCGCCGGCGCTCTGGGCCGCCTTCTGGCCCGGGCTCGGGGCGATCCTCCTGTGCACCTTTGGCCTGATGGGGCTGCGGATCCGCCAGCTCGTCCTCGCCGAGCAACTCGATGAAGCATGGGTCCGCGTGACGGACCGAGAGGCAACCGATGGAACCGATCTTTCCTGACCCCACGCCCGAGCCGGAGGCTGCGGCGGAGCCCGGGTCTGAGGCGCCAGCCCAGGCCGCCGAGGTCGCGAAGACCGAGGTCGCGGATGAGGCCAACAGCGTGCCCGACGAGTACGCGCCGGTCGCCGGCCGTTCGCTCAAGGAGGTCGAGCAGGTGCGGATGCTGGAGAGCGTCGCCGCACAGAAGGTCGCCCGCGACTACCAGCACATCATCTGGGCCTACGGGATCCTCTGGGCCCTCTTCGCCGGCTACGGGATCTTCCTCTGGCGCCGGAGCGCTCGACTCCGCGCCGACATGGACGCGCTGCGGCGCGAGCTCGACGGACCTGCATGACCCTCGGGCACTTCCTCTATATCCCCGGCGTCCTCGTCCTCGGCCTGGTGATCGGCTACGTCTTCGGAGGCCGCGCTGCGGCGACCCTCGACGCCGACCGCGAGGAGCGGGAGCAGAGGCGAGCGGCTCGGAGAGCCCGCGCCGCGGCCCGGGACGGCGGCGAGCGTCCGCCCAGCCCCTAGTGTCCTGGTGTGTTGTTTGATGAAGAGGTCTGCCGGTCGCCGACGAGCTGTGCCCGCTGTGCCCGCTGCGCCTCGATGATAGAACCCGAAACCGACGAATTTGGAGAGCTGCGATGTTTAATCCGACCTACACCGAAGAGCAGGCCGCCCTGGTCGACACCGCCCGCAAGTTCACCGCCGACACGATCATCCCGGCGGCCCACGAGTGCGACGAGAACGAGCGCTTCCCGATCGAGATCTTCGAGGCCGCCTTCGAGCTCGGGTTGATGAACGCCGAGCTCCCGGAGGCCTACGGCGGCCTCGGCCTCCACACCGTCGACGGCTGTCTGATCGCCGAGGAGATCGCCTACGGCTGCGCCGCGGTCGCGACCAGCCTGGTCTGCAATCACCTCGGCTCGCTGCCGCTGATGATCGCCGGCACCGAGGAGCAGAAGACCAAGTGGTTCGGCCGCCTCGTCGACGAGCTCTGCTTCGTCTCCTACTGCTGCTCCGAGCCCGAGGCCGGCTCTGACGTCGCATCGATGAAGACCCGCCTCACCCGCGACGGCAACGAGTGGGTCCTGACCGGGCAGAAGCGTTGGATCACCAACGGCGGGCAGGCGAGCTTCTACACCGGCTTTGCCACCCTCGACCCGAAGCTGCGCCACAAGGGGATCACCGCCTTCGTCGTCGACCGCGAGCAGAAGGGCGTCAGCGTCGGCAAGAAGGAGAAGAAGCTCGGACAGCGGGCGTCGGAGACCGTCGACGTGCTCTTCGACGAGGTCCGCCTGACGGACGATCAGATCATCGGCGAGCCCGGCCGCGGCTTCGCGATCGCGATGGAGACCTTCGACAAGTCGCGGCCGATGATTGGCGCACAGTGCGCGGGGATCATCCGTCGCTGCCTCGACGAGTCGATCGCCTACGCCAAGGAGCGCAAGACCTTTGGCGTGCCGATCTCCAACCACCAGGCGATCCAGTTCATGATCGCCGAGATGGCGATGGCCCACGAGGCGGTCAAGCTCCTCTACTCGAAGGCGGCCTGGGAGGTCGACAACGGGGTGCGCCGGAGCAACACCAGCGCGATCACCAAGTGCATGGGGGCCGACATGGCGGTCAAGTCGGCGACCGACGCGGTCCAGATCTTCGGCGGCTACGGCTACACCCGCGAGTACCCGGTCGAGAAGCTCTACCGCGACGCCAAGCTGATGCAGATCTACGAGGGCACCTCGCAGGTCCAGCGGATGGTCATCGCCAAGAACCTCCTCATGCGCTCCTAGGGCCCTACTGTGGCATCTTCTCGGGATCTGCCGATCGGGGTCTTTGACTCCGGGGTCGGGGGGCTGACGGTGCTCCGGGCGCTCCGCGAGCGCCTCCCCGCGGCATCGTTTACCTATCTCGGGGACACCGCCCGTCTGCCCTACGGGACGAAGAGCCCCGGCACCGTCCGGCGATACGCCGAGCAGGCCGCAGGCGTCCTCATCGATCGTGGCGTCCAGGCCCTCGTGATCGCCTGCAACACGGCCTCGTCAGCCGCGGTCGAGCACCTCCAGCGCCGCTGTGCGCCGATCCCTGTCTTCGGGGTGATCGAGCCGGGAGCGGCGGCGGCGGTGGCAGCCTCGAAGCGGCAGGAGATCCTCGTCCTGGCCACAGAAGGCACGGTGCAGGGGGGGGCTTACGAGCGTGCCATACGCGCACTGCGGCCCGACGCCGCGGTCGTCTCCCTGCCGTGCCCGCTCTTCGTCGCCTTCGCCGAGGAGGGCTGGGCCGACGGTCCGATCGCCGAGGCGGTCGCCCGCCGTTACATCGGTCCGGTGCTCGCGGAGCATCCCGGGATCGACACGGTGGTCCTGGGCTGCACCCACTTTCCCGTGCTTCGTGGGGCAATCTCCGTCGCTGCGGGGCCCACGCGACATCTCGTCGATTCGGCCGCTACGACCGCCTCCGAGGTCTTCAGGCGCTTTGGGGAGACGTTGAGCGGGGGAATTTCCGGCGACTCCAGGGGGGAGATCCGCTTCCTCGCGACCGACGCTCCCCAGCGTTTCGCCAGGGTCGGCAGCGTCTTCCTCGGGGAGGCGATCGCTCCGGCGGCGGTCGAGCTTGTCGATCTCTAGCGGGTCACGAACTCCCGGCGAATCGGCGGCCTCGGCCAGCGCCGCAGAGGCTCACTGCAGGGGCTCGGGGAGGGGCCTAGAGGGGAGTTCTTCGGGCGGCCGATCGGACACTAGACCGTCCTCGCACCGGTCCGCGAGGCGGCCGCGATCGGCCGATCCGGCGGCCCCGTAGAGGCCTCGCGAGGTCGGCTCACCGGCTCTAGTGCGTCCCCCGCGGCCCGTCAAGACTTTGGGAATTTCAGCTTTGACTATGCTCAGCTTCGTGCCGCCTGTGATATATCCCGTGGTCACCGATGCACTCCCGGCCTCCGGGGTCTGACGTCGCAAGGAGCCCATAACGGTGAACCGCAGCCGCTCACTCCTCAAGTACTCGTTGTCCTTGCCCCTGGCCGTCGCACCCCTCGTGGTTGCCCTGGCTGTGCCCGATGTCGCTCACGCGGCCTCGGACGGGGCGATCAGCGGTGTCGTCACCGACCAGAACACCCGCGAGAAGCTCGCGGATGCTGTCGTCGTCCTCCAGTGTGCCTGTCTTCAGGGCACCCGCGAGACCACGACGAACTCTGACGGGATCTACGCCTTTCGCAACCTCCCGCCGGGCGCGTACACGGTCCAGGTCCTGTACGGCCAGGCTGACATCGCCAAGATCACGACCCTCCAGCGCGGGATGAAGCTGAAGGCGAACTTCAGCATCGACCCGAAGAACGAGTTTCGGCGCGTCATTGAGGTCGAGGCCAAGCCTGTCCGTTCCGACACTGCGGTCACGACCAAGGTGAACATGGAGCAGGCGAGGAACATTCCCGTCGGCGGCACAAGTCGTGACTTCACCTCGGTGGTCGACCTCTCGCCGACCGCGAGCAGCGACTCCGCCGGTATCCGCCTCGCCGGCACCAGCGGCGCCGAGTCGAAGTACGTCGTCGACGGGGCGAACGTCACCTCGCCCGCCTTCGGTACGGTCGGCGCGACGATCGTCCAGGAGTTCATCGAGTCCGTCGAGGTCCTGGAGTCCGGCTACGACGCTGAGTACGGCGGCGCCTCCGGCGGTATCGTCAAGGCGCGCCGCGCCGGCGGCAGCAACAAGTTCCGCGGCCAGGCGGTCATCCGCGTGACCCCGCGCTTCGCGAACCCCCGCCTCATCGCCGCGACCGACGAGTCCCTCCGGGTCGCGTCGGTCCCCGACGTCGAGACCGAGGGCGTCATCTTCCTCAGCGGTCCGATCATCAAGGACAAGCTCTTCTTCGCCGTCGGTGTCAACCCGGCCTACCTGAAGAGCACGATGATCCAGTCCTTCTATCACCGGGAGGATCTGGACGGCTCTGGCGGCTACGCCAACTGCCCCTACAAGAACGGCGACTTCGACTGCGTCCCCGGCGGTAACTACATCGCCTCGACCAAGTTCGCCGAGCAGCGCTTCAACACCAACAACATCCGCTTCGGCTACAGCGGTCGTCTTGACTGGGTCATCAACCCCAAGCACCGACTGATCCTGTCCGGCGGCGGTGGCCCCTCGTTCCAGCGCCGTTCGTTCCGCCTGCCGCTCGGCTCGGAGCCGAGCTCCTTCGGCACCAACCCGTCCGAGAGCCTCGGCGGTCAGTCGCGGATCGCCTCCGGCATCGTCAACGGCAAGTTCGGCACGTCGATGACGAACGCCACGGTCGTCACCCTCAACTACGAGGGTCGTGTTCTCGAGGACAAGCTCGAGATCGACGCCGGCCTCAACTTCTATCAGGACCGCCTGATCGACGCCTGGCGCCTCGACGATCCCGAGCTCAAGAACATCACGGTCACCCAGGAGACCGACGCCCAGGGGCGCAACCTCTACGACTTCCTCGACCGCGACGGCGCTGTTCGCCTGGTCGACGGGGTCGACGAGAAGTGCAACGGCGCCAACCTCCCGGGCCTCGCCTGCCCGACCCGGCGCTGGCTCTCCGGCGGTATCGGTAACCACGACGACGCCAGCAACCGGCGCGTCGGCGGTAACTTCTCGCTGACCCACTTCTTCAACGCGGCCGGCGCTCACGTCCTCAAGTACGGGACCTTGATCGAGCACCTCGAGCGGCGGATCACCTCGCAGTACTCGGGGCAGAACTCCTCGAGCTTCTACAACGACTGTATGGCCGGCGAGGTCGACGGCGGCGAGTACTGCTACAACCCCGCCACCGGCGAGTACCGGATCACCAACGCCAGCCGGGTCAACAACAACCGCGCTGTCCTGGTCGACTCCGACAACCCGAACGCCCGCAGCACCCGCGGCTACGGCCGGGTCCGCTCCGAAGAGGGCGATCTGCGCGCCATCGCCACGCCGATCGGCGCCGGCATCCGGGCCCAGAACTACAACTCGCGGCTCAGCACCCAGAACTACGCGTTCTTCCTCCAGGACAAGTGGGCCCCGCTCTCCAATCTCTACATCAACGGTGGACTCCGTTGGGAGATGCAGGACATGCGGGACATCACCGGCCAGCGCCAGATCTTCCTCTGGGACAACATCGCACCCCGCGTCGGAATGGTCTACGACTGGACGGACGAGGGCAAGAGCCGCCTCTACGCGAGCTACGGCTGGTTCTACCAGCAGCTCCCGCTGCAGCTCAACAGCCGCGTCTTCGGCGGCCTCGTCAACGTCACCCGGACCTACCGGACCTCGGACTGTCAGGGCACCGTCACTCAGGACGGCGTCCCCCAGCCGAAGAGCGTCGACACCCAGCCGACCGAGTACTGCACCGACTTCAACGCGTCGACGACCGGTCTGACCACCGGCGCCGTGGTCCCGCGGCTCCGCGGTCACTACCGCGAGCAGTTCCAGCTCGGCTACGAGCAGGAGGTCATCGAGGACCTCGTCCTCGGCGTCCAGTGGCTGCACAGCAACCTCGGTCGCGCGGTCGAGGACATCTCGACCAACGGCGGCCTCAACTTCATCATCGCCAACCCCGGCGAGGGCGTCTCCCAGTCCGACCTCATGCGTCAGCAGGCCACCTGTGACGCGATCGAGATGGACTTCGACAACGCGGCCCCCGACGACGACCAGCGCGACGTCTACGCCCGCGAGCTCAACCGCTGCCGCTTCCTCTCGGACGCCTTCCAGAAGGTCAACACCCTCTTCTCGAAGCCGGTCAACAACTACGACGCCTGGACCTTCCGGGTGCAGAAGCGCTTCGCGAAGAACTGGGTCCTGACCGCGAACTACACCTACAGCCGCCTCGTCGGTAACTACGACGGCTTTGTCGACCGCAACACCGGCGCGATCAACATCGGCGCCAGCACCCAGTTCGACATCCCGGAGCTCGTCCGTAACAACTACGGACCGCTCTTCAACAACATCCCGCACACCCTCAAGATCGACGGCTTCTACTCCTTCGATCTCAAGGAGGCCGGTCGCCTCACCCTCGGGAGCAGCCTCCGCTTCTCCTCCGGTACGCCGGTCAACGTCCAGGCGGACAACAACCGCTACGCCGGTCTCTACCTGATCCAGGTGCTCCCCCGCGGCGCCGGCGGACGGGTCGACCCCTTCTACTCGTGGAACGCGAGCCTCGGCTACGCCTACCCGCTGCCTGGTGAGCTCGAGCTCGAGTTCAACGCCCGGATCTTCAACATCACCAACGCCGCCGCGACCCTCCGCGTCGACGAGGTCTACTCCTTCAGCTTCGCCCGCCCCGTCCCCGGCGGCGACCTCAGCGACCTGAAGCACGTGAAGATCCAGAACCAGAGCGCTCCGACGAACTTCTTCGATCGGACCATCCTGCCCAAGCAGGGCAACTACGGCGTCGCGACCCGCTTCCAGCAGCCGGTCAGCGGTCAGTTCGAGCTTCGCCTCCGCTTCTAGCGGACGACCCTCCGAGCAACGCGTCGAGCGATGGGGCCCTCCGGGGCCCTTTCGTCTTGGTTGCGGCCCAGGCTCCCTAGGCCGCTGAGGTCGACGCGCGACTTTGCTCGTCGTGCGCTTTGTGGTGTAGTGGGGCGCCAGCAAAATGCCCTGGCGGATCGGGTCTATCGATGCGTATTCGGATTGCCACTGCCCTCCTCTCGACCCTCGCCCTCGCCTGTGGAGATGACTCCGCGACCGGCATGTCTGCCTCCGAAGGAGGGACGACCGGCGCGACGGAGTCATCGACTTCGGGCGGTGAGGCGGGCAGCGACTCGGTGGGCAGCAGCGGCACCACCGAGGCGACGACGACATCGACGACGGCGACGACGGCGATGACGACCGGGGCAGGCGAGACCGAGACGGACGGCTCGACGACCGCGGCGACGGGTGAGACCGGCGATCTCGACATGCTCCTGTGCGGGACCGAGCCGCCCGACGGTGCTGAGGTCGCGCCGCCGATCCCGACCTTTGGCGGGATCTGTCCGACGATCGAGCTCGGCTTCCTCGAGGGGGATGATGCGGCGCCCAACGAGATCATGACCGCCGGAGGTCCGCGGCGCTTCGCCGTCGTCGCCCCAGAGGACATCGCCGACGGCGAGATCCTGCCCGTGATCTTCATGTGGCACTGGCTCGGCGGCTCGGCCCACGACTTCTACGAGCGCAGCGAGGTGGCGAGCGCGGTCGAGGAGCTGCGCTTTGTCGCGGTGATCCCCGAGTCGAAGGACGACGTGCTCTTCAAGTGGCCCTTCACCTCGCTCGACACAGACGAGCGCCTGGAGGAGGAGTTCGCCTTCTTTGACGACATGCTCGGCTGCGTCGACGAGCTCTTCCCGATCGACGCCAACTGTGTCTCGAGCACGGGCGTGTCTGCCGGAGCCCTCTTCACCGGCCAGCTCGCAGGCGGTCGAGGAGAGCACCTCTCGTCGATCATGTCGCTCTCGGGCGGCGTCGGCGGGGTCGTCAAGCCGTGGACCAGCTCGGCGCACACGATGCCGGCGATGGTCCTCTGGGGCGGGCCGAAGGACTTCTGCGTCGCGGTCGACTTTGACGAGACCTCCAAGGCCCTAGAGGAGGGCCTCGAGAAGGACGGGCACTTCGTCGTCGAGTGCGTCCACAACTGCCAGCACTCGACGCCTCCGTTTGACGTGCCGATGGGCTTCCCGACCTTCGCCCCGCTGTGGATGTTCGCCCTCGATCACCCCTACTGGCTGGACGACGGCGCCTCCCCCTACTCGGAGGCGGGCGGGCTGCCGCTCGGCTATCCAGAGTGGTGCGCGATCGGGGTCGGGAGCTCCGACATCCGCGTCGGCGAGTGCGGCCCGGACGAGTGCTCGTAGGTCTCGTCCTCTGGACCCGGCCAAGGCTTGCATTACGACCGGGTACGGCGGCGTTTGGTCGAAGCCAAGGGACGATCGCGGCGAGAGAGCACACGGGACTTTCGCCACGGGCGGCTAGGTCGGCGGAAGGCCTGGCTTGTCCTTCGGGGCCCGGGTCTCGACGCACTAGGTCGGGGAAAGAGCTGGTCTGTCCTTCGGTCTCGACGCCGACGGGGCTAGACCCGCGCGCGCAGGGCCTTGGCGAGGAGGCGCGGCCGCATCAGCGCCGACGTCGGTCGTGTCATCTGCAGCACCTCCATCAGGCGGAGGTGGATCCGCGGGTCGCCGGTCGCCGCTGACATCACCCGATCGACCAGACCGTGCATCAGTCGGAGGCCGCGGGGGACCTTGCCGGAGGTCTCGGGCCAGCGGAGATCATCGCTGGTCGCGGTGGTGAAAGGATCCCTGTTGGCGGCGGCGAGGCGACGCTGGAAGAGCGCGCCGAGCTGGTCCGCGGCGGGCCTCTCGCGCAGCAGGCGGTCGAGGAGCGAGGCGGCGATCGCCGCGACGGTCATGCCCTGGCCGTAGACAGGGTTGAGCGCGCAGCTCGCGTCTCCGAGGACGAGGAGGCCCGTCGGCCAGCGACGGAGCCGCTCGAAGTGGCGGATCCGGTTCTCGGTGCGGCGATAGCCGTGGATCTTCGACAGCGGCTCCGCGTCGACGAGGGCGTCGTAGATGGTCGGCTTCGCCAGGCCCTCCGCGCACTCGAGGAAGCCAGCCTCGTCGGTCGGCGGAAAGTGACCGTTGTAGCCCACGAGGGTGACGATCCAGCGGTCGTTCTCGATCTCGTAGATGACCCCGCTTTGGGGGATCGCGGGGGCGCGGTTCATCACGTAGAGGACGTTCCAGTCGACCTCCGGGCGCTTGCGGTAGATCCGACTCGCGTAGCCCAGGCGGGCGTCGATGATCGTCTCCTCGGGGCTCCCATAGCCGAGCGCTTCGAGCCACTGCGGCGCCTTGGATCCGCGGCCGCTGGTGTCGATGACAAGGTCGCCGCTGAGGTCCTCGGGGCTCAGCTCGTCCTGCTCGGCTCGGCCGCGCGCCTGGGCGGTCACGCCGACGACGCGGGCGGGGT
Source organism: Polyangia bacterium (assembly GCA_030424595.1). Classification (GTDB taxonomy): domain Bacteria; phylum Myxococcota_A; class Polyangia; order Nannocystales; family Nannocystaceae; genus JADJRG01. The sequence continues at coordinate 149,244 of JAUHWG010000022.1, forward strand.
GGCCGGTCGATCGGAGGCCCGTGACCTCGTGGCCGCTGAGGAGGCGGACCTTGGGGTTGGCGAGCAGCTCGCTGCGGACCGCATGCTCGAGGAGAGGGCGGCTGCACAGCCGCGACCGGAGCTCCGACGGGATCCGCGGCGAACGGCCGAAGGGGGTCTCCCAGATCACATCGTTGACCCAGTCGACAGGCTTGGCGCCGGCCGCCTGGAGGCGCGCGTCGAGCCCTGGGAAGAGCTCGTCGAGGAGGCGCCAGCCGCGGGTCAGGAGAACGTGCACATGGTTGCCCTGGGGCGCTCCTGCCCGCGCCTGCGGGCCGCTGGGGGGCACATCGCGGTCGATGATCGTCACTCGCGAGAAATGCCGGGCAACAACGGCGGCGCTGGTGAGGCCGGCCATCCCGCCGCCGATGACGATCGCGTGCTCTTGTCGCCCGAGGTCTCGAGTCATGGATCTAGCTTGCGCGACGGTCTGGGCTCGAGGAAGCGCTGGGCGGCGGATTTGTGCGCGTGAAACATCACTTCACGGCCCAATTCGGCTGGACTGCGGCGATTGCTGCGCTTGCTGCTATGCTTGCGGCTGGCTTCGCCGGGGGTTGTTCCCATGTCGCATCTTCGATTTGTCGCATCCATAGCTCTGGTCTCTTCCGCGCTCGGCTGCCGGCCGTCCTCGGTCCAGCCCGATCCGAACGCGTCGCATCCGCTGCGCGCATCGGCAGAGGTCTATACCTTGGTCAACCTCCACCCGGATGACGAGGAGCTCTCGTCGGTGAACTACCTCGACGGTGATGAGCTCCTCGCGCTCTGCACCCCGATCCGGGTCTCCTTCCTCAACACCGAGGGGCTGAACTTCCACGTCCTCGCGACCGGCAAGGAGTACACCTACGAGTTCCACGACTCGATGACGGAGAGCCCGGCGGAGCACGTCGCCAAGTTCTTCGGCACCTCGTGCAACGCAGGCGTCGTCGCTAGCTTCAGCGCGATCGATCAGCAGGGGATCCGCGAGGGGAAGATCCTCGAGGGGATGTCCAAGCAGGCCGTGATCCTCGCCGTTGGCTATCCGCCAGAGCACCGCACGCCGAGCCTGGACGCCGACCTCTGGAGCTACTGGGAGAGCAAGTTCGACACCGTCGAGGTCACCTTCGTCGACGGTCGAGTGGCGGAGATCGACGACTAAGAGCCCGGGGCGAGTCCTGCGCCCTCGCGCCGCGCTCGCGAGATCGGCGAGAGGTCTGGCCTGACCTCTCGCCCTTCTTTTTGTGCGCCTCCTCCGGAGCACGGCGGGGAGGGCCAGTCGAGGACCGGTCGAGGACCGGTCGAGGCCCGGTCGAGGACCCGTCGAGGACCGGTCGAGGGCCGGTCGAGGACCCGTCGAGGACTAGTAGAGGACTAGGCGGCGGAGGTTGCGGACCGAGGTCGAGCGCTCCGCGGTGTGGAGGCGGAGCGGCCCCTTGTGCTCGGCGAGCGCCTGGCCGTCGACCGCGAAGACGACGAGGGTGTTCGGGTCTGCGATGATCTCCGGCGAGAGCCGCGTCCTGTAGCCGTCCGAGCCGATCGCCTCGACGGCGCTCAGCCCTGCACGATCGATCTTGAGATCGTCGAGGAGGGCGGCGAGGGGGACGCCCTCCGCCTGACGCTCGCCCTCTTGGAAGCTCGTCGCCTCGAGACCGCGGATATGGTCGAGGGTCGTCTCGGCGACTCGCTCATCGCCGCGGACGACCTCGAGGTGATCTGCCGCGATCGCGTCGACCGAGGCGAGCGTTGTGCTCCCTCCGCAGGCGACGCCGGCGGCCGCGGCGAGGAGGAGAGCAGCGGAGACGACGAGGTGGCGGAGGGGGGTGAGCACAGGCCGACCCTAGTGCGGCGCGCGGGCTATTTCAAGCCTCGGCTGGGGCGCCGTGAGGGACGGGCGAGCGCCCGGTCTCGGGCCTCTCAGTGCTCGCGGGCGAGGCCGGTGCAGTCGGCGGTCACCTTGAGCTTCTGCTTGCCCTGGATCGGCTGATAGAGCGCGATCGGTCGCTCGTCGGGGTCGAGGAGCCAGACCGCCTCGTTGGTCCCCTTGAAGGAGTCGCGGCTCAGCTTGAAGAGGAGGACCTTGCTTCCGGTGGTCTGCGTCGTCCCGACGTGGAGCGTGACGTCGTCGGTGCACGCGTTGAAGACCGAGATGTGGAAGTCGTTGACGGTCGTCGGCTCTGGGGTGAGGGACTCGCCTGACGGGGCGGACCCGCAGGCGATCGTGGCGGCGAGGAGCGTTCCGGCTGCGATTCTCTGCATCATCGTCCTACGGGGCACGTCGACGAGCGTAGCAGCGCAGCGGCCGTGTCGTCTGCTAGGCGCCGTGGACGACCTCAGCGATGCGGTCGATCGCGTCGGCGTAGGCGAAGAGGGCAGCATCGGCCGCGAGCCCGGGGTCGAACTCGTCGACCTCGAGGACCTCAGCCCCGGCCGGGAGGCTCTCGACCTTGCGAAAGCCGGAGCAGGGCGCGAGGTCCGGGGCGCGGAGCTCGAAGACGTCGCCGTGAGAGACGTAGTAGGTGGAGTCGGCGGTGGCGTAGAAACCGTCCTCCGGGACGATGACCGGGGCCGCGTCCGACGCGACCAGGGCCGCGATCTCGCTCAGCGAGGCGTCGGCCAGGGAGACGGAGCCGCAGGCCTTGGCGTAGGCGAGGACTCGACCGCTCGGGTCGCAGAGGACAGCCGACGCGCGCTCGCGCACAGCCTTGCTCTGGAGGGTACGGAGGAAGAGGGCCTGGTCGACGCAAGAGCGCTCGTACTTCGCGAAGTCACCGATGGCCAACTGAACTTGGGTAGCGCCACTCGAAATCATGGACCTTGGTTAATCGCTCGCCCGGTCGCGTGTCCAGGCCTGCGAAGTGGCGAATTTCGGCTCCCAATCGCGGTTTCGCACCAAAGATGCGCGACATCGATACACAAATGTCACGAAGACAGTGTCAGTCCGTAAACTATGTAAGGTGGCAGACCCCACTGTCAGAAGTGCGAGATCTCGGGTCCTAGGGCCGTCTGCGCGGCAGGTCGAGCGAATTGGGCCGCCGGCGCGCATGCTCGCGCGCCGCTGCTCACAAGCGCCCTCGCCAGGTCAGGGGCGCACGCTGTGTGCAGCTGCAATTTTATGACCCTAGAGACATGTCGCTCAGGAAAAGAGCCTTTGGCGTCGGTCTAGGCCCCGTCGGCCGGCCACTCCTCGATAGCCTGACTCGGTGATCCGGTGCAGATCATCGGTGTCCGCGTCGAGGTGTGAGGGGCGAGGAGCGCCCCTGGGCCGAGCTCTACGTTGAAGTTGCCGGAGAGGGTGGGGGCGTGTCGTCCGCGGGCCGAGCGCTCCGCTCGGCCCAGCCCGCGGCGGACACACGCGTCGCAGGAGCAGCGCCCGCGGTGAAGGCCGTGAGAACGGAGAAGGGCGACGAGCTGATGCCCGTCGCCCCTGCGAAAAGCGCTGTGCGAGCGCCTACTTTCCGTCGCCGTACTTGTCGCGGACGATCTTGGGGACGTCGACGCCGGTCGCCGCCTTGATCTGCTCCGCGTAGCTGATCAGCTTGGCGGCGAAGGGCTCGTCGCCGGCCTGGCCAAGCGCTGAGGGGAGGACCGTCATCCGATCGACCTTGAGATCGCCGATGGTCCCAGAGATCGTCCGCATCAGCGGCACGAGCTTCTGCATGAGGAGGACGTCGCGGCCGGCGGTGCCGGAGCCCTGGTAGGTCGCCGCGAGCTCGCTGAGGGCCCTGGCGGTCGCCTGACCCTGCTCGATGAGCTGGGCGGCGTGACCCTTGGCGTCCTCTTCCGCACGGCGACGCTCGGCGTCTGCGGGCTGGATCACGTCGGCCTGGAGCTGACGCCGGACCTGCTCGATCCGCGCCTCCTGCATCTGGACCTCGGCGGTGGCCTGGGCGATGAGCGCCTGGACCTGGGCTTGCTGCTGGGCGATGAGCGCCTCTCGACGGGTCTGGGAGTCGGCGACGCGCCGCTCGGTCTCCTTGCCGACGATCTGGATCTGGGCCTCGATCGAGGCGAGCTCCGCCTGCCGGGTGTTGGCCCACTTCTTCTCGGCGGCCTCCGCCTGCGCGGCGGCCTCTGCGACGAGCGCTGCCCGCCGGATCTGCGCCGACCGCTGGCGACCGATCGCGTCGAGGTAGCCGACCTCGTCCGAGATGTTCTGGATGTTGAGCGTGTCGAGGACCAGGCCGAGCCGGCTAAAGTCGTGCTCTGCCTCTTCGGTCAGCTTGCTCGCGAAGAGCTGCTTGTCGGTGTTCACCTGCTCCGGGGTCAGGGTGGCCAGAACACCGCGCAGGTTGCCCTCGAGGGTCTCGCGGGCGGTCTTCATGATCTCCTCGCGGCCCTTGCCGAGGAAGCGCTCGAGGGTGTTGTTGAGGAGCGGCTCCTCGCCGGGGATCTTGATGTTGGCGATCCCCTGGATGTCGAGCGGGATGCCGCCCTTGCAGTAGGCGCCGCGGACCTGGAGCTCGATGATCATGTTGGTCAGATCCATGCGATCGACCGTCTCAAAGAGCGGGATGCGGAGCGCACGGCCGCCGCGGATGATCCGGTAGCCGAGGATCTTGTCGCCTACCTTGCGGCTGCGACCGGCGAAGATCAGGACCTCGTTGGGCTGGCAGACGTAGAGGACGTTCTTGATCACCAGGAGCAGCGCGGCCATGACGAGGACGGCGATCACGGCGAGGGCGCCGATAGCCTCCATGTTGCCGGCTGCGACCAGCGAGAGCGCGGATGGGTCGAAGTTGAGCGACATTAGCGGACGGTCCTTCCGAAGTTGAGGCCCGAGGGCGTGCTGCTCGGCGGCGGTGCCTCGCCGCTGGGCGCTGCGTTGCCGCTGAGGATCAGCGGGACGTCGACCCCGGTGGTCTGACGGAGGGCTGTGAGGATGGACGCGACCGCGTTCGGGTACGCGGCGGCGTAGCTGGCGAGACCGGAGCCGTCGCCGGGGTCGAGGACGTTGACCTCGCGGACGTCGATCTTCGCGACCGAGCTGATCACCGCGCCGACGATCTCCTCGATGTGCTGGATGACGTAGATCTCCTTCGCCTGCGGGCCCATCGCCCGCCACGCGCCGGCCATCGCCTCGAGCACCTGGGCCGCGGCGATACCGTTCTCGACGGTCGGCGCCGCTGCGCCCTTGGCCCGGATGACCTCAGCCTCGCGGTTGATCTCGGCCGGGATGACGACCTCGGCCTGGAGGCGCCGCTGCTCGAGCTCGTTGCGGACGCCCTGGAGCGACTGCTCGGCCTCGGCGCGGGCGGTCTTCGCCGCGGCCTGAGCCTCGGCCTCGACCGACCTGGCCTGACCGTCGAACTCTGCGGTGATCCGCGCGAGTTCGTTGCGCTTGCGGAGGATCTCCTTCTCGGCGTCGGCCTTGGCGATCTCGGCCCGCTGGTGCGCGCCGGCCTGGGCCTCGGAGATCTCCTGCTCGGCCTGGTTCTCGGCGTTCTCGGCGTCGCGGAGGACGGCGGCGATCTGCGGCCGACCGAGCGAGTCGAGGTAGCCGACGTCGTCGGAGACCATCTGGATCTTGAGCGTGTCGAGCTGGAGGCCGAGCTTGTCGAGGTCGTCCTTGGCGCTGAGGCTGAGGTTGTCAGCGAACGCGAGGCGGTCCTCGTTGACCTGCTCAGGGGTCATCTGCGCGAGCACCTCGCGCAGCGCACCCTCGAGGGTCTGCTTGGCGACCATCATGATCTCGTGCTTCGACTGGCCGAGGAAGCGCTCGATCGCGTTGCGGATCAGCACCGGGTCGGAGCAGATCTTGACGTTGGCGATCGCGTGGATCTTGAGGGGGATGTTGCCGGCGGAGTAGGCGTTCATGACGACGACGTCGATCGACATCGCGGCCATGTCGAGCCGGTCGACGCGCTCGAGGATCGGCACTCGCCAGGCACGACCGCGACCGCAGCCGTCGAACTCCGCGGGCTGGCCGGCGGCGCCGCGGCCGAGGAGCACCAGCGGCCCGAGGTCGACGCCGTCGCGGAGGCGCTTGCGGCCGGTGAAGATCAGGGCCTCGTCGGTGCGGCAGATGTAGAGGAAGTTCCGGACCAGGAAGAGGAAGAGGAGAACGACAGCTCCAGCGACCGCGCCGCCGATCAGGACCGAAGTGACTTCGAGCCCAGAGGCGGCGAGGAGGCTGACTGGTTCGGGGGGGGCGAGGTTGTGGATCATGGGGTTGTCACGCTCGGTTGACGGGGTTGCCGACTATTCTTCGTCGGGATCGTTGGCGGGTCGGATGACGACCGCGGTGGTGTCGCTCATGTGGATGATCAGGGCCTCGTCGCCGACGGCGAAGGGCTCGGCCTCATCGGTGCGCGCGAGGACATCGACAGAGCTGCTGCGGAGGTTCACGCGGAGCTTGCCGGTCTGCTCGCTCGAGATCTCGACGAGGACGCGGCCGACCTTGCCGACGAAGTCTCGCTCGTCCGCGGCGATGTTGGTCTCATCGGTCGCGGCGCGGCTGAAGAGGAGGACCGCGAGGAGCCCGACGACGAGCGCGAGGACGATGGCGATGAGGGGGACGCTGCACTCACAGGAGCTGAGCGCGAGCCCCACTCCGAGCGCCGACCCGAGGTTGCCGAGGCTGAGGCCGGAGAGGCCGAAGACGGTGAGGGCAGGGGTCCAGAAGAGGCGCGAGGCGAGGGGCGCCCTAGGGCGACCTGTGCGGCTCGTACCACCACGCCTGCGGAGCTGGCTCGATGCAGGCGAGAGGAAGAGGATCCCTGCGGACACCAAGGAGAGGAGGTAGATGCTTGTCATCGTGGTCGATAGGGCAGGCGGCAATCGCCGCCGCGGGGCGAGTAGTATGCCACGTTGGCCGGTCCCCCTGACAAAAGCGAAGCATCGACATAGAGCGCGCTTTCTCGGTCCGTCGGGCGGCCACGCGCTCTGGCCCAAGGCGCGATTGATCGCCCTCCGTCGGCCCGAAACGGAGTTCCCCGCGGAGACGTTCGGTCGACTCGGGAACGGGTCACGAGGGGCCACGAGGGGCCACGAGGGGTCACGAGGGGTCACGAGGGGTCACGAAGGGGAGCGCAGGGGTGCTGATTCGCGCCATCGCGTCGCCGTGGCGAGGTCGCGCGAGCACGCCGGTCCTGCGGGACACGGCGCCAGGACCCGTCGTGTGGCAATCGTGGTACATCGTGGCGATGCGAAGTCGCCCTCGACGGAACCGCAAGAGCCCGGTCGTCCGCGCCTACCAGCGGGAGACGACCGTCGGTCCCGAGCACCTGATCTACCCCCTCTTTATCCACGGCGGCGACGAGGATGTGCCGATCTCGTCGATGCCGGGCTGCAGCCGCCTCTCGCCGGCGGGGCTGGTGGCCGAGGTCGAGGCTGCGCGGGCGGTCGGCGTCAATTCCATCGTCCTCTTCCCGGCGATCCCGGAGGCGCTCAAGACCGCAGACGGGCGCGAATGCTTCAACCCCGACGGGCTGATCCCGCGGTCGATCGCCGGTCTCAAGGAGCGCTGGCCCGATCTCACGGTGGTCACCGACGTCGCCCTCGATCCTTACTCGTCCGACGGGCATGACGGGATCGTCAGCGCCGACGGTCGGATCCTCAACGACGAGACCGTCGCCGTGCTCTGCAAGCAGGCGGTCGCCCAGGCCCGCGCTGGCGCCGACATCATCTCCCCCAGCGACATGATGGACGGGCGGATCGGCGCGATCCGGGACGCGCTCGACGCGGAGGGTTTTGCTGAGGTGTCGATCCTCGCCTACACGGCGAAGTACGCCTCAGCCTTCTACGGGCCCTTCCGCGAGGCGCTCGACTCGGCGCCGAAGCACGGCGACAAGAAGACCTATCAGATGGATCCCGCCAACGGCCGCGAGGCGCTGCGCGAGCTCGCGCTCGACGTGTCGGAGGGGGCTGACATGGTGATGGTCAAGCCGGCGGGGCCCTATCTCGACGTGATCCGCCGGGTCCGCGACGCCTGCGAGCTGCCCGTCGCCGCCTACCAGGTCAGCGGCGAGTACGCGATGCTCAAGGCCGCCTGCGAGCGCGGCTGGCTCGACGAGGCGAAGGTCGTCGAGGAGAGCTTGATCGCGATCCGTCGCGCTGGCGCCGACGTGATCCTGACCTACTTCGCCCGTCACTTTGCGGCCTGGCTCGCCGGCGACAGGACCGCAGCGCGGTAGGCAAGAGAGGCGCTCTGCGCCTGCCCTGCGGGGCAGGCCGAGGGCCCCTTTGAAGCGGCATAGGAGCGCCACCCCAGCGCTCTCGCCCCGCTCCGGGGGGCGCGAGCCTGGGGCTCGGAGGGCACCCGCGGGGGGCGCCCTCAGAGCGAGGCGTAGCGGGCCGTCGCCTCGCAGAGGGCGCGGCTGATCCCCGGCTCAAACGCCGAGTGACCGGCGTCGGGGACGACGACGAGGTCGGACTTCGGCAGCCCCTTGTGCAGGCGCCAGGCGTTCTCCATCGAGCAGATCACATCGTAGCGGCCCTGGACGATGGTCGTGGGGATGTGCTGGATCGTGTGGAGGTTGGCGAAGAGCTGCTTCTCATGCTTGAGGAAGCCGCCGTTGATGAAGTAGTGGCACTCGATCCGGGCGAAGGCGAGGGTGAAGGCGGGATCGGAGCAGTGGACGAGGACGTCGGGATCCGGGAGGAGGGTCGCGACCCTGGTCTCCCAGACGCTCCAGGCCCTCGCCGCCGAGTCGCGGATCGACGTGTCCTCGGAGGTCAGACGACGGTAGTAGGCGGCGATCAGGTCGTCACGCTCGCCCTCGGGGATCTCGGCGACGAAGTCCTCCCAGGCGTCCGGGAAGAGCACGCGGGTGCCCTTGCCGTAGAACCACTCGGCCTCGCGCTTGGTGAACATGAAGATCCCGCGGAGGACCATCTCGGTGACCCGCGTCGGGTGGGTCTCGGCGTAGGCGACCGCGAGGGTGCTGCCCCAGGATCCGCCGAAGACCTGCCACTGCTCGATCCCGAGGTACTCGCGCAGGGCCTCGATGTCGCTGACGAGGTGCCCCGTGGTGTTGTCGACGAGCGAGGCGTGGGGGTCGCTCTGACCGCAGCCGCGCTGGTCGAAGAGGATGATCCGGTACTTGTCCGGATCAAAGAAGCAGCGGTGCTTCGGATCGGTGCCGCCGCCGGGGCCGCCGTGGAGGAAGACGACGGGCTTGCCGTGGGGGTTGCCCGACTCCTCGAAGTAGAGGTCGTGGATGTCGGAGACCTGGAGACGGCCGATATGATAGGGCTCGATCTCAGGATAGAGGTTGGCGTCGTCGCGGAGTGCTGGCACGGGGTGGTCCTCGCTCGTCACGGGCGGCAATGGGCTCGAAGACGGGCCTTAGAAGAAAGTGTCGGCGAAGCGGTCGGTCGCCTCGACCAGCTCGTGGACGATCCCGGGCTCGAAGGCCGAGTGTCCGGCGTCGTCGACGATCCGCAGATCGGCCTCAGGCCAGGCCTTGTGCAGCTCCCAGGCGGTCTGCATCGGGCAGACGACGTCGTAGCGACCCTGGACGATCACCGCCGGGATGTGGCGGATCCGGTCGAGGTTTTGGAAGATCCAGTCGCGGTGCTCGAAGAAGCCCTGGTTCATGAAATAGTGGGACTCGATCCGGGCGAAGGCGAGGCTAAAGTCGTCGTCGTCCGCCGCCTGGGCGATGCTCTTCGGGTCCTGGTAGAGGTGGCTGGTCGACAGCTCCCACTCGCTCCAGGCGCGCGCGGCCTCGCGGCGCAGCTCCGGATCGTCCGAGGTCAGGCGGATGTAATAGGCGGTGAGGAAGTCAGCCCGCTCGTGCATCGCGATCGGGGCGATGAACTTCTCCCAAGCCTCGGGGAAGATCGAGCTCGCCCCCTCTTGGTAGAACCAGAGCAGCTCCTCGACGCGCATCGTGAAGATCCCGCGGAGAACGAGCTGGCTGACCGCGAGGGGGTGGGTCGCCGCGTAGGCGAGGGCGAGGGTGCTGCCCCAGGAGCCGCCGAAGACCTGCCAGCTCTCGACGTCGAGGTGCTCGCGGAGGGCCTCGATGTCGGCGACGAGCTCCCAGGTGGTGTTCTCCTCGAGGCAGGCGTGGGGGGTCGAACGACCGCATCCGCGCTGGTCAAAGAGGATGATCCGGTACTTCTCCGGATCGAAGAAGCATCGGTGCTTCGGAGAGGTGCCGCCACCGGGGCCGCCGTGGAGGAAGAGGACGGGCTTTCCCTCGGGGTTCCCGGACTGCTCGTAGTAGATCGAGTGGAGCTTGGAGACCTGGAGGTGAGCCGCGTCGTAGGGCTCGAGCTCCGGGTAGAGCGTGCGGCGCTGGGACATCGCCAGGAGAGTGGCAAAGCGCGCCCTCGGGTGTCCAGCGGGGGATCGCTTGCGCGCATGTGCGCGATAGTCGCGGAGGGCTCCCGCGAACGGTCGAATGTCGCGCCGTCGCGCTCCAAAGGGGGCTCCAATGCGAACTCTGCGGACTCTGGTCGGCCGCAACGCTGATAGATTCACGCCGTGAGTAGACCCAGCCGCGCCCTCGTCCTCCTCGCGACCATCGGCCTTTGGGGCTGTGCCCATCGGGCACGCCTCGGCACGACCGGCGGCGAGCTGGCCCTCGATCGGGTCGTCCTCTATCGATCGGGCATCGGCTACTTCGAGCGCCGCGGCGACGTCAGCGGTGACGTCCTTCGGCTCAAGGTCCGCAAGGATCAGGTCAACGATCTCCTGAAGAGCCTGACGGTCGTCGACAAGAGCTCGGGCAAGACCCTGAGCGTGTCGATGCCGCTCGATCCGCAGAGCTGGGCCAACGCGGCGGTCGGGCTCCTCAAGCCGGGGCGCGGTCGTCTCGCCCAGGTGCTCGACTCGCTGCGCGGGGCCGAAGTGACGGTCGGCCTTAAGCATCGGCGGGTCCGGGGTCGGATCGTCATGGTCGAGCGGATCGTCAACGAGGCGCCGGTGCCGAGCCACTCCGGCGGCCCGGCGATCCAGCTCGAGGAGAGCGTCGACTACAAGCTCACGCTGCTGCGGGGCAAGGAGCTCGAGGTCGTCCGCCTCTCGCGGGTCCGCTCGGTGACGCTCCGCGACGGTGATCTCGCGCTCCAGCTCCACCGCAGCCTCGACGCGAGCGCCGGCGAGGGGATGTTTGAGCAGGTCGAGGTCGAGCTCCGCCTGGCCGGGGCGAAGGCCCACGACCTGATGATCTCCTACGTCGTCGAGGCGCCGGTCTGGAAGCCGACGTACCGGGTCGTCCTCCCGGAGGGGGACAAGGGCGAGGCGCTCCTCCAGGCCTGGGCCGTGGTCGACAACACCAGCGGTGAGGGCTGGGAGAACGTGTCGATGAGCCTGACCTCGGGGGCGCCGATCGCCTTCCGCTACGACCTTCACACCCCGCGGAACATCGAGCGCTCGGACCTCTCCGCGGCCGGGACCCGCAAGCGGGCGCGGGTCGCCCTCGGCGAGAGCTCCTACGGCGACGACGATGAGAGCGACGGGGTCGCGATGGACATGGAGGAGCTGCGCAACATGCCGGGCGGTGGCGGCGGCCGGGACTTCACCTCGACGGTCGACATCGCGCCCACAACCTCGGCGGACAGCGGCTACAGCGAGGGCGAGCGGGAGGTGGCGGAGGAGCAGATGCGCGGCGCGGAGGAGAAGCTCAAGCGGAAGAAGTCCGGCCTGCAGCGGATGAGCGGCGCGAAGAGGCCTGTGCCGAGCATGGCGAACGACGCGGCTCCTCCTCCCGCGCCGCCCCAGCTCGACGCGGACTCCCTGCGCCGGAGCATGCAGGCCGACGCCAAGGCGCGGGCGGTCAGCGGTCTGACGCAGATCGACCTCGGCGAGCGGGTCACCGTCCCGGAGGGATCGTCGACGATGGTCGCGCTGATAAACCAAGGCGTGGAGGCCGAGCAGACCTACCTCTTCCGCCCTGGCGGCGCGGGGATCGGCTACGAGGTCAACCCCTACCGGGTGATCCGCTTCAAGAACAGCACGCCCTTCGTCCTCGAGCCCGGGCCGATCTCGATCTTCTCCGCGGGCGCCTTCGTCGGCGAGGGGATCTCCGAGGCGGTCAGCGCCGGCTCGAGCGCGACGGTCCCCTTCGCGGTCGAGCCGACGATCATGGTCTCCAAGCGCCAGGAGTACTCCGGCGCCGAGATGCGGATCGTCAAGATCGTCCGCGGCGTGCTCGAGTGCGAGAATTTTCAGCGGACCAGCAGCACCTGGAGCGTCAAGGGCAAGCCGAAGAAGAAGCCCTACGAGGTCCTGATCCGGCACCCGAAGTACGGCTCGGACTACGCCCTCGAGGAGCGCCCGCCCGGGACCGAGGACCTCGCGGACGCGTACCTGATCCCGGTGAAGATCGCCGCCGGGGCGAAGGAGGGGAGCGTGGAGGTGGTCGAGCAGACCCCCTCGCGCCTGACCCTGACGATCTGGGACGGGCGGGCGCCGGAGCTGATAAGCGCGCTCCTGGTCACCCCGGGTCTGGGCGCGGACGCGCGGGCGAAGCTCGAGCCTATCGCCGCCCTGCGCCAGGAGATCGGCACGATCGACACCACGCTGCAGGGGCTCAAGGCTCAGCAGATCGAGCTCGATCAGCGGGCGAACGAGACCCGCAACAACCTCGAGTCGATCAAGAAGGATCCCCGCGCCGGCGAGCTCCGCGGTCGCCTGAGCAAGCGCCTGGAGGAGTTCTCCAAGGAGGGAGACAAGATCGGGCGGAGCCTGGTCGAGCTCCAGTCGCAGCGGCTCGAGAAGAAGATCGAGCTGGAGGACCGCATGCAAAACCTCGACCTCACCGCGCCCGCGCCGAGCAAGGAGAAGAAGGACGCGAAGTCCGATCGCTGAGAGCTCGCGCGGGCAGGTCCAGGGTGACGCTGGGGCTCTGCCCGCTGCCCTGGCGCGGGCAGAGTCCTCGCCAAGGCCGCGTTGGCGCAGCTCCTGCGCCTCGGCTCGAAGGCCCCCGCCCGCTAGACGCGGTGCGGCAGGACCTGGTTGACCCGCTCGATGATCGTCTCCAACGGGGCAGGTTTCTGGATGCAGCCGACCGCGCCGAGCTGGCCTTGGATCGACATCAATTCCTCGAGGGGCAGGCCGCTGATGACGATGACCGGCAGGGGTCGCTGCCGCGAGGTCGCCGCTGCTCGCCGGACCATCTTCATCGCCGTGTCGCCGCGCATGTCGGGGAGATTGATGTCCAGGAGGAGGAGGTCAGGCTGGAAGCGCATGACCGTGGCGATGAGGCGAAAACCCTTGTCGAGGGTCTCGACCTCATAGCCGTCCTCCACAAGCGCGTTTTTGACCACGCGAGCGGTCGCCGCGTCGTCTTCCACAACGAGGACTCGAGACATCCCGGAGAGGTTGGCTCAACACGGCGCTGGCCGTCCACACCTAAACTCATGGGGCTCCATCGCGCGCGTGTGCCCGGGGCTTCCATCGGCCCGCCCCCCGATGGTACATCTAGGTCCTTCGGGCCATCCCAGGGCCTCCTAAGGCCGCGCAGCCGCGCATCGGCCCCCGGCAGAGGACACGCGTGAATTCAGATTTCCAACCGACGGAGATCCAGCAGGAGCTGGTGACCCTGGCAACGAACGTCGATCTGATCCGCCGCTTCCGCTATCAGGATGCGGACCATGCGCGGATGGCGAGCGAGCTAGTGCCGGCGGTCGAGGCCGTCACCCTCGAGCTCGTCGACGTCCTCGATCGGATCCATCGCCACTACAACAGCAGCGACGACGAGCCCGACCTGATGTCGAACGCCGGCATGGTCGCCGACATCTCGTCGATGAGCCGGCAAGAGGTGGTCACCCGCCTAGGCAAGCTTAAGGGCGAGGTCCAGGGGGCGAAGCCGCTGGACACGATCGGCCTGTCGATGGGGCTCCTCGGGACGCTCCGCCGGACCTCGGTCGTCGTCGAGAATCAGCTCGCGGACACGGCGGAGATCCGTCGTCGCCTGCGCTCGCAGCGAGAGCTCGATCTGCTCCTCGAGATCCGCAGCGCCGGCTTCGAGCTCGCCCTCGTGCTCGGTCAGGAAGAGCCCCCCTCCAGCGAGCTCCGCTCCCGGCTCCAGCCGACCCAGGACGTGCTCGGCGGGCTCATCGACCGCGATCTCTACTGGGAGCTGCCCGACGACGCCCGGGTCACCGCGAGCGATCTTCACGCCAGGGTGCGGATGTGGTCCGGCGGCGGCGACGGCTACGACTCGGTCAGCGGCCGCCACCTCTGGCGAGCGCTGCGGGCCTACGTCGATCGCCTGCGGCGGATCAACGAGCGCCACGAGCTGCTCGAGTACGATCGCTCGATCGTCCGCATGGCCCACAGCACGATCTTCGGGCCGAGCGCCCGCGGTGAGCAGATCCCGACGTCGATGTTCAAGCAGCTGCGCAACATCGCCGGCCGCGATCCCGTGATCGATCGTCTCTTGGCGACCGATGAGCACAGCTCGGCCAACTGGCGCGAGCCGCTGATGCGCCTGCGCGAGAGCCTCTGACAGGAGCGTCTCGGAGGTGAGCCCTCGGCGCCTGCGCCGGACCCCGGAGGTCCGGCCGCAGCGCGCCGTGACCCCATCGCGAGGGCGCTCTGGCGAGGTCGGGCGTACTCGCGGGGCGGCCCTACTCTGCGGGGGCGAGGGTTCTGCGGAGCTCGTCGAGGGCTCGGCGGCGGTGGTCGTAGTGGGGGGCGAGCCGCTGGTAGACCCGCTCGGCCCTCTCGAGGTGCTCCCTCGCGCCGTCGAGATCGCCACGTGCGGACAGGAGCTGGGCGCGGACTGTGTCGACCCGCGCGAGGTCCGCGTCCGAGACCTCCTTGCTGCTGACGAGGAGCCGGGCAGCCCGTTCGATGAGCGTGGCGGTCCGCGCGAGGTCTCCCTCGGCGATCGCGATCTCGGCGAGGCTGAGCTGAGGATAGGCGACGTGGACATGCTCCGCGCCAGCGCTCGCCTCGATCAGCGCGGCCGAACGCTCGAGGTGCTCGACGGCCCCAGGGGCGCCGCCGCGGTGGAGCGCGTCGCCGATCGAGAGCTCGGCATAGCCGGCGAAGATGTGGTCGTCGGCGAGGCCTTGGGTCTCCAGGATCTCCAGGGCTCGGCGACCGGTGGCCAGACCCTGCTCTGGGTCCCCCTGCTCGGAGTAGACCGAGGCGAGGTTTATCAGGGTCAAGGCGAGGAGCGGATGCTCGTCGCCGAGCGCCTCCTCCTGGACCCGACGGGCGCGCTCAAAGAGCTCTCTCGCCCGGGGGAGATCGCCCGAGTAGAGGTACACCGTGCCGAGACTGTTGCAGGTCAAGGCGATGTCCGGGTGGTCCTCGCCGACCTCCGCGGTGAGCAGGTCGAGCGCCCGTCGGTGCGCCGCGAGGGCCTCCTCTCGGCGTCCCAGCGAGCTGAGGATGACGCCGCGGTTGGTCGCGAGCGCGGCCTCGTCGTGGACCTTCGTGCCGACCCTGGCCGCGAGCTCATGGGCCGAGTCGAAGGTCGCGAGCGCTTCGGCGTAGCGGCCGTCGAGGCTCTGGAGGGCGCCGAGGTAGTTCAGGTGTTGGAGCCGGAGGTCGTCGTCGTCGACCCGCTCGACCAGGCCGGCGGCGACACGGCCCCAGCGCAGGCCCTCGGCGCTCATCCCCTGGTAGTAACCTGTATGATAGGTCAGGTGATTTGCCGCCTCCGCGGCGAGGTGCTCCGCGTCGACGGCGAGAGCGTCCTGGAGGGCGCTCAGATAGCTCGTGAGGGCGCCCTCCATGTCCCCGTTCTCGGCGGTGATGCGGCCAAAGGCGATCTCGATCTGGGCGCGAAGCTTGCGAGAGCCGAGCTCATGGGCCTCATCACGCATCGGTCCGATCCGCGCGGCCGCCTCCTTGTAGCGGCCGGCGTTGATCTCAGCCTGGACCCGGAAGAGGCGGCGGCGGAGGGCCTCGACCTCGGCGCGGATCGACTCTTCGGCGTCGTCGATGTCGATCTGGGCGAGGTAGCCGAGGTCGGCGCATCGTTCGGGGCGCGGCAGCGTCGACAGGAGATCCTCGGTGTGCTCGTGGAGGGCCTCGTCCGCGTCCTTGAAGAGGGCGACGACGATCTCGGCGCCGCTGCGGTGGCGACTGAGGCAGCGCTGGCGGAGCTCCAGCATGTCCTCGCGCAGGCTCTCGTCGACCAGCGCCGCAGTGCAGGTCTCGCGCTGGGCCTCGCGCCAACTGTCGACGAAGTGCTCGAGCGCCTCGTCGACGAGCTCCGCCTTGCGCTCCTTGTTGCGGCCTGGGGTCGCCATCATCGCCGCGCGGACGTTGGGTCGCTCGGCGGTCCAAAAGTCCGCGAGCTCGCGCTCCGGCCCGGTGCACTCTTCCATCGCCGCGGCGGCCTCCGCCTGGCGCCGGTGCTGGAGGCCGGCGAGGGCGAGGGCGAGGCTGGTCACGACGGTCGCGCCGAGGATCCAGCGGCGACGGACGCGGTTCGGGTCGCGGCTGAGCGCCACGAGCAGCGCCCTGACCGAAGGCCAGCGCATGTCAGGTTCACGGTGGAGGCCCCTGGCGATGATCGGGAAGACCCAGCGCGGGACGCCTGCGGTGGTCGGGGGATCCCCGAGCTCGCCTGCGAGCACCTGCAGGCGGAGCGCTCCGAGGGTCTTCGCGTCGTAGGGGCGGCGGCCGTAGAGGGCCTCGTAGAGGGCGACGCAGAGGGAGTACTGGTCAGAGCGGGCGTCCGCGCGGACGCCGAGGTGCTGCTCAGGGGCCATGTACGCAGGGGTCCCGAGGACGGTCCCCGTGCGGGTCAGGTCGACGCCAGGGCGTGGCCCCTGCATGGTCTCATGCACAGGTGGTGTCGTCGATGCGTTGTCGACACCGTGTTCGACACCGTGCTCGAGACTATGCGCAGCGTCGTCGTCGGCGGAGCCCGGGCCGAGCCCCGCCGCCCGGGCGAGGCCGAAGTCGGAGATCTTCGCCCGGCTGTCCGGACCCAAGAGCACGTTGTCGGGCTTGAAGTCGCGGTGGATCAGTTCGACCGCGTGGGCCGCCGCGAGGCCTTCGCCCGCTTGGCGGAAGATCTCGAGGATCTCGTCGCAGCTCCGCGGCGCGGCCTCTAGCCAGTCGCCGAGGGTGTGCCCTTGGATGTGCTCCATCGCGACAAAGACGGCGCCGTCCTCGGTCGTACCGACGTCATGGACGTGGACGACGTGGGGGTGGGAGAGGCGAGCCATCGCCTGGGCCTCGCGGAGGAGGCGGCTTTGGGAGGTGGGATCGCTGCGTTCACCGTGGAGCAGCTTGATCGCGACCTTGCGGTCGAGCTCCGGATCGTAGGCGGCATAGACGACGCCCATGCCGCCCCGGCCGAGCTCGTCGACGATCAGATAGCGGCCTATCCGCGACGGGGTCGCCTGCTCAGGGGGGATGCGCTCCCGCCCCGCGGTCGCGTCGAGCTGCGTCGCTGCGAGCCCATGGCTGTCGACGGCGAGGGTCGCCTCGAACCCGCTGGTCTTTCCGCTCCCCACTGTCTACCCGGCGCCGGGCGAGGGTAGCACGCTGTCTCTGGCGACAGATCAGCCGCCCCGAGGGTCGCCGGGCGACGAGAGGCTCGCGGTCGTGCTCACGTGCGATTCCTATGCGATGTGAATCCGCGCACCGGAGCGTCGCGGTCCCTGCGGGGAAGCTCGACGATCGTCGCGCTCGCGCAGCGCAGGACCTTCAGCCCGCGGGGGGGCGAGCTTGGCCAGCCGCTCCGCTCGCATGGGCTCGGGCTCGGGCTCGATAACATGCGCCGGTTGCTAGGGCTTCGGCTCTGGGTACCAAGGGAGGAGGCGGACCTCGATCTCCGGATCCTCGGCGAAGGCCTGGACGACCTCGCCCGGGTCCGAGTCGCGGTAGTGATAGGGGTAGACGACCGCCGGTCTGAACGCCTCGATGCAGGGGATCGCCTCGCTCGGCGGCATCGTGTAGGGCAGGTTCATGCAGACGAAGGCGAGGTCGATGTCCTTGAGGGCCCGCATCTCCGGGGTGCACTCGGTGTCGCCGGAGATGTAGACGCGCTCCTCGCCGAGGGTCAGGACGTAGCCGTTGCCCCGCCCCTTGTCGTGGAAGAGGCCGCCGTCCTTCGGGCCGCGCACGAGGTTGTACATCGCCACCGCCTCGACCATGAGGCCGGCGATCTCGCGGCGCTCGCCGTTGTCGATCACCTCGACAGAGACGCCGTCGAGCGGGTCCTTGAGCGGGTCCTGGAGCGGGTCCTGGAGCGCGTCTCGGACCGCCGTGGGGACGATGAGGGTCGTCGACGCCTGCCGCAGTGAGGCTATGGCTTCGCCGTCGAGGTGGTCGCGGTGGACGTCGGTGACGAGGATGATGTCGGCGGGGGGGAGTCCGCTGAGATCGGCCTTGGACCAGGGGTCGACGTAGATCTGGCGGCCTTCGTGGGTGAGGAGCAAGCTCGCGTGGAGGAGCGGCCGGATCGTGATCGCGCTGGCCTTCGGCGCCAAGCCGGGCCCGCCTGTCTCTGCCGCCGCAGCTTCGGCGCCCTCGGCCGGTCCCGCGGGCGGCGGTGTCGAGGGGGCCTCGTCGATCGCCGGCGTCGGCTTGGCGCAGCCGAGGAGCAGCGAGAGCAGAGCCGCGGCGGAGACTCGGTTCCTGGTGGGCATCGCCTGGAGTGTACCGCTCGCTAGTCGCGGGCCGACTCGCGTCCAGAGTCGAGGACGAAGAGACAGCTCGAGCGCGACGCCTGGACCGTATGCTCGGCCCAGGCGAGGTCCGGGGTGTCGCGCTGGAGGCCGAAGATCGAGAGGTCCGGGGCCGGCACGGAGTCCAGCGAGGTCGCGAAGTCCCCCTCGATGACCCGACGCTCGACCCTCGAGGGGAAGCGGGCGAGGTCGCAGAGCTCGTTGAGGAAGTTGGCGGCCGCCTCGGCCTCGTCCGGGCTGCGGATCACGGTGATCAGGGTTAGGCGGCCGCCCCAGAGCCGCCACAGGCGGTAGCCGAGGAGGAGGATGAGGTTGAGGTTCCCGCCGTGGAACGCGTCGTGGGCCTCCCAGCTCTCCGGGCCCCGGCGGACCCAGAGGTGGATGTCGCGCTTGCGGCCGAGGCCGGCGGTCGGGTGGGCGCCGAAGAGCACGACGCCGACCCGGATCGACAGCGCGGCCTGCATCATCTCGACCCCGTCGTCACGTACGGCGCCGGCGGGGGGGAGCCGGAGGAAGAGGAGGTTGGGCCGGAAGAAGGCGCCCTGCAGCGCCTCGAGGCCGACGGTCACCGCGGTCTTGCGGTCCTGGATGCGGACCATCGACCAGGAGGCGAGGACGCCGTGGTCGCGCATCGCTCGGCCGACCCGTGCGATCCGCGGGAGCAGGGCGGTCGGCGGGGAGAGAGAGGCGATCCCGAGGAGCTTGATCGTCCCCTCGGGTTGGGCGAGGTCGAGCAGCGTCGGGTAGATGCCGCGGAGGATCTCGACGTCCTCGACCGGGACCAGGATATGGGGCTTCCAGGCGCGGACGTTGTCGGCGTCTTCGGGGGTGATCCTGGCGGCCGCCCACTCGGCGAACGCGGTGAAGATGCTGCTCCGGACGTCCTCCTTGGCGAAGGCCTTGCCGCGGGTCCGCCTCCGGATAAAGAAGTAGAGCGCGATCACCACCCCGACCGAGACCAGGCTAAAGGAGGGGTTGATGATGAACATCGAGAAGAGGCAGCCGGTGAGCCCCAGGGCCGGGATCAGCAGCGGCACCCGCATGGTCGGTCGATAGCTGACCAGACCCAGGCTCCCCTCGACGAGGACGACGACGTTGATCATGCAGTAGGTGATCAGGAAGAACATCGTCACCAGCGGGGCGATGGCGTTCAGATCACGGAGCATGATCGCGGCGAGGGTGAGCACGCCGGTGAGGAGGAGGGCGTTGCGCGGCTCGCCGCCGTCGATCTTCGCCATCTGGGCGGCGTAGGGGATGATCCGGTTTTGCCCCATCGCCATCAGGATCCGCGGCCCGCCGACCAGGCCGGCGAGCGCCGACGAGGCGGTCGCGCCGAGGAGCCCGGCGAGGACCAGCGGGGGGAAGAGCGAGTTGTCGATGATGTGGTTGTAGTTGCCCGCGAGCTCGGTCAGCGTGCCTGTGTTCGCCACCCAGATCGCGATCGCGAAGTAGACGATCGTCGACACGCCGATCGCCCAGATCGTCCCGTAGGGGATCGCCCGCCGCGGATCCTTGAGGTCGCCGCTCATGTTAGCGCCGGCGAGGATGCCGGTCGTCGCCGGGAAGAAGACCGCGAAGACCATCCAGAAGCTGCTGCCGCGAAAGCCGGTCTCGGGCTCGCCGGGGTAGGCGCCCCACCACTGGATAGGCTCCGTGTTCTCGAAGGGGGCCGGGCTCGCGAAGATCGACACCAGCGAGAGCACGATCGCGACCATGATCACATATTGTGTCTTAAAGGCCAGGTCCGCGCTCTTGTAGGCGATGCCGAAGAGGAGCGCGAAGATGCCGATGTCGACCGCGAGCGCCGGCAGCGAGGGGAGGATCCAGAGGAGGCCCTCGCGGAAGCCGAAGATGTACATCGCCACGCCGAGGGGGCGGGTCAGGAAGAGCGGGATGCCGATCGAGCCGCCGACCTCGAGGCCGAGCGACTTGTTCATGATCGCGTAGGGTCCTCCGGGGCCGATCCGGGTGTTGGTCGCGATCGACGAGAGCGAGAGGCCCGTACAGAGGGTGATCAGGATCCCGAGGCCGAGGATGAGCAGGGCGCCGGCGAGCCCGGCGTTGCCGACCACCCAGCCCATGCGGACGTACATGATGACGCCGAGGATCGTCAGCAGCGTCGGCGTGAAGACCCCGGTGAAGGTGCCGAAGCGGGTGCCCATCTCCTCGGGCGAGGCGTTCGCTCCCGCAGCTGGCGAGCCCGCGTCGCCCCCAGGGGCATCACCTGGGGTGGAGGCGCTCGTCGGCTCCGCTACAGCTTCGCTCTCGGCCATGTCTCCTGCGCTCCGCGTCGCAGATCATGATCCGACGCCTGGCAACGATGCTGGCCCGCCGGGCCAAACCACACAAGCCTGGATGTCGCGGCAGGGTCGCGCGCTCTCGCTTGCCCCGGTCGGCGGCCGCGTCGATCCCGAGCGGCCTTGTGCTTCGACGCGTCGGCGGGAGTCGACCCTGTGCGGTCGTATCTCGACCTCTCGCCTCGAGCGTTCTACTCGGCGAAGAGCGTGACCTGGCTGGTCGAGCGCGGGCGAGCGCGACGGGTCCGCGCTGCGGTCTGGGGACCCCGGGTGCGGGCGGGCTTCGGCGGCGTCGCGCGGGGGAGACGCTCCGGGGGCCGGAGGGCGAAGCCGGTGAGGAGCGGATCGAGGCTGCGGGCCGCGCGGAGGAGCGCCTCAGCCTCGACCGCGGGGCGCCCGAGCTGGCGGTAGAGGGCGACCACAGCGAGGAGCGGGCGAGCGAAGGCCGCCGCGATCGCGACCATCTGGGCCGGGGTCCCGCCGTAGGAGCGGGCGAGCGTCGCCGGGCTCTCACCGTCGAGGATGCCGTGGAGGATCATCGCGCGGCGCAGGGCCAGCTCCGCCTCGGGCGAGCACGACCAGAGCTCTTCGCTGAGCCAGCGGAAGACGGGGCGGGAGGCGACGTGGAGGGCGCGCGCCTGGCCGACGATCGCCGCGCGGCACTCGGGCATCTCGGACGGCGGGTAGGGGGCGAGGGCGCCGGCCTGGGTCCGCGCGAGCTCGACGCAGAGCTCGAGGAGCGAGGGCACCGAGGTGTTCAGCGAGCGGACCCAGCGTCCGAGGCTGGCCATCGTCTGGAGATCGAGGCCGAGGTCGAGCGAGGCCCGACCGGCCTCGGTGGCGACCAGACCGTGGCCGGTTCGGTAGGCGATGACGCCGGCGTCCATGCAGCGCTCCAAGGCGCGGTCGAGCGCCTTGGAGAAGCCGTCGCGGGCCTCGCCCTCGGCGGAGAGGCGCTGGTAGCAGGCGTGACCGGCGAAGCTGGTGAGGACCATCCGCCGCAGCTCGCCGGCGTGGCCGATGCGGCCGGTCGCGGTCATCTGCAGGACGAGCGGCTCCAGCGGGAGCTCGGGCAGGACCTGGGCCGAGTCCATCAGGCCGAGCTGCTCCTCGCCTTCGACGGCGGCGTCGAGCCAGCGCGCGAGCGCCGGGGGCGAGGCGTCGGCGGGGCCGAGGGCGATCAGGCGGGGGGGCAGGGCGGAGGAGCGGAGGAGGGTGAGGACGCGGTCCCAGCTGCAGCTCCGCGCGGGATCGAGGAGCGCGTCGATCTCGTCGATGATCACCATGCCGAGGCTCTCGGCGAGCTGGGGGGCGCGGGTCAACAGATCCCCGAGCCGCTGGATCGAGATGACGACGATGTCGAAGGAGCCGCAGACGATCGCCCGGTCGTCGCTCTGGACGGCCTCGCTGGCGCTGAGGAGGCGGAGGCTGCCGAGCTCAGCGCCGCGGAGAGCGGCGAGGCGGGCCTCGACCGCGGCCGGGTCGGCGACCGCGATCGCGACTCGCACCGCGGTTCTCGCGCTCTCGACGGCGAGGGCGTCGGCCGCCGCCAGGCGCCGCCCCGACTCCTCCGCGATCATCAGGTTGCGATGATCGAGCGCGCTCTCACGGGCCCAGATGGGCGTCATCTCGGCGAGCTGAGCGGAGAGTAGGTGGGCTGCGACCTGCATGGAGATAGCCTAGGCGGGACCTCTGACAGAACCTGTCAGAGGTGGAAACGGAGTCAAGGAGCCCCATAGACGGCGTTCCTGACGCCGAGGCGCTCATGGCGCACCCCTCCTCTGACAGAGCTTGTCAGGGCTCGTCAGGCCCCGAGCGCTGGCGCGCAGCCCGGGCCCGTGGCTTACTGGGCCGACCTCCCTGTGCCGCGCGCTGACGAACGCTACGCCCCCGCCCGCCGCCTTGAGGCGGTCCGCAACGTGCTCAACGCGACCGGCGGGGCGAGCGTCTACGAGATCGCCGAGCGCCTCGAGGTCAGCGTGCGGACCGCCCTCCGCTACTTAAAGGCGCTCGAGGCCTCGGGCGCGCCGCTCTACGAGGAGCTCGACGGCAAGCTCAAGATCTGGCGGCTGATGGCCAGCGCTCGCCAGCAGACGATCACCCTGACGACGAGCCAGATGGTCTCCTTGGCGATGTCGCGGCGGGTCTTCGACTTCCTCGCCGGGACCGGGTTCAAGGAGGATCTCGACGACGTCTTCGAGCGCCTGGAGAGCACTCTGCGCCGCTCCGACTTCGTCGCCGCGCGAAACCTCGACCGCAAGATCTACGACGTCAACGAGGCCCCGCACCGCTACGAGGGGCGGATCGAGCACGTCAACGACATCGTCACCGCCCTGATCAAGGAGAACCGGCTGAGGGTCACCTACGCCCGGGCCGGCGGCGGCGAGAGCTCGTTCCTCCTCGACCCCTACACGCTCCTCGTCTACAAAAAAGGGCTCTACCTCGTCGGCTACAGCCATCGCCACGGGTCCCTGCGCACCTTCTCGCTCGACGCCTTCCGCGACGTCGACTGGCTCTCCGGCGAGAGCTTCGAGTATCCGGCGGAGTACCACCCGTCGCAGGTCGCCGAGGGCGCCTTCGGCCTGATCAAGGGCGAGCCCTGCCACGTGCAGATCCGCTTCGAGCGGCAGGTCGCCCGCTACGTCAAGCGCCGGATCTGGCACCCGAGCCAGCGGATCGTCGAGCTCGAGGACGGCGCGCTCGAGCTCCACATGGACGTTCTCGGCTTTCTCGAGATCCGCTCGTGGGTGCTCTCCTTCGGCGACAAGGCCGAAGTGCTCGGGCCGGAGGGCCTGCGCGAGGTGGTCCGCGAAGAGCTCGCCCGGGCCCTCGCTCGCTACTCGAAGTCGACATAGCCATGGTCATGCTCGGGGGCCGTGGCGCGGCAGCCAGCGGCCTCCCATGGGCGATGCCGGGCCTGTCGCCGTATCATCGCTGACTCGGCGAAGGGGCGAGCCCCCGCGGTCTTTGGCCTCGTCCCGGCGGATCGATCCTATCTGTAGGTTGTCTATACTGAGAGGCCGATCAGGCTCGCCGAGCTGACCTTGCGCCGCTGCGAATGCGGGAGCGAGGGGGGGGGCCGTCACCTGGCGGCGAACGTGGGGGAAGGCAGACTCGCAGCACTCTACCCTCGATCGCGTCGGGTGAGCAGGTGACCATTATGGTTGACATCTGCGCATGGGGCACGTCTCGCATGCTGCTGGACAGACCCAGCAAAGATCTCCATTCTGGTCATAGCCCGTCCGGTAGCTGCGTGTGTCTTTAGTGTGTGCCTTCTTGCGGGAGGTCGTGGTTGCCCGTGGGGTTAGCCGACCCTCGACCGGCCCTCGACCGGGTCGGTGGGTCAATAGAAAGGTCAACATATGGGTATATCATCGCAGCTCATTGGCTTAGTCCTCTGCGGTCGCTATGAGCTGGCCCGACGGCTTGGGCGTGGAGGCTTCGCCGAGGTGTGGCTCGGGAGAGACCTTCACCTCTCGGGGAAGGAGGTCGCGCTGAAGATCCTCCGCTTCGATCGCAGCGTGAGCCCCGACGAGGTCGAGCGGTTTGAGATCGAGCCCCAAGTAATGTCGCGAATTCGCGATCCTGGCGGTCATATCGTCAACGTCACCGACTATGGCGTTGACGATGGACTGCACTACTTTGTCATGGAGTATGTCGAGGGGCCGACCCTACGCTCGCTCCTCCTTCAGCGCGGTCGGTTGCCCTGGGGGGAGCTGCTGGAGATCGCGGTTCAGCTCTGCGACGCGATCGCCGTGGCCCACGCCCACAGTATCGCTCACCGCGACCTCAAGCCTGAGAACATCATGTTGGTGCGGCGGCGAGGCGGCCCTCATGTCAAGGTGGTCGACCTTGGGATCGCCAAAGTGGTCGAAGAGCAGGAGCTTCGGTCTAGGCGGAGCGCCCTCATCGGCACGCCCGTGTACATGGCGCCCGAGGTGATCGCGACCGAGGACTTCGCGCCCTCCGGGTACTTCATCGCCGACATCTACGCGGTCGGTGTGATCCTCTACGAGGCGATCACAGGATTTCCGCCCTTCAGCGGCGAGCCTGCGCAGGTGATGTACCAGAAGGTGGTCGGCTCGGCGCCGCCGATGGGGCCGCGCTTGCGGGGCGCTAGCGTCCCGGGGGCGTTCGAGGCGTTGATCATGCGCAGCCTCGAGCGTCGCCCGGAGGAGCGTCCGGCGTCGATGGAGGCGCTGGCCAGCGAGCTGCGCGGGGTTCGGAGCTCGTGCACCGACGGGGGCGGGGGCGTGGGCGGGGGCGAGATCGAGAGCTTGGGCGGGTTCGTCGAGATGCTCCCGGCGGCCGATACGGACGGCGATCGTGCTCTCCCGATCTCGCTCGAGCATGAGGGTGAGTGGTCGCTCTCGACCGCCGGTGACGCGCGCTTCGTGGTCTATGCAAAGCACATTCGCACCCATGAGCGAGGTCCACACACCTTGGGGATGTCCCGGATTCCCGGGATCTTGCCTGGCCGGCTCCGCTGTACCTATAGCAACTCGACCTTGAGCCTAAAGGTCGACGCTGACGATGGTCGTTCGGCCCTCTATCTCGACGCTTTTCAGCCGGCCACGCGGATGGAGCAGCTTCTCCTCGCGCCCTCCTCTCCGGCTCAGTCCTTTGACGTCGGTCATCGGCGGGCCCGTGTTCGCCGGGTCAATGCGCAGGCCCTGCGGGTTGTCGAGGGCGGCGTCGAGGCGCCCCTGACCGAGCCGGCCAGGCGCCTCCACCTCACGGTTCCGCCCTGGGTGTCGACGGTCGTCGTTCTCGAGACCTTCGGTGAAGACCGATCGACCCGCCACATCGAGTGCATATGTCTAGAGCATCCGACCTGAGCCCCGTGTCCGGCACCATCAGCCTTCACCTCGAGACCCTTGACGCGCTCGTCGACGCACCGCTGGGCCACTCAATGACCGTCTCGCGGAGCCGGAGCATGCTGCCCTCGCAGGTCGAGTACGACCTGATGCGGATCCCGGACCCCGGGCCGGCGCGGCCTCAGGTCCTGGGCACAGGCCGCTTCGCCAAGGTCTACGCGGCGCAGCAGGTGATTGCAGGCCTGGCCGCGAGGCGGGTCGCGATCAAGGTCTTGCACGACCACGCGGGATATGAGGAAGAGCGCCTCTTTAGCCGGGAGATCGCCCTCAACCGCGAATTTTCCCTAAACCCGACCGTCGGCGTCGCGGCAATGGTCGACATCATCCACCTCGACGCGCTCGTGCTCTGCGGCTGTGGGATGCTCTATCACCCGCGTTGTCCCCAGGGCTGCGGCTCGCTGCTCCAGCGAAAGAACCTGGAGAGCCGGCCCTTCCCGTCGCTCACCTGCGAGACCTGTGAGTATTCGTTGAGCGCCGAGTACGTGCATGAGCGCGGTCATGAGCTCTTCGGCCATCGGGCCAAGCCCTGCTGTAGGGCGGAGAGCGCGACCCATGCGGACGTCGGGACGATCATCAACTTCACGCTCCGCGAAGCGATGGTCATGGAGCTGCTCGACATGAGCCTCGAGGGCTGCGCCGCCGCGCTCGACCGGCCGGAGCGAGACGGGATCGACCTTAGCGGGCTGGAGCGGCTCCGCCTGGGCCTCGGGCTCTTGCCGGAGAGGAGGCGGCTCCAGAGGATCGCGATGGAGGTCCGCCTCCTCTCGAAGATCCACCTCATGGTCCAGATAGCCGAGGCTGTGGTCGCGCTCCACGGGAACAAGCGGGTCGTCCACAAGGACTTGGCGCCGGACAACATCATGATCCGCAACTCCCCGGTCGTACCGCTCGGGGTGGGCTTTGTCGGCGATCATGTGGCGGGGCTCCTCGACTTCGCGGCGAACCTCCACACCGAGATCTGTGTGATCGACTTTGGCCTCTCCGACAAGGAGCAGCTCACCCGATCCTGGTACGAAGACGCCGAGACCAGCCTCGCGGTGACCAAGCTCCCCTACCTCTCGCCAGAGGCGCGGTATCAGAGACAGACGATCGGCGCGAACCTCGACTTTGAGGGGTCGCATCTTCGCTTCAGGGTGCCGCCCAGCCTGGTCCAGTCGCCAGCGTCGATCTACGCCCACGATATCATCGCCAACAGCTATGACCCGCAGCACGTGCAGGACCTCCAGATCTCGAAGGTCGAGGTCGAGGGTCGCGATCGCTTCGCCTACTACGAGGGAACGCCACCGCCCGAGGGGGCCCGCCTCGAGATCGTCCGCCCGCTCGGCGAGGCCCATGACGTCTACGCCCTAGGCGCGCTGCTCTATTACATCCTCACCGGGCGGCACCATGAGGTCGAGCAGCTCAGCCACCTGGTCGCGTCGATCCAGGATCAGCCCTGCGCTATCGACCGCAAGAGCCTCTCGCGCCGCAACAACTACGGGAACCGCTGTCGGAGCATCTCCGAGCCCTTCTGGCGGGATGAGCTGATGCTCGTGACGATCCGAGCGATGGTCCGGGGGCGACCCGAGAGCTTCGTCTTCGACCGGACGATCCGCGGCTCTGAGCCGGCGGCCGCCTTCTTGACCGAGCTCAAGCGGATCCAGCAGGGGCTGCTCGCCGACATCTTTTACGAGCGGGGCTACTGGCGGCGGGTCTGGATCTGGAGGTGTGTGGCCCTGGCCTGCCTCGTCGCTGTCGGCATGACCTCGCTGTGGCTCGCGCAGGCGGAGGCGGTGACGTGAGCTCATGTTGACGCCGGCGGAGCCGACCTCGCGGTGCAGAGGCCCGACCGGTCGGCGGCTCAGTAGGTCTTCTCGACCTCGGCGACGACGGCGTTCATCGCCGTCAGCACCCCGACATAGCGCATGATCTTGAGCTTCGATCCCTCGACGTTGTAGGAGGGCGAGACGATCGCCTGGGCGACGTTCATCTCGCCGCGATCGAGCTTGACCCAGAGGTCGTAGGGGGCGGTCGAGCGGATCATCGCCTTCTTCTTGTCGAAGGCTTCGCGGCGAAGCGGCGCCGGGGCGGGGGCGTTGTGAAAGTCGTGCGAGACGCAGGTGCCCTTCGAGAAGGTGAAGCTCGCGGCGCAGTCGTGGCCGTCGGGGGTGTCGAGACAGCGGAGGATTAGGGTCTCTGAGAAGGACTTCGCCGCCCGCTGGAAGCGGGGCGAAGCGTTAAACGCAGCGGCGATCGCTGCCATACAGGCCTCGGTCCAAAAGCGCGGTGCGGAGCTCATCATCGACCCATCCCTCTCGCCGTAGGCGGCGATCCCAACCGGTCTAGGCTAGCCTGAGCCCGTCGGCCCCGTCGCCGGTCGTCTTCGAGCCTCGGCGCCCGACGGAGGTGGACAAACCCGCGCCTGGCTCGGGTAGTGTCTAGGCCTCATGACGCGCACCGACACAGGACTCCCCGCGGCGATCATCCTCGATCTCGACGGCACTCTGATCGACGCTGAGCCGGTCCACGCCGAGGGGATCGCTCGGGTCTTCGCGGACCGTGGGGTCGTCCTCAGCGAAGAAGATCGCTCGTTCGTGATCGGCCACGCGTGGCAGGAGATCTACGCCGCGCTGAGAACCGACGAGCGCCTCGGGATCGACCTGGAGACCCTCAAGGACCTCTCGATCGCGGCGAAGGAGAAGATGTTCGCCGAGGGCCTGCGGATCCCCGTCAACGAGGGGGCGCCGGAGCTGGTCCGGACGGCGGTGGCGCTGGCGATCCCGATCGTCATCGTCAGCGGCTCCAGCCGGCGGGAGATCGAGCATGCGCTGCCGCAGCTCGGGATCGGCGACCTCTTGGGCTTCTACATGGGCTGCGAGGACTACCCGCGGGGCAAGCCGGCGCCGGACGGTTTTCTCAAGGCGGCGCAGCGGCTCGGCCTGCCGCCGGCGCGGATCCTCGTCTTTGAGGACAGTCAGGCCGGGATCGCAGCCGGGATCGCCGCGGGGATGCGGGTGATCGCGACCTCCTCCTGCAACCCGGCTCCGGGGGCCCCTGGGCACCAAGATCAGAGCGCCGCCCATCGCCTCGTCAGCACCCTCGGGGGCCTCGGCGCGGATGATCTGCGGGCGGTGATGGGGGAGGGGCCGCTGTCTTGATCGGCGAGGGAGAGCTCGACGACGAGGGGCTGGACGATCCTGTCGGCGACGCGTTCGGCGACGCCGGCGAGCTGCGGATCATCCCCTCCGAGCTGGCGCTGGTGATCCTCCCGGACACCGAGGCGGCGGTCGACGCTCGCCGCCCGCTCCTCGGCGTGCCCCCGGCCGAGCGCCTGATCCGAGACGCCCTCGAGGCCGGCTTCACCCGCGTCTTCGTCGGCCCTGGGGTCCGGGTCGAGCTCAGCGCCGGAGAGGAGCTCGCGACCGGCGATGCCGTCGGTGTTCCGGCGCTGGTCACCCTCGAGTCGGCGGTGATCAACCGCGAGGTGCTACGGCTCATGGTCGAGCACCCGCTCGAGGAGGACGAGCGCTTCACCATCTACGACGGCGTAGCTCGGCCGACCGCATGGTTCACCGGTCACCTCCGACTCCTGCCGGCGACCATGCCGATCTCGGAGGAGATCATCTGGCCTGAGGAGGTCGGCCCCGACGATGTCGCCCGCCTGGTCTATCCGGAGGATCGCTCGCGGGCGGAGGCGATCGTCCGTCGCTCACGGGGGCTCGCGGAGGGGGACGCCTCGCTCTATTCGCGCTTCGTCGCGGCGCCCCTGCTGCGCGGGTTGGCGGCAGCCGGCCGACCGCTCGCCCAGGTCGAGGTCGTCGCCCTCGCCCTGGCGGTCGCCTCGGGCGCGCTGGTTCTCCTCGATCCCTGGTTCGGGGCGGCCCTCGGCGCCCTCGCGCTCCTCGCCGGCGTTGAGATCGCCCGTCAACTCCCGGCGCTGCGGGAGCTGCAGGTCGTCGACGGTACGGCCTTCGTCTCTGAGGTCGTCGTCCGCCCCTTTGGACACGCGGCGTACGCGGCGGCGCTGACCTACGTCCTTGTCGCGGAGGAGGCCCGGTCAGGGGTCGCGGATCTGGTCCTGCTCGGGATCGGCGGGGCGGCGGTCTTCTTCTCCCTGGCGCAGGCGCGCTCGCTCCTCCGCCGTCAACACACGCTGCCCCTCGAGCTTCCTTCGTCAGCGGGGCTCGCCTCCCGCCTCGGGATCGATTGGCCGGCCCGTTTTCG
This sequence comes from Polyangia bacterium, assembly GCA_030424595.1. GTDB lineage: Bacteria > Myxococcota_A > Polyangia > Nannocystales > Nannocystaceae > JADJRG01. Next base: position 179,191 of record JAUHWG010000022.1, read on the forward strand.
TGTGCCGCTCGCCGTCGAGGTCTTCGCCTTGATCTCCGCCCTCGGCGGTCCGAACTTCCCCTGGGCGGTCATGGCGGTCGCCGGCCTCGCCCGTCTGTGGCGGTGGTTCGCCTCGCCGGAGTCCCGCGATGAGCGCGCCGCGGAGGTCGCCGAACGAGGGCGCTCACGGCTCAGCCGATCCCGGTGACCGCTGTCACCTTTTTGCCCTGAGGGGTCGCGCCGGATCCCTGCGTAGGGCCGCTAGTTTGACCGCTTAAGGGGCCGGTGCTAGCGTTCGGCAGCCCGCGCCCACCGCGGGTTCTGCACGCCATGGTACGCAAGATCCCGCTGCTTCCGCTTCGCGAGCTCATCGTCTTTCCCCACGAGGTCGTCCCTCTCTTCGTCGGTCGCGAGAAGTCGATCAACGCCCTCGAAGAGGCGATGGCGGGGGATCGGAGCATCCTCCTCTGCGCCCAAAAGAAGGCCAAGGTCAACGACCCGAAGCCCGAGGGGATCCACAGCTACGGGACGATCGGCAGCATCATCCAGCTCCTCCGCCTCCCCGACGGCACCGTCAAGGTGCTGGTCGAGGGCAAGCAGCGGGCGAAGATCACCGAGTACGGCGACAGCGAGCGCTTCTTCCTCGTCGAGGTCGAGGCGATCGAGGCGCCGCAGATCAGCCTCGCGGACGAGCCCGAGCTCGCCGCCCTGATGCGCTCGGTCCAGGCGACCTTTGAGAACTACGTCAAGCTCAACAAGCGGGTGCCGCCCGAGCTCGCGGTCAGCGTTCAGAGCATCGACAGCCCCTCGCGCCTCGCCGACACCATCGCCGCGCACGTCAACTTCAAGCTCTCCGCCAAGCAGGAGCTGCTCGAGACCGAGGTCGTGCGGACCCGCCTGGAGAAGCTCTACGAGCTGATGCAGAACGAGATCGAGATTCTCCAGGTGGAGAAGAAGATCCGGACTCGCGTCAAGAAGCAGATGGAGAAGAACCAGAAGGAGTACTACCTCAACGAGCAGATGCAGGCGATACAGAAGGAGCTCGGGTCGCAGGACGAGTTCAAGAACGAGATCGCCGAGCTCGAGGATCGTATTCGCCGCAAGAAGATGAGCCAGGAGGCCTCGGACCGCCTGAAGAAGGAGCTGCGCAAGCTCAAGATGATGAGCCCGATGAGCGCCGAGGCGACGGTCGTCCGCAACTACATCGACACCGTCCTGGCGCTCCCCTGGGAGGTCCGCAGCACCGACAAGATCAAGCTCCCGGACGCCCAGGAGATCCTCGACGAGGATCACTACGGCCTCGCCAAGCCGAAGGAGCGGATCCTCGAGTACCTCGCCGTTCAGTCGCTGGTGCAGAAGATCAAGGGGCCGATCCTCTGCCTCGTCGGCCCGCCCGGCGTCGGCAAGACCTCGCTCGCCAAGAGCGTCGCCCGGGCGACCCACCGCAAGTTTATCCGCGTCTCCCTCGGCGGCGTCCGTGACGAGGCCGAGATCCGCGGCCATCGTCGGACCTACATCGGCGCGATGCCGGGGAAGATCATCCAGGGGCTGCGCAAGACCGGCTCCTCCAACCCGGTCTTCCTCCTCGACGAGATCGACAAGATGTCGATGGACTTCCGCGGCGACCCCTCGGCGGCGATGCTCGAGGTGCTCGACCCGGAGCAGAACAGCGCCTTCGTCGATCACTTCCTCGACCTCGAGTACGACCTCTCAGACGTCCTCTTTATGTGCACGGCCAACTCCCTGCACACGATCCCGCTGCCGCTCCAGGACCGGATGGAGATCATCTCCCTGACCGGCTACACGGACGAGGAGAAGCTGAAGATCGCCCGTCAGTACCTGATCCCGAAGCAGGTCGAGACCAACGGCATGGGCGCCGTCGACGTCCACTTCACGGATCCCGGGGTCCGCGAGATCATCAACCTCTACACCAAGGAGGCCGGTGTCCGCTCCCTCGAGCGCCAGGTCTCCTCGGTCGTCCGCAAGCTCGCGGTCGAGTACATCCGCGACGGCAAGAAGAAGAAGTCCTACAAGGTCGACGTGCGGACGGTCCAGCGCCTCCTCGGGCCCCCCAAGTTCCGCCTCAACATCGCCGACGCCAACGACCAGATCGGCATGGTCAACGGGCTCGCGGTCACCGCCTTCGGCGGCTGCCTCCTCCAGGCGGAGGCCAGCGTGATGGCGGGCAAGGGCAAGGTGATGCTCACCGGCAAGCTGGGCGAGGTGATGCAGGAGTCGGCCCAGGCCGCGATCTCCTACGTCCGCTCGCGGAGCTTGGCCTTCGGCCTGGAGCCGGACTTCCACGAGGGGATCGACTTCCACGTCCACTTCCCCGAGGGGGCGGTCCCGAAGGACGGGCCTAGCGCGGGCGTGACGATCGTCGTCGCCCTCGCCTCCTCCCTCCTCCGGGTGAAGGTCCGCAAGGACGTGGCGATGACCGGCGAGATCAACCTCCGCGGTCAGGTCCTGCCGATCGGCGGCCTCAAGGAGAAGGTCCTCGCCGCCTACCGCAGCGGGATGAAGACCGTCATCTGCCCCAAGGACAACGAGAAGGACCTCGCCGACATCCCCAAGAACGTCCTCCGGGCCGTCGACGTCAAGGTCGCGACGTCTCTCGACGAGGTGCTCCGCTGGTCGCTGGTCTGCCCCGACGACACCTACTCGAACGGCACCTTCCGCGACTTCATGAACGGCGTCGACACGGCGCCGGTCGACTGGCGGGACGTCAACGCCTACCTCGAAGAGCGTCGCCGCAAGGAGCGCTCGAAGAGCCCCGAGCACAGGCCGCACTAGGCCGGACAGGCCGCACTAGGCTTACGGGGCGAGGGGGGAGCTGGGTCCCGCTCGACACGCCGTGAACCAGGAGAGGCTGCTCCCGCAGGGGGGCAGCCTCTTTTTTGCGGGCAGGCTGGGCTGTGGCCGCAGGCGGGGCGGGAGCACGACGACCGATGCAGGGCGCAGGGATCCTAGCGATCGAAGTAGAAGCGCTCGTGGATCACCTTGCCGTCGCGCCAGCGCCGGGCCGACACCTCGTGGAGGCGCTGGCGGTCGCCGTTGCGGAAGGTGAAGGTGTAGATCCACTCGGAGTAGGTCAGGTCGTCGCCGACAGCCCCTCCGAGGAGCTCCGCCTCGAAGGCGGCGAGACTGCCGAGCAGGTCCTGCTCGCGCTGGCGGTTGGCCTCTTTGCCGGCGACGGGAGGGTCGGAGTTCTCCTGCATCACCACGTCGTCGGCGTAGAAGGCTTCGAACGCGGCGAGCGCCTCGCCGTCGAGGAGCATACGGTTGAGCTCGGCCTCGAGGGCCGCCAGATCGCTTGACTCAGTCATCTGCTTGCTGTTCTGCCTGGGTTCCGTGATAGCAGGTGCTGACGTCGCTCGACCAGGATCCGCAAGGCATGCGCTTGTCGCCGTGGGTGTCTTCGGTGATCGTCTCTGGCAAACTCCAAGCCCGCTCCTCTGCGCAGATACCGCAAGTGATCATGGAAGAGACAACACGTTGGTTGGTCGGTCTTGATCTGATCCCGGAGAACACCGGGGTCTTTCGCGTCTCCTCCTGGCTCCGCGCGAGCGAGCCCGAGGCCCAGGCGATCGGGGTTCATGTCGTCGAGACGGGGCTCTTTCGCTTTCTTGGCGAGCGAGTGCCGACGATCCTGGCGGGCGCCCGCGAGCGCATCGATGAGGCGGTCGCCGAGGCTGGCGGGGGCGTCGATCTCTTCGCGAAGCTCGAGGCGGTCAGCGCCGACACGGCCGAGCGTGGGTTGATGGACGCGGCCATCCGTCATGGCGCTCGGGCCCTCCTCATCGGTCGTTGGTCCCGCCGAGGCGAGCGCTCCGTCGTGAAGCTCGGACGGGTCGCCCGGCGGATCCTCCGAGCCCTGCCCGTGCCGGTGATCGTCACCCCTCCGGACCTGCTGCGCTCAGACATCGGCGCGGGCCCGATTCTCCTGGCGACCGATCTCAGCGCGAACTCGGCGGCGGCGGCGCGTTTCGCGGTCGACCTCGCCGAGCGTACGGCGAGGCCCCTGGTCGTCGCCTACGTCGGGATCCCTCGCTCTCACGCGGCGCTCTATGTGCTCGACGAGGAGATGGAGGGGCTCATCGAGGGCCACAAGCGCGAGGTCGAGGCGGCGGCGCGCGCCTGGGCCTCGGCCAACCTCCCCGGAGACCCGGAGGTGAAGGTCGCCTTCGGCGAGATCGAGAGCGAGCTCCTGGGGCTCGCGGAGGGGCTGAGCGCGTCGATGATCGTCTGCGGCTCGCGGGGTCTATCGCTCGCCGAGCGGATCTTCGCCTCGAGCACCGCCAGCAACCTCGCCGGTCTCGCGCCGTGTCCGGTCGCGGTCGTCCCGTCGGGCGAAAATGGCCAGTCGTAGCCTGTGCTGGCCCCGTCATCGCCACAACGGTGATTGAGGAATCCTCAAAACAGGTGAAACCTCCGGCGAGGGGCGCGGGTCGGAGAAGTATCCCGCTCGTCGTGTGGGCGGCTCGGCGCTGGATTTCGGATCCCCAGCGCCGAGCCCAGATCTTGAGACGTCGGTCGGCGCAGGTCGACTTGCATCTCTGCCCGCTTCGTTGCCGCCATTCCCTCCGTGCGGTCCCGAAGCGGGCTTTTTTTGGCGAGATGCCTCCGGCCTCAGGCGGGCCGCTCCGGGGAAGCGGCTCACCTTCGAGGAGCGGTCGGCTACTTGGCGCGGCGCTCGATCTTGATCGTCTTGATGCTGACGTCGTCGAGCGGTCGTGAGTCAACCCCTGGCATGCTCTTCACTTTAACCTCGGAGATCTTCACCGGGATCTTCGGCTCGCACTGGCCGAAGACCGCGTGCTTGCCGTCGAGGTGGGGGGTCTTGGTGACGGTGACGAAGAACTGCGACGAGCCGGTGTTGGGCCCGCGGTTCGCCATCGACAGGATCCCCGCCTTATTGTGCGTCAGGCCGGTGTCGAGCTCGTCGGGGACGAGGAAGCCGGGGGAGCCGGTGCCGGTGCCGCTGCGGTCTCCGGTCTGGAGCATGAAATTCTTGATCACGCGGTGGAAGAGCACGCCGTCGTAGAAGGGCGTGGTCATCCACGTGTCGGTCTTCTTGTCGCGCCAGGGGCGGGTGCCGCGGGCGAGGCCGACGAAGTTGGCGACCGAGATCGGCGCCTTGTCCTCGAAGAGGACGCAGGCGAAGTCTCCCATCGTCGTCTGGAACTCGGCGTAGAGCGTGCCGTTGTCGCGGTTCTTGAGGGCCTCGTCGCCCTCAAAGGCCATCTCCAGGGTGAACTCCCCGTCGATCGGATCGCCCTGCGACTTGTTGTACTCGTAGAGCTCCTCGACCGTGAGGCCCTTGGGCGCGTTCTGACCGCGGCGGAAGGTCCGCTTGGGCCTCTGCTTGGCGGCCTCAGCGGCCTTCTTGGCGGCCTCAGCGGCCCTCTGGGCCTCCTCAGCCTTCTCTGCTGCCGCCTTGGCGTCAGCCTCCGCCTTGGCGTCCGCCGACCCCTGCCCAGGGACCTCGCCGTCGACTTCGGCCTTTTTGTCGGCGGTATCGTCCTTCGGCGGCGGCTGGCTCGCGGTACAGGCGAAGGCGAGGGCGGCGCTAGCGATCAGCGAGAGTCGTTGCGTGGTGAGCATCGGCGATATCTCCTACGTGAGGCCCAGCGGGCCCGGGGCGTTCTCCCATGCCGCGACCCTGTCGACAAGACAGGGGCCCTTCTCACCCTCATCCGCGCTGGCGTCGCGCTCGCCGTCGCCCGCTTCGGGCTCAATCCCGGTGGATCGTCACGGTTTGGATGATCGGCGCCGGTGTGCTCTTGTCACGCGCTCGCCGCTCGAGCTCGCGGATCACGTGATGGTCCTCGCATCGGCCGAAGATCGCGTAGGCGCCGTTGAGGTGGGTGAGCTCGTTGGAGGTGATGAAGAACTGGGCCGCGCCCGAGTGCGGGCTGCCGTTGTTGGCGAGGGCCATCACCCCGGCCCGGTCAAACTTCGCGCCGGGAGAGATCTCATCCTGGAGGTCAAAGCCCGGGTTCTCCCGCGAGCCCCGTCGCCCGGTCTGGACAAATTGCCCCTCGATCGCCCGATGCCACGGGAGCCCGTCGTAATAGGGCGCCGTGACCCAGGGGCCGCCCTCTTCCTCCTGAAAGGGGCGGAGGCCGCGGGCGAGCCCGACGAAGTTGGCGACCGTCAGGGCGGCGGTCTCGGGCTCCAAGCGGCAGCGGATCACGCCTGCGTCGGTCTCGATCTGCGCCTGCAGCGGGCCCTCGCCCGGCAGGTCGGCGATCGCTTCGTCATAGGGGAAGCGGCCGCCGTAGGGATCCCCCGCCTCTTCGTTCTCGGCGACGAGCCCCGGGATGGGCGGATCGTAGTCTCGAGGCCCGCCTGTGCTGGCGCAGGCCCCGAGGAGAGTCACGAGGAGAGTCACGAGCAGAGGTACGAACAGCCCGTGGCAAAAGTCCCGCGCGCTCTCGCTTGCCCTCGTCGCCCCTCTCGGCCCCGCCGAAACTTGCGGTACGGCCCAGTACAGCGGCGTTTCGTCGAAGCCGAGAGGGCCAACGATCGCGGCGTGAGAGCACACGGGACTTTTGCCGCGGGCTGCTAGACAGAAACAGCGTCGGGTTCCCCGCGCACGTTGTTGGGTCCGCGCATGCGATGGAGTACGCACGGCCGCGAGCATACGCTACTCTCGCAGCCGGCATGGCGGCTCTCCAGCGCGGGCGGCGAGCCCTCGGGCGGCTTCGGCGGGACCTCTTGACGGTCAGCGCGACGCTCCTCGTCGTCATCGGCCTGAGCGCGGGCTGCAAGCCAAAAGACGTGTCGCTCGCGCCCCCCGCAGGGACGCCGGCGATGGAGCCGGGCCACGCTGCCTACTTCGACAACGGGATCACCGTCACCCCGGTGGTCCTCGTCGGTCGCGCGCCTAGCGATGTCGTCGACCAGCGGCTCTTCGGCGAGCGTCTCGGCCACGCCGACCTGATCGCGGAGGTCACGATCGAGGACCTCTGGGAGCGTCGGCGCGGGGCCAAGGTCCAGCGCTTTGTCGAGGTTCGGATCCAGGAGCCGCTGCTGCGGGAGCTGCCCAAGCGAAGCGCCGAGACCCAGCGCCTCGAGGTCGTCAGCATCGACCCGCTCCCCGCCGAGCTGCGGGGTCAACGCTTCATCCTCTTCGTCCGCTGGTCGCCCTCGGAGCGCCCGCCCTTCAAGCACCACCTGATGATCGCCGACGACGCGACCGTCGAGGTGATCCGGTCGATGGTCGCCCATGCCACGGAGTCGGGGTACCTCGACAAAGGGGCTAAGAAGCGCACGCGTCGGTCGAAGGACAAGGGCCAGCAGAAGAAGCAGAAGGACAAGTAGACAGGCTCGTGCCCGAGCTCGTCCTCGCTCGCTTGTACGGGTCGCGCTCCCCAGCGCCTACTATAGACAGCCGACTGTCCTCTCGGCCGAGCGGATCGACTGGACGGGCTCGCGAAGCGCTGCGGACCTCGAGGCCCTCCCATGAGCAACTCTCCGAGGGGGCAGGGGAGCATGAGACGGGCTCCAGGCGCACGCGCTCGGTCGGCGAGCTCGTCCACCGATCCCAGTCGCTCCTCGAAGACCCGAAACCGCGTCCCTGCCGCGCTCGGTCGATCTCTAGAGCTACCCCGGGCGGGCGATATCGAGCGAGCTGCGGAGCGAAGCGCGCGAGAGAGCCGGCGTGTTTGGCGCGACTGCGCTCTCGGGTAGGTTTTTCTCAAAAACTCTATATCTCCGATTTCGTCCGCCTCTGGGGTGATGCCGACGGATCGAGTCTCCTACGCCCGCGCTCTTGGGGCGAACGTGGACGATTTTTTTGAGCGAGTGCTTGACTTGGCGAAGGGGGACAAGTACAAACCGCCACCCCTGGGGAGGAGCGCTGCTCCCGACCGGGACGCCCCGCCGCCTCGGCGACGTGGGTCTCGCTCCCTGAAAACTGGTTGAGGAAGAGGAAACCACGAGAAACGCTCGCGGATCACGCCGTAAGGCTGAGACGCGAAAGCAAAATGAGCCTGTGGGATTCGGTCAGCTGTGAAGTTGGCCAACCCCGTCCGTCGACGCTTCGGTGTCGGCAGGACAACAACAGCATCAAACTGGAGAGTTTGATCCTGGCTCAGAGCGAACGTTTGCGGCGGGCCTAACACATGCAAGTCGAACGGGCTGTCCTTCGGGGCAGTCAGTGGCGCACG
>JAUHWG010000059.1 GCA_030424595.1 Polyangia bacterium
GAAGGCGTACGGAGGATCGTCGGCGCTGACCAGATCCCCGACCCGACGACCGCGGGGGGCGATGCGCGTTGTTGCTCATCATCGTCGAGAGACTCGACGAGCATGTGTCGAGAGAAGGTCTGCACTCGCGAGTCCTCTACGCCCGGTAGCGGAGCCCAGGAAGACTTGCTCGGGCGAGCGAGGGGCGACGGATGGGACGCAGCGGGAGGACCCGTGCCTCGCGCGGAGACACGCGTACCCTGTCTCTTCAAGCACGTCAGCCTATCCCGTGGCGAGCACGTGGCATGGGAGGACCCGCGTCCGCGAGGGACCCGCCTCGTCGCCCCTCGCCCGCCCGCCTACAGCCCCCAAGCTCCGCCCCTCGCCAAGCACGAGGTGAGCGCTCACCCACACGAATGCAGCGCGAAACGCGGAACCCGTGTCACTGACGATTCTACGCGGGTTGTCTAGGACGCCTCACAGCAGCGCTTATTCCAGGGCTAGCGAGGACGCCGGGACCCGCTACGTCGGCCGCGGCTCGGCCGACGGCCGCCGCGACGCTCTCCGCCGCCCGAGGACCCGTCCTTCCGCTTGCCATCCCCCCCGCCGCTCTTTCGCTCGAGGTCGGTCATCGCCGGCGAGCTCTGGCTCGGCGGGTAGCCGTGGTCTTCGACCCGCGGGATGTGCTTGCGGATCAGCCGCTCGATGTCGACGAGGTACTCGCGCTCTTCGAGGTCGCAAAACGAGATGGCGATCCCCGAGGCGCCGGCCCGCGCGGTCCGGCCGATCCGGTGCACGTAGGTCTCGGGCACGTTCGGCAGGTCGAAGTTGATGACGTGGGAGACGGCGTCGATGTCGAGGCCCCGGGCGGCGATGTCGGTGGCGACGAGGACCCGCAGCTCGCCGCTGCGGAACGCATCCAGCGCCCGCGTCCGCGCGCCCTGAGACTTGTTGCCGTGGATCGCCGCGGTCATGATGCCGGCGCCGCTCAGGTGCTTGGCTATCCGGTTGGCGCCGTGCTTGGTCCGGCTGAACACCAGCGATCGCTCGACGCTCGTGTCTTGGCGGAGGAGGTCGAGCAGGAGCTTGCGCTTGTCGCCCTTGTCGACGAAGTAGATCCGCTGCTCGACGTCGGCGGGCTCCGAGATCCGCGCGACCGCGACCTCGACCGGATCGACCAGCAGGGTCTGCGCGAGCTCGCGGATCGAGCCGGGCATGGTCGCCGAGAAGAACATCGTCTGGCGCTCGCGCGGGAGCTTCGCGACGATCCTGCGAATGTCGGGCAAAAAGCCCATGTCGAGCATCTGGTCGGCCTCGTCGAGGACGAAGACCTCGATCGAGGAGAGGTCGATCTCGCCGCGGTTCATCAGATCGAGCAGGCGCCCGGGGGTGGCGACGAGCGCGTCGACCCCCTCGCGCAGCTCGTGGATCTGCGGCTTGTCGCTGACCCCGCCGAAGACGACGGTGTGCCACAGCTCCAGGTGCTTGCCATAGGTCGACATGCTCGCGCCGATCTGAGCCGCGAGCTCGCGGGTCGGCGTGACGATCAAGCTCCGCAGCGACGGCTCATCGCCCGCGGAGGCGTCGAGGCGCTGGAGGATCGGCAGCGAGAACGCTGCGGTCTTTCCGGTGCCGGTCTGGGCGCAGCCGAGGATGTCGCGGCCCGCGAGGGCTGGCGGGATGGCCTGGGTCTGAATCGGGGTGGGTCGCTCGTAGCCGGACTCTTCGACGGCGCGAAGGAGGGGCGGCGCGAGGCCTAGTTGCTTGAAGCTCACGGCCAGGGCCTCCCACAGATGCGTGCTCGGGGCAAGATCCGGCGAGCGAGAAGGCCCGCGAAAGCTCGCCGGAGTGACGATGCACACGACCCTCAGCCCCTCCCGGGGCCCACGTCGAGCGCGAACCCCAGCATCGCCAGAGACCCGCGTGCGCTCTCCGCCGCGGAGACCCGCGCGACGGATCCAGAACCATCGCGCGGGGACCGGTGAGCTCGCCTACTTGTTCTTGGCGACCGGCGGAACCCGAACCTGTGCGTCCCGCTTGGTCTTCGCCTTGGCGGCGGTCGCCTGCTTGGTGGCCGTCTTTTGCTCGCTCTTCTTTTGCTTCGATTTCGGTGATTTGTCGCCCATAAGTGTCCTTCGGCGGAAAATCCACCGCCCGTCACGATGGCACCTCTAGAAATTTGAGCAACTGCAAAGCGTGACGATTCGACCGCCCGGCAACACATTCGCGGGGGAAGGTCGTACCCCGACCTACGTGGAGGAGGACCGACCCAGCCCCACGCCGGTCGCAGAAGCGCCGCCGAGCACGACAATGTCTGTATTGTGCGGGTCGTACATCACGTTGACCGTCGAATCGGGCAGGATCGTCGCGAGCTCATCCTGGCTCAAGCCGGTGTAGATATCGGCGCCAAAGGGCTCCCCGATCGTCGGCTCGACCATCAGCAGGATTCGGTAGATTCGCCCGGTCGAACCGGAGAGGCCGCTCACCTCGTCGACCCCGATGAGCAGATCGGGATCCACAGTCTCGACGTCGACGACTCGAGCAGGTGCCGAGAGGCCGATCTTGGAGACTCGGTGACGGCGGTAGCGACGGTAGAGGGCAGCGATCTGTGCGCGCGCGAGCCGGTACCCGATCGCCCCGACGATGAGGAGCATGACACCAAACACGATCTGGTAGACAAGCTCGCTGGCGACGCGTTCCATAGGGGCGCGGCCGAGAATACCAGCAAACCCGGGTCGGCGAGCGGGATGCACGACCTTCGCCCCGCGAGCGCGCCTCACCGCGCGATCTCGCGTCCGCACCTCTGGAGCCGCTCTCGGAGGGAGCCATCCCCGCCGAACATCAGGCCTCACCGCGCGGGCCCGGCACTGAGCGGTCTCGCGTCAGCATCCCTGGAGCCGCTCTCGGAGGGAGCCATCCTCGCCGCCGGACGTCAGGGCCTCATCGCGCGCACCCGCTGTGCTCCGCTGGGCGAACAGGACGATCGCCCGAGGCGCCCGCCGGGCGCTCAGTAGAGCGGGCTCGCCGTGTCACACTCTGCGCCCCACCCCCCGTAGTAGATCGGGTTTGTGACCACGTCGGTGTCATTGATCGGCCCGATCGTGTCATGGACCAGGACGACGCGGAAGAAATTGGTCTCCTGCGGCTCGTAGGGGAGCGTCAGCTCGATCGCGAAGGGATCGTCGGGATCGACCTCGTAGTTCGGGTCGGCGGGAAAACCATCGTCGTAGTCGACCTCGACATACCAGCGCGGATCCGCGTCGTCGGTCTGGTCCCAGACCTCAAAGTTGTAGTGCGTCGAGGCGAAGCCGGGGCTCGGATTGTCGATCCGCACCCGCAGTCGAAACTCATCGCCGTCGATGTCCTCGGGGAGGATGCAGTCGCCGGCCCGCGCGTCATGGAAGCGACCGTCAGCGTCCGTGTCGGCGCCGAGGTAGACCCGCGCTGCGTCGACGTCCTCGACGATCATCACGTGCCCCCGTCGGACCGCGTCCATGACGATCGCCGTCCGTCGATCGATCGTCCCCGACGGATCCGAGATGGCCTCCATCACGTCCGAGTCGGCGAGGCTGGTGTCGACCCGGATCAGGTTGACCGCCGTGCCAAAGGTCGGCGCTTCGAGGCCGGGGATGTCCCCCGAGCCGTGGTGGTGATCGGCCCCCGCCGTCCCCGCGATCCGATCGCCCATGAAGAGACGACGCTGCCAGAAGCGGCGGGCCTCCGCGCTCGAGTGGGCGCTGATCGAGCCGCCCTCGATGTCGTCGAGCGGGTTTGGCGGGATCCCGACCTCAACGGCGTCAGCGTGCATCGCGTCCTCCGGGAAGACGTGGATCGCGAGCTCTGGGTGGTTGATGATCGCCACGCCGTCGACGGCGTGCACGGTGTCGATCACCTCGCCGTAGACCCCGTCGTCGTCGACGTCCCCCTTGTTTCCGTCGGCGAAGATATAGCCGGCGTCGATCGCCGCGTCGTTGTCGCTGACGAGCTCGTTCGGGAAGAGCAGGGTCATATGCCCGCCGCGGGAGCTCCACTCCGTCCCCCGCAGCGGCGTCGCATAGCGGGTGTTGTCCTGGCTCGGGAGGGGCACGAAGGCCGGGTCAAACCACGCCTCGATGTTGTTGTGGTCGGTGATCAACATGTCCGAGGCGTCGTTGTCGAGCGCCTCCTGGAGGAACGCAGTGATCCCGTCAGCGCTGTAGCAGGTCCCCTCCGGCAGGGGTCCGGGGTCGAGGGGGTTGTTCGCGCAGGCGTGGTACCCGGTGGTGTGCAGGTGGCTCTGCATGAAGACCCAGACCTCGCGGTTGGTGTCACCGATGTCCACCATCGGCTCCAGCTCCGAGGGACCTGTGGTCTCGCCCGTCGTCGCGTCCGTCTCCGAGCCCGTGGCGGTCGTCGTCGTGCTCGTGCCCCCCGTGCTGCCTGTGCCGACGCTGCTCTCGCTGCTCTCGCTGGTCGCCGAGGTGCTCCCCGTGCTGCCTGTGCCGCTCGCGCTCGGGTCGGTCGAGCTCGCGGTGGCAGAGGACGCTCCGCTCGTCGTAGCTGAGCCATCATCGCCGCATCCGGCGAGCACGAGGAAGCACGGGATCAGGAGCGCTGAGCGTTGCACAGCCGAAGCCATCGCCCGCATCAACGCCTTGTGTCAACTCGCCCCAGCCCCCTCACATCGTCCTGTCGGGGGTCCTAGGCCCCATACGAGCAGAGGTCGTCGGCGCCCCTGCCAGGGCCAGGGCCGCGCCGTTTGGACTCTCCATGGAGGCTCCGGCGAGCAGGATCGAAGCCTGCGTCCGAAGCCTGCGTCCGAAGCCTGCGTCATGGGCGGGCCATCACGGCCGAGAGGCTCCGCGGTGAGGCTCCGCGGCCGCTCGGCGTGCGCGCAATCGTCGTCATCGCGTGCTGGCGGAGCCCGCATCGCAGCGGCTACTCTCGCCGGCGATGGCACGGACAGCGGTGGGGTTGGCGGGGACGGAGCGATGGGGCCTAGGCCTGTTCTTGGCGGCGACCACGGCGAGCGTGGGCCTCCTCATGTCCGCATGTACAGGTGGGTCGGCGACCAGCGAGAGCGAGAGCGAGAGCACCTCGGCTCCGTCGACCGGGGCGAGCGCTCCGTCGACGAGCGGGAGCGAAGGTACTGGCGGGACCGAGAGCACCGCGACCGAGGGCACCTCGACCAACAGCACCAACAGCACCAACAGCACCAACAGCACCAACAGCTCGGGCGCGACCGACACGACCTCCTCGTCGACCGAGACCGACGGCGACACCGAGACCACGAGCGACACCGACGGGCCCACCGATCCGCCGCCCTCCACCTGCGACGGCCTCGCGCCCGTCGACGTCGGCGGAGCGACCGTCGTCGGTGACGGCACGCCAGGCTCCTGCACCGGCGAAGCGCTCGCCGACGCGGTCGCTGGCGGCGGCGCGATCACCTTCGACTGCGGAGGCGAGCACACCATCACCCTGGGCGAAGCGCTCGCGATCGTCAGCGACACCGTGATCGACGGCGGCGACACGATCACCCTCGCGGGGGCCGGCGGGGACCGCCTCATCGTCGTCGAGACCGGCAACTTTGAGGCCCTCACCCCGCACCTCACGGTCCAGCGGATCGAGCTGCGGGGCGGTCGGTCCCAGGGCACGGCGATCCCCCTCGGGGTCGACACCGACGGGGGCGGCGGCGCGATCTATCTCCACGGCGGCTCGGCGACCGTCATCGACGCCCGCTTCAGCGACAACGCCTGCCCCGAGGAGGGGCCCGACCTCGGCGGCGGGGCGATCTACGGCGTCGGCGCGGGCTCGATCACGGTCAGCGGTAGCACCTTCACGGACAACCGCTGCGCCAACGGAGGAGCCCTCGGCGCCCTCGGCATGGATCTTTCGGTCACAAACTCCCGGATCGAGGCCAACGAGGCGACCGGCTTCGGCGCGAACTATGTCGAAGACGGGGTCCAAAAGGGTCGCGGAGGCAACGGCGGCGGCATCGTCATGGACGGCAAGGGCAAGTCCCTCGACCTCTGCGGCGTTGAGCTCGTCGGCAACACCTCCGGAGCCTTCGGCGGCGGCGTCTTCCGGACCAGCTACGAGAGCGAGCCTACCACGATCACCCGCTCGACCATCACCGACAATATCGTGAAGGACCGCGACGACGACCTCCCGAGCGGCGCTGGGGCCCTCTACCTCCAGGGCTCGACGGTGACGATCTCGGCGACGACCGTCAACGGCAACCGCGCCCGCTCGAGCTCGGGGGTCTGGATCCTCGGGCACGGACCCGCTCCCGCGGTCGCCAACCTGACCAACGTGACGATCGCCGGCAACGCCACCTGGCCCCGGGATCCCTTCACCGAGCGGGGCCTCGGCGGCGGCCTGACGATCGGCGACAACACCACAGGCGAGCTCGTCAACTGCACGATCGCCGACAACGCGGCCCAGTTCGCCAGCGGCATCGCCAGGGCCTCGACGCTGACGATTCGCAACACGATCATCGCCAACCTCGCGGACAATCAGTACACCCCGCTCAACTGCACCGGCACCAGCTACGCGACGCCCTCGGCGATGGGTCAGGCGAACATCCAGTGGCCCAACGGGCTCAAGGACGACATGGACTGCACGCCGGCGATCCTGCGCGAGGACCCGCTCCTCGGCGATCTCGCGGACAACGGCGGGCCGACCCTGACGATGATGCCGAGCGACTCGAGCCCCGCCATTCTCGGCGGGTCTGACTGTCCGCCGACGGACCAGCGCGGCGAGCCGCGCGGCGCAATGTGTACAGTCGGCGCGCTCGAGGTCCCGTCGTGAGCCTTCCCCCCCTCACAGCCTACGGCGACGTCGGCCCTCACGACCTCGACGCAACACCGCTCTCGCAGGGCGCAGCGCAGGTCTTCAAGGGGCGACGAGATCGCCACGGGCCACGGGTCGAGCGCCGATGCTGATGCAGCTCGTCAGCGGCACGACCTTCGTCGTCGGCGCGTACCTCCTCTTCCAATGGAGGCGCGCCCACCGGCGCTCAGACCGAGCGACCGCGCGGACCATGTGCCTCATCGGCGCCGCGCTCGCGCTCGCCCACCTCCTCTGGGAGCTCTACTGGGTCAAGCAGGCAGGGGCCCCCCCTGCAAAGGGCAGCCCCGAGCAGGGGGCGCTCATGCTGCGCTTGGCGGTCCTCGCGTTCCCGGCGAACCTGCTGATCGTGATCGGCCTCTTCGAGCTCTCCTTCTGGCGCCCACGTGATCCCAGCTAGAGCCCGCGGCGAAAGCCCCGTATGCTCTCGCGCCCCAATCGTCGGTCCTCTTGGCCACGCCGGTCCAGCGGCCCAGCGAGCACCTCTGGAGGTCAGGCGGGTCCGCTGCCGAGCAGGACTCCTCGACGGGCGCAAGCGCTGCGCACCGCTCTAAGGATCACCGATGGAGATACCCATATTTGCAGCTCACAGAGAGCGCCGCGCGAGCGCCCAACCTCGCGAGGAGGACCACGCATGCTCAGGACCATGCGGGTGTAACTATGGGTAGAAATTAGTTACAGTAAGGGCTCGGCAAGCCCCACATTCCCACCCATGACGCTGAGCGCGGGGTCGTCACTCGCTAGGTCGATCGGCCGCCGCAGACGCCTCCATGTCCCACAATAGCGTCCTCTCGGTCATCGCAGGCGTCCACATCGGCTCCTTCCTCCGCCCGCAGGGCGAGCGCCCTGCGTCTCCCTGTCCCATGCCGCGGAGCGAATACTCTTGTCTAGATCTGTCGGCGCGGCCATCCTATCTGTCCAGCTCTCGCTGACCAGCAACATATGGCTATTCATTCGCGCGCGGGCGCTCGGGCCCTCTCGAGTCGCTTCCTAGAGCTGCTCCTGGACGCGCGCCGTGCCGAGGCGACGGAGCTGATCCTGGGCATCGTCGAGGACGGCAAGATCAGCATCCCCGAGCTCTACCTCCAGGTCTTCGAGCCGGTCCTCCGCGAGGTAGGTCAGCTCTGGCAGGACCGAGAGATCTCGATCGCCCAGGAGCACTTCATCAGCGCGACGACACAGTTCATCATGTCCCGCCTCTACCCGAAGATCTTCTCTGCAGAGCCCCGCGGCCGGTGGATGATCGCGGCGTGTGCGGGGCCCGAGATGCATGAGATCGGCCTGCGCATGGTCGCGGACTTCTTCGAATTCGGAGGCTGGGACACGTACTACGTCGGCGCCAACCTCCCGATCGAGGCGGTGCTCACGGCCGCCGCCGAGCGCCAGGCCGACCTCCTGGCTCTCTCCGCGACGATGCCGCGCCATGTCGCCGATGTCCGAGAGATCATCCAGCGCCTCCGCTCCGACGACGCCCTGCGCTCGACCACAGTGCTCGTCGGCGGAGGTGCGTTCTGCGTCGAGCCTGACCTCTGGCGCTCGATCGGCGCGGACGGGTTCACCTCCGACGCGGCGAGCGCGGTCACGCTCGCAGAGCAGCTCTACGCGCTCAAGGCGGCCCAGTGATCGAACACCTCGCCCTCCTCTGCGATCCCGGCGGGACGGTCGCGGACCTCATGCGCGTCCCGGAGGGGGTATCGGTCACGATCGGCGAGCCCCTCAGAACGATCGTCGAGCTCGGCAGTCGACGGAAGCTCTCCGCGCTCCTCCTGGAGATCCAACGCGAAGGCTATGCGATCGGCTGGGAGCTCATCGTCCCGGTCCACGACAACCCCACGCCGTTCTACTTCGCCGGCTCCCAGCACGGCGAGCAGCTCCTGCTCCTCGCCTCCATCGCCCGCCAAGACCTCCTCCGCTTGGTCGACGACCTCACCCGCATCAACAACGAGCAGACCAACAGGCTCCGCAACGCGCTCAAGCAGCTGAGCGCTCGGCCGGCGCCGACGCACGACCTCTACGACGAGATGAGCCGGCTCAACAGCGAGCTGGCCACCGCTCAGCGGGAGCTCGCCCAACGAAATGCACGCCTAGAGCAGCTGAGCCGCGAGAAGAACGAATTCCTCGGGATGGCCGCGCACGACCTCCGCAACCCGATGGCGGGGCTCATCAGCCTCTCGGAGCTCCTCCTCCGCGACGCCGCGGCCTCGCTCTCCCAGCGCCATGTCGAGATGCTCGAGCATCTCCGGGACTCGAGCCAGCACATGTTCGTCCTCGTCGAGGATCTTCTCAGCTTGGCGACCCTCGACGAGGGGATCCTCCACCTCGCGCTCGCGCCGACCGATCTTCCGCAGCTCATCGAGGGCAGGATCCGGATGGCCCGGGAGCTCGCCGCCGACAAGGCCGTGCGGATCGACTTCCACCCTGGGGCTGAGGCCCGAGAGGTCGTCGCCCTCCTCGATCCGCACAAGATGACCCAGGCGCTCGACAATCTCCTGAGCAACGCCGTGAAGTTCTCCCACCGCGGCGGGACGATCGAGGTCTTCCTCCGCCGTGACGCCGCAGTGACGACGATCACCGTCTCGGACCACGGGGTCGGGATCGATGAGAAGGACCTCCATCAGCTCTTCGAACCCTTTCAAGCCGGCCGCGCCGGCACCCAAGGGGAGAAGACCACAGGGCTGGGCCTCGCGATCGTCCGCCGGATCGTCCGCGGTCACGGCGGCGAGGTCGAGGTCGCGAGCACCCGCGGCGTCGGCACCACCTTCACGGTCACCCTCCCCGCCGAGACGGGCGAGCCGGTCCACGCCTCGCGTCGCCCCACCCCAGTCCCCGCCAGGACCCCGTCAGGGCCGTCCGCCTCGCCCCGGAGGCTCGACGTCCTGGTCGCGGACGACGACCCCCTCAGCCTCCTGATCCTCAAGGTGATACTCGCGGAGTGCGGCCACTCGGTCGTCACCGCTGAGGACGCGGATTCAGCGATCACGGCCCTCGCAGAGGCGAAATTCGACCTCGTCGTGGTCGACTTGATGATGCCGGGCGGCGGTGGCATGGCGGTCAGCGAAGCGCTCACCTCCGACGGCGTACGGCGGACCCCGGTCATCGCCGTCACCGGCTACACCGGCGAGAGGATGACCAACCTCGCCGACGCCGCGCACTTCGACGGCGCGATCAGCAAGCCGCCAACACGTGCTCAGATCGAGGCCTTGATCGACGATGTGATCGACGATGTGATCGACGATGTGGTCGACGATGTGCTCGACGAGCGCGAGGCCTAGCAGCCCGCGGTGCGAGGGCGAGACCCGCGGGGCCTTCTGCCACGGCCTCCTCGCAGCGCTCTGGCGACATCAGCCTCCGCGGTCGAACTCGCGCAAAGCGCACCGGGACGGCGACCTGCGGCCGCTCCTCGCCGAAGATGAGGATCTTCTTGTGCGGCGCCAACAGCCTCTCCAGAATAGCCCCCCCATGACGAAGAAGACCGCCAAGGCGAAGACCGCCAGCAAGGCCAGCAAGGCCAGCAAGTCCGCCAGCAAGACGACCAGCAAGTCCGCCAGCAAGACGACCAGCAAGTCCGCCAGCAAGACGACCAGCAAGTCCGCCAGCAAGGCGACCAGCAAGTCCGCCAGCAAGGCGACCAGCAAGTCCGCCAGCAAGTCCACCAAGACCGGCAAGAAGACAGCTCGCAGGCAGCCGAAGATCGTGACCAGGCGGCTCCGCTACAGCGACCTCGACAGCCTCCAGTCGCTCCAGCGCCGCTGCTTCCCCACGCTCCAGCCCTGGACCCCAGAGCAGCTCCAGGCGCAGCTCCAGAGCTTCCCTGAGGGACAGATCTGCATCACCTACGACAATGTCTTGATCGCCGCCTCTTCGGCCCTCCTCGTCAACTGGGACGACTTCAGCGGCTGGCACTCGTTCAAGCAGGTGAGCGGCAACGGGACGATCCGCAACCATGATCCCGAGGGCGACACTCTCTACGGCATCGACATCGTCGTCGATCCCAAGTTCCGCGGTCAACGCCTCGCCAGGCGGCTCTACGACGCTCGCAAGGAGCTGTGCCGGGAGTTCAACCTCAAGGCCTTCCTGATCGCCGGGCGCATCCCGGGCTACGCCAAGCACTCCGACTCCCTCACCGCGGAGTCCTACGTCCGCGCCGTCGTCCGCAAGGAGCTCCGCGATCCGGTGCTCACAGCCCAGCTCGCCAACGGCTTCGCCATCCGCTCGGTCCTCAAGGCGTACCTCCCAGGCGACACCGAGTCGGTCGGCCACGCCGTTCTCATGGCCTGGCTCAACCCCCAGCACCTGCCGGCAGACTCGCCGAAGCCGCCGAGGAGCGTCCGCGTCGCCTCGGTCCAGTACCAGGTCCGCGCGATCAAGAGCTTTGAGGAGTTCGCCCAGCAGTGCGAGTTCTTCGTCGACACCGCGGGCGACTACCGCATGGACTTCGTCCTCTTCCCGGAGCTCCTGACAAACCAGCTCCTCGCCCTCGTCCCCGCCGAGCGCCCTGGGCTCGCCGCCCGCCGTCTCAGCGAGTTCACCCAGCGCTACATCGAGCTCTTCACCCGCCTCGCTATCCGATACAACGTCAACATCATCGCCGGGAGCCACCTCAACGTCGAGGACGGGGTCCTCTACAATATCTCCTATCTCTTCCGCCGCGACGGTACCCACGACAAGCAGTACAAGCTGCACATCACCCCGGCCGAGGCCCAGTGGTGGGGCGTCTCGCCGGGCGACCGCGTTCAGGTCTTCGACACCGACCGCGGCAAGATCGCGATCCTTATCTGCTACGACGTCGAGTTCCCGGAGGCCGCGCGCATCGCCGCGGCCAAGGGCGCCCAGCTCCTCTTCATCCCCTTCAACACCGACATCCGCTCCGGCTACCTCAGGGTCCGCTCCTGCGCCCAGGCCCGCTGCATCGAGAACCACATCTACTGCATCCTCGCCGGCCCCGTCGGCAACCTGCCCTTCGTCGACGGCGCCGACATCCACTACGGCCAGGCCTGCATCCTCACCCCCTCCGACCTGCCCTTCGCGCGGGACGGGATCGCCGAGGAGGCCACGCCCAACGTCGAGACGATGCTCGTCCACGAGCTCGACCTTGAGGTCCTGAGGCGGACCCGTCGGGCTGGCGCCGTGCGCCCCTGGCTCGATCGACGCACGGATCTCTACAAGGTGCACTGGACCGAGGACGGCGAGACCAGCGAGGTCTAGCAGCCCAAGCGCGGACGCCGAGGGTCCAACCTCGGCGTCTCAGCGCTCCAGCGACGCTGCGATCCGCGCGGCGTTCACCCGCTCCACCGGCCCCAGCAGCTCAGGCTGTGGATCATCGTAGTCGTCGTACTCACCGGGCGAGTACCAGGCCATCGCCTCGAAATGCTCGGTGTACTCCTCGGGGACTCGATATCTATACCTCGCGTGGATCTCGACGAGCATCCGCCGCCGCGTCGCCCGATCCAGCGCCGTCAGCTCCGCCACCGTCAGCTCGCGCTCGGCCGTCTCGGGGAACTCCCCCGGCGGTCGCCGACCGCCGAGGTCCGCGCTCCGATCCAAGGGGCGGTAGAAGACGTCACCGAAGTACGTGAGCCTGTAGAGCTCCACGCCGCCGATGGTGACGCTCTCTATCCAGTGATAGCGCAGCGGGACCAGCTCACGCCCCGATCGATCGAGCCAGCCGAAGGTCTCGCCGACGCGGAGGATGATGCGCTCGGCGGTGCAGCCACCGCCTCTCGCCTCGGCGGACTCAAAGACGACCTCTCCGCTGCGGAGGTCGAGCACGCTGACCCCGTCCGCGCGGAGGCCGAAGGCGTGGTCGCTGTCGTCATCGCAGGCTTCAACCCTGCGCCAACGCTGCGGCGGCGCCGGCAATTTCCCGCAGAGGTCCCGCAGACGACCACCTTCGAAGATCCACCGGTCCCCGAGGACGCTCGCGTCGGGGATCCGACGACGGACCTTGCCTCTGCGATCACGGAGTCGAACCTCTTCGTAGGGGACCATCGCGGTGAAGGTCTCATGGCCATCATCCATGACCTCCGGGCGCTCGCCGGCCTCGACGAGCTCCCACCGGACGAGGCCCTTGCAGTCGGGCGGGAGGCGGCCGTACTCGAGGGCCCCGCCGACGACGGGCTCTCGCGCGCGCTCGATCCCCTCGAGGTCATAGGCTACGCGCACAGCATCGGCGCTCGCCCAGGTCAGGCGGACGCCGTCGTCGAGCGTCTCTGAGGCGATCGAGTCGTAGGCGTGCGGGACCAGCGTCTCGATCGTCGGGCCAGAGAAGTCGATGAGGCCCCACTTGCCGCCCTTGCGCGCCCAGAGCCGACCGCGCTCGCGCAGCGGTGGGTACAGGAGCTCTTCATACTCTCCGCAGGGGATGACCTCGCGGCCCTGGCGATCGATCATGCAGACGCGGCCGAGCAGATCCTCGGCGAGGGCGATCGAGCCGCCCATGCAGCAGAACTTGGGGTCGTCGCCTCGCCAGCGGAAGAGCTCGACACCGTCGATGTCGGCGATCGCCCACGCTTGGCGGCGGCTCGCGTCCTTGATGTGGACGAGCCCGCCGGACCTCTGCGTGAGCTCATCCGGGCCCCAGCCGATGAGCCTGCGCCCCCGAAGGTCGAGGAGCGCGTGCTCCGACAACCCAGACTCCGCGCTCACGCGGCTCGCCACGACTCGATCGCCGATGATGCTGGCGACCGTGGAGAAGGGTCCAGCGAGCACCGTCGTCCCGCAGGAGTCGATCACCGAGACGCCGCCCCCGTCGCTACGGGCCCAGAGGAGGCGGCCACGCGCGCCGAGCTCCGCGTAGCGCACCGGTACGCGGAGCGCCCCGTCGACGTCGAGCATCCCCCAGCGGTCGCCGACGCGGACCCGCGCGAGACCGCCGCTGAAGAGCTCGACCTCGTCGTAGCGGGCCGGGATCCTGAGCGTGCCGTCGATGTCGGCGTAGCCCCAGCGACCGTCGACGAGCGTCGGGATCAGGACCGCCTCTGTCTCGGTCGGCAGGGCGCAGGGTTCTGCCGTCGGGGCCGCCACGGCCGCAGGCTCAGGGGCGTCCGCCGATGTTCGCGTCGCACGTTCGTCGACCTCGACCGCGCGCGGGTCGGGCACGTGGGAAGCACGCGAAGTACAACCCGAGCCCACGCCCGAGCCCACGCCGAGGGCGAAGATCAGCAAGCCCGTCGATCGTCGATGTCCGCTCCCCCGCTTCAACCCCTCACCGTGCTCCTCGCCGCGATTGTCTCTCATGCGGTCATCGGGTCCAACCTGTCGCCGAGAGCCCCCGAGGGGGCTCCGACATCGTCAGCCCGCGCGAATTTGTCAACGTCCGCCGCATCTGCGACAAGCCCCCCATGGACCGACGAGGAAGTTGTCTCTGCGGAGCTGTCACGTTCACCGCCGACGTGAGCGGCGAGGCCTCGGCCTGCCACTGCGGCATGTGCCGGCGCTGGAGCGGCGGCCCCTTCTTGGCCGTAGGCGTCGCCTCCCTGGTCTGGGAGAAGAGCTCTGGGCTCAAGACCATCGCCTCCTCCGAGTGGGCCGAGCGCGGCTTTTGTGGCGAGTGTGGATCGAGCATCTACTACCGGATCACCGCCCCCGGACCCTACCAGGGGGTGACCTCGGTCGCCCTCGGCACCTTCGACGACCAGAGCGACGTGACCATCACCAAGGAGTGGTACATCGACAGGAAGCCTGCGGCGTACACGCTCGCGGGCGAGCGCAAGCGCCTCACCGAGGCTGAGATCGAGGCGATGTTCTCGATGTGAGACCGTCGCTTGGCTCGCCCGATCGAGCCACGAGCGGCGAGCGTGAGGCGCTCCGAGGAGTCACACCGTCGCCGGGTCGAGGGCTCGTCCAAGCTCAACCGTGGCCCCCTGCTGAGATCACCGATCTCCGCGTCGGTCCCCCCCAAGCCTTCGCGCCCGCGGGGAGTTCGGGTACCCTCCGCCGGTGACGGACGCCGAGCTCTTTTGCGAATGGGCCGAAGGCGACGCCAAGGCCGGCGCAGCGCTCTTTGAGCGCTACTTCGCGGCGATCGAGCGCTTCTTCAGGCACAAGCTCGTCGGCGAGGATCCTGCGGACGATCTCGTCCAGCAGACCTTCCTCGGGGTGATCGAGGCCCGCTCGCGCTTCCGCGGCGACGCCAGCTTTCGCACCTTTCTCTTCGCCGTCGCCCGCAACGTCCTCGGCAAGTACCTCCGGACCAAGAGCCGCGACGCCCGGCGCTTTGATCCGAGCCTCCACTCGGTCGCCGATCTCGGGCCCTCTCCTTCGACCGCGCTCGCCGTCGCCCAGGCGGGCCAGCTCCTCCTCGACGCGCTCCGCTCCCTGCCGGTCGACAGCCAGACGGTCCTCGAGCTCTTCTACTGGGAGAACATGCGGGGCGTCGAGATCGCCGAGGTGCTCGAGGTCCCGCTTGGGACGGCGAAGACTCGGCTGCGGACCGCGCGTCTCCAGCTCCAGGCCCAGCTCGGCGCCCTCAAGCTCGCGGTCTCGCCAGCCCGCCACGGCGAGCTCGAGGGTTGGTCACAGCGCCTCCGCGCAGACAACGCGTCGTCTCTAGAGGGCTTCTGAGGGCTTTCTTCGACGATCTTCCGCCGCCCGCAAACTTTTTCGGGAGCGCCGGTACTACCCCTCCGTGCCCCTCTCGATCGCCCACGCCCCCGAGGACGCTCCGCCGAGCCCTGCCCTCCCCGACCCGCCTCCTCCGCCGCCCCTCGAGGTCGAGCGGATGCGGCGTCAGCTCGGCCGCTCGCTCTTCGGCGAAGAGCACGACCCGCTGATCATCGGCCGCTACGAGCTCACCTCTCGCATCGGCGGCGGGGCGATGGGGCTGGTCTACCGCGCCCTCGATCGCGAGCTCGGCCGGGCGGTCGCGATCAAGCTCCTGCGGCCGGAGCTCGGCCGCATCAGCGGCCAGGGACAGCTCGCGGCCGAGGCCCGCGCCCTCGCCAAGCTCAACCATCCCAACGTCGTCGCGGTCTACGACGTCGGCGAGTGGAACGACCAGCGCTTCATCGCCATGGAGCTGGTCACCGGCGGCACCCTGCGGCAGTGGCAGGATCGCGAGGAGCGGACGCTGGAGGAGCTCCTCGACGTCTATGTGGCCGCAGGGGCAGGTCTCCAGGCGGCCCACGCTCGCGGCCTCATCCACCGCGACTTCAAGCCGGAGAACGTGCTCGTCGGCGAGGACGAGCGTCCGCGGGTGCTCGACTTCGGCCTGGCCCGGGTCACGGCGCTCCCCGAGGAGCTCACCGGCCCGGCGATGATCCCCGCGGGCTCCACCGCGACGGCGACGGTGCTCTCGGCGGAGGGGGCTCTCATCGGCACCCCCGCCTATATGGCCCCTGAGCAGCACCTGGGCGAGCGGACAGACGCCCGCAGCGATCAGTTCTCCTTCTGCGTCGCGCTCTACGAGGCCGTCCACGGCGCGCGACCCTTCGCCGGCGACGATCTGCGCACCCTCTCCCTGTCGATCGTCCGCGGCGAGCTGAGCACCGGGGTCGGCACCAACACGGTCCCCGACTGGCTCGATCAGGTCCTGGAGCGCGGGCTCCACGTCTCGCCGGAGCGCCGCTTCCCGTCGATGCGCGAGCTCCTGGCGGCCCTGCGGGCGCGGAGCTACCTAGGCAGCAGCGTCGCCTCAACCGAGGCCCACGGGCCGCAGGTCGCCGCGTCGGAGGCGAGCGCGATGGTCCCCCTCGCCGAGCCACCGCCCTTGACCGGCACCTTGGTCGCGAGCTCGGCCGGCGACCCCGAGTTCCCCGGCCGCCGCTGCGGCGAAGACACCTTCGCAGGGCTCACGGCCAGCCTGATCTCGACGATTCACCATACAAGCCCGCTCGCCGAGTTGAGCCTCGATCTGGTCGAGGTCGAGCTGCGCCACCTCCTGGGCAAGGGCAGGCTCACCCGCGTGGGTCGGGGGCTCTCGTGGAGCGGCCGCCGCTACGCCGCGCGCCTGAGCCCGACCCGGACGGGCGCGGAGCTCCTGCTCGAGCGCGACGTGTCCCTCCTCGCGAAGCGACAGGCGCTGCTCGGCCTGGCCGCCGGCGGCTTCGTCGGCTTCATGATCTTCATCACCTTCCTGGAGACGGTCGAGTGGTTCCGCCACTCCGCGGAGCCGATCGCCTTCCTCCTCTTCCTCGGCCTCTTCGGCTTCTTCGGCCGCGCCGGTGTCCGCGTCGCCCGTCGCCTCCACGAGGCGAGCATGGATCGCTACCGTCAGCGCCTCGACTACATCGCCGGGCGGCTCGCCAAGGCCTCCGAGGAGGGAGCGCTCGCGCGGACGATCTAGCGGCCCGTGGTGACAGTCTCGCGCGCTCTCACGCCGCAATCGTCGGTCCTGTCACCACAGGTCGCGAGGATCGTCTGGGGTGAACGTCGAGGGCTCCACGCGAGGGTTCGCGGCCTCCGGCTCCGAGATCGCCCGGCCCATGCTATCTCGGGACCATGTCTGACCCCACCAAGACGCGGGAGGAGGCCGACAGCGATGTCCAGCTCCGCAGGGCGACCCGAGGCGACCTCGAGGCGATCGTCGCCCTCCTCGCGGACGATCCGCTCGGGGCCGAGCGCGAGGACTGCCGAAGCCCGCTCCCCGAGAGCTACGTCGACGCCTTCGCCGAGATCGACGGGGACGCCAAGCAACGCCTGATGGTCGCGGCGGCCGACGACACGGTCCTCGGCGTTCTCCAGCTCACGATCATCCCCTACCTGACCTACCGCGGGAGGCGGCGAGCGCTGGTCGAGGGGGTGCGGATCGCGAAGATCGCCCGGGGTCGCGGTCTCGGCCGTCGGCTCCTGCAGTGGGCGATCGAGGCGGCCCGCCGCGAGGGCTGCCACCTGATCCAGCTCACCACGGACAAGCGCCGACCCGCGGCGATCGAGTTCTACCGGGGCCTCGGCTTCATCGACTCCCACGAGGGGATGAAGCTGCACTTCGACGCCTAGCAGACCGTGGCAAAAGTCCCGCGCGCTCTCGCTTGCCCTCATCGCCCCTCTCGGCCCCGCCGAAACTTGCAGTACAGCCCAAGCGGCGTTTCGTCGAAGCCAAGAGGGCCAACGATTGCGGCGCGACAGCCCGACCGAACGTCGGCGCGAATGCAGCCGAACTCGCCCGACGCGGTCAGGTGACCTCCTCCGCGTCGATGTACGTCCACAGGAGATCACCCCCCGCCTCCCGCTCCCCTCTGCAGGAGCGCTGACCCGTCGGCGGAGCGCGCGGAAAGAGCATCACCGCCCCCATCCTGCGAGCGATCCTCACGCGGGAGGGTCGCTCCTTCGATCAATCGCACGCCGGTCGCGGGAGAATGAGCGCCGAGGGGAGCGCGAGTTCGGCAGGCTCACCCACGCACCGCAAAAAACATCATCCGATCGTCGTTCCAGCGGCCACCGCAACATCGATGATGGCTCCCCGTATTGCCCCACTCTTCGTCACCTCTATGGCTCTCTTCCTCGGCTGCTCGGGGGACGTGGGCGAGAACCCGAGCACCGGCTCATCGAGCGCTCAAACGAGCGCGACGGAGACCGCCTCCACCACCGCGACGGCCTCCGCCTCAGAGACGACACAGAGCACTGGATCAGAGGCAACGGGCGAGAGCACCGGCGTCGCCACCGACCCCACGAGCGGCGACACCTCGAGCACGACCGCCCCCACGACGGGTACGACGACAGACACGACGACAGACGGTGGCACGACCACCGACTCCGACTCCGACTCCGACTCCGACTCCGACACCGACTCCGACACCGACACGGGCGGTGACTTCTGCGACGGCAGCGGCGGCCTCAAGGTGCCAGGTGACGACACCTGCACGGGCGACATCGGCAAGAAGACCTTCCTCTTCGCCGCCTGCTCCTGCGGGGATGTGAGCGTCAACAACAAGCTCACGACCGACTCCTTCGAGATGGGGGGCGGCTCGGTCGGCACCAACGGGACCTACAAGGCGACCTCCGCGGTCGACATCGAGGGCTCTCTGTGGAGCGTCGGCGAGCTCTCTAGCTTCAACCTCCACAACGTCAGCGAGCAGCTCCAGTGCCGGAGCACGATCTCCGCCAGCGGCACATCGCAGGTCGGCGGCGACACCTTCGTCGAGGATGATATCAGCGCCAAGAACAAGAGCCTGACGATCGACGGCGATCTCCACATTCCCCCGGGGAAGACCCACGACGCCGTCGTCAAGGGCGCCGTCCTCGTCGAGGAGGTGACCGTCAAGACCCCCTGTGACTGTGATGATCTGCTCGACATACCGGGCCTCGTCGACGCCTTCGCCGGGGTCAACAACAACCAGGAGAACGGCGTCGATCCGGACGCGCTCAAGAAGACCTCGATGGCCACGACGCTCGATCTCCCCTGCGGGATCTACGTCCTGAACGAGATCTCCGCCGACGCGGCGGCGACGATCAACATCCTCGGGCGGGTGGTCCTCGTCATCCCCGGTGACATCGCGGCCAGCGGCCCCTTCGCCATCAACATCGCCGAAAACGCAGAGCTCGATCTCTTCGTCGCCGGCAAGGCTGACTTTACGAACAGTATCAAGGTCGGCGACCCAGAGCGGCCGGCGGCGACGCGGGCCTACATCCACGGGTCGACCACCTTCGCCGGGGCGTTTGAGGTCGGCGCGAATATCTACATGCCGAACTCCACCTTCACGTCCAACAACTCGGTGGAGATGTGGGGCGCCCTCTTCGTCGGCCAGCTCGACGTCGCCGGGCCCCTGACGATCCACTACGACGAGGACATTCTCGACCTCGACGGCTGTGACGAGCCGGGGGAGTCCTGCGGCGACTGCCACGACTGCGTCAACCCGACCCCCGCCTGCGTCGACGGCGAATGCGGCCCCTGCCAGACCAGCGCCGACTGCTGCCCTCCCCTCCAGTGCGTCGACGGCCTCTGCGAGACGATCATCCCCGGATGATCGAGCCCGAGGCCGCGCCCGAGCAGATCCACGAGACAGCGCCGGTCATCGGAGCATGCGGGATGGACGGGCATTCGCTGGAGGACCTCGACGCGGACCACGTGCTGCGGCGGCACCGAGCCTCCTATGTCGTGGCCGCAATCCCCGACGCCGAGCCGCCGCTGTCTTGTCCAGGCCTACGCCTCGGCCGAGGCTCGATCGCGGGAGCGATTGCGCTGCGCGCCGACGCCCTCCTGCAGCGGCCAAGAGGGAGTCCTCAAACCCGGGAGGCACGAGGGCTCCGCGAAGGGAGCTCAGTCTCGTCTACCTTCGTCCAACATAGCAAAGGGCCCCGTGGCACACAGGTGCTCCGATCGACCTGCGCGTTGCCGCCCGTGATCGCCCGGGTAGACCA
The DNA here is from genome assembly GCA_030424595.1 of Polyangia bacterium. Taxonomy (GTDB): domain Bacteria; phylum Myxococcota_A; class Polyangia; order Nannocystales; family Nannocystaceae; genus JADJRG01. Next base: position 20,104 of record JAUHWG010000059.1, read on the forward strand.
GGGCGTAGGCTGAAGACCTCGGCGCCTCAAGCCCATCGACCGTCGCGCCAGTGTCGCACTGTCCAAGGCGTTCTCGGCTACGATGCAATCGTGAAGAACGCTGCGTTGTTAGGTATTTCGATCGTCTTCGCGATCGTGTCGTGCTCTGGAGATGACGGGAGCGCCGGAGCGACGACCGCGGGGACCTCCGGAGCTACTGATCCTACCGTGAGCGGTACAACGGCCACGCTTACGGGCTCTACCTCCGCGCCGACGACCGCGTCGACGATGTCATCCTCCGCTACGACCGACACTACCGACACTACCGACACTACCGGCAGCACAGGGGAGGACAAGCCGTCTCTGGATTCATGTATGGCCATTACTGGGATCGACCTGAAGTGTGACGAGACATCTCGCTTTCAGTACATCTCATTCGGGGATGTGCTCGGCTGCAGCGGTAGCGCGTCGTTCTCGGCGGCCGAGAGGGTCCGCTTCACCTACTCCATCGAGGAGATCCTCGACGGCATCATCCAAGTGAGGTCGATCCGCGTCGTCGCGGACAGCGGCGGCTCGACCCGCATGGAGGCGTTCACCGCAAGCCCGACTCCACTGCCAGCGTTTCCACAGTCGCTCGAGTCTCCGGAGAGCGACCTCCTCTCCGATCCACCTGGCTTCTTCGAGGTCCAGGACGCGGCGGGAACCGTCACTCTCGACTCGGCTCCGTCGATGGAGGACCTCGACGCAAACGCTGCAGTCTCAGGCGTGTTCGAGCTCAACGGCGGCATTGTGAGCAACCTAGGACAGGCCGTGGAGGACCCCGGAACCCGCGTATTCGGCTGCTTCTTTGGCCCCTCAGAGGCGCACCCCGTCGAGCTCGACTAGCAGCCCGTGGCTGCCAGGGCCCGGCGAGGGCGAGAGTGAGCGCCGTGGTCGAAGATGACCATTACCGCCAGTCGTGACGGCCTAATGCCATGTGATATCCTGTGACCCCCCACGCGTTCTCTACGGAGGCCGAGGGTTACACTCGGTTCGCCTCGAGATGCCTGATCAGCTGCTCTTCGAATCGATCTACGCGTTGGGCCTGGGCGGGTGGATGTGGGATCGGGACGAACCCGACCCGGTGCTCGTCCGCTGGGCTGCCCGGCCCGCGCGGGTGCTCGGGCTTCGTCGACGGCGCGATCTTCTGCGGGATCCAAGCCGGTCGCGCGCAACGCGAGCGCGTCGGCCAGGCGAACCCAGACCCGCTGCCCGTCGATCCGGACATCCTGGAGCAGCTCACCGCGAGCGCTCGCCGCGATTGACACAGGCGAGCCCGACGGGCCAGGGCTCGTCAGGGCGCCCGCCCTCCCCCGGCTTCCCCGCTCCTCACTCGGCCAGCGCGACGTCTACCGCAGCGCCACGGACCGGCGAACGCGGGGCCTTCACATGTGTGGAGATTGCGCGGAGTATAGCCACACTCCGCACGCCGAGGTCCTGGCGAAGAGCGACTACCAGAGCCCGTTGCTAGGCCGAAGAGTCAGATAGTACCCGTCGCTATTCCCCTTGGAGACCGCGAGGGACTCCCCATCGCCGGGCTCGAGATCGGCGCTCTCTGTAAAGCGGCCTGCCACGTTGATCATGCGCTCTTTGCCGATCGCGAGGGCGCCCGCCTGATCGTAGGCGCTGCCTCCCCAGGTCGAGGACCATACGTGGGCCCCGTCCACGTCCAGACGGACGGCGAAGGCGTCAGCGTTGCCCTTGGAGCTGTGCATGGCCGCGCCGTCCCCGGGATCGAGATCGATGCTGTTGTTGAAGTGACCGCCGAGGGTCAGGCTATCGTCACAGTCGACGGCCAACGACCAGAGGTTGTCGTGGCCCTCGCTGGCGAAGTGCTGGGCGCTGACGAGCTCACCGTCGTTGAGGATACGCAGGAGGAAGATGTCGTAGGAGCCGAGGTTCGTCAGCTCGGCGACGTCCGGGCCGGGGTCGAAGTCGACGACGGCGGAGGTGAAGCCGCCGCCGACATAGACGTCGCCTTGGCTGTCGACGGCGACGGCGTTGGCGTTGTCCCAGCCCTCGCCGCCGACGCCGAACGCCCACGACCAGGCGCCGTCGCCCTCGAAGCGGGCGACGAAGGTGTCCCCCTGGCCCTTGCTGGTGTAGAGCTGCTCGCCCTCGCCGGGGTCGAGGTCGACGGTGTCGGCGAGGGTTCCGCTGACGGCGACGCTGCTGTCTGGGCCGACCGCGACGTCATAGCTGTAGATCACCCCGCCGGCGCCCCAGGTCTCCGACCAGAGGTAGTTTCCGTCGGGGTCGAGCTTGAGGAGGTAGCCGTCGGTCCCGTTGCCGGTCCCGCTGGCGGTGGCGCTGGCCTGCCCGTCGCCGGGGTCGAAGTCGGCCGTACCGGCGAAGTAGCCGGTCACCAGGAGCGCTCCATCCGCGGGATCACGGGCGACGTCGAAGGCCGTCGTGTTCTGCGCGCCTCCCCACGAGGTGCCCCACTCGTAGGTGCCGTCCGGGGCGAACTTCATCATGAAACCGTCGAGCGGTCCGCCGCCGCCGGAGGAGGTGTGCAGGTCCATGCCCGGGCCCGGATCAAAGTCGATCGTGCCGACGAAGTGGCCGACGACGTAGGCGGCGTCGCTCTCGTCGACGACCACGCTCTGCACATAGGAGTGGTATCCGTCGATCCCAGGCCAGGCATAGGCGAACTCGAGCTCGCCGTCGGCGTTGACCTTATGCAGCCACATGTTGCCCCCGCTCCCCACCTGGCTCTTCGGCGCCTCGCCGTTCGGATCGAGGTTGATGTCGCCAAAGAAGTATCCGCCCGCCCAGCGGGCGCCCTGGCTGTCCACCTCGAAGCCTAGGAGGTACTCCGTGCTCGGGCCGCCGAAGTGGGCCTCGCCGCCGGGGACCTCCATGGGCTCTTCACAGAGCTCGACGCCCCCCGTGGTCGTCGTCGTGTCGGTGTCGGTATCGTCGCCCGTGGTCGACGTGGTCGTCGTGTCGCCCCCGCTCGAGCTCGTGCCGGAGGTGGTGGTCGTGCCAGAGGTGGAGGTCGTCGTATCGGCGGTGGTCGAGGTCTCGTCGGCGGTGGTCGAGGTCGCGAGCGTCGTCGTGCCGGTCATCCCCTCAGAGTCGCCGGTGGCAGAGGTCGAGGTCGAGGTCGTGCTCGTGCTCGCTGAGGTCGTGCTCGTGCTCGCCCCCTCGCTCCCGCCGCCATCTGTGGACATCATCGCGATGTCGTCGCCGCACGCGCTCACGAAGACGAGCGCACCGCTGAGCAGGGTCAGTCTCTGGAACAACGATCGAACTATCATCAACTGGATCGTATCACGGCCCTAGGGCCGATTATGGCGACCGTCGCGACCAGGCCATCGCCGATCGCGGAAGAGCGGAGCGGCAGGGCGGTGGTCTGCGACGTCCGCCCGAGAACCATCGCCCGACGAGACGGGACTCAGGAGCGTGTGTGAGGGGGCTTGCGGTCAAGGCTGTGTCGGTGCGAGTCAGCGCCTATTTCAGGGCTAGGGAGATTGGCAGAGCATTGGCGTACTAGCGCGCGACATGGTCCGCACTGGTTCTCGGTCTCCGCATAGCGCCCCAGAACTTCCGTGGTCACCTGCCGATGAGCGACGTCGACGCCCTCGCGGCCGGCGAAGATCGCCGCCGATGGGTCCCGAGCTTCGCGTCGCGGTTCCAAAAGTAGCCCAACGTAAAGATGATCGCCGGGCCGAAGAACAACATCCCGGCGGGGAAGACCTGCGGCCAGAGCACGCCGACGAGGATCCCCGTGGCGGCGATCCCCGCGACCCAGAGCATCCACGGCGCGAAGAAGATCGCGGCGACGAGCGCCGCCGAGACCGCGATGTGGAGCGAGGACATGATGGCCTCCTCGATCGGTACTCCGCGCGCTGTCGCGATCATCCGCTGGCTGCCGCCGACGAGCCCGAGCACCGCGATGAAGAGCAAGATCCGCCGGTGGTAGAGGTTGCGCATCAACGTGTTCCGGAACGCGACGCCGACGGTGACGAAGAGCCCCAGGCCGAAGAGCGCGCCGATGTTGGACATCCGGTCGAATCTTCCGAGATGGCCGAGGAGCGAGCTCATGCCGAGCAGCGGGCCGAGGATCAAGGTCGCCCCTGCGACCGCGAAGAAGTGATGACGTGCCTCCCGAGAGGCCGAGGGATCCATCACTGGATCGATCGAGAGGGCCTCGAGCAGCGGATCCAGCGAGCTCGGACGCTGCTGGCGATCGCGGGCGAGGCCCCGCAGGAGCGCCCGTTCGAGGCGTAGGGGGACATCCTTGCCCGTGGGCGGACGCACCTGGTGGTCGCCGCAGACCGCCATCCGCAGCGCCCCGAGGGTCTCTCCAGGGAAGGGGCGCTGGCGATAGGTCGCCTCCCACAGCGCGACCGAGAAGGAGAAGATGTCGCTGCGCAGGTCCAGCACCTCCCCTTCGAATTGCTCCGGGGACATGTAGGCTGGGGTCCCAGCGATCGAGCCGGGCGCGGTGCGATCGAGGTCGCCAGAGGATCGCAGCGCCTCGGCGCCCGCCGAGCGCAGCGGCTCCGCCTCCCCGCTGCGGGCGAGGCCGAAGTCGAGGACCCGGACCCGACCGTCGCGGCCGACGAGAACATTGTCGGGTTTGAAGTCGCGATGGATGAGACCCGCCTCGTGGGCCGCGCGCAGGCCCTTCGCCGCCTGCGCGTAGGCCTCGACGATCTCGCTCAGGCTTCGACCGGGCGCGTCTTGCCACACCTCGAGGGGCTCGCCGTCGACGAACTCCATCGCCAGGAAGATCTTCCCT
>JAUHWG010000023.1 GCA_030424595.1 Polyangia bacterium
TCTCGCCAGCGCCGCTCGTCGACCACGCTCTCGAGCCCGCGCAGCTCGTCCAACGCCTCCCAGGCCGCTCGATCGAAGAGCCCTGGAGGCGATGTCGGCGGCAGCCCAGCCTCCTCCCGGAAGCAGGTGAAGAGCTCGTAGTCCGCGAGACCTCGCGGGTAGCCGAGCTCCCGAAGGCGGCGCCTCGCCTCGACCAGGCGAGGCTCGTAGTCCTCGCGATAGGCCGACACCCTCGGCACGTTGGGCGCGACCCCTGTCACCCGCTGAGCGCGGAGGAGGACATCGCCGAGCCCAGCGAGCGCGTCGACGTCCGTGCTCGGGGCCCTGCTCCCCACGCGATCCTACTTGCCCAGGAGACCGCTGAACATCTTGACGATCGCCAGCCGACCGTTCTGGGCGCTCTCGATCGCCGCGGAGTGGAGCTCCAGGAGATCGCCGAGGTTGGTCAGCTCCGGGTCCCCAGATCGAAAGTTGACCGTGTCGTAGTCGGCCTTGATCTGAGTCGCGGCCGCGAGCACGACCTTGCCTCCGGTCGGCTTGAACGAAGCCCAGTCGATCTCCCCGCTCTCGGTGATCACCTGCTCAAGGCTCCCCGTGTAGGTCAGCACCTCGAGGCTCGAGAGATCCTTGATGCTGTCCGTAAAATTTCCAACCGCTTCTTTCAAACTCATCGACGTCCTCCAGCTCCCACTAGGCGAGGCAAGTGTCCTCGCGGCCCGAGGCTATCACCATCGCCGCCCGACCTGCGGGCGACGCGAACGTTGTCGCGACCTCTCGCCGGCGGCGACAATGCGCGCCTCAGGGCGCTGCGGTGAAAGCCCCGTGTGCTCTCGCGCCGCAATCGTCGGCCCTCTCGGCCTCCGACGAAGCGCCGCTGAACCGGGCGGTACCGCAAGTTGTACCGGCGACGAGAGGCCGCGCTGACTTTCGCCACAGGCTCCTAGCCCTGACCGTGAGACATGCGGCCGCGTCTCGGTGCAGAATCGGCCGGTGAAGACGACCACCATCCTGCTCCTCAGCGGGAGCACGCGTGCGGGCTCGACCAACTCCGCCGCTCTCCGCAGCGCTCACGCGAACGCGCCCGTGAACATCACGACGATCCTCTACGACGGTCTCCGCGAACTACCGGCGTTCGTCGCCGATGCCGATGACGATGAGCTGGCCGCGCCCGTGATCGAGCTCCGCCGCCTCCTACAGCTCGCAGACGCGATCCTGATCTCGACCCCCGAGTACGCGGGAACGCTCCCTGGCAGCCTGAAGAACCTGCTCGACTGGACGATCCCGAACGGAGACCTCTACGCAAAGCCCGTCGCCTGGCTCAACGTCGCCGCCCCTGGACGTGGCGCCGGCGCGCTCGCGACCCTGCGCGTGGTCCTCGACTTCGCGACCGCCGAGATCATCAGCGACGCCTGCCGCTCGATCTTCGTCGGTCGCGACGCGCTCGGCGACGATGGCCTCGTCTCCTCGGAGGAGACTCGAGAGCAGATAAACGACGTCCTCCGCTCGATCGCCGCACACGTCGCGGCTCGGGCTGAGGAGGTCGCGGTCACCAGCGGCCGATAGCGGACGCCGCCGAACCGCTGCCGAACCGCCGCCGAACCACCGTCGAACCGCCGCCGAACCACCGCCGAACCACCGCCGAACCGCGGCGAGTCTCCCCGAGGGCCGACACCGAGGGACACATCCGCGCAAGAGCTCGGCACCGGCCGCGAAGAATCAGCGCCTCGGGTCCGCGGACTTTCGCCGCGATCGGCGATGACGCTCCCGTATACTCGCGACGATGAGCACGAGCGGCACGACGCGCAACGCCGACGACGCTGAGGATGTGCCGCGCAAGCTCTGGGAGAAGCTCCTAAGGGGCATATCCTCGGCGGTCGAGCTCCGCGTCATCACCATCGTCAGCGACCTCCCGATCACCGGTGAGTTTCGCCGGCCCGAGGTCACGCTCCGGCCGAACACCAGCAACGCGATCGCCACCTCGATCAACCTCATCGAGGGGGACATCACCAGCGCGGCCCCGGAGTCGATGTGGTCCCCGGATCGCGCGGTCATCCGCGAGTTTCACCAGGCGCAGATCGATCGCGGCGGTGAGATCGTGGAGCGCAATATTCGCCTGGTCAGCGAGCTCGGCTCCGCCCTCGCGAAGGCGATCGGCGAGCTTCGCAGCCTCGAGTCGGACGACAGCTAGGGCCCGGCGATGTCAGAGCCCCACGAGCTCTTCGCCGATCTCCTCAACGTCGAGGTCAACACGATCGTCAAGCAGAGCATGACGGCGGAGAAGATGCCCTCTCTGCCCTTCGCGCTCCTCGACATCATCGCCGAGTTCGCCCACGTCCTCGCCGACGCGGGGGTCGATCTGCGCCCCTACCTCGGGCCGAGCCGGGAGGAGTGCTGGGCCCGGATCGAGGCCCGGTCAAGGCGGGAGGATCGCGGCCAGAGCGATGACGCCGAGGCCCAGCGGGATCACATCGCGGAGGCCCGAGCGACCTACCGGGCGGTCAGCGGCGACGATGCGCCGGGGGATGGCTCGCGGTCAGGCGCCTCCGAGTACGACGCTGCGCTCTTCAACTGTCTCCCCGATCTCTGGCCCGCGTTCACCGGCCTCCACGCGGTGAGCGAAGCCCCCGCAGACTCCCCCTGTCCCTTCGCGATGACCCGCGTCAACAACGGCTGGGACACCTTCGAGCGCCTGCGGATCGCCGCCCTGCTCGCCCAGCCCCACCTCGCCGCTCGCCACCAGATCCTGATCGCCCGGATCGCCGGGAGCTGCTCCCGCCTCAAGTACATCATCCAAGGCCTTGAACAGCGCTGCAGACGGCCGCCGAGGGAGCTCCGCGCGTGGCTCCGCCTGCGCACGGAGCGAGGCCCGGCCTACGCCACCCTCGGGGCTCTGATCCCCAAGACCCGCAACGAGCTGCTGGGCGGCGCGCTTCGCCACAAGCGGATCCCCCACCTCCTGCGGACCGAAGATCTCGCGACGGTCCGCAAGATCTGGGAGGTCGGCACCGAGCTCGTCCTCGTCCAGACCGCGGTCCAGATCGACGGCGACGTCGTCACCCGGATCTCAGAGACCCTGCTCTCCACAGAGATGGCCGAGGTCCACGCGCTCGTGCTCAAGGCCCACCACGAGAACGTCGCCACCGGCCTCACCCACTGGCGAGCGTTGGTCGAGGTCGCCGTCGAGCTGGTGACCAAGGTCTTCGGTCGCAAGGCGCTCTGACGATCGAAGCTCGCCGCCACTCCCCCGCCCCTTGACCACCTCGACCGCGCAGACAGAGCCAGGGCTCCGAGAATTCCTCCGCGAGCTCGCGGGCGGGGGTGTTCTCCTGACCGAGCCGCTCACTGGGCTCCGCGGGGCCGAGAGCGACGACGGCGACCAGGTCGCCTTTCGCACGCTGATCCAGCTCGACGGCGACATCTGCCTCTCGATCCATCCGCAGGCCCTCAAGTCGCCGGACTTCGCGGCCGCCTACGCCCGCCACAACGCCCGAGTCCATGACGTCCTCGCGCGAAGGAAGGCGACGCTGCGCCGCTCGATCCGGGGCGCCAGCTGGATCTCGGGGCTCCTCGGCGGCGGGCTCGTCCTCGCCTCCGGCTCCGGGGAAGAGCTCACGCAGATGCTCCTCCCCTCGGCCTACGCCGACCTCGGCAGCGCTGCCGTCGCGCTCGCTGGCGGCCTCCTCACGTCCCGGCTCGGCCGACTCCTCACCCGCCAGCTCCTGCGGGCCTAGCAGCCCGTGCTGTCCCGTGTGCTCTCGCGGCTCGGAGCGCCGCTTGGTTGCCATGTGTCGACCCGGGGTGACACGCTGCGGCTCCTGCGGTGTTTCACCGAGGAACGCCATGCACACCAGGACCTCCATGCCACGCACCTACCTTCGCCTCCCCCGCGCCCTCGTCTCCGCCTCGCTGCTCGCCCTCGCCGCGTCAGGGTGCGACGACACCCCGGACTGGGCCCAAGAGGCCGAGCTCGCCGCGCTGACGACCTGCGACGGGATCGAGGCGACGGCCCTCGTCGATGTCCGCGCTGTCTCCTGGTGGGACACCTCGCTCGGCCTGACCTTCGATGGGATCCACGCCGAGGACCTCCAGGCCTGCTGGATCTATGAGCCGCTCGCCGACGGGCGCGGCCGCGGAACCCTCGCCTTAGAGGCGGCCGTGTGGCGACCGGAGCCGGGCGAGCGCACCATCGTCCGCGTCGACGCCGCGGAGGTCCTGCACGACCACGCAGAGATCCAGGGCGGCGACGGGAAGCTCGAGTTCGTCCTGGAGGACGAGGTGCTCATGTCGACGAGCACGAATTGGGCGACCTGGGCCGACTAGCGGCTCTCCCTTCCCCGTGGAGCCCGACCGTGCGTCGCGAGAGAAATAGCAACCGAACAGTTGCATGTTCTAGTCCGCGCGGATATACGCAACCACAAGGTTGCATATGATGAACTCCACGACGGACCGCATCGAAAAATCCATCCACATCCGCGCCCCCCGATCCCGCGTGTGGCGGGCGCTGACCGACGCCGAGCAGTTCGGCGCGTGGTTTCTCGTCGAGCTCGACGGGCCCTTCGCGCTCGGCGAGCGGGTCACCGGTCGCCTGACCCACCCCGATTGCGAACACTTGGCCTTCGAGGCGCAGGTGGAGCGCATGGAGCCCGAGCACGCCTTTTCATTCCGGTGGCACCCAGACGCCGCGGCGATCGAAGAGGGCTTCGGGGCCCAGTCGACGACGCTGGTCGAGTTCAACCTCGAGGAGGTCGAGGGCGGCACTCAGCTCACGGTCGTCGAGTCGGGCTTTGACAAGCTCCCCCCCGAGCGCCGCTCCGTAGCCCTGCGGATGAACACCCGCGGCTGGGACGAGCAGGTCAAGAACATCGCGGCCTATGTCGAGCGCTAGGCCGCTCTCCTCCGCGCGGCTCGCCGACGCAGCGCCGCTCTTCGCCGCGCTCGGCGATCCAACGCGCCTGCGGATCGTCAACTTGCTCTCGGCGAGCGGGCCCGCCTCGACCTCGAACCTCTGCGGGGCGGCGAGCGTGACCCGGCAAGCCGTGACCAAACACCTGCATGTGCTCGCCGACGCAGGGCTGGTCTCGAGCGCGCGCCGAGGTCGCGAGCGGATCTGGGAGCTTCGCGCCGCGCGGCTCGACAAGGCCCGCGAATACCTCGACCGCATCGACGCCCAATGGGACGCCGCGCTCGAACGCCTCAAGGCGTTCGTCGAGGACTGACGCCGGGGGCTACATCCGCCGCCGCATCGGCCTTCGGGAGCACGCCAAGACCGCGAACAAGCCCCGCCGACTCGGTCGCTCGCAGGCTCGTGGTGACAGGCTCGCGGTGGACGACCTGCGGACCTCGCCGGATCTTGGCGTCTTGGCGTCTTGGCGTCTTGGCGTCTTGGCGCCGAAGTCTCCCCCCGCGCGATCACGTTGTAGAATCGCGCGGATGATCGAAATCGCCCGCGCCCTCACGCTCACGCTCACCCCTCTCCTGCTCGTCGGCGGGTGCACACCGACGCCGGCCGGGAGCGCGAGCGACTCCGCGTCGAGCAGCACCGGCGACACGGAGGGCGAGGAGCCACCGCCGCTCGAGGGCTACGCGGACCTCCACCTCCACATGTTCGCCGAGGAGGCCTTCGGCGGCGGCTGGCTCCACGGCGAGGCGGTCGGCGCCGCCGAGGTCGCCCTCCAGCTCTGCGACGGCGGCGAGCCTGGGGACCACGCGACGCTCCGCGAGGAGATCGACCTCCTCTTCACCGGCTGCGATCAGGCGGCCCTCGACGACGCGACCGCCCAAGTTCCGCTCCTCCAGGTCCTCCTCGGGCTCGGCGGCGCCGGCGTGGCCGAGGTGCTCGGCGAGATCCCGGGGACGACCGGCGACACCGGCAAGCACACCGATCGCAAGGGGGGCTGGCCCGAGCTCGACGGCTGGCCGCGCTGGGACACCATCGCCCACCAACAGTCCTGGGAGGGCTGGCTCAAGGAAGCCTACGACTCCGGGCTGCGGATCGAGGTCATCTCCGCGGTCAGCTTCGACTGGCTCTGCAAGGCGCTCCCGCCGGAGAACGTCGCCCGCCCGCAGTGCGACGAGATGGCGGACGTCCGGGTCCAGCTCGAGAAGGCCAACGCCTTCGCGGCCGCCAATGAGTGGGTCGAGATCGCCCTGACCGCCGAGGACGCCCGGCGGATCGTCTCGGAGAACAAGCTCGCGGTGATCCTCAGCGTCGAGGCCTCGCACATCTTCGGCGACGGCGACTGGCGCAGCCAGCTCGACGAGCTCTACGGCCTCGGCGTCCGCACCTTCCAGCTCGTCCACCAGCTCGACAACCGCTTCGGCGGCGCCGCCCCCCACAACACGATCTTTCACGTCGCCCAGTTCAGCGAGACCTGCCACGTCGACAGCGACTGCGGACTGACGACCCCCGAGGTCACCCTCGGCTTCGACGTCGACGCCAACTGCCGAAACGTCCGCGGCCTGACCGAGGAGGGCCGCGAGGTGATCACCGAGATGATCGAGCGCAACATGCTCGTCGACCTCGCCCACATGTCCGAGGCGCTGGTCAAGGACGTCCACGGGATCGCCGTCGAGAACGACTACTATCCGCTCTACTTCTCCCACGCCCACTTCCGCGAGATCATGCTCCCGGCCAAGGGTGCCGAGGAGAAGACGACCCCCTCGGCGATCGTCGGCATGGTCCGGGAGACAGGCGGGATGATCGGCCTCCGCACCGGGCCGGAGGAGGTCAACACCTACGAGCCCTCGCCCGTCGCCAACACCTGCCACGGCTCCACGCGCTCCTTCGCCCAGGCCTACGACTTCGGGCGGATGGGCCTCAAGGTCGCGATCGGCCTCGGCTCGGACTTCAACGGGTTCATCCAGCAGACCCGCCCGCGCTTCGGCGAGTACGCCTGCACCGCCTCGTTCACCGAAGAGGGGCAATGCCAGGCTCGCGACGAGCGCAACGAGGGCAAGGGCACCACAGTCTCGGACTTTGACCAGTGGGGCCTCGCCCATATCGGCACCCTCGGCGCCCTCATCGACGACCTCGAGCAGCACGGCAGCGACACCGCCCCGCTGCGCAGCTCCGCCGACGACTTTGTCCGGATGTGGGAGCGCGCCAGCGGTGAGCGCAGCGGCCCGGCGGAGGACATCTCCGACATGGACGCCTCCGGCGTGACGATCCTCCCCTCCCACGCGGCCCGCCGCGCGGAGCTGCCGACGGAGTGCGACAGGGCCTATTGCCCCGACTCCCTGCTCACCGGCGACTCCTGCCGCTTTGACGCCGAGTGCGAGAGCGGAGCCTGCGCTGGCGCGGGCGAGTGCGGGATGCCCCGCGGCGCCTGCGAGTGACCGAAGGCGCGAGCCGCCTCATCAACGACCTGACCGCCACCCCGCGTCACGGACGACGGATCGTTTCGCGAGTCTCACGCTCGCTCAAAGCTCCACGACCGGGCCGCCGCGCGCTCGCGGGTGGACGGTCCCGATCGCCCAGCGCCTCGCTCGCCAGACCGGGCGCGGCCGGACGTTTCGGCCTCGTCCCCGCCGCATCGCCGTGGCGTCGGAGCCAGACTAGGCCGATGAGGACCAGGTTGGTGAGCATCGTCAGCTCGAAGGCCAGATAGGCAGGCAAGGGGCTCGCCACCAAGAGGACGAGGCCGACGCCGCAGGGGAGGATCGCGAGGGCGAACAACCGCTCGAAGAGCATGCTGCCGACGATGAAGAAGCCTGCGACGAGAACCATGTCGGTCGTCAGCGCGGCCTCGAGGGTGAGGCCTCGGAGGTGGAAGTTGAGGTTGTTGGCGGTGAGGGTGAGGACGAGCGTGGAGATAAAGGCGAAGACCCGACGCTCGTATCGCGAGCGGCGCAGCGTCCCGTAGGAGACGACGACGGAGATCGCGAGCAGGGTGATGGCGACCGCGTTGAACCGGAGCTGATGACCTGTGGTCGAGCGCGCCGCGCTCGGGGCGACGAGCTGGCGGATGATGGCGGTCGAGGCGAGCACCGCAGCGGCGGTGAGGAAGCGAAGTCGGACGCGGAGACCACGACGACGATCCCGAGCGCGCTCCTCCTTCTCGTCGAGGAGCCCCGCGAGCGCCTCGGCGAGCGCGCTCATCGACGGCCACCGGGCTTCTGGGTCGACCGCGAGGCCGCGACGGAGGAGGTCGCGTAGCTCCCTGGGCGTCGACTCTGCGCCCTCCGGGGGCGGGCGAAGCTCGCCCGCTTGGACAGCGGCGAAGAGCTCCGTGACGGTCGCCCCGGCGAAGGGCCTCACCCCGTAGATCGCCTCGTAGAGCGCGACGCAGAGGGCAAAGACGTCGGCGCGGGCGTCGACGTCGCAGCCTCGCTGCTGCTCCGGGGCCATGTAGGCCGGCGTCCCCATGACAGCGCCGGTGAGGGTGAGGCGATCATCGACGCCCGAGCTGGCGACGACGTCGACGCCCGCCCCGAGCTCAGCCCCCGGCAGCGCCGCAAGGCCGAAGTCGAGGACCCGGACCCGAGGCTCGCCTTCGACGCTGACCAGCGCGTTGTCCGGCTTGAAGTCGCGGTGGATGATACCGACGCTATGGGCCGCCGCGAGGCCGCGCGCCGCCTGGAGATAGACCCCGACGAGCTCCCGCCAGCTCCGCGACGCCTCGGCGCACCAGTCACGCAGCGTCGTCCCGTCGACGTGCTCCATGGCGATAAAGATCCCACCTTCGTGTTCGCCGACCTCGAAGATCGGGACGACGTTCGGGTGGGATACTCGAGCCATCGCCTGGGCCTCTCGCAGCAGGCGGGTGCGCCCTTCGGCGTCGACGCTCTCCTCCGCGAGGAGCAGCTTGATCGCGATCTTGCGATCGAGCTCCGCGTCGTAGGCGGCGTAGACCTGACCCATCCCCCCAGCTCCGAGCAGGTGGAGCACCGCAAATCGACCGATCCGCGCGGCTGAGAGCCGCGGCGTCACGACCCGCTCGAGGCCGCTCATGCGCGTCGACTGCAGGTTCTGGCGCTCGACAGGGACGGAGCCAGCGGTCTCCGCCAGCGAGGGTCTGTGCTCGATCATCGGGCTCCGGGATTATCGTGGATGTGGCGGCCGGGTGTCGGCGCCAATGGTCCGGTCGATGTCGCTCGGAGCGTGCCACCCGCACGCAGACCCGAGGGCGCCGAGCTCCGTCGTGCTCCCGAGGCCGACGCCTCGACGACCGTACCCGCCGCGGCGAAGGTCCATGATGACGGGAAAGAGCGTCATCCCTGCCTGAAGGATCAGTATGGGGAGCTATCTTGACTGCGTGGTCCAAAATCAATAGTGTCGATCTTCAACGGTCCTGTCGATGGCGCGCATGAAGGCATTCGATCCCGACGACGCGCTCCAGCGCGCGATGGAGCTCTTCTGGCGGTGCGGGTACGCAAGCACCTCCATGAGCGCGCTCCTCGAGCATATGGGAATCTCGCGCCAGAGCCTCTACGACACCTTCGGCGACAAGAACTCGCTCTACCTCGCGGCCCTGGACCGATACGAGGTCGCCTTCACCGAGCTGGTCGATCGCCACCTCGGCAACGCCGACGCAGGCGTCCCTGCGCTCGTCGCCTTCGCCCAGGTCTACGTCTCGAACCTCGTCCTCCCAAAGGATCGAGGAGGCTGCATGATGGCGGCCGCAGCCCTGGAGCTCGGCCTCCACGACGACGGGGTCGCGGCCCGGGCCCAGGCCCACATCGACACCCTCGAGTTCGCGCTCAAGTCGGCGATCGCCGAGGCTCAGCGCCGAGGCGAGGTCGACGCTTCCCACGACCCGACCGCGGCCGCCCGAGTGCTCGTCGCCGTCCTCAGCGGACTCGGCGTGATGGTCCGCTCGGGGGCGACCCGGACAGCGCTGCGGCGGACGATCGAGGGGGCGATCAACGCCCTCGTGCCGACCCTCCCCTCCTGAAGCCCGCCCGCCCAGGGCTCCATCGTTCTCCTCGAGCCTTGTTGAACCTAGCAGCGCGAAGAGGCGGAGGGATGCGCGACCCTGCGCGACCCTGCGCGACCCTGCGCGACCCTGCGCGACCGGGAATCACCTGCAATATCTGCCGCTGGAGGGGGTACTCTGGCGGCCGCGGGCTACCGCGTCAGGAGGGGGAAGTGGCGGACGGGGTCCAAGGTCGCGGTGAGGTGCTGATCGTCGAGGACACGAAGGTCAGCCTTCGGATCGTCTCCGAGATCCTCAGAGCCCACGGCTACTCCGTACACCCGGTGATGAGCGGGAGCCGGGCGATCGAGGCGGCGCTGCGGACCCCCATGGACCTCGTCCTCCTCGACATCAACCTCCCCGGCAAGAGCGGCTTCGACGTCTGCCGCGAGCTCAAGGAGATCGCCAGCCTCGCCGACGTTCCGGTGATCTTCATGAGCGGCCGCGACGAGCTCCTCGACAAGATCCGCGCCTTCGAGGTCGGCGGGGTCGACTACCTGACAAAGCCCTGCCACGCCGAGGAGCTGCTCGCCCGGGTCGCGACGCATGTGTCGATCCGAGCCCTCCAGCGGGAGCTGGGGGAGGCGCGGGCCGATCTCGAGCAGGCCCTCGCCTCCGCCCGCGCAGCCGAGGAGTCAGCGACCCGCCTCCTCGACCGGATGTTGCCGGCGCCGGTCGCCGCTCGCCTCAAGGAGGCGGACGGCCCCTTCGCCAACCACTTTGAGGAGGCGACGGTGCTCTTCGCCGACCTTGTCGGCTTCACCAGCTACGCCGCCAGCGCGACCCCGGACGAGCTGATCGACTACCTCAACCAGATCTTCTCGAACTTCGACCTCCTCACCCGCTGGCACGGGCTCGAGAAGATCAAGACCATCGGCGATGCCTACATGGTGGTCGGCGGGGTTCCCGACCCCCGCGAGGATCACTCGCAGGCCATCGCCGACCTCGCCCTGGCGATGCTCAACGTCAACCGGGCCCGGTCCCACCTGCCGCTGCGGATCGGTATCCACCGCGGCTCCGTCGTCGCCGGCGTGATCGGCCGCTCGAAGCCGAACTACGACCTCTGGGGCGACACCGTGAACATCGCCAGCAGGATCGAGTCCTACGGCCACCCGGACTCGATCAGCGTCAGCAAGGAGGTCCACGACGCGCTCGGCGACGACTACGAGTTCGACGATGGGCGGGTCATCGATGTGCGCGGGCGCGGGCCGGTCCTGGTCTACGAGCTCCTCCGGCGGCGATCGCAGGTTGATCGCGGACCGCTCATGCCTGGTCCTGGGGACATGTCTCGGTAGGGCCTCGGCGCGGTCGCGGGGACATGGTTAGACCTGCTCGCGCCCGCGCTAGGGTCTGCGGACGTCTATCCGTCTATCCTGGCGACGTGCGGAGGGCCAGGCGACCGCTCAGCGCAGGCTTCGTAGCGAGAACGTCTCGTAGATCGCGGCGAAGCGGCGCTCTAGGTCGAGGAGGGTCGCGAGCGCGCGAGGGCCCTCGCCACGGCCCGCCTGGGCCTCGATCCCCGCCGCGAGGCCGACGATGTGGTGGAGATAGAGGCCACCGGCGCTGCTCTTGAGGCTGTGCGCCGCGCTGCTCGCATCGTCGAGCTCGCCCGCCTCGAGGGCGATGCGGATGCGGGCTACTAGATCATCCCCTTCGCCCAGGAAGAGGTCGATGATCTCCTCCGAGACCGCGTCGCCGACGATCTTCGCCAGCCGCTCGTGGCTCTCCTCAGCCTCACGCTCGATGTCGGCGATG
Organism: Polyangia bacterium; assembly: GCA_030424595.1. Taxonomy (GTDB): domain Bacteria; phylum Myxococcota_A; class Polyangia; order Nannocystales; family Nannocystaceae; genus JADJRG01. The sequence continues at coordinate 11,670 of JAUHWG010000023.1, forward strand.
TCCCAGACGGCGGCGATCGGCGCCTCCTCGGGGGGCTGGCTGCGGCTGCGGACGGCCTCGACCACCTGGGCCCGCTCCAGAGCGCCGCGCAGCGCCTCGGGGAGGATCGGCTTGCTGACGAAGTCGTCCATCCCGGCCTCGTGGCAGGAGTCGCGCTCGTTGGCCATCGCGTTGGCGGTGATGGCGACGATCCGCGGCTGTCGGATCGCCGACTCGCGGATCGCCCGAGTCGCCTGGAGCCCGTCGACGACGGGCATCTGCACGTCCATCAGGATCACGTCGTAGGAGCGCTGAGAGGCGAGTGAGAGCGCCTCGGCGCCGTCGAAGGCAGAGTCTGCGCGGTAGCCGAAGCGGGCGAGCATGCGGAGGATCAGCGCGTGGTTGGTCGCGTTGTCCTCGGCGACGAGGATGAAGAGCGGGTTCCTACTCGCGAGGAGCGGATCGAAGGGGGAGGAGGGAGCGCGCGCCTCTCGGACCCTCGAGACCGCGGCGCCACAGGCCCGCTCCAGGGCCTCGCGCAGGCTCGCTCGTTTGACGGGCTTGGTCAGAAGCTCACCGCCCCGGGGGTCGTCGAGGAGCTCAGGCCGACCATCGACGGGCGCGAGGAGAACGGTCGGGACGCCCCCGCGGTGGAGGCGATCGCGGAGCTGAGCCCGCTCCCGGTCGGGGAGGAGGAGATCGATGAGCACCGCGTCGAATCGCCCCCCCGCGTCGAGGCGCGCGAGGGCCTCAGCCGAGCTTCCCAGGGTCTGCGAGCGCACGCCAAGTCGAGAGAGCATGTCCCCGAGGACACGCCTCTGATCGGTGCTGCCGTCGACGAGGAGGAGCTCCTTGTCGCGGAGCCCCGAGGCGACATGGGTCGGCTTGGGCGGGGCCTCCCCGATCGGGCCGACGATCGTAAACGAGAAGGTCGAGCCGCGACCAACCTCGCTCTCGACCCAGATCTTGCCGCCGAGGAGCTCGGTGAGGCGCTTGGAGATCGCGAGGCCGAGGCCGGTGCCGCCGTAGGTCCGGGTCGTCGAGGTGTCGACCTGGCTAAAGCTCTGGAAGAGGCGGTCGAGGCGGTCTGCGGGGATACCGATGCCGCTGTCCTGGATCGCGAAGAGGAAGCGGCTGTGCGGGCGGCCGTCTGCTCCGGGCTCCGTCGCTTGAGCCGAGACCCGGAGGACGATGTCACCGCGCGGAGTGAACTTGATCGCGTTGCCGAGGAGGTTGAGGAGGATCTGCTGGAGGCGGGTCGCGTCGGTGAAGACCACCTGCGGGGTGCCAGGGGCGAACTCAGCGCAGAGGTTGATCGGCCGCGCCTCGAGCTTGCTGGCGGCGACGAGGCTCAGGATCTCCTCGACGAAGTCCCCGAGGCGCACAGCGTCGCTCTCGAGCTGGAGCTTGCCGGCCTCGATCTTGGAGAAGTCGAGGATGTCGTTGACGATCGTCAGGAGCCATGAGCACGACGAGCGGAGGATCTCGACGAAGTCCCCCTGCTCATGGCTCAAGGCCGTGTCGGAGAGGAGATCGGCCATGCCGATGATCGTCGTCATCGGCGTCCGGATCTCATGGCTCATGTTGGCGAGGAAGGCCGTCTTCGCCCGGCTGGCCGCCTCGGCGCGCTCCTTGGCCGCGGCCAGGGCCTCCTGCGCCCGCTTGCGCTCGGTGATGTCGCTGACGCTGGCCCGGACCAGGTTGCGGCCGTCGGCGGGCATCCGCACGAGGCGGACCTCGCACTCGATGTCCTGCCCGGTTGAGCTGCGGTGGACCCACTCGAAGACCGGCGCCTCGCCTTGGAGCGCCTTCATGACCATCTCGCGCGCCTTGATCTGCGAGGGTCGCCCGTCAGGTTGGAAGGGGGGGCTGACATCGCCGGGGCCGACCCTGATCAGCTCCTCGCGGGAGAGCCCGTAGAGCTGGCTCGCGCTGGCGTTGGTGTCGTCGAAGGAGTTGTCATCGGTGTCGACGACGACGATCGCGTCAGGGGCGTACTCAAAGAGGGTCCGGAAGCGCTCCTCGCTCTGGCGCAGGGCGTCCTCCACCTTGCGCCGCTCCTCGAGCTCGCGCTGGGCGATGAGGAAGAGGCTGTGGTTGACGAGGCTGATCCCGAGGAGCCCGGCGAAGGGGAGCATCTCGAGGACCGTGCTCGCGTCGAAGGGCGCTAGCTCGTTGGGGTTGCCGAGAACCAAGACGCCGAGGCGCCGCTCCATCGCGGTGATCGGCGCCAGCGCGAGGTGGAGGAGGGTCGAGTCCGGGGCGGGGACGATCACCGGCTTACCGAGGGACCAGACCGCCCCTAGCGGCCCCTCGTCCAAGGGCACGTTCTCGCCGAGATGCTCTCGGATCTCCGCCGCGCCGATGACCAGACCGAGGGCCTCGGAGTCGGCGAGGTAGACCGCGGCGTGGCGGCAGCGGAAGACCCCCTCAGCGAGGCGGAGGATCGAGTCTGAGAGCACCGGTAGAGCGACGTTCTTGTCGAGCCCGCGGAAGGTCTCCTCCATCGACCGGAGCACCGACTCCCGCGACCTCATGGCGTCCGTCCGATCATAAAAAGGGTCCTTCGGTCGCGGGGCATGGCGACCTCCTCGCTCGCGAGTCGGCCAAGCTCGACCGCGACAACCGATAATGAGGGCTTCATCCTCGGGAGCGCAACGGTTGCTTGCCACGGCCCCCGCATATGCTCAGAGGCGCGGTCTCGCGAAGGGGCGACTTCACCTGGGAGAGTCGGGCGTAGGCCGGAGTCGCTGCGCCCCAGGCGGAGGAACGCGCGAGTTCAGTGCCCTTCCGCGGTCACACTTCTGCGTCTGGCGAGGTGCTCAGTCGCGGCCTCGGAGTCGGCGTGCTCGCCGATTCAGCGCCTCGAACGGGGCATCGACACCGGGGCGGACGAAGCCGCCCACGACGCATCAGCGCGCGTTTGCGCGAGAATATAGGAATGTCCACAGGGACAGGGTCAGGGACAGGATCAGGATCAGGGTCAGGGCGGGGTGAGCTTGTCGGGAGGCCGCTTGGGGCGGTGGGGTTCGCAGAGGCCGCGGGCCGCTCACCACAGCCCAGGGATCAGGCGATCCGAGACCCGCGCGCAGTACTGTCCGCCGCGGCGACGCGTGGGCCTGCAGCGGCGCGTCGCCCTATCACGCGGCGGGGTCGCGCGCCCCTACGGTGCCCACATATCGACGCGTTGGATCGAGGGCGCGGGGCCGCTTGGCAGCGCGCCGGCGCGGCCTCTCTTATGTCCATAGTTACACGCGTCGAGCGGGCGGTCACTCTCCCGCCGCGGGGGCGGGTCGCGCGGTCCCCCGGCACGGGTTCGGCTTTGCGAGCGACCGCGAAGTATAGACATAGGTCGTCTGCTGCACCTGGCCGGCGCCCGTGACCTCGTCTTTGTGCATGAACACGTGGGTCATCCACAGGTCGCCGCCGCTGTCGACGGTGATCGAGGGCTCGTAGGGGTCGCGGAGGTCGTCGCGGGCCGGGATCTCGAGGGCGTAGGGGATGTTCGTCCAGGTGCCGTCGTCACCCCGCGACCACAGGGTGCCGTCCTCCGTGAGGGTCCAGAGCGCGCCGTGCTTGACCCCGTGGAGGGAGCCTGGCGGTCCGGGGTAGGTCTCCCAGGTCCAGGTCTCGCCGTCGCCGTAGGCGAGCTGATCGTCGCATTCGAGCCAGAGCTGGCCCTGCGGGTCGATGTCGACGAGCCACGGCGGGACCCGAGCACCGCTCGCGTCAGCCGTCGCATCTGCTGAGGGTATCAGCGCGGCCGAGCTCGACGCGCTCGCGGTCCTCCTGCGCGCGGCGGCGCGAGATCACGCGCGCTGGGTGTCCGCGGCCCGCTTCAAGCGGTTCGAAGTGCGAATCTGCGCGTACGCGCTGATGGAGCGCGTGCCCGCGGGGCCGCGCGATGAAAAGAAAAAAAGAGGGATCAAATCGGGGGGAGCGGCGACTGGATCGAGTATGGAGAGAGCCGCCGCCGACCCGAGGCATCGGACCTCGAAGCCGCTCCTTGGTTTCCTGAGACTCCGCCGAACTCCGTCGCAGACGTCCGCTCCACGGGTGAGGTCGCGCGGATCGAGTCGTCGCCACAGGGTCTCAGGAACCCCTACCTGCGCGTCTTCGTCGCGGCGGTGACTGTTTCTCCAGATCTCGAAAGATGGTCCAATGAACCCCTCACGACCCCGGAGTGCCCTGTTGCGCATACTCGATCGAACCTTCCTCTCCATGTCTACGCTCGTCGTCCTCGTCGCGCTCACTGGCTGCCAAGGAGACGACAGCGCGTCTTCGGGGGAGAGCGAGACGGCACAAACCGAAGCCTCCGCCGATGGCAGCGGGCCTACGTCCAGCGAGAGCTCGACCTCGTCGACCGGGGGTAGCTCAGAGACCGAAGGATCGGCGAGCACCTCCGGGAACTCGACGACGAGCGCGAGCACTTCGGGGACGACCGCGACTCTGACGACGGACGGCACGAGCGGGACGAGTGACCCGACCGATACCGCGACGACCGTGGACAGCGACACAGGCGGCACGACGACGAGCGGCAGCACGACGAGCGGCGGCACGACGAGCGACGGCACGACGAGCACCACGACTACCGGCGGGGATTCGGACGGTCTCACGTGCATGCCGGGCCCAAACGCGAACCTGTGCCAGGAGTGCGTCGCAGACGCGTGCTGCGATGAGATTATGGCCTGCGACGATGATCCAGGCTGCAGCTGCGTCGTCGACTGTTGGCAAACGGAGATGAGCTATCAGCAATGTTGGAGCTTCTGTGGAGTCTTGCCGCAGGAGAACGAGGCAATGGGCGACATGTACGCCTGTATGCTCGAGAACTGCAGCAACCCCTGCTAGCCACGGTCGATGCTGCGCGGAGCTGGTCGCGCCGCGGAGAACGATGCAAGCGTCAAGGAGCGGCAGGGCGGCCGTCCAGACCTCACCGTCCGAATGGACAGGTTCCAGGGAAGATCCGCGAAGCGGCCTTGGGCGCCGAGTACACGGAGCTTGAGCCGCGGCGAGCACCTCCTCGTCGCCTGTGCGGGCACCCCTGGGCACACATTGCCATCGCTCTCTCGCGGGTCGCGTCGCAGCAGGCGATGACCTCCCCAGGGGGTTCACTCGTGTTGGCCGAGGGCCTCCGGGGTGAGCTTGTCGGCGCGCTTGGCTCACCCCGTGGAGCGTTCATGCGGCCCTGTGCGCCGTTAGCGCTTCTGGCACCACGAGCCTCCGAACACCCGGCGCCTTGCCCAAATTCTCGGCTTGAACTTCTTACCCGCCAACCGCAACGGACAGGTCGAGCTCTTCCCGGCGCGCGACTTCCCCCCTGGGAACTACGTCGAGCTGAGCTACGGCGGCGCGCCACTCGTCCAGTAGAGGCGGTCGGGCGGGCCCGCGGCCGGCCGAAGCCGGCTCGGGCGGCGAGCGCTCGCTGCGGCGCGGGGCGCCGATCTCGTTGCAGCTCCGCGAACATCGATTTATATGCGGAGGGTCGCAACTCGTCTGAACGCCCCTTGCCGTCCCCCCGTCCCCCCGTCCCACACTCCTCGCCGCCCTCCTGACCGCCCTCGTCCTCCTCGTCGGCCCCGCGTCCGCGTGGGCGCAGGTCGAGGAGGCACAGACCGCCGCCAAGCAGAGCGAGGCCGATCGCAGCGCCGACGTCTGCATCGATGCCAACGCGGAGGCGAGCGACGCCGTCGCCGACGAGCAGGACGAGGGCGACACCGAGACGCCGAAGCGGCGGCGGATGAACGGCGCCGTCATCGGCTACCACGAGGCCTACTACATCCTCGAGGAGCTCAACGACGGGGTCGAGCGCGGGACCGAGCCGCCCAACCTCCAGACCCCACAGGCGACGGTCGAGCACTTCGTCCGCGCCTGCCGCAAGTCGCGTCACCTCGACGCGAGCTGGGCGATCAACCTCAACCTCTTCCCGATCAAAGATCGCATGCGCCTCGCGCAGGAGCTGCCGCCCAAGCTCCTCTATCTGATCGACCAGCAGATCGGGATCCCCTGGGACTCGCTCCCGGATCGCCCCGACGGGATCACCAGCGAGCCGCAGCTCAGGCCCAAGAACGAGGCCCCGAGCCCGCGCCGGAGCATCCGCCTCGGGGCGATCGAGATGGACGGCCGCGACTACGTCTTCCGCCTCCAGCGGGTGAAGGTCCACGACGAGGCGCCGATCTGGGTGTTCGCCGCGGGCACGGTCGACGACGTCCCGCGCCTCTACGAGCGCTTCGGCCCGAGCTGGCTGGCGCGGTCGCTGCCTGAGTGGGCGAAGGAGGAGCTCTTCGGCGACATGCCGATCGGCCTGTGGATCGCCTTATTCCTCCTCCTCTTGCTGTCGCTCGGCTTCGGCTTCGCTGTCCAGCAGATCGCCTGGCGCTTCCTCCAGCGCTCCGAGCGGCCGTGGGTCCGCGGCCTCGGCCACACCCTGCTCGTGCCGATCGCCGCGGTGGCGATGATCTCGCTCGACTACGGGGTCGCGCGCGGCGGCCTCAGCCTCACCGGCGACTACGCCCACTACATCCACACGACGCTCCTCGTCCTCCTGATCCTGGCGTTCACCTGGCTGTGCATGCGCGGGATCAAGTACGTATCGATCTACGTCTTCGAGCGCTACGTCGACGGCCTCGAGTCCGGCGACCCCGACGCCCAGCGCTACATGACCTACGTCTCGGTGCTCCGCCGGGTGCTGATCATGGCGATCGTCATCACCGGCTTCGGCGTGCTGCTCTCGCAGTTTCGGATCCTCCAGGCCTTCGGCCTGTCGCTCCTGGCCTCCGCCGGCGTCGCCAGCGTCATCCTCGGCATCGCCGCCCAGAGCACCCTGGGCAACATCATCGCCGGGATCCAGATCGCCCTCACGGGCCCGGTGCGGATCGGCGACAACGTCCACTACGAGGGCAACTGGGGCTGGGTCGAGGAGATCAACTACACCTACCTGACGATCCGCACCTGGGACCACCGACGCCTCGTCGTCCCGCTCAAGTACATCATCGATCACCCGCTCCAGAACTGGACCAAGCGCGACCCGCACCTCGTCAAGCCGATCGAGATCAACTGCGACTACACGGTCGACGTCCAGGCGGCGCGCGAGCACTTCGAGGCGCTCGCCCGCGACCATGAGGACTGGGACGACACCGAGGAGCCGAGGGTCGAGGTCATCGAGGCCAAGGAGTCGACGATCGTCCTCCGCTTCTTGGTGTCGGCCGGCGACCCCCTGACGGCCTGGTCGCTGAGCTGCGAGCTCCGCGAGAAGCTGATCCGCTACCTGGTCACCGAGCAGCGCCAGCGGTCGATGCCGCGCGAGCGCCTCGAGCTCGTCGCGGAGGTGCCGCGATCGGAGCCGACGCCGACGCCAGAGCCGACGCCAGAGCCAGAGCCAGAGCCAGAGCCGGAGCCGACGCCCGAGGAGGAGGACGTCGAGGAGGCCCAGCGCGACTCAGAGGCCGCCGCGAAGGCGGCGGAGAAGACCTAGGACGCCGTCCCGCACGTCGGCGCGGGCCGTCGGCGCGGGCCGTCGGCGCAGGCCCTCGTGTCGCTCAGCCCGGCTGGATGCCCGGCTCGGCCGCCTGGACCGACCGCCTGGGACCGGGTTGTCATCAGCGCTTCGGCCAGCGCTAGCAGTCCTGCCTGGCGGCCCACTGCGCCCCGTCTCGGCGGCCCGCCGCGAAGAGCTCCGCGAGGCGCTCGGTCGACCCCGGCAGGTAGCTCTCGATCCGGGGGACCGGTGATGGCGGGCAGATGTCGAAGGCTCCCGGTCTCGGCGACACCGTGATCGTCGCCCCTGCGTACTTCGGTATGTTCTCCGTGAGTCCGCCGTCGACGCACCATCGGCCGCGAAACCTCGTCGGTCGCTCGTAGTAGAGCGGGATGTAGCAGGACGCGAGGATGGCGTCGATCAGGTCTGTGCGGCTGTGAAACTCGTCGACGAGCCAGTTGCGCCAGCCTCGAAGCCGGGTGATGGAGATCCGAAGACGCCCCGACGCGCGCCTGTCCGCGTCGGGCGGCAAGACGTCGTCAAGCCCGCGACGGACGTAGCTGGTCATACGACCCGCCGGTCCAAGTCGATATCGCCTCGACTCCTCAGCCAGGCGGAAGATCCACTCGCACGCCGCCTCCGCCGGTACATCGGCGACCGCCAGGGCCGCGGTCAAGGAGCCGGAGGAGGCGCCGGCGAAGCGCCACGAGGCGGTGTCAAACGCCTCTCGGAGCGCCTGCAAGACCCCGAGGTGATAGATCATCAGCCAAGAGCAACCGCGAAACGAGACCGACTGAGCTCCGGGCATGTCCCCTATCCTACCCTCTCTCCTGCCGCGCTCTGCTCTCGACGCGGGCTCCCGCCCCGCCCATGAAGGGGTCACGTACGCGGCCTGAGCGGTTCGATCCCGAGCAGCCGACGAATGTCTCCGATGACCTCCCCTCAAGGCTGAAGCGTGGCCGACCTCCTACGCATGTGTCCTCGCTGACAGGAGCGGCGCACGGCTCTGCGTCGGCGTGCTGGCTCGCGGCCTCATCGTCCACGCTGGCGCCTGGCCGATGGGTGAGTACGGCTCCTCTCGCGACGGGTCTCTTGCTTCGCAGGGAAGGGGACGCCTCGCCGCGAATGCGCCGCCCGTTGCGGTATCGTAGCCCCATGACTTATCCCCGCAGCTCACGACATATCGCCCTCCTCGCCCTCCTCGGCTCCCTCCCCTTCGCGTGCAAGCCAGGCGCCGCGACCTCCGAGACCGAGGGCGGCGAGACCAGCACCACCGGCGAGAGCTCGACCGAGTCGAGCACCTCGGGCACCGGCTCCACCACCGAGGTCGGCGAGTCCGACTCGACCGAGGGCGAGTCGAGCTCGACCACCGACGCGACCGACCTCTGCGACGCCGGTGAGTTCGTCGACGAGACGATCGACGCCTGCGGCTGCACCCTCAACACCTGCAAGAACGGCGTCTGGGAGGCCTGTGACGACGACGAGTGGCCGCAGTGGTGCGGCGTCAACGCGATGCTCTACTCCGTCACCTACTGCGCCAGCGACACCCTGGACTGCGGGGCTGTGCTCGAGTCCTGCGGCGATGACTTCTTCCAGTGTCAAGAGGATCCATCGCTGCGGGTCTACGACGAGACGGCGCTCGACTGCACGATCGCGGCGATGCGCGACCGTACGCCCGGCACCTACGGCTGGGAGTCGACGCTCGACGGCAACTACTCCGGCGACGCCGGCGTCTTCCACCTGCGAGAGGATGGCGCCGCATGGGCCCGTCAGTGCGGCTGGGAGGATCTCGGGTCGAGCATGGACCGGCCGAGCGGGCTCGATCTCGAGAGCCCCGCCTACTTCGACGCTTGCCTCGGCATGGAGAAGGCGTCCGATCGCTGGCAGTGCATGATCGACGGCCTGAACCGGACCGCCGAGATCGCCCTGTGCGGCGATGGGACCGGCGGCCCGCCGCCGCTCGGGACCTGCGAGGGGGGAGGCGTCGCCTGGGCCGGGAGCGCGATCTTCGACGGCTCCCACCCCGCCGCGCTCGACAAGCTCAAGGATGTCGAGTGTGTCCAGGGGCCGCTCTACGTCGACGGTGTGCCCTGCTCGGACGTCCTCGATGCCCTCGCCTCCGTGCGCCGGATCGACGGCGCGCTGACCCTGCGCGACCTCGAGGTCGAGGATCTGACGGCGCTCTCCTCCCTGACCGAGGTCGGCGGCCGCGTCACCATCCACGGGCTGAAGGACGCGACCAGCCTCTCCGGCCTCTCCGGCCTCTCCTTTGTCCCGAACAAGCTCGAACTCTACGCGATGCCGAAGCTCGCAGACCTGACCGGCCTGGAGGGCCTCACCTCGGTCGAGAGCCTGATCCTCCGCGAGCTCGGGATCGCGACCCTCGACGGCCTCGGCGCGGTGAGCCCGGAGACCCTCGAGATCTGGGACTGCGACGACCTGAGCTCGCTCGCCGGCCTCGAGGGGATGACGACCGCCAAGAATGTCCGTCTCCTGACGATCCCCTCCCTGAGCTCCTTCTCGGGTCTGGCGAACCTCGAGTCGGTCGAGTTCCTCCAGATCTCCGGGACCGGCGCGACCGACCTCTCCGGCTTCGACAGCCTCGCCCAGGTGAGCGCCTTCGACGTCAACGGCGACGCCTTGCTCGACGCCGGACCCCTGCCCGCGCTGGTCAGCCTCGGCCGCTTCTCCTCGCGCTACTCGCCGGTCCTCGCGTCGCTCTCGGGCCTCGCGCAGATCACCCAGCTCGTCGAGGGACTCTCGCTCTCCAACCTCGACGCGCTCGCCGATCTCAGCGGGCTCTCCTCCCTCCAGCTGACGGGTGATCTCGACATCCGCCAGTGTCACGCGCTGACCGACCTCCAGGGCCTGGGGGCGCTCGAGACGACCGCCACCTTCTCGCTCGACAGCAACGACGGGCTCACCTCCGTCGCCGGCCTCGACGCCCTGACGACGGTCGACGGCAGGTTCGTCATCCGCCAAAACCCGGAGCTGCTCGACCTCGCGGGGATGGTCCTCGCGCCCTCCGTCAGCGGTGAGGTGCAGCTGTGGAAGAACCCCAGCCTGACCTCGCTCGCCGGGCTCGAGGGGGTCACGTCGATCGTCGGCCGCCTCCAGATCACCGGCAACAGCGCGCTGACGTCGATCGTCGGGATCCTGCAGATGACGCAGATCGACGGTGACCTCGAGATCGTCGACAACCCCCAGCTTCCGACCCAGGACGCGCTGGACTTCGCCGCGGCCGTGCCGGTCACCGGCGACGTCGACATCAGCGGCAACGGCTGATCCTCGGCGTAGCTCCCCGGAGGGCGCTGGCCGAGGCGCTAGCGCCCTCGCGATCGCGGCGGGGTCGAGCTGGCCGATGGGACCTGTCAAGCCCGACCGCGAACACAGCGATCGCGCAAAACACGCAGCCATCCGCCGGAGAGTCCTAACTTTCACTTGACCCAAAGCCCGCCATCGCCGGTGATCGTCGGCGATGCATAACCGACTCGGCCTCTCGCTCCTCGCGCCCATCTTCGCCCTCGCGTGTGACGCCTCGGGCTCGGGCTCGGCCGCCAACAACAACAACATCGCATCGGCGATCCTCGGCGCGGGTCAGGCCGTCGCCTGCCCGGAGCTGGTCGGGGTCGGCTCGGCGATCGGCGTCAAGTACACCGCCGAGGCCCGCCTCAACGCCAAGATCGGCGCCTTCGTCCAGGCGGCGAAGGACCTCAAGAGCGCCGCGATGAGCATCGAGGGGGAGGTCTACAACGCCTGCTCGAAGATGGGCGCCGACCTCGGGATCAGCCCCGACCGCATGGCCGAGCAGGCAGGTCCTGCGGGCAAGGTGAAGGGGGCCTGCGCCGCCCTCGAGGCCGAGGTCAAGACGATCCTCGCCGGTGGGATCACGATCGACGCGAGCTACGATCCGCCGAAGTGTCAGATCAACGCCTCCGCGAAGGCCTCCTGCGAGGGCTCCTGCGAGGTCGAGGTCGAGCCCGCGACGATCGTCGCCGAGTGCTCCCCCGCCCAGCTCTCCGGCACCTGTGAGGGCACCTGCGGCGGCTCCTGCGAGGGGACCTGCAACGGCGAGTGCTCCGGCGAGTGCTCGGCCAAGGACGCCCAGGGCAATTGCGTCGGATCGTGCTCCGGCGAGTGTCGCGGGACCTGCTCCGGGACCTGCCACGCGAGCTGCCAGGGGACCTGGAAGGCGCCCAAGTGCGAGGGCAAGGTGACGCCGCCGTCGGTCGACGCCGACTGCAAGGCGAGCTGCAACGCCAGCGCCGAGATCAAGGGGAGCTGCACCAAGCCCCGCCTCGAGCTCAAGGCCTCGTCGTCGACGGAGATGATAGGCAAGCTCCTGGCCTCCGCCAGCGTCCACCTGCCGGCGCTCCTGGTCGCCCAGTTCAAGTTCGGCAAGCAGGCGGCGCAGAGCGTCAAGATCCTGGTCAAGCTCGGCAACGAGCTCTCCGGCGAGATCGAGGGCGCGGGCTCACGAGCCGCCGCCTGCGTCAGCGCGGCCGCCTCTGCCGTCGCCGAGGCCTCCCTCTCGATCAACGTCTCGGTCCAGGCCAGCGCCAGCGTCTCGGGTCAGGTCGGCGCCGGGATCTAGGAGGACCGCGCTCACGCGTCCCCGTCGGCCTCGACGGGATGCCCTCGGACCGCCCTCTACGGTCAGCCTGCGCCGGGGTTTGCGAAGTCGAGGCCGAGCAGGTCGCCGACGCTGACGAGCGCCTCGGAGAGCCCAGGATCCGCGAGGTCGTCTCGACGATGACCCGCTCTGCGAGTGTGTCGATGCGCTCGGCGATCGTGCTCCGAGCGGTCGCCGTACTCCTCCCCAGCTCCCATCCTCGGTCCGCTTGACCGACCTCGGCGCCCGCCGAATTCCTCGTCTTGCGCAGGGCAATTCGCCCGGGTCGACACCGCTCCCAAGGGCACCAGAGCAGCGCTGAGCGGAGCTAGGGGGAGCGACGGAGGGGCCGCGATTCTGGTATTCATGGCGGTCATCAAGGCCGTGCCCCCGTCGGGGCAGGCCGTCGGGAGAAGTATGGAGCTGCAGTGGATCGGTGTCGCCTTCGCGCTCGGGTTCCTCGTCCGTCGGCTGGGCCAGCCGCCCCTGCTCGGCTTTCTCGCGGCCGGCTTTGTCCTCGAGATCTACGGCCTGCGCCCCGACGCCTCGCTCCGCGAGCTCGCCGACGTAGGCGTCCAGCTCCTGCTCTTCTCGATCGGCCTCAAGCTCGATCTCAAGAGCGTGCTCCGGCCTCAGGTCTGGGGCGTGACGCTGCTGCACATGGCCACGGTCACGACGGTCTTCGTCGCCATCATCCTCGGCCTCAGCGTCGCGGGCGTCGCAGCCTTCGCCGCGCTTGATCTCCGGGCGGCCGCCCTCGTCGCCTTCGCGGCGAGCTTCTCGAGCACCGTCTACGTGGTGAAGGTGCTCGAGGAGCGCGACGACATGGGCTCGACCTACGGCCGCATCGCCATCGGCATCCTCGTCGTCCAGGACCTCGCCGCGGTGCTCTTCCTCGCGATCTCGAGCGGGAAGGTCCCGAGCCCCTGGGCCCTCGGCCTGCTCGCCCTCATCCCGCTGCGCCCGCTCATCCACCGCGGGCTCAAGCTCGTCGGCCACGGCGAGCTCCTGGTCCTCGCGGGCCTGGCGGCCACGCTCGGCGGCTCCGCGCTCTTCGAGCTCGTCGGCATGAAGGGCGATCTCGGGGCGCTCACCGCCGGGGTGCTGCTCGGCGGCCACGCCAAGACCAACGAGCTCGCCAAGTCCTTGCACGGCCTGAAGGACGTCTTCCTCGTCGGCTTCTTCCTCCTGGTAGGCCTGACCGGTCTGCCGACGCTCGAGACGACCCTCATCGGCGTTGGCTTCGTCCTCCTCGCGCCGCTCAAGGGCGCGCTCTTCTTCTGGCTCCTCACCCGCTTCCACCTGCGCGCGCGCTCGAGCCTCTTCGCCGCGGCCTCCCTCGGCAACTACAGCGAGTTCGGCCTCATCGTCGGCGCCCTCGCTGCGGCCAAGGGCTGGCTCTCGCCGGAGTGGCTCGTCACCTTCGCCACCGCGCTCGCGCTCAGCTTCCTCGCCTCGTCGCCCCTCAACGCCCGCACCTACGCCCTCTACCAGCGGCTGCGCGACAGGCTCGTCCGCTTTGAGACCGCGAAGAACATCGCCGAAGAGGAGCCCGTCGACGCGAGCGACGCCAAGGTGTTCGTCTTCGGGATGGGGCGCGTCGGCACCGGCGCGTACGATGCCCTCTGCGAGCGCTATCGGGACCACGTCGTCGGCTTCGACCTCGACCTCGACGCGGTCGAGCGCAACCGTCAGGAGGGACGTCGCGTCGTCCTCGCGAGTGCGACCGACGCCGACTTTTGGGAGCGGCTGCACGTCGATCCGGCGAAGATCGAGCTGGTGATGCTGGCGATGTCGAGCCACATGGAGAACCTCGGGGCTATCGATCTCCTGCGGGCGGCGAAGTACCGCGGCGTCATCGCGGCGACGGCGAGGTACGCCGATGAGCTCCAGGAGCTGCGCGAGGCCGGCGCAGACGTGGCCTTCCACGTTCTCGGCGAGGCCGGCGTCGGGCTCGTGCGCCACGCCTTCGACGCGGTCGACGGGGTCTCACCGGCGACCGACGTCACAGGCTCGCGTCCCCCGGTCGGCGAGACCCCAGCGCAGGGACCTCCTCCGTAGGAGCCCGCGCTCCGCTCGTGAACGACGACCGCGCGAGCGCGGGCTCGCAGTCCTGAGCGCACGTCGGCTCCTCGCCGGTCGCTTGGGGACCTCGCATGCACGTTCGTGCGCCCTGCGTCGCAGCCTGAGCACGCTTGCCCAGCCCTACGCCGCGGTCGATACTCGTGGCCGTGTCGCTCTCCGCTGTCTACCGCTTGGGCGCCCGCGCACGTCGGCGGAGACATGCCACCTTGGCGACGAGGTTCGCCCGTCCGCTCACCGGGAGCCTCGCCTACCTCACGCCTGCGCTCGCCTGGGCCCGAGCGCTGGACGGCATGGACGGCATGGTCCGCGCCGCGATCGCCACCGCGGTCATCGCCATCGGCGGCCTGAGCCTCGCGGCCTCGCTCGCCGCCCTGGCCCTGGTCTTCCTCTATCGCAGGCGACCTGGCGTCGGGACCCAGACGCTCGCCCTCGTCTGCCTGCTGCTCAACCTCGTCGGCCACGGCTACGGCGCCCTCGTCATGGACGAGTACGCGCTCGTCCTGATCCCCGGCGCAGGGATCATCGCCGTCGCGGGCCTGCTCTACTGGCGCACAGCTCCGCCCACCGGCGACGACGGGAAACCCCTTCACGGCGCGCGTTGGGCCGCGCTCCTGGTCGCGGCGATCCTCGGCGCGGGCGCCATGGCGAGCAGGAGCGCCGCCGTGCGCGAGGAGGAGCACTACGCCGAGCAGGGGCGGCACTTCCAGGAGACGCTCGCGCTCACCCACGACCCCAACGCCGACAAGTCCGCTCGCGAGCAGGCGATCCTACGCCTGCAGGACAGCGGCAGCTGCAACCTCGACGGCCTCGACCTCTCGGGCTTCGCCCTCCCCGCCCTCCGGCTCGACCAGTGCAGCGTGCTCGGCACGAACCTGAGCGGCGCCGACCTGAGCGGGGCCCAGGGGAGCATGGCCAACCTCAGCCGCACCGTCCTTCGCGGCGCCACCCTGGCGGGCGCGAACCTCGACTACGCAGACCTGCGCGGGGTCGACCTCCGCGACGTCGACCTCCGCAACGCCAGCGTCTCCGCGACCGACCTCCGCGACGCAGATCTGCGCGGCGCTGACCTCCGCGGCGCTGAGCTGGGCCACAGCGATCTCAGCGGGGCGACGATCAGCGCCGACCAGCTCACCTCAGCCAAGCCCCTCGTCGGCGTCAAGGGGCTCTCGCCGGAGCTCGCTGGCCTGGTCGATTCGCCTGAGCCAGAGTCGACGGGGCCCTAGGCCTGAGATAGGCGCCAGTGCGGGGCGCCCTCGCGACCCCCGTAGAAATCGCCGATGACACGGATTCGTCAGTCGGCTCATCGCCAACCTCCCTATTGCCCACAGCGCTGAGCAGGTCATCGACCCCGACCTCCGATCTGCTCTTCATCGATGATCGCGCGCTCCAACCGGAGAAGCTGGCCGGCGCTCGCAGGTTTGGTCGGCGCGAGCCCGCCGCTGCTGGGAGGCCCGGCTGGCCCCGCTCCAGCTCTCGACCGCCGGCTGGGGCGAGGAGCACGCGCCGACGAGCGCACAGCGGCCGCTAGCGGGCCAACGATCGGCTTGAGCTCACGGGTGTTCTCGGTCAAGCTCGGGGCGTTGACGTGGTCGATCAGCGCGCTCTACTGCCAGGCGACGCCGGCCGCTTGCGAACGCCTCGCCGCGAGGCCCTCCACGGGCTCGACGACCTCGGCTG
This sequence comes from Polyangia bacterium, assembly GCA_030424595.1. Classification (GTDB taxonomy): domain Bacteria; phylum Myxococcota_A; class Polyangia; order Nannocystales; family Nannocystaceae; genus JADJRG01. The sequence continues at coordinate 27,497 of JAUHWG010000023.1, forward strand.
GACACCGCTCTTCGCCGCCGCCTGGCGCGGGCATCAAGCGATCGCGGACCGGCTGCTCGGTCGCGGCGCGGCGACCGACATCATGGACTCGAACGGCCGCCGCCTGGTCGACGTCGCGGCGACCCACGGCGTCGTCCTCGAAGGCGCCTGAGGGACCCGTCGTCGGCCACGGGCGAGGGCGACCGGGCCTCCGGCGCGTCGCCACACGCGGAGCCCTGCGCTCCGTGAATGGTCGCGGCGTGAAGCTCTATTCCGGGGGCCCTGCGTCATCGTCCGCGCCTGATGGACCGCTGCCCATCAGGTACTCGCTCATCATCGACGTCTCGATATCCCGCATGCGGAGGAACGAGGTGACGGTGCGCAGGATCGCCGCCATGTTTCGGGCCAGCTCCAAGACGTTCTTCGCCCCGTAGAAGAGGAAGGGGTTGCGGACGTGCGCGGGCGAGGCCCAGACCTCCTCGACGATCCCCTCGAAGCGCGGGGCGTTGTCGGTGACGCGGGCGAGGACGAGGTTGCGGACGTAGCGGGTCCGCGGCTGGATCCGCTCCGAGACCGGCGACATCCGGCTCTGCCAGCGACGGATCCACTCGGCGCGGGAGAGCTTCGGCGGTCGGGTCAGGAGGGTCACGGCGGTGATGCCGGGGCTGCGCTGGCCGTCGGGCCAGTCGCGCGGAGGGCTGTGTCGGTTGCCGCCGTAGTCCATGTAGACGCTCTCGGCGACGCGGTAGCCCTCGACCGCAAAGCCCTGCTCACGCAGCCGCTCGACGCAGGCCGCGACCGCATCCTCGGCGATCCAGAGGCTGAGGAGCCCGGCCGAGCGGCGACGATTGATCGGGTTTGGCGAGCCCACAGGATCGGCGTGCTCGTCGTGGATACACAGGTTGAGGTCGCCCGCGCCGAGCTCTCGGCACGCCGGGACGATCCGATCGAGCAAGACCTCGCGCCGGGCTGCGGGGCTGCGCTCGGCGGTCTCGGCGGTCTCATGGAGGATGAAGACGTGCTTGCGCCGACCCGCTTCGTCGCGCTCGGCCCACCCCTCGGGGGCGTCATCGCCGACGAAGCGGGCGGAGGCGCGGTAGTCCTCCATGTGCAGCGCTAGGCCCTCGGCCTGGCCGATGATCGGCGCATAGCCGAGCTCCTCGCGGGCCCGGTCGATGCGGAAGGCGCTGGGGCGGACGAGCTTGAGAACGCCGATCCGGGTGACCGGGGGCTCCGGCGCGCCGAGGGCGTGGAGGTGCTCCAGCGACCAGGCGATGCCGTACATCAGCCGACCCGGGATCCGCCGCGTCGGCATGGTGTAGCCGAGGCCCTCGACGAGGGGACGGAACCACTCGACCCCGTTGAGCCGCTCGTCGTCGGTGACAAAGTAGGCCTGACCGCCGACACGCTCGGGGTCGCGGCCGAGCGCCGCCGCGGCGAGCAGCTCGGCGCGGATGAGGTTCCAGACGTGGGTGTTGTCGACGACCGCCTCGCCGTCGCCGATCGCCGCGACGAAGCGCCCGGCGAGGAGCTGGCCGAGGAAGGTCTGGATCATCAGACCGCCCTCGCCGGGCCCCCAAAGCCCCCCCGGCCGGAGCGCGACGGTCCGCAGGCCGAGGCCCCCGTCGGCGCCGAGCACCGCCCGCTCGGCGGCGACCTTGGTCTCGCCGTAGAGGTCGACAAAGGAGTCGGCGTAGCCCGCCGACTCGTCGACCTCGTGGCACTCGCGGGTGAAGGCGACGTTGGCCGAGCTGGTGTAGACGAGGCGACCGACGCCGCCGAGGCGGCAGGCGGAGATGACCTTCTCGGTCCCGCCGACGTTGATCGCGAAGACCTCAGCGCGGACGCCCTTCTTGGCGACGCCGAGCAGGTTCATCACCGCCGCGGCGTGAAAGACCGTGTCCATCCCCGCGCAGGCGAGGCGGAGCGCCTCGGGATCGCGGATGTCCCCCTCGATCTCGGTCACGCCCTCGCGCGGCTCGCCGGGCCGGGCCCGGTCAAAGCTGTGGACCTCGCAGCCGAGGCCGACGAGGGCCGCGACGAGATGTCCGCCAAAGTAGCCTGCGCCGCCGATCACGAGGCAGCGCCGACCCACGTCCTGGGCGCTCAGGCCCAGCCCCTCCAATACACGACTCATGAGCTCTCCTCCGATCCGGCCTCGGAGAGCGCCGGTTCGGCGCCGTAGAGGTCCCGGGTGTTGCGGCTGATAAAGCGGACCGCCGCCCGCCGCGGCAGCAGGCGAAGGGCCCGCTCGACCGCCCGGTTGAGCCGACCGGGGATCCGCCGCGGCCCCCTCCCGAGGTGCTCGAGGGCGTCCTCTGCGACCTCCTCCGGTCGCAGCGGGAAGACGCTCGCGCGCTTCGCCTTAGGGGTCTGGGCGTTAAAGTTTGGGGTCGAGGTCGCCCCTGCGGCGCAGACCAGGACGTCGACCCCCTGCGGCCGCAGCTCCTCCCAGAGCCCCTCGCCGAGCACCGTGTTGAAGGCCTTCGTCGCCGCGTAGACGCTGACCATCGCGGTCCCCTGAAAGCCGGACATCGACGACATCAAGAGCAGCCCGCCGCGCCCCCGCGCGACCAACTTCGGCGCCGCCCAGCTGGTCGTGACCAGCGGCCCACGGCAGTTGACGTCGAGCATCCGCTGCTTGTCCTCCATCGACACGTCGAGATACTCGGCGATCGTCGAGCAGCAGGCGTTGTAGACGACGAGGCCCACCTCTCGCTCGCCGGTGATCGCCGCGAGCTGCTCCTCTAGATCGGCGCTCGCGAGATCGATCGCGGCGGAGATCACCCGGACCCCCGCGTTGCGCTCGAGCTCGTCGGCCAGCATCTGCAGCGGACCGAGCCGCCGCGCGACCAGGATCAGGTCGAGGCCACGCCGCGCGAGACCGCGAGCGAACGCCGCCCCGAGGCCCTCGCTGGCCCCGGCGACCAGGGCCCAGGGCCCGTAGCGGGATGGAAATTCCTGCGCGTCCATGGGCGCGAAGATAGCGTCCCGCCGCCGCGACGGGGCGGAAACCTCAGCGCCCGTCGCCAAAGCACCGCCCCTCCTCCAGCCCCCGTCGCCGCCCAACTCCGCCGAGGGATCGCCCCCAACTCCCGGCACGGCGGCGTTTCGTCGCGGTCACGAGAGTCGACGCGCGCGGCGCGAGAACGCAGAGACCACAGCCGCGGGCCGATCGCCCCCCTGTCCCCCCTCGGCGCTGACCCATGCCATCGCCGACGCGAGCTCATGGGACCCGTGAAGGCGACCACACCTCTGCTCGCCCTCACCACCACCGCTCACCGGCTCACTTTCGAGCCCGCAGAGTCCGTCGAGCTCGGGGCGGATGGCGGCGCGATCAGGTCACCCCGAAAAGAGTGCAGCCCTCGCGGCGGCCCTGGAGCCCTGGAGCCCTGGAGCCCTGGAGCCCGTGGTGAGACTCCCTAGCGCTCGTAGTGCAAGACGTGCACCGTGGGCGCGAAATAGGAGCACCTTTTTGCAGGGACCGAACTATCGCCATATCCAGCTCGCGAGATTAGAGATAGGGCCATGCCGGACCTCTTCGAAACCATCAAGCTCGACGCCCTCGCCCGCTCTGTGGAGAACAGCCCCGACGCAAAAGAGAAGATCATGGTCCTCGACCGACGTCGCTACGACGCCGGCTCGGGGCTCGATCTGCTCGATCGCAAGCTCCAGTTTGAGGAGCCCAGCCACGTCGTCTTCGTCGATCCGACGCCGATGATGAACTACTCGCACCCTTGCCACTACCTGATCTACAGCGCGGAGAGCGGCAAGTTCATCAAGCGGAGCGAGGCGAACTTCCCCCACTATCTACAGACTGGAGGTGAGGAGCTCGAGCATTTTTATGTCGGCAACTCCTTTCGCCGCTACAAGCGAGTCAGGCGGCTCCGAGTCCCCCTAAACCCGGGCGAGCTGAGCGCCTACCGCAAGCTCTCCCCCTTCCCCCTGGTCTTCGGCCGGGGTCGACGCTTCGCCATCTTCTACTCGGGGTCGTCGAACTGTCGCCACGTCAACGACATGGAGTTCCTCTATCGGACCCTCGTCGACGTCTACGGCTTTGAGCCCGAGAATATCCTCGTCTGCAACCGCGACGGGACCCGGAGCTGGGCGCCCGCGGGCTCGTGGGAGCCGGCCGTCACCGCCAACTACCCCGTCGACGGCACGCCCTTCCGGATGCCCGTCGACCACCCCGGCAACCGCGCGGGCTTCCAGGCGGCGCTGGCCGACATCGCCTCGAAGATCGCCCCCGGCGACAGCCTCTTCATCCACACCAACAACCACGGCGGCTGGAGCACCGCGCAGAACGAGGCCTTCATGTCGGGCTGGGGCGGCTCCTACTACGCCGGCGACTTCGCCGACGATCTCGCCACTCTGCCCCGCTACTCGACCCTCCTGGCGATGATGGAGCCCTGCCACTCCGGCGGCTTCAACGCGCCGATCATCAGTCACAGCACGGCGACGCGGACCGTCGTCCAGGCCGCCGTGCCGTGGGACAAGAACTCCGCCGGCGGCTGGCCCTTCGACCCCTGGGCGGAGAGCTGGATCTCGGCGATGGCCGGGGTGCGCGGCGACGGCTCGGCCCTCGCCGTCTCCGCCGACGACGATCTCAACTCGCGGATCTCCGCCTGGGAGGCCCACGATTACTCGCTCGGGATCGACGACCCGGTGATGTCCGAGTCGGCGACCGGCGCCTCGCAGCACGTCTACCTCTCCGCGTCGACGCTCAAGCCGATCAAGGAGATCAAAGAGTTCAAGGAGTTCAAAGAGATCAAGGAGCTCAAGGAGATCGAGCCCAAGCGTGTCCTCGACCCGAAGCGCGTCCTGGAGCCCAAGCGCGTCCTGGAGCCCAAGCGCGTCATGGAGCCCAAGCGCGTCATGGAGCCCAAGGAGATAGACAAGCCCGTCGAAGGGATCGACGAGGGGCTCATCGAGGTCACCCGCCCCGACCTCGAGGGTCGCGTGCGCCGGATCGAGGACTCCATCTCGCGCCTCGAGCCCTTCATCGGCGGCGCCGCCCGGCCGAACCTGAACCCCGGACGGGGCGGCCCGGACAACGGGGAGTAGGATGCTCCTCGTCTTCGAGCCAGACCTAGGGTCCCCGCTCGCCGACGCGATCGCGAGGGCCGGTGAGCGGCGCGGGGTCGAGGTCCTGCGCTGGTCACCGACCGCGATGGTCGAGTCGGTCTCGCTGGCGTTGACGATCGATGAGGGCGGCGCCGCCGTCAGCTTCAGCGTCGACGGGCGACCGATCCGCGGCGACGACCTCGACGGGGTGGTCACGCTGATCGACGGGTTTACGCCCGATCTCTGGCCGAAGTACAGGCCTCGGGACCGCGAGTACGCGGCCACCGAGGCGCTCGCGAGCTGGGTCGCCCTGCTCACCGCGCTCCCCTGCCCGCTCCTCAACCCGCCCGCTCCGGACGCCCTCGGCGGCGCCATCTATCCCCCCGTCGAGGTGTCGATGTTGGCGGCAAAGGTCGGCCTGTCGACGCCGAGCATCCTCTATCTCGACTCGGCCGCCTCCTTTCGGGACGAGCGCGCCGACGAGCTCCGGGGCAGCGCGGCCGCCCTCGGCCACCTGCCTCTGGCGGAGCTCCCCCTCGCTCAAGCGTGGCTCGACGAGGCCCGCTCCGAGCCCATCCGCATCCGCGGCGTCGGCGAGGCCAGGATCCGGGCGGTCGTCGTCGGCGACCGTGTGCTCGAGGTCGGCGACGTCGGCCCGCCTGAGGAGATCAAGCGCGCGCTCATCGACCTTCATCGGCGTATCCGGCGGCCCCTCGGCGAGGTCTGGCTCGGCCGCGGCGAAGACGGCCGATGGCTCCTGGAAGACGCGATGCGCTGGCCGAGCGCAGCCGCGCTCGACTACCTCGGAGAGCGCCTCGGCGACGCGATCATCGCCGCCTGCACGGAGGGTCGACGATGGTAGTCCTGGTCTGCGGAATCCCCGAAGAAGCCCCCGTCGCCCTGGCGATCCAAGCCCTCGAGCGACGCGGCGCGGACTTCCTCGTGATCGACCCCGACGACCTGGGCGACCGCGTCCGGGTCCGCTGGAGCTGGATCGACGGCCGTCTCCGCGGCGCCCTCGCGGTCGGCGAGCGGGTCCTCGACATCGACGATATCGGCGGGGTCTACCTCCGCTACCTCGGCGACCTGACCCGCGAAGACGACTCGCCGAGGGCCGTCGCCGCCCGCGGCACCGCCCTCGCCCTCGCCGACCTCTTCGACGTCCTCCCGGCGCGGGTCGTCAACCGCCGGCGGCCGATGGCCTCGAACAACTCCAAGCCGCTCCAGTCCCTGCTGATCCGAGAGGCGGGGTTCCTCGTCCCGCCGACCTTGGTGACCTCCGATCCGGAGCGCGTCCGCACCTTCGCCGCCGAGCATCCTTCGGTGATCTACAAGTCCGCCAGCTCGGTGCGGTCGATCGTCGCCCCGCTCGCCGAGGCTGACCGGGCCCGCCTCCCCGCGATCCGTGGCCTCGTGACCCAGTTCCAGGCGGAGATCAAGGGCTACGAGCTCCGCGTCCACGTCGTCGGCGGGGCGACCTTCGGCGCCCGGATCAACAGCGACCGCACCGACTACCGCTACGCCGCATCCCAAGGGGGCCGGACGACCATGCACGAGGTGGAGGTCCCGCGCCCCCTCGCGGCCCGCTGTGTCGCCCTCGCCCGTGCGCTGGAGATGACCTTCGTCGGCATCGATCTGATCATCAGCGACGCGGGGATCGTCTGCTTGGAGGTCAACCCCTGCCCCGGCTACTCCTACTACCAAGAGGCCACCGGATCGCCTATCGCGGACGAGCTCGCGGCCTTCCTCGACGGCGCGGGCGTGGAAGCGGGCGTGGAAGCGCCCGCGGACCAGCCCGCCAGTCGTGAGTCGCTGCCGGCGTCGTAGGCCCAAAGCGAGGACCGACGCTCTGAGCCGTCCTCTCGTGACCGCCGATATCCGCGTAGACCCGGGGAGCTGTGCACGCGAGAACCCGCTCACACGACTACAGAGCCCGCTGAACAAGCCGCTGAGGCTCCGCGTCGCCGCCCTCTGGCGTCCCTCCGCGCGGCGCTCTCAGCCTGCTAGATCCTGGTGATCACGAGCTCTGAGGCGACGAGGGTCGTCGGATCGCCACCGCTCGCGTCGCCGACGCAGAGCCGCCAGAGGCCGGCGATCGCTCCGCCCTTGAACCCGCCGAAGCTGGCAAGCCCCTCGATCGTGTCCGGGTTGGGCCAGTAGTCGCACTTCAGATCGTCCTTGCAGACGACATCATCGATGGACAGGCCGTCGCCCAGCGCCTCGGCGTCATCGGTCCCGCCGTCGTGGAAGTGGAGCGGGGCGTCGGCCTCGAGGTTCGCCCCGTTGCGGCTGACCCCAAAGCCGTGGTCCGCCTCCTCGTCAAGGCCGGGACGGCTGAGCAGCCCGAGGACGCTGCCCTGCGGGGACTCTAGCTTGATGACGAGGTCGCCGACCCACGTCGCCTCGAGGGCGACGTTCACCTCGACGTCGACGAGGGTCTCGAGGCCGTCGTCGGCGACGTCGAACTCGTGGCAGCTCATGCTCTGCAGCGATCCATCGTAGTAATTGTCAGGGACCATCAGGCTCTCGTCATTGGCGTAGACCGTCACCGTACCGCCGATCTTCTCGCACTCGCTGGTGCAGCCGTCGTCCTCCACCTCGTTGCCGTCGTCGCAGGCCTCGCCGAGCGCTCCCTGGACGATCGAGTCGCCGCATACCGGCAGGGCGCAGGCGTTGCTACAGCCGTCGACGTTGACATCGTTGCCGTCGTCGCAGACCTCGCCGAGCGCCTCGTGGAGGATCCCATCGCCGCAGGCGGGAAAGGTGCATTGATCGGTGCACTCGTCGAGGTTGTCGCGGTTGCCGTCATCGCACTCCTCATCGGCGTGCTTGATGCCGTCACCGCACACCTCCTGCACGCACGCGCTGTCGCAGCCGTCATCGCTGATCGTGTTGCCGTCATCGCAGCTCTCGCCGCTGTCGTAGTTCGTGAGGCCATCGCCGCACACAGGGAGAGAGCAGTCGAAGTCGCAGGTCTCCGTGTTGAACCAGCCCTCGTCACACTCCTCGCCGGGATCGACGACACTGTTGCCGCACTCCGGGGCGAGCTGGCAGGTGTTGCTGCAGGCGTCGTCGTCGACATCGTTGCCGTCGTCGCACTGCTCCTCCAGACCGCTTTGGACCACACCGTCGCCGCACAGCTCGAGGGCGCAGGCGCTGCTGCAGCCGTCACCGCTGGAGGCGTTGCCGTCGTCGCAGGCCTCGCCGACGCTGACGATGCCGTCCCCGCAGATCGCGTTGAGCTGGCAGGTGTTGCTGCAGTCGTCGTCGTCGACATCGTTGCCGTCGTCGCAGACCTCGTCGCCCTGGGCGTACCCGTCGCCGCACACCGGAGCTCGACACTTGTTGTCACAGCCGTCGTTGGGCTCGCGGTTGCCGTCATCACAGGCCTCCGCAGGGTCGACGACACCATCGCCGCAGAAGCTCCCGCTCCCGCCCCCAGTTTCGCTGACCATCGACGGCTCATCGCCCTGACATCCGAGGCCGAGCAGCGGGAGCGCGAGCGCGCGCGACCACGAAGAAAGGGTGGCTCCGAGGAGCCTCGGGAGCGGTCGCGTCGGCGTTGCCATCGAGCCGATCCTACACCCGGAGCGTGATCGTCGTACTTCTCGGCCCAGGCGCCCTCCAGCCGTTCGCCCAGAGCCGCCGCAAAGGCAGTGTGGGTGTCACGCTCGTCCAAGGCCCCGAGCGACCTCTTCGATCGCCAAGGCAGACGATGCCGGGCGACCTCCTAGGGAGCCTCGTCCTCGACCGCGCCGCCGTCGGGAGACCGACCGTAGATCCCCCGCTTCTCTCGCCTCCACTCCTCACGCCTGGCCGACGCCCCCATCCGCGACTCCAGGCCGCTCGGGTGCGGCTCGATCCAGCCGCGACGCTCGAGCACCGTCGCCCGCTCGGGGCCGCAGCGGGTCTCCTCCGTCCCGCAGAGGAGGCGGACGTGGATGTGCCCCTTGTGGCCGTGGGAGTGGCGGACGATGGTCTCCCACTTCCTGTCCTTGCGCGGCCAGTGGATGATCGTCGCCAGCTCCTCGGCGGACTTGCCCTCCCAGCGCGCGGCTCGGTAGAGGTTCTTCTGCAGGCGGTGGTCGAGGAAGATCATCGACACTTCGCCGGTGTCGACGAAGGCCTCGATGAGCTCCCACAGCGCCGGCCAGTCGACCGCGTCGGGGTTCGGGTAGGTGTTCTCGGGGACCGTCGGCAGGAGCGGCAGGCGGATGTCGATGTCGAGGCCGGTGCGGTGCGATCGGTGCGGCGAGAACTTGCCGCCGCGCTTGCGGCTGATCGAGCCGATCATGATGTCGCCCGAGTAGCCGTTGTCGACCCGGAGCTGGGTGAACGCCTGGATCATCGTCTCGACGGTGTGGGAGCTCGCCCACAGGCCCTTGTCCTTGCCGCGCGACCACAGCGGCGACTCCGGCAGGAGGATCCCGTTCTTGAGCCGCCCCCCCTGGGGATGGCCGAGGCTTGTCGCGTCCTGCCGCACCTCGATCGCCGGCGGCTCCTCGCCGCGACCGCAGTTGACCGTCCGCGCAGCGCCGGGATCGATCCAGATCTTCAGGGCCTGGCCCGGCGCTAACGGGCTCCCGCGGAGGCCTGAGTTCCAGCCCTTGAGGTCCTCGATCGGCACCCGATGTCGGACCGCGACCTCGCCCCAGTCGTCGCCCTCGGCGACGGTGTAGGTGATCTTCTCCCGGGGCGGCGGCGCCCGGCGGGTCCGGATCTTCAGCTTCTTGCCGGCGCGCAGCCGGGCCCGTCCGCTCTTGAGGCGGTTCCACTCGGCGATCTCCGATCGGGTGACGCCGTAGCGGACGGCGAGGTCGCCTATCCGCTCACGCGGGCGGACGACGTGTTGGATCCACTCCGGCGAGTCGTAGAACACAGTCTCGTCGAGCCAGCGCCGACACCCGGGATCCTCGCTGAGCGCGCTCACGAGGGCCGCTTGGTCGGGGCCCGCCACCTGCGCGAAGAAGGCGAGGAGGGCGGTGAGATGCCCTACCATCGACCTCGCACGCTAACCCGGATCCACCCGACGAGCAAGCCGTCCGCCCCCCCGCAAGCGCGCCTGAGGGCCCTGCAAGGCCCCCTACGCGGAGATCAGACCGCGCTTGCTCGACACCGCGTCGGGATCCCGCCCGCCCTGAGCGCGCGGCGGGTGACAGCACGCGATGGCCGGTCTACGCGGCGTGTTCCCCCAGCATGAGCAGAATTTCGCGCGGCAAGGCGGCGCGAAGTTGGCTAGAGTCCCCATCCCATGGCCCACCGCGTTCAGAGTCTGATCGAGTCGATCCACGCCGACGGCTCCTGCCCTCGTCTTCAGGTGGATCTGACCTGTGACGGCATCGTCTGCCCCGACTTTGTCTGCGAGAAGTGGGGCGAGGAGCTGGTCATCGACCTCGACCCGAGCTACCCGCTCGATCTCGTCTTCACCGCGACCGGGGTGGACGTAGACCTCTCCTTCGGCGGCTACGTCACCCGCTGCACCTTCCCCTACGCGGCGATCTACATGGTCGCGGACCGGGCGACAGGGCGCGGGATCCTCATCGACGAGAATATGCCCGAGTCGGTGCGTCGTCGCCGGCAGCCCTCCCGCGCCCCGAATGTCGAGGCTGAGAAGAACGCAGCGCTCGCCAAGCTCGCCCGCGAGGCCAGGTCCAAGCGAGGCCCCGGCGAGACCCGTCGACGCAGGCGGCGAAAGGGCGGCGACAAGGCGGCCGAGCAGGTCGCAGACACGGGCGCAGACACGGGCGCAGACGAGGCCGACAAGGCCGACAAGGCCGCCGACGCGCCGAAGCCGGAGAGCACGCCCAGGATCGGGCTCTCGGTGGTCCACGCGGCCCCGGAGGAGCCCGAGCAGGAGCAGGAGCCGGCGAGCGAGGACGCGGAGGAGGCAGAGACCGTCTCCGAGCCCGAGCCCGAGCCCGAGCCCGCCCCGGAGCCCCGCCCCGCCACCGGCAGCGAGGCGCGAAACCTCGACTCGTTCGATCCGCCGAGCGACCCCCCAGCCCGCGCCTCGGACACCGAGGCGCTCCGCCGACGCTCGGTCTTCAAGGTCATCGACGGCGGAAAATAGCGGCTCGGCGTCGTCCGTGGCGGCGGCGAGATGCGGACCTCAGCGATCCGATGGCGCAGCTCGAAACCGCAGGTCGTCCGCGCACCCCCTCAAAAGACGCCGTCGGTCACGAGGCCATGGAGATGGACGTAGAGCGTAGGACCTCGGGCAACCTCGGCTACCGCGAGCACGCGCCAGCCCCCGCGCTTCAAGGCCTCGTGGACTGCTACTGGAGCTTCTCCGGCGGCTCCGGAGCGGCCTCGCGGGTGCTCCCCGACGGCTGCGCGGATCTCCTCCTCGACCGCACGACCGGCGCGCTGCGCTTCGTCGGGACCATGACCCGGGCGCTGGTTCTCGCCGGCCGCCGCGATCAGGACCTCATCGCGATCCGCTTTCGACCGGGCGGCGCCCGAGCGCTGCTCGGCGTACCGATGGGCGCCTGTGTCGACATCGCCGCGCCATGGAGCGAGCGGTCTGCCCTCGAGCTCCTAGGGCGCGCAGGCGATGCGGCGCCGGAGGAGGGCTGTCGCGAATTCGAAGCGCTCCTCCTCGCCCGCCTCGCGGCTGTCAGCCCCAAGGATCGTCGCCGAGCGGACCTGGCGGGCCAGTGCCTTGGGCGCCCCAACACCCCCGTCGGCGCGCTCGCGGAGCGCCTCGGCGTCAGCCGCCAGCACCTCGGACGAGAGGTCTACGAGGCGACCGGTGTCCGCCCCAAGACCCTGGCCCGGATCGGTCGTCTCCAGCGAGCGACGTCGATGATCGCTAGCGGTCGCCGTGCAGACGCCGCCACCGCGCTCACGGCCGGCTACTGCGACCAGTCCCACATGGCCAACGAGTTCCGCGCGCTCACCGGGGTGTCGCCGGGGAGCTACGCCCGCGAGATCGCGAGCTCGAGGGCCCGCCGAGCGCTCCCCTGAGCGCCGCCGCCTTCGGGCTCAGCCTCAGCCTCCTTCCTAGCGAGATATCTCGGAGCAGAGTTCGACGAGAAACCCGTTGGTGTCGCGAACGTAGGAGACGACCTGCCCCCACGGCTTCGTCTCCGGGGCTGCTGTCGCGATCGCGCCGGCCTCCAGGGCCCTGCGATAGGCCGACTCTACGTCGTCGACGACCAGCGCGATCTCAGCCCCAGGGCAGGGCTTGTCCGGCCGGTTGTGCCCGAGCTCGACCCCGGCCGGCGCCGCCGACTCGTCGGCGAAGGCGAGCGCCGTCCCCCCGGTCTCCATCTCTGCATAGGCGCCGCTGTCGTGGAGAAAGCGGCGCTGAAGGCCGAACGCCCGCTCGTAGAAGTCTACGGTCTCGGCGACACCGGCGACGTAGATGATCACGTACCCCAAACGTACTCCGTGCATGGCTCAGATCCTAGGCGGCCTCGCCCGGGGGGTCTTGGACAAATGGAACCCGCGACGCTGGCCTGCGGGCTCTACTCCGGGCTCTACTCCGGGCTCTACTCCGGGCTCTACTCCGGGCTGCTCGGCGGGTCCTCTGGCGGGACCTCTCCGCCGTCGACGAGCTCGACCGTGAGGGTGAGCGGCTGGCCCTTGCGGACGATGCTGATGACGAACTTGTCGGCCCCCTTGTGGGCGGTGTAGGCGGCCATCGCCTCGTCCATCGTCTTGAGCGGCGAGCCGTTGACGGCGACCAGGAGGTCGCCGTTTTTCAGGCCGAAGAGCTTCGGGGTCGAGCGCGAGCGGATCCCGTAGACCTTGAAGCCCGCCGAGACGCCGTCCTTGATCGACGGGACGACACGGGCCTGGCGCATGAGATCGCTGGGCTCGGCCAGCGCCGCCCGGATGAAGGCTCGATCGACCTTGCAGGCCTCCGCGACGCAGCGCGCCGCGACGTCGACGCCTTCGCCGAGCCCGTCCGCCGCGTCGCTCTCGAGCGCTCGCATCGCGGCGGTCGCCGAGGCCTGAGCGGCCATCTCGAAGGTCTCGCGCGCGGCCTTCAGCTCGGCGGTCGCCTGCTCGAGCTGCTCGGCCGAGCGCTGGAGCTCGGCCTTGGCGCTGGCGAGCTCGGCGCGGGCGGCCGCCAGCTCGGCCCCGGATCCAGGATCGCAGCCGAAGCCGCCGAGCAGCGAAGAGCCGAACACAGCCGTGACGAGGAGCCTGTCCATCTGCATGGGGCGAGCCTACCCGACATCGACCGCGCGGTGGACCGCCGGACCTGCGCGGAGACGCTCAGCGCCGCGGTCGAGCGCCGCTCGTCGACCGCAGCAGCGCGAGCGCCCGCCCGAGCTCCGGCAGGTCGTGGGCGGCGAAGCCCAGGCGGATGAAGGGCAAGGGCCGCCGATCGAGGGTGAAGGCCGATCCGACCGCAAAGAAGAGCCCGCGGGCCTCAGCCCTCGCCGCCCAGCGGTCCGGGTTGACAGACGTTCTCGCCCAGATCGCGAGGCCCCCTGGGACCGGCCGCGGCTCGACCGGGAGGCCGCGCAGCCCCGCCAGCAGGAAGTCCCGCCGCGCCGCGTAGATCCGCCGAGTCCGACGAATGTGTCGCTGGACCAGCCCCTCCTCGAGCAGATCGGCGACCGCCTGCTCGACCACCCGGTCCCCCTGACGATCGACGACGCGCCGATGGGCCGCGAGCCGCCCTAGGAGCTCCGGCGGGGCGATCACCCAGCCCAGGCGCAGCCCCGGCGCGAAGGCCTTGGAGAGCGTGCCGATGGTGACGACGATGCCGTCGCGATCGAGCGCCGCCAGCGGCAGCACGGGCCGCCCCTCGTAGTGATACTCGTGATCGTAGTCGTCCTCGAGCACCGGGATTCGACGGCGCCGGGCGAGCTCGAGCAGGCCCAGCCGTCGCCGGGCGGAGAGCACCGCCCCCGAGGGATACTGATGGTGCGGCGTGACATAGACCGCCCGGACATCCGCTGGGATCTCGTCGACGACCATGCCCTCCTCGTCGACGGGCACGCCGACCAGCTCGGCGCCGGCGCGGCGGAAGGCGTGCCACGCCGGCGGATAACCCAGCGCCTCGACGGCGACCCGATCCCCCGGCCGAAGCAGGGCGTGGGCCAGGAGGTAGAGGGCCATCTGGCTGCCGCGGGTGACCAGCACCTGGTCGGGCGCGAGCGCCAGCCCCCGGCTCTCGCTCACCCAGCGGGCGAGGGCCTCCCGCAGGCGCGGCTCGCCGTAGGGATCGCCGTAGGCGACGAGCCGTCGGCCTCGCCCCCGCAGCGCCCGACGGTAGGCCCGGGTCAGCTCAACCAGCGGCAGCTGGCGCAGGTCCGGGGTCCCTCCTACCAGCCTTAAGGGACAGCTCGCCGGTGCGTGCAGGCGTCGCTCCCCCTCCACCTCCACCCCGCGCAGATCGAAGCCGAGACCGCGGCGGATCCTGCTCTGCGGCAGCTCGCTGTCCGGCGCCAAGACGTAGAGGCCGCTGCCGGCCCGCGCCTCGAGCCACCCCTCGGCGACCAGCTCATCGGTCGCCCGGACGACCGTCGTCCGGCTCATCCCCAGCGCCTCCGCCAGGCGGCGACTCCCGGGCAGACGCTGCCCGGCGCGGAGGGACCCGCGGCGGATGTCGGCCTGGATCGCCTCGCGCAGCCCCTTGGAGCCGGGCCGTCGGAGCTCTGGGAGATAGACGCTCAGCTGGACCTCTCGTCTATCCCTGTCTACCCCAAAGTGGACCACTCAAGTTGTCCAAACTGGACCAATCATAGGGTCCAATTTGGACGTAGATCCAAGGGCATGCGACGACGCGACAAACGACGGGACGAGTCCGAGGCCTGGGCCCTCTTCCGCAGGGCGCCCGCCGTTCGCCTGGCCAGCACCACCGCCGACGGAGCGCCTGTGCTCCGCACGGTCCACGGCGTCGTCCATCGCGGCGCCGTGCTCCTCCACTCGGCGGTCAAGGGCGAGAAGATCGGCTGTCTCGGGCGCCAGGCGGTCATCGCCGCCGACGAGGTCTTGGCCGAGGTGCCGAGCTCGTGGCTCGACCCCGAGCGGGCCTGCCCGGCGACCACGCTCTACCGCAGCGCGATGGCCCACGGTCGCCTGGTCGAGCGGAAGGAGGGCCAGGCCAAGGCCGAGGCGATGCAGGCGCTGATGGAGCGCTTTCAGCCCCAAGGCGGGCACCGACCCTTCGGCGATGGTTTTTACGAGAAGGCCCTGCGCTCTATCCGGGTCATCGCCCTCGAGGTCGAGCGTGTCGAGGCCAAGTCGGCGCTCGGCCACGGCAAGCCCGAGACCTGGCGCCGCGCGGTCGCCGAGGGGCTCTGGGAGAGCGGTCAGCTCCGCGGACTGCGGGCGATGATCGACGACGGCTGCTGGCGCTTTGACGGCCCCGCCGGCGTCGAGCTGATGCCCGTGATGGGCCCCGCCGAGCTCGCCGAGGCGGTCTCCCTCCTCACGCCGATGTACTGGAACGAGCACATCGACGAGGAGCGGATCGCGAGGGCCCAGCTCGCCTCGCCGGCCTGGGTCGGCGCACGCCATGACGGTCACGTCGTCGCCACCGCCCGGGCGATCTCGGACGGGGCCAAGCTCGCCTATGTGATGGACGTCGCCGTCGCCGAGCCCTGGCGCGGCAAGGGTGTAGGCAGGGCCGTGATGGAGCTCCTGCTCCGCCACCCCGCCGTCCGAGCCTGCCGCCGGGTCGAGCTCCACACCAAGACCGCCGGACCCTTCTACGCGACGCTGGACTTCCAGAGGCCGGTCGATCCCGCCTGGCGCCAGACCCTGCGGCTGAGCCGAGCATGAGCTGTACCGCGCTCGGCCCCGCCGAGGAGGCATGACCTCCGATCGAGCGAGCGGTCAACCCTGCTCGTTGTGACCTCGAGAGCAGGACTCCGCCCCAGCCCAGACGCGCAGCCAAGAAAGAGGCCGACGACGATGAAAGAAACGACCACCTGGGCGGCTAGGGACCTGCACGACCGCCCGACGCGTCTCTTCGTCGGATCTGCCACGGCACGCACGCGCGCTCCGTGGAGACGGCCACGCTGCACGACTCGCGGCCGAGGCGGGATACCCTCGGAGAATCACGACCATGTCCATGAGATCGACGATCACCCCCC
Organism: Polyangia bacterium; assembly: GCA_030424595.1. GTDB lineage: Bacteria > Myxococcota_A > Polyangia > Nannocystales > Nannocystaceae > JADJRG01. The sequence goes on from JAUHWG010000023.1 coordinate 43,600, forward strand.
CTAGCAGCCCGAGCTTGGCGCCTCTCGTGACGCTGCTCCTGCTCCTGCCGGCCTGCGTCGACATTGCGAAGTCCACGGGCACCAGCGCCTCGACCGGGACGATGAGCGGCACAGGCTCGGGGTCGGACTCCGAGGGCACAGAGTCGACCGCCACCACCGACGGCACCGTGAGCACCGGCGCTGAGACGTCGACGTCGGGCTCGACGACCGCCGCGACCGCGGGGCTCGAATGCGACCCCCGGGACCTGCCCGAGTGCGAGGTCGAGGCCTGCGTGCAAAGCTGGGACTACGGCTGCCCCGACTGCGAGATCGAGTTTGACCGCGCGAGGTGCTTCGAGGTCGACGTCGGCTGCGCCTATCCAGCGCTCGAGTGCGATCTTCCTGAGCCCTGCGAGCGGGTCTGGGCCTTCGGCAGCCAAGACCTCGAGACGCTCGACACCTTCGAGAGCGAGGCGGCGGCGATCTGCGTGCTCGAGTCGCTCCGCGATGGCAGCGCTGCCCACTACGAGCTCCTCTGGGGGGCGATGGAGACCGGCTCGACGAGGTTCGACGTCTTCGTCGACGGCGCCGGCGGGGCCACGCTCCAGTGGACCGTCGACTGCCCCGGCTGCCCGATCTCGGGGCACTACGGTCGAACCGGCCTCCTCACGCTCAACTCCGATGATTTCTTTGAGACCTGTCTCAAGGAGCCGACGACAGAGTCGCTGCTCGAGTGCGTCTACGGATTGACGATGGTAAAGGAGGCCGACGGTCCCCCGGAGGGCTACACGCCGCCGTGGACCACAGGAGAGTGCTCACAATTGGTCTTCGCCTGTCCGAGCTGAGCGTCCGCGGCTCTTCGCCTCCGCTGCTATTGTCGGACAGCACAGGCGCCGACCTGCTCGTCCCCAGGGCGCTCCGTCCATCCTCGTACCAGGCGACGCACTCCTGCGCGGCGCCAGGGCACCCGAGCGGCTCTGTGTCGCACCAGGGGGCGCAGCAGCCAGCCGCCTGGCACCCCTCGACGGATATCGCGGGATGCGGCAGAGATCCGCCGCGCTCGACTACGAGGCTCGACGATGACGCTCCTCAGAACGTCCGCTGAGATGGGCGCGTCGACTTGACGCGAGTCGCGTTAGCTCGCAGTCTGCGGGCGGAACTGCCCATGCCTAAGGTCACCCGCTCCGCATCGGCCGGCGTCATCGCCTCGATCGTCTTCGCCGCGTCCCTCGCCTGCGCTCCGAAGGGAGCCGCGCCTGCGGCCGCGCCGGAGAGCCCTGCGACCCCGCAGCCTGAGGCCGCCAGCGTCGACTCAGCTCCCCCCGCGACCGCCGGGGGCGAGGGGAGCTTCGCGCTGGTCTGGTATGACGCGCTCCTCCACCGCAGCCTCGACGACGAGGCGCCGCTCCAGGCCTACGACTTCGGCGACCTCCCCCGCGAGCGCCGCCCCGGTCAGGTCTTCACCGTAAGGCGCCTCGAGTCACGAGGTGAGTGGGTGAAGGTGGGCGGGGTCGACCGCTGGCACGACGACGAGTGGCGGTCGATCCACTGCATCGGCAGTGACATCTTCGACACCCATGAGGTCAACGTCGCCGTGTGGGTCCACGAGCGGGATCTGGCGCCAGTCCTGACCGCCCCCTTCGAGCTTCGTCACGAGGATGGGACCTACGTCTCCTTGACGCCGGGGGTGCCGCTCATCGGCGGCAAGCCGTGGCTCGACGGCTATTCGTTCCCCTTCTCGGTCCCCGCCGAGTCGATCGGCCTCGCCTACGAGCCCGCCCCGTTCCAAGAGACGAGCTTGCCCCCCAGCTCCAACTTTGCAGCGAAGCCTGCCAGCGTTCAGGTCAGCCTCGGCGGTGACCGGGTCCCCTGGTCGCAGCCGGTCTGGAGCTACGCAGAGGAGCCGATCGTGCGCTTGACAGAGGCGATCGACGGGAAGCGTCACCTCGTCGAGGAGCGGTGCGGGAGCTTTGAGCTCGCGGTCGAGGGGGTCGGGGAATTCACTCCGCTCCCGATCGGCGGTGTGCTCGGCGGGATGGCGGGCGCCGGCGAGCCGCGCCCCGGCGGGTTGGTCGCGGCCGGCACCCCGCTCCTCTGGCCCGACGGGACCCCAGCCGGCCACACCGTCGCCGAGCTGCGGCGCCACACGCTCGCCCCCGGCTCGGAGCCGATGACCTGCATCGAGGTCGGCGTCGGCCGCGAGCTCAAGACCCAGCGCTTTCGCGGGAGATGGCGCGGATCTGCGTCGACACAGCGCGGATCGAGGCGATCGAGCTCTAGCAGCCCTCCCAGGCCGCGTCGATCCTATCAACATAGGCGAACGCTACCAGCACCCCCCACAGAAACGCCTGTTCTCGGGGGATTGCGGCCGTCCGGCGCCCTGGGAGCGTTTTGGGGTGAGCGCTCACCCACACGGGCGCAGTCGAAGCGCGAGAGCCCACGGGACTTCACCACGGCCTCCTAGCTGACGAAGTTCGGAAGGTCGCGGTAGAAGTCGAGCCAGGCCTGCGCGAGCGGCTTGCCCTTGAGCGGATAGCCGGTCCAGCCGGGGCCCTTGGCCTTCGCGCTGTAGTAGATCCCGCGGGAGAACCAGCCCGAACGGACACGTACGCGCTTGGCCTCGTCGAGCTTGCCGAGGCCGGTCGCCTTCACCTTCTCGGCGAGCGCCTCGAGGGTCGAGTCGAGCGCCTCCACGCTGAGATCGCTGGCGCTCAGCATCCGCGCCAGGGCGGCGCCTATGGGCTCATCGCCGAGCTGCCAGGTCGTCGTCGTGATGCTCCGATTCCAGACCGCGGTGTCGACCCTGAGGGGGACCATCAGCAGGCGCCTGCGGGTTCCTACGAGGCAACCTTCGCCGACGCCGGCGCTGCCGATGTACGTCGTCTTCGGACAATATACAAAATCGCGACCCTCCACCAGCGCCATTGCGCACCCCCGTCCAAACAGGCCCTAAGCATCGGTGAGGCCCCTCGCGCTGTCAACACCTGGGACCCTCACCGGTCGTAGGCGTCGATCGTAGGGCCAGCGCGCTCGCGCTGTGATCGCTCCGCGTCCCAGGGTTCACTCTGCCTCCGGGATCCGATCGACCTCGAGCCTCTCCCCCAGAGAGGTTCCCTCCGCAGGACATCGACGTACTGACCGGAGCCTGGGACCCCAGCTGCGATAGACTCCCGCCGGTGCGGATCCGACCAGGGAGCGAGTGGGACTCGGAGACCTTCGACAAGGAGGACCTGACCGGCGCGGATCTCCGGGGCTGTGTCTTCAGCGAGTGCGACTTTGTCGGCTGCACCCTGACCGACGCCGACCTGAGCCGCGCTGTCCTCGACGACTGCAGCTTCCGCGGCGGCGATATGTCGACCTGCAAGGTCACCGACGCGAAGCTCCGCGGCGTCCGCTTCAAGGACGCCCGCCTGCGCGGGGTGCTCTGGGCAGACGTCTACCAGCTCGGCCTCGATCTGAGCTTTGTCGGCTCGAACCTGAGCTACAGCTCCTTCTACGGCCTCCACCTCCGGGACTTTGTGGCGACCAAGTGCACGCTCCACGAGGTCGACTTCGGCGAGGCCATTCTCAAGGGCGCGGACTTCAGCGAGAGCGATCTGGCCGGCGCGCTCTTTCACCGGACGACCCTCGAGCGCGTCGACTTCGGCAGCGCGAGGAACATCGCCCTCGACCTTCGCAACGCCAAGATGAAGAAGATCAAGCTCTCCCTCGACGGGACGATCGCCAGCCTCGACCTGCTCGGCGTCGAGGTCGTCCTGGGGTGAGCTGGCCCCAGCCTCGAGAGGGCGACCTAAGCCCGTGGATGAGCTATGAAGGGGTCCTTGCCGGGCGGCGACGAGCCGCCGTCCACATCACCCGCCGTCAAGATCTTCCGACGCCACAGACAAAGGACACACGCCGATGGACAACGCAAAAGAATTTGGAGCGCAGAGCACCGCCGAGGAGGTCACCGCAGGCATCGACCTCAGCGGCCAGACCTGGCTCATCACCGGCTGCAACTCCGGCCTCGGCTACGAGACCGCGCGGGTCCTCGCGCTCCGCGGCGCCAGGATCGTCGGCCTCGCCCGCACCCGAGAGAAGGCCGCCGACGCCCTCGCGAAGCTGGGGATCGACGGGGTCCCGGTGGCCTGTGAACTCTCGGACCTCGGCAGCGTCCGCCAGGCCGTGCGAGAGGTCCGCGAGATCGGACCGCTCGACGGGATCATCGCCAACGCCGGGATCATGGCCCTGCCGCAGCTCGAGCAGGTCCACGGCTACGAGCGCCAGTTCTTCACCAACCACATGGGACACTTTGTCCTCGTCACCGGCCTCCTCGACCGCCTGACCGCGACCGGCCGCGTGGTGATGCTCAGCAGCGGGGCCCATCACTTCGCCTCGCGCGGGCTCGAGCTCGACAACCTCACCGGCGAGGACGACTACGACGCCTGGCGGATGTACGGCCGCTCCAAGCTCGCCAACATCCTCTTCGCCCGCAGCCTGACCGCCCGCTTCGCCGGCACCTCGCGGACCGCCAACGCCGTCCACCCGGGCGTCATCGAGACCAACCTCGGCCGCCACGTACCTGACCGTGAGGCCATGTACGAGCGGCTGAAGCCGCGGATGAAGACCGTCGAACAGGGCGCCGCGACCCAGTGCTACGTCGCCGTACGCCCCGAGCTCGCCGGCACGAGCGGGCAGTACTACAGCGATTGCAAGGTCGCCAAGACCATCCCCGCCGCCCAGGACCGCATCCTCGCCGAGGCCCTCTGGGAGAGCAGCGAGGCGATCGCCGCCGAGCTCTAGGAGCCGGCGACGGTCACGACACAGCGCAGCTCACCTCGGCCCCCCGCGAGCGCTGGCGGGGCCGAGGTGGTGCGAATGGGCGCGCAGCCCTGCTACCGGCGGGGACGGGTCCCTCCGCTGTAGGCCACGGCGAGCCTGAGCACGGCCCACAACACTCCGGTCACGGCGAACGCCATCAGCACCAGGCCGAAATCCGGCTGAAAGAGGCGAATCGTCCCAATCGGCGCGCCGAACAAGGTCGGTACCACGCTGAGGACGACCCATGCCCCGCCGAGCGTGGTCAGGAGCGGAAACCACAGGCTAAAGAGGCCAAACGCGCCCGACTTGGCCCGTAACGCGTCGCGATGCCGCCATGCCCAGACGATGCTGCCCAGGAACACGAGCGGCGCGAGCGTGAGCGCGATGAAGAGGGCCTTCTGCGGCCAACGGCTGCCCTCCCCGTCGTAGTCTAGGCCGAGGGCCCTGGCCGTGATGCCGCTGCGGAGCTCTGTCGTCTCGCCGAAGCCCGTCCCGCTCGTCGCGTTGACCAGCACGACGACGCCGCTGTGCTCCGCCGGGATCATCGTCGCGAGCGTCTCAAAGCCCGGGCTCGCGCCGGAGTGCCACACGCTCCCATTCTCGGCCTCCACGAACCATCCGAACCCGTAGAAGGGCGACTCCTCGCTCGCTGGGCGCATCATCGCGGCCTTGCCGCTGGCGCTGAGGATGTCGTCCTCGCCGTTCACCATCGCTTGCATATAGAGCGCCAGATCGCTGGCGCTCGCGACGATCCCTCCGGCAGGAGACCCTCGATAGGTATTGTTCAGGGTCAGGGGGCGCTTGGCGCCGAACCATGGCCTATGACCTGTCGCCATCGCCTCGTGAATATCGCCGTCCGCGACGAAGCTGTGCTCCATACCCAGGGGCTCTAGGATGTTGGCCTCGATATAGGCTTCGTACTCTTGCCCGCTGACGACCTCGATCAGGCGACCGAGGAGCAGATAGTTGAGGTTCGAGTACTCCCATTGGGCGCCGGGCGCCATGGCGACCCTCAGCTCTGCGACCTGGGCGACACGGCCCGCGAGGTCATCCGCCTCACCGCTATTGTCTGCGTGCGGAGTGTTCCCTTGAAGTGTAGAGAAGCCGCTCGTGTGGCTGAGGAGCTGCCGGATCGAGCTCGCGCCTGCCGGTCGTCCAGACAGGACGCCGAGATAGCGGGATATTTCTGCGTCCAGGTCGATCTTTCCCGCTTCGACCAGCTGCATCACGGCCAGCGCAGTGAAGCTCTTCGAGATCGAGCCGGTCAGGAACGGTGTGTCGGGGGTGACCTGGTCGTCGCCTCCGATCTTCAGGACTCCGCGCGCACCGACCATGCGGATCTCGCCGTCGGTCACGACCGCGTATGCGAGACCCGGCGCGCCGGAGGTCGGCATCTCCCGATCGATGAAGTCTTCGATCGAGCCCGCCGGTGCGGCGACTTGCAGGGCTGCGCTGAGTCCGAGGGCGAGCATCGACAGAGGTGGGCGGATGCTATCATCTCCCACGAGCTCGCACTTCGGCCCGGACAAGCTCAGGAGCGGCCGTCGACCCTCGGCGGCGCGGCTGTCGAGGCCGAACCCCGGGAAGAGCTCGTGGAGCTGCTTGAGACCGGGATGCTCGCGGCGTTCACGGAGCGAACACGTTGAGGCCCTTGATGTAGAGCCCGTGCCCGAGCCCGAGCCCGAGCCCGAGCCCGAGCCCGAGCCCGAGCTAGGATCACGCCCAAGCTGCTATGATCCGTGCCAGAGCCGCGATGCGATTGGTCGTGTACGGAAACTCAGGGGCTGGAAAGTCGACGCTGGCGAGAGCGCTGGCCGACGACGGGCTGGCCCATCTAGACCTCGACACCCTCGCCTGGGAGCCCACGGAGCCCCCGGTGCGGACGCCCCTCGAAGAGGCCGCGGCGGCGATCCGCGAGTTCACGGAGGCCCACGAGCGCTGGGTGATCGAGGGGTGCTACGCCGACCTGATCGAGCGCGTCCTCGATCGGGCCACGAAGCTCGTGTTCCTCGATCCTCCGGTCGAGACCTGCCAGGCGCACGCGCGCGGTCGGCCCTGGGAGCCCCACAAGTACCCGAGCCCAGCGGCACAGGACGCGAACCTGCCGATGCTCCTGGACTGGATCGCCGACTACCCCACCCGCGAGGGCCCGCTGGGCAGGCCGGCCCACCTCGCGCTCTACGAAGCGTTCGACGGACCCAAGGAGCGCCGCCGCTAGCAGCCCATGGCGAGAGTCCCGTGTGCTCTCGCGCCGCAATCGTTGGCCCTCTTGGCTTCGACGAAACGCCGCTGTACTGGGCCGTACCGCCATTTTCGGCGGGGCCGAGAGGGCCGACGAGGGCTGGAGAGTGCGCGGGACTTTCGCCACGGTCTGCTAGGCCCCGACGAGGTCAGGGAGTGGGGCCTGACAGCGCGGCTGCGAGGCCGCTGTCCGGAAATCTGAACATGCGGACGCTCGAACTCGAGCCAACCGCGACCTACCTAACCCCTTCGCCGCCAGTGACCGTTGAGCGGACGTGATACCGTCCGGGGATGGAGCTGTCGACGATCTCTGCTCGTGTCACGATCGTCGCGGCGATCGTCGCCGGGGGTTGTGGGGTCACCGTCGTCACGCAGGGCGACAGCGCAAGTGACAGTGATGGCGATGAACCCGGCTGCCAGGAGCACTGGCAAGACACCGACCCGTACACCGAGCTCGCCACGGCCTGGGTCCGCGAGCCGACCGACACGATCGAAGATGCCCCCTGGAGCCCCTCCTCGATCCCCTGCGACTCCAACTTCGTGATCGCGCTGGACGCCAGCGCGGACGGCTCGCTCTACGTCCTCGGGCACGCCCCCTCCTCGCTCCACTGTGACGATGCGGACCGCGACACGTACGGCCGATGCAGGGCGACCCAATGGCTTCGGCGCCTCTCTCCAGACTACGACGAGCTCTGGTCTCGCTCCTTTGACCTCCGGGATCTCGTGCTCGTCGCGGTCAAGACGACCGCGGACGGCGGGGCCATCGTCGCCGGCGCGAGCGGCAGCCGCGAGAACGACTCGCCGTGGCTGGCCCGGTTTGGCGATGACGGCAGCCCGCTGTGGCAGCGAGACCTCCCGGGTTCGGGACACTTGCGCGGGCTCGCGGTCACCCCCGACGGCGAGACGGTCGCGGTCGGGACCCTCGACGTCGAGGTGGGCGCAGACCTCTGGGTTGTCAAGGTGCGCAGCGATGGGTTCAAGGCGTGGTCGCGAAACCTCGGGACTCTCGGCTACGACGCGGGGACCGACGTCGCGGTCGACGCCCAGGGGCGGATCTGGGTCGTCGGCGGCTGGAGCAGCGAGCCAGACACGACCGGCTGGTTGAGCCGCCGCAACGATGGACCGATCAGCGCCATGACCCGCTTTGAGGGCTCGATCGTCGCCCTCCTAGATCCGGAGGGCGCCGAGCTGTGGATCGATGAGTCCGGGCCGCCGATCACCTCCTCCACCGGGGCCTACGCGGTCGACCTCCTGCCGGGCGGCGACGCCATCGTCAGCGCCTACTCCGACGACGCCTCGCTGGTCCGCTACAGCCCGAGCGGCGAGCGGGTGTGGGAGGTCCAGACCGGCGACGCCATCGTCCGCGCCGTCGCCGTCGACGACATGGGCGAGATCTTCGCCATCACCGACCGGAGCCTCTTCCACTTCGACAGCGAGGGGACGGAGCTCACCGCGCCCCAACTCCTGTGGGAGTCCACCGACTCGCAGGAGGTCGGCATGAGCGACGCGCTCACCCTGAGGAACGACGGCACGCCGCTTATCGCGGGACACGTCGTGTCCGGCTGGATCCACCTCTGACCGGGCGAGGAGCCTCGCGTCCGCGCCACGGCTGCGAGGCCGCCGTCCAGAGACTTGGACGGGGATCGCTCGAAGTCGAGCCGGCCGCCGCGGACAGCCCCCTTGGCCTCCGGTGAGGGTCCGCGCTGTGAGCGGACGTGATACTGTCACGTGATGGACTTTGGGAGCACCTCCGCAGGTATCGTGATCGTCGCGGCGATCATCGGCGGAGGCTGCGGCGTGACCGTTGACCACGATCAACCGGGAAGCGCGTGCGACTACTACGAAAGAGACACCGACGGAGCCACCGCGCTCGGCAACGCCTGGATCCGCGAGCCGACAGACGCGATCGACCAGCCGCAGTGGTTCGCCTCCCGGATCGAGTGTGACTCCAACTACGTGATGGAGCTGGACGTAAGCGCCGACGACTCGATCTACGTCCTCGGCCACGCCCCCATCTCCTTCCACTGTGACGACGCGGACAGGGACGAGGACGGCGATTGCCAGGCGATCCAATGGCTGAGGCGCCTCTCGCCGGACTACCAAGATGTCTGGTCTCGCTCCTTCGACCTCGACAACACCCGGATCCGGTCGGTCAAGGCGACCGCGGACGGCGGTGCTGTCATCGCTGGGGCGAGCCTCGAGGGCTACCGCGAGTCGCCGTGGCTGGCTCGGTTCGACGGCGACGGGCTCCCGATCTGGGAGCGGGACATCTCCGACTATGGATACCTCCACGGGCTCGCGGTCGGCCCTGACGACGTGACGGTCGCGGTCGGTAGCCTCCGCGGCGACGACGGCGACGACCTCTGGGTGATCACGCTTCGCGGCGACGGCAGCGAGGCCTGGAGCCGGCACCTCGGGACCACCGGCACGGACGCGGGTGCGGCTGTCGCGGTCGACCCCCAGGGGCATGTTTGGGTCGTAGGCGGATGGAATAGCAGCGGGTACGGCCTCTCTCATTGGGAGGGGGGTACTGAGAACGGAGATATCGGCTTTGGCTGGGACTTCGAGGGCTCGATCGTCGCCCTCCTCGACCCCGACGGCGTCGAACTGTGGATCGAGGAGTCGGGGCCGCCGAACTCCTCCTCCTCGGGGGCCTACGTGGTCGCGCTCCTGCCGGGCGGCGACGCGGTCGTCAGCACCTTCTCCGACGAAGCCTCCCTGGTCCGCTACAACCCGAGCGGCGACCGGGTCTGGCAGACCCAGACCGGCACCTCCAAGGTCCGCGCCCTCGCTGTCAGCAGCGCCGGAGACATCTTCGCGATCAGCGAGAAGAGCCTCTTCCACTTTAACAGCGAGGGCCAGCAGGTCACGCCGCCGCAGACGCTGTGGGCGTCGACCGACACCCTCGAGGTCGGCATGAGCGACGGGCTCGCGCTGAAGAACGACGGCACCCCGCTCGTCTCCGGGTTCTTCCCCTCCGGCTGGATCAGCAACTATTACGTCTACGGCGGCTACTAGCCTAGCCTGCTCCACGGCAAGGCCATGACCAAGCACCTCCTCGCGATCGCCTGCGGACTCCTGCTCTCCTGCGAGCCGTCCGCGACCTGCGAAGAGTGGCCGCTGCCGGATCCGCGGGTCTTCGCCTATCGAGGGGGCGGCGCGCTCGCCCCAGAGAACACGGTCGTCGCCGCCGAGCGGGCCGTCGCCGACGGCGCTGACGGGATCGAGCTTGACGTCCGCCGGACCGCCGACGGGATCCTCATCGCCTTCCACGATCCGACCACCGGTCGGACCAGCGACGACGTGACCAACCGCCCGGTGTCGATGTTGACCTACGCCCAGCTCCAGGCGCTCGACGTCGGCGGATGGTTCGCGCCGGAGTACGCCGGGACCCGGGTGCCGACCCTCGACGAGATGATCGCGGCTGTCCCCCCAGACCGCGAGATGATCTTCGATCTCAAGGTCGACGAGGTCGTCGCGCCGGTCGCCAAGCTCATCCAAGAGCGGGGGCTGGGGGAGCGCTCGCTGGTCTCCTCCTTCGAAATCGACCGCCTCGCGGCCTTTCACGAGCTCGCGCCGGAGATCCGCCTCGGCTACTGCCTGGAGACCTGGGAGGACATCGACCGCGCCCCGGAGCTCCCCGTCGAGTTCGTCCGCCTGCCCTGGTACATCGAGGACGAGCTAGCCCCGCAGCGCGAGGTCCTCGATCTCGGCTACTCGCTGGTGGTCACCGACGCGGCCAAGACCCCGCTCGCGACCATGATCGTCGCCGCCGACGTGCCGACGACCCGGATGACGATCACCGGTTGGGACCACGAGAGCTGTGAGTGATGGCGTTTCGCCGCGATCTTCATCGGCTCCGCGGGATCGCGATCGTCTGCATCGTCGCCGGGCATAGCATCATCGCCACCGACTGGTCGGCGAGCCCGTGGCAACGCCACGCGGTCGGCTTCCTCTTCAACAACTGGACGGTCGTCTTCGTCTTCATCGCCGGCTACCTCTTCCACCACCTCGGGACAGGCGAGGGCTACGGCCGCTGGATCGCCAAGAAGACCCGGACGATCGCGATCCCCTACGCGCTCTGGTCGCTCCCCGCCCTCCTCGGCTCCGCCGTGGGGGTCCACGCCGAGCCGCGCTTCGCCCTCGCCCTCTTCGGCGACGCCGGCCCCTGGCGCTACCTGCTCTATCTCCTCACCGGCGCCCACTCGATCCAGATGTGGTTCATCCCGGTGGTCCTCGCCCTCTTCGCGCTCGCTCCCCTCTGGCGCTGGGCGGCGCGCGGTCGAGATCGCCGCCTGACCCTCCTCCTCCTCGCCTGCGTCGGCCTCGCGCTCCTCTTCCCCCGCGGCGGCACCTCAGAGTCCCTCTACCTGCTGCGCCGCCTCGCCCACTTCAGCTCCTGCTTTGTCTTCGGGGTCTGGTGCGCGAAGCACCGCGATCTCCTCGACCGCCACCGTCGCTCGGTGCTCCTCGGCGGCCTCGCGATCGCCACCGCCGCGATCGTCGTCGAGGCGATCTCACCGCACCAATTCGCGTCGCGGGGCAACCCCGGCAACTACGCGCTGAAGATGGCCCTCTGCCCGGTCCTCATCCTCGCCCTCGACCGCCCCCTCCCGGCGCTCGTCGACCGAGCCCTGGGCCTCCTGGCCGATCTCTCCTTCGCGATCTACTTCGTTCACCTCTACTGGATCGAGCTGGTCGCCGGCGCCTGGGTGATGCGCGTACCGCTGCGCTTCTCCGGGATCCCGGGCTGGTTTTGGCTCTCCGTCGGCGTCCTCACCTGCAGCGCTGTCGTCGTCCTCCTCCTCCGACGACTCGCGGGCCGCCGCTCGCGGATCCTCGTCGGCGCGAGCCCCCCGCGCCAGCCGACCGCCCCGACCCCAGCGCCGCAGACAGACCTGTAGCTCGGCCCCTCCTCGTGTCACCGCAGCCGCGTTGGGGGCGACCATTTGTGGGGTTGACCTCCGGTGGAAGCTGCACGAGCCTGTGCCTGCCCCGCTATGGAACTCGTAGGAAAAATCCGAACCATCCTGGATCCCAAGGACATCAGCGCCACCTTCCGCAAGCGCGAGCTCGTCCTGACCACCGAGGGACGCTATCCGCAGCAGATCCTGGTCGAGTTCACCCAGGACAAGATCGCCCAGCTCGACGCCTTCGCCCCGGGGGATGAGGTCAAGATCCAGATCGACATCCGCGGCCGCGAGTGGAGGAGCCCCCGCGGCGAGGTGAAGTACTTCGTGACCATCGCCGGCTGGAGGATCGAGAACCTCGCCCACGCCAATGCGGGAGGACCGGACGACTACGGCGACTACGGCGACTACGCGAGCGGGCCCGCGGCCTCCAACAACAACGCCCCGCCGCCCTTCGACGACGCGCCCTTCCCCGCGAGCCCCAGCAGCGGCAGCTCCCCCTACAACGACGACGACATCCCGTTCTAGGCCGCTCTTGCGGAGTTCACGCGAGCTCCGCCTGAGGACGCGAAGGTCCTGCGCCGAGCCCCTCGTCGCGACATCTTCAGCCCCTTCAACGCAGCGGCCTCTCCGATCCCGAGGGACAGGAGAGGCCAGGCTGCTCTCGCCGCTCGGGTCCGTCCTACTCGCCGCAGGCGACGTAGACGTCGACCACCTCACCGCTCCGGGCGACCCCCTGATCGCGGAAGGTGAAGGCGGCCCGCTCGATCCCGCAGTTGCCACGCTCATCGCACTCGGCCTCGCGCCGATAGTCGAGCTCGATCGCCTCGACGCCGTAGGCCTCGAGCGGCAGGAGCTCCCAGCCCGATGAGCGGCGATCGCCGTCATGATCGGCCCAGAGGACCAGCTCGGACCAGGCCGCGTCCGCCGGGGTGATCCGGCCGTCGCTGTCGCTGTCGAGCTCGCTCAGGGCGTCGAAGCCCTGCTCCGCGCGGCGCCCCGACGCGAGGCGGGTGCCGTTGCCGAAGAGCTCGTGACCACCGTCGATGGTGCCGCTGCGGTCGCGGTCGAGCGCGAGCCAAGGGGTCGCGGCGGTCGGCCAGTCGGGGCTGAGACAGGCGCCGGCGCCGGAGATGTCAAAGGCCCTCGCGGCGGGCGGAGGAGCGGCGAAGGCCGGCGCCCGGCCGTCGAACGAGAGGACCAGCGGGGTGTCGCAGGAGCCATCCTGGAGCTGCGGCACGCCGTAGCTGCCGAGCACGCAGGGGGCCGACATGTCGCCGAAGATCTCAGGATCGAGCCCGCAGCTCTCGGACTCCCCCGGGACGCAGCGGGGAGCGGTGAGGCACTGGCCCCAGCGCAGGCTGCCGGTCACCGTCTGGAAGCAGTACTGGACGCCTTCCTCGACGGCCTCACCGTCCTCGCCCCCCTCGGCGCAGGCTTGCTCGGCGCCGACCTTGGGGCACGAGTCGAGCTGGCAGGCGCTCCACACCGGATCCTCGCCCCAGGTCTCGGCGGGGAAGCAGATCTCCTCGCCGAGCTCGTCGTCTTCGTCGCTGCAGGGTTGGACGCGGGGCCCGTCGCCGCAGATCTCCCCCTCGCGACTGCCGGGGAGCTCCTCCTCCTCCTCGTCGATGAGCTCCATGTCATCGTCGACGGCGCCCTCCTTGCCGGCATCATCGCAACCCCCGAGGATCATCAGGGGGAGGAGCGGGAGGAGGTTCTGAAGGCTGCGGCGAATCATGGGAGAAGCCTAGTGCACGGGCCGTGCCAGCGACTCCTGGGCGTTCAAAGGGCGCCTGCGGGGCGCCGGAGCACCCTCACAGACACGGCCGCCATGACAGGGCTGACCTCCCTGTCATAGCCCGCAGCCCGGGCCATTACGACCCGTCGACGGGCGCGATCACTCGCAGCGCGGCGACGCCCCTCCGCAGCGCCCTCGCCTGCAGCCGCGCCCAGCCGCGCCCAGCCGCGCTCCTGAGGAGCTCGCCCAGACTCGCCCACGAAAAGGAGGGACCCGCGAGGGGGAGCTCGCTCGGGAGAGCCGGCCCCCCTCCGCTAGCACACAGACCACCCATGGACGCCCCCTCCTCCGCATCAGAAGAACAACTTTGTGCACAGTTCTCTACGCGTTCATCGATGTCATCTTCGGTCTCCCCGGTGATCTGATTGTACGGAGAGTACGGAGAGTACGGAGAGTACGGAGAGTACGGAGAGTACGGAGAGTACGGAGAGTACGGAGAGTACGGAGAGTACGGAGAGTACGGAGAGTACGGAGAGTACGGAGAGTACAACAGCGTCACACAGCAGTGCTCACATCACTCACCAAGACCATCCTGGCTCTCAGACGACCGGATGGGATGGATCGGATGGGATGGATCGGATGGGATGGACCCGAAGCGAGCGCGCCCCCCAGCCCCGAGCGTTCGACGGACGCCGGAAGGCGGAAGGCGGAAGGCGGAAGGCGGAAGGCGGAAGGCGGAAGGCGGAAGGCGGAAGGCGGAAGGCGGAAGGCGGAAGGCGGAAGGCGGAAGGCAAAAATCTCCGCGAGCAGTGTCCCTAGAAAGGACCACTCAGGGGGCCCATCCGCCCTCCACTACTTGCCCTCGGGCCTGGGCCATAGCTCGAAGAGCGTCGCCCAATCCTCCCGCGACGGGCTCGCCACGGTCGACCCTGCGGGGATCGTCGCCGCGCCGATCAGGACGAAGAGCGATGAACCGTCCGCGTGCTTGATCTCCAGCGTGGTCGAGCCGCCGGGCGCCGACGCTTCATCGGCGGAGGCGATCCGCCGCGGCGCGCAGCTCGACTCCATATGCTCGCGCAGCGCCGCCAGGACCTCGGGCGCGACCTGCTGATCGACCGTCAACGGGATCGGGGTGTTGCCGTCGTCGCCGAGCTTGTAGTCCTGTCCCCGCAGCCGCCCCGTCGTGAGGTCGAGCGTGACGTCGGTGGTCGCAGCGGCATGGGACCCCTGTCCCCGGTGCTGGATCGACCGATCGTCGGCGAGGAGTAGCCCCACGCACTGGCCTGGCGGACCCCCGAGCTTGGCCTGGGTCGCCCGCGCCTCGGCCCCACCAGCGCTCGCCTCCGCGGCCACTACCTCGGTCCGGGCCTCCACAGGCGCGTCAGCGCTCTCAGGCGGCGACTCCTTGCCTGCACAGCCGCCTATGAGCGAGGCAAAGCCGAGGAGCGAGCGAAGAGGGGCGCGGTCCATAGAGACCACACTATCACCCGCGCTCGCAGGGCCACCACCGGGCAAACGCGAGCGTTGACGCGCGAGCACCCCCCGGGTCGAAGGAGCCACGAGGCGCGTCCTGCCTACCTGCTTGGGGAGGTCTCCTCCCCAAGGACCCGCGACCGAGGCTCACGCCGCAGGCACCTCCACGCCGCGCAACACCGTCCCCGATCTCGACTCTCGGACCCAAGAAGCTCACGCCCGAGGGCCGTTTGCCAGAGTCTGTAGAAGGGCTACCCGGCGATGGAATCGTCGCAGTCCATGGCGACATGAACATAGTTTGCAAACTCCCCCGCCGCGAAGACCTCTCCGCTCGATCTTGCGGGCCCCTCCACAGCTAGGAGATTCTCGCTAGCGTCCTCTCCTAGCAGCCGTGTGCTCTCGCGCCGCAATCGTCGGTCCTCTTGGCTCGGACAAAACGCCGCTGTA
The DNA here is from genome assembly GCA_030424595.1 of Polyangia bacterium. Taxonomy (GTDB): domain Bacteria; phylum Myxococcota_A; class Polyangia; order Nannocystales; family Nannocystaceae; genus JADJRG01. Next base: position 59,191 of record JAUHWG010000023.1, read on the forward strand.
CCGGGCCGCTCTACGAGCGTTGCCCGAGTGGAGAGGGACGACGAGCGCTGGAGAGCGCGCGGGACTTCTGCCACAGGCAGCCGATCAACACCCCTGCGAGCGGCGAGAAGTCGAGAACGCTCGCTTGTCCTGGCGACGCTCAAGAGCGCAGGTCGGCGCTTTGCAACGTCGGCCCCATCGTTCATCCTTGACCCTAGTGTCCGCTCAGTCATCGCTCACAGGCCTCATCAATGAGCTCTTCGCCTTGGCTGCTCCGCTCGTGCGACGCTGGACAGAGGAGCGGTGCCGCTTGCGTCGTGACGGCGAGGGGGCCGAGCCGTTCGTCGTCGGCGGCGAGACATGGTCGTTTGAGCAGGAGCCTGAGAGCGGGCAGGAGCTCGCGTTCACGGAGCTCGTCGGGCGGCTACGCTGCGAGATTCTCGATACCCGCTTTCGGAAGATCTTCGAGAGCGCATCGACGATCCTCGCGATCGCCAACCAGGAGCGGAGATTCGTGCTCATCAACGGCTACGCGACGGAGATTCTCGGCTGGAGCGGCGACGAGCTGCTCAAGCGGGAGTTCATCCACCTCGTCCACCCGGATGACGTTGAGCCCACGTTGAGCAAGCTCGGAGAGCATCGCAGCGGCGATGGCACGTCGGGCTTCGAGAATCGCTACCTCTGCAAGAGCGGCGACTACGTGTGGCTGCGCTGGCACTCCGGCGTGCGTGACGACGGCCTCATCTACGCCAGCGCCACCGAGGTCACCGCCGAGGTCGAGCACCGCCAACGCAACGCGAAGCTCGAAGAGCTCCACAGAGCGGCAGCTCGGCTCGGCAACGTCGGCGTGTACGAGGTGGATCTGCTGACGGGCTCCGCCTGGTGGAGCGACGAGGTGAAGCGCATCCACGAGGTCCCTATGGACTACGAGCCGAGGCTCGACAAGGCGATCGAGTTCTACGCCCCTGAGGCGCGCGCGGAGGTGAGAGCCTCGATCGACTACGCCGTCGCGACGGGTGGGACCTGGGACTTCGAGCTCCCCTTCATCACCGCGAAGGGGCGGCGCATCTGGGTCCGCGCCTTCGGTCGCGCCGTCTACAGCGACGGCCAGCCGATCGGGCTTCGTGGGGGTTTTCAGGAGGTCACAGCGAGGAAGGCGCAGGAGGACGCGCTCCGCGTCGCCATGAATGAAGCCAAGGAGGCCTCTGAGAGCAAGTCCTCGTTCATGGCATCGATGAGCCACGAGATCCGCAACCCCGTGAGCGGGCTAATGGGCGTGCTCCGACTCTTGGCGCAGACAGAGCTGACCGACCATCAACGCCGCCTCGTCCGCCTCATGGAGGACTCCGGCGCCACGCTGACCACGCTGCTCGACCGCGTGCTCAACCTCAATCGGCTGGAGTCCGACCAGGGCGAGGTCAACTATCAGCCGGTCGACATCGCCGACCTCTGCCGACGATCCCTGGAGGCCATGTCGGCGATGCGGCCTGACCTGGCGACCTCGGTCGACGCGCCTGAGGCTTTGTGGGTCCTCAGCGACGCCGCGAGCGTTCGCCAGATCGTCGACAACCTTGTCTCGAACGCGCTCAGATACACACCCAAGGGCAGCGTTCGCGTCGCGGTGCGTGAGCTCGACGGAGTCCAGCTCATCTCCGTCGCTGACACCGGCGTGGGCATCGACCCGTCGAAGGTTGAGGCCATATTCCGTCGTTTTTACCGTGAGCCTACATCGCCGAGCGGAGGCTATATGGGCGGTACGGGGCTGGGGCTGTCAATCGCGCAGCAGATCGCCGAGTTGCTGGGCGGCTCACTGACCGTGGAGTCTTCTCCTGGAGAAGGCAGCACCTTTACGTTGCGAACCTCCTTCGCCTCCGCTCAGCCCTGCGACCCCACGGACATACCGCAGACGCGCGCCGCTCCACTCCCGCCAGGCCTGCGCGTTTTGGTCGTCGAGGATGAGGCCGTCAACCGCTTCGTGATGTGCCAAATCCTCGAGCAGTGGGGGGTGAAGTTCTTCGAAGGGCGAGACGGTCTCGAGGCGTTGGAGATGGTCCAGCGCGTGGATCCAGACGTCGTGCTCATGGACTGTGTGATGCCCTCCCTGGACGGCTGGGAGGCTACTCGGAGACTGCGCGAGCGAGGGTTCAAGAAGCCGGTGATCGCGCTCACAGGGAGCGCGACCGAGGTTGATATTCGCCGCGCGTTCGAGGCTGGCATGAACGACCATATCGCCAAACCATGTCTTCCCGAGACTCTGCAAGCGTGCCTGTCCTATTGGACGACAGGCCCCGCGGTCGAGGAATGCGAGTAGACGGGCCGCTATGCCCGGCGCGAGGGCGCCTCAACGTGGACGCGGACACGGCCATCGATCAGGGCCAGTACTGGCCGCCGCCTCAGCTCTCGACCGGGACCCCGAGCAGATAGCTCCCCACGACCTTGCCCTTGACGTCCTTGGCCGGGCCTTTCTCCCAGCGATACTCGGGATCGTCCAAGCCCTCGAGGAGCTCATCGAGGTCGTCGGGGCCGTAGATGCGGGGCGCAGAGGCATGTCCGTCCCAGGCGTAGAAGAGCGGGACCAGGGGAATGAGGTAGGTGAAGACGAGCTGGCGGCCGGTCACAGGCCGGATGAAGGGGGTCTGGATGAGCGCGAGCAGGAACACCAGCGGGAGGGCGATGGGCATCGTCACCAGCCATAGTGCCCAGTGCATCGGCGGGCCCATCTCGTAGACCAAGAGCGGCTGGCGCGTGTCGTGGGCGGACCTCAAGATCGCGCGCGCTTGCTCCGGTCGCATGTGGTGAAAGCAGTTCGACATGGTCTTGAGGCCGGCCGGCGCGTCCCCCAAGGCGGTCGCGTCGACGGGGGTCTCGGCGTAGCGAAGCTGGGGCGTCGCGGCGTCGTTGAAGCGGCGGACAGCGTCTCGGTTGGGGAAGAGGTCGGTCATCGTCAGGCCGACATGCTGCATCTGCGGATCCTCGTGCAGCTGAGCGAGCACCTCGGGCATGACCCCGCCGCCCCCGGAGCCGAGGTCGACGATGCGATCGAGGCCCCGGTCTTTGAGCACCCCGCCCACGAGATTCGAGAGCACCGCTCGCACGCCCATGAAACGCGCGATGATGACGATGTTGTTCGTCATGCAGGTGCGAAGCCACGACGGAAAGGCGTCGAGGTCCTCGAATTCGAGCAGGTGAACGCGTTTCATAGCCGGCCCCGAGCGAGACTAGCAGCCAGGGGACCGCCCCCGAAGGGCGATCCCCTGCGTACGTGCGAGTACCGCGGTGTCGCTGCCGTGGGTGTCGCGGGGGCTACGCTGACGCCGCAGACGTGCTCGAACGAGCAGGACCGATCACCTCTGCGCCAAGACCCCGTCGGGTCCGCGGTAGCGGTGCTTCTCGTGCATCGGAGGGCGCCCGGACGCGAGCGCGGACGCGCGAGGACCCCAGGTCGAAGCCGCGCGACCGGCGTGGTGACACCTGCAGCCCCCTCCGGTGTTCAAGGGGCATGACCACGGAAACTGCCCCCTTGGGAGGGGTCCAAAGGACGCAGAGGCGGCGAGCCCTCGCGCGAGCGCTGCTCCTCCTCAGCCTCGCGCCGCTCATGGCCTGCGAGGAGTCGCCACCCTGCCCTGGCCTCCCGGAGACCATCCCCTCCGACTGGGGGACGATCCCCGAGGGCCTGGACACCGCGGCCTGGGACGCCGCGATCACCGAGCACATGCGCGAGGGCTGCATCCCCGCGCTCTCGGTCGCGGTCGTCGACGGTGACCGCGAGCTCCTCAGCGCGGCCTGGGGCTACGCCGATGTCGACGCGCGGATCCCGGCGACGGTCGAGACCCCCTTCATGCTCGCCTCGGTGTCGAAGGCGGTCGACGCCCTCGCCATCCTCGCCGCCCGCGATGAGGGGCTGCTGGAGCTCGACGATCCGATCTCCGAGCTGGTCGACCTGCCGATCCGCAACCTCCGGATCAACCTCGGCGACGCGCCGCCGATCCGCCTCCACCACCTCGCGACCCACTCGAGCGGGATCCAGGACAACTGGGACGTGCTCGACGCGACCTACAAGCCGGGGGATCCCGAGGAGGCGCTCGGCTCCTTCCTCGCCGACTACCTCCTCGCCGACGGCCGCCACTTCTCCAGGCGCAAGAACTTCTACGCCTGGCCCGCGGGGCGCGAGTGGTTCTACAGCAACGTCGGCGCCGCCCTGGCGGCCTACGGCGTCGAGGTCCGCGCTGGCGTCCCCTACGACGTGTTCTGCAGGTCGCGGATCTTCGAGCCGCTCGGGCTCGAGCATACGGGATGGTTCCTCCGCGACTTCGACGATCCCACAGCGATCGCCCGGCCCCACTCGATCACGGCCGAGGGCTGGGACGTCCAGGAGCACTACGGCTACTCGACCTGGCCTGACGGTCAGCTCAGGACGACGGCCTCCGAGCTCGGCAAGATCCTCCGCGTCAGCCTCGGCGACGGCATGGTCGACGGGGTCCGCCTCCTCAGCCCCGGCGTCCGCGAGCTCCTCAGCACGCCGCCTGTCGACGGCCTCGACGACTGGTACATCCGCCCCTACGTCGAGGCGCAGTACTTCTTCTGGTTCGGCATGACCCTCGGCGATCGCTGGCTCATCGGCCATGACGGCGACGACTTCGGCGTCTCCACCGAGATGTTCTACGACGCCGGCACCAACATCGGCGTCGTTCTCCTGGCGAACATCGGCGACGGCGAGAACGAGGGCCGCGTCCGCGAGCAGACGATGGCGATCCAGGAGCGGCTCTACGCCTTTGGAGAGGGACGATGACCCCGCTCCTCCTGGTCCTCGCCCTCAGCGATCCCTGGCAGGTCGGCCCCGCCCCCTCGGCCCAGCCGACGACGCCCGGCTGGAGCGTCGGCGGGGCCATAAGCGGGGGCCTGGGCGGTCTATCGCCGATCTACGGCGGCCGCGCGGGGCTCAGCCTCACCCCCCATCGCCGGTTCTGGACCAACCTGGAGCTCGGCTACGGCAGCGGCTGGCGGAGCTGCATCGACTGCCAGGCCCTCGGCGTCACCTGGACCGCGCGGGCGCTCGCCGTCCAACGCCCGGGGATCAACATCGCCGCCTGGAGCGTGGCGACGACCGTCAACGGCACCGTGGAGTGGACCCCCGGCGTCGCGATCGAGGGCGGATTTCGCCGCCTCCGCTTTGACACGAGCTGGCCCGTATGGTCGACCAGGGGCCTGCTGACGACCCTGCGGGCGACGCCTGAGGTCGGCGTCTCCTTCGCCTGGTCCCAACACCACCGCACCCGGTTAGCCCTCGTCGGCCTCGAGCCGGCGGTCGCCCTGAGCCATCGTCTGCGCTGGGGCCGTGGCCTCCTGGAGGCGACGATCCGCGTCGGCGAGGAGGGGGCGATGCTCAGCCTCGGCGGCCGCTTTGCCCAGCCGTTCTCCCGAGGAGGTTGATCGCGGGCGAGCCCCTCGCGGGGCCCGGCGCCATGGGTCGTCGTCCCTGTCCGGATCACCCCCGCGGGCACCGCGGACGGAGGGGCCCCGCGCCGGCCCAGAGGGCCCTCTTCGACGGCTCGCGGACGCCCTCACGCCCCACCGCGGCGCAGCGGTCGCTAGCGCGCTCGTGCCTCCCATAGGTCGCCAGGCGGCCGCGAATCGCCTATAGAACGATGGATGTCCCCCGTCGAAGTCGCCGCCCTAGCCGCTGCCGTCGCCGGCGCTCTCTGTTGGATCCTCGGCGAGCTCACCGGTGAGTATTCGTGGGTCGACCGGGTCTGGTCGGTCCTGCCATCGCTCTATATCGCGTGGTTCGCCGGGGTCGCCGGCTTCACCGATCCGCGGCTCCTGGTGATGGCGATCCTCGGCGCCCTCTGGGGCGGCCGCCTGACCTACAACTTCGCCCGCAAGGGCGGCTATCGCCCGGGCGGCGAGGACTACCGCTGGGGCGAGCTCCGCAAGCGGATGAGCCCGGCGGCCTTCCGCCTCTTCAACCTCTTCTTTATCTCGGGCTTTCAAAACCTCCTCCTCCTCCTGATCACGCTCCCCGCCGCCTCCGCCCTCGCCGGCCAGGGGACGCCCTGGGGGATCGTCGACACGATCGCCGCGGCGCTCTTCGTCCTCTTCCTCATCGGCGAGACCCTCGCCGACGAGGAGCAGTGGCGCTTTCATCAGGAGAAGCGCCGCCGCCAGGAGGTCGGCGAGGCGGGCCCGCGCTTCCTCACCACCGGCCTCTTCGCCCGCTCGCGCCACCCAAACTTCTTCTGCGAGATGGCGATCTGGTGGTCGTTCTACCTCTTCTCCGTGGGCGCCGGCGCCGGCTGGCTGAACCCCTCGATCGTCGGTGCGGTCCTGCTCACCGCCCTCTTCCAGGGATCGACCGCGTTCACCGAGTCGCTCACGCTGGGCAAGTACCCTGAGTACCGGGAGTACCAACAGAGCACGCCGCGGCTCCTCCCCCGGCTGTGGCCCCGGCGCTGAGCCTCCCCGAGCTACGCAGGCCGATGGCCGCGTAGAGCGGGCACTTGAGGCCTTGAGTCGGGCCTCTGAGCCCGGCTGTGCTGCACGCTCTGGCCTCGCCGAGCGAGCGACGCGGGCTGGAGAGCGCGCGGGGCTCTTTTGATGGGCTGCTAGGCGACCTCGTCCGCGGCCGCGAACGCCCTGTCGATCAGGTCGACGAGCGACTCGATCTCCGGGTGCTGCTCCTGTCGACCGAAGGTCCGATCGATCTCACGGGCGATAGGCGACAGCTTCTGCCGCCGCTTCCCCCCCCGGAGCGCCTCCAGGGCGACCCGCTCCGGCGACGGTCGATGCGGCCAGCTCGACAGCTCGGCCGCCTGGGCGAGCTCGCAGGCCTGCTGCGGTGAGACCGAGGCCACGGCCCGCAGGGCGAACTCGTTGAGCGCCTCGATCGCCTCGACCATCTTGTCCTTCATGTACTGCGCGACCTCGTCGACGGTCATCTCGTCGACCAGCGAGAGGTACATCTCCGCCAGGATCGACGGGATCCGCGGGAGGATGATGTTGGCCCCCTTCGGCGGCTCGTCGACGCGGCGGGCCCACTCGGTGAGGAGCTTTTGCGCGCGCGTCTGGAGCACGGCGATCTCTTCGCCGAGACGATCAAAGCGGGCGTGCTCCTCGTCGGGCAGGCGGTAGAGGCGGTTGAAGAAGTAGCGGCAGACGAAGATCCAGTAGAGGATGTCGTCCCAGTAGAGCTTCGGCCCGAGAACGCTCGGGCTGCCGAGCACAGGCGCCGCCGTCCGGTAGTTCTCGAGGATGACCTCGAAGGCCCGCTGGTAGAACCTCTCGTAGCGGTCGGCGAGCCCGACCAGATCGCCGCCCCTAAGCTGGACCTTGATGAGCTCGGTGGTGAACGAGTTGGCGAAGGCGATGAAGTCGGAGCCCGGCGAGTAGAGCGGATCCGGGAAGAGGCCGGCGTCGCCGACCAGCGACCATCGCTGCGGCGAGAAGCAGCGGGCGCAGCCGTGGCTGTAGTGCTTGATCGTCAGGAAGTCGAGCGCCGGGAGATCCTTGACCTGCGCGTAGCACTGCGGCTCATGGCGCTCCATCCAGGCCAGCGCCCGATCGCGGGTGCGGATGCTGTCAAACGAGTGCACGTCATCGTAGACGACGACGCCGATCGAGGTGTACGCCTTGTCGTCGGGCCCGGGCCCGGGCGCGAGCGGGATGTACCAGACCCAGTACCCCTCGCCCGTGAAGTGCACCGTCGACAGCCAGCGGATGTGCTCGGGGTCGCGGGCGTGCCAGGCCTTCGACGACTTCGGCACCATATCGGCGACGTCGACCATCCCCTCCACCCGCCACCACGCGGCGTTCGCCAGGTGATTCGCCGGCCGTGTCAGGCCGAGCTTGGTCCGCAGGAGCGCGCGCCGCCCTGACGCGTCGACGACCCAGCCCGCCCGCATCGAGAAGACCTCGCCGCCCTCACGGGGGGCGACGTGGACCACGTGGTCCCCATCGCCCTCGCAAAGCTCGACGTCCTTGACGACATGTCCCTCGATCAAGGTCACGCCGTCCGCCTCGTTGAGCTCCCGCAGGTGCCCCTCTAGGCGGCCGCGATCGACCTGGAACGAGGGCACCCGCGCGCGCTCGGGCGGGCCTATCTCGTTGCGGTCCTCGAGCGCGTGCGTGTTACCCCCGCCCGGGAAGAAGCGGAGGCCGTTCTTCAGGTAGTGCTGCTCGCGCAGGTAGTCGCCGAGGCCGAGGAAGACCCCGAGGTAGTGGGCCGAGAGCTCGACCGACGACTCCCCCACCTTGTGGGTCGCGACCGGCAAGGGCCTCCGGAGGCGCTCGACGACGGCCACCGTCGCCTCCGGGACCTCCTGCCGGAGCTGGCGTGCGAGGCTCAGGCCTGCGAGGCCTCCGCCCATGATAACGACGTCGTATCGGTCCACAGACATACGTGAGTGCCGCCGATGGTACCGAAGAGAGAGGTGCGCGAGGGCAGAATCCTCGACGGCAGGTCCGGCGGGCTCACCGCGGACGAGGCGACCTACGGCCCTCTCGGCGGGAATCGGCACGGCGCGCGCGAGGGCCCCCTCACCCCTCCGCGATGACGCCGTCGGCGTACCTCCGGCGCCGGGCCTCCGTCACTCGGAGGCGGCCCTCGACCAAGCGGACCCGCCCGCCAGCTCGCCAGAGCTGATAGGCCGGCTCGAGATCCACGGGAAGATCGAGCCAGGTCGCCATCAGCCAGTCACGGAGAGGAAATTCCGCGGCCACGCCGTAGGCGGCCTCCATCAGGCAGAAGTACCAGTGATCGTCTGGACAGAGCTCGACGAGGTAGTCGTCGACGCGCTCCAGCGCCTCGGTCGCCGGATGCTCCGAGCTCGCCTCCGGGTCCGCCTCCGGGTCCGCCTCCGAGTCCGACCACACCACCTCGACACCCGCCAACACCTCGGCCAGCGCGAGCTCGCCGGCCCCCTGGAGAAGCTCGGCCCGTTGATCTCGATCCTGCTCCGCGAGCGCCACCAGCACCTCCGGCGGGAGGGCGTTGCGCTCCAGCGGCTGGACATAGAGCGCCATCGCCTCGGCGGAGGTGCGCAGCAGACTGCCCTCAAACATCGCGTGATCTCGGACAAAGCGGCACCACTTGGCGACAAACTCGGGACCGCCCGGGAGGTCGCCGAAGAGCTCATCCGCCGCGTCGATCGTCGCATCCTTGAGCAAGCCCAAGAAATGAGCGCTGTCGAGCTGAGACTCGCCTCGCTTCACCTGGAACCACTGCTCCTCCACGCTCAGCCCGGGGTCCGGCTCCTCCGGGCGGTGGGCGAGGTAGTCAAAGTGCTCGATCGGCACGTACATGTTGACGACGATCATCCCTGGGCACCCAGGCGTGGTCTCCACGCCCTCCGGCCACCAGCGAAAGGTCTCCCTCCCCCAGCGCTCGCCCATCCGCCGGTCGAGCTCGGCCCAGCGCTCCTTCAGCATCCGCTCCTGCGCGCGCCCCTCTGGGGTGAACATCTCGGCGTCACAGTCCGCAAAGCGGATCACCCACGCCTCGATCGGCTCGCGCTCCGCCGGTCCGACGTCGTCCGGAGGCGAGACGAGCTCGGCGACGATCGTTCCCTTGATCCAGCGACCCGGAAGATCGGCAAAGCGATCGTGGTTGGCCTGGCCTGGCGCGTAGGAGCCGATCGCGATGAGAGACGAGCAGTGATCGTTCCAAGTCACACGCGCAGGCTACCAGGCGCGAGTACGCCCATGTGCCAGGAAGACCTTCTCGCCCATCCGCCGCTCGAACTCAGCCCAGCTAGCCCTGAAATAAGCGCTGCTGTGAGGTGCCCTCACAAGCCCGCGTAGAACCGTCAGTGACACGGGGTTTGCGCTTCGGCTGCATTCGTGTGGGTGAGCGCTCACCTCGTGCTTGGCGAGGGGCGGAGCTTGGGGGCTGAAGGCGGGCGGGCGAGGGGCGACGAGGCGGGTCCCTCGCCCGCCCGCCTACAGCCTCCGAGCTCCGCCCGTCGTCAAGCAGGAGGTGAGCCTTCACCCGCGCCCGAGCACTCGGGCGGCAAAAGTCCGCGTTGAGTGCACTTCTACACGGAACTGGGGGTCGGTTTCACACCAGCGCTTATTTCAGGGCTAGGGGCTGAAGGCCTCGTCGGAGGGGCGGAGCGTCTTCCCCTGCTGGAGCTGTGTCGTGACATGGTCGAAGATCCTCTCCTCCCTAGACGCCCGCTCCGGGCCCCGCCGCCGCATCGACGCCAAGGGCAGCGATAGCCGCTGATTGTCCCTCAGTTGCGGCTCTTTGCGGCGGAGAAAATGCCAATAGAGCGGCGTTACCGGGCAGCTCTTCTTCGGGTGAAACGCGCAGGTCCTGCAGTAGTCGCTCATGCGATCGATGTAGGCCGCTCCCGACACATAGGGCTTTGTCGTCATCACCGGTCCCGCGGCGAACGTCCCCATCCCGAGGACGTTCGGCTCGACGACCCAGTCGTAGGCGTCGGAGTAGGCCGCCCAGAACCAATCTGTGAGTTCCCGCGGGGAGACGTCGAGCAAAGAGGCGAGGTTGCTCAGGACCATGAGTCGGGTAATGTGGTGTGAATAGCCCTCCCGCCACACCTGGGAGATCACGGAGTCTAGACAATGGAGCCCCGAGGGAGCGCCCCAATAGGCGGGGGGGAGCGACCCCGTCATCGCCAGCGCGTTCGGTGTCGCACCGCCGTCGCCACCGGACCCCCTTTGCCGCCTCCAAGGCTCCCCCGACCACCGTGAGAAGCCGCCGTCTCCAGGGGCCGTCGGCACCGGGGCGCTCGCCGTCGCAGATGCCGGGCCCGGAAGGCCTTCACGAAAGCCGTCGGTCGCCCGGTGGACATGGCGGACAAACTCGCGCCAGCCGATCACCTGGCGGACAAAGCCTTCCTTCGAGGCGAAGGGCAGCTCCAGGGCGACCGCGTCGGCGACGACCTGGCGCGGGAGCAGGCGATGAATGTTCAAGAGCTCGGAGATCTTCGTGTGAAAGAGCCGGCTCGCCTCCGCGGCCATCGCATCTTCATAGGGACCGAAGAGCGGGAGACAGGCGCGCTTGGCCCACGCCCACAGCGTCTCGGCGTCGCTCCTCGTCGTCGGCAGGGTCTCGGGATCGACGGTGCCGGGGTGGTGAGCGAAGCGCTCGTTCACGAGGGAGCACACCTCGCGCTTGATCGCCGTGTCTTCGAAGGCGGGGAGAGGGGGCTCTGCGGGGGTGCCTGGCCAGGGTCTCCGGTTCTCTCCGTCGAAGGAGAAGCGCCCCCCCACAGGCTTTCCCGCCGCCGTCATGAGCAGGCCCAGCCTGCGCCTTACCGCCCGGTAGAACGCGTCCATGCGATACGGCGGGCCTCCGTGCTTCGCCTGGCAGGCCGCGAAGTCCTCGGCGGTCGTCAGCCACCCCTCGTGCGGCAGCCAGCGAAGCGACCCCTCCACGACCAGCGGCGTGAGCTCCTGACGAAGCTCGCGCTCCGCCGGCTCCATCATGCTGAGCGGCCCCACGTCGTCCACGACCTCCCGCAGGGCGTCCGCATAGGGCGCGCGGGTCATGACATAGCGGACCTGCACCCCCCGCTGGGCCTGCTCGACCGCAAAATGCCGCATGTTCGTGAGCACCAGCGCCAGCTTGCGACGGTGGTAGGGGCGTCGCGACGCCTTCGCCGCGCTCTCGATCAGCACCACTCCGATCTCGCCAGGCGGATGCCGGCTTAGGGGGCCTAGCTGATCGCTCAGCTGATCGTAGGGGATGAACAACCAGCGCTCGGGAGCCGGCTGATATCCTCCTCCAACACTGGCCAGTGCGCTGCGAAAGACAGAGGACGAGTCATCCGACATGGTGAACCTGCTCACGGGGTCGTTCCCTGCGAGGAGCGTCCGCGCCTCGATCCTAGCCCGGGTGGCGCGGTAGCGCACGCCGCCCCCGACCTCTCCATCGCCGAGTCCACGACAGACCGTGAGTCGAGCACCTCAGAAGATCTGCAAGGTCTGTGGTCGCCGCTTCGGCTGGCGCAAGAAGTGGCGCGAGGAGTGGGAACAGGTGCAGCACTGCAGCCAACGATGCCGCCGCCAGCGACGTTCAGCGGAGGATGAGCGCCTCGAAGAGGCGCTCATGAGGCTCGCCGAAGAGCACGGGCGCTCACGGTCGTTCTGCCCCTCTGAGGCCGCGAAGAGGGTGTTTCCTGGCCGATGGCAGGCGCAGATGGAGCGAGCTCGGCAGGCGACGCGCCGCCTCGCCCACGCCGGCAAGGTGAGAATCCTCCAAGGGGGAGCGGTGGTCGACCCGTCCGAATTTCGCGGGCCGATCCGTGTGCAGATCGCGTGATCTATCGGTGTTGTCGCGGAGTCGAGGGGCGCTCTCCCGGACGTGACGCTCGCCCTACTGCGGGTTGAGCTTGGAGCACCCGGCGAGATCCGCGGTACCGCTATTGGTCGGGATCGGGTCGGCGTAGAGCAGGGCCTCGTTCAATGTCGGCGGTGCCGAGAGGTCGAGGATGAAGATGTCATCTGCGCCGCGGATGTCCATGGCGACGATCTTCTGCTCCTCGCCGACGAAGACGATCCCAGCGGCGTAGATGTCTTCAGGACCGTCGACCGCGGAGAGGACCTCCGCCGTAGCCCGGTCGACCTCGAGGTAGCGGCTCCGCGGCTCCGGCGGCGGCGGACCGGCCTCGTTGGCCGAGATGAACATCGCCCCGTCGAAGCGGAAGGCGACGTCGCTGACGTGGGAGGACCAGACGACGACGGGCTTGCCATCCTCGGTGAGGACATCCGGACCGTCGATGAACATGCCCGAGTCAGGATCGACCTGGGCGATGCTCACCGAGGCGTTGCCGTTGAACTCGAAGGTGTCGAAGACCGTCACCCAGAGCTGGCCCTCGTCGTTCATCGCCGCGCCCATGATCCAGACGCCGAGGCTCGGGCCCACCGGGGTGAGCTCGCCGGTCTCAGCGTTCACCGCGACGAGCTGGCTGCCGTCGCCGATGTTCTCGGTGTTGCCGGCGAAGCCGTAGAGCTCGTTGGCGGGGTCGGTGTACATCGCGTCCAGGTGGCGCGGCTGACCGTCGATCGTGGTGCCGGGGCTGAGGGCGATGTAGTTGCCGTCGACCGAGAGGGTCGCCAGGCGACAGGTGTTGCCGATCGGGCTCGCCTCCCCCCACGGCGGACCGGGTGAGGCGCACTGGACCGCGTTGAAGCCGGAGATGCAGGGCTCTCCCACCTCGAGGCAGAGATAGCCGCACTCGGTCGCGCACTGCGAGCCGCAGCCGTCGTCGGGATCGTTGTTCCCGTCGTCGCAGGTCTCCCCCGGATCGATCACGCCGTTTCCGCAGAGCACCTCGCCGAGGACACAATTGGCGTCGCAACCATCGCCGTCGACGAGGTTGCCGTCGTCGCACTCCTCGCCGGCCTCGACGACACCATTGCCGCATTCGGCGGGACCTTCGGTGGTCGTCGGCTCGGTCGTGCCCGTGGGCTCGGTCGTGTCCGTCGTCGACTCCGTCCCCGTCGTCGACTCGGTCGTGTTCGTCGTCGACTCCGTCCCCGTCGCAGACGCGCTCACGCCGGTGTCGGACTCGGTGCCGGTCGCGGACGCGCTGACGGAACCACCGGTCGTCGTCGCTGTGGTCGAGGACTCACCGACCGTGGTGGTCGACGAGCTCTGGGTCTCCGCGGCCGTCTCACTGCCGGTCTCGCTGCCGGTCGCGGAGTCCTCCGGCGTCGAGCCGCCTCCGCAACCAGCGATGTCGAGCAAGACCAAGCAGCCAACCCACACCATCGACCCACGAGTCCACATCATCGCCGCTCACACTACCACTGCCCTCCTCCGGGGGACTATGCAGACCGTCGCGAGGGCGGCCGTCTCTAGCAGCCCCGCGGACAGCGGCCCGGGAGCTTGGCGCCGATGAGCTCGACAATCCAGGCGAGCCCTATGAGCCCGACGAGCCCTATGAGCCCTATGAGCCCGACTGTGCCGACACTACCGATAGTGCGCACAATGCTGACGGTGCCAATGGTGCCGATAGTGCGCACGCGCGGTCCCTGACCCGGAGGAGGCGCGGCAGAGCGCGCATCATCCGTCGCCGCGAGGCTCACGCTCGTCAGCCGGAGCAGCCGTTTAGGCCCTGCGAAGGCCCGGCAAAGGCCCGGCGAAGGCCCGGACACCCCGCCCGTGGCGAAGGTCCCGTGTGCTCTCGCGCCGCAACGTTGGCCTTCTTGGCTTCGACGAAACGCCGCTGTACCGGGCCGTACCGCAAGTCTCGGCGGGGCGACGAGAGGGGCGACGAGAGGGGCGACGAGGGGTGGAGAGCGCGCGGGACCTTTGCCACGGTCTGCTAGGCGAGCCCTAGCTCCGCCTGGGTCGACTCGAGCGCGAGGAGAAAGCGCTTGGCCTCGAGACCGCCAGCGAAGCCGGTGAGGGTGCCGTCGCTGCCGATCACCCGGTGGCAGGGGACGATGATCGAGAGCGGGTTCTTCCCGTTCGCCGCGCCGATCGCCCGGACCGCGCGCGGACGGCCGATCGCCGCGGCCTGCTCAGCGTAGGTCCGGGTCTCCCCGTAGGGGATCCTCCGCAGGGCTGTCCACGCCGCCCGTTGAAACTCGGTGCCGACCGGAGCCAAGGGGATGTCAAAGGCGCGAAGCTTGCGGGCGAAGTAGGCCGCGAGCTGCTCCTCCACAACCCCGAGCAGCGCCGCTTCAGCGCCGGGCTCCGGCGGGCGCACCTCGGCGAGAGGAGCACGCCATTGCAGGGACTCGAGACCGCCCAGGGTGGCGACCGCGTAGAGCGTCCCGATCGGGCTCGGCAAAGGTCGGGAGAAGTGTCGCGCAGAGCTCGGTGTGTCCATCAGTGACTCCTCTATTCGGGGTCTCGCTCATCCAGAGGTGGATCCGTGTGGGTCTCGCTCATCCAGAGGTGGATCGCCGCGAACGCTCGAAAAGGACGCCATCGCTGCGAACGTAGCTCGAGCTCGCGCGCCGTCACGGTCTTATGAGCGCCCAACATCCGCGTCGCCGCCCGCCGCAGCCCGAGGTCGCTCGCCGGGAAGGCGTCCGGGTGGCCCATCACCCGCGCGGCGATGAGGTGAGCGCTCCAGGGGCCGATCCCCTTCAGGGTCTGGAGCTCGGCGACGGTCTCGTCCAGGGAGGCGCGACCGCAGAGGTCGACAGCTCCGCTGGCGACCGCGTGGGCGAAGCGAGAGATCGTCTCAGACCTCGCCCGCGGCATCGCCATCGTATCGGGGCGCGCCGCGGCCAGGGCCTCCGGGCTCGGGAAGAGGCGGGTCAGGCCCGCCGGCAAGGGCGTCTCGACGGGCGCGCCGTGGCGCTCCGCCAGGGCGCCTGCGACCGTCGTCGCCCCGGCGACGCTCACCTGCTGACCGACGAGGATCCGGACCGCGGTCTCAAAGCGGTCCCAGGCGCCCGGCATCCGCAGGCCTGGCTCGCGGCGGATGAGCGGGGCGAGAGGTCGATCGCGGAGGAGGTGCTCGCGGGCCGCCGCGACCTCCTGGTCGAGGCCGAAGAGCGCGCGAGCGCGGCGGACCTGGTCGAGGATCGAGCCGAAGGTCGCGAGGTGCATCACCGCCTCGAGGTGCCCCGCGCTCCGGGACGGGCCGAGCTCGATCACCCCCGGATAGCCGCAGGTGTTGATCGTCCGCAGGTAGTGCCCGTCGGCGACGGCCTCGACCCCGGGGATCGCCCGCGCCGCGAGATAGCCCATAAGCCGCGCCACCGGCAGGGAGCATCCGTGGGGGATCCGCAGGCGGAGGCCGCCGTCCAGGACCGGGAGGCGATCACCTCGCCTCCGCTTCGCCCGCAGGACCGTCGGCGAGAAGCCGAAGAGCTCGCGCATCACCCGGCTCATCTGTCGCGCGCTCGAGAAGCCTGCCGCGAAGGCGACCTCGCCGACGGAGAGCGCCGACTCGTCGAGCAATCGCCGGGCCAGATGGGCACGACGGGCCCTGGCGACGAAGTCCGGCGAAGCGCCGATATGCTGCTTGAAGAGCCGCACGAGCTGGCGTGTGCTGTAGCCTATCCGCTCCGCGAGCGCCGCGGTCGTCGCCTGATCCAGGTAGCCGTCGGCGATCAGCCGCAGCGCATAGGCGACCTCGGCGACGGGTTGGTCGAAGCCGAGGCCCGGGAGGCGATCGGGGCGGCAGAGGAGACACGGTCGGTAGCCGGCGGCCATCGCCTCGGCAGCGTTGCGCATCGGCCTTACGTTGCTCGGATCGGGCCGAGCGCTGCACTCTGCGCGGCAGTAGATGCCTGTCGTGACCACGCCTTGGAGCCGCATCGCCAGAGTATGGCCGCTAGCGCCGCGAAAGTTCGGACACATTCAGACATGGGGTCTGGGCCTCGAGCAGGGCCTCGAGCAGGGCCGTAAGAACGCTTTCATCCTCGGCGCTTCACGGCGTCGCAGGCTCACCGCGAAGCGCTCGCGCGACAGGGGTGCGCGGCGTCCTGGCGTGAGGCGTCTGTTGCTCGGCACGGCGTCGCGGCGTTCGTCGATCGCCCCGCGAGAGCTCGCCGCTCGCCCGCGCCTGGGCGGCGAAGAGCAGGACACGGCCGGTGTTCGCCACCACGGGAGCACAAGGGGGCGGAGCCCCCTCCGAGAATTTGAGTCGCGCTCGCGCGCCGCGAACGCTAATAGGTGCGCATGAGCACGATGAACACGATCAGCGTCGACGCCTACCTCGCGGACGGCTGCGGCCGTTGTGAGCACTACAGGACGCCTCAATGCAAGGTGCACCGATGGACAGAGGCCTTGGTCGAGCTCCGGAGCTCGCTTGTCCAGTCTGGCCTGACCGAGGAGATGAAGTGGGGCTCGCCCTGCTACACCCTGAACGGAAAGAACGTCGTGATGCTCGTCTCGCGCGCGGACTACTGCGCCCTCAGCTTCGTCAAGGGCGCTCTCTTGACCGACGACGACGGCGCGTTAGAGCCGCTCGGGCCCAACTCGCAGGCCGTCCGGCTCCTCAAGTTCACCTCCGGTCAGGAGGTTCGGGCGCGACGCCCCCTCGTCGAGACGCTCCTCAAGGCGGCGATCAAGGCCGAGGCCGAGGGGGCCAAGGTCGTCTTCCGCACCTCGCCGGAGCCGGTCCCCGCAGAGCTACAAGCGCGGCTGGAGGCCGAGCCTGCGCTGAAGATCGCGTTTGACGCTCTGACCCCAGGACGGCGGCGGAGCCATATCCTCCACGTCTCCGGGGCGAAGCAGAGCAAGACCCGCGAGAAGCGGGTCGAACGTTGTATCCCGAAGATACTCGCCGGTCGGGGCTTCAACGAGCGAGGCTGAGAGCTGCTCACGCCGGCGGCCACCTCGGGGTGAGTCCGGCGCTCTGAGCCCATCGTCCCGACATCCGCCAGGTGTTCCACCTCGCGGCGTCGACCGACTACGATGCTGCGATGTCCCCGTCGACGCCTCACCCGATCGCCATCCTCCTGGCGGCCTCGACCATCGTCGCCGTCGTCATCGGTCCCCTCGGCTGCGCCTCCAATCCCTGTCCGAAGAGCCAGGTACCTAGCGAGCGCGCAGCGACCGAGCCCTCCGACGACGCCGACGCGCCGGGGAGCCCCGCCCTCGCCGCCTCAACGCCGACGGACCCGAGCCCCAGCCTCCCGGGCCTGATGAGCTTTGAGCCCTCCGCCGACGCCCCCGCCCAGGTCCGCGAAGACTTCGGACGCCTGGTCGGCGCCTGGAGCTGTCAGAGCGAGGCGAGGCAGCCCGACGGGACCTTTAAGGCGGCCCCCGGGCTCGCCCGCTGGACCTTCTTCTACACCCTCGGGGGCCTGGCCGTCGGCGACCTCTTCGAGCCCGCGGCGACGAGCGGCGCGGCGACGAGCGGCGCGGCGAAGGGGATCAACCTCCGCGTCTACGATCCCGAGGCGGAGCGCTGGGTGCTGGCCTGGACCACCCCGCAGCTCGCCCGCTTTGATCACTACACGGCCCGCCGCGAGGGCGACGCGCTGGTCATGCGGGGCGATGTCGCGGCGAAGGGCCCCTTCCCCGATCACAGCGCGCGGATCACCTTCGACGAGCTGAGCGACGACTCCTTCGAGTGGCGCTACGAGGCCACGAAGCCCGGGGCCGACGGGCCCTGGCAGACCTTCTCGCGGATCCACTGCAGGACCGTCGAGGCCGGGCCCACCGGCGCCGCAGGAGCCCCCCCGCAGGCTGTTGCACCGTGATGCGACGACACCAACATCCCCCTCCGAGAACCCCCTACAGCGCCTCCTCGGCCGAACTCTCACGCCGGTATGCTTCTTGCTTTTGATCTGGATCTGGACCGCAACCGCCGAGCCGCCAACAATGCGCTCCTCAGCGCGGCCCCAGACTGAGAGAGAGAGATCCATCATGATGAACACCGAGGCCTTCTTCGACCCGCGCACCTACACCCTCACGTACGTGGTCTTCGACCCGAGCACGCACGACGCTGTCATCATCGATCCGGTCCTCGACTACGAGGCCGTCGGCTCGAAGATCTCCCACGAGTCGAACACCAAGGTCCTGAACTTCGTCCGCGAACACGGGCTTCGGGTCCACGCGATCCTGGAGACCCACGCCCACGCCGATCACATCTCTGGCTCGCAGGGGCTCAAGAAGGCGCTCCCCGGGGCGGAGATCGTCATCGGCGCCAAGATCACCGCGGTCCAGGAGCTCTTCAAGGGGTTTTTCAACCTCTCGCCGGACTTCCCGACCGACGGTCGCCAGTTCGATCGGCTCCTGGACGACGACGAGGTGCTCGAGGCCGGGAGCCTGACGATCAAGGCGATCGCGACCCCGGGGCACACCCCCGCCTGTCTCTCGTATCAGATCGAGGACGCGGTCTTCACCGGCGACGCGCTATTCATGCCGGACTACGGCACCGGCCGCTGCGACTTCCCGGCCGGCGATCCGCGCGACCTCTACACCTCCGTCACCCAGCGCCTCTACGCCCTCCCCGACGACACCCGCGTCTTCGTCGGCCATGACTACCAACCCGGGGGCCGACCGCTCGCCTTCATGAGCACAATCGGCGAGGAGAAGGCGAAGAACGTCCAGCTCCCGGCGAGCCGCAGCGAGGCCGAGTTCGTCGCCTTCCGCAGCGAGCGCGATGCGGGTCTCTCTGCGCCCAAGCTGCTCTTCCAGAGCGTCCAGGCGAACATCGACGCGGGCTCCCTGCCGCCCGCGGACGACAACGGGCGCCGCTACTTTCGCATCCCGATCAACCTCCCGAAGGCGACGGAAGAGTCGGCAGACTGAGCCCGGCGCGGGGACCCTCGGCTCCTCGCCTCGTGACCCGCTCTGCCATCGTCGGGCCCGCGCAGGATCGTCAGCCGGCGAGACCCGAGCGAGAGGAGGAGCCCCACGACCCCGCACACCTGTCCCCCCTGCGCGCCCTCAATCGCGAGTCAGCGCGGTGCGATCACTCGGCCGCCAGCTCGACCGGCGCGACCCGATCGCCCGCCTCTCCGAAGGGCGTGCGAATGGGCGTGGACCCAGGCTAGGAGCTCGATGTAGGGTTCGCCTTCTATCGCGAGCTCTAGAGCCCCGGGCTCACCTTTGGGGGCCTGGCGAGCACGACGAGCTGACTGTGGTGGCGGCATGACAATTCGGATACGCGAGTACTGCGACGCCGACCTCGAGCGGTGCGTCGAGATCTGGCGCCTAGGATCCGAGGTTGGTCACCCGCTCCTGAGCGAGGCCGATCGAGAGGCGGACGCGGCGCTCGTTCGAGCGGAAGACCTACCGCGAGCCGAGAGCCTCGTCGCCGAGGACGGAGAGCGCATCATCGGCTACATATCGCTCTGGAAGAGCCATATCGGCGCATTGTTCGTCGATCCGGCGCACCACAGGCGCGGCGTCGGCCGTCGCCTGGTCGACGCCGCCGCCGCACGCAAGGGCGGGCTGACGGTCGAGGTCTACGAGCACAACAGCGGTGGTCGTCGTTTCTACAGGGCGCTCGGGTTCGTCCCGACCGGGCGGGAACCAATCGACGATGCAGGCCGCCCCTTGGCGATCCGCAGGATGCAGCGCGACGCACCGGACATGCCCCGGCGGCTCCCCCTAGAATCGTGATCGAGCGAGCGCCCCCATCCGGCGGACCCCCCTCAGACCGAACGAGCGGAGAAGACCGCAGGAGGCTGCCGGCGCTTATCCGCCGGTCGTCGTCATGTCGCCGGTCGTCGTCATGTCGCCGGTCGTCGTCATGTCGCCGGTCGTCGTCATGTCGCCGGTCGTCGTCATGTCGCCGGTCGTCGTCGTGTCGCCGGTCGTCGTCGTGTCGCCGGTCGTCGTCGTGTCGTCCGTCGTCGACGAGGTGGTCGTCGGGTCCGTCGTCGGTGAGGTACAGCCGGCGGTCCCGGAGTAGCAGCCGTCGGTGGTCGGATCGCTGGTCGGGCCGCTACAGCCCGCCGTCCCGCTCCCACAGCTGTCGGGGCCGGTGTAGTCGGTCGCGGACCCCGAGGCGGTGCAGCCCGCCGTACCGCCGCTCTCGCAGCTGTTGCTGTCCGACACGCTGTTGGTCGTGGTCTCTGAGGTGGTGCTCTCCGTCCCCTCCGGGGTGCCCGGCTCGCAGCCGCCGAAGATCAAGAGAAGAGTCGCGAGTAGTGGATAACGAAAGGTCATCCGCGGAGTGTAGCCCGCCCGTCACCGCGATTGTAGCGGGCAGCTCGCGAAGGCCGGATCGACCGCGCTGCGGAGGAAGGGGCGGATCTGCTTGATCTTGAGCTCGCCGCCCGCGTCGACCTTGAACTCTAGATCGAGGAGAACATCCGCAGGATCGTGATCGCCGACCTCGACGGGATAGCTCTCGGCGACCTCCGCGAGCACAGCACCGAGGGTCGACAGCTCCGCGTCGCTCATCACCGGCGTGTCGGGGCTGAGCGACGACGGTGAGACCCGATCGATCGCGACGACCGTCCCGTCCTCGACGGTCAGGCGGTCGAGCTCGGCGACCGTCCCCACAGGCGCGCCGACCACGTCGACCTCGCCGAGCTGGACGTTGACGGTGAAGCGAGGATCCTCGGCGTCCGTCGGGTCGCCGGTGAAGGCGACGCCGTTGGCCCGTTCGTCGGCGAATCGGGTGCTGACGAGGATCCCCATCGCCGCTCGGCTGTGATCGAGCTGGAAGAACTCGCGCTCCTCGTAGGCGCCGAAGGACCACAGGCTCGCCCACACCTTGAGGAGCGCCCGCTCGATCGTCCGGAAGTTGGAGCTAGGATCACAGGCCGACTTGCCGACCGCGAGGAGATCCGCGGCGCAGGCGTTGGTCGACTCATAGAGACCTGCGCCGTTGAACTCGACCCCGTCCTCGGCGTTCGACGAGGAGCGAAAGCGGACCATCACCTCGTCGCCGAACTCGCCTGTGATCTTTGCCCGCAGCTCGTCGACCAGCGCCGCCTTGACGACCCCGTGCTCGCGGATGTGATCGACCAACGCCTGCAAGCGCGCGCGCCGGACCTCGGTGTCGCCGCGAAAGGCCTCATCGTCCATCCAGGCGCTGATCGTCTCGGCATAGGTCAAGGTCTGCTCGCCGTCGCCGACCTCCGCCTTCCACGAGTTGGAGGCCATAAAGTCGAGGTAGTGCGCGACCGGGATCGCGAAGCCCTGGGCCTGATAGGCGGGATCGAGGAGGGGGTAGAGCGTCGCCAGCCCGGTCGCCTTGCCGCCGATACGCGAGCGAGCGTCGGCCCGCTCCTCGGCGCTCGCGGTCGGGACCTCGAGGAGCCCGACCAGCTCGGTGTAGTCCGCGTCCGGCGGGCGATCGATCGTCGCGAAGGGCCTGTTCTCCGCCCAGAACGCCTCGGCCTCCTCGAGCGTCGCCTCGGCGACGGTGTACATCGCGTCCGAGATGTCGAGGCGGACCAGCTCCCCGTCGAAGGGCGCGAACGCGGCGAGGGCGTCAGCGACGTAGGCGTTCGGGGTGCCTCGCTGCCCCGCCAGGACGTTGAGGTGGCTGAGGATGTCCTGCCGGACCCCCGTGATCACCCCGGCGTTGACCCCCTCGAGATCGTTGGTCGAGGTCTCGAGGACGAGGATATCCTGCCAGCCGAAGGTCCCCGTGGCGCTGCCGACCTCGGCGGTGGGATAGCGGCGGATCCGGCCGTAGGTCGCCCCCGAAGCGTAGGACTCGAAGGTGATCGCGTCGCTCCCCTCGACGATCACCGCGAAGGGCGCGTCGGTCCAGGTCGCAGCCCGCTCGACCATCGCCTCGGTGTAGGGGAGGTAGGCGAGCTCTCCGGGGCCGAAGCGGTCGCTGAGGGCGCGATAGACCGCGTAGACCTCGTGCTCCTCGAGGAGCTGATGATCGGCGTCGGGGGTCTCGACGAGGAACGCGTAGGGTGCCGGGAGGTCGTCGCCGACAAGCTCGTAGATCGACCCCGCGTACATCGATCGGGTGCCCCGCCAGTACACGAGATCGTTGTAGGCGTTCTGGTCGAACATGGGGAAGAGCGGCTCAAAGCCCTCGCGGAGCATGCAGCGGTGGAGCCGATAGTAGTTGGTGTTCGAGAAGAGGGTCGGCAGGGGCGAGGCCGGGTTGGCCGGCGTCAGGTACTTCGAGAGCCTGCGGACGTCGAGGCGCTCGCCCGAGGGGATCGAGGTCGCGTTCCAGGCGCTGATGTCGGGCAGCTCGTGGCGGCAGACATCGTGGCCGACGCGCTCGGCCGCCTCCGCGCAGACATCACCGTGGGCCACGCACTCGACCTCTGGATCGCCGAAGCCACCGGGCTCACAGAAGCACTCGGCGGAATCTTCGTCGCAGTACGCAGACTCGCCGCAGACCTGCGAAGCGCAGCCCCCCTCCTCGGCGCCGGTCTCCTCGACCGCCGGGGGCGACTCCCCACAGGCGCTGAGGAGCCCAATGAGCGCCGCGGTCGCGGCCCCGAGCGAACCACGAGATGTCCGCAGGCACAGGCTCGTCATGGCGCTCGAGGCTAGCACAGCCCCTCTCGCCCTCGCCGCCGCCGATCGGTCCAGACAGGTCCACGGCCTGGCGACCGCGCGTACAATCGCGGCCATGCGGCCCTCCATCCACGACTGGCTAGCTCGGGCGAAGACGAGCCACGACGCCGCCGAAGCGCGGCGCTGCCTCGACGCTGCGGTCGGCGACGCCGAGTCATGTCACGACTGGCGCGCGATCCTCGGGGCGGCTGCAGATCTCAGCCTCCTCGCGCTCGAGCAGCTCGCCGAGCTCGCCTCTCGCACGCTGGCGGCAGCGCAGGCCGAGCAGGCGATCTGGGGCTTCCGCGACGTGGCGGAGGTCCGCGCCAAACGCCTTGGGGACAGCTCCGGGGCCCACGCGGCGCTGGCCGCCTGCGAGGCGTGCTTTCTCCGGCCGAGGCCCGCCCCCTGGGGCGGCGACGAGACGATCCCGACCCGCGGCTACGAGTGGGTCCTCCTGGCCGAGGGCTTCGCCTCGACCCTGGGCGATCGCGAGGGCGCCCGCCGATGCCTGGAGGCCGGGCGAGACCAGGCGCGGGAGCGGGACGACGCCGCCGATCTCACGAGCATCGCCACCGCCGTCGCCCAGCACCAGGACCCAGATGCCGGCGCCGCGCTCCTGCGTGAGGCCGAGGCCCTCGCGGCCAACGGCTCGGCGAGACCGTGGACCCTCGCGAACGCCTGGCGAGCCCTGGGCGACGAAGGGGCGGCCGCGCGGGTCCTCGACGGCGCGTTGGCGACGGCCAAGAACGCCGGCGACGCCCTCCACGTCGCCCACGCTTGGACCTCCCACGGCCGCCGCGATGACGCGTCGAGGGCCTACGGGAGGATGCGCGAGCTGGCCGCGAGCGCGGCGGAGTGGCACGCGGTCGCCGAGCTCGCCTACGATCTGGAGCTCGGCGATGGACCGCTGCGCGAGGCCCTGGAGAACGCCGAGCCGCTCGCCCGCGAAGCGGACATGCGGGCCCGGATCGCCGCCGGCTATCGTCGCTGGCTCGGGGATGATGTCGCCGCCGCCCGCCTCGCCCCCATGGGTCTTCGGCCCGCCGAGCGGAGGAGGGTCGCCTCGCCGCTCAGCGCCTGGGAACCCTCGGCGGGCGCGCTCTTCGACCAGCTCCGCGCCCAGCTCTCCGAGGAGGAGCTCCGCGAGATCGCCACCGCCGACTACGGCATGGACGAAGACAAGCACCTCGTCGCCCTCCGCGAGATCTGCGTCAGCGGCCTCATCCCCCGCACGCTCGAGTGGGAGCCCCACGAGGTGCTCGCCCTGACCCGCTGGTCCAGCGGCGAGGGCGTGCACCATGGGGAGCGCGCGCTCTGCTCGCTCCTCCTCTGCCTGGCCCCCTCGGACATGGACGAGTTTGCGGTCAACGGCGTCATCCTGGCCGAGAGCTGCCTGGCGCTGGGGCCCACGATGAGCGCGCTGGGCGAGCGATTCTTCGCGTGGTTGGCCGGGACCGTCGAGGTCAATGACGACGATGACGACGACGATGACGACGACGACGAACTCGACGACGAACTCGACGACGATCGACCCCTCGCCCTCCTCCTCCTCTATGTCCTGCGGGTCTCTGTCGACCCCGACGATCCGAGGCTCGAGCGCTTGGCCGCGCAGATCGTCGACGAGAGCCCCAACGGAGAGCTCGCGACGATTCACAGCGGGCTCGCCGGATCGATGCGGGCGAAGCTCTGGGACGAGCTGCTGGACCGAGCGCTCGATCCCGCCCATCGCCCCTCCGCCCAGCTCATCGAAGCCCTCGGCCGGGCAGCGGCGGCCGACGAGAGCGGGTCGTGACAGGTTGAGGCCGGAGCAGCGAGCGTCGTGGGCGAAGACCACGAAAAATAACAAAACTATCTTTTGAACCTGGCAAAACATTCATAGCTGTTCTAGGGTCGTAGGAGAATGCGCTTCCAATGTCGTTCCCTCCAGAGCTCGGGCGCCCTCCTCATGCTCGTTTTCGCCCAGGCCGCCTGCCTCCCGACCCCCCCCGAGACCACCGGCACAGCCGCCTCCACGGGAGACTCCGCGACCACCGATGCGAGCGTGAGCATCTCCGCCTCGTCGACCTCGGCGGGACAGACCAGCGCCAGCACCTCCGGGGACACGGACGGCACCTCGGGCAGCGACGGCACCTCCGCGGGCAGCGACGGCACCTCCGGGAGCAGCGACGGCTCGACCACCGAGTGCAACTTCATCTGCGACGATCCGACCTGCGGCGACGGAGAGGCCTTCATCCCGGGCCCGGGGCTCAGCCCCCGCTGCCTGCCGCCGCTGGAGGAGTGCGACGCCTGGCTGCAGGACTGTCCCGAAGGGGAGAAGTGCTCGGCCTACGCCGCCGACGGCGAGAGCGCCTGGAACGCCCTGCGCTGCGTTCCGGTCGACGGCGATGCCAAGCCCGGCGAGCCCTGCCTCGCCTACGAGAACCCGCTCACCGGCCTCGACAGCTGTGAGCTCGGGGCGATGTGCTGGAGCGTCGACGAAGAGACCCTAGAGGGCGTCTGTGTCGGCCTCTGCGACGGCTCCCCCGACGAGTCGACCTGCGCCGAGCCGGGCACGAGCTGCAAGGTGAGCAACGGCGGCGTGCTCAACCTCTGCCTCGACGACTGCCACCCGCTGGCGAAGGAGTGCGACGAGGGAGATGCCTGTGTCTTCGTCGAAGACAGCTTCTCCTGCACGCCCGGAGGGATCGACGGGATCGGCGAGCCCTGCAATGGAGCGACCTGTACGGACGGACAGAGCTGCTTCCCGGCGCCCTACCTCCCCGAGTGCCAGTCGGGGAGCTGCTGCACCCCCTACTGTGACGTCACGGCAGATGATCCCTGCCCCGATCTCGAAGGCTCCACCTGCGTGTCCTTCTTTATGGACGAGCCGCCCGAGGGCCTCGAGAACGTCGGCTCCTGCGTCTTTCCGCCGTGATCGGCGGCGCGCGGTCCTCCTTCAGCGGCGAGCCCTCGCCGCCGGGGCGCCCGCTAGTACTCATTCGCCCTCAGTGTCGGCCTTCGACTCGCGGGCCCTCGCCTCCGCGTAGCTCCGGAGGAGCTTGCGATTCTTCGCGAGCGGGGTGAGGGGCGGGACCGACTCAAAGGGGATCTCGAGGCCGACGACGATCGTGCACTCCGTCACCCAGTCCCAACAGGAGAGCGCGAGCTCGAGGTAGGCGTCGTCTTCGGTCACGGGCTCGGCCCCGCCGCGGAGCTCGTAGAGACGCGTGATGAGGCCGAGGAGCCGCGCGTGCTCAGGGGCGCAGAGAAGCTCGTGCAGGCGGGCGACCGCCTCGGAGTCGGGGGTGTCGTAGAGCTCGCGCAGGGTCGCGTCGTCGAGCGGGGTGAGGGCATCGCGATCCCGGTAGATGATCAGGTTGCCCGCGTGAATGTGGCCAGCGCCGCAATAGCCACAGCCGAGCCAGAGACCGGAGAAGCCGATCACGAATTGGGACTCGGCCTCGCCCAGACCCTCTGCGAGCACCTTCATCGTCCGCCCCGTCGCCCCCGACCACTTCGCGTAGCCGCGCACGCCGAGGGTGCGAAACGCCTCTTCGTTCACCGGCGGCTTGTAGCCGAGGTAGAGCGTGCTGATCAGATCGATCACGCGAAGCGCCAGGCGCTCGCCGAAACGGAGGTCTTCGGAGCGAGAGCGGCTCATCGTCGTTCTCCCCTCTCGCCCTCGAGCCGCTCCAACCGGGACAAGGTCCGCTCCTCCGCGGAGGAGACCCGCTCATCGGTGATCCGCAGCCACTCGAGGGCCGCCGCCATGTTCGGGACGATCTTCGCCTGCGAGTCCTCGCTCATGTGGATCACCCAAAGCGCGACTCCGCGGAGGCGCGGCCGGTCGGATACGTAGACCGCGCGCCCGCCCTCCCCCGAGATCTGCGCCTGAAGAGCGAGGAGAAAGGGGCGTAATCGGGGATCGTAGCGGGTCAGCGCCGAGAGCCCGATGAGCACGGTCGTCGGCGCGCCCTGGGTCGCGGCCGCCAGCTCCGCCAAGAGTGCCGCCTCGTGGCCATCGTCGAGCGACTCGAGCAGATCGACGCGGACCACCGGCGGCGGTGCGTCTGGACGGTCGAACCGATAGCGGGTCCCTGCCATCAAGCTGTCTGAGATCATGCGGCCGATCGCCCCTCTTCGACAAGGCGCGAAGTCGACCCGCGAGCATGCCATGACAGAGATAGGCAGGGCTCCCCCCCGAGGATGTCTGTTAGCGTACAGACGCGGCATGACGCGGGCGAACGATAGTGCGCTCTTTGAGATGTGGGCCCGTCGCTGCGACGACGCCCTCGCGATCGTCGACGCGTCCGGGATCATCATCGACTGGAACGACAGCGCCGACGCCCTGCTCTCGACCGGCGATGCTCGGCCTGGCCTCGGCCGTCCCCTCGCCGCGCTCCTCGCCGAAGCAGGGGCTGTCGACAGCGACGAGATCATCGCCCGACTCTGGGACCCCAGCTTTCGCGAGGTGGAGGTGTCGTTGGGCTCACCCGCAGGCTCTCCTCGCCACCTCGCGCTCTGTCCGACCCGCGGAGAGGTCGACGGTCGCCGCTACCTCGGCCTTCGGATCGAGGATCGCAGCGCCCAGAGGGCGAGCGAGGAGGAGCTGACCCAGCTCGCATCGTTCCCGGAGCTCGACCCCAACCCCATCATCGAGCTCGACCTCGCGGGGACGATCACCTACATGAACGCGGCCGCCGAGCTCATGAGCGACGCGCTCCGCACGACCATCCTCCGCGAGCTCGACCTCCGCCTCGGCGGCCTGCCGACGAGCGAGAGCCGCTTCGGCTGCGAGCTGCGCTGCGGCGACGCCTGGTATGAGCTTCGCGTCCACCGGATCGCCGAGTGGTCGAAGATCCGGATCTACGCCCAGGACATCCGCGAGCGGAAGCAGGCCGAGGCGGCGATCGCCGAGTCGATGGCCCTCCTGGAGGAGCGCGTCGACCAGCGGACTCAGGCCCTCGCCGAGACCAACCAGCAGCTCGGGCGCGAGATCGAGGAGCGACGCCGGGCCGAAGAGGAGGCTCGCGAGGCGAGCCGGGTCAAGAGCGTCTTCCTCGCCAACATGAGCCATGAGCTGCGGACACCGCTCAACGCGATCATCGGCTACGCCGAGCTCCTCCTCGACGACCTCCCCGACGACCTCCCCGACGACCTCTCCGAGAAGAACCGCGACATCGGCTCGATCCTCAGCTCGGCCCAGCACCTGCTCGCGCTGATCAACAACGTCCTCGACATCTCCAAGATCGAGGCCGGCAAGGCGGAGGTCTTCCCCGAGTCCTTCGACCTCGCCCAGCTCCTGGAGGACGTCGCCCGGACCGGGGAGGGCCTGCTCAAGCCCACGGCGACGCTGATCCGATGTTGGGACTCCGCCACCCTCGGCACGGTCTTCACCGACCTCCTCAAGCTCCGGCAGGTCCTGCTCAACCTCCTGAGCAACGCCGCGAAGTTCACCGAGCGCGGCACGATCACCATCCGCGCCGTACGTCACGAGGAGCCCCCCCGAGTCGAGGTCACGATCGAGGACACCGGCATCGGCATCGACGAAGATGGGCTGCGTCGGATCTTTGAGCCCTTCGCCCAGGCGGAGCGCTCGACGACCCGACGCTTCGGCGGCACCGGCCTCGGCCTCGCTATCTGCGCTGAGTATGTCCGACTCATCGGCGGCACCCTCCGCGTCGACTCCTCTGTCGGCGTCGGCACCACGTTCACCGTGAGCCTGCCGCTCGCCCCCTCTCCCCCCGGAGACGAGCGCCCCGCGCTCTCCCGTGACGTCGACGATCCCGACTCGCGACCGTAGGAGGCCGTGGTGAAAGTAGGGGCCTGTGGCGAAGGTCAGCGCGGCCTCTCGCGCAGCAATCGTCGTCGCTGATGGGCTCGGCGAAACGCCGTTGTACTGGGCGTACTACAAGCTTTGACGGGACCATCAGCGGCGGCGAGGGCCAGCGAGAGGTCGCGCTGACCTTCGCCACAGGCTCCTAGCGGCGAGAGTCGTTGACGTGGGCCGAGACGGCCCGCTACGGTCCTCCTGCGAGAAGGGCCTACAGCGCCTCCGTCGCGGCTCCGCTGAGCTCTGCGCTTCGCTCTTCCCCTGCGCCGTAGCGAGCGGCGGCCACCGACGAGAGACCGATGGAACTCATCACGACGATCAAGACCTATCTCCAGGATCCTACCGTCGAGAAGCTCGTCATCGTCGTCTTTGGCGTCCTCTGCATCCTCGGGATCCGAAGCCTCGTCCGCAACTCCCTCACCCGCCGGCTCAGCGACAAGACCACCCGCTATCGCACCCGGAAGATCGTCCAGTTCGCGAGCTACGTCGTCCTCGCGATCTTCATCGGCGCGGTCTACAGCGACAGGCTCGGCGGCTTCACGGTCGCCTTCGGCGTCGCCGGTGCGGGCATCGCCTTCGCCCTCCAGGAGGTCATCGCCTCGGTCGCCGGCTGGATCGCCGTCACCTTCGGCAACTTCTACAAGATCGGCGACCGGGTCATGCTCGGCGGGATCAAGGGCGACGTGATCGACATCGGCGTCCTCCGGACCACGCTCTTCGAGCTCGGCGAGTGGGCCACCGGTGATCTCTACAACGGCCGGGTGGTCCGCGTCGCCAACTCCTTCGTCTTCAAGGAGCCGGTCTTCAACTACTCCGCCGACTTCCCCTTCCTCTGGGATGAGATCCGGATCCCGATCCGGCACGGCAGCGATCGCGCCACGACCCAGAAGCTCCTCGAGGACGTCGCCGAGGAGCTGACCGGCGACTACGCCCGCGAGGTTAAGGCGACCTGGGCGACGATGACCCGCAACTTCGTGATCGAAGACGCGCGGATCATGCCGATGGTGACGATGGTGATGGACGAGAATTGGATGACCTACACCGTCCGCTATGTCGTCGACACCAAGCGCCGGCGCGGCTCCAAACACGCGCTCTTCAGCCTCATCCTCGATCGCATCGACGCCTCCGGGGGGGCCGTCAGCATCGCCTCCGCCGCGCAAGAGATCACGGTGATGCCCCCCTCGACGATCCAGGTCGAGCGCTGAGGCTCCCGCCCCGCGCAAGAGGCCTGTCCCGACGCAACTCGGCCCCGAAGGACCGGCGCCGGGCGATGGACGTCCTCAGGCCGACGGCTCGCCGGCCCAGGCGATCGCCTGAGCGAGCTCCTCGCCGGAGAAGTGGCGAGGTTCGGCGTGGATGAGGTGCTGGAGGAGGCGCGGCGCGAGCTCGGGAGCCTTGCCGTCCATCACGATCGCGAGCCTTCGGACCTTGGCGTGGTGCTCGCGGACGAAGCGGAGGTGGCGGATGAGCGCCCCCAGGCTCTCCCAACCGGGGAGCGCCTTCGCGTGGATCACCAGCCCTGAGAGTTCACCGTAGCTCTCCACCCATGGATCGACCGTCAGCGCGATCGCGTCGAAGTCTTCCTGACGGAGGCGCCGGTGGGGCTCGAGCACGAGCACGCCGCTCTCGGGGATGAGCCTGTGGGTGATCCGCGAGCCAGCCTCGGGGTCGCCCAGCCACTCGATCGCCTCGGCCTCATCGTCGATCGCGAAGACCCGGACCGCGCAGGGCAAGAAGGCGCCCGCGAGGCGGACCCCGTCGCGGAGCCAACCGATATCCGTGACCACCGCAGCCCGCTCGATCAGGCGGAGATAGTGAATACCGACCCGCATGTCCTCCCAGGCAGCGCCGGCCGAGAAGCCCTGAAAGTCCGCCGAGAAGCGGTAGAGGAGCCGGACGCGACGACCCTCGCGATGAGCCCGCTCGAGGAGCGGATCGACGACCCTTCGGTAGTCCTCGCGGCTGACAGTGCCGGTCGCGTCGAGCCCGTCGACGCCCCCTGGAAGATCCTGGATCAACTCGATCATCGTCCTGCTCTCCTGGTCGTGCTTCTCCGACCGCGGACAACCTAGCAAGCCGAGGCAGCTCTTTGTCGCCCCCCTACCGGCAAAGCTTACCGGCTCTCCAGCGCCGACCCACAGCGTTGGATCTTCGCGGGCGCTGGCGCTGGCGCTGGGCGGGCCCTGGCGACCTCGACCTCAGCAAACCTGGCGGGCTCCGGCGTGCCTTCGCGGCGCTCGCCCGGGGGGGACCCCTCTTCGCCCTTCGCCCGGCAGGGGGCGGAGCGGCGAAGGGGCCCACGGGCGAGCTCTGCGGGACTCCTACCGACACCTAGCGTAGAGTCGGGCTCCTGTGCTCGAGGCCGCCCTACCCCTCCTCCTCGCCGTCGCGGCGGGGGCTGTCTTCGGCGCGGTGAAGCTCTTTGACGACCCCGAGCGCTCGGTCTCCACGCTCAACCGCTTCTGCCTCTACCTGGCCTTCCCGGCGCTGATCTTCGCCAACGTCGCCACGGCCGAGCTGAGCCTCGCCGATGCGCCGGGCTTCGTCGTCGCGATCATCGCCCCGACCCTCATCCTCCTGCTGCTCCTCGGGCTGACGAGCGCTCGCGTCGAGCCGAACGACCGGGCGGCGCTCGGCCTGGGCGCGAGCCTCGGCAACATCGCCTACCTGGGGATCCCCCTCGCCGCATCGCTCGTAGGTCCCCAGGTCGTCGGCCTGGCGTCCCTCGCCGCGGCGCTTCACATCGTCGTCACGATCCCCCTGGGCACCTGGGTGCTCCTGCGCTGGGGGCCAGGCGGGGGCGCAGAGGGAGGGGCGAGCCCGCTAGTCCGAGCGCTCCGCCTGCCGCTGGTCTGGGCGCCGATCCTCGCCCTCCTCGCCCGCTCGCTCCCCGCCGAGCTCCTCGCCCCCGTCCTCACGCCGATGACCTGGATCGGCAGCGCCGCGAGCCCGGTCGCCCTCGCCATGATCGGCCTCTACCTGCACACGCACCGCCGCGAGCTCCTCCTCCTTCGCTGGAGCGACGGCGCGCTCATCGGCGCCAAGCTCCTCCTCCTGCCCGCGCTCGCGACCCTCACGGTAATCGTCGGCCTCCGCCTCGGCCTGATCGGCGTCGACGCGGGCAAGGTGGTGATCATCCTCGCGGCGATGCCGACCGCGATCACCACCTTCGCCCTCGCCGAGGAGTACGGGATCGGTCGCGAGGCGATCGTCCGCGGGATCGTCGGCAGCACGCTCGCCTTTATGCTCACCTTCCCGTGGCTAGCGCCGCGGCTTCTAGAGCTGCTCTGAGGAGCACCGCCCCCCCGCTCGGGCCGCAGACCCGAGCCTCACATCGCCGCGCCAGCAAGGAGGATGTAGGGCGGTCCTGGGCTGGTCGCGGTCGCCCGACGTCTCGGGGAAGAGTGCGAAGACGGTGATGCGAACGCGGACGAGACGCCCCTCAGGGCGCCGAGTCCGGCTCCTCCGGATCCTCGATCGGGCCGACCCGGCGGAGCATCACCCCCGCGAGCGAGGTCTCGTCGCCTGGACCCCTCAGAGAGAGCACATAGCGGCCCTCGATCAGGGCGACGAAGCTCTGGGAGTCGTAGATCCCCTCCGCCTGGCGTAGCCAGGGACAGGGCCCACAGGGGGCCAACGCGCCGATGACCGAGCCGTCGCCGAAGCTCGCCAACTCATACATACCGTCACTCGGGAGATCGATCGTCACGTGACCCAGCACGTGCTCATCGCGACTGCCGACAACACCGTCCATTGAACACTCGAGCACCCGGGTGTAGAGCCATGTTTCGGCGCCGGTCGGCTCCAGCCGGGGTGCGCCGCAGATAGGCGGCAGCGGCACAGAGTGCGCATCTTCTGGGCACTCGGTCATCGCGAGGAACTCCTCGACGACCGCGTCGAGCCCCTCTCCGTAGACCTCCGCGAATTCCCGGCGAAACCGCTCCCCCGAAGGTCTATGGGGGACCGCCTTGAGCAGCTCCTCAAAGCGATCGAGGCCAAAACGCCCGACCAAGTAGGTGACGAAGGAGCCGGCCGTCTCGTTGGAGCTGAGAGCCCGCTGTGATCGCCACCGCGGGGAGCCGGCGAGCCCGGTCAGGATGTTGGCGACCTCGCGCCTTCCTCGAATTCACAGGTTGAAGCGCTTTACCGCTGCTACGCTCATCCCTGTGGAGGATTGGGAGCTGCTCTCGCGATGGCGCACCGGAGACCGCAGCGCCGGCAGCACGCTCCTCGCTCGCTACCTCGACCTCCTCGCTCGCTTCTTCCGCAACAAGGTCCGCAGCGACGACGACGTCGCAGACCTGGTCTCCGACGCTCTCCTCGCCTGCTCCCAGGGGCGCGACTCGATCCGCGAGGTCAAGAGCTTCCGCTCGTACCTCTTCGGCGTCGCCTACCGGACGCTGCGCCACTACTACCGCAGGCGGAACAAGCGAGCCCGGGAGCGGGATGACTTCCTCGACTGCTGCGTCGATGACCTCGGCGAGCAGCCCTCGGCGAGCCGCATCCTCGGCCGCCGAGAGGAGGCGCAGCTCCTCCTCCGCGCCCTGCGGACGATCCGCCTCGAGTACCAGCTCGTCCTGGAGATGAGCTTCTTTGAGGGGCTCAGCGGCCGTGAGATCGGGGAAGCGCTCGACATGCCGACCGCGACCGTCCACACCCGCCTGCGCCGCGGCAAGGAGCACCTCGCCGCCGCGGTCGAGCGCTTGGCGTCGTCGCCCGAGCTGAGGCGGTCGACGATGAGCGGCCTCCAGACCTGGGCCCGAGACCTCCGCGAATCCCTCGGCCGCCTGGACTAGCGCGGGTCGTGCTCGGCGATCCAGGCCTCGATCTCCGCGAGGTCGACCTTATCCCCCGGCTTGTCGGACGACTTGGCGACCATCCGCGCCCTCGCGGAGCGCACCAGCTCGACACCCTCAGTGCGCTCCCCCGCGGCGAAGAGTGCCATGCCGAGGCCGAACTCAGAGAGCGCGCCGACGTCGAGGGCGTAGGCCCGGCGGGCCAGCTCGACGCCCTCGTCGACGTTGCCGAGGAGCACCTTCAGCTTCGAGAAGAGGAGGATCGACCGGAGCAAGCGCAGATCCTCAGCCCCTAGTGCGGCCTCGTAGAGTTCCAGCGAGCGCTTCGCGTAGGTTGCCGCCTCGGCGCTCCGGCCGAGGTTGACCAAGGCAATGCCGATCTTACGATCGAAGAGCGCGACGTCGATCCCCTCTGGCTCGCGGAGCTCGGCGACCTCCCGCCCGGCGTTGAGGGCTGAGAGCGCCGCTTCGTCGTGGCCGCCCCACAGGAGCGCCGTCCCGAGGTTGTTGTAGCCGTAGAGGAGCTCCAGATCGTCGGGCTCGAGGCTCGCCTTGCGGATGGAGATGACCCTCCGATAGAGGCCGAGCGCCTCCTCGATCTTCCCCTGGCTTAGGTACACGGTGGCGATGTTGTTCATCACCCCGGTCGTCGCCACGTGGTCCGCCCCGAAGAGCTCACGCCTCAGCGCCCAAGCCTGCTCGTAGAGGGCGAGTGCCTCCTCGTGCTGGCCGAGCCCTGCGACGAAGTACGCGTAGTCATTGTAGGCAGAGGCCTGGGCCTGGGGGGTCTCTCCGAGGAGCTCGAGCGCCCGCTTGTGGTAGCTCCGCGCCTCCTCGTCGCGCCCTAGATCAGCATAGGTCGCTCCGATCGTCCGAAGGAAGTGTGCGTAGTTCGCGTGGTGTTGACCGTAGGTCGCCCCGACGAGCGCCATCGCCCGCTGACGAAAGGCCAGCGAGCGCTCGAAGGAACGCTCCGCCTCTGCCCCCGCCGCATCTCGGGCGCGCTCCAAGTAGATCTGCCCGAGCCCGTCGAGCGGAGCTGCGAGCTCGGAGTGGTCAGGCCCGAGCGCAACTTCGTAGATCTCCAGCACCTGGTCGAGCAGAGCCTCCGCCTCGTCGAGCTCCCTGTTCTTCGCGGCGAACAAGCCTCGCTCGAAGAGGACCGCGGCGGATTGCAGCCCCGAGGCGTCCCCCGTCGCCTTCGCGGAGACGTCGGCCAGTCGAGTCCAGCGCACGCCCTCCGGACCGCGCTTGAGCGTCCTCCCGAGCAGCGCGGCGAGCTTGAGCGCGGACGAGACAGCCGCCTCGTGGGCGCCGATCGTTACCGCGCCGAAGTACGCCTCCTCAAAGCCTGCCTCGGCCTCCTCGACGTTCCCCGTCGTCCAGCTCGTGTCCGCCAAGCTGAGCTGTGCCTCGATCCCCATGGAGCTCAGCTCCCCCGCGGCCAGCTCCTCCTGGAAGGGGAGGAGGAGGGCGCGGCTCTCGTCGGCCTTGCCGGCGTAGCCGAGCGCGACCCCGCGGTAGAGCTTGCGACGCGCGACACGATCGCCCTCCCTGGCGCTCCTCGGCGGCAGAGCTGCGAGGCGGCTGCGATCGAGGCAAGGCTCGATCGCGGTCAAGCGGCTCGCGACCGACACCGCCGCGCTGGTGATGTCTGCGTCGCCCGCCGAGAGCGTCTCGACCATCGCCCCGAGCTCGATCCGTCGATCCTCCAGGCAAAGAAACGCCCGCTCCGCGAGCGCCTCGTCCCAGCTCCCGTCGACGCGATCCTCTATGCAGGTGGACACGACCCCCGTGCGCCACGTCTCCGCGTAGGTGTCGAAGAAGTCGATGGTCCGGTGGAGCGTGTCTTCGGCGTGGGCGAGCCCGGTCGAGCGCATCGCCTCAGACATCCGCTCGCGGGATTTCGCGCTCCACTCCTCGTCGATGCGGGCGCCCTCGGCGACGCAGGCCTCGGTCGCCGCGGAGTCCATGTACGCCTCGCCGCCCAGGACGGCAGCGGCGCTGACCAAGCTCAGCGACAACACTCCGACCGCGAGCCGCCGCCGTCGTCGGGTGCTCGGGTCGTCCCGCAGCGCTGAGAGGAGCGCGGCCATCGTCGGCCAGCGCCCCTCGACGTCACGGCTGAGCCCGCGCATCACCGCCTTCAACACCCACGACGGCGCCTGCGTCCGCCCGGGGAGCGCCCGCAGCTTGCCGCCGACGACCCGCTCACGGAGCTCGGCGAAGCCCTCCCCGCCGAAGGGGTGGCGTCCGGTCAGCGCCTCAAAGAGGGCGACAGAGAAGCTGAACTGATCGCTGCGGGCGTCGATCGCCCCGGCCTCAAATTGCTCCGGCGACATGTAGTGGGGCGTCCCCATGATCGTCCCGGTCCGCGTGAGATCCTCCGACGTCTCGTCGGCCAAGGTCGTCATGCCCTCCGCGGCCGGCCTCCGCATCCTCTCGCCGACGCTCACCAGCCCGAGATCGCCGACCTTCACCGCGCCGTCGCGGCCGACGAAGACGTTGTCTGGCTTAAAGTCGCGGTGGACGAGACCGGCGGAGTGGGCCGCCGCGAGGCCATCACCCGCCTGGAGGAAGATGTCGAGGATCTCCCGCCATGAGCGCTCTTCAGCGCCGAGCCACTCCATCAGGGTCACCCCGTCGACCAGCTCCATAGCGATGAAGAAGCGCCCGTCGTGGACCCCGACCTCGTGGATCTTGACGACGTGGGGATGGTTGAGCCGCGCCATCGCCCGAGCCTCCCGGCGCAGACGCGTGCGCGCCTCCTCCCGCTCCTCCCCGTAGTTGCGGGCGCGGAGGACCTTGATCGCCACGTCGCGGTCGAGCTCCTCATCGTGGGCTCTGTAGACCACCCCCATGCCGCCCTCGCCGAGGCGCTCGTCCACCCTGTAGCGACCGATCTCGAGCCCGACCGCGGTCTTGTCCGGCGAGAGGTCGAGCCGCGCCGCGACCCTCTGGAGGAGCAGCTCGCGGTTCACCCCGCTGTAGGTGACCCGCCAGCGGCGGGTAGCGTCTCCTTGGTCGAGGCTTCGGCCACAGCGATCCTCCGCAGCGCGGTCTCGCCGGACGCGAAGTCCTCGTCGCTGAGGCTCTCCCTATCCTGATCTTTCACCGGGCCCTCGCCCGCCCGCGGCATCTCATCGTCCGCCGTCCATGTCTCCGATCGTCGCATTTGCAAAGCTCCCAATCAATCCCACCACCTGTGCAGTGACGACCTCCGGCGATTGTCTTCAATGACAGAAGTCTTTTTCTTCGTTGGGAGGCGTGCGGGAGGGAGGCGCGGGGCAGCCAAGAGCTCACGGAGGCCAAGGGCGCACTCGGCGCGCCCGCATCATCCTGCTGGAACGCCGTGCTCCGCGGCCCGCGAAGCCGTGGTGGGCCGCCTTGCCACCCTGACCGGCTCGGGCGACGGGGCGTCGGCCGGACGCGTGAAGCCGACCGCGAAGCCGCGCGACCGCGCTGTTGCGCCTCGAGGAGGAGTCGGATGGCGAGGGTCTCGAAGAGCAGCGTGAAGCGTGCGGTCTGGGACGCTGACCCCTCGTCACTCTCCACGCCGGGGCAGACCGTCCGGTCGCTCGCCGCCGCGCTCGGGATCCTCGGCCAAACGCCTCGGCGACGACCCCGGGACCCGGCCGCCCGGCAAAGCCCCGTGATATTGTCCTCGAATGGCGACCGATGAGTCCCGTGACAAGCCCAGACCTGAGCGGGAGTTCGCGTCTCCGATGGTCTCTCCGAACCAGGAGGAGTTGCCCGTGGGCTGCGTTGTGACGCTCGTCATCGTAGGCCTGGTGCTCTTCTTTGTATGGGGCCTGTGCGGCGGGACCCTCTGATCACTGCGGGGAGTCCGTGACTGGATCAGAGCTCGCCCAACTCGGATCTGACCACGACGTCCGTTTGGTCGCGGCGCTCTCCGTCACCGCGCTGATCTCGATCGAGACCTACCTCGTCGGCCGTTGGTACCGCTGGGCGCCAAGACTTCGGACGACGATGACGGACGCGAGCATCTTCGGCGTCGACCTGCTCTTGCGAGGGCTAGCGATGCCGCTGCGCCTGGCGGTGTTTATCGGGCTCGGCTCCCTGATCCCTTGGGAGCTGGAGGCGAGCGCGGTGACCCTGCTGCTCACCTACATAGGCGTCGACTTCATCTATTATTGGAAACACCGCCTCTTCCACGCGACGCGCCTCGGTTGGGCGCTCCATAGGACCCACCACTCGAGCGAAGAGCTCAACTTCTTGGCGACCTTCCGCCTCAATTGGATCGAGGCGGGGCTGAGCTATTTCTTCTTCATCCCGCTGGTGCTTACGGGCCTACCGGCGCCTGTTCTCTTCATTCTTGTGGAGATCAATGACGGCTGGCAGTTTCTCTGCCACACACGCCTCGTCAATCGGCTCCCCTGGCTCGATCGCGTCGTCAACACGCCCAACATTCATCGTGTCCACCACGCTCGCGATCCAAGGCTCGCGGACAGGAATTTCGGCTCGACCTTGATGATCTGGGACCGCCTCTTCGGCACCTATCACCCCGGCCTCGAGTACGTCGAATGCGGCCTTGAGCAGGGTTCCCCGCGGACGATCATGGCGATCCAGTTCGGTGGTCTGCGCGAGCTCTTCTCCGCGCCCAGATCACGCTCAGAGTGAACCCTAAGGCGACAGCGAGGCAGTAGACCTGAGCCCAGCTAAGCGGGCCAAGCCGGAGCTGGGCCTCTCCGCGGACAAACTCGCATGAGAAGCGAAGGAGGGCGTAGGCGATCAGGAAGTAGCGGAAGAGATGGCCCGCAGGCCGATCCCGCCCGCGGATCCTGTACAGGAAGCCGGCCAGGGCCAAGCACGCGAGGGCCTCGTAGAGCTGAACCGGATGGATCGAGAGCCCGCGGATGTGCACCGCCCACGGCACTTCGGTCGGGGTGCCGTAGCAGCAACCGCCGAGAAAGCAGCCGACCCGGCCGAACGCCAGGGCGACCGGCAAGGCGATCGCCAACGCGTCACCGGTGGAGAAGTCCACTCGAACGATCTTCTTGCCTAGCTCGCCCGCGATGTACCCGCCGGTGAGTGCCCCGAGGACGGTCTTGCCGGCGACGTGCAGATCAAAGAAGTTCACCAGCGACGAGCCGCTGCGCTCCGGCGAGATGTAGAAGAGCATCCCGAGCTTCGCCCCCAGCGCCGCGCCGAGCAGGCAAGAGAGGCCGACAAAGCGGTATCCAGGGTGTTTGACGTAGCCCAGACGTCGACTCTCTGCGCCGCGGATCGCAAATGCGAGGACAGCTCCGAGGAGGACCATAGCCCCATAGGCGAGCTCACCCGAGGTCATGGCCGGGCACGCGCGCGGAGGGTGACGAGCTGCTCCTGCTGCTCCGGCTCGCGGTAGAGCAGGTTGTAGGTGTCAAAGGGGATCATCCGCTTGCCGTCACGGTGAGCGATGTGCACACAGGTCTTGCGGACGGAGCGGAGATCCATGCTGTGACGATCCAAAAACTGCATGATGATCACGCGAAACACCCGATCGTAGGAGAGATCGGGCAGGGTCTCGATTCGAGGCAGGCAACACATCAACTCCCCCAGGGCCTTGGACGCGCCCTCGGGCCCGTGCGCGGTCGAGAATGTCTCGTAGATCCGTGCGCGCATGTTCTCCAGCAGCGCCGGGTCGCCCTCGTAGATGATGGTGTTGCGTCCTCCTTCGATCAGCACGTCCGCAGGCATGTACCGCGTGAGCGGGCTCAGCCGCGCGAAGTCATCGCCGGCGCCGCGGACCGCATAGGCCATCGCGACGCTGTCCGGGTGACAGGGGACAGGGATGATGTCCGCAGGCGTAAAGGTCGGAGACTGCTCATAGATCCGCCTTCGGACCTCGGAGAGGGTGAGACGATGAACAGCGGGGTCGAACCCCTCATTACGGCCCTCATCGTACACCGGCTGGAAGGTCACCCCGCGTACGCAACGATAGCTGCGCGCGAAGTCGATGATCGCACCGATCGAGTCTTCGTTGAGGTCACGCCGCAGGGTCACGACCAGCGTCGTCGAGAGGTTGAGCGCTTCAAGTCGGGCAAGCGCGCGTGACTTGATCTCGAAGAGCTTGGCCCCCCGCAAGACCTGGTGCGCGACGTCATCGACCCCGTCGAGCTGGAGATAGATCTCAAATCCGGGCTCGTAGCTGGCGAGGCGCTCGGCAAAGCCGTCCTCACGGGCGATGCGAATCCCGTTGGTGTTGACCATCAGGTGATGGATCGGCCGTCGTCGACAGGCGTCGAGGACCTCGAAGAAGTGCGGGTGCATGGTCGGCTCCCCCCCGGAGACTTGGACCACGTCGGGCTCCCCCTCATTGCGCACGATGAGGTCGAGCATCGACTCGATCGTCGCTAGCGAGCGGTGAGTTGACCGGTCTGGACCGCTGTGGGCGAAGCATGTCGGGCATCTGAGGTTGCAGTTGTCGGTGATCTCCAGCACCGACACACACCCGTGCTGCTCGTGGTCCGGGCAAATACCGCAGTCGTACGGGCAGCCGTAGTTCACCCCCGTGTTGTAGTGGTCGGGCTGCTCAGGCTTTTTTAGGTAGACCTCTCGGCACAACCGAAAGTAGTCCACGTCATCCGAGAGCAGCACTCGCTGGACACCGTGCTTCATGCAGCGCTTCCACAGGAAGACCTTGCCGTCCTCGATCAGCTCCTTCGCATCGACCACCTCGAGGCACGTGCTGCACAGGGCCCGGGTTGCGCTGTAGAAGAGATAGGGGCGTTCGCGGCGGCTCACGGCGGGGAGTGTATCAGCATCACCTCAGCGCCGCCTTCTTCAGGTCAACGACCGGTAGGCGATCGAGGGATCGCCGTCGTCGCCTGGGGCGCTCAGGGAGAGCAGCCGCGATCGATATCCGCGTCGGGGAGGAGGAGGAGATCGTCGCCGTTGATCGGGAGCGCTTGGTCTACGAGGGGCGCCCAGCCGTCGCTGCGGGGCTCGACCCCGGGGCTGCGCCACTGGAAGCTCGAGTCTGAGAAGGAGAAGGTGGTGAAGTCCCCCTCGCAGGGGTTGCCCTCGCTGTCGACCGCGTAGGCTGAGGCGTGGATGTGCAGGTGGACGCCGACGCCCGAGCCGCTGCTGCCGACCCGGCCGATCCGCTCGCCTCGACGGACCGGAATCGGCGCGATGCCGCGGCGGTCGAGGCGAGCCAGGTCCCGCCAGCCGCTCCAGCCGGGGCCCAGGTCGCAGACCTTGGGATCGCTGGTGTAGAGATAGATGTCGTCGATCGGGCAGAGCTCGGCGGGGATGCTCTCTGCTTGGAGGTGGGCGATGATCGCCACCAGCTTCGTTGTTCGGTCGAGGATCACCAGGTGATTGCCGGCGGCGGTGCAGGTCTCGGCGCCGCCGGGACAATTGCTGTCGTCGCCGTCGAGGTCGTCGTCCGGCATCCGTCGCCAGCAGGCGATCACCTCGCCGTCGATCGGCGAGGCTATGGGCATCCCCCACATCACGTCGTCGTCGAGCGCGGGTGAGGTTACGTGCGGGGCGCTGCGCGAGCGGGTGTAGTGTTGGCTCGCGGGATCCCAGCGCAACGCGCGGATATCGAGGGCGCAGCGGCGGGTCGAGGGGTCGTCCTCGGGCGCGCAGGCGAAGCCGACGTGACCGCGGGTGACCGGGTAGACGTCGGGGGCGAGAGCATCCAGGTCAAAGGGGAGCGTCGCCGGCAGGGAGGCGGGGCTGAAGGCGGAGCCTGGGGTGAGGGCCGTGTCGGCGGGCGCGTCGGTCGACGGGCAGGGCTCGCCGCAGCCGCCGACCCCCAGGGCCGAGGCGAGGAGCAAAGGGAGCAGCTCGGTCGGCGCGCCCCGAGCGGGCCGGCATCTCAGATCGATCGTCAGGTCTCGCGGCCTCCTCGTCATGGGATCAGGATGCGCGGCGGCTCGGCGGCTGTCGAGACGTGGACGCTCAGCTTGAGAGAGCCTGGAGCGAAGGGCGACTACAGCCAAGAGCAGGCTGCCGTGATGGCGGAGGATTTCTTGGTGAGCCTTGCCGCACGGAAGGTCCTGCCGCGATCGATATACACCCCTCGCTCCTGTGAACATCGCTGCAGCTCGGCGAGCCGGGAGGTCGTAGGTCGTCGCTAGACCCGCTCAAGCTCGAGCACAGCCCGCGCCGAGGGCCGCGCGAGGGGATACTCGATGCTCGACGGGAGCGAGCGACGAGCTAGGCGAAGCCTACGCCGCTGCAACGATGAGGCGAAGGCGACCATGAACTGGACCCCCTCGAGACAGGCGAGATGGTAGCCGAGGCAGAAGTGAGGACCAGCCCCGAACTGCACGGTCTCCAGGGATCCCGCGCGGACCCTGTCCTTCATCCACCGCTCGGGGCGGACCTGGTCGGGGTCCTCGTAGCGCTCAGGATCCCGCGAGAGGTCGGCGACGCAGACCATCACCGAGGTGCCCTCCGGGATTCGCTTGCCCTGGAGCTCGAGCTCCCCCGCGACCTTGCGCCCGATCAAGCCCACGGGTGAGTGCAGGCGCAGCGCCTCGCGAAAGAGCCCGAGGGCGAAGGGAAATCGGTCCAAGTCAGCGCTTGTCGTCGGCAGCGGCGTCTCGGGCCCGACCTCGGCGAGCAGGCGCTCCCAGAGGTCAGGATCCGCCGCGAGGTGATAGCCCATCCACGCGATCACCGTCGCGGTGGTCTCATGGCCCGCGAAGAGGAGGAGGCGGAGATTGTCGACGAGCTCCTGATGGGTGAGCCCGCGGCCCTCATCGTCGCGACCCTGGACCATCCCCCCGACCAGGTCC
The DNA here is from genome assembly GCA_030424595.1 of Polyangia bacterium. Lineage (GTDB taxonomy): Bacteria > Myxococcota_A > Polyangia > Nannocystales > Nannocystaceae > JADJRG01. Next base: position 101,407 of record JAUHWG010000023.1, read on the forward strand.
GCGGACGAGGCAGCGGCGGCCCGCTCGATGATGTTCTCCATGCGCGCGTCGATCCATCGTCGAGCCCGCTGTGACCGCCACCGTGGGGAGCCAGCGATCCCCGTCGGGAGGTTGAGGAACCCGAGGAGAAAGCTGTCGTAGCGCCGCCGCCACTCCGCGTTCTCGTCGACGGGCACACCGACGATCGCGAAGATCACGTCGAGGGCGAGCTCGCGCGCCTCCGGGACGATCTTGAGCCGCTTCGTCCCCTCCCAGCGCGCCACCCGATCTTCGATGATCGTCGCCATCGTCCGCCCCGCGTTCGCCCCTCCGAGGCCCTTCGGGCTGAAGGTCCTGGCGACGGCGCCGCGCATCCGTCGGTGAGCGGGACCGTCGGCGAGGATCATCGACTCCCCCATCATCGGCGCGAGCACCTCGATCCCGTCCCGTGACCGTGTGACCTTGTTCGCGAGAAGTTCGAACGCCGGCTCCCCGAGGACCATCAGCGCGTGATCTCCAAAGCCACGGTTCACCCAGAAGAGCGGCCCGAGGCGCGCCTCCTGCTCGCGGATGAAGCGGAGCATCGATGGGATCAGCGCCGGTAGGTGTCCGACCGCCGGGAAGGAGCCGGCGGCGACAGGGATCCCGGCCCTCGGCGGAGGGTTGCGGCGGAGGGGATTTAGGAGCATGGCCGCAGGGTAGATGATGGCCAGGGAGCAGGCGAGGAGCTTGCCCGGCCGAGGGACGCTCGCAGGACGAGCTTCGAGCCCGAGTTGCCCAGAGCTTCACGAACCTCATGGCTCGCCATGAGTTCGATCGGCCCGCGCACTCGCGCCTCCCGAGAGACCGCGGCGAAAGGATCGTCGACCCCCCTCCACGGGCGCTCCTGCGAGCGCTTGCGCTTGCGCCCGGCGCTTCGCAGGCCGCACGTGCGTGCTAGAGTGAAATCGCAGGTCGGTGGCGAAACGCCAGTGTTCGAGGATTCTTCTGGGGCCGATGGGGGGGATGGAGGACAGCCGTTCAAGCGGGCACGCGAGGGGTGAAGATCTCCTGCTCGCGGCGACGATGATCGCTGCCCAAGACTCTCTGCCCAAGACGCTGGTGGCCGCGCCCAAAGAGCCGCGCCCAGGGAAGAGCGGCGCGGCTCACCTCACGATCGGCGCCAGGGTCGGCCGCTACGTCGTCGTCCGTGAGCTCGGCGCGGGGGGGATGGGGGTGGTCTACGCGGCCTATGATCCACAGCTCGACCGAAAGGTCGCGCTCAAGCTCCTGCTCCCTGAGGTCACCGGCGACCGCTCCCGCTCCCGCTCCCGCAGCCTCGAGGAGGCCCGCGCCCGCTTCGTCCGTGAGGCGCACGCGCTCGCGAGGCTCTCGCACCCCAACGTGGTCGCGATCTACGACGTCGGCGAGGCCGAGGGCTGCGTATGGCTGGCGATGGAGCACGTCGACGGTGTGACGCTCGACGCCTGGCTCAACGAGTCGCCGAGGACGACAAGCGAGCTCCTAGAGGTGATGATCGCGGCCGGCCACGGGCTCGAGGCGGCGCACGAGGCAGGGCTCCTCCACCGCGACTTTAAGCCGGAGAACGTGATGATCGGTCGGGACGGTCGGACGCGGGTGATGGACCTCGGGCTCGCTCGCGGGGCGGGTCAGGCGAGCGTCGGCACGACGACGACCCAGAGAGGCCCTGACTCCGCCGCCTCGACCTCCGCCGCACCGGCCTCCGTCGTCGCGGCCTCCGTCGCCTCGACCTCCGCGAGCGATGTCCGGGTGACCCGCGCGGGCGCGCTCGTCGGCTCCCCGGCGTACATGAGCCCCGAGCAATTCTCCGGCCATGAGGTCGACGTCCGCTCGGACATCTTCGCCTACTGCGTGACCCTCTACGAGGCGCTCCACGGCGAGCGTCCCTTCCCCGGAGAGTCGCTCGTGGCCCTCGCAGCGAGCGTTCTCGCCGGCAAGATCAAGCCCCCGCCACGATCCGGTCGTTCCGTGCCGCGGTGGCTACGTAGAGTCTACGCCCGAGGGCTCGAGGTCGAGCCGGAGCAGCGCTTCGCGTCCATGACCGATCTCCTCGCGGCGCTCGAGCGCGGAAAGGCGCGGGCGCGGCGACGACGGTGGGTCGCGGGCGCTGCCGTAGTCGCTGCGGCGGCAGCCGTCGCCGCGAGCGTCGAGCACTACGACATGTCCCAAAAGACAAGCTACTGCGCATCCCTCGCGGCGGAGATCGACGAGGTATGGGACGACACGGCGCGAGAACGCCTGCGCACGGGGTTCCTCGCGACAGGCGCGCCCTTCGCACTACACAGCCTCGAGGTCTTCGTGCCCTGGCTGAACGACTACCGCGAGGCCTGGAGAGCGGGGCGCACCGAGGCCTGTGTGCACGCCACGATCGACCGCGACTGGGATGACGCGCTCGTCGACCGCTCCTCGTGGTGCTTCGAGGATCGTCGGCTCCAGCTCGAGGCGACCGTCGAACAGATCGCGACCCTGAACCGGGCGTCGTCGCGCCGGGCGGTGCGGATCGCCTCCTATCTCGACCCGGTGGAGCCCTGCCTCGATCCCAAGCATCTGGAGCGCCTGCCCGCGCCGCCGCTCGAGATGCGGGACGAGGTTCGGGCCATCCGGTCGACCCTCTCCAGGTCTGATCGGCTGCGGCACTCTGGCCGCCAAGTCGACGCCCTCGAGGTCGCGAGCGGCGGACGCGAGCGCGCTGAGGCCCTCGGCTGGTCGCCGCTCCTCGCCCTCGCGCGCTTCATCGAGGGACGCTGCGCCCTCGAGGCAGGGCAGACGAAGCTCGCGGACGAGACCCTGGTCCGCGCCTACTTCGAGGCTCAGCGCGGCGGCTCCCTCGAGGTGGCCTTCCGTGCCGCGCGCTCGCTCATCAGCGTCTACAACGGCAGCCAGCGCTACCGCGACGCCGCCGTGTGGGCAGGTCACGCCGACGTTCTCGCAGCCTCGCTGGAGGACCCGAGCGGCCTCGACGAGGCCGAAGGGCGCTATCTCCTGAGCTCCGTCCGCTCTGGCCTCGGCGACTACGACGGGGCCGCGATCGCGGCCGAACAGGCCTTGGCGATGCGGCGCGACGCCCTCGGCGCGGAGCACCCGATCACCGCCGCCTCGATCCGAGGCGTGGGGATCATCTACCTGCTGCAAGGGCGTCACCGTGAGGCGCTCGAGCACCTCCAGCAGGCTGCCCAGATCTGGGAGGATGCGGTCGGTCATGAGCACCCCTACATCGCCCAGCTCGCCACGCTCCACGGGCGAGCGCTCTGGTCGTTGGGCCAGGTCGACGAGGCCATCGCGCGCCTCCATGAGGGGCTGGCGCTGCACGAACGACTCGGCCGCTCCGATCACCCGAACACCGTGCCGAGCATCGACGCGCTCGGTCGGGTCCTCCTCGCCCTCGACCGCGTCGACGAGGCGGAGCCGCTGCTAGAGCGGGGTCTTGCCGCCGCACGTGCGAATCGCGGCGTCCGGGCCCGCGCCTACGCCATGAGCCTCCTGAGCATGGCTGAGCTCGACCGGGCCCGAGGGCGGGAAAAGCTCGCCCTCAGCCGCTCCGCCGAGGCCGTCGAGCTCCTGGAGAGCACGCTGGATCCTGACCATCCCGAGGTCGCGTCGGCGCAGGAGCGGGTCGCCGAGATCGATCGGGCGTTGGGACGGGTCGACGAGGGGATCACCCGCCGACGCGAGGCGCTCTCACGTCGCGAGGCGGCATTCGGTCCAGAGCACGGGCTGCTGCGCGCGCCGCTGGAGGGCCTCGGCGACGCGCTCGCGGAGGCGGGTCGCGTGGAGGAGGCGCGCGCCTCCTACGAGCGAGCCTTGGCGATCGGCGAGCGTCTCCTCGGGCCCGACGACGCCGCCCTCGCGCCCAGCCTCAGCGCGCTCGCCAGGATCGCCCTCGCCGAGGGTGATCGAGACGCGGCGCGGAGCCTCGCCCTGCGCGCGGTGTGGTCGGCAGAGGACGACATCGCGGGGCCCCGCGCAGCGGCGGACGCTCACTTCGTCCTCGCCCAGGCGCTCGCCGACGGCGAGGTGCTGACGACCCGAACGCGCGAGCTCGCGAGGCAGGCCCTTGTGGAGTACACGACATCCCACGACGTGGAGGGGCTCACCGAGGTGGAGCGCTGGCTCGCCGACCACGGCGGACCCTAGCAGACCGTGGCCGTCGCTCACGACCAGGCGTGAACCAGCGTCGGTTCCTCGGACTGTGGCGGGGTCCTCGGCCGCGACCTCCTCTCTTCGGGCGAGCCGATCGCGAGCGGCTCGGATGACCCCACAGACGGCGAGCTTGACCTCGCGAGCTTGACCTCGCGAGCGTTCGGCCGCTCTCCACCTCTGCTGTTTGAGAGGTGACCGCGAGGCACTGCCCAAGCGAACGATGAGGCGCTACCCTCCGTCGACATGGGCAGCGACGTCGCTCTTCTGGTCTTCTACCTGGTGCTCGCCTTGGGCGTCTCGTTCGCGTGTTCGATCTTCGAGGCGGTGCTCTTGAGCATCAGCCCCGGCTACGTGGCTGCGCTCGAGAAGCAGGGGGCGCCGGCGGCGAAGAAGATCGCCAACCTCAAGGCCGACATCGACAGGCCGCTCGCGGCGATCCTGAGCTTGAACACCATCGCCCACACCGTGGGCGCGGCGGGCGTGGGCGCCCAGTCAGCGAAGGTCTTCGAGAGTGTTCCGCTCGCCGTCATCTCCGGAATACTCACGGTGCTGATCCTCTTGATCTCCGAGATCATTCCGAAGTCGCTCGGCGCGATGTACTGGAAGAAGCTCGCGCCGGGAGTCGCCGCCTTGCTCGGTCCCATCACGCTGCTGATGACCTGGACGCTCTTCGTACCGGCTGCGCGCGCGGTCACGGCGATGCTCGGCGGCGGCGGTCACGGGGTCAACCCGAGCCGCGAGGAGATCAGCGCGATCGCGGAGCAGGGCGCTGCGCGCGGCGTATTCCCCAGCGGTGAGTCACGGGTGTTGAGCAACCTCTTCCGCCTCACCGAGCTGCGCGCGACCGACGTCATGACGCCCCGGACGGTCGTGTTCTCGCTCGGTGAAGACACCCGCGTGGGTGACCTCGTCGACAGCGCGCCTGGCTTTCGCTTCTCACGTATCCCGATCCATCAACGCTCGGTCGACGAGATCACCGGCTACGTCCTTCGCAACGACATCTTGCTTCGACTCGCCCGCGGCGAGCACGACGGCACGCTCATGGAGATGCGCCGCGAGCTGCTCTCCGTCCCCGAGACGACGCCGCTGTCCGTGCTGCTCGAGGCGCTGCTGGAGAAGCAAGCCCACCTCGCCCTCGTAGTCGGCAAGTACGGCGGGACGGCTGGGATCGTGACCCTCGAAGACGTGGTCGAGACCTTGATCGGAATGGAGATCGTCGACGAGGTCGACCGTGACGTCGACATGCGCGAGCTTGCACGCAAGCAGTGGGAGGGGCGCGCGCAGGCGATGGGCGTGCTCGTCGACGAAGCGGCGCCGGCAGCCGAGACCGCACCCGTCGGCGAGTAGGAGGCGTCCGGGCCCTGCCGGTCTTCGTGTGTGAACTCCGAGGCGAAGACGGTGATCGCAGTGCCGGCGTCGCTCTCGATCACCGGGGGATCATCGGCGCGCACCGTCGGCGCGCACCGTCGGCGCGCACCGTCGGCGCGCACCGTCGGCGCGCACCGTCGGCGCGCACGGGGCGTTGTGGGAGGGGCTGTGACAGTACTCCCTAGGAGGCCGCGAAGAACGCCCAGATCCCGGCCCCGGCGAAGCTCGGCCAGCCGTGACCGTTGCCGCCCCCCTCGTCGTGCTCACACCAATGCACCGGGTAGTCCGCGTCACAACCATCGTAGGCGACGCAAGGCGCCGGATCGACGGCGCTGCTCGCCTCCTCGCAACCGTTTCGATCGAGGTACTGATCCCTGGCCGAGGTCCCCTGCGAGAACTCGACGACCTGATCGGTCATGTCGTGGGCGAGCCAGGCCGCGACCTGACCGTTGCCACAGGTGCCGAAGGACGGCCCGCCCGCGACGCCGCCGACCGCCCGGAGGACGTCAGGGTAGAAGCAGCCGAGCGCGTTCGACATGTAGCTGCCGAAGCTGTGGCCGGCGCTGAAGATCCGCTCCTGATCGACGCAGGCCGTCGTGTTCATCTCCTCCAGGAGCGCCTCGAAGAGGTCCATGTCCTCGCTGCCGGAGAACAGGTTCCAGCCGGTCATGTCGCCGAAGTTCGCCTGCGGCAGGCCGTCGGGGTAGACGAAGATCGCGGCGCCGTCGGAGGCCTGCTCGATCCCGTAGTAGAGGCGGGCGAGCGCACCGTCGCCGCCGAGGCCGTGCCAGGCGAAGACGAGCGGCGTCGGGCTGTCCGGATCGTAGCCGTCAGGGACCGAGAGAACGTAGGTGCGGCTCTTGCCGCCGACGTCGATCGTCGACGGAGTCACGCCGGCGGCGAGGGCCATGCCGCAGCCGGCGGAGGAGCCTCCGGTCGTCGTCCCGTCGGTGTCTGTGTCCCCCGTGTCCGTGTCGCTGTCGCTGTCGGTATCGGTGTCCGTGGCGCTGCCCGTGCTCGCCGTGGTCGTCGTCCCCGACGTCTCGCCGCCGCTGCTGGCGGTCGGCTCGCCCGACGTCGACGCCGAGGCGTCGCTCCCCCCGCTGGTGCCCTCGGTCGTCTCCGTGTCGCCCGTGCCGGTCGGTCCGTCGCCCGTCGCCGTCGCCGTCGTCGATCCCGACCCCTCGCTCGTCGACTCCGACGCGCTCGCGCCGTCGTCCTCCGGGTCGCCACAGGCCGAGAGAGTTCCGAGGAGTCCGAGGAGCACGAGGCGTGGCGCGAGGCGTGACATCGGCGGACTATAGCGAAATGGAGCCGCGCGCGGACCCCGGGGGATCGATCGCCGCCGCCCGGCAGATCTGTCGGGGGCCCAGCACCCCACGAGCCCTGTCTCCCGTCGTGACGGCGGCGAAGACCTCCTGCTCTCGCCGAGGATGGCCGTCATCCGCTCGGGGGTCGGCGCCGCCGCGGCCCTGCGCTTGTCGAAGACCTGCTAGGTGGACGTGTCGGTGGACGTGTCGGCGGACGTGTCGACGGACGTGTCGGGCGCCCGCAGGGGCAAGTCGACGGTGAAGACAGAGCCCTCACCGGGCGCGCTGGTGACGGAGATCGACCCGCCGAGCAGCTCGACCAGCTTCTTGGTGATCGCGAGGCCGAGCCCCGAGCCTTGGCGTCGACGGCGAGCGGAGTCGTCGACCTGGACGAAGGGGTCGAAGACCCGACGCAGCTTCTCCTCGGACATGCCGATGCCCTCGTCGGCGACGCTCAGGCGGACCCCTCGTCCCTCCGCCAGCGGGGCCGCCCGGACCGAGATCGTGCCCTCGTTCGTGAACTTGCAGGCGTTGCCGGCGAGGTTGATCAGCACCTGGTGGATCCGCCGGCGGTCGCTGTAGATCCTGAGGCCCGGCTCCGCCACAAGCTCGAGGGTGTTGTTGTTGACGGCGACGAGGGGCTCGACGGTCTGGCGGAGGCCTGCCAGGAGGCTGTCGAGCTCGATCGTCTCGAGATCGAGAATGACGGCGCCTGCCTCGATCTTCGAGACGTCCAGGAGCTCGTTGAGCAGGGCCAGCAGGTGCTGGCTAGCATCCGCGATCCGCTTGGCGTCTTCGCTGAGGGCATCGCTGCCCTCCTCGACGAGCTCGTCGAGGAGGAGCTCGCTGTAGCCGATGATCGCGTTGAGCGGGGTCCGCAGCTCGTGGCTCATGTGCCGGAGGAACTCCGTCTTGCGGCGGTCTGTCTGCTCGGCCTGCTGTCGGGCGACCGACAGCTCGCGGTTGAGGTGATGGAGGTGGGTCTCATTGCGGACGCGGTTGCGCTCGTAGACGGCCGCCAAAAAGTAGGCGAGCACCGGCGCGACCGAGAACGTCGTGACAAAGGTCGGGAAGTAGGCGGCGAAGCGCTCCGTCGTCACGTGCGGGACGTTGGTCGCCAGGTAGAGGACCGACGCGCAGGTGGTCGCGGCGCTCAAGAGCCCCCACCGCGAGCCGAGGAAGAAGGTGACGAGGACGGGGAAGCAGGAGAACCACGCGAGCACGGGCGCCGGAAAATGACCGGCCTGGCTGTGGATCAGCGGCAGCGCGATCCCCATGAGAACTGAGAGGATCCCGCCTGAGATCCGCGCGGAGCGGGTCTTCCACTGGATCACGGGCAGCGAGAAGATGAAGAGCACGATGGCCAGCCCCGACCAGAAGCCGAAGTCGGCGGGGAGGGTCAGGCCGCGGACGATCTGAGCGATCGTCGTCAGGCCGCCGATCCCGGCGCACGAGACGACGAGGACGCGAGCTCGGACCCGGGCCTCACCGTCGGCCAGGAGCTCGGGCGGGATGAGGCCGTCGACGGCGCTCATCACCCGAAGGAAGAGCGCCCCCTGGGACGCCTCGCTCTTGTGCTCTCCGTTCATCGTTCCCTGCGATGCGACGGTCAGTATGGCCGACTTTGGAGCAGCGCACGGGCTTGTTCCTCACCGCAGGGGCGAGCGGGCGAGCGGGCGACTTGGCGCTTGCGGGATCCAGGGCTGGGACGGTCCGCGCTAGGTCAGCAGAGCGGAGCGCCCAGGCCGCGGTCCTGCGACCGTGACCTTCGCGCTCATGAGCGGGTGCCTCATCGGCGGCCGTGGCAGCGACTCGCGCGCACGGGCGAGGGTCTTTCGGTCGCCGATCGCGGCGATGGCGAGGTCGCGACAGCTCCCCGAGGCCTCAGCCTCGCGCTCGCCCCGTCCATGCGGTACACCGCAGGTCCTCGCGGAGACCTCGCCATCAGACCGACCAGCAAGACCGCCGCTTCGCTCCTCGTCGCCGCGCTCGTGGGCTCCTGCGCCGGCACCCAGAGCGGCGACCCGGCTCCCCCGGCACGCTCGTGCACCGGCTCCCCCGTGGTCGACGGCACGCGGCGCGCCTGCCTCGATGCCCCCTACACCCCGGCCGCTGGAGCGACGACCCTCGCCGACGGGACCCCCTTCGTCCGCGAGTCCTCGGGCCGCCGCTTCGTCTTTGATCTCCGCGGTGACACCGAGCTTGAGAGCGCGCAGATCAGCGCCTACCTCACCCGCCTCCGCAGCGCGAGCCCTACCCTCGCCTATCTCAGCTACGGGCTCTACTGCGGCGAGGGCACCCGGATCTGCCTCCACCTCAGGCTCGACCTCTGCGCGGACTCGGTCGAGCGGGTCGCGTCCGAGGTGATCGCCGCGATCGCCCAGGACCCGATCCTGCCCAGGCCAGCGACCGAGCTCGCGATCGAGCTCGGCGGTCTCGTCGAGCCCCGCTGCACGACGGCCCAGGCTGGCTGCGAGCCGCAACCACTGGATGAGGGGAGCCGCTACGACCCCTTCAAGAAGCGAGGCCCCCGCTTTCATCTCGGCGGCCAGCGGGGGGGATCGTGCGGCCATGACGGCGAGTGCATGATCGCCGGCTGCGGCAATCGCTGTCTCCACTGGAGCTGCCCCGGCGCCAACGAGGCGAGCACCTGCGAGGGATACTCGTTCGCCAAGCCCGTGTTCTGCGGCTGCGTACGGGGCGAGTGCGGCTGGTTCTCGCAGTAGCCGACGCGAGTACGACGGCATCGCCCGCCTCGGCGCCGAGCCGCTGGCGGCGATGACCTTCACCTCTCCGCTCGTCACCGGGGGGATGAGCGTTGCTGAACATAGGCCACAGGCTCTACGAGCTGAGGCAGCGCCACGCCCCCCCTGAGGAGGTCTGCGAGGGGCTGCGATCGCTCGGCCTGAGCCCCGAGGGGTCGAGGTCATGACGCCTTGCGCCGCTCCGTGGAGCGCCGCGCCGAGCTGATCCGCGGCAGCGTCCAGCGCTCTCGATCCGCTCGCCGGCTCGGGCCAGCGTGCTACCGTTCTCGGCCTGGATGGGAGGTGACGGGGAAGAGCGAACGCCCGGGGGTGCGAGCATCCCGAGCTCGCTCGAGGCGACCCTGCGAGCGCGAGAGGTGACCGCCCCGCGGGGGCCCGACCTCGCGGGGACCCTGCCTTCGACGATCCCGGCAGAGGGCGACGATCGTCGCCCCGCCCAGGAGCTCCTCATCGCCGACACGCGGCCGCCCCCGTCGCCCGAAGCGAAGGCTGACGCCGCTCCGCCCCTGCAGGCGAAGGTCGCGGCCGAGCTCGGCACGGCGATGACGATCGCCCGCAGCGACGCCTCCCCCTCGCTCGACCAAACCCGCGCCTCCAGCTCAGGAGCCGCCGCTGGCCTCGCGACGACCGCCTTGGCCAGCCTGAGCGAGGCGATGACGATGGCGGCGCCGACGACAGACGGCTCTCCCGTGGGCGCCTCCCGCCCGCTCGATCAGACCCGCGCCCGCAGACCCGAGCTCCCGCTCCGATCGCCCTCCCTGGACACCTCCGCGGCGGCGCTCAAGGAGACCCTCGCGAGCGGACGGATCGGCCACTTTCTGCTCCTCCGCGAGCTCGGGCGCGGGGCGATGGGGATCGTCCTCGCCGCCTATGATCAGGAGCTCGATCGCAAGGTCGCGATCAAGCTCCTCCACGCCAACCACCGACAGGACGCCTCGCAGGGTCGGTCGATGCTCCTGCGCGAGGCCCAAGCGATGGCCCGCCTCTCCCACCCGAACGTGGTCGCGGTCCACGAGGTCGGGGTCGTCGCCGGAGCGGTCTTCGTCGCGATGCAGTACGTCGAGGGGGTCGACCTTCAGCAGTGGCTCGCCGCCGAGCGACGACCGTGGCGGGAGCTCGTCACGGCGCTCCGCGAGGCCGGTCAGGGGCTCGTCGCCGCCCACGCTCAAGGGCTCATCCACCGCGACTTCAAGCCGAGCAACGTCCTCGTCGGCGACGACGGCAGGATCCGCGTCGCCGACTTCGGCCTCGCGACGCGGCGGGGGGGCGAGCGGGTCGGCCCGGCTCACCACGGGCTCGAGCTCGGCGGCTCGACAGCCGAGACCCTCGCGAACGACCAGAGCCTCGTCGGCACCCCGCTCTACATGGCGCCCGAGCTCCTCAGAGGTGAGAGCGCGAGCCCGGCGAGCGACCAGTACGCCTTCTGCGTCGCCCTCTACGAGGCGCTCTACGACGAGGTGCCCTTCTCCGGCGAGACCCTCGAGGAGCTGACAGCGTCCGTTCTCCTCGACCCCCTCCCGCCCCGTCCGAGCTCCGACGTGCCGGAGTGGATCCACGCGGCGCTGGTCCGCGGGCTCGCCCGCGACCCCGCAGAGCGCTTCGAGTCCATGGCCGCGCTCGTCGATCTTCTCGGCGAGGATCCTGAGGCCGAGCGAGCCCTCCGCGAGCGCCGGACCCGACAGATCGTCGCCGTGATCACCGGCACGATCGCGCTGGTCGTCATCGTCGTCGCTACCTACGGCGCCGTCAGCAAGCACCTCCGCGAGCGCGAGGCGGACACCCGCCTCGAGAGCCTGAGCGCGGAGCTCCAGTCCCTACGCTCAGCCGGGAAGGAGGACGACGCCCAGCGCCTCCTCGAGGCCTTCGTCAGCCTGCCGCAGAACCGAGGCCTCGCGGTGGTCTCCCGCGCCTACCTCCTCTGGGCGGAGGTCCAGGCCGACGACGCCGAGGCGATCGACGCCTACGCGAGCGCCTACATCAGCGCGAGCCGCCCGACGGAGGAGATCGCGGCCCTCCGCGGGCTGATCGACCGCCTGAGCCGTGCGCGGCTCGCCGCCGAGGCAGCCGCCGCGCTCAAGGTCATGGAGCGCCTCGATCAGAGCGAGGCGTCCACCCCCAGGCTCCGCCACATCCGCCTCGAGGCAGCCCTCGCGCACAGGGATCTGCCGACCGCCGCCGCGACCCTCGCCGACTCCGACGACCCGAACGACCAGCGCTGGTCCGAGCTATTCACACGCCTCTCCCGGGTCACGCCTCTCCCGAACACCCCCCTCGCCTCGGCGCACAACGGCCTAAATGTCGCCCACCTCGACGCCGACGGCGACGGGACGGACGAGATCGTGCTCACCCCCCACGGGCAACCGCTGCAGCTCCTCACGTCAGAGGCCACCCCGCAGCGGCTCCGCGCCATCGATCTCGAAGATCCCCACCGGACGCTCCACCTCGCGCCGATCGTCGCCGGTGAGCCGCTCGTGCTCGCCTCCTACCCCGGGGAGGAGCCGATGCAATTCGAGCTTCGCCTCCTCACCTACAGCGAAGACGGGAGCACCCGCATCATCGACGCCTGGCCCGACAGCTCCTCGTTCCACGCCGTCACCGTCGATCTCGATCGGGACGGCCAGCGAGAGATCTATGTCGTCACCCAGGCCTACACCCGACGCTTCTGGCGGATCGACCGGACGGCCGACGGCCAGTGGTCACGGAAGGTCGCCCACACCCCGACCGACGCCGCCACCTCGGACCTCATGAACGTCCTCGTCGCCGACCTCGATGACGACGGCGATGACGAGCTCGTCGTCGCGGCCGGGCCGTGGAAGGCCTACGATCTTCGGGTCTTCAAGCCGACCGGAGGGCGGGGCCTCGACCTCGTCGCCCGCCGCTCCTTCGGCTCCTTCGGCGGCGTCATCGCCATGCGCATGCCGGGCCCAGACTTGGTCGCGTTTCAGAAGCTCGACGCTCAGATCGCCCCAGACCGCTTCCCGCAGGACTCGCCTCTGGGGGAGCCCGCCGGCCTCTACATCGTCGGCATGAGCGGCCGGACCCTCGATGACCTCGCCTTTGCCAGCCGGGGGACAGGCGCCCCGTCTCGCCAGCGGCCTCGGCTCGGCATCATCCGATCTGCGGACCTCGACGGCGACGGTCAGGACGAGCTTGTGCTCGACGCCCATGAGCACGGCACAGCGCTCGCGCGCTTTAGCCCCGGCAGCCCCCTGGAGCCCCTCTATATCGCCGGGGTCAAACCCCTCTTGGTCGCGGATCTCGACGGGGACGGCAAGGCTGAGCTGATCGTCAGGAGCCACGATGAGGACGAGCGCGTCGAGGTCCTAGGTCTCGGCGACACGCCCCTCTCCCCCACCCTCAGCGAAGACCTCGAGCCCCGGCCCGTCCCCGCAACCATCGTCGACCCGAGGCTCGCCGCGGCCTGGCGGCGCGCCGAACAGCTGGTGGCGATCGGCGTTCCGCGCCGCTCTGCCGCCGAACTCTCGACGATAGGCCGGCTCTCCGGCTCTCCCGGTTCGGACATGCTCCTACGGGCAGGAGAGCTCTACGCGGGGCTCGGCGAGGATCTCCTGGCGGCCGAGAACTACCTCGCCGCTGCAGATCGGCCCGACATCGCCTCCCAGGCGCTGGCCGGCGCCGCGCAGGCTCAGCGGCGCCTCGGCAACCTCGCCGAAGCGCTCGATCTGACCCGTCGACGCTTCCCCTACGCCGACGAGGATGAGCGACCCGCGATCGCGGCCGAGGAGGCGCTCTACGCCGCGGCGACCGCAGAGCGGCCCGAGGTGCTCCTGACCTTCGACCGCCCCCTGGAGCCGCAGTGGACGATCTCGGACCCGGTCGCGATGGGGCGCGACCTCGGCAAGAGGGCGCTCTCGCTGTGGGCGGCGGGGACCAACCAGCTCGGCTCCTTCCCGCTGACGTGGGACGGCGGACCGGCGGTGCTCGACGTCGAGTTCGAGGTCGACATCGCGGAGTGGGGCACCGAGATCATCGTCAGCCTCAACGCCCCGGACGGCGAGCGATGGTTGACCGCGAGGGTCGGGGGCTATGGCCTCATCAACGCCACCAAGACTCAGGGCGCCGTCGACATTGGGCCCTCGAAGACGCAATACAACGAGCTCACGTCGACCTTCCGCGCCCGCGTCGAGGTCTACCCCCAGCTCGATCTGATCCTGACGCGGCGCACCCTCGACGGCGAGGAGAGGCCCCTGTCTGTCGCGGCCAACCTGACCGCGCCAGAGCCCGGCCCGGTCGAGCTGCGGATCTCGAGCTCCACCGCCGCGCCCAACTTCGTCGGCCACGCCTGGATCCGCTCGGTCCGGGCCGAGGGATTTCGCGTCGGCGAAGACACAAAGGCCGAAGATGAGCGGGCGCGATGGATCGCCGAGCGCAAGCTAGAGCCCGCGCTCAAAGCCCTCGCGGACGCCCCCATCGACAGCGTCGAGCAGGTCTGGCGGATCGACGCGCTCCTCAGCACAGGCGCGATCGAGGCCGCTGCGGAGGCGATCGAATCCCTCGATCGAGCGGCCCCTGAGGGACCGGTCGCCGTCGCCCTCTATCAGCGACTTCGCCGCGGCGACGCGTCTGCATGGCTCGCGGCGCAGCGCGCCTTCGGCCCTAAGCTCGTCGACCTCTTCCTCTCCCCGGGCATGCTGCACCTGCGCGACGAGGACGTCGAGCCGGCGCTCCGCCTCCTCAAGCCGTCGCCGCCACCACACGAGGACTCCCCTCCAGCGACCCGCGCCGACGCAGACACCGACGACCGATCCGAAGAGACAGCAGAGGATGGAGAGGCGGAGAGCGGCGTCCGTGAGCGCCTACAGATGCTCCTGACGGACTATGCCCGCGGCCTCGCGCTCACCCGGGCCGGTCGCTACGACGCCGCCCAAGACGCCTTCGATGCCGCCATCGCCCGCGTCTCGGAGGACCTCCCGCAGTCTGAGCCGCTCAGGGCATCGCTCCTCCATCATCACCTCCACCTCGCGGCCAAGATGGGCGACCTCGAGACGGCGTTGATCTGGATCCGGGTCATCCTCGACGAGAGCCCCACCCCCTATCTCGAGCTCGAGCTCCTGCGCGCCAAAGGGGCGCTCACCGACCTCATCCCGCCTGCGACCTGGGAGGGCCTCCTCGGCGATGTTCAAGCCGCGAGGCCCTGAGCCGAGCTCTTCGTAGCGCTGTGGGCATAGGCAGCGGTCCGGAGGCCGCGCCGCGCCGCGCCGAGGCCCAGGTCATCGGGGCCGACCACAGAGCGTCGATTTGACCGCCCCACCAAAGCCGCCTATGAAGCACCTCGGATGAAAAAGCGCCTAGAGACCCTCTTCGCGGAGTTCGGTGCGATCGCGATCACCATCTACTTCACGATCTTCGGGCTCACCCTGGGGTCTTTCGCCATCGCCCTCAACGCCGGTCTCGAGGTCGAGGGCGTCGCTGGTGGCACCGGCACTCTCGCGGCCGCCTGGGTCGCCACCAAGCTGACCCAGCCCCTGCGGATCATCGCGACGCTCGTCCTGACACCGCTCGTCGCCGGGATCATCCACCGGATCCGCGGGACCAAGCCCGAGACCGCATCGTCAACGAAGGTCGCCGCCGAGAACGCCGCCGAGCCCTCCGCCGATAACGCCGCCGAGCCCTCTGCTGAGGCCGCCGCCGAGCCCTCCGCCGAGCCCTCCGCCGAGACCACGCGGCCGAGTTCGAGGGCCGACGAGGCGCGCTAGAGCTTCGCTCTGCGTGCGCGACCCCTGCGAGCCCGCGCACAGACGTGAGGCCGTCGACCTCCATAGGAGGACCGACGGCTCAGCTGCTCCCATGACGCCGATCGTCGCGCTGAGAGAACGCGACGCGCGGGGCGTGGATCGACCCGCTCTCCAGGCGAGCCCCACCGACCTTCGCGCCACGGGCCGCTGCGCGGATCGTTCGCCGACTTCGGCGGGGCTGGCCTCGAGATCCACCGTCGACCGCCCCCCGGCGTCGCCGCGATCGCCTCCTGGTCCGCCGCGAGCCCGGGCACGGCGACCGCTCACGAGCTCCTGGCGCCGCTGCCCCGGAGGCCCTGACCGCTCGTCGGCTCGCGCTTGGGGGCGACGCGGGGGCGGTCCATCGTCCTCCCATGACACGCGTTCAGCTCTCACTGGCCCTGACCTGCGCCCTCGCGACGCTGGGATGCCCCGGCGACGACGATCCCGAGAACCAAGGCTCCGTGACGTCGACGTCGACCGCGACGGGCGAGAGCCCTGGCGCGGAGTCGACGGGCTCCGCGGCCTCGACGAGCACCGGCGAGGACACCTCGACGGGCGGAGACAGCTCGACCTCGACGACCCAGGGCCCACCCGAGGTCGTCCCGGTCGACCGCGCGCTCATCGAGCGCTACGCCGGTCCGTGGTCCGGCCCGGTCAGCATGACCCCGTGGGGCGTGATCCCGGAGTTCCCGGTCGACTTCATCTGGGAGGGCGACGACCTCCTCTCCTCGCAGACCCTGATCCCAGACTCCGACGGCTACTTCATCTTCACCTTCGCCGAGACAGAGAGCGGATCGTGGTCGCTCGTCGAGGAGGGGAAGCTCCCGGGAGGTCCGACCCAGAGCTACACCCTCGATCCCGTCGAGGTGAGCGGTGACACGAGCCGCTGGGTCTACCTCCCAGACCCGGACCTCCTCGCCCTCCAGATCACCGTGAGCGACGCGGAGCTGGTCTTCGAGACCTACCTCCGAGGCGAGTCCCACGCGACCTTCAACCTCGCGCCCAACCCCGGCTCATGACCCCTCGGGAGTCGAGTAGACTGCGATCGATGGCCGAGGAGGCGACCCAGACGACGAGCCCCTCCCGCCTGCGGGCGTGGGCCGAGGAGCTCCGCCTCTACGGCTGGATCCACCCGGTCCTAGGGCTCGTGCTGACCGTCGCCTCGACCAGCCCCGCCCGCGTCGGCTGGGCTCGCGCCGGCCACCGCCTCCTGATCTCCGAGCTCTTCTTCTGCACGATCGGCCTCGTCGTCACCGCGATCTACGCGACCTGGGCCAATCGCCTCCTCGCGCGCAGCGGACACTCGAGCCCCGCAGGGGCGATGATCCACGCCGCGACCCTCGTCGCCGGGACTGGCATCGGCGGAGAGCTCGCGCTCCTCGCCCTGCCCTACATCGACCCCTCCTCGGCGCCCGCCGACGTCCGGCCGACGCTCTGGCGCATCGGCTTCTCGATCGGCGCTCTCACGGCGATCGCGGGCGCCTTCTACGATCGGCTGCGCACCCGCGCCGACAACCTCGAGCTTCGCGCCGCCCAGGCCGACCGGGAGCGCATGCGAGCCCAGCTCCTCGCCGCCCAGGCGCGCATGCACCCGCACTTCCTCTTCAACAGCCTCAACACCCTCGCGGATCTGATCGAGGTCGACCCGGAGACCGCCGTCGACGCGACCGAGCGCCTCTCGTCGCTGCTCCGCTACGCCCTCGAAGGCGAGCGCCTGCCGCAGGTCCCGCTCTCCCGCGAGCTCCAGGTCATCGACGACTATATCGCCCTCGAGCGACTCCGCTTCGAGGAGCGCCTCCGCTTCGTCGCCGACGTCGACCCCGCGGCGCGCGAGGTGCCGGTCCCCCCCTTCATCCTCCAGCCGGTCGTCGAGAACGCGATCAAGCACGGCGTCGCCAAGTCCCGCAGGGGCGCCACCGTCAGGCTCTCGGCGCGCCTGCTCGCGGCGGCGGACGAGCGCCAGCTCCTCGAGCTTCAGGTCGAAGACGACGCGGTGGCGGAGTCCCCCGCGCCTGGCACGAAGTCCGGCCATGAGGATCTCCGACTGCGCCTCAGGCTTCTCTACGGCGACCACGCTACGCTCGAGTCCGGACCCCGCCCAGGGGGGGGCTACCTCGTCCGCATCACCCTGGATCCCCGCGCACTGGAGCCCACGTCATGATCCTACGCGCCCTCATCGTCGACGATGAAGTCCCCGCCCGCCGCCGCCTGCGGCGAAAGCTCGAGCGGATCGACGGCCTCGAGATCATCGGCGAGGCCGTCGACGGCCTCGACGCCCTCGCCAAGATCGCCGACGACCCGCCCGACCTCCTCTTCCTCGACATCGACATGCCCGAGCTCGACGGCCTCCAGCTCGCCGCTGACGCGCCGAGGACCCACATCATCTTCGTCACCGCCCACGCCGAGCACGCGATCCAAGCGTTCGAGCTCGCGGCGATCGACTACCTCCTCAAGCCCGTCCGCGAGGACCGCCTGCGCGAAGCGGTCGACCGTGTCCGCGCGCGGCGATCCCCGACCAGCCAGGCCCAGCTCGCCGCGGCGCTCCGCTCTCTCCTGCCCCGCGAGGCCCCCGTCCCGCGCCTCACCGCGACCCAGGGGGACATCGTCCATGTCTTCGACGCCCGCAGGATCGAGCGCCTCTCGGCGGCCAACCGCTATGTCCGCTTCGTCCTCGACGGACACGAGCACCTCCTCGACGACAGCCTCAACACCCTCGAAGAGCGCCTCGGGCCCTACGACTTCGTCCGGGTCCACCGCGCCGAGCTCGTCAACCTCAAGTTCGTCCGCAGCCTCCGGCGCATGGGGGCCACGGCCGACCTCGAGCTCCTCTCCGGCGCTCGGGTGAAGGTCAGCCGCCGGCTCCTCCCGGAGCTCGAGCGCCGTCTCGGAGCCCGCCGCTGAGCTGCCGCCGACGGAGCTCCCCCCCTCGGCCGGCCCTCAAGAAAGTCCTCTACGAACGCAGTTGTGGGCTCGACTGCGGCCGCCGTGGATCGGCGTCAGCCGGTGAGTCCCTCCGCCAGAGCTCGCGGCGCAGCCCGGCGGACCGACGATCGAGACGCGAGAGCACACGGGACTCGCACCACGGTCGGCTAGTACAGGATCCAGCCGGCGGGCTTCTCCCCCTCGGGGACCTCCTCCTCGCCGAGGAGCTGCCTGAGATCGCGCTCGATGGTGCGACAGATGGCGTTCATCGGCACGTCGTTCATGCTCCGTTCAAAGGGGTCCTCGCTGGCGTCGCCGATCGCCTCGATCGTCATGAAGACCCACGAGATCAGCATGCTCGCGAGGACCATCGGCAACGCGGGGGTGATGGTCTCCAAGACACCGACGGCCTTGTCGACCTGGGCGCCGAAGACGTCCAGAAGACCCAGCGGCACCAGGGCGACGAAGGTGCGGGTGAAGACTCGGCTGTACTCCGCGTATTGCCGCGGAAAGGGTGTGCCCTTGATCCGCTCGCACTTCCCCTGATGCTCGTAACACTCCGTGACCTTCTCCATCAGCGCGATCTGGTGGAAGAGATCGAGCTTCGAGCCCTTGACCAAGCGCGCCAGCTCCTGGGCCTGGCGGCTCAGGAGATGGGTCGCCGGGTTGACCATCGCCGTGACCTCGGCGAGCTCCTCTCGGCCCAGGAGCGGCGCGAGCTCGGCCTCCCAATCGTTGCGCATCACGTCGCCGTGCGCCTCGAGGCGCCGCTTGGTCGCCCTCGCCGGCTTGTGATGGAAGCGGGAGACCTTGCGGAGCTGGAGGCGGACCGCGTTGGCCCAGGCGAGCTGGCGATAGATCAAGGTCCGCCGCAGCGCGTGGGCCTCCGCGCTCGGATCGTCGACCGCGACATAGCTCATCACCGCCGCCGCCCAGCACCTCGAGGTGTTGACGATCCCGCCCCAGATCGTCCGCCCCTCCCAGAAGCGCTCGTAGGCCGCGTTGTTCTTGAAGCCGACGTAGAAGGCGACCGCTGTGCCGACGGTCGAGATCGGCAGGAAGGGCAGGCGGAGGAAGTGAAGCTCCCCGTAGGCGTAGAGCGCGAAGATCGTCAACGACCAGAGGAGAGAGAGCAGCAGGCTCGGCGCGGCGAAGGCGAGGATCTGACCGACGCTGAAGCGACGCTGGATGATCATGCCCCATCCTCAGCGCCCGAGACGTCGCGCGCAACAGATCGGCGCAGGGGTCGGCGCAGGGGTCGGCGCAGGGGTCGGCGCAGGTCGGCGCAGGGGTCGGCGCAGGAGTCCGCGGAGGGGTCGGCCGCTCGCGTCGCCGCGCAAATCACGCGACGAACACTGCATGCGGAGAGAGCATCACGCGCTCGTTGAGCGCGGCCACCGGAGGCGCTACGAGCCCGTTCGTCGGCGGCAGATCGTGACCATCGACAGGATCTTGCGGTCCGAGAAGCTCTCGCCCTCGGCGATGCACTTGCGGTAGTCGCCACCCTCGAGGTGAGCCTTGACCCGGAGCCCGGCCCGCTCGACCGGGTCGCTCCAGCAGCGAGCGTCTGCCGTGTGACGGAGCACCCCAGACCAATCGTAGCTCCGCCGGCTCTCGGCCGCCGACTGCCGGCTCAGCTCGCAACGGGCGAGATCGGGAGATCGTCGCGGGGGAGACCGGGTGTCCGCTCGGCCTCGCTTGTCGGCCGGAGGAGCGGCGTCGGCCGCCCCTGAGCTCTGGTTCTCCGACAGCTCCACGCCCCCTCCGGCGACCGAGCTCGCGACGGCCCCGCTCGGCGGTGCTGCGTCGCCCTCGGCCCCGCGCGCAGGCTCGACGACCGCCGCGGAAGGCCCCGGAGCAGCCATGAGATCCCCACGGGGCCCGACCCGCGCGAGCTCGGACGATAGCCTGGCCCCCTCGGCGACGGCGTCCTCCCCTGCCCCTGCGGCCACATCTGAGGTCTCCGCAGGCTCGCGACCGACGACCGCGTACACAGAGGCGACGACGACGAGAAGGGCGACGGAGCCTAGCCCTAGGTACCAGGGCGCGCTCCGCCGGCGAGGCCGCGGGCCGATGATCGGATCGCCGAGGATCGACCGGAGCTCGGACTCGAGCGCGGCCGCTGAGGGGAGCCTCTGCGCGGGCTCGCGGGTGAGGCAGCGATCGACGAGGGAGACCAGCGCTGGCGGGAGGTCGTCCCGCTCGCTCGCGATCGACGGCGCCGGAGCCTGGCGCTTGCGAGCGATGAGCGCGAAGGGATCCTCGCGGGCGAAGGGCGCTTCGCCGCTGAGCGCGTGGTAGAGGACGCAGCCGAGGGCGTAGATGTCCATCTGCGGGGTCGGCACGAGGGAGTCCACCTGCTCCGGCGCCATGTAGAGCGGAGTGCCGAGGAGCTGGCCCGGACGGGTCATCCGAAGATCGAGCTCCTGCGACATGTCCGCGGCGATCCCGAAGTCGAGGATCTTCGGCCGCAGCCGCTCCCCGTCGTCGCAGAGCATGATGTTGCTCGGCTTCAGATCGCGGTGGACAAGCCCCGCCCGATGGGCCGCTGCGAGGGCGTTCGCGACCTCCGCGAGGAGCGAGCAGGCCTCGCGCCAGGGCAGCGGCGCCCGCTCATCAAACGCGGCGGCGAGGGTCTGGCCCTTCAACCTCTCCATGACCAGGAAGAGGCGACCGTCGGCGAGCTCGCCGCTGTCGAGGACGTCGACGATCCCGGGGTGGGATATGGCCGCGGTCGCCCGACCTTCAGCGGCAAAGCGACGCGCGGCGACCACCCCACCCCCGCCGGCACAGGCGAGGACCTTCACCGCGACCGGCCTGCCAAGACCGACGTGCTCACCGCTGTAGACGCGGCCCATCCCACCGCGGCCGATCTGCTCGCCTATCCGGTATCGCCCGCTCAGGAGTGAGCCCTCGCCGAGGAGGTCGTCGCCGAGGAGCGTGTCGCCGGTGAGCAACCCGGGGGCCTCGTCCGTCGCCTGCCAGGTCTGGTCGGCGCACTCAGGCGTACCTCCCTCTGGGGAGCCCGAGCGAGCCCCGTCGTCCCTCAGAATATCGACGTCGTGGATCATCGACATGTCGTCAACGTGTCCAGGCCGCCCGCGAGCGAGCAGGTCAGGCCGGGACAGCACCCCGGCGGGGCGAGCAGATCACACTCGGCGTTCTCGCCGAGACAACAGCCGCTCTTGTCGAATTCACAGGACTCGGTACAACCGAGGACTCCGCCGCCGAAGCCGAGCTTCTCGCAGCTCGCGTCGCCGAGGTCCTCCTTGTCGCACTGCTCGCCGACTCCGACAACGCCATCTCCACAGCTCTCCGGGGGCTCTCCGGTCGTCGTCGACGGACCCGTGCTCGAGCTGTCGGAGGTCGTCGTCGTCGTCGTCGTCGTCGTCGTCGTCGTCGTCGTCGTCGTCGTCGTCGTCGTGCCGGTGATGCTCGCCGACTCCGAGGCGCCGCCGTACGCCTGGCACGCCGGAGCCGCTGGGGCGGCGATGCACCCGTGGTTCTCCGCCACGCAGACGCTGCAGTAGGGGGTCTCCGCCGAGGCCTGAGCGCAGCTCCGATCCCCATCGTTGCGCCCACAGTGGTCGAGGTTAGGCTCGATGCACCCGGGCACGATGAGCAACGCGAGGCCGAAGAGGCGAAGTGTCGGGAGGGTCGGCACGTTGGCTAGGGTCGGCTGGCGCCCCCGCGAAGGTAGGCGGCGTAGGAGGGCCCGCCCGAGCGACGAGCCCTGCGACGGTCGATGAGCAGGAGGATGACCCCGGTCAAGAGGAGGCCGGCGCCGACCGAGGCGACAGCGATCCCAGGGGTCTCGGTGCTGCGGACGAAGAGCGGGCGATCCTCGAGCGGCGTCGGCTGGCGGAGCGCGAGCGCAACACCGACGCCGAGCGCCACGCCGCCGACGCTGAGCGAGGCGACCCCGCCCACGCCGGCCGGTCCGAGGCGGCGACGCCCAGAGCGTGACGGATCGCCGACATCTGCAGGGTCCGGATCCTCCATCACCGCACGATCGAGGCGGGGCGGCGGCACCTCGACGACAGGCTCACTCGTCGGCGCAGTCTCTGCCACCTCTGCCTCCGGCGCGGTCGCCTCGCAGAGCTCCTCGCCCAAGGTGTCGACGGTCGTGAGCACCCTGGCGACGATCTCGCCCTCGGTGCACGACTCGCACTCGCCGCTGTGGCGCAGCGCCTGCTGTCGCAGCTCGCCGCGCTCTAAGGTGATCGAGAAGCCGTAGCGAAACGCGTCCCCGTCGGCCTGCCGCAGCTCCACCCGCAGCGTCGGCTCGCTCGCCTGCTTCGCCGGCAGGATCTCGAGATCGCGCAGGGTCACGGCGAGGCCCTCACGGACGCGCTCCTGGATCACCGCGGACTCCTCGAGGAGAGCGCTGGTGTCGACCACCAAGCTCACGCGGTGGACCCCGTCCGTCTCCGAGCACGGCGCTGCGTAGCCGACGGAGGGCAGCATCATCGACAGGCCGAGCGCGGCCACGAGGGCCGCGCGACGGATCTCGGCGGCTGTCCTGCCGATCCTCATAGGACGCTCGCCTCGAGGCCTCTCTTGCTCAGCCAGCGGCGGAGCTGATTGCGATGCACGCCGAGCTCCCGGGCCGCCCTGGACACATTTCCCCCGGCCCGCTTGAGCGTGTCCAAGACCTCGTCATCCTCCCGCTCTCGCAGGCTCGCGGATCGGGCAGCCGCCTCTGCTGGCTCTTCCTGGGCCCGCCGGACCGGAGCGGACGGCCCCGGCTCGGCGACCACGGACTCTCCCGACCCCGCCGGCAGGTCTCCGCAGAGCACCTGCGAACGGTCTTCAAGGCGCGCCTCCTGAGCCGCAGCCGCGAGCGCCATCCGCAGCTCGCGGACGTTGCCCGGCCAGGTCTGCAGGAGGCAGCGCTCGATCAAGAGCGGATGAGGGCTGAGACCGGTGAGCATGTCGAGGGCGTCCTGGACGAGCCAAGGGATCGACTGCCGGCGCGCTCGGAGCGGCGGCAGGACCACCGAGGGCTCGGCGATCCGATAGTAGAGATCGCCGCGAAAACGGCCGTCGGCGACCTCCTTGCGGAGATCACGGTTTGTCGCGAGGCAGACGCGCACGTCGAGGCGCAGGGGCTGGACCGCACCCAGAGGCATCGCCTCGCCGCTCTCGAGGAAGCGCAGCAGCTTCGCCTGAACCCCGAGGTCGAGCTCGCCAAACTCATCGAGGAAGAGCGTCCCGCCGTGCGCCGCCTGGACGTAGCCCGCGGCGTCCGCCGCAGCGCCCGAGTACGCGCCCTTCCGGGTGCCAAAGAGGAGCCGCTCGGCGACCCCCTCAGGGACCGCGGCGCAGTTGACCGCGACGAAGGGACGCTCGCCGTCGCCCGTGACCCGATGATAGGTTCGGGCCGCCAGCTCCTTGCCGGTGCCGCTCTCTCCCCGCACCAAGAGGTGACGGCTGAGCTCGGCGAAGCGAGCGATCCTGTCCCAGCTCTGCCGCAAGCGGGGATCGACGAGCGCGCCGCCCTCTCGGACCACAGGCCCGCTGAGACCGCGGACGTCGGTTGTGTAGACAAAGAGACAGTGCCCAACCCGGAAGACACTCCCCTCCGCCAAGACCGCCTCCGAGCAACGTTCACCCGCGACGAAGAGTCCATTGCGGCTCCCGAGATCGATGATCCTCGTGATCCCATCGCGGATCCGCAGCTCAGCGTGCCGACGGGAGACCAGGCGATCATCCACCTGAACATCCGCGCTCCCCCCTGCGCGACCAATGCACAGGGAGCGGTGCCCTGAGCTGATCACACGGTGGTCTGGGGCTCCCCCCACCCAGACCATGATCACCCCGGGCAGCGGACGAGCGACCGGCTCCCCCGCGTCGAGCGGCTCGCAAGCATCGAGCGTCTCTATCTGACGCATTTCGCGATTAACGTAACATACAGTGGCGTGAATGCAGAGACTCGGGAGGAGTCTCTTTTACCCGCTTAAATATGCGCATGTCAGAGGCCCGAGCGATACGACGTCTCGCGATCCGTACGCAACGCCGCACGCGGACCCTCCCCCGACCGTCTCCAACGTAGCGGGCGCATCAATTGCGCGTCGTCGGAGCTCGCAGCGTGTCTCGAATCTCCGCCCCATTTAGCGCTGATATGCCGCCCTCGCCCTCTGAAGGCCCGAGGGCGGCATCCCGGGCGCAAGGCCGGGGAATGGCGAGGTTGTCGCGCACGGAAGAGGAGGAGAGCGGGGTCAATGTGTGCAAGCGGGGCACATTGATCATGTCTGGAGCCGATGCAATGCGTCCGACCTCAACCATAATGACAGCGAGCGCCCGCGCGATACCACGCGGGCGCCCGTCGCTGTCCCCGCCTCGATCACTCTGTGACCACCTTGAATTCGATCCGCCGGTTCTCAGCGCGGCCGTGGCGGCTGGTGTTGTCGGCGATCGGCTCGTCGGGCCCAGCCCCGCGCGTGGTTATCCGCTCCGGCGCGAGACCGTGCTCGACGAGGTAGGCGCGGACCGACTCGGCCCGGGCGGAGGAGAGCTGGAGGTTGTACTCCCGGGTCCCCACATCATCGGTGTGGCCGACGATCTGGATCCGAATCTGCTCGTACTCGCGGAGCACCTTGACCGCAGAGTCGAGCACCGGGAGCGAGCGTTTTCCGATCTTGTCGCTGTTGAAGTCGAAGAAGATCCCGCGGATCACCCCAGTGTGGGTCTTGACCTCCTGCGGCAGCTCATCGGGGCAACCGTCGGTGTCTTCGAAGCCGTTGCGATTCTCCGGCTCGCTCGGGCACTGATCATCAGCGTCGAGGATCCCGTCACCGTCGGAGTCGCGCAGGGGGCAGCCGTCCGGGGCGACTCCAGGCTCGTCAGGGCACTGGTCATCGGCGTCGAGGATCCCATCGCGGTCGCGATCCTCTGGCGGACAGCCGGTCGGCGCGATCCCGGGGACAGCCGGGCAGGCGTCGACGGCGTCGAGGATCGAGTCGCCGTCCGAGTCCCGAGCGGGGCAGCCGTCCGGGGCGATACCCGGCTCCTCGGGGCAGAGATCGTCGCCGTCGAGAAAGCCGTCACCGTCCGAATCGCGGGCGGGGGTGCTCGGCCGCGGCTCCGCCCTGTGCCGGCCGAGCGTGAGGCTGAGCCCGAGGAGCGCTTGAAAGTGGCTGGTCCCGTCGCGCTGCTCTGCCGCCTGCGCGGCGACGAAGTGACGGGCGTCGACGCGGAGTGCGAGGTAGCGGTTGACGAAGAACTTCACCCCGCCGCCGTAGTGACCGACCGGATCGACGTCTTTGCCGGCGACTGAGGCGTCCGAGCTGACCCCCATCAACCCGTATCCCCCGGCGGCGAAGGGGACGACCCGGTAGAACGGGAGCTGGAGGACGCCGTGGGCGCGGGCTCCGTAGATGAAGGCGTTACCGCTCGGCTCGTACTTCGCCGGCACGGCGCTGAACTCAGCCTCAACCCCGAGAAACGAGAGGGGGAAGTAGGCCGCGCGGACGCCGATGTCCGGCGAGGCCCGGCGCAGCGGCTCCTGCGGCGCGGTCGCGGGGTCGTAGAAGTCGTGGGTCTTGGAGAAGACGAAGACTCCGCCGAACACGCCGAGCTCGGCCATCCCACGCTCGGGGGCAAACCTGCGGATCGCTGGCACGTCGGCGTCGTCGCCTCTGCTCTCATCGGCTACCGAGACGCTTGCGCTCGCGCTCGCTTCGGCGGCCAGCGCTGGGGTCGGGAGGACCGCGCTGGCGAGCAGGGCGGAGTAGAGGGTGGTGGTAATTCGAGGGCTCATGATCAGCTCCAAAAGGCAAAGGGCGAAGGGCAAAGGGCGAAGGGCGAAGGGCGAAGGGCGAAGGGCGAAGGGCGAAGGGCGAAGGGCGAGGTCCGAGGGCGCGGAGCCCAGAGAGAGGCTTCAGGCAGCTCAGACCCTTCAGGCAGCTCAGGCCGTCGACACGAGGCGATCGGGCGCTCGTCGTCGCCAGGCTCAGGGGAGGAGCTGCGGGCAGCCCTGGCTGCAGTCGTCGATGAGGTCGCAACCAAGGATGAGGTCGAGGTTGCTCAACGGGTCCAGCGCCCCGCAGACGAGCTGACACTCGAGCAGGCTCTTGCCGTCGTCGAAGAGACACTCGGCGAGACAGAGACAGTCGGAGTCGCCGAGGCACTGGCTGTACGCGTCGCAGCAGCTGGTCTTGAGGCAGACGGTGCACTCACTGTCGTCGAGGCTGAGCATGCACGCGGCGCCCTCGGTGTCGCTGTCGGTCCCGCTCTCGGTCCCGCTGTCCGTGTCGCTGTCTGTCTCGCTGCCCGTCGCGCCGTCGCTGTCGGTCCCGCTCTCGGTCGCCGAGGCCGAGTCGCCGTCGGTCGCCGAGCTCGGGTCGCTGTCGACCCCGGAGTCAGTCCCTGCGTCCGAGTCGCTCGCCGAGCCGCCGCTCGTCGCGGAGTCGCTCGCGCTGCCGCTCGTCGCGGAGTCGCTCGCGCTGCCGCTGAGAGACTCGCTCTCGCCTGCGCTGCCGTCGGTGGGCCCAGACTCGGTCGCCGCGTCCGACTCCGAGCTGGAGGCAGTGGCCCCCGATTCGCTGTCGATCAGGAGCTCATCGCTGTTGCAGGCGAAGAGGAGGGCCGAGGCAAAGGCGAGGAAGAAAGTCTTACGGATGTTCATCGTCTGTTCGCGATCTCTCGGGTTAATCCGAGGTCTAGGTGGTTCAAGGCGGACGCTGGCCGTCCGCTCTGCCCCCCAAAAGAGCAAGCGGGGGGCCACCCACGGAGACGAACAAAAGACGTTTGATCTCATGTTGATAACTGGTGGCTGCGCGAGCGTGCCCAGCGAGCGCGGCCGGGGATCGCTGGCACACGCTGGCCGCGGCCACTGGCACAGACCGGCCATCCTCTGGAGGGGCCGCGACGACCTCACGGAGCTTCGTCCGATCACCGCGCTTGGAGGAGACCGTCACGAGCTCAGCGCCGACGCGCAGACACAGCCGCTGCGGCGCAGAGAATGATCACCTCGCGGCACTGCAGAGCTGATCGGGAGGCGCTGCGACGGCTGCGGGAGAGCCATCGTCGAGCCCGGCGACAGGAGGATTACGCGCGTCGAGGAGGCGAGCCCCCCTCCCACGGACTCCGCTGCGCCCTTCTTGGCCGCGTCTGAGACCTGGCCTGCGCCCCCCTGCGGCGGCGCCTTGTCGAGCGCTCGATCGGCTGAGCCCGTGAGGGCTCCGCTCCACAGGCGAGGCCGAGGAGGAGCGCCCTGCCTCACCGCGACAGGTCAGCTCTGAGAGGGTCTTCTTCCCCTCTTGTCCAAACTAGCGTCGTTGACTGGGCACCGCTCGGGCGGCCCCATCCGAGACCGCGTTCTCGGCATCGACCGCGGGCGGCTCGGGCTGGGGATTGAAGCCCTTCTTCGCCGCGTCCGTGACCGCGGCGGACTTGACCCCGGCGGCCGGCGGCTCGGGCTGGGGATTGAAGCCCTTCTTCGCCGCGTCCGAAATATCCTTGCCCTCCTCGGCAGGCGGCTCGGGCTGGGGATTGAAGCCCTTCTTCGCCGCGTCTGAGACATCCAGACCAGCCTTTCCCTCCTCGGCAGGCGGCTCAGGCTGGGGATTGAAGCCCTTCTTCGCCGCGTCCGAGACGTGGCGCGCGCTCGCCTTCGGCACCGCCTTGTCGAGCGAGCGGTGGGCCGAACCGGCGAGGTCGGAGGGCTCGGCCCCACACGCGAGGCCGAGGAAGAGCGCTCCGCACAGCGGCGCGAGCACAGAGAGCGGGCTTCGTCGAGAAAGAGCGTGGAGCAGCATCGAGACCTCCGAACGATCGCACATCGTCCTGCCACAAGAGTAGAGGATCGGCTCGGATCGTCGCTGTCGGCAGCGCCCCGCGGCTCGGAACTGCGCCGGAGCCGACGCTTGTCCGAGCGACCCCGTGCTCGACCGCGCGAAGTCGGCCATGCCCGGGGACTCGGCGCCTCACCGCCGGGCATGGACATGGACGCGGAGCCCCAGCTCACGTCGCCTGTGCGCGGACCCTAACCGGGCGTGATCGGCTCACAGACCCCCTCGTCGATCACCGCCGCGTTGTTGTCCTCGTGGCACTCGTCGATCAGCTCGACGCCGTTGTCATCGTCGACGACGACGCGGAGCTGTCCGTCGGGCATGTCGCTGGGGGCAACGTCGACGACGATCCCCGGGGTCGTCGTCCCGGGGGCCACCGCCTCGTCGGTGACGACCGTCAGGAAGTGGACCCACTCCCCGTCGCTCAGCCCGTAGAGCGAGACCGGGACGCCGGCGGGCAGCTCCGCGGTGCCGCCGTTGCCGACCTGGAGGACCACCTGCAGGTTCGCGTCACACTCGGCGGCGCAGACGTCGACGATCACCGGCACCGCGTCCGCCGAGGAGCCCCCGGAGGAGGCCGAACGGAAGTTGTTGTAGCTCAGCCAATTCGTCGCCATCGCGCTCGGAATTTCGCCCGCAGAGCCGATCACGTTGGTGATGTGATAGCCGTGTTGGGTCCAGGTCGGACGCGCTCGACGCCATGAGTTCTCCATGTCGCCGACGACCGTCACGCCGGTGCTGCCGGTGTAGATGATCTCCGCGTGGCCGTCGTTGTCGACGTCAGCGATCGACGGGTACTCGCTGCAGGTCGAGCTTTGGTGCGACTGCTCCTGGAGCTTGACCTCGCCGGTCGCGCCGTCAAAGACCCAGAGGTTGTTCTCACCGGCGTAGACCACCTCCGCCTTGCCGTCCCCCTCGAAGTCGAAGACCGCAGAGCCGGTAAACCCCGAGCCATCGCTGATCGTCTTGGTCCACAGCTGGCTGCCATCGCCGTCGAGGACGACGTAGCGGTTTTGCCCGGCGACGCCGATCTCCGGCTCGCCGTCGGCGTCGAAGTCGGCGATCGTCGGCGCGCCGATGGTCCCGCCGCCGATGCTCACCGCCCAAAGCTCGGACCCGTCGTCGTCCTGGAGGCGGACGTTGCCGCCGGTCCGCGAGACGACGATCTCCCCGTACTCATCATCGTCGAAGTTTCCGATCGCGACAAAGCCGTCCTCCAGGCCGTTCTCCCAGAGGGTGGTCCCGTCGGCGTCGTAGAGGGCGTTGCCGACGACCACCTCGAGCTGCCCGTCCTGATCGATGTCGGCGGCGACGCCCATCGTCGCGAGGCCGGCGTGGCCGCTGCCGATCCCCGCCGCGCCCATCCCCCGCAGGCTGCCGTCCTGGCCGTCGAGGATCATGTTGCCCTGGACCACCTCCGGCGTGCCGTCGCCGTCGAGATCGTAGACGCTCGATCCGCCGCAGGTGGTGACATAGCCGTCGATCGGGTTATGCCAGTAGAGCTCGCCGCTCTCCCCGCGGAAGGCGAAATAGCCGTTCTTCCCGCTGAAGACGACCTCTGGCCGCCCATCGCCGTCGAGATCGGCGATCGTCCCCGAGGAGGGCTCCGAGCCGAGGTTCTCGCTCGACTCCCAGTGGACGGTGCCGCCGTCCCCCGACAGGACGAAGACCTTGCCGGCCGCGTTGGCCACGGCGATGTCGGGGATGTCCTGATTGTCGATCACGCCGTCCTGGTTGTCGTCGGTGAGGTTGGCGATCGAGGGGGTCGTGTAGCTATTGCCGAGGGACTTGTTGCTCCACTCGATCACCGGGGTCCAGGTCCCGAGCATCTCGTCGATCTCACAGGCGGCGTCGATCGGGACGCTCCCCGGCTCGAGGCTCACGTCGGGGCAGACGCCGGGCTCACCGGTCGTCGTCGTCGATCCCGAGCTCCCGGTCGCGCTCTCGGTCTCCGGCTCTCCGGTGGTGGTCGCCGAGTCCGAGACGCTGCCCGCCGTCGTCGTCGTCGTCGCCGTGTCCGACAGGCTACCGCCGCCGGTGCTCGTGCTGGTGGAGACGGTGTCGCTGCCCGCCGTCGCGCTGGCGCTCTCGCTCTCCCCCGAGAAGAGGTCGTCGCCGCAGGCGGAGACGAGGAGGGCAGCAGAGGCGATGATCTGGAGGTTTCGCGGCGTATGCATAGGGTCTAGCTCGGGGCGATGGTCCGCGCGAAGACCCGCACCGTCAAGCGGCAACTCGGGACCCGCAATGCACCGAGGAATGACAGACTCCAACGTGCTCTTGATCGCAACAATGTCATTTGGGTCAGGTCATTAACATCGACCGCTACGCCGGAGGAGCCTCAGGGATCCGCGAGGAACACCCCAAAACCCGCCCCGATCCCCTCAACTCGCAGGGCGAAGCGCGCCCCGGGCTGGTACCAGCAGGGCTCCTCCAGCTCGAGGTCGACGACGACCGTCCGGTCGTGGGCGAGCTCGCGATCCCATCCCCAGGGATGATCCGGAGCGAGCCGCATCCTCGCCCGGTGCGACGCCGTGCGCAGGTGGACGACGAAGACCGCGGCGGCGAAGCTCCCCTGATAGCCGCAGGCCGCTCGGTCCTTCAGGTAGACGACCGCGCGGACGCGGCGTCGAAGATCGACCGGCGTCTCCGCGGCTGTCAGCAGATCACCGCGGTCGACCTCGGCGAAGCGCGTGTCGTCCAGGAGGAGGCCGACGACGTCGCCGGCGAAGGCCTCCTCCAGCCTCCTGCGGAACATCTCGACGCCCGCGACCCGCCTTTGTGTCGACGTCGACCCGCGGAGAACCAGCGTATCGCCGACGCGCACCGTCCCCCGCTCGATCCGCCCGGTCACGACGAGCTGGTGGCCGGGCATGTTGAAGCGATCCTCGATCGGCATGAAGAAGGGCTCTGTCCGCCGATCTCGGCGGGGCCCGTCCGCGCTCGCGCCGATCCAGCGGCTGAGCGGCGTCAAGAGACCAGCGGTCGCCGACGGGCCCATCCCCTCCTCTGCCTCTGCCAGCGCCTCGCGCAGAGAGCCCCAGACGATCGGCGTCCCGGCGGAGAAGCCGGCGCTCGCGAGCTGCTCCTGGAGCTCGCCGCGGGCGAGGGCCCTCAGCTCCGGCTCAGGATCAGGACTCCTGGGGTCATCGATGACGAGCGCGAGCGGACGCTCCCCGAGCGCACGGAGGAGGCGCAGGAGCGTCGCCGTGGCCTGCCCGCAGAGGAGGTCGAAGGGCAAGACCACGACCCAGACCCAGTCGCCATCACCACAGGCAAGGGCCGCGCCAGGGAAGCTCGCCGCCGGCAGGTCGTAGTGGCCGACGCGCGTCCCGTAGACGCTGTAGCTGCGCTGGTTGGGGTAGAGGCGCGGCAACTGTCCGCTCGCGGCCGAGGTCGAGCGAGGATCCTCCTCAGGCTCAAGAGGCTCGCCGAAGCGCCGGCTCAAGAGGCTCGAGAGGAGGCCGAGCGAACCAGCCGAGGGCCCGACCGAGATCATGTAGAGGCCCGGCCCGTCGCCTCGCTCGCCGCCCTCTTCGGTCACGCGGTGAGAGTCTAGGCTGCCCGATCGCCGCCCTACAACAGTGATCTGAAGGCGGGCCCACTTCACCCGCCTTGATCGCCCTCACCGGCGCTCATCGCCCTTCGTCGCCCTTCGTCGCCCTTCGTCGCCCTTCGTCGCAACTTCTCAGCCAACCCCTCCCGCGGAGTACCTCCATTCACTGCGTCATCAGAGACGACGCACATCGGCAGACGAAGTGCGACCGGCACAGGCTAGACTCGCGCCGATGGTCGGCTATTCCGCGACACCGCTCTCCAAGAAGCTCGGGCTCAAGCCCGGCGCTCGAGTCCTCACCAAGGACGCCCCCGAGGCCTACCGCGGGTGGTTGGCCCCGCTGCCGCCGGAGGTCACGATCTCCGCCCGCCTCCGCGGCAGCGTCGACATCGTCCACGCCTTCACCCTCGAGCGGCGGACGCTGGCCCGCGCCCTCCCGGCCTGGATCCCGCGGATCGCCCCCGCCGGCGCCATCTGGATCTCCTGGCCGAAGAGGTCGTCGAAGGTCGAGACTGACATCCGCGAAGACACGGTCCGCGAGCTCGCGCTGCCGCTCGGCCTGGTCGACGTCAAGGTCTGTGCGGTCAGCGAGGTCTGGTCGGCCCTGAAGCTCGTCATCCGCAGGGAGCTCCGCGGCGGCTAGCGAGAGGAGACGCCCCGATATGTCATCCTGACCCGCGCCCGATGCCGCTGACCTTCCCCTCCCACGCCGCGGCGATCCTTCCGCTCCTCCACCTCCCGGGCGCCCGTCGCCTCTCGGCGAGCGCGCTGGTGATCGGCACGACGACGCCGGATCTGGTCTACCTGGTCGGCACGCTCGGCGCCGCCTCGCATCGCCCCTCGGGGCTCCTCCTCTTCTGCCTCCCCGCCGGCCTCCTCGCCTTCGTCTATGTCGAGGCGCTGGTCTTGCCGATCCTCGGCGGGCCGCTCGTCGCCCTCGCCCCCTGCGCCCTCACCTCGCGCGCGTGCTCCAGCCGCGACCGCTGCCCCGGGGCTTCGCGGCCTGGATCGCGATCGCCGTCGCAGTCCTCCTCGGCGCCGCGACGCACCAGCTCTGGGACGGCTTCACCCACGCCTGGCTCTGGCCCGCGAAGGTCCTCTACCCGATCTTCGGCCGGCCGATCCTGCTCTCCCGGATCCTCCAGCACACCTCGAGCCTGCTCGGGCTCGCGCTGGTCCTCGCCTACGTGGCGAGGACGACCCCCGCGGCCGACATCGTCGAACACCCGGTCATCCCCGTCCACCCAAGGCCCGGCAGACGCCTGGTCGCTGTCCTCGCCGCGCCCCTGCTCGGCGGGCTCGTCGCGGCGCTCATCAGCCTGCAGTCGCCCGACCCCCTGATCACCCGCGCTCCGTGGAACGCGGCCTGGTCAGCCGTGGCGTGGTTCGTCGCGCTCCTCGGGGTGCTCTGCCTCCTCCTGCGCGTACGCGTCGCGCCACCGCCTCCCTCTGGATGACCCGCTCGCAGCGGCGGGTCTGCCGTGGCAGAGCAATGTCGCCCTGTCCAATCTTTAGGACAGGCCCGCGGGCACAAGTGAGGGACACCCGGCTCGCCTCCGGCCAGGGCATCCGCGAGATGGTCACGGAGCTGGTGGAGCACGACCCTCTCCGAGCGCGGCGCGCGGATGAAGACGCAGCGATCGCTGCGATCGCTGCGATCGCTCTGTCTTCGGCCAGTGCGCGATCGTTCTCCTGCCGCGATCGAGCCGCCAGACGGGCCCATGGGGCGATGAGCGTGGATCCTCAGAAAAATGCGACGACCCTGAATAGATCCCCGGAGGGTGGTGATTCCTTAGGTGAACAACACGCGAGGCCGAGGCGGTGACGCCTGCGGCCGGCCTCTCCGACCCATCACCACAGCCCTGTGAACACCATGCTCCTCCGTCGAACCACGATCTCCTGCTCGCACTCCCTCCTCCGCCGGGGCCTCCGCCTCCCCCTCGTCGCGGGGCTCCTCCTGGGCGCGACCCTGCTGCCTCAAGCTGCGCTCGCGGGCGACGACAGCGACGTCCGCTACGAGAGCATCGACCACTCGTTCGTCGATGATTACAGCGGCGGCTACAGCTGGAAGACCAAGAGCATCACCCGAAGCGGCGTAACAGGGACGATCAAGCTGGCCCATGACATCCGCGGCGAGCCGAACATCTGGGACATCAACGGCTCCTTCTTCGAGAACTCGACCAACCGCAAGCGCTATGTCTCGAAGGCGCAGGAGTGGGCGACCTCGGACTATCTCGCCGACAACCCCGGCGACGCCGACATGGTCGCCACCAGCTACATCGCCTACAACGCAGGCGGCAGCGAGAACGACGTCCTGAGCACCTGGATCTACGTCAACGGCGTCGAGATCAAGGAGGTCCAGGCCGACTTCGTCAGCGAGGAGCTGCTCGAGGGCGTGATCCTCTCGGACTTCAACGACGACACCACGATCAAGTTCAAGTTCAAGTACGATCCGGCCTTCACGGGCTCCAAGACCAAGACCTGCGAGATCGCCATCCAGCCCGACGAGCGCGTCTTCGCCCGCAGCATTGCCGTCAAGATCGACACCGGCGATTGGTGGACCGGCGATGGGGCGGGGTGCAGCGTCGAGTACAACCGGAGCTGGGGCGGGGAGATCGAGCTCCACGCCGACTGGAATGAGGACGTCTGTCTCA
Organism: Polyangia bacterium; assembly: GCA_030424595.1. Lineage (GTDB taxonomy): Bacteria > Myxococcota_A > Polyangia > Nannocystales > Nannocystaceae > JADJRG01. The sequence continues at coordinate 135,651 of JAUHWG010000023.1, forward strand.
ACGCCGTCGGCAACCTCTCCAACAGTAACGGCGCCGACATCAACACCTACGCCTGCAGCGGCGTCGCCGAGACCTGGCGCTACGGCGAGGACATGAAGATCCACGCCGGGTGGAATGACGGCATGTGCCTCAACATGTCGGGGTCAAACCTCTGGGGCGGCAACGTCAACCTCTACGACTGCGACTACGCCGAGGAGGTGTACTTCGGCGACGACGACATTATCCACCTCTGGAACGACTCGGACTACTGCGTCAACGTCGTCCAGAGCGGGGTCGCCTGGGACGAGGATCCGACGAGCACCACCGGCGGCGCGGGTGTCAACATCTACCACTGTGACTGGGTGATCGACAGCTGGACCCCCGAGGAACTCTAGGAGGGGCTCCACCCGCCCGATTGAACGCCAGGCCGCCTCCGACGAGGCGGCTATGGCGGTTGGACCGCCTAGCTCAGCGCTTCAACGCCAGGACGTTGGTGATATGACCCGTCACCCAATTGTCCTCGTTGCGCCCCAGCAAGTGCAAGAGCGCCTCCTCGCGAGCGGCGCCGACGAGGCGCTTGTCGATCACGTGGACGAGGCTGCCGGGATCCCTGGACAGCTCGAAGCCGTGACGCTCCGCGCCCTCGCGAAGGAGCCAAGTAGGCGGTTCCAGACCGCAGAAGCGCTTCAGGCCGCCCTGGCGGACGCCTGCGTCGTCGCGACCCACGGCGGTGGCAGTGAGCCCGCACTCCAGACGTCCACGAGCTTCGCCGCGGCCCAGGCCTCCCTCGCTGCCTGGACCCGCTTTGAGTACGATGTCGCACATGGCGAGGCTGTGCGAGCGGCTCGGCTGGATCCGGCGTGGTTGCCCCTCAAGTTGATGATGAGTGGGCTCGTGGATGCCTAGAGGGGCCGGAGGAGGTCTCTTGCGCATGGGTGACGGACCTCTTCCTGCTATGGACCGGACCGTCTCTGTGAGCGTCGTGAAGGTCGGCGTCGAGCGCAGAGCCTTGCCGGAGCGGCGCTAGTTTGATCGATGACGAGCTGGTAGCCCGCGAAAGTATGTCGCTGAGGTTGCAGACATCCTCTTTGCCGGGCTAGGCTCTCTCAATGCGCAAAATCGGACCGCTCTTGTCGCTTGCTCTCTGCATCTCGCAACCCGCTTGCGGCGACGACCCAGAGGGGTCGGCGAGTGACTCGACGTCGAATGGAGTGACCTCAGCGACGTCCGGGAACACAGGCGCTAGCGCCTCAAGCACAGGGGGGATGAGCTCCGGCGAGACGAGCGGAGGGGAGACCGGTGAGACCGGTGAGACCGGCGCTCCGGAGCCAACCCAGGAGATCTGTGATCGTTACATCGACTGCGTCAGCGTAACCAGTCCCCTCGATCTTCCCGCGGCTCAGGACGGTTTCGGTCCTGGCAGCTCCTGCTGGAGTACCGGGCCTGCCGCAGCCCAGCAGTGCATCGATGCCTGCGCTCTAGCCCTGGAGCAGGCCTATGACAATTATCCAGAAGAGCCGAAGTGCCATCTTTGTCAAGCGGACGAGGAGTGCAACCAGGGGGCTGGACAGTACTGCGTAGATGGACGCTGCCTGCGAAGTATCTGTGGAGATGGGCTTCTTCAGGCAGATGAGATGTGTGATGGACAGGATGGATGTAGCGAAGACTGTCTAGAGGGGGCGAACGCTGCTTGTAACCCGCTCTCGAATGTCGGTTGTGAGGAGGGCTTGCTCTGCGTCGCCTTGTGGCCGGAGAGTACTCCGTTCCAGGATGAATATGGGACGTACTGCTACGAGGAGAATACTTGCAAAGAGATAGGGCAGGGGTGTGCAGTCGGCGAGCTGTGTACGGTATACCCAGGTGGCGACTGCTTGACCTCTTGTGATCTCAACGATCCGGAGTCTTGCCCAGGAGGCCAAGGATGCACTCCGGTAGGAGTTCCGTCGGGAGAGATCATCGACTATCTAGGCTACTGTGCGTGACGTCCGTGCCTGAAGCGGCTAGAGCCAAGACCATTGCCACCATCAAGTAAGAGGAAAACAGATGCTATCAGTCATCATCCCCTTTGAGTCGGGTGCACCTGTCACCTCTGAGATTTTCGAGCAGCTCAAGTCGCGAACAGGATTGTCCCTCGAGTGTACCGTGCTGTATGAATCTGATGATGCGTGTGCTGTGACCTTTCCTGGGTTCGGCTGTATGCCAATGATTGAGTGCTTTCCAGATAAGGTTTATATCAATGTGTTCATTGGCGAGAATTCGTACATTTTTTGGGCGACTATTGCCACCGTGGTCCAGATGGGCGGAACGTATCCCGGGAAGATTCCAGAGTACGCGAGTGCCCGGTGGGACTCGCTCACACACATCCATGAGGAGATCAAAAATGCCAAGATGAACGGGCTACCCGAGGGAACGGGCTAGCCGACTGGGGAAGGTGAGGAGCGATGAGGGTTGCGAGGACGGCTGCGCTGTAAGTGGCTGACCGCATCCATCGTGACGGTGCCAGGCGAGCGGGTCGTCCGTGTCCTCGAACAACTCATCCAAGAGCGCGGTGCCCCGGAGTTGACCTCGGTCGACAACGACCCCGAGACATCCGGAGGCGTCCCTACAGGATCCTCCTCTGGAGGTAGCAGTTCGACGTCAAGCGTGTCTTCAGTGGGTTCTTCCTCAGATAGTGCTACGGGTGTTTCCTCGACAACCGCAAGCACCTCTGACTCAGGGTGTCTCTTCATGGAATGTGACGCCGATATGCCGCCCTCAGTGGACGAGTGCAGCCTCTGGATGCAGGATTGCCCGAAGGGGCAGAAGTGCATGTCCTACTCTAACGATGGCGGCGCTGCATACACCGCAACAAAGTGCTTCCCGGTTGACTTGAACCCCGACATGGTAGGTGAAGAGTGCATCGCCTATGATAATGGTGCTGATGGTCTAGACTCATGCGGCGAAGGAACAATGTGCTGGATTCTGGACTGGGAGTCGATTGAAGGGCTGTGTGCGCCCTTCTGTACAGGCGCTGTGGATGATCCAGGCTGCGCCCCTGGCACAGAATGTTACGTTAATGGCAGTGGCTTTGGAGTTGTCTGTCTCCCCCTGTGATTGGCTCGGTCGGTGGCACGCTCGACTCCCCAAAGACTCGCGGAGGCCTTCGATGCAGTTCTCACTGCTTTTTTCGGACAGGTCTCCCCGAAGGTCTCCCCGAGGTACGCTGGTGACCTTCGACAAGGACCTGACAAGAGCGATGCGCCAGCTAGGTAGCGCAGTACGACGACCATGAGGAGCATAATATGATTTCGCAGGAACTAAAGAATTCAATCCTTTCCCGAGACTTCTCTCAGGTGGAGGCTTTTTTGCTAAAGCTCGGTCAAAGTGAGGACGTTGAGGACGCCGTTTCCCTCGCACACCGAGCTGGTTCAATCCGCGCATTGGTGACAGTCCTTCGTGTCACAGACCACCAAGGGGACCGTGACTGGGAAAAACTCTTCATCGAATATGTTGGAGAGCTTTCCCAAGATTCGACGGCGGCAAGCTGGTTCGACGGGATTGAAGCGTTTCTTTGGCAATCGCTGAATGCGGAACCTAGAGATGAATCTTCTCCGTTCGCCAGTCTCGCCGACCTCGAAAAATCGCAGGCTGAAGACCTCCGCTTCTTGAGCAGTCGGACAGGCGGGTGGCCGGTTTGGTACCAAGCTGATTTGGCCCCCAAAGTCGTCCCCCTAACCGAGTGGAAGAGATTGCAGGCGCGCGGGTAAGAAGTTCAAGCCGGGAATTTGGGCAAGGCGCCGGGTACTCGGAGGCTCGTGGAGGCTGAAGCGCTGACGGCGCATGGACGCTCCATGAGGTGCGCCAACCGCTTCATCAGTCCCACGAGATGCCTTCGCAAGCCAGTTCACCGCCCTTGCCGGGCCTCGCGACGCGACGTCGACGGTAGGACGCGCGAAGCCGACCGCGACGCCTCGGCGCGCGCTTACGCGAACAACCCCAACTGCCCAAGAGGACAGGCTCGCGGCGGCGCGCGGGCGCCTTCATCTGCCCGCCGCACTTCGAGCAGACCGTGACATCGACGGCGAGACGGACGACGAGGGCCAGCGAGAGCGCGCGGGACTTTTGCCACGGCCTCCTAGACCATCGCCGTCAAGCTGACCAAGGCGTGGTTCGCCCGCCTTCGTCCGCGGTGTACGATCGACGACGATGTCCTGGCAGCCGACCGTCTTCATCGCCCTCGCCGTCGTTCGCCTCGGTCACCGCTTTCTCATCGTCCACGAGCGCAAGCACGGCCAGCGCTGGTACCTCCCCGCAGGACGCGTCGATCCGGGGGAGACGCTCGTCGAGGCCGCGCGCCGCGAGACCCTGGAGGAGGCCGGGATCCCGATCGTCGTCGACGGGATCGTCCGCATCGAGCATACGCCCCTCGCCGACTACAACCGCGTCCGCGGGATCTTCGTCGCCCACCCGGCCGACGACACGCCGCCGAAGTCGACGCCCGATCACCACTCGCAGGCCGCCGCCTGGGTGACCCTGGAGGAGCTCGACGACGCCGCGCGCTACCCGATGCGCGGCGCCGAAGTTCGCGCGCTCTTCGAGCACGTCAGCGCCGGCGCGCCGATCTACCCGCTGAGCCTTCTGACCTACGAGGGGGCGGCCTACAGCGCTGGCGCCAAGCCGCCTACGGGGCCCTCATGACGGGGAGGCGCGCATGCTGAGCGCGACGCCCCTGCCCCCAGTGCCTAGTGCCCCGTGGTCGCCGGGTTGGTGCGAGCTTGTATGCTCCGACGTCAAGGGCGAGGACGAGCCTCGCGGGCCTGGCGACGGTCGCGTTCTCCGCTCTCTTCTGTCCTCACGGTCAGCCGATTCGCTGGAGCCGAGAGCGCAGGCTCGCATCGCCCGACCTCGCGATCTCGCGCCTTCACGTCCGATGCGAAGTATGAGGCTCTCCTGGTACGCTCCCCCCATGGTCCGTTCGTTCGTCGCGCTCCTCCCAGCACTGGCACTCTTCGCCGGCGGCTGCTCTGTCTCGTCGCTCCTCAACAAGATCGAGGATGAGTCCGACAAGGTCGTCGATCTGATCTGTGAGTGCGGGATCGAGAACATCAACGGGATGACCTGCGAGGAGACCTTCACCGTCTCGCTCTTCGGCGGCGCCGATCGTGACTGTGTCGAGGACGCGCTGAACGTCGACAAGGAGAGCTCCAGGGAGAACCTCGAGTGCAGCCTCGACGTGATGAAGGAGTACAGGAAATGTATCGAGGACAACCTCGTCTGTGATGATCCGGCGTCGTACTCGGGGTGCGCCTCCATCTTCGAGGACTTCAACGCCTGCCCGCAGGTCAGCGATGAGGTCAACAACGCGGTCGGGGAGTGCTTCCCCGATGACGGCAACTAGGACGTCCGCCGAACTTCCCCCGGGGGACCTGAGGGCCCGCCGCACCCGGACCTCGCGGACCCAGCCGTCCTCATCATCGACGACGATGTGATCGAGGGCGGAGCATCGGACCCTGAGGCGCTCGCCGAGGCGGCGTGCGGAGCCATCGAACGCCAGGGAGACCGCCTCGCAGCCCGAGCTCGGGCCAAGCGGCGTGTTCCGGCGTATGCTGGGCGCCGTGTCGAAGCTCGCCCCCCTCACCTGCTCGCTGCTCCTCGTCGTCGCCTGCGGCCCGGCGGAGCCCAACCCCGCGGGGAAGGCCCCAGCGACCGCAGCCGCCAAGGCGGCCGATGTCGACGTCGACGCCGCGAGCGATGACCCGGCGCAGAAGACCCCGCTCGCCGACACAGGCGAGACCCCCCCAGGGCCTGAGCGGCCGTGGATCCACGACGATTGGCCGGCCGCCAAGGCGAAGGCGCTCGCCGAGGGCAAGCCCGTGCTCATCGACATGTGGGCGCCGTGGTGCCACACCTGCCTCTCTATGCAGCAGACGGTGCTGCGCGCCCCCTCGCTCGCCGCCGCCGACGGGGACTTTGTCTGGTTGGCCGCCGACACCGACAGGCCGGTGAACGCGGAGCTCTCGGCGGCGCTACCGATGAGCATGTGGCCGACCTTCTTCGTCGTCGACCCCGCCGATCTCGCGGTCCAAGCCCGCTTCGCCGGCGCCGCCTCGCTCGAGCAATTCACGGGCTTCATGACCAGCGGCAGAGAGTCGTTCAAGCGGCGGGCCGAAGACGCGGCGACGGCCGACGATCCCCCGAGCCTGCTGCGCCGAGCGCTCGCCGAGGAGGCCGCGGGCAGGCTTGACGAGGCGGACGCGCTCCTCGCCCGGGCCCTCGAGACCGCGGACCCGCTCTGGTCACGACGCCCCGACACCTGGGTCGGCCGCCTCCGCCTCCTGCGCAAGGCCGAGCGCTGGGACGAGTGTGTCGACCTCGCCCGCTCTGGCCTGCCGGAGGTCGAGCGAGCCCGCTCCGCCAGCGTCACCGACTTCTCCTTCTACGGCCGGACCTGCAGCGTCAAGGTCGTGTCGGCGAAGGGCAAGGCCAAGGGCGTCACGCTGCGGGCCGAGCTCGACGCGGCCCTCGCCCGCCTCGACGCCGACGCTGAGGCCCAGATGACGATCGACGATCGTAGCGACATGCTCGCCAACTGGCGCGAGCTCGCCCTCGCCAGCGACGATCCCGAGCGCGCCAAGGGGCTGGCGATCCGCCAGCGTGATCTGCTCAACACCTCCTGGGAGGCCGCCTCCAAGCCGGAGGAGGCGCTCACCTACATGTGGCCGCGAGCCGAGGTCCACGTCTTCCTGGGCGAGGGGGAGAAGCTCGTCGCCGACTATGAGCATATGGTCCGCGACCTGCCCAAGAGCTACGAGCCGCCCTACCGCCTCGCCTGGCTCCTCCTCCAGCTAGAGCGCTACGACGAGGCCCGCCCCCACGCCCGCGCAGCGGTCGACAGGCTCTACGGCCCGCGCAAGGCCAGGGCCCTGACCCTGCTCGCCGAGGCCGAGGCGGGCGCAGGCGATCCGAGCGCAGCCCGCGAGGCGCGGGCGCAGCTCGTCGCGCTCTGGGAGTCGCTGCCGGAGGGACAGCGCGATGAGGCCGCGCTCGCGAAGGCGAAGGCCGACCTCGCCAAGCTCGACGCGGCTGACAAGGCGGCGGTCAAGATGAGGCCCTAGCAGGCCCTAGCAGGCCCTAGCCGTTCCAGATGTCGGCCGGGTCTTCTAGCCAACCCAAGTTTCACCATCGAAGACCCAAGAACCCCGCTATCGTGCCGACGATGGCTCCCCCCAAGGCGACAACCGGCAAGAAGACCGTCGACGGGTACGTCGCGACCCTCGGCGACTGGCGCGGAGCGGTGGTCGGGGAGCTCCTCGCGATCATCCGCGGGGCCGCCCCGGACGACGCCACCGCCAGCATCAAGTGGGCGCAGCCGGTGTTCGAGCACAACGGGCCCTTCGCCTATGTCCGCGCCTTCAGCAAGCACGTGAACCTCGGCTTCTGGCGCGGCGCGGAGCTGGCCCACCTGGATCCCCGCTTGCAGAGCGGCGGTCAGCAGATGGCGCATATCAAGATCAGCGCGGCGGAGGAGGTCGACCCCGAGGCCTTCGCCGCCCTCGTCGCGGCGGCGGTCGAGCTCAACCTCAAGCTCGGAAGCCCGACCAAGCGCAGCTAGCCCCCTCCGAGCGTCGACAGACGGCTCCGTCGGTCGCGCACGCTAGGAGGCCGTGGTGAAAGTCCCGTGGGCTCTCGCGAAGCGATCGTCGGTCCTCTTGGCTTCGACGAAGCGCCGCTGTACAGGGCCGTACCGCAAGTCTTGGCGGAGCCGAGAGGGCCGACGAGGGCCGGAGAGCGCGCGGGACGTTTGCTACGGCCTCCTAGGAGACCTCGGCGAGCTCGCCCTCCTCGCGGCTCGCCGCGAGCACCTCGCCCAGGGCATCGACCACCGCGCGGTTGTCCTCGGCGAGGCCGACGGTGATCCGCAGGGCGTCCTCCATTCCGTAGGGCTCGAGGGTGCGGAGCATGATCCCGCGCTCTCGGAGGGCCGCGGCGATCGGCGCGGCCTCGCGATCCAGGCGGACGAGGACGAAGTTGGCGTCGCTCGTCGTCACGGCGAGGCCCATCGCCAGGAGGCCGCGGGTCAGGACCGCCCGCTCGCGGCGGTTGTGGAGGTGGCTGCGGGCGACGAAGAGCTCGTCCTCGAGGGCGGCCTGGGCCGCCCTTTGGGCGATGGCCGAGACCCGGAAGGGCATGACGAAGCGGCCGAGGCCGGCGATCGTCGCCGCGTCGCCGAGGAGGTAGCCGACGCGCAGGCCGGCGAGCGCGAAGATCTTGGAGAAGGTGCGGAGGACGACGAGGTTGCGGTGACGACGGACGAGCGCGGCGGCGTCGACCCGACGCTCGGGGGCGAGGTACTCGATGTAGGCCTCGTCGAGGACCACGAGCACCCGCTCGGGGACGCGAGCCAGGAGGTGGCCGAGCATCTTCGGGTCGACGCTGGTCCCCGTCGGGTTGTTGGGGTTGGCGATGTACACGAGGCCGACCGAGGGGTCCTGGACCGCTGCGAGCATCGCCCCGAGGTCGAGGCGCTCGTCGACGAGGGGCACGTCGACGGAGCGAAGGCCAGCCTGGCTCGCGGCGACCCGGTAGGCGAGGAATGATCGAGTCGGCGCGATCACGGCGGCGCCGGGGCGCTGGGCGGCGGTGTGCATCGCCGCGATCTGGATCGCGTCGGTCCCCCCCGCGCAGACCAGGATCTCCTCCGCGCGGAGGCCGTGGCGCTCCGCGAGCGCCTGGCGCAGGGACTCGGAGGTGGGCTCGGGGTAGATGTTCGCGAGGCCAGCCCCGTCGGTGATCGCCGCCTGGGCGCCGCGCGGCGGACCGAGCGGGTTCTCGTTGCTCGCCAGCTTGATCACCCTGCGCCCGCCGAGGCGGCGACCTAGCGCCTCAGCGTCGCCGCCGGGCACGTAGCGGAGGATCGCGTCCCCGCTCGACATCAGCGCGCCCCCTTCCACGCGGAGAAGGAGAGGACAGGGGCGCCGCGCCACGTGAGCTGGACCGCCGCGCCGCGGCTCGCGAGGGCGAAGCCGTCCCCGCTGAGCTCGGCGCCGAGCCCCGACCGATCACAGGCGACGGGGGCAAAGCCGGCGGCGCTCAGGCGTCGCTGCCAGCGGGCGAGGGGCTCGTGCCGCTCGACCCGCTCCGCTCCGTCGACGGCGAGGATGTTGGCCACCTCGCGGCCGAAGAAGCCGCGCTCCAGGGCGCTGCGGACCGCAGGATCGTCGGCGAGCACCTCGCCCAGAATCGCGAAGACCAGCCCGTAATGACGGCGGGCGCCGACGAGGCGGCGGCTGAGCTCGCGGTGGTTGTGGTCGGCCTCAGGCTCGACGAGCGTGAGCAGCTCAGGGCGGAGCGCCGCGAGGCGGCAGAGCACCCGGCCGCGCGCGTCCTCCTCGTCCACGTCGCCATCGCCGGCGTCTACGTGGTGGAGGGCGAGAGAAGCGTTGATCGCGAGGAGCTCTCCGGGGCGGCGGGTGAAGCCTTCGATCGCCTCGATCGGTCGGGCAAGGCCGACGAACTCGAGGTCAACGCCACGCGCCTCGGCGTGGGCGGCGAGGCGCAGACCGAGCTCAGCGAGCGCCCGCTCGACCTCGCCGGCCGCGTCCGGGACGTCGACGCCGGTGATCCGAACGCGGGGGCCGGCGCCGCTGAGGGCCGCGAGGCGGTCGATGAGGTCGATCCACTGGACGCCCGCGCCGACGCCGATGTCGACGATGTGCAGCGACTCCGCGTCGGCTGCTGCGGCCAGGATCGCACGGTTGGCGGCGGCGTAGCCGAAGCGGATCAGCGGCGTGCGCTCGGCGAGGAGGGCGAAGGCCGCGATCATCCGGTCCTCGTCGCGATCATCGCCGGCGTAGAGGTTGCCGCGCGCCTCGCCGTCGCCGTCGACCCGCGCGAGGAGGGCCGACCGGATCAGCGCGTCGAGCCTGGCGCTGGGGCTATCGTCGCCGGGGCGGACGCTGAGGAGCGCCCGCACGTCGGCGTCGCGCCCCGCTTCGGCAGCGGTCGCGGCGGTCAAGAGGGTGTCTTGCAGCCCGTGGCGAAGGTCCCGTGTGCTCTCGCGACGCGATCGTTGACCCTCTTGGCTTCGACGAAACGCCGCTGTACTGGGCCGTTCCGCAGGTCTCGGCGGGGCCGAGAGGGCCGACGAGGGCAAGCGGGAGTGCGCGGGACTTTCGCCGCGGTCTGCTAGGGGGGTCGTGTGAAGCTCGGGCATCGCGGTCTCTGTCAGGGGAGTTCCGCTCGACCCGAGATTGATTCAGCCGCGCCGAGAAAAAGCGCAGGGCCTTGCTAGGACCTCTGCACAGCGCACGAGCGCCAATAGCGGGAGCGCGACTCTGCGCGCTGCGTTGCTCCGCACCGAACCTGCGTCACGTCAGGACGAAGACGCGAGGATCCCCATCACCAACCGATCGAAGTCTCGGTCCAGCGATGACGAGTGAAAGGTCTCGTGGAGCGCGAGGCGGACGATCGAGACCCGGTCCCCCGGCTCGACCCCGCGGCCGAGGATCGCCGCCCACCGCCGCTCACCGCCGCCGTCGTCGACCAGGAGATAGGTGTATCCCTTGGCCTGGATCGCCTCCACCGCGACCCCCTCCATGCGACCCGAGACGACGGTCGCACCGTTCTCGGCGAGGAGCGGCGACGGCCCCCTCTCCTGGCGAGCGGCGAGCGGAGTGCTCTCGCCGCAGGCGCAGGCGACCATCAGCAGCGCCAGGGAGATCCGCCGGCGTGGAGATCGAGCCCTCATTCTCCGAGCACCGCCGCGAGGCGGACGTCGGCCTCGTCCCAGGTCGGCGGCAGATCGGCGCCGTCGATCTCCCACATGTCGGTCGCGAAGTCCTCGCTGTCCCCAGCGTGCGCGGCCACTGCGGAGACGTGCCCCGGCGAGGCCATGAAGGCGGCGAGGGACTCGGCGTCGCGCCACACCGAGAGGGTCTGCGCTGTCCCCTTCGTCAGCGAGCCGCCGAAGCCGAAGAGGACCAGCCCCTCCTGCGTCCGGAGCTGGTCGGCGAGCTCCTCGGCCTGGTCGGTGAAGGCGCGGCGATCACCCGGCTTGATCGTCGTCGCGACGACGATATAGATGTCTCCCTCCTCGTAGAGCGCGTAGCCAGACTCGTCCTCCCAGCTCGGACCCTCAAAGTCCGGTCGTGAGCAAGCGCCGGCGAAGGCCGTCATCAGGAGCGCCGCGGCGATCGTCGCGAAGTTGGAGGTTTGGTCGCGCATTCTTGTTCTCGTCATGATCGGCTACAGGTCGACGGTGCGCGGCCGCCTGCGTCCCGCCCTGTGCAGGCGCAGTCGCTGCGTCCGTCTCCCGCTTGGAACACTGCGGAGGTGGGAATGTGTCACCCAGCCCCGAGATTCTCGCACCTCGCGCGATACCGTCCGGGCGCCGACGACGGACCGAGCTGCTATGCTCGCGCCGCGCTTCCCTAAAGGACCCCCCAATGCCCGCAGAGCGTCCCTCTACCGCCACCGTCGCCCAGCCCTCGACCCCCCTCGACAGCATCCCCGAGCAGGTCAAGGCCCTCCGCTCGTCGTTTGACCTCGGCCGCACCCGACCGCTCTCCTGGCGCCTCGATCAGCTCGCGGCGATCGAGCGGATGTGCAGCGAGCGCGAGGCAGAGATCGAGGCGGCGCTCCGCGAAGACCTGGGCAAGAGCCACTTCGAGGCCTACTCGACCGAGATCCAATACACCGCCCACGAGGCCCACATCGCCCGCAAGAAGCTACGTCGATGGGCGCGCCCCGATCGGGTCCGCACGCCCGTCGTCGCCCAGCCCGGCTCCTCCAAGATCCACAAGGAGCCGCTCGGCGTCGTCCTCATCATCGCCCCGTGGAACTACCCCTTCCAGCTCGCCATGGCCCCCCTCGTCGGGGCGATCGCCGCGGGCAACTGCGCCCTCATCAAGCCCTCCGAGGTCGCCCCCGCGGTCTCGGCGATGCTCGCGAAGCTGGTCCCCGAGTACCTCGACCCGGACGCCGTCGCGATCGTCGAGGGCGGCGTCGACGAGACGACCGCGCTCCTCGGCTGTCGCTTCGATCATATCTTCTACACCGGCAACGGTCAGGTCGGTCGGATCGTCATGCGGGCCGCGGCCGAGCACCTGACCCCCGTGACCCTGGAGCTCGGCGGCAAGAGCCCGACGATCGTCGACCGCAGCGTCGACCTCACGGTCGCGGCCCGCCGGATCGCCTGGGGGAAGTTCACCAACGCCGGCCAGACCTGCGTCGCCCCGGACTACGTGCTCGTCGAGCGCGCGGTCTACGACGCCTTCGTCGTCGAGCTGGTCGCGACCGTCAAGGCCTTCTACGGCGAGGACGCTCGGCACAGCCCCGACTTCGGCCGGATCATCAACACCCGCCACCTCGACCGCCTCGTCCCCCTCTTGGCGAGCGGGACCGTCGCCGTCGGCGGCCAGCACGATCGCGACGATCGCTTCCTCGCGCCGACCGTGCTCACCGACGTCGCCGTCGACAGCCCGGTGATGACCGATGAGATCTTCGGGCCAATCCTGCCCGTGCTCCCCGTCGACGACGTCGAGTCCGCGATCGCCTTCATCAACGCCCGCCCCAAGCCCCTCGCCCTCTACCTCTTCAGCAATGACGCGTCGGCGCAGCGCAAGATCCTGGAGCGGACCAGCTCGGGCAGCGCGGTGGTGAACCACGCCCTCATCCAGATGGCGGTCCCCGGGCTCCCCTTCGGCGGCGTCGGCAACAGCGGAATGGGCGCCTACCACGGCAAGCACAGCTTCGACTGCTTCACCCACCGCAAGGCGGTCCTGCGCAAGCCCACCGCCCTCGACCCGACCTTCATGTACCCGCCCTACACGCCCAAGACGATCAAGCTGCTCAAGCGCCTCCTCTAGGGGCCGTGGCGAGCCCCGCGGCGCGAGAGCACACGGGACTCTCACTACAGACTCCTCGCCCGCTGCGTTGAGCTCTGTCGTCGCCGCGGACGAGTCGACCCCGGCGCTGCGACGACGCTCCGGCCCAGACCACGGACCTTCGACCATGCACAGCAACCTCGGCATCCTCCGCGACATCGACGCCCTCCAGCTCCTGCACACATGGACAGGTCGGGAGGTGCTCGACGTCGGCTGCGGTCCCGGCCACCTGAGCCGCGCCCTCGCCGAGCTCGGGGCGACCGTCCGCGGCTTCGAGCCCGATCCGATCCAGGCCGAGAAGAACGCCCTCGCTCCGGCCCACGAGGGGGTGAGCTTCGCCCTCGCCCCGGCCCAGGAGCTGCCGGTCGCCGACAGCAGCGTCGACGTCGTCATCCTCTCCCGCTCGCTCCACCATGTGCCGATCGAGCTGATGGACCAGGCCCTCGCCGAGGCCAGGCGAGCCCTGCGATCCGGCGGCCTGCTCATCGTCCTGGAGCCCGACATCCACGGCCAATTCTCCCAGCTCCTGCGCCCCTTCCACGACGAGACGCGGGTCCGCGCCGAGGCGATCGCCGCCCTCGACCGCGCCGCGGCCAGCTTCCGATCGAGCGTGGAGCACTGGTACACCGTCGAGGCCCGCTTCGACTCCTTCGCCGACTTCAAGGCGAAGATGCTCGCCAAGAGCTTCAACGAGATCGTCGCCGAGCGCATCGACCAGCCGGAGGTCGCCGCGGCCTTCGAGGCTGGGCTCGACGGCGCGGGCTACCGATTCACCAACCCGATCCGGGTCCGGCTCCTGACGGAGCGCTGAGCTCTCCCGCTCCGCCCCCGCGACGGAGCGGCGGGCGAGCGCCGAGCTCACGCCGTGCAACCCCGGCCCTTCGTACGCGTGGATCTCCAGGCCATCCCGGAGGACTCGCAGATGGGCGAGCTCTTCGGGTGGCGGCGCGGGGCGTTCACGTCGGCGGTCAATGACAACCCGGGCCTCGTCGCCCAGGCCGAGGGCGGCACGCTCTTCATCGACGAGATCGACAAGCTCTCCCTGCGCGCCCACGCGGGGAGCGCCACGTCGCTACGACGAGCCCTACGAGCCCTTCCGCGTTCTCGGGCTCGAGTCGCTGATCCGCCACCGCAACCACCACAAGGTCCTGCGCCGCGAGCTCGCGCGCGCGGCTGAGCTCTACGCCACCCTCGAAGTAACCCCGGAGCCCGACGTCGCGGAGGTCCTACGCCAGCGGCGCTGAGCGTCGGGACTCACACCACGGGCTGCTAGACAAGGCCCCCCAGGTCCGTGATAGTGCGCGAATATGCACCTCCTACGTCCGCTCCCCCTGGGCCTCGCGCTCGCACTGACGACCGCTGGATGCGGCGATGACAGCGGTCAGGGCAGCGCGAGCGACAGCGCTACCGCCAGCACCGACGACGCCTCGACCTCTGCCGCCTCCGGGGCCTCCGCCACGGTCGCCTCGGACGCGAGCGCGAGCGCGACAGCCTCGAGCTCCGCCACTGCGAGCGCGAGCGACGGGAGCACTAGCGACAGCACCACCGGCGACGCGGGCTCCGACAGCACCACCGACAGCACCACCGACAGCACCACCGACGGCACCACCGACGGCACCACCGACGGCACCACCGGCGACGACACGTCCACGACCGGAGGCGGCTCCGATCCGCTCGGTCTCGTCGCGCCGAGCTGGCTTCGGCTCATGGACGGGCTTATCAGCCTCGGCCCGCCGCGGGTGACGACGCTCCCCGACGGCGACGTCGTCGCCCTCGTCACCGGCGGGCTCTATGCCAAAGAGATCATCTTCGCCAAGGGCGACGACGACGAGCAGGTCCTCGAGACCGCCATTCTCGCCCCCGCCCTGGCGATCTTCGACCGCGAGACCGGAGCGCTGAGCTCGGCGCGGATCCTCGCCGAGAAAGGCCCTAACACCCAGTACGGCGCGTCGGTCAAGGTCAGCAGCCTCGACACCGCGAGCAACGGCGACCTCCTGGTCTCGGGGACATGGTTCGGCAAGACGACCTTCTTCCCCGGGACCGGCGACAGCGTCCTGATGGACGCGCCGATCAAGCTCAACGGCAACACGCTCGATCGGGCAGAGGAGCCCTACTACCTGCGGATGAAGCCGAGCGGCGCGCTCGACTGGCTTGTCCGCGGGCGGACGCCGCTTCCCCTCCAGAAGACGTGGTTCAACTACGGACACAGCATCATCGCCCTCCCCGGGGACGATGTCCTGGTCGCCGGCGACTACGAGCAAGGCGGCTTCGTCTTCGCCGACGGCAAGCCCGGCGAGAAGGTGATGAGCGGCTCGCAGAGCTCCTACGTCGCCCGCCTCGGCAGCGATGGCTCGCCCACCTGGACCGCGAAGAACAGCAAGCGCCTCCGCTCCAACACCATGCGGAGCCTCGGCGACGGGGCGATCTACACGCTCCTGCCGGCGGACGCGACGATCCTCGCGGACTCCGACGCGCCGACCATGACCGCCGCCGAGCCCGGCAAGACGACGAGCACGGTGGGCCGGCTCGACCCCGAAGGCGCGATCACCTGGACCGCGAACGTCGCCTGGGATGAGAGCGGGTATGTCGGCGGCTACGAGGTCACCCCCTCGGGCGGCCTCATCGCCTTTGGCTACGTCATCGGCGAGATGATGGTCCGCGGCGCCGACGACCTCGCGCTGAGCGGAGGCGCCGACGGCTACAGCGCCTGGATCGCGGGCTTCAGCGCCGACGGCGAGGCGCTCTGGCTCCACGTCCTCGCCCCCGGGACCACCTTCATGGGCGTCTCTCTGGCGGGCGACGATGGGGTCTGGCTCGGCGCTAGCGTGGCCGCGCCCTTCGAGCTCGAGATCGGCGGCGAGCTCATGAGCCTGCCGGACCTCGGCTTCAACGATGGCGAAGAGAGCTACGCCTCGCTGCTCGTGCGGATCGACGATGACGGCCAGGTCGCCCAGGCCCAGCTCCTCGGCGGCGATCTTCCGATCACGAGCCTCGCCTGGAGCGATCCGGATCAGAGCTCGTTCCTCGTCCTCGGCGCCCGCTACTGCTCGCCCACCCCCGCCTCCGTCATCGCCGATGACCTCAAGAGCCTGAAGCTCCTGCCGCTCAACTGCGACATGGAGCCCCTCGACGACCAGCCGGGCTACATCGCCGCGATCCCGCGCGCGCTCTAGCGGCCCGTGGCAACAGTCCCGTGTGCTCTCGCGCGGCACGCAATCGTTGGCTCTCTCGGCTTCGACGAAACGCCGCTGTACTCGGCCGCACCGCAGGTTTCGGCGGGGCCGAGAGGGGCGACGAGGGCTGGAGAGCGCGCGGGCGATCCAGCCAGCGGCGAGGCGACCCGCCCCCTCACCGCTGAGCTCCGCAAAGCCGCTCAGAACGAGAGGCCGCCGTCGACGTCGATCGTCCGGCCGTTGAAGTAGTCGCACTCGATGACGAACTTCACGGCGAGCCAGATGTCCTCAGGGACGCCGATCCGACCGACGGGGATCGCCGCGACGAGGGCATCGCGCGCGCGCTGGTTCATGCCGATCGTCATCGGCGTCTCGATCATCCCAGGGGCCACCGCGCCGACGCGGACGCCGAAGCGGGAGAACTCCCGCGACCACGTGACCGTGTCCGCCGCGAGCGCGGCCTTGGCGGCCGTGTAGTTGCTCTGACCGCGGTTTCCGTGGCGCGAGATCGACGACATGTTGACGACGACGCCGGGCGTCCCGGCCCGGGCCATCGTCGCGACGGTCTCGCGGACCATCAGCACGGCGCCCGTCAGGTTGACGGCGACGACCGCGTCCCACTGCTCCTTGCTGAGCGTGATGATCTCGCCGGTCGTCCTGTCCTTCTTCACCAGGAGCCCGTCGCGGAGGATCCCAGCGTTGTTGATGAGACTGTTGAGCCCGCCCATCGACTCCGCCGCCCAGGCGACAAAGCCCGCGCAGGAGCCCTCGTCGGCGACGTCGAGGTGGTGGGTGTGGAGCGTCCCCGGCAGGTCTGCGGCCCGGGCCTTGAGCTCGGCGAGACCCTCCTCTTTCACGTCGCCGGCGGCGACCTGGGCCCCCGCCTGGGCGAGACGGAGCGCAAAATGGGCGCCCATCCCCTGGGCAGCTCCGGTGACGATCGCCTTCACATCGGTCAGCTTCATCTTCTTCTCCTTCGCACTTGCAGCAATTTCATGCCGTTTAGTTGAACAAAGAGGCCGCTTCGGGCCTTCCCAAACGTGTCTCGGGGACCAGCCCGCGCCGGCGTACGCACCGGGTGTGGCGGGTATCAAGAGCCGAGCGCAGCCTCGATCTGCGCCCTACGACGACGCACGAGAGCAACGCTGCCCGCGACGGGCGAGTCCCACCGTCAAAGCGCCCTATGGGGCAGAGTCCGCGCTGGCGCGGCTAGGCCACGCCGGCTCGCGGGTGACGCTCCTAGGAGGCCGGGGCAAAGTCCCGTGGCCTCCTAGGCGCCGGAGAGCGCTTCGCTGCGCTCGGCGATCCACTCCGCGACCTGCGGCCAGATCATCTTCGGCCCCTTGCTCGAGGTCGAGAGGCCGATGTGACCGACCGGGAAGCGCAGCGTCGTCTTGTCCTCGGAGCCGACCAAGGTCTCCAGGATCTCGCTCGACTTCGGCGGCGCGATCGTGTCCTTCTCGGCGATCAAGGTGAGCAACGAGCAGGTGATCTGCGAGAGGTCGACGGTGCGCCCACCGACGACCATCTTGCCCTGGCAGAAGTTGTTCTCCTGGTAGCAGTCCTTGATGTACTGCCGGTAGACGCCGCCCGGGAAGGGCACGTTGTCGGAGGCCCACTTCTCCATCGCTAGGAAGGTCGTGACGAAGGTCGGGTCGTCGATCCGACGGAAGACGTTCAGCCACTTGGTGAGGCGCTGCACCGGCGCCATCATCGAGAAGCCGGCCTCCATCAGGTCGATCGGCGCCGAGCCGTAGGCGTCGACCATCGCGTCGACGTTGAAGTACTCGGGGCGGGTCCAGGTGCGGAAGATGCCCCCCTCGTGGAAGTCCACCGGCGTCGCCTGGGCGACGAAGCTCCGCAGCCCCTCCGGGTAGAGCGAGGCGTAGGCGAGCGCCATCGTCCCGCCCATGCAATAGCCGTAGAGGGTCAGGTCGTCGGCGCCGCTGTGGCGCAGGGTCTCGCGGACCGCCGAGCGGATGAGACCGCCGAGGAAGTCCTCCCAGCCCATGTGGTTCTCGACCTCGCCGGGGGTCCCCCAGTCGATCGCGTAGCAGTCAAAGCCCTGGTCGCGCATGAACTCGATGAGCGAGCGCCCCGGGAGGAAGTCGAGGATGTAGTAGCGGTTGATCAGCGAGTAGGTGAAGAGGATCGGCGTCCGGTACTTGCGGACGGTCGGCTCGAAGCGGAGCAGCCGCATCTTCCCCTTGGTGTAGACGACCCGGTGCGGCGTCGCGTTGAGCGGCGGCTCGCCGACCCGGGCAGCCCGGCGGACCACCGGCGCGAGGTAGCGATAGGGGCCGGTGCTCCCGTCGCGGGCCGCAGCGCTCCACGCCTGCGAGAGCTCGAGCTGAGCTGAGGTGGCGGCTGCGACACGACGGGCCGCAGCCCGGGCGCCCGCTTGGACCTGGTGAAAGACGCTCATGACGCACCGCCCTTCGTATCCGCGGCGGCGCTCGGGGTCGCCGGAGCAGCCTGACCCTCGGCCTCGATCCGCGCGTCGATCCGCTCTAGGAGCCCGAGGGCGAGCTCGAGCTGGCCGGTCGTCACCTCGAGGCGATCGCCGAGCACCCGGACCTGATTGCGGAGCTCGTTGACCTCGCTCACCGAGGGCAGTCGGGCGAAGTGGAGCATCTCCTCGGCGACGTCGATCGCGTTCTTGCGGGCGCGAAAGGAGGCCTCGAGGCCCCGCCCGGCGAAGCGGAGGTAGCGGTCGTTGGTCGCGAGCTTGCCCATGATCCCGGTGACCGCCTGCTCCCAGCGCGTGAAAGCCTTGCCGGGGAGCGTCTGCGGATCGGTGACATAGCCGACGAGCCGGAGCAGGCGGGTGAGGAGGTTGGGCGGAGCGCTCGTGTCAGACATGGTGATTGCGGCTGTGGAGGACATCTAGATCAGCTCTCGCTTGAGAATCTTTCCCGCCGGCGAGAGCGGCATGCTCCCCCGGAATTCGACCTCTTTGGGGATCTTGTAGCGGGCGAGGTGGGCCCGGCAGTGCCCGAGGATCTCCGCCTCGGTCGCCTTCGCCCCCTCGCGGAGGACTAGCACCGCCTTGCCGACCTCGCCCCAGCGGGGGTCGGCGACCGCGACGACCGCGGCCATGGCGACCGCCGGATGCTCGTAGAGGACCCGCTCGATCTCGACGGGATAGACGTTCTCGCCGCCCGAGATGAACATGTCCTTCTTGCGATCGACGATGTAGTAGAAGCCGTCGGCGTCGACCTTCGCGAGATCGCCGGTGTGAAACCAGCCGTCCTCGTCAAAGGCGGCCTTGGTCGCCTCCGGGTCGGCGAAGTACCCCGAGCAGGCGCTCGGGCCCTTGAGCACCAGCTCGCCGACCTCGCCGACACGGGCCGGCGCACCGTCGTCGCCGACGATCCTGGCGTCGATGAAATAGTTGGGCTTGCCGATGCTCCCGGACTTCGACTCGGCGAACTCGGGCGCCATCGAGAAGATCCCAGGGCCGAACTCGGTCATGCCAAAGCCCTGCTTGAAGACCACCCCATGGGCCTCCGCGTAGGCGCGGATGATCGGCACCGGGAGCGGCGCGCCGCCGCTGGTCAGGAAGCGGATCGACTTGAGCGAAGCCTCCGCGAAGCGCGGGCTCTCGAGCATCATCTGGTACTGCGTCGGCACGCAGAAGAGGGCCGTCACCCCCTCGCGCTCGATCACCTCGAGCATCGACTCGGCGGTCCACTTGCGCATGATCACCACGGTCCCGCCGAGGGTCAGCAGCGGCAGCGTGTAGACGAAGAGACCGCCGGTGTGAAACATCGGCGTGTGGGTGATCGTGACATCACCGCGCTGGAGCTCGTGGACCACCGTGTTGAGCGTGTTCCAGGCGATCATCCGCAGCGAGATCTGGGCCGCCTTCGGCGCGCCCGTGGTCCCGCCGGTGAAGAGCAGACAGGCGATGTCATTCTCGTCGACCGCGGTGTTGACCACCGGCTCCCCCTCGGTCGCGAGGAGCTCCGTGTAGGCGATGCTCTCGGCCACCGGCGAGCCGCCGAGGTGGACCAGGCGCCCGACCGAGGCGCAGGCCGAGGCGACCTCCCCTGCGGCCTCGGCGAACTCCCCTTCAAAGGCCAGCACCGTCGGCCCGGTCGCATCGACGACAGCGACAAGCTCGCGCCAGTGACCGCGCCAATTGAGCGGGACGAAGACCGCCCCCAGCTTGGCGCATGCGAAGAAGAGATCGAGCACGGCGACGCCGTTCATCGCCAAGAGCGCGACCCGGTCACCAGGGCCGACCCCGGCCCCGCGCAGCCAGCGGGCGACCGCGTTGGCGCGGCCGTTGAGCTCGCGGTAGGTCAGCCGCAGATCCTGGGCCCGATCCTGGGCCCGATCATGGGCCAACTCCACCACAGCCAGGTTCTCGGGCCAGTAGCGCTCGCCTCGCTCCATCCAGTCGCCGATGTACATGCTCTCTCCTCCGTTCGCGGCGAACATACACCGACGAGCCCGGGCCCGTCGCCGCGCGCCGCTAGCTCAGCGCATCCAGGACGGGGTGAGCAGCTCGCTGTGCCGGCGCATCGTCTCGATCCCGAGGTCGCGCCACTGCTTGGCGACGACGCGACCCGCCGCGAGGTTGTCCCGGGTGAGGCGGGAGAGCGACTCCACGGCGGCGACGCTCCGCTCCAAGACCTCTTCGCTGACCTCACCGACGCGATCGTTGTAACGCTGGAGCCGCTCGATCGCCGCCTCCGGCCGCAGCCAGTCGCTCACGCCCCCGTTGGAGGTCTCCTGAGTGGTGCCCGTGTCGTTGCTCTCGGTCTTCTTGGTAGCCATCTGCGCTCCTGTCTCGAGGAGAGATATAGGTCCGGTTCCGCGGGGGGTCAAGATGATTTTTGTGCACTGCACAATTTTCTATCCCCCCCGCCCGAGGGGCGAAGAGGCCGCACGAGGGGCATATATCCGTCATCTGTCACAGGCGCAGACGGTCCAGGCGCGCGAAAAACGCACTGACAGCGCCTCAGATTTCGCAGCGGCAGCATTAACCCAGACGACGACGCTCCTCGCCCCCGATCGTCGACAGACTCGACCCACCCCGCGCCACATCCTCCCCCGCGGGGGCTCTTGGGAGTGCGCAGGATCGACGGCGCTCCTCGCCTCTGCGATGGGTCGCTCCGCGCACCTTCCGCCAGACAGACCCAGCGACCAGCGAAGGCTATGAGCGTCGGCAGGCTCCCAACTCCCGCACTCGCTGCGGCGACGGAGCCTGAAATTCCGGCCAGCCGCTCCTCATCATCCTCGCCGGGCTTGAGCGCTCGCAATTGCCATCTTGTGGCCGCTCGACGACCCCACCACAATCATCCGATGCTGGTACGCCGAAATATCTACACCTTCGGGCTCCTCGCTGGGCTCACCGCGATGGCCGCAGGATGTCCTGCAGATGATCCAGAGACGACCGACCCGACCGCGGCGAGCCAGGGGAGCTTCTCGGGCGGCTCCGGGCCGACGACGGTTGGCTCCACGAGCGACGGGTCGACCACCGAGGCGACCACCGAGGCGACCGACACGACCACGACATCGACATCGACCACCGGCGAGACCTCGACGACCAGCGAGGGCACCACCGGCGACAGCGTCTGCGGCGATGGGGTCGTCGACGACGGCGAGGCCTGCGACGACGGCAACGAGCTCGACGATGACGCCTGCTTGGCCACCTGCGAGGCCGCGGCCTGCGGTGATGGCTACGTCTGGGCGGGAGAGGAGGACTGCGACGCTGGGGGTGAGTCCGCCGAGTGCAACGCCGACTGCACCGCCGCCGCCTGCGGTGATGGTGTCATGAACACCGCCGCGGGTGAACAATGCGACGACGGCAACACCGACGCCGGCGACGGCTGCGACGCGACCTGTCAGCTGGAGGCCTGCGGCGACGGTGTGCTCCAGGCGATGGAGGAGTGCGACGACGGCAACGACGACAACACCGACGCCTGCATCGACACCTGCAAGGAGGCGAGCTGCGGCGATACGTACGTGCAGGAGGGCGTCGAAGCCTGCGATGATGGCAACGACGACAACACCGACGAGTGTCTCGACACCTGCGAGGTCGCGGCCTGCGGCGACGGCTTTGTCCAGGCCGACGTCGAGGAGTGCGACGACGGCAACGACGACAACACCGACGCCTGCACCGACGCCTGCGAGGCCGCAGCCTGCGGCGACGGCTTCGTCCAAGAGGGCGAGGAGTGCGACGACGGCAACGACGTCGACGACGACAGCTGCTCCAACACCTGCAAGCAGTCCTGCGGCGGCAAATTCACGACCTTCTGGTGCCTCCAGGCAGGGACCAAGGAGCAGTACACCCGCTGTCAGAGCACCCAGAACAACGGCAACACCTGCGTGAACCCGGAGATCCGCTATGGCAACCTTGAGGGCGGAGTGCCCCGCAGTCACAGCGGAAACAAGTTCGACATCTGGTGCCAGCAGCTCGGCTTCTCCAACTACAGCGGTCAAGTCACCTACGGCAACCGCTCCTGCGCCGCGCCGAAGGGCGGCCTCTTCGGCTGCACCGGCTACGACGAGAACGTCTGGCACTGGTGCGACTGGCAGGACGGAAACTGGTACAACGAGGCGCTCGACTGGCACGGCTGCAACGGCTCCGAGATCACTCAGATCACCTGCACCCCGTAGTCGCCCTCGGGCCTGCTCTCGCCAGAGGAGCCGCCGCGGAGCAGCTCCTCTGGCGCAGCCGTGACCAGACCTGCGTCGTCGACCTGCGCCAAGGTAGTGCGGCGCCAGGATCGGACTCGAGCAGATCGGACTCGAGCAGATCGGACTCGGACGGAGCGGCTCGGACCTGAGCGGATCGAAGACGACCGAGCCGCGGGAGCCGAAAGCCACGGCCTGACACGCCCGCACTCTTATGATCATAGTACTGTGGGAGGTCGCCAACCTGCGCCCTTCGTGTCCAGGAGCTCGACCGCTCCAGGGACCGCTGTCGTACCCTGTGTGCCCTACCGACGCCCTCCCCTCCACCCCTGCGGCGCCGCGGATATCCGGAGGGGCCCCAGGGCGGCTCGGTCGCCTCGATCGCTGCGAATCGCCGACCGCGTCTTTCACGCGCACACGCGAAGTCCGCGACGCCCTGCGATCCGCGCAAAAACTTTTTTCGAGTCTTTTTCCAAAACTCGAAATTGATCGGGCCTCTCGCTTCACTCCCCCGCCGACGACGCCGATGCAGGGTCCCCACCCTGCACCGCCGATCCGGTCGGACCACCGTGCGCCCTGAGCACGTGATCGCGATCCGGCGGGGCGCCGTCATCCCGTCACGCCAAAGGCACGACCATGACCCACAACACCCCCACCATCCCCCCCCACGCCCTCTCGACCCCTCCCGCCACGCGCCCCCATCGGCCCCGTTTCGCGGTCCTGAGCGCGCTCACCCTCCTGGCGAGCGCCGGGTCCCTGACCGCCTGCGAAGCGCCCGAGGAGATCGACGCCGCCCCCGAGGTCGATCGCAAGGACGACGAGCTGACGGTCCTCCCGGTCCTCAAGGTCCAGGGCAACGCCGTCGACGAGGAGCACGCTGAGGCCCTGGCCGACGCCCTGAAGCTGCCGAAGAACGCGCTCGGCACGGGTCTCCTCGACGAGAACGGCGCGCTGCGCTTCATGGACGGCGAGCGCTTCCTAGCGATCCCGACCAAGACCGTCCAATTCAAGGCGCTCCCCGACGAGGACAAGAACGAGGTCGCCAGCGAGGCTATCGCCCCGGATCTCTCCGCCCTCGAGGAGCTCAAGGTGATGGACAAGGAGGAGGCGCTCAGCCTCACCCTGGAGCTCCTGGCGAGCGTCGATCTCAAGGTCCCCAACGCGACCCCGGGCGTCACCCACTCGACCTTCGAGCTCCGCGACACCGAGGACAAGCCGATCATCGAGCGGCCGATCGACACCACCGTCCACCTCACCCCGCAGATCGCCGGTGTGCCCCTGACCGGACCCGGCGCCAAGATCAAGCTCGCCTTCGACGGCCAGGCCGAGCTCACCCAGCTCGTCTACGCCCGCCCCCTCCTGGAGGAGGTCGACTCGGTCGTCATCATCCCGCCGTCGAGCGCCGCGGATCACTGCGCGGAGAGCCTGAAGGCCGACGCTATGCCCGGCAAGATCGGCTACACCGCCGAGCTCGTCTATCACGTGCCGGCGGACGCCGCGAAGGGCGACCTGCTCCTCCCCCAATACGCCTGCAGCGGCACGCAGGAGCTCGGCGACGAGATCATCGAGCTGCGCACCACCCTGGTCCCAGCGGTCCTCGACCAGCCCAAGGCGGCGATCGTGATCACCCCCGGGCCGAGCTCGCTTATCGCCGAGGCTGAGGTCGAGGGCGGGCTCGCCCCCTACACCTACGAGTGGGTCCGTGAGGGCGGCGATCGTCCGCTGAGCGCGGAGGAGGCTGGGGCCAGCCTCGTCGAGTACACCGTCACGAGCCGCGACCCGGTCGACTCGGTCCGTGAGTCGCTGCGCCTGATCGTCACCGACGCCCGCGGCATCTCTGTCAACGCGACCGCCCAGGCGGAGATCGAGGCGCCCGTCTGGACCGCGCCGCAGACCCCTCGGGTCGGCGGGGTCCGTGACGCCGGCGTCGAGTGGATCGGCTCCTGCGGCGGCCTCCCTGGCTCGAAGGACAACGCCGGCGGCTTCGCCACCCGGATGTCCAACGACGGCGTCAACGTCCGCTTCAACTACGGCAACTTCAACGCCTGGGAGGAGGACTTCAAGGACGACAGCCTCGGCGGCAACGACGACAGCTACGTCGACAACACCGACATCGTCTTCTTCACCGGTCACGCCAACGGCAACGGGTTCGCCTTCTGCAGCGAGAACGACGACGACTTCCTCCGCTTCGACGACGCCCAATGGGGCAATGATCACGACCTCGAGTGGCTGGTCATCGCCGCCTGCGGCCCGCTCCAGGCCGAAGCCGACGGCCGCTCCTGGTCCGACCGCTGGGGCCCCGCCTTCGACCGCCTGCACCTGCTGATGGCCTACGCCTCGGTCTCCCGCGACAACACCACAGAGGGCAAGAAGCTCGCCCGCTACCTCACCCGCGACAACCCCCTCGACGTGCGCCGCGCGTGGATCCAGACCGCGACCGACGTCCAGCCCGGCAGCGTCACCTGGGCCGTCATGGGCGTCGCCGGCACCGGCTACACGATCCCCAACTTCAGCGAGCACTTCTGGGGTCATGGCAGCACCGGCGCCGACGTCCCGGCCGACGACATCATCGGCTACTGGCGGATCTCCGGCGCCTCCTAGTCCGCGCAATCGCTCGCCCCTCAACACCGGGGCCCACGACCCGCGCTCTGTCCATTTGACGGGGTGCGGGTCGCGCCTTCGCGCACCTCGTCCCCTCGCAGGCCCTCCGCGGGAGCTCGCCGGCCCCGCCGAAGCTCGCCCTACGCGCCCAGTACAGCGGCGTTTCGTCGAAGCCAAGGGGGGCCAACGATCGCGGCGCGAGGACACACGGAGCTTCCGCCACGGGCTGCTAGCCCTAAAATAAGCGCTGGCGTGAGGTGCCCTCACAGCAGCGCCTATTTCAGGACTAGGGAAGGTACCCCGCGCGGATGTAGGCGCTCGCCGAGGCGGCGGTGGTCTCGTCGTCGTACGTGTGCCGCGACTGGGCCCGCGCGGCCTCGGCGAAGTCCGCGATCGTCGTGCCGACGCCGAGCACCTGGGCGTAGGTGTCGAGGTTGCGGAGCTCGACGTCGACCGGGCCCGCGTCCGCGGCGTTCGCCTCTCCCGAGGCCGCCGACCAGGCCGCGATGCCTAGCTGAGCGCCGTCTACGCAGAACCAAGTGTCTGGACTCGCCGGGCTGAAGTACTCGTTCGCGTCATAGTCGAAGGCCCCGAAGCTCCCCTCATGATCGACGAGGCAGCTCTGGTCCGCGTCCGCCGTGACCGTATTCCCGGCGATCCGGAGCGTCGACCAGGCGTTACCGGCGTCCACCAGGATCGCCCGACGCTGGAGGCCGAAGATCGCGTTGTCTTCGACGACGACATCGCGGTTGGAGCCGCCGGCGAGGTGGATCCCGTAGGGGTTCGGGAGGTCGGGCTGATTGACCAAGAGGTTGTCGCGAACCTCGGATCCATCGTTGTCGATGATGTCGATATACCAGGTCAGCCCGCGCCCGGTCGGCTGCGAGCGGCCGATGTCGGTGAAGATGTTGTCGCGGACGACCGCGTCCGTGAAGCGGTACTCCGTGTCCGCATTGCCGCCCATGCTCAGGCCGATCTCCCCCTCGGCGAAGAGGTTCTCCGAGATCAAGATATCGCTCGATCCCCCAGGGCCCGACGACGACATCTTGATACCGATGCTCGAAGCCCGGAGGATCAGGTTGTCGCGCACCGTCAGCCCCGAGTTGCCGGAGAGGTAGAGGTCGTGGTTGTAGATCGTCGCGCAGGCCTCGGCAACGTCGGGGTTCCAGCCGTTCTCGTCAAATACGTTCCCCTCGATGAGGAGCCCGCTCACGCTGCCCGCGAAGATCCCCGACGGCCGATAGGTCGGGTCGCCGTTCGGGTCCCCCGGCTTGCAGGTGCCGACGTGATAGCTGCGATAGATCACGTTCTTGCGGACCTCGACCTCGCTGACGTTCTGGACGATGAACTCGCCGTACTCGACGTAGTTGTCCTCCATCAGTATGTTCTTGCCGGTGCCGACGAAGCGGGTCGCCCCACCGTCGGCCCCGTTGAACTCCGCGTCCCCGGGGATCTTCGGGTAGGAGACGAGCGCGAGGCCGACGATCGCGAGGTTGCTCCGATCGTGACCGTCATCGTCGACGAAGGCCTTGTCGATCTCGAGCCGAGGCCGCACGGTCGAATCGCCGTAGCTGTAGATGACGAGCGGGTGGTCCGGATCGGGGCCCGACTTGAAGCGACGCTCGACCGAGGTGTCGCCGATGTCCAGACCGCGCCAGGTGTCCCCGCGCTTGAAGAGGAGAAAGTCCGGAGATCCGTCGCGGACGAGGTCTGCGCCGCGCTTTGGGGTCGCGACCGCGGTCTCCGGCGTCAGGCCGTCGTTTGCGTCATCTCCCTCGCTCGAGCTGACGTAGATGACGAGCGAGTCCGGACTCAGATCAAAGGTGGTGTATCCGTTCTCCAGATCCCGGGGAGCGCTCGCCTCGGTCCCATCCTGCGAGCTCCAGCAGCCGACGTCGTACTGCCAGTCGACGAGCCCGTCACCGTCGTTGTCGATCCCGTCATTGCACTCACCCACGGGCGGGTCATCGCAGGGCTCGCAGTCGCCGGGGCAGGTCTCGCAGCTCTCTCCAGCGTCGCAGATCCCATCGCCACAGCCCGGGCCGCTGGTCTCCGACGATTCGGTCTCCGCGCTCGTCTCGGAGCTCGTGTCGCTGTCGCTGCCGGCCGTGGTGGTCGCTGTCGCCGTCGCTGTCGTCGTCGCCGTCGCTGTCGCTGTCGCCGTCACCTCGCCGCTTGTATCGCTCTCTCCCGACATGCCCGACCCCGAACACCCGGCGACGAGGAGGACGGCGACGACCCCGAGGGCTCGCCCTTGCGACGAGAAGACGTGAGCGGGCCCGCGGATACCCATGATCTGCTGGAGCGGGGAGACATCGCCAACCTCGCGCTCGACCCCGCGAACAGGGTAACCGCTCTTCTCAACAACTCTGGATACTCTCATCACCGAGCGAGCCTACACGAGTCGCCGAGGGCGAGGACGATCGACTCCGCGCGCCCGCAAACGTGAAGTGCCGACAGTCACAGGACCCCCATCGCTCAGTCACCGCCCAACCACCTCTGGGCGAAATGGAGATCCACCGAGGCCGACGGCTGCTCGGCCGACGCCGAACACCGCGGCCTCATCGGCCGATGTTACCCGCGATGGGGCGCGCCACAATTGGGGCAGTTAAACCCCCAAGCGGTGACAAAGCGCGAGCCGCAATACTCACAGGACGCAACAGCCAGGTTCGACGGGGCCCCGGCGGGGCTCCCCGCCCCCACGCCGTCGATCATCGCTTGGATCGGATCCGGCAACGCCTCGATCTCCGCCGCGAGCGGCACGAGCGCGCTCAAGCACAGCTCCGCGTCCTGGGCCGCGCCCACATAGCTCACCATCCCGGAGAGCCCAACCTCGTCCCCAGCGGCGACGAAGAGCGCGATCGGGGAGCCGGGGAAGCACCCCTCCATCGCCCCGAGGAGCCCTCCGCGGGCGCTCGGAGAGAGACCGTCCAGGGTCTGGAGGAACCCCTCGACCTGCTCGCGATCGCCCTCCGCATAGATCCCCTTGGCGACGAAGGTCCGGACATCGCCGTCGTCCCACGGATCCTCCGCGTCGCCGCGCTTGGGCACCTTGGTCGGATCACGACAGAGCACGATCACGCGGGCGCCGACGTTCGCCTTGACCTCGCACTCTAGGAAAGGACGGTCGTCGAGCTTCACCCGCGCAGGCCGGCCATCCTTCGCCCCCCGGACCTCACACTCTGTCGGGTCGTCGGGGTTGGACAGCACCCTGGGGGCGCCGAGGAGCGCGGTGAGGGGCTGGAGGGCGCTCTCCGGATCCGCGGCCTCCGGGCTCGACGGCCTCGCAGCTCTCGCCGAAGACGCGGACGCGTCCCCCTCGGCCTCCGCCCCTGCAGCCTGCGTTCGGCGTCCGAGGAGCCAGTCGAAAAAGCCCATGGGTTGAGGCTCTCATGGGCCCCTCTCCCTGTCCACAGGGCCACGCGCGCGTCGATGACCGCGACCGCCCGCCGTCGATGGACCGCCCGAGCCGCGGACTGTTAGTCTGCCGTCGATGGGGCTCAAGGATATCCGCCGTCGTCTGCCGGTGGTCGACTCGCTACCACCGTCGAAGAACCGGCGCATTCTTCCCTTGGAGGCCGGGGAGTTTCACCGACCGCGCCTCGCGGTCTGGGAATTCACGCTCGCCTGCGACCAGCGCTGCCTCCACTGCGGGCCCCGATCGACCCGGCCCCGTCCGGGGGAGCTGAGCACCGACGAGGCCCTGGCGCTGGTCCAGGATCTCGCCGCCTGTGGGGTCGGCGAGGTCGTTCTCATCGGCGGCGAGGCCTACCTGCGCGACGACTTTCTCCTGGTGATCCGGGCGATCCGTGAGGCGGGCATGCGCTGCTCGATGACGACCGGCGGCTACAACCTGACCCGAGAGCGCGTCGAGGCGATGGCGGAGGCGGGTATCCAGTCGGTCTCGCTCTCGATCGACGGGCTCGAAGAGTCCCACGACTACGTCCGCAACCGTCCCCATAGCTGGCGCCGAGCCTTCGCCGCCCTCGGCCATGTGCGGGAGTGCGGGCTGCGGGCGACCGTCAACACCCAGATAAATCAGCGCACCCGCTATGAGCTGGTCCCGCTGGTCGACCTCCTCGGTGAGGCGGGGATCCGAGCCTGGCAGGTCCAGCTCACCGTCGCCCACGGGAACGCCGCGGACCACCCGGATCTGATCATCCAGCCCTACATGTTGCCGGAGCTCTTTACCGAACTCGAGCGGACCCTCGATCGCTGCGACCACCACGACATCGCCTTTTACCCCGCGAACAACCTCGGCTACTTCGGACCGCTGGAGCATCGCCTGCGGAGGCGGGTCGGCGGCCACTTCGGCGGTTGCACGGCGGGGACGTCGACGCTCGGGATCGAGTCCGACGGCGCGATCAAGAGCTGCCCAACCCTCGGAGGACCGAGCAACATCGGCGGCTCATGGCGAGAGCACGGGCTCGAAGCGCTGTGGACCCGGGCGCCGGAGCTCCGCTACATCAGCCGACGGACGCTGGGCGACCTGTGGGGGTATTGCCGCGACTGCTACTACGCCGAGACCTGCATGGCCGGGTGTACAGCCGCGACCGAGCCGCTCCTCGGCCGACCCGGCAATAACCCCTTCTGTCACCATCGCGCGCAGGACCTCGCAGATCGCGGCATGCGGGAGCGGATCGAGCAGGTCGCGCCGTCCGCCGGGCGCGGCTTTGACAACGGACTCTTTCGCGTCCTCTGCGAGCCCCTAGACCCCGAGGAGCGACGCCTTCGTGGTCCCGTCAGCGTCGACGAGCCCAGGGTCTCGCGGCTCGTCGAGCCGACAGGAGCTGGCTACCCGGTGGACGTCGAAGACTTCGTCACCGCCCAAGGGGGCCTGCGCGAGCTCGGCGACCCCAGGGGTCCCAAGCCGCGCACGTGATCCCGTGCGCGTCGACATTGGCTACATCCTCAGCTTTCCCGCGGCCAAGCGGCGCGACGTGACAGCTTCGCTCGGCCAGCTCTGGGTCAACACGCCGGGGCGGCGGCTTTGATCCGTCGCTCATCGCCGAGAGCTGCTCGGTGATGCTCCTCCTCGCCGAAGACGAGCTCTCCGAGCCGGCCAGGCGCGACCTACCCCGGAGAGCGGACGGCCGAGCGCCGGTCGGCCATGTCCAGCTCTGGATCACCGCCGAGGGGGAGCGGGTGACCTTTGAGCTGTGGCCGACGACGTCGAGCGTCGGCAGGGCCTGCCTCGACTCCGCGAGCCTCCGGCGCTCGCTCGTCGCGCTCCTCCTCCGGCACGATGGGGACGAGCTCATCGGCGGGCGAGGAACGCCTCCACCTCCGCGATCGCCTCGGGGTCACCGTCGGCAGCGTGGAGGCGTTCGAGGGCCTCGGCGGCCAACGAGCGGGCTCGGCCTCGGTCGCGGGGACCGTCGGCGGGAGCGTCCCAGAGGGCTTCGGCGAGGACGAGGCGGATCGGGCCCTGGAGCTCCGCCGCCGCGTCTCCTGCTGTCTCGGCGATCCTCAGCGCCCGCTCGGCGAGCGCCGCCGCGTCCGCCGGGCGTCGCTCGTCGATCGCGACGTACGCGAGGCCCAGGAGCGGCTGAGCAGCCGCGAGGTTCTCGGAGCCGTGGTGCTTCTCCTGCAAGTTCAGGAGTCGCTCGAAGATCGGCCGCGCCGCGGCGGGTGCCCCCCTTGCTAGGCGGAGCTCACCGAGGAGGTTGAGTGTGCGCGCGAGGTCCGGGTGATCCCGTCCGAGCGTCGACTCTTGGATCGCCAACGCCCGCTCGGTGAGCGCCTCCGCCTCGTCGCTGGCGTCGAGCTCGTCCTCGACGACCGCGAGGTTGAGGAGCGACTCGACGACCGTCGGGTGCTCCAGGCCGAAGGCCCCCTCGCGGATCGCCAGCGCCCTAGCGAAGAGCGCCTTGGCCTGCGCATACTCCTCCGCCTCTCGGTGCACCGAGGCGAGGATCATGAGCGAGAGGGCGACGTCGGGGTGCTCTGGCCCGAGCGCCTTCTCATCGAGCTCCAGCACCCGCGCGGCGAGGTCCTTGGCCCGCGCGAAGTCACCGCCGTAGAGGAGGATATCGGCCATGACCCCGAGGGGCTCGGAGACCCGCGGGTGGTCGGGCCCGAGCGCACGCTCGGTGATCGCCAGCGCCCGCTCGAGGAGCGCGAGCGCCTCGTCCTCCGCTCCCATGTCGCTACGCACGTTGGCGAGGTTGCACAGGGACTGGGCGACCTTCGGGTGGTCAGGGCCGAGGGCTGCCTCGCGGATCCCCAGGGCGCGGCGTTGGAGCGCCGCCGAGTCCTCGTAGGCGCCTGTCATGTAGCGGACGATCCCAAGGTCGTTGAGAACGTTGGCGACCATGAGGTGCTCTGGGCCGAGGACCTTCTCGTGGATCGCCAGCGACCTCTCGAGGTGCGCTCGACCCTCTTCGTAGGCCGCCGCGTCGGCGCGGACGAGGCCGAGGGCGCTGAGCTGTGCGCCTCGCCGCAGGCTCTCCTCCCCGTCCCCGAGAAGCGTGAGCGCCACCTCCGCGAGCCGAGACCAGCGCACCCCATCGTCGTGACGTGCGCGCCGGATCCCGACGACGAAGATCAGCTTCACGGCCGCGTCGGCGGCCTCCTCCAGGGCGAAGGACGCCGCAGCCTCGAAGTACGCGGCCTCGAGGGCCGCCTCGGCCTCGGGGTAGCTCCCGGCGTCGAGCAGAGCGGTGCCGAGCTGACGCTGGGCGGCGGCGACGAGCGGCGGCCATCCGAGCGCCTCTGCCGGAGCCAGGGCGTCGCGGGCGGCCGCGAGCGACGCCTCGTACCGCCCCGCCTGCCGGAGCGCGACAGCGCGCGACAGGTCTCGCCGCACCGCCTCGGCCGTGGCGCGGTCCAGCGGCGGCGCCGGAAGGGTCTCGAGGCGGTGGCGGTCGCGGCACGGCGCCACGGCCTCGAGCGTCGCGGCGGCCTCCACCGCCCGCTGCACCGCGTCAGGATCAGCCCTCGAGAGCTCGGACACGAGGGCGCTGAGCTCCATCCCGCGCTCGTCCAGGCACCACTCGGCGCGGCGGCGCAGCTCGCCGTCCCATCGCCCGCGCAGCTCGGCGTCGAGGCAGACCTCGGCTCGCGCCCCTCGGAGCGCCGACGTCTGGGCGTCGAGGACCGGGATCAACTTGTCCGCGGTGGTCTCCGCGTAGGCGACATCCGTCGCTAGCAGGCTCGCACGCAGCGTCGCCGCCGCGGCCTCGTTCCAGAGCGCGTCGACGCTCGCCCCCTGCGCCTCGCAGGCGGCCTCGACCTGGGCGTCGACATAGCGCTCGTGGGCCGCGACGCCGCCTGCCGTGAGCCCGAGCGTCGCGGCGACGACCACCCACCAGCGGGCCCGCGCACGCCTCCGGCCGCGCCCCAGCGCGTCGAGGAGCGCGCCCATGCTCGCCCAGCGCCGGTCGCCCGCTGGCGCCATCCCCCGGATCAACGCGGCGTCGATCCACCGCGGCGATCGGGCGCCGCGCGGGCGACCCCTGAGGCTCCCCTCCTCGACGTTGATCCGGAGCTCGTCGAGGGTGTCGCCGGCGAAGGGCCGCTCGCCGTGGAGCCCCTCCCAGAGCATCACGCAGAACGCGAAGATGTCGGCCGCGGCCCCCGCGAGCTCGCCGCGGAGCTGCTCGGGGGCCATGTAGGCCGGAGTCCCGATCAGCGCGCCGGCGAAGGTGACATCGGTCGCCAGCATCGCCCCCGAGCCCGAGCCCGCGCTGACGCCAATCGCCGCGACCGTGACCCCGTCTCCCGTCGCCCCGCCGCGGGCGAGGCCGAAGTCCATGACCCGCACCCGGCCGTCGTCGCCGAGCATGACGTTGTCTGGCTTGATGTCGCGATGTACGAGGCCCGCGGCGTGGGCCGCCGCGAGCCCGCGCCCCGCCGCCTCCATGACTTCCAGGACCTCGCGCCAGCCGTGCCCGCCCTCTTCGAACCAGCTCCGCAGGGTGCGGCCGACGACCAGCTCCATGGCGATCCACACCTGGTCGTCGTGGGTGCCGACGTCGAAGATGCCGACAACGTTCGGGTGGCTGAGCCGCGCCAGCGCTTGGGCCTCGCGGACAAGGCGGGTCCGTGCGTCGGAGGACGCGCTCTGGCCTGAGCCGTCGACGTCGGCGCGCAGGAGCTTGAGCGCGACCTTGCGATCGAGCTCGGGGTCGATCGCCTCGAAGACGACCCCCATCGCCCCGGCGCCGAGGGTCCTCAGGACGATGTAGCGACCGATCAACGAGCCCGGCGGGATCGTCTGTCGACCCGCATCCGACCGCGAGGACGCGAGCGTCTGAGCGACGCTGATCGATGCGCCATGGTCACGCGTGAGCTCGACACTGAGGCCAGGTGAGGCGCGTGTGCGGGGTCCGGCGCCCGCGATGGTCTCGTGGAGAGCGCCGGAGTCGACGGAGGAGCGCGCCGCGGCGCGCTCCTCGTCGAGGCCCGGCGGCGCAGGGGCTGCTGCTGGGCGTACGAGGGTCTCGCTGAGCTTCGTCGCGCTAGCCTTCGCGAACCCCGGTCGTGTGACGGTCTCATCGAGGATCGAGGCTCCCGCGCTAGCATCAGACATGTCTGATTGGGCATATTCAGGAGAAGACGCCAGCGTATCGTCGAGACCTCGCCCTCGCCGACCTTGATCCACCACGAGCAAATGGTAGACCCGCCCGGCCGCGGGCGCAGCCGAAGCTTGCGAGCGCCAGCACGCTCGATATCGGGCTTGCGCTCAGCCCCGGAGTCCGCCACACCTGCTCGGCGGCCCCGCGGCCCTCCTGTGGGAGAACCCAGAGGGCGGCGGGGCGCGAGCAGGCGCGCCGCTGCGCTCAGCTCACCAGGCGCACGGCCGGGTATCCAACACATCGCTCTCCACGGCTCTCCGCAGGATCGTCCAGAGGTTCATCGCGCGGACTCTCCTCGACCAGCGCCCATGAGGCTTCGTGGGGATTGACCTCAGGCTCCGACGCTCCATCCTCGAGCGCGTCGAGGAGGCCAGTCACGCCCCGCTCCCGAGTTCGTCCAAGGCGAGCTGCGCAGGCCCGCGCGACCGGCGATGCCTATTAGGGAGGGTCTGGAAATTCGCTGCACACGAGATCGCGCGCATCGCTCTCCTCAGCACAGGCGCCCCCCCAAGCCGCGCACTCGGTCGCCGTGAGGCAGGCGTAGTAGTCTTCTGTCGCCAACCCGCACGGCATCCCGCTGAAGGAGCTGCCGCTAACGTAGGATTGGCAAAGGTACGCGTACTCGTCGGCCAGTCCGCCCTCTCCGCATAGCGACGCAGCTTCGCCATAGGCGGCGCACTTGGATCCTATCTGAATCGCGCAGACCACCTCAAACTCCTCGTCGCTGGGCCAGCACCTGTCGTTCGTCCCCTCACAGTCGTTGGGATCGCAAAGCGCAGCCTCGAGGTAGAGCGACGCGCAGGGCTCTCCGAACCCCCATGCGATCCCCTCCACCGATGCGATGCAGAAGGCGAAGGCAGCTTCGTAGTCCAGGGCTTGGTCGCACGCGACGGAGTTCATCGCATAGGTCTGACAACGCACGTCGAACTCGCCGCTCGACGTACTCCCCGAGGAGGGTGCTGAGGTCTCGCTCGTCGAACTCTCCGTCCCGGTGGGGCCGCTCGTCGACGTCCCGCTCTGTGCACCGGAGGGATCGCTCGTCGCCGTCGAACTCTCGGTCTCGGTGAGAGTCGCAGAGGCCATCTCCTTGTCATCATCGAAACAGGCGACCGGCAAGAGCCCTAGCGACAGAAGAAAGCCAAGATGATTCGACGCGGGATCCAAGGGACGACCGTAGGCCATCGGAGCACTCTTTGCGAGATCAAGCCACTGGACACACAACGCCTAGCTCGCGCTCAAGACATTCTATCTGGGAATTCGGGCCAGCGACCGAGTAGCGGGGCGCTCGGGAGGAGGAAGGCGTGAATGCCGCCCACCTGCTCGATCACGGGTCTGTCGTCCCTGAAATGTCCCGCACGGCGTTTGTGTAGATTCGCTCACTGGCTCGGCGCGCGCGGCGGCAGGACCTCGGAACGCCCCCCTCGTGGGCCGAGCTCCTAGCGTGAGAACCACGCTGACGAGCGCCGCGACCCGGGCAGCCCACCATGGGCAGCTGGATCCAAAAGGTCGCCCCCGCGCCGGCTCTCGACGTAACGCCGACCGTGCCGCCGTGCCCCTCGACGATACGCTCGACTAGGGTGAGACCGAGCCCGAGCCCGCCGGTCTCGCGGCTTCGGCTCGGGTCACCGCGACCGCGCCGATCGTGACCAGCTCGACCCACCTCGACGAGATGATCGAGCACGCCGACGCGAGCTTTGTTCAGGGCGAGATCGTCGCGGTCGATCCGGTCGCCAAGGAGGTCGAGCTGGCCTGTGGGAGGCGGCTTCGCGGGCGCACCGCCTCGCCTGGGCCGTGCTCGCCCTGACGATGGGCTGTGACGGTGAGCCCTCCGCGACCGAGGGGACAGACGGCGAGGCGATCGAAGAGGCGCTGGTGGTGCTCGGGGGGCGCGACGCCTGGCGCTCGGTGGAGGCCGACGGCGATCCGCTCGCGGAGCACCGCCCCGACGTGATCGACTGCCCGCTCGCCTCGTGGCGGCCTGAGGACGGCGGCCTCGAGGTCCAGACCGGAGTGTGCGACTACCTCGCGCTCATGCAGCCGAGCAGCGTCGCCTTGGATGAGGGCGATCGCGTGATCGTCGATCTCTGGCATAACGCGCTCGACGCGGCCGCGCCGGCGACGGGGCACGTCGCTGTGCTCATCGGCGACGTCCTGATCGGTGAGGCCACGGTCGTGATCCCGACCCAGGCCGAGGCGCTTCGCTTTGAGTGGACGGTCGATCGCCCGGTCCCCGCGGGGAGCGAGGTCCACCTGCACCTCCACAACCACGGTTACAACAGCTGGACCTTTGTCGATATCCGGGCTCTCGTCGGCGCGCGCGCTCGATAGCGGAGAGCGCACCATGGCCACGCGGAGCCGAGGCATCGGCAGAGGGTAGCAGAGCCGAATTCCCAGCTCACCCTGATTGGACCCGAAACCGATGATGCGTATACTCGGCCTCCTCCCTGAGTTCGCCCCCGCATGGATGATCACGCCCAAGCGGCCCTTCAAGCGCCCCGTCCGCTGACCCCCGAGCAGATGAGCGCGTTCATCGAGCGCGGATACCTGGTGCTCCGCGGCTGCATTCCCGCCGAACCCATGCGCCGGCTGGTGGACGACACCCTGCGACACAAGCGGCCGATGCCGGCCTATCGCGGCCGAGGCGAGCGGGCAGGAGGACCCCCGATCGAGGCGCTCGATCTGACGGACCCCACGACCTGGGGCTCCCCCTCGCTCTACCTCGACACGCGACGCTCCATGGCGCTCGCCGACGCGCCGATCCTGTGGGGCGCCCTGGCCAGCCTCGTCGGCGGTGAGGATCGCCTCGCAAGCCGCTCCTTCGGCCAAAGCCTCATCCTCAACGCCGATCACCGCCCGCCGCCCTGTCCACCCCTGACCCCCGCCTACTGCCGCGACCTCCACTGGCACATCGACGTGACGTCGCCGAGGACGACGCTCTTCGATCGACGTGACGCCCTCGTCCTCCTCGTGCTCTGGTCGAAGGTCGAGCCCGGGGGCGGCGGTACGCTCGTCTGCCCGGACTCGCTGACCCGCGTGGTCCACCAGCTCGAGGACACGAAGGGGGGCGTCGACACGACGGATCAACGCTGGGGCGGCAAGATCATCGAGGAGTGCGCGGACATCTTCGAGTTCACCGGCGACGTCGGCGACGTCCTGATCGCGCACCCCTTCACCCTCCACGCGAGCCACTACAACTACAGCCGGGCGCTCCGGGCCGTCGAGAACCCGACCATCATGGTCCGTCGCGCGCTCGACTACGCCGACAATCCGCGCCCCTCCCCGGTGGAGTCCGCCGTGCTCCGACGCCGGCGCAGGACCGCCGTGAAGCCGCGCAGACCGGACCCTGGCGCCGGCGACATCGCTGCGTTGACGAGCCCGGCGGCGCGCGCCGAGAGCAGCCTCTACCGGCGCCTGCAACACTTCCTCCCGGTGCCTGCGAAGCCGCCGTGGTTATCCCTGGTCAACGACCAGGTGCCGCTCCACATGCGCGCCCGCAGGGTCCGCGGGATCCTCCGCCTGTGGATGGTGACCGCCGACGGGATCCAGCGGGTCGTCGACGTCGAGGCGACGAGCGCCGGGATACGCCGACGGGTCGCCAAGCGCGGGAGCCCGTGGATCCGCTCGGACCCTCAGCTCGCGGGGCGCTGGGGCCCACACCTCGTCGCGTTCTCGGAGCGTGTGGCCTGGGCGCAGCGAGCGGTGCGGGGCGAGGACATCGCCACGAAGCATCGACCGAGCACCCGCGAAGCAGCGCTCGCCTCCCTCGCTCGGTCGCTTCGCGAACGCTCGGAGCCGAGCGCCTCCGCCCTCGCGACAGCCGAGGGGGCTCTCCCTTGGCTACGGGCGTACCTGGCGATCGCCCGCGCCGAGTGGTCGACCCTGCGGAGCCTGAGCGACGAGGCGCGAGGCGCCCTCCCCTCATGGCTCGAGACCCTCGTTCTCGCGGTGTCCGGAGACGTCCGCGGGCTGGCATCCTGGACGCACGCCGACCCGGCGGAGGGCGCCCACACCGACAGCTTGTCGGTCCTGGAGGGGCTCGCCCTCGCGGAGATCCAGTGGGTCGACCGGGCCTACGAGCGGATGCTCGCCGGACTCCGCCACCTCGCCCCCTACGAGCGCGCGCACTTCTACGTGCCCCTCGCCAAGCTGGCGGCTGCGCGCGGCGACGAGGACGAGGCGGCGCACTACCTGCTTGCGGCGCTCCAGTGTCGAGCGGACGACGAGCGCCTCCTGACGCGGATCTCCGGCGAGCTGCTCCGACTCGGGGACTTCACCCGCGCCGCCGAGCTGCTCCGCGCTCGGGCGGATCGCGAGCCCCAAAGCCCCGCGGTCTTCGAGACGCTCGCCGCCCTCGCGTCGTGGTGTGGACAGGTGGACGAGGCCAGGGCGTGGGCTGAGCGGGCGCTCCGCGACGAGCCGCCCGGGTCGGAGCCCGCCGCGTACTCGCGATCTGCGACGCGCTCTCCGGCGACGACGAGCGGGCGCTGGAGCAGCTCCTGGCCCTCGACACACCCGAGGGAGGCGACCCGGAGATCAAGACCTGGATCGCCGAGCTCCTCCTGCGCCGAGGCGATCGGACGCGGGCTGCCTCCTACCTCGGACACGCCGCGGCGCAGAGCCGGACGGTAGCCCACGCGCTGCTCCAGCTCCTCGTCGACGGAGCGCTCGTCCACCCCGACAAGGTCGCCTACGCCGAGAGCCTCGGGCTGCGCCCGCCGACCTCGGCCGAACACCTCGTGGCGATGATCCACGCGCAGCTGCGGAGGCTGCACGGCAACCGCACGACGACGCTCACCCGCATGCCCTCCGCTGAGGCCGGGCGCCCCGAGCAGCTCTCCCGGGTCCGCGCGGGCGATGAGAATGTCCGCAAGGTCAGCCGGGACGCGGCCGCCGACCTCCTCAAGTCCGTCCGCTACCGCGAACCCGAGCGCCTCCACCGGGACTTCGCCGCGCTCACCGAACGCTTCCCGGAGTCGCCTCACCCGTGGTGCTACTGGGGCGAGCTGCGGCTGTGGTTTGGGGAGCTCACCGAGGCCGACGCGTGCTTCCGCCACCCTATCGCCGAGGACGCGCGCTGGGCCTTTGTCGGACGAGCCGCGGTCCATCTCCAGCGCGGCGAGTTCGCCCAGGCCCACGCGGAGCTCGAGGCCGTCGGTAGGGAGTACCGCCCGCTCCCGGGGGCCACGACGCATGTCTACGCGGGCGAGCTCTACCGCCAACAGGGAGAGCCGACGCGGGCCCTCCAGGAGCTCACCACGGCCATTGACGCCAAGCCTGGACGCCTGGGCGCGCGGATCAACCGGGTCCTCTGCATGGTGACCCTCGGCCGGGAGCAGGAGGCGCGCTCAGAGGCGCACAAGCTCCAGGAGCGCTTCCCGTGGATCTTCTGGGAGGCCGCCCGGACGCTCGGCCTCCCATGGCCGGCGCCCGCCGACCAGCTCGTCGCCCTCATGGACGCCACCCTGCGCTTGATGCGAGGCAACCGCTCCTCGCACACGCACACCTACTTCGACGCGCGGGGACGGCTGCGCACCCTCGGAGACGCCCACGCGTGGGCGAAGTTCGCCGACGAGCACCGGACCCTCGTCGAGCGCGAGCTCGAGCGACGGCTCTTGACGTGAGCGCCGCTCTCCAAGCCGGAGCGTGCGACCGGCTCGCGCTGACGCAGGCGAGCAGCGTCGCCTTGGAGGAGGTCATCGCGTGCTCGTCGTTCGATCGCATGAAGCGCCTGACTCAGCGGCGCTATGTGTGTCCAAATCGGCTGCAGCGCCGCTCTTGACGAGCCTGTGGCGCCCGCCCTACCTGCCTCTCCAGCGTCGGCCTTCGCCGCTCAGTCGCAGGTTGCTCCAGTTGAGCGGGCGCACAGCGGCGAGGAGGAGGCACGTCAGCCTCGACATTCTCCCGTTGTCACGAGACGCTGAGACAATGCGGACTACGATCCCCGCCGCTCTCGTCCTCGCGCTATCAGCCTGCAACCCGGTCGTCGTCAAGCCGGCTGAAGATGGCCCCCCATGCGGCCGTGGCCTCCGCTGCTCGTATAAGTCGACGCACGTTCAATCGGTCGCGGCCGTCGTTCTTCTTTTTGTCATCGACAACTCGGGGTCCATGGCAGCTTCCCAGGCGAAGCTCGCGGCGAGCGTCGACGTGCTCCTGGATCAGCTGCAGGACAGCCACCTCGAGCTCGACCTGAGGGTCGCCTTCACGACCACAGACCAGGGCAACCCGCTCTGCCCCGGCACCGAGCCCGAGGGCGGCGACCTCGTCCTCTCGAGCTGCCTCGATCGGGTGGAGGCGGGCGAGTTTATCTTTGACGGGGTCGACCCCCCGCTCGACGGGACCTTCGCATGTACAGACTCGTGCTCGCTCAGCGACGCCGCGCTCGCGATCCTGCCGACCACAACGCCAGGGGATCAGGAGCCGAAGCCGCGATCATGGATCGAGCTCGCGGCCGGAGCGACGAACCTGCCCGCGGGGGTCGAGCTTGCGGAGGCGCTCGCCTGCTTCGCGCCCCAGGGCATCGCCGGCTGCGGGTTCGAGTCCCAGCTCGAGAGCATGTACCGGGCGCTGCTCGAGAGCGATGACCCCGAGCATTCGAACGGCGGGTTTCTCCGCCCGTGGGCGACCCTCGCGATCGTGTTCCTCACGGACGAGGTCGACTGCTCGTCGAACCCGGCGCATGAGGCCGTCTTTCTCACAGAGAAGGCCCTTTGGAGCGACCCCGAGGCGGCCGCCCCCACCTCGGCGCTGTGTTGGCGGGCGGGGGTCGAGTGTCTCGGAGATCCGGCGGGCTACGACAGCTGTGCGGCGGTCAATGTCGGCGTCGACGGGAGCGTCGGCGTCGACAGCGAAGAGGCCGTCCTCTACCCCGCGGCCCGCTATATCGAGGGACTACAGCTCCTCGAAGAGGAGCGCAGACAGTACGACGCTGGGGCTGAGGTGCTCGTCGCCGTGATCGGCGGCGTGCCTCAGGACTACGCGGGCGACGAGCTCACCTACAGCGCCGCGGGCGAGCAAGCGCACCTCGACGAATTCGGCGTCGACCCGGGGTGCGTCGATCCGGACGGGGGTGCAGCGCTCGCACCGGTGCGCCTGCACGAGTTCGCGGAGGCCCAACGTGTCGGCGAGCGGAGCAATCTGTTCTCGAGCTGCGCCCCAGACTACGCCCCCGCGCTGGCCGCGATCGGCGATCTCGTCAAGGAGCAGATGAGGCCCGCATGCATGCCTGAGTGCGTCCAAGATGTCGATACGACGACCGAGATCGTCGATATCGACTGCTCGCTCCGAGAGGAGAACATCGCCACTGGTGAGGTCCGAGAGATTCCCCGCTGTGAGGGGGAGGGAGAGTCACGGATGCCCCCCGAGGACGAGGCGAGCTGCTGGTACCCGCTCGTCGATCCCGGGGGGCAGACCCCGAGCACCGCCGATGACATGTCGGCGTATTGTGTCGAGGAGGGTTGGAACCTCGAATTCGGCTTCGTCCGAACCGGACCCACCGTGCAGTTCGCGACGACGACCGTGGACTGCAAGCTCTCCGATCTGCCCGCGGTCGATTGCCCCGACCTGGGCGGGTAGCCCCCAAAGCCCCCCGTCGATCACGGCGCTCACCGAGAGCTCGCGCGTTCCACATCCAAGTCGCCCCTCGCCGCGTCGCGGGGCATGCTCCCGCGACCCTTCACGCGTCCGTCGGCGGGCCCCATAGCAGATAAGAGAGGGCTCGCTCAGCGCGCGCCGACGAGCCGGAGGAACGCCTCCCCGGTGATCCAGTCGATCCGTCGCCCGCCCTCACGCTCGGCCGCCGCCGCGAGGAGCTTGCGACCGCCCGCGTCGCCCGCAGACCAGCGGCTCGACTCGCCGACGACCAGGAGATCGGTCTCGGCGTTGACGGTGCGGACGACGGTCGCCCCGGCCGTGCGCGCCAGGTCAGCCGCCTCGGCGCGGGTGATCGCCAGGCGTCCGGTGAACACGAGCGTCCGTCCGGCGAGGCTCCGCGGGCGCGCCGGACCCGGAGGGGGAGCGGCGGCCTTGAGCGCCTCGGCCATCGCCCGCGCGCTCTCAAAACGGTGCGCTCGATCGCCGATCGCACGGGCGATGACGGCCCGGGTCGGGCTCGACGAGGCGATGGTCCGTACGTCCCCGGCGCGGATCGCCTCGACCTCGCCGGTGAGGAGGACCGCGAGCACCTGCGCGACCTGCCAGAGATCCTCGCGGACGTCCCAGCGCGCCCGCTGCTCGTCGCGGATCGCCCGGTCGACGAACCACGGCGCGAACGCGTCGGCCGTGACCCCCTTCGGTGGCCCGTGGGTGGCGATGCCGAAGTCCGCGAGCTTGAGCGAGCGCTTGGGGCCGCAGACGAACACGTTGTAGGGCGTGATGTCGCGGTGGAGCGCACCGCAGGCGTGAAGCCTATCGATCGCCCCGAGGAGCTTGCCGATCTCGGCGACCGCGCGGGCCTCGGGCCACGGCCCCCCCTGCTTAACCACGTCGGCGGCGGTCCCGTGCTCGGCGAGTTCCATCACGACCGCGTACTCGACCCGGCTCCCGCTGAGCACGGGGAACGCCTCGTGGACCGTGACCACCCGCGGGTGATCGCCGAGGAGCTTGGCCATGTACGCCTCACGCAGCCAGCTCTCCTGGTCGCGGGTCAGCTTGAGGCAGAGCTCCCCCTTGATCGCCGCCGTCGTGCAGCGCCACACCGACCCGAAGCCGCCCTTGCCGAGGAGCTCGCCGAGTCGGTAGACCCTCCGGCTCTCGGGGCTCCGCATCTTCTTGACCTCGGCCTGCTTTGCCATGGAGCGCTGAGGGTATCGCATCCGGCGGACGACCGGGACGCCGCTCGCTGGCCCCAAGAGCACGTTCTCCGACGAGCGGAGGGCGTCCGAGCTGGGCGAGCCGCGGACTCGCTCGTTCACGCCCTGGAAAGACCCGGCACCGCGGAAGCTCGCGACAGGCCGAGAGGGCACGACCGCGGCAAAGCCCCGCGCGCTCCCCACTTGCCATTGCCCTCGCCCCTAGAAGGGAAACGACGGCAGCGTGGAGTCGGGCAGACGCTTGAGCGTGGCGACGACAGGCGGAGCGTCGCTCGCGTAGGAGTGCAGCATCAGCGAGTAGATGCCTCTCTCTAGGGGGATGCGGCTCTCTTCCCGGCCGCCGTTGAGGGTCGGTTCGCTCCAGGGGCAGCCCCCGCAGCGCCTTAGAACCCCCCGGACCTGCTGGTCGCTGAGCACCCGAAAGTCGTAGATCCCCGCCTCTTCGACCCGCAGCGTGATCGCGACAGCCGCCTTGTCGTCGCTATCGCTCAAGCCGCCGATCACATCATCGTCTGCACAGTCGATGACCCGGGCATAACCC
The DNA here is from genome assembly GCA_030424595.1 of Polyangia bacterium. Lineage (GTDB taxonomy): Bacteria > Myxococcota_A > Polyangia > Nannocystales > Nannocystaceae > JADJRG01. The sequence goes on from JAUHWG010000023.1 coordinate 178,842, forward strand.
CACAGGTCATCGCTGAGCCACGGGACCTCGGGCCCGGCGCAAGAGGGGGGCATCGGGATCCGCGGCCGTTCGTCGTCGCAGGTGTCGTCGGCGAGATAGTCCGCGATCACCTCGTCGAGGTCGAGGCCGTAGACCCTGGCGAAACGTCGGCGAAACTTGCCCCCGGTCGAGAGGAAGCGCAGGTCTCGGTTCAGCTCCCAGAACGGCTCTGGGCCGAAGCGCGAGAGGAGATAGCTGACAAAAGAGCCGGCGATCCCGTAGTGGATCTTGCCATATCGAGCGCCCAGCAGGGGCCCAGGATCGACGTGATCAAACACGTGCGAGCTCCGTATGTGGCGCATCGACCCCTTGTCCTGGAAGGCCGTGGCGAGCCCCTCGGTGAGGAAGGTGATCGCGTTGATCTGCTCTTGATGACTGATCAGGTGGACCACCTCGTGAAAGGCGTCGGGGACCTGCGAATAGCTCTCGTCGTTGAAGGCCCACGCCGGCTCATCGTCGATAAAGACCCCGGAGGCCGCGAGGTACTCCTCTTCTCCGAGCCAGGTGTAGGTCATCGGCCCAAAGTCCGCGGTGTCGAGCCCGAGCTGCTCGGCGACGAACTCGACCCCTCGGTTGAAGTGCTCAGTCGTCCCGCCGCAGAGCATGAAGTCCGCCGCGTAGTGGAGGTCGATGTGTTCGCCCTCCTCGACGATCACTTCGGGATCCGAACAGGCGAAGGCGGAGGCGAGGCCGCAGATCAGGGCCCCCGCGAGACGGTCGTTGCTCATCTTGACACCTCGCTCAACCAAACGCCGACGCTTAGGTCCCTTGCGCTGACAATGTCGATAATCCCGTCGTCGTTCACGTCGGCGCAGCGCAGACTCTGACCAACGCTCCCACGGCTGCGGAGCTCCTCCGCGAGGACGTAGGAGCCCCCCCGTGCGAGCCAGAGCCGAGAGACGCCGTAGAGATCGGAGGCGGTGACGAGGTCCCTGCGGCCGTCGCCGTCGCAGTCGTCGACCGCGTAGACGGTCGAGAATCGAGAGTCGGCGATCCGCGCGGCGCGGCCCAGCGCTCGGTCGACGACAGGCACCCGCAGGAGCACACCGTCCTGCACCGCGACGAGCTCTTCGACCTCGGTGATCCAGGCGGCGCTGTGGGGCAGATGCTCCGGTCGCCAGCGACGCTCGTCATCGTTCCAGAGGAGGAGGGTTCGCCCTGGGCCCGCTGAGAGCAGTAGCTCCTTGAGGCCGTCTCCGTCGAGATCGGCGCCCTGGAGGCGGATGACCGAGAGCATGAGCACGCGCGGATCCGTGAGCGAGCTGCTCGCCGCGGTCGCGGTCACCGAGCGGTCGAAGAGGAGCGCGCCCTCGGGGTCGACCCGCCCGTAGATCGCATGGACGCTGAGCAGTCCCTCGGCCGCCGCCGCGACCGCGAGGTCGATCGTCCCGTCGCCGTCGAGGTCCTCTGCGCTGAGGGCGAGCGCGTAGCCCGTGCTCGTCCCGTCGATCGTGTCGCGGCGCTGCCATCCCCCCTCGCTCCAGTCGAGGACGTGGATGGCGTAGGTGTTCTCGTCGCTGACGAGGACCATGAGCTCGACGTCTCCGTCGCCGTCGAGGTCGACGCTGATCAGATCGCGAAGGAGCCCGACGTCGAGCAGCTCCGTGGTCGCCCTCGCGAACTCTCCCTGATCCCCCCAGGCCGTGGTCAGCTGCCCGTGGGCGCCGATCATCACGTCATCGAGACCATCGCCGTTGGCGTCGCCGTGGGCGGCGTGGACCAGCCCGTTGCTCGTGTACTCGGAGATGAACCCCGGGCCCGGGAGGGGTCGATAGCCCTGGGGGCTGGGCAGGCTGACGTCGCGGGACTCGACCACCTGCGTCGTATCCGCGGTCATCGCCAGGATGTCGAGGCGACCGTCACCGTCGACGTCGCTCGCGGCCTCGTCGGGGAAGCCCGCGAGGAGGAGGTTTCCGAGCTCGTCGCCGAGGCCCTCAGGGCCCCTGTAGATCACGCCAAGCCCCTCGTACCGCCATAGGCCGACGTCGAGATCTCCGTCGCCGTCGAGGTCGCCGAAGAAGCTTCGGTGCTGGCCTAGGTCCGCCCTGTAGTCGGCGCTCTCGAGCACCTGTGGCGCTCCATCGAGGCCGCCGACGATGACGAGCGTCGAGACATCCACGGCCCTGTCGTGTTGGCTGAGGAGCACCTCGGCGGAGCCATCGTCGTCGACGTCGCCGAGGGCCAGGTGGGTCCCCACGACCGCGTCCTCACCAGCGCCTAGCCCGAGCTGCGCCGCGGTGTAGCGCGGACCCTCGACCAGGCCAGCGCCGTAGTAGACCTCGATCTGGGGGTCGACGTCGCCTGTTCGGAGGACAAGATCGCCCTCCATGTCGCCGTCGACGTCGCCGACCGCGGCGCTCCACACCGTCCTCTCTGCGGCGAGCGGGCTACGGAGGCTGAGCTCCCCAGCCTCGTCGACCTCGACTAGCGCGGCACCGTTCTCAACGAGCCCCTGAGGCAGGACCGCGAGGGCCCCTGTCGCCGTGCCCAAGAGGGCGGGCTTTGCAGCGATCGAGGCGGTGAGCTCGAGGTGTGGGCCGAGCTCAAAGGTCCCGTCGCCGAGACCCAGGCCGACCTCGATCCAGACCTCGCCACGGTTCTCAGGGTCGACCTCGCCGATCGCGAAGAGGTCGAGCTCACCGTCGGCGTTAAGATCCGCGAGCTCGAGGAGGAGCGGACACCCGCTCAGGCGGGAGGCGCCCGGCGTCGCTCCAATCGGCGCGGTCTCCTCGCCAAGCCCGTCGGCTCCGCCCCAGCGGACGGAGAGGAGGCAATCGTCGGCCGAGGGACCCGCGGTCAGGAGGTCTCCGTAGCCATCACCGTCGATGTCGGCGGCCGCGAGGGCGCTGCCTCCGGGCACGGAGTCGACGACCAAGGGGCTCGGCGCGCCGACAACCTCGTACACGTAGAGAGCCCCGCGAAGGCCGACAAAGCCGGGGCCTAGGACCCGCGCGTCGCCGTAGGCGCGGAGGTCCGCGGTGCCGACTCGCTCCGCATCTCCGTCGCTGACCGTCACGTCCATCAACGACGAGGGGCTCGCGACCGCGAAGAGGTCCGAGCCCTCCGTGGGGAAGGCGATGACCCCACGCCCAGGCGCCAGCGGCGTGCCGTGCTCCATCTCCCAGGGCGGGTGAAAGCCGCCGCTCCCGTCTCCCTCGATGATCCACAGCGAAGCGCTGAGCCGCGAGCGGACGACGATGTCGAGGGCGCCATCGCTGTTGATATCGGCGATGTCGAGGTCCTCTGGCGCCTGCCCCAGCGGGATCGAGGCCAGGGGGGAGAGCCCGCCCGCACCATCGCCGCGCAGGAGCTCTAGAGCGCGCCCCTCGAAGTCGAGGACGGCGACGTCGATCGCTCCGTCGCCGTCCAGCTGCGCCGCCCGGATCGCCACTGGGGTGAGGCCAGCCGGGACCTCGCGCTCGACGAGATCGCTGTCGATGACGCGAAGGCCGCCGCGATGACCGACGAGGAGCTCCGCGGACCCGTCCCCGTTGAGATCGGCGGTGGCCAGCGCGGTAGGATCGACGTCGAGCCCCACGGGATCGCCCTTGATGAGCACACCGCCCTCGTTGTGGAGCGGGATGAGCCGCGGCGGGGCATCGGCCGAGACGATGACGTCGATCGCACCGTCGCCGTCGATATCACCCGCAGCGAGGTGGAGCAGGTGACGGCCCACGGCGACGGTCTCTGTCCGGCCACCCCTCCAGGACACGCTCACGCTCCGGTCATCACGGCTGAGGATCACCACCTCGGCTTCGCCGTCGAGGTCGAGGTCGGCAGCGATCGCGTCATCGACCTTCACCGCGAGGAAGGCGGAGACTGAGCGCCCATAGCAGAGCTCGCCGTAGCGCTCGGCGCAGGTCGAGGACGACTCACCGCAGGCCGCGCTCAAGACCGCGATCAGGGCGACACTGCCGAGAAACGCCGAGCCCAGGTGTTGGCTCGCCCGGACTCGCAGCTCACTTGCTCCGCGCGGGTTCGCCCGTCGCCGAGAGCGGTCGTTGTCCACAGTACCTAGGATATGGGTCCAACACGGCGCTCGCAGGTTGTATTCCGGGGAACACCCGGGATCATCGCAATTCGTCTGACCGTGAAGATAGACACTCATCGGCCAGAAGGCGAAGGTGGTAGGAGGACCGGCTCGCCGGGCGAGCGGGGTGAGCCGCGAACGTCAGGCGATCTCGAAACGCTTGAGCAGGCGCTTGAGCTGATGGCGTGACCTCAACCCGAGCTCTCGCCAGGCTCGCTCGCGGACCCCCTCGCAGCGTTCGAGAGCCTCGATCACCTGCTCTCGGGTGAGGCTCTTGATCTCGACCATCGCCCGCGGCTCTGGCTCCTTCCTCTCGGCGGGGAGCGGATCTCCAGGCGGAGCCTCCAGGCGTGAGCCGGTGCTCGCGGCGACGGAGCGCCAGAGCATCTCGGTCAGCTCGCGGACATGCGTGGTGTATCGCCCGCGGACGAGGCGGTGGACGAAGGAGGGGGCGAAGCGCGGCTCATCGCCGACAAAGAACGCGTCCCGGATCGCCGGGTCCTCCGCGGCAAAGCTGCACATGAGGTGGCGAGCGATGAGCATAATATCCTCCCTCCGCTCCTCCAACCCGCAGACGAAGACGCGATGGGTGAAGCGGGCGAGGAGGTCGTGCTTCAGCTCGGCGAGCTCGCGGTTGGTCGCGCCGAGGAGCCGCGCCGTCGTCACCCGTCGCCGACTCTCGCCTAGGCGCTGATACTCCCCGCTGTCCATCACCCGCAAGAGGTGGGCTTGCATCGCCTGGGGGAGCTCGCCTATCTCATCGAGGAAGAGCGATGTTCCGTCGGCATCGCCGAGCAGACCGAGCCGCTCGGGCATCCCAGGGTTGGGGTAGTTCTTGAGGTTGCCGAAGAGCTCAGCGTCGATCAGGGACTCCGGAAGGGTCGCCGCGTTCCGAGCGACGAGGGGCCGTCCGTCGAGGCGTGAGGACCTGTGGATCGCCTGAACCACCAGCTCTTTGCCGCATCCGCTCGCGCCGTGGATCAGCGCCGGTGCGCTGCGCCCCGCGGCGAAGACGATCTGCCGGCGCAGGACCCACGTGGCCTGCGACTCGCCGACGATCCCTGAGGCGTCCGCCCTGCCGAAGGGGAACGCCTCGGCGAACCGGGGCTGCTCGGGCCAGCTCGTCGGTCTTCTGCCCACGAGGAGCATGAAGCGCCCCACGGACTCGATGATGTCGCCCTCCTTCACCGTCGCGGCTCCTCCAGCCCGAGCCCCGTTGATCGCGAGCGCGCCCCGACCCGGATGCTCGACCTCTAGCTCGCCGCGCACGACCCTCAGCCGCAGGTGTCTGCGGGAGACCTGCGCGGCGTGGAGCGGACCGCCTTCGGAGGACTCGAAGGGGCGCAACCGGTTGAAGAGAAGGGGAAGCGCGCCGTCCTCACCTGGGGAGCGAGCTCGACCCAGCGTAAAGGTTGCGCCCTGCCGCCGACGCGGGATGATACAGGCCTCACCGACCCGCTCGGGCTCGTCGCGCGACCAGAGGAGCACGAGAGCGCGGCAGCCCCCTTCCGCGGCCTCGAGACTGGCCTCGCCGTCCACGAAGTCCGAAGCGCCCGCGAGCGTCGAATCGTTCTCGTTGGTCTGGGACATCAGCGGGACAGTCGACGCGGTCGCGGCCGATACTATCAACCACCCGGATCCCCAGCAACGAGTCCCCTCGGCGCCTCGTCTGGCGGATCACGACGGACGTCGCAGGGCAGCGCGGGTCCGCCGGGCGACGATCGTGGCGCGCTCCCTCGCTCGGACTCGCGCTCTCGCCCTCAGGCGAGCACGGCCCTTCGTCGAGGCACGGGGCGCGGACGCCTCGTGTATCCTGCGCGAACCAGGAGCGGACATCATGGCGATCGACGGGCGGGCTGTGCGGAGTAGGGATCATCGAGGCGCAGGAGGACGCGCCTGGGGTCGCTCTGCCGCGGCCAGGCTCGCCCTCCAGACGTCCCTGTGGGCCCCTCCGCGCGCCGGGGCGAGCGGTGTCGGCTCGTCGGAGCACGCCGATGGCGAACACTGACGACAGCCCGCGCGAGGATCGCGTCCCGAGGCTCAGCCCATCCTCCGCCGAGACGCTCCGCTCGACGGAGGATCCTTCCTCAGGCCTGGACGCAGCGGGTCGTGACGTCGACGCCGCGACCTCGGGATCGACGGAGGACGGGCGCGAGGGCCTCTCTGCCGCGAGATCGTCGGTAGCGCTGAAGCGCGGTGATCGGGTCGCCAGGTTCACGGTCCTCGAAAAGCTCGGCCAGGGGGGTATGGGGGTCGTCTACTCCGCCTATGACGATATTCTCGACCGGCGGGTCGCGATCAAGCTGGTCCACGAGCGGCGGGCGGACGCCCGCTGGCAAGCGCGAATCCTCCGCGAGGCGAAGGCCCTCGCGAGGCTCTCACACCCCAATGTTGTCCAGATCTACGAGGCTGGAGAGTATGGCCATAAGATCTATCTCGCGATGGAGCTTATCCGCGGTGTGACCCTCCGCGAGTGGCTGCGTCGACGGCGCGGTGAGGCGGGGCGCCGAGAGGGTCCTCCGGGCCAGGCGAAGCAGGCGTACCAAGACATCCTTCGCTGCTTTGAGCGCGCCGGTCGGGGCCTCGCGGCGGCACACGGTGCCGGCCTCGTCCACAGGGACTTCAAGCCT
>JAUHWG010000024.1 GCA_030424595.1 Polyangia bacterium
AGGACGCGGATGGACCCCTTGGTGACAAGGGGTCCATCCGCGCTCCGACCTGTCTGAGAGAGTGGTGTCCCCCCTTGACCGGCCCTCGCCTCAGCCTCCACGCCCCCCTAAGACTTTCACCCCCGAAGCCGCCCCCGAAGAGCAAGAGAGATCCCCGCCAGCAGACGACCCGGACCTCCTCGAGGGCTCACCCTTGCGCGCGAAGTGAACTCCTCACACCACCCACCGCCACTACTCGGAATCCGAGCAGGAATGGGAACAGACCGCCCCCCGCCCGCGCTCCCTCAGCCCGCGGATCCCGGCGTGATCCCGAGCTTGCTCATCAGGCGGTACAGCTTCTGCCGGGAGATCCCCAGCTCGCTCGCGGCTCGAGCGACGACGCCCTCGTGCCGGGCGAGCGTCGCCTCGATCGCCTCACGCGTCGGATCCCCCGAGCCGGCGCGGGGCGACGCAGGGCGCCCGACATCCCCCGCCTCCGAGCCCAGGGCCGGGAGGGCGAGGTCGAGGCGCAGCTCGCCGCCGCAGGCGAGGATCGACGCGCGCTCGATGACGTTCTTCAGCTCTCGGACGTTGCCCGGCCAGCCGTAGGCCTGTAGCCGCGCGTAGTGGTGTCGTCCGACGCGCGGCGGCTTGATCTTCAGCTTGGACGCGGAGCGGACGATGAAGCTCCGGGCGAGCTCCGGGACGTCCTCAAGGCGCTCCCGCAGCGGCGGGACGACGATCGGGAACACGCTGAGGCGATAGTAGAGGTCCTGGCGGAAGGCGCCTCGCTCGACCTCCTCGGCGAGGTCCCGGTTGGTCGCGGCGACCACTCGGACGTCGACCTTGTGGGTCCTGTCATCGCCGACCCGCTCGAACTCCTGCTCCTGCAGCACCCGCAGCAGCTTGCTCTGGAGGTCGAGCGGGATCTCGCCGACCTCGTCGAGGAAGAGGGTGCCCCCGTCGGCCGTGGAGAATCGGCCCTCGCGATGCTTGTGCGCCCCGGTGAACGCCCCTTTGACGTGGCCGAAAAACTCGCTCTCGAAGAGCTCCTTGGGCACGGTCGCGCAGTTGACCTTGACCAGCGGCCGGCCGGCGCGGGCGCTGCGTTCGTGAAGCGCTCGCGCGAAGAGCTCCTTGCCGACCCCCGACTCTCCGTGGATCAGCACGGACGCGTCAGTTCGGGCGACGGCGTTCACCATCTCGAGCGCCGTGTGAAGCGCGGCGCTGCTGCCGATGATCTCCCCGAACTCGCCGATCTCTCGGACCTCTTCGCGCAGGTGATCGCGCTCGACCTCGAGGGCTCGCTTGAGGCGCTCGATCTCCTCCGCCCGACGGACGAGCTCGACCTCGATCTTCTTGCGCGCGCTGATGTCACGGATGAGGGCGACGAGCGTGAGCTCCTCGCCGGCTCCCTCCGCCGAGAAGCTCACCTCGATCGGAAACTCCTCTCCGCTGGCGCGACTGCCGACAAGCTCGACGATCTTCCCCATGAGCGTCGGCTCGCCCGTGCTGACGAAGCGGTGCATCCCCGTGTCATGGGCCGAGTGGAAGCGCTCCGGCATCAGGACCGTCAGGCTCGAGCCCACGAGCGTTCGCCCGAACATCTGCTCGGCCGCGGAGTTGCAGTAGATGATGCGTCCGCGGAGATCACCGAACACGATCGCGTCCGGCACGATCTCGGCGAAGTGGGCGAACGACTTCGCTTGTCTCTCGAGCTGCTGCATACGCGCCCGGATAGTAACGAGCCGCACTCTCGCAGGAAGTGCGCCTGCTCGCGCGAGCTGAGAGGTGTCCGGAGCCTGTCCGCGGACTGTCCGACGGACGCATTCGGCCCATGGAACAACACTGCAAACCAATAAAAATAAACAGCTTTTCAGGAGGCATGCGCATTGCTTCTTAGTCCGGATGTCCACGCCAGACACGACACACGACACGACACACGAGACACGACAATGATTACACCGCAGACGCTGACCACCGCCCTGACCCTCTCCTGCTCGATCGCGCTCGGGCTCCTCTCGATCGCTTGCGACACCTCGCTCGACGCGCAACGCGACGAGATCTCGGCCCTCGGGGACGAGGCGCTCTTCGACGACGACGAGGCGTTCCTCGAGGAGGCGATCGAGGCTGGCTCCCAAGACAGGCTCGCCGCCCCCACGCAGGCCGCCGCGAGCGGGCACGCCGTCGCCGCGATCACCCAGCAGATCGTGCTCGCTGAGCAGGACCTCGCGTACGTCGAGCTGGTCACGGTGACCTCGACCCCCCACCTCCTGGTCGCGGACTACCTGACCGTCCCGAGCGGCCACACGCTCGTCTCGCTCGCGGAGAACCTCAACGCACGCTCCTGCTCCCCCGGAGCGACGAAGTGCAAGCAGCGTTGGGACGTCTGGCTCGACACGAGCGAGGTCTGCGACCTCGACGGTGCCTATGAGCTGGGCCTCACCGTCGAGTGCGCGCCGGGGGCCGACTGCTCCGCGCAAGACCCCAGCTTTGTCGAGTTCACGGTCCCCTTCATCCTCGACTCAGAGAACTTCTGCGACGAGGTTGAGGTCGAATGCCCTGAGTACGCGGTGGGGCTCAGCGCCTGCTCCGAGACCTGCCCCTGCGCCGAGGAGGGGCAAGGCGACTGCGACTCCGACGACGAGTGCCTCGGCGACCTCGAGTGCACCCACAACGTCGGCGCCCAGTACGGCATGCCGGCGTCTTGGGACGTCTGCCTGCTCCCCTAGCAGACCGACCGCCTGACACCGGCACTGGGCGTCGGCGCGAGACGTGAACGTTCGCGTTTGGTCAGAGCGTCGAGCCGTCTGCACATACAGCAGCGGCGACGCTGGATGCGTATAGGGGCCCGTGGCGAAGGCGCCATGAGCTCGGCTTGGACCGGGACGAAGTAGAGGTTTTACAGATGGAAGAATTATGTGATCCGGCGGCACAGCGCACGAAGCGGGAGAAGATCGCCATCGTCGGCTCGGGAATCTCCGGCTTGGCCTGCGCCTGGTTTCTCAGCCGCGAGCATGAAGTGACCGTCTTTGAGAAGGACGATCGCGTCGGCGGTCACTCACACACCGTGGTGGTGGATGAGGAAGGAGACGACGTTCCGGTCGATACCGGATTCATGGTCTACAACGAGGTGACCTATCCGTTGCTCACGCGGCTCTTCCGGGAGCTGGACGTGGGGACCAAGCCGACGTCCATGTCGTTCAGCGTCCAGCACATCGGCGAGGAGCTGGAATTCAACGGCGGGAGCGTGAACCTGCTCTTCGGTCAAAGGAAGAACCTGCTCAATATCCGCTACTGGCGAATGCTCATGCAGATCGCGAGGTTCAACCGCGAGACGGTCGAGGAACTCGCAAATCCAAGGTTCGGCGACATGACCTTGAGTGATTATGTCAGCTGCCGTGGCTATGGGGAGGATTTCCTAAAATGGTATCTATCACCCATGGCGGCCGCCGTCTGGTCGAGTCATCCGGAGCGGATCGATAGCTTTCCGGCCCGCACCCTGATGCGCTTCTGGTACAACCATGGGTTCCTGGGTCTCGACACCCAGCATCCCTGGCGCACGGTCACCGGCGGATCCCGCTGCTATGTCGAGAAGCTGACAGCGCCCTTCCAGGACAGGATCCGCCGGGCCTCGGCCGTCCGGTCCATCCGGGGCTCGACGTTGACCCTCGAAGACGGAACGGAGGCCGAATTCGACCGTGTGGTGGTCGCGGCGCATGGCGACCAGGCGCTCCGCCTGCTTTCGGATCCGTCGACCATGGAGAAGGACCTTCTGTCGAAGTTCAACTATCAGAAGAACGAGGCGGTGCTTCACACCGACCCGAAGTTCATGCCGGTCACTCGCCGCTGTTGGGCTTCCTGGAACTATCGCATCGACGGCGACGGACGTCACTCGACCCATTATTGGATGAACGAGCTGCAGGGAGTCTCGGACCGGGAGCAGTACTTCGTCTCCATCAACCCGCCCTCACCAGTCGCTGACGAGCTTGTCAGGAGACGGTTGGTCTATGAACATCCGTTGTTTGATCGGGAGGCGGTACGGGCTCAGGAGCAGCTTCCGGCGCTTCATCAGGCCGGGATCGCCAGCAAACGTCATTTCTGCGGGGCCTGGCAGAGGTATGGATTTCATGAGGATGGCCTCTGGTCCGCCGTCAACGTCTCCGCGAGTATCCTCGGAAGGGATCCTTGGTCATGAACGCGATCTACGAATGCACGGTTGTCCATCAACGCCTGAAGCCCAGGCGGAGCGCCTTCACGTATCGTGTCTTCATGCTGGGGGTGGATGTTGACGACCTCCCGGCCATCGACAGGAAGTGCCTTGGATTCAGCCACAACCGCTTCAACCTGTTCTCCGTCGAGGATCGCGACCATGTGGACCTCGGAAGGCCCGGCGGTATTCGTGGCAACCTGAGCCATTGGCTGGAACGGCGGGGGATCTCGTGCCCTCGTGATGCCCGCATCCGTCTGCTCACCTTTCCGCGTGTCCTCGGCTACGGCTTCAACCCGGTCTCATTCTACTATGTGGAGTCGGAGTCCGGCGAACCCGTCGCCGCCGTCGCGGAGGTCGTGAACACCTTCGGGGAGATGAAGCTCTATCTGGTGGACTCCCTGGGATCGGACCATCTCTGGCGAGGGAGGGTCGCCAAGAATTTCTATGTCTCGCCGTTCTCCGATCCCGGGGACGAGCTTGACTTCAACCTCGGAATTCCGGGTGACCGATGGCGGGTGAACATCGACAACTATTCGAACGGCGGGAGATCGCTGCTGAGCTCTATCCGGGGCGAGCGACGTGATCTCACCTCCAGCCGGTTGATCGGATACGCCTTCAAGTATCCGCACCTCTCCCTAAAGATCATCGGACTCATCCACTGGCGCGCGCTCCTGCTCTGGATGCGCAAGGTGCCGTTCTTCCGCAAGACCGAGCGCCGCGAGGTCCAGCTCGATGTGATGCGGCCCCACCCCAGCCTGAAAAGTGATCTGCCGTGAACGCCGCAGTCGAACTCGAGGATGAATTGGTCCCCACCGAATCCGCCAGCCACGCGCCCCGTGGACTCGCCGAGAGGATGGTGATCCGCCTGCTGGAGAGAATGCCGGTTGGCGGGTTGCACTTGGAACATGCCGATGGCCGTGTCCGGCACTTTGGCAGGCCCGGCTCGCCGGTGAGCGCCAGGGTCATGCTTCGCGACGATGAGCAGTTCTTCAGACGATGTGCTTTCTACGGAGATATCGGGATGGGCGAGGCCTACACCGACGGGCTGTGGGACACGGACGACATCGCGGCGGTGATCTCCTGGTTCATCGAGAACATGAACGCGCTCAACGGCGCGAGCCGGTCTTCCGGAGAGCTCCGGGGAGTGAACCTCCTGAAGATCGTCAACTGGTTCCGCCACCTCCGCCGTGAGAACACGGTGACCACCAGCCGCAGGAACATCGCCGAGCACTACGACCTGGGAAATGACTTCTATCGGCTCTGGCTCGACCCTTCCATGACCTACTCCAGCGCGCGCTTCGAGAGTGCCGGCCAAGGTCTCGAGGATGCCCAGCTCGGAAAATATGATGCCTTGTGCCGCAAGCTGATGCTCAAGCCCGGAGACCATGTCCTCGACATCGGCTGCGGCTGGGGCGGGTTCGCGGTCCACGCGGCGAGCCGCTTCGGATGCCGTGTCACCGGCGTGACGATCTCCGAAGCGCAGGCGGCCTACGCGCGGAGGCGGATCTCGGATGCGGGGCTGGAGGACAGGATCGAGGTCCGGCTCCAGGACTACCGGCACATCACCGGCAGTTTCGACAAGATCGCCTCCATCGAGATGCTCGAGGCGGTGGGCGACAAGTATCATCACTCGTTCTTCTCGAAGTGTGCCGAGGTGTTGAGGCCGGACGGTCTGCTCGGCGTCCAGATGATCACAGTTCCTGACTGCCGCTACCGCGGATTGGCGAAGGGGGTGGACTGGATTCAGAAGCATATCTTCCCAGGCTCCTTGCTTCTCAGTGTCGGAAGGATCAACGACGTCCTTCTCAAGACGGGGGACCTCTTCATGCACGACCTGGAGGACCTCGGCGCGGACTATGCCCGCACGCTCTCGGCCTGGCATGTCGGCTTCAACAACGCCCGCGAGCGTGTTCTCGCCCTGGGCTTCGACGAACCCTTCATCCGCAGTTGGAACTACTATCTGAAATACTGCGAGGCGGCCTTCGCCACCCGCAACATCTCCGTGGTCCAGGCCGTTTACACCCGGCCTAACAACGCGATCCTTCATCACCGGTTCGAGGAGGTCGGTGATCTGGACCGGGCATTACCTCTACGCCTGCGGCTCGGCGTGGGGTTGGACGACACTCCATGCCCCCGCCATCATCACGCTCCTCCTGCTGAGGGTCACCGGGACTCCTCCGACCGAGGCCTCCGCGGTCCGACGAAAGGGCGATGCCTACCGTGACCACGAGAAGACCACCAGCGCCTGCGTGCCATGGCCTCGCAAGCAGTTGACCTGAAGCTGTACCATCATGATCCACACCGACGAACTCCTCGCCAAGGACATCATCCCGGATGCCCTGATACGCATCGGAATCCGCCAGCGGCTCGCCGGAACGCTCGCGCCGTTTGAGAGATTAAACTGCGAGCAGCGGCAGGCGAGGGTGATGCAACACGTCAGCGAGCTGCGCGCCAGCCCGATCGCCATCGCGACGGATGAGGCGAACGAGCAGCATTATGAGCTTCCGACCCGTTTCTTCGAGAGGGTGTTGGGCAAGCACCTCAAGTACAGCTCCGGCTACTGGGACGAGGGAGTGACCGAGATTGACGAGTCCGAGTCGCGGATGCTCGGCATCACCTGCGAGCGGGCCGGTCTGGAGGACGGGCACCGGATTCTCGAGCTCGGCTGCGGCTGGGGGTCGCTCACCCTGTGGATGGCCGCGCACTATCCAAACGCGAGGATCACCGCAGTCTCGAACTCCAGGACGCAGAAGCTCCACATCGACTCCCAGCTCGCCGCCCGGGGCCTGACCAACGTGGAGGTGCGCACGGTCAACATGATCGACTATCAGGGCGAGGGCGACAGTGAGTTCGACCGAGTGGTGTCGGTGGAGATGTTCGAGCATATGAAGAACTACGAGCAGCTCATGGGACGCGTCGCCCGTTGGCTGAAGCCGGGAGGAGCCTTGTTCGTCCATATCTTCACCCACCGGGAGTACGCCTACCACTACGAGGTGGAGGGAGAGAACGACTGGATGGCGAAGTATTTCTTCACCGGCGGCCAGATGCCGTCCGATGACCTGCTGCTCTACTTCCAGGATGACCTCCGCATCGAGGAGCACTGGCAGGTGAGCGGCGCCCACTATCAGAAGACCTCAGAGGCCTGGCTTGCGCGGATGGACGCGGCGAAGGACGAGCTTTGGCCCATCATCGGCGAGACCTACGGCAAGGAGAACCAAACCCGTTGGTGGGTCTACTGGCGGGTCTTCTTCATGGCCTGCGCGGAGCTCTGGGGATACCGCAAGGGCGAGGAGTGGATTGTCTCCCACTACCGGTTCCGTAGATCGTTGTGATTCCGGGGGGTTGGGGACGTGCGCCCGTTCGCGCGAGCTGAGAGGTGTCCGGACTGTCCGCGGACTGTCCGCGGACTGTCCGGCGGACGCATTCGGCCCCTGCGGCGACGCGGCAAACCACTAAAAATAAAGGCTTTTCAGGAGGCATGCGCATTGCTTCTTAGTCCAGATGTCCACGTCGGGACAGGCAGGGATCGTTCGTCGCTGAGCGCTCCAGCTGGGGGATATGCATTGATGGAAGCCGCAGTACGAGGGACGGGAATTCGCTACTTTGCTCGAATGCTGCAGCGTTCACCCGGGCTCGTCGTCGATGCCAGCCGTGCGCGATCTGCAGCGGTCGCGCGACTCGTCGAGCCGGCCATTCGCGTGGACGGGGTCGTGCGAGCTGGGATGACGTCGCTCGACACGAGCCCTCGTGCGCTCGCGTCAGCTTCACGCGGAGTGGTCCTGCTCGGCGATTCGATCGCGGTGAGCGCCGGCGTCACCCAAGCCGGAGACACATTGGGCGCGCATCTTGCTCGCCTCATCGAGCACGGGTCCCCAACTCCCGGTGGAACCAGAGTCACGTCGTTCGCTGTTTCGGGAGCCACGTCGAGATCGCTCGACGCACAGCTTGCACAATTGCGGTCGTTCGACGGGTTGGCGAACGTGGACCAGGTCCTCGTGAGCGTCGGCGGCAACGACGTCCTGACCTTCACCGGGCTACGGGCATTCCAATCTCGACTCAACGATGCACTGCTCGGAATTCAGGAGCTACGTCCGCACGTACGGACGGGCTTGGTCGAGGTTCCGCCGATGGGCAATGCTACTGTCATCCCGAAGCGTCTGCGAGGAGTTCTGGAAGCGCGAGCCGTCGAGGTGCGGCGGATTCAGCAGGAAGCAACCTCGCGTTCGGGCGCTTCGTTGATCGAGACTTCGCACCTGTATGGAGTCAATGGCACGCCGCCTGTCGACCACGTAGCTCGCGATGGATTTCATCCAAGCTCCCGTGGTTACGCCCACGCAGCCGCTCGCTTCATCGAGCAGGGGTTTGGTGCATGACCTACGTGGGTGGCGGGACCTGAGCGAGCGCCTCATCCAGAGACGACACGCTAATTTGGTGGCGATGCGCGACCTGCCGGCTCGCGCTCGCAGGGGCGGCGGCCCTGGGGCGAGAGGCCGCTGGCCAGTGGCGCGAGCTCGCAGAGGCGAGAGCTCGCGCTGCTCCCGAGCTCGATTCTGCCGCCGAGGAGGCGCTGTCCGTGCATGCCGGTCGATGCCGGCGGAGAGGTGGCGAGCGGCTCTACGCCGACCTGGCTCGACGAGGGCTCCTGTGCGGACCGGCTTGGCGATGTTGCGCGCGTCGTCGCTCCTCCGGTGATGAGCGCCCCCGCAGGAGCGGCCCGACCCCACAGGGCCGGGCCGCTCCTGCTTCGATAGCCGCACGCCCTCGCGATTCGTGAGCCCCACTCTCGCAGGGCGCGCCACCGCTCGCGCGAGCGAGGCGCTGTCCGGAGCGTGTCCGCGGACTGTCCGGCGGACGCAGCCAGCCGCACCAGAAGACCGCAAGTACCTCTAATAAGAACTGTTTTTGTTGGGCATGGCCGTTGCTCATGAGTCCGGTGTTCACGCCGGACAGAGACACCTCGCTCACGCTCGTCACGATCCGAGCGGAGCTCTCCTACCACGATTCGACGGACGACCATGATTCGATTTGAGACCCTCCGCCAGCCCGCTCGCACGCTCTCACCCGAGCGCGCCGCTCTTGTACGTGACGAGATCTTGCGCATGAGCCGAGGGCTCAGCGATACGCCCGCGTTCCGGGCCAACTGGGACGCGCGCATCGACGATCTCCTCGAGACCACCGATGTGCTCGATCTCGCGTGGGACGGCGACGAGCTCGTCGGCGCCCTCGGCGAGCGGCACCTGACCCTCGCCGGACGCCAAGCTGTGTACATTGACCTCTTGCTGGTCGCCAAGCGGCTGCAGGCCGGCGGGCTCGGCCGACGTCTCGGGGGCCGCAGCGTGCTGCGGACAAACCTGCTGTGGCGCGGCCAGGACGTCTTCCACGTGTCGCGGACCTGCAATCCGCACCTCGCAGCCGCGACCTGGAGCGGGCTTCGGACCGGGGACGCCTATTATCCGAGCTTCGACCCCGCCAGCCCGGCTCGCCGAGACCTCGTCGACGCCGCGCGGGAGCTCGTCGACCGCCTCTGGCCGGACAAGAGGTTTCGCGAGGACAGCGGCGTGCTCGAGGCCGCGTACGGCGGCCTCTACGTCGACGTCCCCCCCACCCGCCACAGCGACGTCGCGCGCTTCTTCGACGCCCACATTGACGCTTCCCGCGGCGACGCGATCGTCAACGTCATCCGCTACGGCCCCCGCACCTGGCTTCGCCTCGCCTGGCACTTCCAGGTCCACCGATTGCGTCGTCTCCTCGGGAAGAAGCCCCACCGCGCTCCGCATCGCCGCCGCTCCGTCGACGTTGCCTAGGTTGTTCAGGAGATGGGCCTCCCGCGGGGCCCGATGGTCGGCGGTCGCCGGTGAGCAGCTCTCAAGAAGGCCCTCCACGAGACACCGCGGTCAAGGCTCGACAGTGGGTGTCCCACGCGCTCTGCGACAGCGCCCCTGGGCGCGACTCTTTGGGGAGGGGCGGAGGCCGAGGCGAGGGCCGGTCGAGGGGGGACACCACTCTCTCAGACAGGTCGGAGCGCGGATGGACCCCTTGTCACCAAGGGGTCCATCCGCGTCCTAGACTCGTTCGCGGTGTCCCCCCTCGCCCGTCCCCTGCGGCTCGTCCTCCTGGGGAAGGTGAGCTGAGGACGAGGGCTGCGCTGCTCGCCAAACGCAGCGGACCTTCGAGGGAGATCCTGGTCGACGATGGGCGACCCTTCACTCCCGCGGCCGCCGTCGACAGGGTGCCCCCCGTCGGCCGTGGAGAAGCGGCCCTCGCGATGCTCGTGCGCCCCCGCGAAGAGCTCGCTCTCGAAATCTGGCCGCCGACTCCTGAAGGTATTGTGGAGGCCCAGGAGAAGAGTGCATGATACGACGGATACGACGGATACGACTGATACGACGGACACGACGGTCTCCATGAACCTCTCCACATCCCCCGATCGGTTCGTCAACACGGAGCGCGCTCCGCAGCGCCTCCCCTCCGGAGATGTCATGGGAGACGAGTCGGTTCTCAGGGATCATCATCGTTGCGCGCCCTCGACCCTCGTCATGGGGACGCTCGTGGCCGCGCTCTTGGCGGTCGGTTGCGGTGATGACCCGGCAGGGGGCGGATCCGCGAGCGAGGGCGCCTCGACGGGCGCCTCGACGGGCGCCTCGACGACGTCATCGTCGAACAGCTCCGCGACGACGACGACAGGGGACTCGGCGAGCGGCACGGCTGCAACCGAGACGGTCAGCACGGGCCCGGCGACGACGTCGCCTGCGACTGGAGCCGAGACCGAGGGAACGACGACGGCCACGGGCACCGATGGGGTGACGACCGGGGAGAGCACGGACGGGACGACGGCCGGGACGACCGGGGCGAATACCGACGGGACCACCGACGGGACCACCGACGGGACCACCGACGGGACCACCGGCGGGACCACCGACGGCTGCGAGCTCGGGACCGAGGGGTGCCCGTGCCTCCCTGGCGAGCTGTGCGAGGGGGAGCTCCTCTGCGTCGACGGCCTCTGTTCGCTGCCGCCACCAGAGACCTGCGGCGATGGGGTGATCGACGATGGCGAGGCCTGCGACGACGGCAATGACGTCGACGCCGACGGCTGCACCCACCAGTGCACGCCGACCGAGCTCTTTGAGGTCTCCACCAGCGTCAATGTCACATGCGTCCGCCTCAGCGGCGGCTCGGTCCGGTGTTGGGGGGCCGGCGATCTCTCGCACCTCGGCGTTCCCGGGCTCGATCAACCGATCGGTGATAACGAGCACCCATCGGTGCTCCCGCCGATCAACCTAGGTGGTCCCGCCGTCCAGCTCACAAACGGCTCAAACCATGCGTGCGCGCGGATGGAAGGGGGCGACCTGCGGTGCTGGGGTTACTCCAATTTCGGCCAGCACGGGCTCGGCCACAAGATGCGGATCGGCGATGATGAGCACCCTGCGGACGCGCCTCCGGTGATGATCGGTGGCGACACGATCTTCATCGGCTCTTCGCAGGAGTCAACCTGCGCCGTGCTCGACGGCGGTGCGATGCGCTGCTTCGGCTACAACCCCAAGGGCCAGCTTGGCTATGGTCATATCAATCACATCGGTGATAATGAGCACCCGGTGAGCCAAGCGGCGCTCTCGCTCGGCGGGCCGGCGATCTCCACCGCGACTGGCTCAAGCCACGCCTGTGCGGTCCTTGCGTCGGAGAAGATCCGCTGTTGGGGGAGCAACCAAGTCGGTCAGCTCGGCCTCGGCTATATCGCGGTCGTCGGTGACAATGACCTCCCGACCGACTTTCCGATCTTGCCGTTTACCGACGTTGAAGCGGTGACCGCCGGGAGCTTGCACACCTGCATCCTCCAGACCGGCGGGGTCGTCCGATGCTTCGGCCGCAACACCTACGGTCAGCTCGGATATGGCCATACGAAGGATCTCGGCGACAACGAGTCCCCGGACGGAGGCCCGGTGAACATCGGCGGCGTCGCGGTCAAGCTCGCCGCCGGATCGCAGACGACCTGCGCCCTCCTCGAGGGCGGGGACGTGCGGTGCTGGGGGTACAACAAGTGGGGCCAGCTCGGCCTCGCGCACACCGACAACATCGGCGATGACGAGCTCCCCGTGGAGTCGCCGGTCATTAATCTCGGCGGCAAGGCGATCGACATCTCCACCTCCGGACGACACACCTGCGCGATCCTCGACGATGACACCCTGCGGTGTTGGGGCTACCCGAGCAACGGAGCCCTCGGCCTCGGCTCGGTGTACTACGTCGGCGATGACGAACATCCCGCGGACGTGCCCACCGTAGAGCTTTGGTAGCGGCTCACAGGTCCCCCGACATGGCCGGGGGAGCCCCGTTGTCGGTCATTGCCCCCTCGTCTCGCTCGCCGACGTTGAGTCGGTCACCGCTGACGCCGACGCCGACGCCGACCCGCCCCACCAGGATCTTCTTCGAAGGTCCTATTCGTTGGAGAAGCAGCGCAGCCCTCGTCCTCAGCTCACCTTTCATAGGAGGACGAGCCGCTGAGGGCGGGCGAGGGGGGACGCCGCGAACGAGTCTAGGACGCGGATGGACACCTTGGAACAAGGGGTCCATCCGCGCTCCGACCTGTCTGAGAGAGTGGCGTCCCCCCTTGACCGCCCTTCGCCTCAGCCTCCGCCCCTCCCCAAGTCCTTCGCCCCCGCAGCCGTCCCCGAAGAGCGAGCAAGATCCCCCCACCTCCTGCGAGGCGGCCTCACACCACCCCTACTCTAAGAATGGACAGAGGACGACATCATAAGGATCCTACGACGATCCTACGACGATCCTACGACGATCCTAGGGCGATCCTACGACGACCCCATCCCGAGCTCCGCCGCACGTCGACGGACCCCCTCCGCGAGCGCCTCGGGGTCGACCTCGCCGCCGCCGACAAGCCCGGCGATCGCCGCCGCCAAGCAGATCACCGCCGCGATCGGCGTCGCCTCTCCGGCCTTCGCGACCACCCGCAGGAGCGGCTCATCGGCGTCGATCCACAGGGTCTCCGGCGCCCGGTTCGCCAGCGCCTCGACGCTGTGGAGGACGACGATCCGATCGCCGCCGCGGGCCAGCTCTCCGGCGACCAGCGCCGGCGGGGTCCGGTCCCCCGCGAACTCCCCGACCGCCAAGCGCAGCCCCGCAAGACGGCCGCCCAGGCCTCGGAGGGTCGCCTCCGTCAACGCCCGCAGGGGCTCGATCGAGGGCTCTGGCGCCGCCGCGACGACCTCGCCCAGGGCGTCCGCGAGCGACACCAGCCCGACCCCGAGATCGTCGGCGAAGCCCGCCAGCCAGGGCCGGTCCCCCTCCTCCCCGGCGACCACCGGATAGCCGATCGCGCGGGCCATCCCCAGCGCCGCCCCGTCTTCCCCGTCCGGCCCCGAGTTGGTGAACACCAGCGGCCGCCCGGCGAGCGCCTCGCCTAGCTGTGCGGGGGTGAAGGGCCGCTCCGCCGTCCGCTCGCGGAGCACCGGCAGCGACGCCAGACGAGCCCCCAGGGAGCGCCGCTCCGCCGCCAGGTGCCCGTGGAGAAACGCGTAGCGCCGCTGCTCGGCCTGGCCCCAGCGGGCCGCGACCTCGGGCCCGCGCGCCCCCGCCCCGGCGCTCGCGATCAGGGCGTCGACGAGCCGCTGACGCAGCGCCGCGACCGCGGCCGAGACCTTGGCCTGGATCTGCTCATGGCCGCCGTCGAGCACCACCTTGTCGCGGGCGAGGGTCGTCCGCAGCGACGGTGAGTCGACCCAGACCTGGAGGTGCTCGCAGCCGTCGCCGAGCTCCTCCGCCAGCCCCGGGAGCAGCTCGCGGACGCTCCCCTCGGCGAGGATGAGCCCGCGCCGGAGGAGCAGGGCCCGCGAGGGCACCGCGAAGCCGACCCGGATCGTGTGATCGCCGGCGATGTCCTGGTGGCTGAGCTCCCCGCCGAGGTCGTCCGGCGAGTCCTGGATGAGCTCCAAGGGCGCGTCGGAGGTCAGGTCCTCAAAGGTGATCTCGAGCCGGCAGTAGCGACACCAGCGCCAGAGGCTGTCGCGGACGGCCTCGGCGATCCGCACCCCCTCGCGGGCGGGACCGCGGCGCATCAGGGTGATCGTCGTCCCCTCCAAGGGGACCTCCAGGCGTCGCTTGTCGAAGCGCCGGTCGCCGTAGAAGAGCACCTCCCAGCTCTCGCCGGCGCGGCCGGTCTGGACCAGCACCGCCTCCGGCTGCCAGGCGAAGACCGAGACAAAGCCGATGCCGAAGCCGCCGGCCATCGTCCGGTCGTCGGCCTTGGTCGAGGCGAAGAGGCGGGTGAGACCGCCGTCGATGATCGCCTCGTCCATCCCCGAGCCGGTGTCGGCGATCGTCAGGACGTAGACGACGCTGCCGTCGCCGCTCTCGCTCGGGATCCCGTCGAGGCTCACCTCGACCCGATCGGAGCCGGCGTCGAGCGAGTTTTGGACCAGCTCCCGGAGAAAGTCGTAGGGGGACGCGAACTGGGCGACCAGCCGTCCGAGGAGCGCTTGCGCGTCGGTGTCGCTCACTGGCTCCTTGCTGCTCGTGGTCGCGGGTCGCGGGTCAACGGTTGGGGGCGGATCGCTGGTGACGTGCTCCGGCTCGCCGGCGGAGGGCTCGGACTAGGCGTCGCCCACGTCCGCGCCGAAGGTCGCGCTCAGCTCCGGATCCTCGGCGAGGATCTGGGAGAAGATCGACTCGACCTTGGCCGACGCAGAGCCCGCCCCGCGGGCCCCCCAGCGGCGCCGCGATTGGTAGCGCTCGGCCCCGTGGGGCTCGCCGCGCAGGAGGACGCAGGCGTCGAACTTCGGGTCGGGCTCGCAGCGCTCGATCGTCAGCTCAGCCCGGCTCTCGTCCTGGAGGATCCGGATCGTCGCTCGCTGCGCATCATCCGGATCGGCGATCCACTCGAAGGCGTCAAAACCTCCGCGGAAGACGGTGCCGCGATAGAAGACTCCGTAGGTCCGCCCCTCGTCGCCGGGGGGACCGACCAGCAGCGCCGCCAGCTCATCGCGCTTGTCGGTCGGAACATGGTCGATCCACAGGCGATTGCTGATCCCAGGATCGTCGGCGCCGCCGCAGCCGACGGTCGAGCTGAGGAGGCCGAAGGAGGCTGTGAGGAGACACAAGGTCGCGCAGCGTGAAAATCGGACTCGCAGATCCATGGTCAGGTATCGTCGCAGGGCGTCGCGGTCGGGGCAAGACCCGCTTGAGCGGCCCTCTAGACCCACCTCCGCCAGCAGCGAGGCCCACCATGAACACCATCCCAACGCTCCCCAAACGCGCTCGCCTCACCGGCAGCTGGGCGCTCGCCGCTCTCGCAGGCCTCTCCCTCACCATCGGCGCCTGCGGCGGCGATGAGGCCCCGAAGAAGACCGCCAAGAGCGCGGCCAAGAAGCCCAAGACCCCGGCCAAGGCGGCCGCCCCGGAGATCTCCGGGGTCGAGCTCGTCGACGCGGCGAAGAAATACTTCAGCCCCCTCCCGGCCCGGGCCGACAACCCGAACAACCCCACCAGCGCCGAGAAGGTCGCGCTCGGTCGTGCGCTCTACTACGAGACCCGCCTGTCGAAGAACCACGACCTCTCGTGCAACAGCTGCCACATGCTCGACAAGTTCGGCGTCGACAATGAGAAGACCTCGCCGGGGCACAAGGGTCAGCGCGGCGAGCGTAACTCGCCGACCGTCTACAACGCCGCCACCCACTTCTCCCAGTTCTGGGACGGGCGGGCCGCGGACGTCGAGGAGCAGGCGCTCGGGCCGATCCTCAACCCGATCGAGATGGCCGTCGCCAGCGAGGACAGCGCGGTCGCGGTCCTGGCCTCGATCCCCGGCTACGAGAAGATGTTCGCCGCCGCCTTCCCCGGCGAGGACAAGCCGATCACCTACGCCAACATCGGCAAGGCGATCGGCGACTTCGAACGCGGTCTGATGACCCCCGGACCCTTCGACGACTTCCTCAAGGGGGACATCACCGCCCTCTCGCCGGACGCCCTCCAGGGCCTCCAGCTCTTCATCGACGCCGGCTGCGTCCAGTGTCACACCGGGCCCAACCTCGGCGGGATCATGTACCAGAAGCTCGGCAGCGTGAAGGAGTACGAGACCGAGGATCTCGGCCGCTTCGAGATCACCAAGAACGAGGCCGACAAGAAGGCCTTCAAGGTCCCGGGGCTGCGCAATATCGTCAAGACCGCCCCCTACCTCCACGACGGCTCGGCGGAGACCCTCGACGACGTTCTCAACGTCATGGCCGAGTACCAGACCGCCAAGGGCAAGCTGGACGACGACGAGCGTCGCCACCTCACCGCCTTCCTCGAGGCGCTCACCGGCACGATCGACGCCGAGTACATCAAAAAGCCGGAGCTGCCGGAGAACGGGCCCAAGACCCCGGCCCCCGACCCCAGCTAGCTCCCAGATGCAGAGTGCGGGCGCCGCGACCGACCGTCGCGGCGCCCTCTTCTTTTTGGTTTGGCTGGACTCGGCCGGGGGCGCAGAGATCGGCCATCACCGCCGAATTTCGCCCCTTCCCCGCCCATTTCTCCTGCACGCGCGAGCCGGAGCGCGCGCGCTGCGATCGCAGGACTAGCGGCGCTCTCTCACGTGCGGCACTCTCAGCTCCTGACACGGAAATTGGCGCGTGTGGGTCCAACCCACGCTATGACCGCACCGCGCGGCCCCGTCGGTCGCCCCACCCCTCAAGTGCCATGAATCGCCGCACCGCAGCGCTCAATGTCATCCTGGCAGTCCTCTCGCTGTTGATCGCCGGCGCCGGGGCAGGGCTCCTCTACCTCTCGCGGCCGCAGCCCGAGAAGGCGGAGACCGTCAAACCCGACGTCCGCGTCAAGGTGATGATCGCCAAGCCGAGCTCGCAGGAGGTCGAGGTCGACAGCATGGGCCAGGTCAAGCCGGCCCACGAGGTGATCATCCAGCCGGAGTTCGCCGGTCGGGTGATCTACCGCTCCGACAACCTGATCCCCGGCGGGATCGTCGAGGAGGGCGAGGTGCTCGCCCGCATCGACGCCCGCGACCAGGCCGCTGCGATCGCCGCCCAAGAGGCCGCGATCGCCCAGGCCAAGCTCACCCTCGCCGACGAGCGCGGCCGCAAGGACGTCGCCGAGAGCGACTGGCAGGGCAAGATGGACAGCCTCGGCGAGGAGTCGCGGGACTTCGCCCTCCGCCAGCCCCACGTCCAGAGCGCCAAGGCGAACCTCAGCTCCGCCCAGGCCCAGCTCAAGAAGGCCCGCCGCGACCGGGGCAAGTCGGCGATCCGCGCCCCCTTCGACGGGATCGTCCGCGAGGTCGCGGTCGAGGTCGGTCAGCTCGCGACCCAGTCCTCCCGCCTCGCGACGCTGGTCAACATCAACCGCTACTGGGTCGAGGTCTCGGTGCCGGTCGCCAACCTCGCCCACCTCGACATCCCCGGGATCAACGTCGCCGGCCTCCGCGGCTCGCCGGCGCGGGTCGCCCTCGACGCGGGCCCCAACCTCAAGGTCGAGCGCATCGGCTACATCGAGCGCCTCCTCTCCGACGTCGACACCCGGGGGCGGATGGCCAAGCTCCTGATCGCCGTCGAGGATCCGCTCGCGCTCGGGGCCGAGATCCAAAACCGGCCGCTGCCGCTCCTCCTCGGCTCCTTCGTCGAGGTCATGCTCGACGGCCAGCCGATCGCCGACGCGGTCAAGATCCCGCGGACCGCCCTGGTCGAGGACAGCTTCGTCTGGCTGGTCGCCGACGGCGTCCTCACCCGCCGCGAGGTCGACGTCGTCTGGCGCGACCGCCAGTCGGTGATCGCCCAGGGGCTCCGCTCGGGGGACGCCGTCCTCGTCACCCCGCTCGCCGCTCCGACCGAGGGCCTCGAGGTGATCGTCGAGGAGGAGGTCGACGCCAGCGGGCTCGGCCCCGCCGGCCCCCGCGAGGTCACGAGCATCGCCGGCAACGGCTGATCGCCACCGCCGCGCACGCTCACCTCCGAGCGAAGCGGGCCGCCCAAGGCCCGCGCCCAACACAGCTCGACACCGACTCGTAGTTAGACAGAAGGCAGGGGAAGCGAATGGAGTCTTCAGGCAAGCCAGTCTCACCGGCGCGCGGCGCGATCGCCTGGATGGCCCAGAATCCCGTCGCCGCCAACCTGCTGATGTTGATGTTGATCGTCGGCGGCCTGATCATGGGCGGCCAGGTCCGCAAGGAGGTCTTCCCGGAGACCCAGGCCGATCTCATCACGATCTCCGTCCCCTACCCGGGGGCCAGCCCCTCCGACGTCGAGACCGGGATCATCCTCGCCCTCGAGGAGGCGGTCCGCGGCCTCGACGGGGTCAAGCGGGTCACGGCCACCGCCTCCGAGGGCGCCGCCTCGGTCAACGTCGAGCTGACGATCGAGGCCGACCAGACCAAGGCCCTCTCCGACGTGAAGGGGGCGGTCGACCGCGTCACCTCGCTCCCCAAGGACTCTGAGCGGCCGGTCGTCTCGCAGCTGACCAACCGCTCCGAGGTGATCGCGCTGGTCCTCTACGGCGAGCAGGACCCCGCCGTCCTCCGCACCCTCGCCGAGCGCTCCCGCGACGCCCTCCTCGCCGACCCCGGGATCACCCAGGTCGACATCTCCGGCGCGCCGCCGAAGGAGATCGCGATCGAGGTGCCGCAGGAGCGCCTGCGGACCTACGGCCTGACCTTAGAGCAGATCGCGCAGAAGGTCGCCTCCAGCTCGCTCCAGCTCCCCGGCGGCGCGATCAAGACCCCCGGCGGGGAGGTCCTCGTCCGCACCGACGAGCGCCGCGAGGACGAGAGCGAGTTCGCCGACCTGCCGATCCTCGCCAGCGACGGCGGCACCGAGCTCCGCCTCGGCGACATCGCCAGCGTCCGCGAGACCTTCGCCGACACCGACGAGCAGGGCTTCTTCGAGGGCAAGCCGGCGGTGATGGTCAAGGTCTACCGGACCGGCGACCAGACCCCGGTCGACATCTCCGACCGGGCCAAGGCGCAGATCGAGAAGATCGAGCGCTGGCTGCCCCCGGGGGTCGGCATCTCGGTCTGGCGCGACCAGTCGGAGATCTACCAGCAGCGCATGGACCTCCTCATGCGCAACGCGATGATGGGCCTCGTCCTGGTGATGATCGCCCTCGGGCTCTTCCTCGAGATCCGCCTCGCGTTCTGGGTGACGATGGGGATCCCGATCTCCTTCCTCGGCGCGATCCTCTTCATGCCGACCTTCGACGTGTCGGTGAACATGATCTCGATGTTCGCCTTCATCGTCACCCTCGGGATGGTGGTCGACGACGCGATCGTCGTCGGCGAGAACATCTACGAGCAGACCCAGCGCGGGGTCTCCTATGTCGAGGCGGCGATCCACGGCGCGAAGGAGGTCGCGACCCCGGTCGTCTTCTCGATCGCGACCACCTGCGTCGCCTTCTCGCCGCTCTTCTTCGTCCCCGGCTTCTCCGGCAAGCTCTTCCGGGTGATCCCGACGATCGTCCTCTCGGTCCTCGTGATCTCCCTGGTCGAGTCCCTCTTCATCCTCCCGGCCCACCTCGGCCACCTGAAGAAGGGGGAGCCGACCGGCCTCTACGGCCGCGTCCATCGCTTCCAGCAGCGGATCAGCCGCGGCCTCGAGACCTTTATCGAGCGCCGCTTCGCGCCCCTCCTCCGGCTCTGCCTCCACTACCGCTACGCGGTCCTCGCGATCGGCCTCGCCTCCCTGATCCTGACCATCGGCATGTTCGCCGGCGGCCGCCTCGGCTTCCGCTTCTTCCCCAAGCTCGACGGTGACGTGATCACCGCCCGCGCGGAGCTGCCCTTCGGCGCCTCCGTCGAGCAGACCCGCGTGGTCCAGGAGCGCCTCCTGAACGCCGCCCGCGAGACCCTCCAGGAGCTCGGCGAAGAGGAGGACAAGCGCGGCCTCTACTCCCAGATCGGCGGCGCGGCGATGCAGGGCGGCCCCGGTCCCAAGGCCGCCGGGGTCACCGGCGCGCACACGACCTCGGTGATGATGTTCCTCGTCCCCACCGACGAGCGTGAGTTCGACAGCTCGCACTTCGCCAACGTCTGGCGCGAGAAGGTCGGGCCGATGGTCGAGACCAAGAGCCTGACCTACTCGGCCAACATGGGCCCGAGCGCAGGCGCGGCGATCGACATCGAGCTCAGCCACTCCGACACCAAGGTGCTCGATCAGGCGGCCGCAGACGTGGTCGCCGCCCTCGAGGGCATCGCCGGGGTCTTCGACGTCGAGAACGGGGTCGACACCGGCAAGCCCCAGCTCGACCTCACCCTCACCGAGCAGGCCAGCGGCCTCGGCCTCACCGCGACCGACGTCGCCCGCCAGGTCCGCTCCTCCTTCTACGGCGCCGAGGCGCTGCGTCAGCAGGAGGGTCGCAACGAGGTCAAGGTGATCGCCCGCCTCCCGGAGCGCGAGCGCCGGACCGAGTACACCGTCGAGGAGCTGCTGATCCGGACCTCCCAGGGCGGCGAGGTCCCGCTCGCCGAGGTCGCCGACGTCTCCCGCGGCCGCTCCTGGCCGATGATCGAGCGCGCCGACGGCCGCCGGATCATCCACGTGACCGCCGACGTCCGCGAGGGCTCGGCGATCACCCCGGGGGTCGTCCGCGACAAGCTCGACCGCGAGGTCCTAGGCGACCTCCCCGACCGCTACCCCGGGCTGCAATGGGGCTACGGCGGCGAGAACCGCGAGCAGGCCGACTCCCTCGGCTCCCTCGCCGCGGGGGCCAAGATCGCCGCGATCGCGATCTACATGCTCCTCGCGATCCCCTTCCGCTCCTACATCCAGCCGGCGATCGTCATGATCGCGATCCCCTTCGGCGTCGTCGGGGCGATGGGCGGCCACCTGCTGATGGGCTACGACCTCAGCGTCATCTCGATGATGGGGATCGTCGCCCTCTCCGGGGTCGTGGTCAACGACTCGCTGGTGCTCCTCGACGCCTGCAACCGCTATCGAGCGGGCGGAGACTCGGCCGAAGAGGCGATCTTCAACGCCGGCTGTCGCCGCTTCCGACCGATCATGCTGACCTCGGTGACGACCTTCTTCGGCCTGATGCCGATGATCCTCGAGACCTCGGTCCAGGCCCGCTTCCTGGTGCCGATGGCGATCTCCCTCGGCTTCGGCGTCCTCTTCGCGACCTTCGTCATCCTCCTCCTGATCCCGGCGCTCTACCTGATCATCGAGGACATCCACTGGCTCCGGCGCGAGCGCCCGCGGATCGCCGTCGCGGTCGTCATGGGCATCGTCCTGCTCTTCATGGTGATGCGCCTGGCGAAGCTCCTCCAGGCAGGGGAGACGGTCTAGACCGGCCAAGCGCGGGCGTCAGCGCTCCGCCGTCACTCCCAAGACCCGCCTCCGGCGGTCGACCCTCGGCGGTCGACCGCCCGCGGCTCCTGCACCGGACTCCTAGACCAGGCAGGACTCGCAGGCGCTGCGAGCCAGCTCGCAGTCGTCGCTCGCCCGCTCGCAGACCTGGGAATAGCGCTCCTCGTCGGGATGACGGGAGGCCAGATCGCAGATCCGCTGCTCGAGCTCACAGGTGGTCTTGGCGAGATCACAGATGGTGATGCAGCGGTCCGCCTCGTCACTGATTCGCGAAGGCGCCGCACGACCGGCGCCGGGCGCCGACCCACCGCCGCTCACGCTCGGCTTGGAGCTCGTGCCCGAGCTCTTCTTCTTCGGCCGCTTGCCCTGCTCGGTCGCCGTCTTGCCGACGGGGGCGCTCCTAGGCGGCTCTGCCGTCGCCCCGCCGATGTTGCCTTTCCCGTAGCCCGCGCCCTCGCTCGTCGCGGCGACCTGATCGCCGCGCAGGGCGACACCGGCGCTGCGCAGGCGCAGCTCCTGCTCGACGAGGAGGCGCTCATAGGCGGCCAGATCGAGCTCTGCCTCCCCCTCGCGGACCTCCCGCGCCGCATCCTTGGCCGTGGCGTCGTCGTAGTCATCGCCGAGGCCGTCGCCGTCCTGCTCCTCCGCGAGATCGAGGAGCGGGGCGCTCTCCGCCGCCGGTGCTGCGCTCGCGTCCGTAGGCTCGACGAGCGCGCTCGGCCGATCCTTGGACGCGCAAGCGCTGAGGGCGAGGCCGACGAGCAGCGCCCCCACGCCTCCCAACAATCCACCGCGGGTGAGGCCGACCGACAGCGCCCGACTACGTGCAGGCATTGCAGGCCTCCTGGGCGACCCGGCAGTCGGCGGAGGCACGCTCACAGACCTCCGAGTAGCGGCGATCGTCGACGTGACGCTCGGCGAGGCTGCAGATCTGGGCCTCGAGGTCGCAGATCGAACGGGAGAGATCACAGACGTTGGTGCAGCGACGGCGATCCCGAGCGGTGCCGCGATCGCCTCCTGCGACGTCTTCGCTCTCCATCTCCTCCGCCGCCGGCACCGACCCTGGCTCGCTAGCCTCCGCGTCAAAGCTTGGAGCGCCCGTCTTGGTCCCGGCGACCGCCCCCGCGGGTCCTGCGGGCAGGGCGACGCCCGCGGACCGGAGGCGACGCTCCTCGGCGCCGAGACGGCGCTCGAGCTCCTCGACCGAGCTCTCGCCGCCCGCGTCCTCTCGGCCCCAATCCCCGCCGGGCGCCTCCGGTGCTGCGGACTCCGAGCTCTTCTTGGCGCAACCGCTGAGGAGTCCGACCCCGAGGGTGAGCGCCCAAAGGAGCGGGCCGAAGCGTCGCCGCGCAGACAAGAGCCGCTGCGCGCTGGGGGAGCTCTCCGCGGGGATGTTCATCGGCCTCACCAGCTCAGGCAACGCATGGACGCCGGGCTGCGATCTGTCGCGGCTTTGGACCTCGGTGCTCTCCATCACGAACCCCCCTGACCGAGCGCATCCTGGAGGAGCGCGCGGTTGATGTCGAGGGCCTGCTCGTAGGCGCCTAGGGCCTCGTCGTCGCGGCCGAGCTTCTCTAGGAGCTCGCCGCGGATCCCCAAGAGGCGAGCCGTGAAGGCGTTGCCCTCGACGTCGCCGACGGCAAAGCCGGCCCCGAGCGCCTCGTCGGCGATCTCGAGGAGCTCGCTCGGCGCCCGGGCGTCGACCTCCGGGTTGTCGATGCGGAGCCGGAGCAGCCGCCCGTAGAGATCGTGGCGGAGGACGACGACGGTCTCCCCTGCCTCTTCGGCGCTCGGCCAGGTCGCGGCCCGCAGCCCTTCGAGCCCCGCGATCGCCCCGGCGACGTCGCCCTTGTCCAAGAGTAGGTCGACCCGATGATGCTCCGCGTCGAGGGTCTGGCCGAGCGTCATCAGCAGCTCCGGGTGCGGAGGCGCAGGCGGTGCGAGGCGACCGCCGAGGTGGAGGCCACCGTAGGTGAGCAGCCCGCCGAGCACGAGGCCGAGCACGAGGGCGAGGGTCGGAGACAGGCGGTTCATGATCGGCTCCCTCGGGCGCGGGCCAGGAGATCACCGCGGGCCTGGGCCCGGCGGAGGTCGACGCGACCCGCGAGCTCGCGTCGAGCGCCCGGCTCGAGCGCGGCGAAGTTCTGCTCCAAGATCAACGCCGAGGCCGAGGCTGTCAGCTCCGCGTCGGGCGAAGGCCGGGGCGTCGCGGTCCCGTCCGCTGCGGTCTGCGGCGCCGACCCCGAGGGCGCAGACGCCGAGCCGACGGCGACCCGCGGGCGCTCGCTCTCCGCCTCGGGCGGCGGCGTCGCGAGAACCAGCAGCAGCGCCGCGCCGCTCGCCAGCGCCGGAGCCCCGACGAAGAACCAGGCCCGCTGCCACCAGGGCTTGGGCCGCAGCTGCGGCTCCATCGACCGCCAGATCGCGTCGAGATCGCCAGCGCCGAGCGCCTCCGGCTCGCGGAGGTGGCGGAGGAGATGAAGCGCCGCGAGCTCCTCGTCGACGCTGCCAGCGCCGCCGTCCTGCTCCTGCCCCGCCCGAAGCTCATCCTCCCAGGCCGGGTCGAGGACCTGGCGGGGCGCGGGGTCGCGCGGGGTTCGCAGTGTGGGCTCTTCCGACATTAGGCTCCTGTGGGCTCTCTGTGGGTCCAAACGACGGCCGCGGCCAAAGCCTTACGCCGGCGACAGACTTTCTCGATATTCAGCGACTCTGCGCGGCCGCAGAGGCGGAGGCCGGCGACTGTGCGCGTGGCCCGGCCGAAGCGATCCCACCCCCTCACGCCGCACCTCCGAGCTCGAGCTCGACGCCCAGCTTGGCGCAGGCCTTGCGAAAGCTCTTGCAGGCGCGAAAGAGGAGCACGTCGAGGGTCCCGACCTTCACCCCGAGGGCCTCGGCACACTCGTCGCGCTGACGATCCTCGAGGAGGCGGAGGCGGAGGACCGTCGCATAGCGCGGGTTGAGGGTCTCCAGCACCCCGTCGATCCGCTCGCGCAGGGCCTCACGCTGGAGCTTCTCCTCGGCCGGGTTGGTCGCGACGGTCGTCAGGCGCTCAGTGTGCTCGGCGAAGGCGCCGCGGAGACGTCGTCGCCGACCGACCGCCCGGAGATGATCGCGAGCCTTGTTCTTGGCCATCGTCTTGAGCCAGGGGTAGATCCCGCTCGGCTGCCACTTAAAGTTGCCGATGTGCTTGTGCGCCGAGAGGAAGGTGTTGCGGAGGCAGTCGCTCGCGTCGTCGCGATCGCCGAGCATCGGCACGAGCACATAGGAGAAGAGGACGGGGGCGTAGGTGCGGTAGATCGTCTCGAATGCGCGTACATCGCCGGCGCCCGCCCGCTCGACGACCTCGCGCTCGTTCTCGATCCGGCCCCCCGTCACCGGACGCAGGGTACCTCCAGTCCGCCGAATTGCGGACATCAGGCTGAAAAAATGGCCTCCGCGAGCACCCCTCTCGGGCCTCCGCGGCCACTCCCCAGGCGCCTGCCGTGGACCTCCAAACGGCGCTCCAGGGGGCCCTGTGCGGGGTCCTCCGCCCACACGCACGGCCACGCCGTCGGCCTGCCTTCCCAGCAAATCCAGCGCGGGCTAGCTACTCCTGCGTCGTTATGATGCCCTTGAGGAGGGTGTTGGATGACAAAGAAGACGCTGATCATCGCTATTGCCGGGGGCCTCGGGGCCCTCGCGCTCGGTCAGGGCGTTCTCAACGCGGGCTGCGACGCTGAGCTCGCCGACGAAGAGACGGCCGAAGAGGCCGAGCCTGAGCGCAGCCTCCAGGACCGCCTCCTCGACTGCGAGGCCGACCGCCCGCAGACCTGCCCCGGTAACAACGACTCCGGGATGACGCGGCATCAGGGGCTGATCAACGGCGCGATCTGCCAGTTCAAGCTCCGAGACCAGGGCTTTTGGCAGAGCAAGGGCGACATCGTCGACGCCCTCAGCGAGGAGCTCGAGATGGTCGACGCCGCCGGCCTCCTCAAGGATCTCAGCCGCAACGGCAAGAAGATCGACGAGCACGACGAGCTCGCTCGCCTCGAGCTGATGACCGAGGCCTTCGGCTGGAGCGCCTTCGATCACGGCGACGGGAGCTGGATGCCCCAGGGGATCAGCGGCTCGGCCGACGCCAACGATGACGAGCTCATCGACGGCCGCAGGGTGATCGCGATCAGCTGGTACAACAAGCCCGAGAAGAACGACCCGCCGGGGGTCGACAAGGGCTCGCGGATCTCCTTCGTCGACACGACGGAGCTGAGCGCCGGCAAGGTCCCCTACGACCACGTTCTCCTGGTGGATCCCTTCGACGACAACGGCACGCCGAACTTCCGCCCCTTCCGCATCCACGTCGGCGGCATCGCCTGGGTCGGTCGCTACATCTACGCGGTCGACACCTCCAAGGGCCTGCGCCTCTTCGACACCCAGCGGATGCTCAAGGTCACCGACGACGATGAGAACCGGGCCGGCCGCGACCCCAAGACCGGCGACTACGGGGCCTACGGCCATCGCTACGTGATCCCCCAGGTGGGCGCCTACCTCCTGACCGAGGACAGCTGCTGGCACCGCTTCTCCTTCATCTCGCTCGACAAGACCTCCGAGCCCCGCTCGCTCATCACCGGCGAGTTCCACGACAACGACATCGCCGGCAAGGTGATCCGCTGGAACCTCAGCGACGGCGACGAGGTCGCGTTCACAGATCGCAGCGCCAACGAGCTCCAGCCCTCCGACGTCCACTTCGTCCAGGAGAGCGACATGCAGGGCGCAGCGTCGATAGACGGCGAGTTCTACCTCTCCAGCAGCGGCCAGGACGGCGCCTGGGGCAAGCTCTACCGCGCCAACCACGACTTCGAGACGGAGTCCTACGGCTGGGTCATCGGCCCCGAGGACCTCATGTACTCGGCCAAGGAGAAGACCCTCTGGTCCGCCAGCGAGTTCGCCGGCCGCCGCTACGTCTTCGCCGTCGACGTCGGCAAGTACTAGCCCTGAAAAAGGCCCTGCTGTGGGGCATCCTCGACAACCCGCGTAGAACCGTCAGTGATATGGGGTTCGCGCTTCGGCTGCATCCGTGTGGGTGAGCGCTCACCTCGTGCTTGGCGAGGGGCGGAGCTCGGGGGCTGTCGGCGGGCGGGCGAGGGGCGACGCGGCGGGTCCCTCGCGGACGCGGGTCCTCCCATGCCACGTGCTCGCCACGTGCTCGCCACGGGATAGGCTGATCTGCTTGAAGAGACAGGGTTCGCGTGTCTCCGCGCGAGGCACGGGTCCTCCCGCTGCGTCCCATCCGTCGCCCCACGCTCGCCCGAGCGAGTCTTCCTGGGCTCCGCTACCGGGTGCGTGGACGACTCGCTCGCGCAGGTCTTCACTCGATACGCGCTCGCCCAGACGATACGCGCTCGCCCGGACTCGCGAAGATGATGAGCGACCACGCGCATCGCCGGTCGAACTTCCGTCCGTGCCGAAGTCCGAGCGATCGAGAGCCTCCGAAACGCCTATGGGAACACCGAGCGGGACGACTCGCGCGAGCCACTTCAAGGCCGACCGTCGACGACCGGAGCACCCCCGGAGAAGCGGCGAGGCGAAGGCTGGAGCCGCGCCGCGACGGGCTCACTGGCCCGGGAGAGCGCCGCCGAAGACGACGAAGACCTGCCCGGAGGCGCCGGTGTTCGGCGAGGCGACGACGATGTCCGGCACCCCATCACCGTTGATGTCGCCGTTGCCACCGCCGACGAAGCTGTGGTGATCGATCTCGGTGATGTTCTGGATGACAAAGCCCGCAGCGCCGGAGCTGATCGAGCTCTCGGTGATCACCGCGCTCTCCTCCGTGCCGTAAATCGCCAGGGCACGGACGAGGCCGCCCTCCTCGGGGGAGCGGACGTTGATGATCACGTCCGCCAGGGCGTCATCGTTGACGTCGCCGATCCCCTCGACATAGACCGGCTCGTCGGTCAGCGCCTCGATGACGAGGCCCTCGCCCGCCCCGAGCTCGACCGGCTCGCTGCCGCTCTTGCCGAAGACGACGTAGGTCTGGCAGCAGCCCTCACGCGCCGATCCGGCCCCGCGCCGGCCGGTCGCGGCCACCAGGAGATCGTCGAGGCCGTCGCCGTTGACGTCGCCGACCCGGGCGACCCGGCCGCCTGCGGCGTAGTAGTCGACCTCGCCGTTGACGACGAACCCAGCGCTCTCGCTCTCCGGAAAGCCGGCGAGCTCGACGGTGTCACCGTCCTGCTTGCCGAAGACCACATAGGCCCGGCCGCGACCGTCGAGCTCCGAGGGACGGCCGACGATCATGTCCGCCAGCGAGTCGCCGTTGACGTCGCCTACCCCGCTGACCGTCTGCACCCCGTTCGGGTGGGCGACGAGAAAACCACCGCCGCCGCCGCTCGCGACCTGGGCAGGATCCGCCAGCGCATCCTCGCCACCGAAGAGCACATAGGCGCCGGGCCCCTGGATCGCCGCGATCAGCACATCGTCGAAGGAATCGCCGTTGACGTCGCCGACCCCAGCGACCCTGGCACCAAAGCCGCCCCACGGCAGCTCCCCCTCGATCACCTGCCCGCCGACGCCACCCTCGAGATCCGCGAGCGTGACCGCGGAGCTGTCCTCGCGGCCGAAGACCAGATAGGCCCGCGCCGGCGGCTCCGCGCCGGTGATGACCCCGCCCGGCTCGGTGCCGATCAGGAGGTCGTCATAGCCGTCGCCGTTGACGTCTCCAGCGGCGACGACGGGCTGGGCCAGGGCGGCCTCGGTCAGCGAGTCGCGGATGAGCGGCAGCCCTTCGATGACGAAGCCGCCCCGTCCGGCGCGGACATCCTCCAGGTGCACCGTCAGGTCGCCAGGCTTGCCGAAGACGACGAAGAAGCGGAGCTCGTCGGGCCAGCCCGCCTCGACGACGACATCGTCGAGGCCGTCGCCGTTGACGTCGCCCGCGACGATCACCCGGTAGGCCGTGGAGCCCTCCTCGACATCACCGACGATCGCGAAGCCGTCGGCGATCAGGCTGCAGCGGTCCTCTTCGACCGAAGGCTCCGCGCACCCCATCGGCGCCATCAGCAGCCCGGCGGTGAGGAGAGACAACCCTGTGCGCTGAACCTTCTTCATCCTGACACCTAGCTTAATACCTCATACGCGCCCTGCTCGGGGTCACCGCGCGAAGACGTTGCGCCGCCGGACCCGGACCAGGGCTTGGGTGGGCTCAGGCCAGCGGCCCGTCGGGCGCGCCCCAGGTCTCCCAGGACTGGCGACAGAGCCAATGCCAGCACTCGCGGTATTGGTCCCACATGTAGGGGTCGTCGAGGAACTCGAGGACGATCTCGGTCATGCCCTTGTCCTCGTACCAGATGGGGGTCGAGAAGTTCATCGTCCCGCCGAGAACGATCCGGTGGTTCGCGACGACACCGCCGCGCCTGACCGGACCCTCGACCAGGACGAACTTCGTGTGGGTCTGGGACTTCGCCCACGGGATCGTCCCGTGCATCGTCCGCCAGACGTCCTGCGACGTCTCGCACTTGCCGACCTTCGGCGCGTCGTCGCCGGCGAGCGGATCGAGCGGGCAGTTTTGCCACTCCTCCCGCTCGAAGACCTGGGTCTCGTGGTGACCGATCACGCGGACGTCGCAGCCCTGCTGGCGCAGCTCCATCAGCTTGGCGAGCACCTCCCGACCGCGACCGTTGTTGGTCCAGGTCGCCATCGCCACCCGCACCGACGCCTCCGGCCCTGGAACGATCGACCCCAGGAGGTCGAGCACCGGATCGGCCTGCGCCCCGGGGTCGAGCGGCGGCGGGTTCTCCTTGCTGAAGGGCAGGAAGAAGAGCCGCGTGTTCAGGGCGGGCTCCTCGTGGATCTCCGAATAGAAGCTCGGCGAGTAGCCGCCGCAGACCGCCCAGAGCGCCTCCCAATAGCTCTCAAAGGCCATGTAGAGCCCGGGGCGGCCGCCGAAGAGAACAAGCTCGTTGGTCCGGTCGAGATCGCGACGCCGCAGGTTGCAGCTCCCGGTCGCGATCACCCAGTCCGCCTGGATCGACTCGCCCTGGGCCTGCGGCGTGAGGATGAACTTGGTGTGGTTGATGTTGCGGGTGATCGCGTTGCCGCTGCGCCAGTAGCGGATATTGTCGCCGAGAAGCTCCTCCAGCTCCCAGTGTAGCGCGGAGCCCTCGACCAGGTTGAACCACATCGGCCGGTTGTCGGGATCGGCGGGGTCCGGGTTGGTCCACAGGGTCGGGGCGATGACCTTGACGTCGCAGCCGCGGGCGACCGCGCCGCGGAGGCTCGTCATCACGATCTCGGTCGCGACCTGATCTGCGGGCAGGTCCCACCCGGACATCGAGATCCGGACCTCCGCGCCGTCCACCGTGTCGTCGAGGATCATCGCCCACAGCTCGTGGAGGAGCGCGTCGGGCTGGACGAGCCGGCCGCTCCCGTTCCACACGGGGCGGTTGAAGAAGGCGAGTTTGCTAGCCCAGGCCACGGTCGTTGGAGAGTACGCTAGGAGGCCGCCCGGGAGCACGTCGTGGGGATCACGCGCGCTCGATGAGGACCTGCGAACAGAGGGGTCGAAGGAACGGAAGAGTCGAGAGAGTCAAGAGAATCAGAAGCATAGGAAGCATAGGAAGAAGAACAGGAGGACGCCCACGGGGGCCGCGACGGATGAGCTGACCGACGACCTCGCAGACGACCTCGCAGACGACCTCGCAGACGACCTCGCAGACGACCTCCTGAGCGGCCTGGCGAACGCCGCCACCGGGCCGCCAAGAGCCGCCGCCCGAGCGCCGCCGCCGCGCTCTCAAGCCTCGACAAACATCACCGCCGATCCGATCGCCCCCATCGCCCACTCGGTGATCCTCTCCTCGGAGGTGATCACGTTAAGCGCACGATCGTAGATGTCCGGGACGAGCACGGTCACCCCGCGGGTGTCCTTCGGCAGGCAGAGGAGCTGCCCCGGCGACCATCCCCCAGGACCGCAACGCGCCGAGTCGAGCGCCCCATCGCCGCCGAGATCACGGGCGAGCCAGAGCAGGAGCGACTCCTCCCCCAAGCGGGAGCCGACGGTCGCCTCGGCCAAGGCGCGGACCCGAGCGGACTCCTCCTCGGTCAGGCCAGGGGCGAAGAGCGGGTCCCAGACCATCGGATAGACCCACTGACCGGGCTCCGCCCACAGCGAGACGGTGAAGCGCTCATCGTAGGCGTTCACCGGCTCGTCGAGCTCCGCCCGCTCGAGCATGTCCCCCGCCGGCTCCACGTCCTCTCCCGCGATGAGGAGCGCGCGACCGCCGAGCCCGCGACCGACGCGGAGGCTGACCTCGACCTCGACGCCCCCAGGAGGCACCGGCACCCGGTCCCCGAGCCCGTACTCGACCCCGCCGACGCGGACCTCGAGGAGGAGCTGCGTCGACGTCGGCGTCCGCGAGACGAAGGTGTGACGCGCCCGGATCCCGGCGACGATCCCGGCGATGCCGTCGCTCTCAGCCCGGACATACATCGCCGGAAAGCCGGGCGCCCGCAGCTGATGGCGATCCGAGCCGCCGGTGATCGCGAGGTGCACCCCCTGCGAGAGCAGCGCTTCGTACATCGCCAACGCCTGCATCGACCCGCCGGCGCCCTGGAGCCCGACCGCGTGCAGGAGCGCCTCGCTGCTCTCTCCGCCGCGCGCGAGGAGACCCTCGATATCGGCGGAGGTCATGGTCGGCGACTGGTCCGACCAGCCGCCGTTCCACACCTCGATGCTGTCGGCGCCGAGGGTCTCCCAGCCCCAGGGGTAGTCCCCCAGGGTCGGATGGGCGACGCCGAAGGCACCGCCCAGGTCGTGGACGTCGGCGATCGTCGCGGCGACGTCCGCCGCCGTGACCCCGTCCAGATCGGGATCATCGACGATCAAGCGGTCGATCCCCCAGGCCAGGCCGTGCCCTATCCGAGACGGGTCTCCGGACTCCTGACCGCCGATGAGCAGCAACCGATCGCTGGTCCAGCCCGGATCGGAGAGCCCGTCGATCGTCCGATGATCGGTGAGGGCGAGGAAGTCGAGCCCATTGTCGACATACTCGGGCAAGAGCGTCGTCACCGGGATCGTCCCGAGCGAGGCGGCGAGGCCGACGAGCGCTGCGACCGTGTCCTCGCCGTCATGGCTGTGGTCGGAGTGGGCGTGGAGCTCTCCGCATCGCCAGCCGTCCTCGCGCAGGGCGATCGCCGGCGGCGTCCACACCTCCGACGAGGGAAGATCAGGCTCCGAGCAGCCCGTGAGGGCGCACCACGAGGCCAGCGCGGCGCCCCTCGACCACCCGCGAAACACCTCTAATCCCGCCCTCCGCGGGAGCGCTCCGGCCCCCCCAAACATCCCATCCAAGCTAGCGTCCCCGCTCAGAAGCGCGTCCGGCAATTTATGCGCAAGCCCTCCAGGGGTTCTCGCGAGCCCCCCCAAGATCACGCTCCGAGACGCCGATGGTACTATCCGCCCGTGCGTGCGCATCGTCGTTGGTCGGGCTCGCCGACGGCCCCCGTGAGGACGGTGCCGCTGCTTGGCTCGGCGGTGGCGCTCCTCTTGGGCGCCTGTCCGGGGCCGAGCCAGGAGACCGTCACCGATACGCTCAGCTCGGAGAGCGAGGCCAGCGGGACCTTTCTCCTCCTCCCAGAGTCCCCGCCGGTCGAGGAGTGCAACCCGGGCGCCCAAGACTGCCCCGATGGCGAGCGCTGCACCCCCTACGTCCGCGAGCCCGGCGAGTGCTGCGTCGACTCCACCCACTGCGCGCCCGTGCTCGGCGACAAGGGTCCGGGCGAGCCCTGCAGCCGCGGCGTCGACAACGACGACTGCGCCAGCGGCCTCTTCTGCATGGCCGACACCAGCGGCGGGCTCGGCCCCGGGCGCTGCGTCGAGCTCTGCGATCCCGGGGTCGCGGGCACCTGCGCCCCGGAGAGCCGCTGCGTCGCCTTTGACGACGGCTTCCTCCCCCTCTGCGTGACCCCCTGCGACCCGCTGGCGCCCGCCTGCGCGGAGGGCCAAGGCTGCTATCTCGTGCTCGCCGAGGCGGCCTTTGTCTGCCTCCAGGCGGCCGCCGGCGCCGGCGGGGACAATGACGCCTGTACGACCCTCCAGGGCTGCGCTCCGGGGCTCGTCTGCGTTGACGGCGATGTCCAGGCGAGCTGCTCGGACGACCACTGCTGCACCCCAGTCTGCGACCTCGGGGGCGACGGATCGGAGTGCAAGAACATCCTCGAGGGGTGTCACTCCCCCTTCGTCGCCGGCCAGACGCCCGCTGACAGCGACGTCGGCGTCTGCTCCCAATCGACCGGCCGCCAGCAGGATCCCGACACGCAGCTCCTCCGCCGCTGACCCGAGGTGAGCGCCCGCCGATCGCGGCGCGAGAGCACGCGGGACGTTCACCACGGTCTGCGAGGACGCACAACCGCGGGCGTCGGCGTTGGTCCCCTTGTCTTGGAAGAACGCCGCTGTACCGGGCCGTAGTGCACGTCTTGGCCGAGTCGAGAGGGACGAGGGCTGGAGAGCGCGCGGGACCTTGGCCACGGCTGCTAGCGCCCCTCCGGCAAAGCTTACCGCCATGCTCCCTCGGCCCCCCGTGCTAGCGTCGCGAGCGGGGAAGAGGGGAGCACACGTGGAGATCAAGCACGCACGACGCCTAC
Organism: Polyangia bacterium; assembly: GCA_030424595.1. GTDB lineage: Bacteria > Myxococcota_A > Polyangia > Nannocystales > Nannocystaceae > JADJRG01. The sequence goes on from JAUHWG010000024.1 coordinate 33,091, forward strand.
CTCAGGTCTTCGCCTGCGCGCTGCTGCTGCTCGCGCTCGGGGGCTGTGGCGACGACTCGCAGGGGGAGTCGGAGACGGGCGCGGAGTGCCGCCTCGCGATCGTCACCGACATCGACGAGACCCTGACCCTGAGCAACGACGAGTGGGAGAAGCAGAAGGCGGACGGCACCTACGACCCCAAGGCGCGGGAGTCCGCCGTCGAGCTCGTCCAGGCCTACGCCGACCGCGGCTACTTCGTCCTCTACCTGACGGCGCGCTCGCAGACCTGGGTGCTCAGCGGCACCGGCGAGACCTCGACGGACGCCACCGAGCGCTGGCTCGTCGAGCACGGCTTTCCGATGGATCCCGCGCGCTCGCGGCTGGTCCTCTCCGAGAAGCTCGTCCCGGGGGACGCCGCCCGGGTCTACAAGGCCGAAGCGCTCGCCGCACTCCAAGGCGAGGGCTACACCTTCGACTACGCCTACGGCAACGCGACCACCGACATCGGCGCCTTCGCCGACGCGATGATCCCCAAGGCCGCGACCTTCATCATCGGCGTCCACGCCGGCGAAGAGGGGACGGTCGCGATCGACGGCGAGAGCTGGAGCGCTCACCTCGCCGCCCACCTGCCGACAGTCGCCACCGCCTGCGGGCCGAGCTAGGACTCCGCGGCTCTCGCTACGAGAGCGAGCCTCGAGTGCAGCGGGACAACACCGCCAGAGCCCGCCTCGACCGCTAGACCTCGACCGCGAGAACGGACCTCGACCGCGAGAACGGACCTCGACCGCTCGACCGCGAGAACGGGCCTCGACCGCCAGCGGGCCAATAGCGCTAGAGCGGGCCTAGATGAACCCGCAGGTGGGAGTGAAGCGAGCGAGCGTCCGGGCCGGCGGCGGCGGGCTCCTTGTCAAACGAGACCTCGACGCGGAAGCCGAGCAGCCGCTCCATCAAGCCCTGGACCGGCGAGGCCGCCAAGGGGAGCTCCGGGAAGATCGGGCTTATCGGGGTGCCGAACGCCGGGTCCCCGGCGCCGGTGGGCCCGAGGAGGAAGCTCGCCGAGCCGCGGGCGCTCAGCGGGGTGCCGCCGAGATAGGCGTGGCCGAGCTCGATGAGGAGCGCCGGGCCGTCGGAGCCCGGAGAGCCCATGTAGAGGATCTCCGCCGCCCGCTCCGCGACCCCGCGGGCGGCGACAGCCTCGCCCTGGAAGAGCCACGAGCCCACCGTCCACATCGCCTTGCCGGGCTCTGAGCGGGCCTCGACGATCAGCTGCGCCCCGTCGTCCTCGCCGGGCTTCGGGGTCTCGCCGGCGAGGAGCCGATCGGCGACCGCGTGGAGAACCTCCGGGTCGACGGCGATGACGAAGGCCTCTCCGGTCTGGATGTAATAAAGGGCGAACGCCTCGGCGATCTTGGGCCGGCGGATCATCGGCGCGTTGGGCTTGAGCCCGACGCGGACGATGGGCAGGTCGCGGTAGGTGCTGTGCTCGCCCCAGTCGACGGTCCCGGGCGCGACCTCGTTGACCAGCGCTCGGATCCCGCCGAGCGTCGCGACCAGGGCCGCGGTGTTCTTGACCTCGGCGGCGGCGTAGACCGGCGCCTTGCCGAGGCGGATCCACAGCTCGTCGTCGCTGAAGGGGTCGAGCTCCTTGCGCTCCGGGTCCGGGAGCTGGACACGGTCGTCGAGGTAGGTGAAGAGATCGGCGATCGCCACCCGATCCTCGACGCCGACCATCACCCAGTCGCCGACCCAGCCGATCCCGAGCTCCGGCTTGCCCGAGGCCGCCCGCATGAGGCCGTCGAGGTCGTTGCGGACCGACGAGTCGGCGCCGACGGCCCAGACCGCCTGGAGACCGGAGCCTATCGGCCTGACGTCGACCCGGCTGGTGCCGACGATGCGCTCGAGATCGCGGTAGTCGGTCGCGTCGATCAGGGGCAGCACGCGGACGTCGATGTCGACCGTCTCGCCGCCGCGCTCATCGTCGCTGACGGCGACGATGTCGAGGCTGACCTGGACCGGATCGATCATCTGCTTCCAGTAGTTCTGGTAGCCGCGGGCGAAGTTGCGGTAGGCCGCGTCCTCAGCGGCGGTGACCTTCTCAACCGGCGGCCCGTCGAGGAGCGGGACCAGGGCGGCCGGCGTGCCCCAGGCCGATCGCGTCGTCTGATCCGGCGGGATGCTGCTCTCCCCGAGCTCCGGCGGCGTGTAGCTGATCGGCTCCCCCGTCGAGTGTCGCAGCTCCCCCGGGAGGAGGAGGCCGCTCGCGTGCAGCTCCTTGAGGGTCTTCGGGTTCTCGCCGTAGAGCCAGCCGTAGAGGAGCGCGGAGTAGCCCGGGGTGAGCAGCTCGGCGAGCGCCCGCTCGCGGCGCGACGCCTGGATCTTCTGCTCCGGGCCGACGACCGCGGCGATGAAGCTATCGCTGAGGAAGGCCGTGAACTGGTGGTCCCCCGGATCCCTCGCCCGCATGTAGCGAAACTCCGCGGCCTCGCTGAGCCGCGGGTGGCGACCGGCGAGGGTGTCGAGCACCCGCTCGATCGCCCGCGGGCTGTTGCTCAGGATCCCGAGCTCGCCGACCATCGCCCGCTCCTGGCGGAGGCGACCGCCGTCGTCGCGGGTGCTGGTGATCGCGACGCCCTGGTAGTCGCGGGTCTCGGTCTCGACCGTGCCGCCGAGCGCCTCGATCCGACCGACGTGCTGGAGGCGGTAGCGGTCGATCTCCGCGTTGAAGAGGGTCGCCTCGCGGACCTGGAAGATCAGCGTGAGGTCGCTGCCCTCGCGAATGTAGGGATCGCTGCCGACGACGGCGACCTGGCCGACCGCGACCGGGCCGAGGATCTTCGCCAGCTCGCCGCGGACGACCCCGAGCTCGGTCTCGTAGCGCTGCGCCAGCCGCCTGTCCTCCGGGTTTTGCTGGAAGAGCTGGACGAGCGGAGTGATCCAGCGATCGGCCTCCCCCAGGAGCCGGAGGAAGAGCGGCAGCGAGTCAAAGCGGGCGTACCAGAAGTCTGCGGGGGCGGCCGCGGCCAGGGGCTCCGGCGCGCCTGCCTTGGGATCGGGCAGCTCGGCCTGCATCGCCGCGAAGGGGTGCTCCGCCAAGGGCGGGCCTGAGAGGTCGCCGAGCGGGATCGTCCGCTCCGCGTCCTCGCTGCGCAGGCGGAGGCCGCGATCGCGCTGGAGCGCCTCTTGGATCGAGAGGATCCCGGAGGTGGTGTCCATCAGCCGGACCAGATCCGTCCGCGGCTGGCGATCCGCCGTCTCGCGGCTGCTCACCCCCGACCCGCCGAGGAGCGTCTCCAGGCGGGCCGCGGCGAAGTGCTCCCAGGGGTGAGTCGGCCGCTGTCGACCGCCGAGCCAACGGCGGTCGGTGAGGGCCTCGCGGACGCTGCTGACCCAGCGTCGCGGGAGCTGCCCCGCCGCCGCCCCGCCCTTGGCGAGCGCGCCCGCGTCCGCCGTCGCCTTAAAGGGAAAGCGGCTCCAGACCTGTCGCCCCTTCTCCCAGCGAGAGCCGTAGACAGCCCCGTCGAGCTCCGCAGGGAGCTCCTTGCCGGCGGCGCTGCGGACGAGCAAGGTCACCCCGCCGCCGCTCTGACCGATGACCGGGACCTGGCCGGCGACAAGCCCGTCGGCCTCGATGTGGAGACGATCCCACTCGATCCCGCCCTCCGCGGGCGTCAGATCGAGCTTGATCTCGGCGTAGTGGACCCCGCGCTCCCTGTGCTCGGCGATCCGCGATCCGACCAGCGTCCGGCCGTCCTCGGGCGGCAGCTCGCCGGTCCGAAGCTTCGGCATCGGCGTGTCGTCGACCCACGGCGAGGTCGGCTCCGTGTCCACCGAAGCGCCGGACGCCGCCTCCGCGGGGCTCTCCTTCGCCGCCGCGTCCGGCTGCGAGCCGCGGCTGCAGGCGCTAGCGGTGACCGCTGTGACAAGGCCCAGGGTCAGGGCGAGTTGGCGTCGGCGCATCGGCGCAGTGTATCAGCGACGCCCACCCCCCGCTCTCCGGCGGAGGCTCCCGGCTGGGGCGCGTAGAGGCCCGCGCAGCCCCCCGCAGGAGGGGAATCCGGGTATCGTGGGCGGGCCATGGAGGGCGCGACGATGCGAGCGATGACGCGGCTCCCAGGCCAGCTCGCGCTCGCCCTGTGCACGCTGGCGCTGGTCCTCCTGGCCGTCCGCGCGGATCTCGAGACGCAAGCGCCGGTGAGCGCCGACGCGCCCTCATCGCGCTTCTCGAGCGCGCGGGCGCTCGCTCGCCTCGGCCGTGCGCTCGGCGACCAACGCCCCCACCCGATGGGCAGCCCCGCTGGCGAGGCGGTCGCCCGACGGATCGCAGCGATCCTCCGCGAGGACCTCGCGCCGTCGATCGCCGCCGGCTCCCCGATCCAGGGCCCCGAGATCCACAACGTCAACGCCTGCGGTCGCAAGAGCGCCGCCTGCGGTCAGGTCCACAACATCGTCGTCCGCCTCCCGGGCGGCGATCCCAACGCTGGCGCCATCCTCCTCTCGGCCCATCACGACTCGGTCGCCGCGGGGCCCGGCGCCGGCGATGACGGCAGCGGCGTCGCTGTCCTCCTGGAGCTCGCGCGCCTCCTCAGCGATCCCGCGACGCGAGGCAGCGGCTATGCGGACGGACTGCGCCGACCCCTGATCCTCCTCTTCGTCGACGGCGAAGAGCACGGCCTCATCGGCGCCGAGGCCTTCCTCGCCGGTCACCCCTGGGCCCGCGACGTCGCCTTCGCGATCAACATCGACAGCGGCGGCAACGATGGCCTCGCGACCCTGACCCGGACGAGCGCCGGCAACGGACCGGCGATCGCGGCCCTCGCCGCCGCCCTCGAGCGTCCGCGCGCCGCCTCTGTGACGGCGACCGCCTACGCGCTGACCCCCTACGACACCGACTTCACCGCCTATGACCGCGCCGGGATCTTCGCCCTCGACTTCGGCATCGGCGAGGACAAGGCGCCCTACCACACGCCCAACGATCGCCTCGAGGCCCTCGCGCCGGGCTCGGTGCAACACCTCGGCGAGAGCGCCCTCGCGGCCCTGCGCGCCCTCGACGGGCTGGAGGAGCGCGAGCTCGAGAACGCCGACGAGCGGGTCTACCTCGATCTCCTCGGCAGGACCCTGTGGACCGCCCCGGCCCCGTCGGTCCCCTGGATCGCGACGCTCTTCGTCGGCCTTCACCTGGCGATCCTCCGCCGCCTGCGACTGATCTCCGCGCCCTCGCAGCGCCGTGGCGAGCCCCCCTTGGGCGCCCGGAGCTGGGCCCGAGGCGCGGCTGTCTGGGCGCTCCAGCTCCTCGGCGCGCTCGCCTGCGGAGCCGGGCTCGCCTGGCTCCTCGCGCTGATCGCCGGGGCCGAGATGGCGAGCTACGCCGACCCTCCGAGGGTCCGCGTCGCCCTCTGGGCGGCCGTCACCGCCGCGAGCGCGGCGATCCTCCTCCGCGTCGGCCGCGGTCTCCCGCCGATCGCGCTGTGGGGCGGCGCCTGGTCGGCCCTCGCCCTCCTGACGTGGATCGTCGCCATCGCCGACCCCGGCGCGAGCGTAGCCCTCCTCCCGGCCCTCGCCGCCCAGGTGATCATCGCCGGCGCAGGGCTGCTCTACACCCAGGGCCGCGCCCTGCCGGTCACAGCCGTGCTCCTCGGCCTGGTGGTCCCGGCCTTCCTGTGGTTTCAGGCCGCCCTCCGGGTCGAGCTCCTCTTCGGCCTCGGTCGGCACGGAGGCGCGATCGCCCTCGCCCCCGTCGCCCTGATCGTCGGCCTCCTGGGCCCCCTCTTCGTCGCGGCCCCGCGCAGGGTCCAACGCCTCGGCGTCCTCATCACCACCTCGGTCGCGATCATCGCCGCGACAGCCAGCCTCCTCGCGCCCGCCCACAGCCCGAGCCGAGCCGGGCGGCTCAACCTCCTGCTCCACCGCGACGTCGATCGCGACGGGAGCCGTTGGCTGATCGCCGAGCGGCCGGGCGGCGTCCCCTCCGCGCTGCGCGAGACGATCGACCTCGCCGAGGCGCCCGCGCAGAGCTTCGCCTGGTCCGGCGAGGATGACGAGAGCTACATCGCCGCCGCCCGTGACGTCGACCTCCCGCCCCCGCAGCTCGAGCTCCTAGAGGACCAACCTGGCCCCTGGGGCAGACTTCTCACGCTCCGCCTGCGATCCCCCCGCGGCGCACGTCGAGCCGCGCTCCTCCTGCCTGAGAGCGCCGGCGTCCGGGCCATCTCGATCGATGACGTGACCCTCGCCCCCTACCCCGAGCGCAAGCTCGAGCGATACCCGGAGGCCCGCCACTACGGCATCGTCGGCGTCCCCGCGGAGGGCGTCGAGATCCGGGTGATCGTCGCCGCCGAAGGACCCATCGACGCGACGATCTGGGACATCGCCGACGGCCTCCCCGAGACCGCGGAGAGCCGAGCGCTCATCGCTGCGCGCCCGCCCGAGCACACCCAAACCCACGGCGGCGACGTCTCGCTGGTGTCGCGGCGAGTGAGGATCGAATAGGCGAGGAGCCGGGCCCGAAGCCGCCGCCTGGGCTCCCTCGCGCTCCTCTCCGGCTCCGCTCGCGTGCTCCTCGCGGCCTCGCCTGCCCCTCGCGGCCTCGCGGCCTCACTCGCGCCTCGCCTGCGAATCGCGGCCTCACCTGCGCTCGCGGCCTCGCGGCCTCACCTGCGCTCGCGGCCTCGCGGCCTCGCCTGCCCTCGCGGCCTCGCCTGCCCTCGCGGCCTCGCCTGCGCCTCGCGGCCTCACCTGCGCTTCGCCTGCTCCTCCCGAGCGGCTCGTCTGCTCCTCTCGCGGCCTCGCGGCCTCACTTGCGCCTCGCCTGCGCCTCGCCTGCGCCCGTTGCGGTGCGCCTCGCCTGCTCACCGTCGTCGACGGCCCACGACCACGAGCGTGAGGAGTCCGAGCCCGAAGAGCGACGGTGCGCGGCTCTCCTCAGGTCTGACGACCGAGCAGCGCCCCTTCTCCCCGGGTGGGGCGATGTCGAGGCAGTCCGCCTCCGCGCAGCTCGCCGGCAGGAGATCGACCCCGGTCTCCTCGGCGATCCAGGGCAGCGCCGCATAGGGGACCCCGTAGATCCCGCGACCGCTGCCGCAGGGCGAGACCCCGCGCGAGGTGATCCCCACCAGCCGCCACTCGCCGTTCGCCAGCTGAGCGAAGACCGGACCGCCCGAGTCACCGTTGCAGGTGTCGCGCCCCTCCTGTCCGGCGAAGAACTCCAGCCCCGTCGACGAGAGGCTGCCTAGCACCGTCGTCACGGAGCGCTTGGAGCCGACCTCGTCCATCCGCAGCGGCGGCGACGAGTCCTCGGCCTGCGCGTCACGGACCGCGCCAAAGCCGACGAGGAGCACCTCGTGGTCGGGGACCATCAGCTCATCCCACTCCGCTTGCTCGACCAGCGGCGGGATCGTCGGGACGCCCTGGACCGGCTCCGCGAGGACTACATAGCCGAAGTCATAGACGTCCTCGTCGCACTCGCCGAGGCAATAGCTGGGGTGGACCCCGTAGTCGACGCCGGTCGTCCGACGGTTATCGTCGACCGTGTAGATCGTGTCGCCGAAGATCACGAGGATCTGCTCAAAGTCCTCGGCCTCCTCGAGGCAGTGAGCGGCCGTGAGCACGGTCTGCGGGTCGAGCAGCACCGCCGTGCAGAGGTTGGCGGTGTTCGAGGTGAAGCCGCCCTGGATGCCGACGATCGCGACCACGCTCGGCCACTCGCTGAGGGCGACGGGGTCTCCGCCGATGATCGGCTGCGGACCCGCGCCCGGGAGGCCGAGGCCGACCTCCGCAGGCAGTGGCGCGGCCGCCAGGACCAGCGCGGAGAGCATCGCGAAGAGCGGCATCACGGAGCCGAGGATAGCAGCGCCCCGCGTCAGCGCCCCTACGGACCTCCTCGACCGCCCCGGCCCCGATCGCCGGGCAGTCCAGCCGACTTCGCCCGCCAGCCCAGCCGACTTCGCGGGGCAGCCCAGCCGACTTCGCCCGCCAGGCCCGGCCGCCGGCCCCGCTCACATGCCCCGCTCGCCGGCCCGCTCACATGCCCCGCTCACCGGCCCGCGCAGCGGCGGTGGAGGTACACAGCCTCCGCCCATCCGCACAGTCGTCCGACCTGGAGGGCGAAGGCGCGCTCCCCCGCGACGCTGGAGGGGCCTCCAGACATCGCGGGGGTCGAAGAGCCCCCTGAGACGGGTCCGCTCAGGCCTACTCGGTGCCCGGGCAGAGGTACTGAGCGTCGAGCTCACCGGTCATCTGGAAGGTCGAGCAGGCCGCACCACACAGGAGGATCGTGTCCTTCTCGGGGGTCGTCCACATCCAGCCGTCCTCGCTCCCACAGTCCTCGACGGGATCCGAGCCGTACGACGTGCCCATCACCGAGACCTCGACGTAGTCCGGGAAGACCGGCACCGGATCGAGGACGATCTCGCAGCTCAGCACGTCCACGCTGATCTGGGTCAGCGCCTCCTGGAGCTCGATCTGATTCTTCGAGTCGTAGAACGCCGCCGCCCCGTCCTGGGGCATGCCCCCGGCCATCGCCAGCTCGTTGAGCCGCTGGAAGGTGTTGGTCCCGTCGGGGTTGCCGTCCTGCTTCACCTCCGACTCGACGTCGGCGATGTCGATGCCGACGACGAAGGTCGTGATCCCCTCGCCGTAGGCGTCGGCGATGACCTGGGTGAGGGCCTCGTCGTAGGCCTCAAAGCGCTCCGCCTCGTCCTGCGCCTCGGTCGAGCAGTTGGCCGCGCCGTCGGTGACCAAGACGACCACCTTGGGCAGCCCGTCGTCGATGCCAAGGAGGTGTTCGTAGGCCGCGACGACCCCCGCCCGCGCCGGTGTACCGCCCGCGATCTGGGCGCCTGTCGCGTTCTCAGGCGGCATGGTCGCCAACAACGCCGCCCCCTGCTGCGGCCCGACCGACACGTCCGGCGTCGCCTCGACGAGGCAGGCGTTGACGTTGTACTCCGCCTTCGCCTTCTTCGACGGATAGAGCACCATCCCCATGTTCATGGAGGCGTCGAAGTCCGTGACGATCAGCTCGACGACGTTGAAGAGCGAGTACCAGCGGCTCACCTCGGGGGTGTTCGGATCGCCGTCGCCGTCCCAGGAGTTGGCGACCATCGACCCGGACTTGTCGAGCACGAGGACGACGTTCGGCGTGACGATCTCAAAGTTGTTCTTCGACTCCCCGCAGTAGTCGGGGTTGAAGTCGCAGGTCTTGTCCTCCGTGCAGAGGAGCGTCACGTCCTCGCAGTCCTCGTCCACCTCGCACTCAGGCTCGCCGCCCGTGGTGTCCGTCTCTCCGCTCTCGCTGGTCTCCCCGGTCTCTCCGGTGGTCGCCGTGTCCGTCTCGCTGTCGCCGGTCGTGAGCGTCGGCGTGATCGTCTCGATCCCGGCCCCATCATCGTCCTCGCCGGGGTCCGGCGATGTACAGCCGCTGAAGCAGAGCGCCGCGCTCAGGGCGCTCAGGGTGCTCAGGGTGCTCAGGGTGCTCAGGGTGCGCGAGGAGTGTCTGGCGGTCTTCATGGCGTCGTCTCCGTAGTCAAGCGAGCGAGGGCGCATGTCTCCTGCGCCAGGGGCCGGCTGCCTCTCGGGACATCCCGGGCATCAGCCCCCCTCACCCACTCAGACACCGCGAACACTCGACCTTCCGGGGTGATCCGCGTCCGTCTGACAATTCGTCGCCGACACAGGTGCGCACGCCGACGACCTCGCCCCTCGGGCGACGACACCCGGCACCGCCGCGCATCGCCGCGCAGACCGCCCAAAACAAGAGACGAGGGCCGCCGAAGCGTCCCTCGTCTCTTCTCGTCCGCGGGCTCCAGACGAAGCCCGCGAGGTGCACTCAACGCGGCGGGATCAGCCGGAGCCGGGGCACTTGTACTGGGCGTCGAGGTTGCCGCTGCCCTGGAAGCCAGTGCAGGCGGCGCCGCAGAGCTGGATCTGCGCGAAGGTGTCGTCGACAAACTGCCAGCCGTCCTCGGTGTCGCAGTCCGTGACCTGGGTGTTGCCGTAGTTGGTGCCGTTGACCTCAACCTCGACGAAGTTCGGGTAGACCGGGATCGGGTCGAGGTCGATGACGCAGGGGAGAACCTGCTGAGCGATCGCCGTCAGCGCGTCCTGCAGCTCGATCTGGTTCTGCGAGTTGTAGAACTGCTCGTTCGGGTCGTTCTTCGGGACGCCGCCCGCGACCGCGAGGGAGTTGAGCTGCTCGAACGTGTTGGTCGCGTCCGGGTTGCCGTCCTGCTTGGTCTCGGAGAGCTCGTCCTTGATGTCGATACCGACGACGAAGGTCGGGATCCCGTTGCCTGCGGCCTCGGTGACGGTGGTCGCGAGCGCACCGTCGTAGATCTCGAAGCGCTCCTCCTCGCTGGCGGCGTCGAGCGAGCAGTTGGCGGCGCCGTCGGTCACGAGGACCATGAACTGCGGCAGTCCGTCCTGGATCGACGAGAGGTGATCGATGGCGGTGATCATGCCAGCGCGAGCCGGGGTACCGCCGGCGATCTGCACGCTGGTCGCCCCCTCGGGCGGCATCGTCGCGAGGATCGTCGCGCCGTTGCCCGGCGCGGTCTCGACGTCCGGGGTGGGCTCCACCAGGCAGGCGTTGATGTTGTACTGCGACAGCGCCTTCTTCGAGGGGTAGAGGACCATCCCGAGGTTCATCGAGTTGTCGAACTCGGCGGCGATGAACTCGACGACGTTAAAGAGGCTGAACCAGCGGGTGACGTCCGGGGTGTTCGGATCGCCGTCGCCGTCCCAGGAGTTCGCGACCATCGAGCCCGACTTGTCGAGCACGAGGACGACGTTCGGGGTGGTGATCGGGATCTCGATCGTCGCCTCGCCGCAGTCCGAGGGGTCGAACTCGCAGGAGCCCGCGTCGCAGAGGAAGCCGTCCTCGCAGTCGCTGTCCTCGACACACTCGTTGCCCGTGGTGTTGGTGGTCGCGTCGCTCTCAGAGCCGCTCGCGGTCAGGTCTGCGGTCGTGCTCGAGCCGCTGTCGGACTCGGTCCCGCTCATCGTCGCGGTCATCGTCGCGGTCGGCTGGATCGTCGCGATCGTGACGCTCGAGGCGGAGTCGGACTCAGTCTCCTCATTGCCGCCGGCGCAGGCGGAGAGTGAAAGCAAGGTGGCGGAGAATACGGCAATGGAGCGCTTCATAAGTTCAATCCTCGGTCTTGTTCTGGGTGAAGTCAGGCAGTGGAAACAACACGATCGTCAACGGCTATCGGCCTGCGACCGCCACACCGCGCTGACAAACTAGCAAGATCGCCGAGCGCAAAACAAGGCGGTCGTCGTTCGCGCGAAGTGCGGGGCCGCGGGGCTGAGATGAGCGCAGCATGACGTCCGTGTGACACCGGCGCGGCGCGACCTTCCGGATAAAAGTTCTCCAGGACCGACGCGAGCGCCTCCGCGCTGTCTGCATCTGCGATGTGACGAGCACGGCCGCTCAGGGGTGATCAGGGTCACCGGGAGCAGCCGCCGTAGGGGTGTCACGAAATGGCGACAAACGCCGCCTCTTCGCCGGCTCTCAAAAGCGCAGGGCGAAGCTCACCCCGCCGCCGCCCCTTTGGAGCACGGGGGCGATGGCGATGTTGTTGCGGCGCTTCCAGGCTCGATGACGCGAGCGCTGGGCCAGGCCGAGACCGAGGAAGGTCGCCCCGGTGACGATCATGAGCCCGCCGTAGCCGACGCCCACCCAGCCGTAGGTCCGAAGGCCAGAACAGGTACGATCGGCCACCCCTTGCCCGTAGTTCCCCTTGCAGCGCTCCGGCGAGGCGGTCAGGAGCATGGCAATGCCCCCCCCCGCGCGGAGAAACCCGAGCGGAAAGAGGATGCTGCCGATGAGCCTGTTCATGTCCCCCTCCTCGGGCTCGCGCTCGCGGACCTCACCAAACTCGTAATATCCGCCGGGGATCTCTCCCGCGTCCGGGGCCGGAGCGCCGGTGACCGCGACGGTCAGGGCGAGCGCGAGCGAACCCGTCACCGCGGCCCCCCGCAGGTCGACAGAGGAGCGGAGGGGGCGAACCTTCTATATCGGATCCGGCTATCTCGGATCCGACTATCGCGGACCCCGCGACCGCCGGGCTCGACCCGCCTCCGCCACCGGCGGAGGTGAAGACCTCCTCCGCGGGAGGTTGACAGAGCGGCCTGCCGCCGCCGCCGCCGTCGACAGCTCCCCTGTCGACCGCCCCGACCAGAGCACCCCGTCCTAGGCAGCCCGGAGCCGACGAGCCCGAGCTCGCGCTCGTCGCGGGGGGACGTCGAGGCGGCGGCCGTCGCCTCGCCGGGTTCTTCAGGCTCCGCCAAGAGTCTGACCGAAAGGACAGGCTCTTTCTCGATCATCGCTCTCGCGGGAGATCGAGCGCCGGCAAAAATCGCCGGGGCGGAAGGCCCCGTCGGCGCGACGGTGAGGGGCGATCGGGGAGATGCCAGCACCGGCAAACAGTGCCGTGGAAGGCCCCTACGCGCAAGCACGCAACGACTGAAGACCGCGGCCGAAGAGCCCCCGAGTCGAACGCGCCGCGACCTCTCGCACGGACGTCGCCCTGGCCTCCACAGGGGCCTCCCCTTGCGCGCTCAAAGATCATGAACACCCTAGCAGAGCAACCGAACAGACCGGCCCCAAGGGCCGAAGGAACACAGTATGGCCGCATTTAGCCCCGAGTCCGCAACCGTCAAAACCCGTCACGCGATCGCCCACGCACAGGCGATGGCCAACGATCTGGGGCACCCGGAGCTCGGCAGCCTGCACCTCCTGATGGCGACCCTGCAGCAGGAGGGAGGCCTCGTCAGGCCGCTCCTCGAGCGAGCCGGCGCCCACGGTGCCGCGCTCGAGCGGGCGATCACGGCGGAGTTCAGCAAGCAGCCGCGGATGAGCGGCGGCGGCGAGCTCAGCGTCAGCCGCGAGCTTCGTACGCTGCTCGACATCGCCGCAGGTGAGGCCGAGACCCTCCACGACCGCTTCGTCAGCACCGAACACCTGATCCTCGCCGCCCTCTCAGGGAATGCGCTCAAGTCGCGGGTCCGGGCCGCGGCGCTGCTGCGTGACCTCGGCGTCAGCCGTGAGCTCGTGCTCTCCGCCCTCGCCGAGATCCGCGGCACCCAGACCGTCGAAGACGAGAACCCCGAGGACAAGTACGAGTCCCTCGAGAAGTACGGCCGCGACCTGACGAAGATCGCCCGCGCGGGGAAGCTCGATCCGGTCATCGGCCGCGACATCGAGATCCGCAGGGCGATCCAGGTGCTCTCGCGGCGGACCAAGAACAACCCCGTGTTGATCGGTGAGCCCGGCGTCGGCAAGACCGCCATCGCCGAAGGGATCGCCCTCAGGATCGCCAGCGGCGACGTCCCCGAGAGCCTCCGCGACCGCAAGCTGATCCAGCTCGACCTCGCGGCCCTGGTCGCCGGCGCCAAGTTCCGCGGCGAGTTCGAGGAGCGCCTCAAGGCGGTGCTCAAGGAGGTCGCCGCCGCCGAGGGTCGGATCATCCTCTTCATCGACGAGCTCCACACCCTGGTCGGCGCGGGCAAGGCCGAGGGGGCGCAGGACGCCGCCAACATGCTCAAGCCGGCCCTCGCCCGCGGCGAGCTGCGCTGCATCGGCGCGACCACCCTCGACGAGTACAGAAAGTACATCGAGAAGGACAAGGCGCTCGAGCGACGCTTTCAGCCGGTGATCATCGACGAGCCCTCCGTCGACGACACGATCGCGATCCTCCGCGGGATCCAGGACAAGTTTGAGACCCACCACGGGATCCGGATCCAGGACGCCGCGGTGATCGCCGCGGCGCGGCTCAGCCACCGCTACATCCAAAACCGCTTCCTCCCCGACAAGGCGATCGACCTCATCGACGAGGCCTCAGCCCGCCTGAAGATGGAGATCGAGAGCCTGCCCCTGCCGATCGACGAGCGCGAGCGCCGGATCACCCGCCTCGAGATCGAGCGGACCGCCCTCTCCCGCGAAGGCGAGGAGGCCGGGCGCCCGGCGACGCGCGCCCGCCTGCTCGAGGTCGAGACGGAGCTCGCGTCCCTGCGCGAAGAGGTCGCGGCGATGCGCTCACGCTGGCAGTCGGAGCGCGACCGGATCTCCGCGATCAAGGAGCTCGGCGAGCAGATCGACAACATCAAGGCCGAGGCGACGCGAGCCGAGCGAGACGGCGACTACGAGCGGGCCGCAGAGCTCACCTACTCGACCCTCCCCGACCTCGAGAAGCAGCGGGAGGCCGCCCGCGAGGCCGTCGCCAAGGCCCAGACCTCGGGGGACTCCTTCCTCCGCGAGGTCGTCACCGACGAGGACATCGCCGCGATCGTCGCCAAGTGGACCGGCATTCCGGTGTCGAAGATGCTGGAGACCGAGCAGCAGCGGCTGCTGACGATGGAGGACAACCTCCACGGCCGGGTGATCGGCCAGGACGAGGCGATCGGCCGGGTCAGCGACGCGGTCCGCCAGGCCCGCGCCGGGCTCTCGGATCCCGATCGCCCGACCGGGTCCTTCCTCTTCCTCGGGCCGACCGGCGTCGGCAAGACCGAGCTCGCCAAGGCGCTCGCGGAGTTCCTCTTCGACGACGAGCGCAACGTCATCCGCATCGACATGAGCGAGTACATGGAGAAGTTCGCGGTGTCGCGGCTGATCGGCTCCCCCCCCGGCTACGTCGGCTACGAGGAGGGCGGTCAGCTCACGGAGGCCGTCCGCCGCAAGCCCTACTCGGTGATCCTCCTCGACGAGATCGAGAAGGCCCACCCCGAGGTCTTCAACCTCCTCCTCCAAGTGCTCGACGACGGCCGCCTCACCGACAGCCAGGGTCATGTCGTCGACTTCCGCAACACCATCGTCCTCATGACCTCGAACGTCGGCTCCGAGCTGATGGACCGCGGGCTCAGCGAGGAGGAGGAGGCCAAGGCCCGAGACGATGCGCTGCGCCGGGCCTTCCGCCCCGAGTTCCTGAACCGGCTCGACGGGATCATCCCCTTCCACCAGCTCCGACGCGAGCACATGATGGGGATCCTCGACATCCAGCTCGGACGGCTGACGCCCCGCCTCGCCGACCGCGAGATCAGCCTCGAGGTCAGCCGACCGGCCAAGGAGTGGCTCGCCGCCCGCGGCTACGATCCGGTCTACGGGGCCAGGCCGCTCAAGCGGCTGATCCAGAGCGGGATCCTCAACCCCTTGGCGACCGGGATCCTGGCGGGGGAGTACCCCCGCGGCGGGACGGTCACGGTGGAGCTCGACGGCGAGGTCGAGGACGACAGCTCGGTCCTCCGCCTGGCGGCAAGCTAGGCCGCCACAGGGCGCACGGGTCGACGAGGATCCCGGCGCCCGTCGGTCATCGCCCGCACTGCGGCCCTGCGCCCCGCAGGAGCTCCGGGGCCAGCGCCGCCGAGACGCAGGGGCGCGGGAGCGCCGGGCCCCCTGACTCGGTGTAGTCTCGGCGCGGATGCGCGAACCCGGCCGAGCCAGCGACCCCCGCGAAGGGCGTGATCTGAGCGCTGAGCCGACCGCAGCCGGCCCGACTTTGCCGAGGGCGCCAGCGCCGTCGACCCGGAGCGACCACACCAGCGACGGCAGCGCGAGGGCCGGCGACGGGAGGCCCCGCTGGCGCCGGCGCACGATCCTCACCTGGTCGATCTCCGCCGTCGGCGGGGCGATCCTCCTCTTTTTTGCCTCCCGACGCCTCGAGGTGATCCCCAGCTCGCTCGAGCTCGCCCGCCCAGACCTCTTCCTCTGGGCCCTCGGGCTGCAGCTCCCCTACGCGGCGATCCGGGCCCTGCGCCTGCGCTACGCCCTCGATCCCCTCGTCCGTGCGGCGAGCCATGGGGCGCTGCGGCGGCTGCCTGCGCGGGTCCTCTACGGCAGCGGCTGGCTCTCCTTCGCTGTGATCATGCTCCTGCCGCTTCGCCTCGGGGAGCTCTCGCGACCGCTCCTCCTGCACCGAGCGCAGATCCCGGGGATCGGCCTCAGCGAGTCGATCTCCGCCGTCGCGACCGAGCGGGTCGTCGACGGCCTGATGGTCGTCGGCCTCCTCTTCGGCGGCCTCGCCCTGGCGAGCCCGACCGCCGGCGCCGCTGCGATCGCAGAGGTCCGCGGGGTCGGCCAGATGATGGCGGCGATCTTCGGCCTCGGCCTGGTGGCGGTGATCGGGGTCGCCAAGGCTCCAGAGGTCGCGATCTCCCGCCTCCGCCTCGGCCCGCGTCCGGCGGAGCTTGTCCGCCACGTCGCGGCCGCGATCCGGCCCCTCGGGCGACCGAAGCAGGGGATCCCTTTTGTCCTCTGGTCGCTGATCTACTGGGCCCTGACGACCGCCCAGCTCTGGCTGGTGCTGCGGGCCTGCGGCCTTGGGCTCGGCGCCGCCGAGGCGGCGGCGATCGTCGCGGCGATCGGCCTCAGCATCCAGCTCCCGGGCGGACCTGCCCAGGCTGGCTCCTTCCAGGTCGGCGCCCTCGCCGGCCTGAGCCTCTTCCTCGACAGCGCGAGCAGCCGCGAGCCGATCTCCAGCTTTATCGCCCTGATGTACCTCCTGAGCCTCGGCGGGACCCTCATCCTCGCCCTCCCCGGGCTCTGGCTCCTCCGCCGGGGGGACCGTGGCGTGAGCTGACCCCGGGCGGCGATCGACTCGCCGACGCCGCCGAGCTTCGCACCCCCACGCGCTCCCTGGGGCGTCCGGGCCCTCTCGGCGCTCGCGGTCTGCGGTCCGATCCTCCGCGGACCGATCCTCCGCGGACCTCCCCCGTGCGCGAGAGATCGCCAGCGCTGGGGTCCCGAGACGCGCCTCAGACAACTCGGGCGCTGGCCCGTCGCCGGGGGCAAACGCCAGCCAACGGCGCACTGCCCCTCCCAGAGGCCGCAGGAGCCGCAATTTGCCGGGCGCGGCCCGCTACACACGGTCGACGCAGCGCCGTTGCTGGCCTCGGAGCGGGCGGGTATGCTCCCCCGCACGTCGCCGCGCCCCGGCGATGTCCCAGGAGAAGAGATGAAGCGCAGCCTCCGTGCCCTGACCGTCGCTAGCCTCGTGATCGCCCTCGCCGCCTGCGGCAAGAAGGGGGAGACCCAAACCCCGGACGGGAAGAAGGGCTCCACCGCGAGCACCGGCAACAACATCGAGGACGCCAAGGCCAAGGCCAAGTCCGAGACCCTCATCGACCAGGCCAACGCCGACCTCTCGCGCGGTCGCTACGTCTCCGCCCGGCAGAAGGCGAACGACGCCCTCGCGGTCGACTCGAACAACGCGGACGCCTACGCGGTCCTCGGCGCCTCCCACTGGCGCGCCGGCGACTACGCGGCCTCGACCAAGGCCTTCAAGGAGGCGATCGAGATCGACAAGAGCAACTTCGGCGCCCTCCTCGGCCTCGCCCGTAACCTCCAGGCGGCAGGCAACCACAAGGAGGCGATCGAGCTCGCGGATCAGGCCGCCAACGGCGACACCAAGCAGGTCGACCCGCTCCTGACCAAGCTCTGGAGCTACTACGCGATGGCCGACGCGGACAACGCGGTGAAGACGGTCGACGCCATCTTCCCGGTGCTCGGCGAGGACCGGATGCTGCCGATCGTCCAGGCGCTCGCGGCCTTCATCCGCCCCTTCGAGGGCAAGGGTCCGCTGATCACCGTCGAGGGGGCCAAGGGCTCGTCGAGCGCTGGCCTCGACGTCGACGCCGGCCTCAAGTACACCGGCGCCGAGATCGGCGGCGAGTTCCAGCAGGTCATCTTCTTTGAGCTGCGCGAGGAGGCCCGGATCCACGCCGACCTGGCGAAGAGCCTCGGCCTCAAGTCGATGGGCAAGGTGAAGCCGATCGGCGGCGCCGACGAGCTCGACGTCGTCCTCGTCCCCCAGGTCAAGATCGGCGACCTCAAGATCAAGAACATCCCGGCGCTCGTCGACGACCTCGCGCCCTACGCCTCGATCGGCGAGGTCCCGGGGATGCTCTTCGGCCGCCAGGTCTTCAACCGCCTCGGCTCGGTCACCTTCGACTTCCCGAACTCGAGCCTCGAGCTGACCGCGGAGGTCCCGGCAGGTCCGCCGGCGGGCGCGGCGGAGGCCCCGCTCCTCCTCCTCGACATGCACATCCTCCTGGTGCCGATCACCCAGGTGATCCTCGACGGCTCCGACTTCCCCTTCTTCGCCTGGATCGGCGGCCGCTACAAGGCGGGGATGGCGGTCACTCGCCGCTCCTACCTCAAGAGCGGCAACCGCCCGAGCGAGCTCGACGAGCTCGACGATCCGACCCAGGGCCTGAAGATGGTCTACTTCGGCGAGGTCGCCATCGGTGACCACTCGACCAAGGGCGTCGGCGGCCTCGTCCTCGCCAACAACCCGCCCGATCCGGACCTCCAGCAGATCATCAGCGGGACCACCTTTGAGCTCGGCGGGTACATCAACCTCGCGCTCATGAAGGGCATGAAGATGACCTGGGTCCCCTCGGCCGGGAAGCTCTTCATCAGCGGCCGTGCGCCGAGCGCTGGCTGAGCGCTGGCTGAGCTCTGACCGAGCACCGGCCGATCTGGCGCAGGAGCAGGCTCGAACACGAGGACGAGGAGGACCCCGCAAGGGCCCTCCTCGTCGCGTTTAAGGGCGCTTGGCGAGCCACCACCGCGGAGCGCCTTGGCCCTACGCCTTGAAGGTCATCAGCGGCCGCATCCGCGCGACCACGTCGACCATCCCGGCGGCGACCTGGCAGTCGATCACCGGGCCTATCGGCTTGTAGGCGGCGGGGGCCTCCTCGATCCGTCGCTCCTCGCGGAGGGTGATGCACTCCACCCCAGAAAGCCCCAGCTCCGCCTCGCTCCGCGGCCTTCGCCCCATCGAGAAGCGGGACCGAGCCCGTCCAGCGCCGTGCGAGGCTGAGGCGAGGAAACGCGGCGCGCCCCTGCCCACCAGGAGGAACGACGAGGCCCCCATCGACCCGGGGATGATCACCGGCTGACCCTCGCCGGCCGGACAGGCGCCCTTGCGGGTGACCCACGATCCCCGCGCAGAGCTACCGCCCGCCAGGGGCAGGGTGATGTTGTGGGGCAGATCGTAGACCAGCGGCGCCGCGACTTGACCGTGGATCTCCCGCAGCCGTTGGCGGGTGATCTCCGCGAGGAGGAGGCGGTTGACGAAGCCGTAGTTGGCCGCGGTCGCCTCCGCCTCGAGATAGGCCGCGACCGCGCCCGGGTTGTCCGCCTGCGAGAGGGCGAAGAGCCCTGAGCCGGGGTAGCGCTCCCCCTCAGGCCAGAGCGCCCGCGCCCGGTCTCGCCAGGTCGCGCCGATATGCTTGCCGACGCCGCGCGATCCCGAGTGGATCATGAAGGCGACCTGACCCTGGCGGACCCCCCAACGGTAGGCGAGGTGACGATCGACGATCTCCTCGACGACCTGGAGCTCGACGAAGTGGTTGCCGCCGCCGATCGTCGCGATCCCGCCGTCGCGGACGAGCCCCTCCGCCGGGGTGATGTCCTCGGGCGCCCAGCGGGGATCGCCGTCCAACGCCCCGCCGAGGTGCACCCGCTCGAGCTCCTCCTCGATCGCCCCGAGGTCGACCCGCGCGAGCATCCCGAGCGGAGCCCGGCGGACCTCGTCGAGCCAGCCGAGCGCCCCCTCGCGGAACATCGCCCGCATCGTCTGGGCCGTGAAGGGGAGATCCCGCGAGCCGAAGAAGAAGTCGCCGCGGAGACGTTCGATGAGCTCCCCCTTGCGGGCGAGGAGCTGGTCGACGTTGAGATCGACGACGTGCAGGCGCATCCCGCAGTTGATGTCGGAGCCGACCGCCGCTGGGATCACCATCCCCTCGCTGGCCACGACCGAGCCGATCGCGACCCCGGAGTCTCCCGGGTGAAAGTCCGGCGAGGCGCAGACATGCCGGATCTCTCCGCCCGCCGGGTGTCGCACCGCCGCTAGCTCCGCGAGCTGACGCAGCGCCTTGCCCTCCACCGGGAACTCGGCCGGCAAGAGCACCTCGGCCGGAGGCGCGTTCGGGCTGTCCGCACGCCGTACGCTGTAGACCCCTCGATCGAGGCTGACCTCAAGGCCAGCCCGAGCGAGGGCCGCGAGGCGTCGGCTGAGGCGCTTGTCCGCCGGGGCGGATCGTTCATGTTGCTCGCTCTCGGACGGCGAGCTGTGATTGTTCTTGTTCGGCTGCATGTTGGCACCAAGGGGCGCGCAGAGGCCCTGAGCCGCGACGCGCTCCGGGTCGCGGATGGGCGCAGGGCGAGGCCTAGGCGAGGGCGTGAGCCCGCGTCCAGAGAGATCCGTCGAGGACGGGCGCTCCCGAGGCGAGGGCATCGCAATCTCACGAAGAGCTGGACCAAGAGACAGGTCCTCGAAGCTCTACGTCTATGGACTTCGCATCAGCAGCCGCGAAGCGATGTTGGTGTATTCGAGGACCGGCGGCCTGTCAAGCGCCAGCCTCCAGGCAGCGCTCACGCGCCTCCACGCGCGCTGAGGATCAGAGCCAGCCGGCCCAGGCGGCGCAGCCGACGATGCCCACGGAGGAGACCGCGAAGGCGATGAGCGAGGCCGCGAGCGCGCGACCGTTCGCGCCCTTCCAGGGCGACGACGCCAGCAGCGAGATCCGCTTGCTCAACACGCGCAGCTCTGAGTCCCCGTCCTGCATCTCGCCGGGCAGGGGGAGGATCACCTGGCCGTGGATCATCACCTTGTCACCGACCTTGAGCGACAGCTCTTGGCAGGTCGCCGGGGTGTTCTGCCAGTGCCAACGGCCCTGCCGCGACACCCAGCTCTGGAAGGTCGGCTCTGTCTTCTTGAGCGCGGCCCCGAGCTCGTGAGCGTCGAGCAGCTCGGCGCTGCGCGGATCGGCGTCGATGCTCTGGCCCGCTTCGTCACGCAATGCGAAGAGCTGGGCACATCGCCCCTTGAAGGCGACGTTTCGCTGCTTGCCGACGCGCTCGACCACCTCGAGCTCCGACATGACGACCTCGCCGGGGGTCAAGCGCGGGTAGGGCGGAGCCCGACGGGCCGCCGCGATCGTCCCGCGAAGGTTCACCTGTGTCCCCTTGTCCAGGGCCTTGATCGGTGTCGTCGTCGCGCCGTGAAAGCGGCGCACCGCCAGAAACGGCCCGAGAGATCCGATGCCGATGAAGAGCGCCCCGAACCAGACCAGAGCTAGGAGGATGAGGAGAATTGGCATCGTACAGACCGGGACCAGACCGGGACCAGGCCGGGACCAGGCCGGGACCAGGCCAGGACCAGGCCGGGACCAGGCCGGGACCAGGCCGGGACCAGGCCGGGACCAGGCCGGGACCAGGCCGGGACCAGGCCAGGACTAGACCGGGATGATCGCGCCCGTCACCGACTTGTTCTCCGGCGAGGCCAGGTAGAGGAGCGTCGGGGCGATCCGCGACGGGGCCGTCCAGGCGCTGGTGTCCGCGTCGGGCATCGCCGCGCGGTTGGTCGGGGTGTCGATGATCGACGGCGCGACCGCGTTGACCCAGATCCCCTCGGAGCGGACCTCCGCGGCGAGCGACTCCGTGAGGGCCGACACCGCCGCCTTGCTCATCGAGTAGACGCTCATGCCGGCGCTCGGGTTGGTCACCGCCTGGGAGGTGACGTTGATCAGACGACCGCCGCGACCGCGGGTGCGCAGCCGGGCGAGCGCCTCGCGGCAGCAGAGGAAGGCCGTCACCGCGTTGAGCTCGAACTGTTGGTCTAGCCGGGCCCGGGTGGCGTCGGCGAAGGGCGTCCAGAGGAAGCCGCCGGCGACCTGGACCGAGGCCCAAAGCCCGGGCAACCCGCGGTAGTAGCCGGTCACCGCCGCCTCATCGCGGAGGTCGACCCCGAGCGTGTAGTCGACCCCGGCGATCCTCGCCTCGTCCGCGAGCGCCTCCTCGACGCAGGGCACGTGGACGTGGGCGCCAGCGTCGACGAAGGCGCCGACCACCGCCGGGCCGAGGCCGCCGGTCCCTCCGGTGACCACCACATGACGACCGGCGAGGTCCATCGTCTGGGTCTCGCTCCCTCCGCTCTTGCTCTCCTGCTCCTGCATCCTCGGCTCCTTGTCGGGCTCGCGAACACCGTCAGGCCGACGGGCTCACGAAGCGCTCCTCCATATACCACTTGACCAGGCGCAGCTCCTCCTCGGTCGCCTCCATCCCGTTCTCGTCGATCATCCGCTGGAAGAGCTGGTCGATCCCGTCGCTCGTGCTTGGCTGCTCCGCCTCGACGTCGCTCAGCTCATGGCACTGGGTGCAGAGGGTCTCGAAGGCCTCCTGAGCCCGCGCAGGATCGACCGCCTCGGCGCCCGCCGTCGCCCCCTCGGCGGCGACCAGCCCCCGCAGCGCGTCGCGGGTCTCCAGGTGCTCCGCCGCGGCCTGCTTGCGCACCTTGACGGAGCGCTGGATGTCACGGGTGATCGCGACGAGGTAGGCCGAGACGGTCCACAGCTCGCGCTCCGTCATCGCCGCGCCGAAGGTCGGCTTGACGGCCATCCGCTCGACCGTCTTCCACCAGTCCGCGGGCGAGCGCGGGCGGATGAGGATCGTCTTGAGATCGTGACACTCGACGCACTTGCGGACGAGCACGTTGCGCCCCTCGCGGAGCGCGTCGAGGCTCGCCAGCTCGACCACCGGCGCCTCCTCTGGCAAGCCCGCCAGCGGCAGGAGACGGGCGACCCGCTCCCGGTTCTCGAGGGAGTAGACGCCGCCGCCGACCGCCGACGAGGCCAACGCGAACTCCCGCAGGGCGAAGGGGATCGAGAGGCCCGAGAGGAGCACGGTGCACAGGAGGAGGCCGACCCCGAGCGCCGGCATCCACTCTTCTAGGTGGCGAAAGAAGCGGATGATCGACAGCTTGATCAGGAGGATCACGCCGATCGTCATCCCGAGCATCAAGTGGACGACGGTCCGCGCCGGCAGCTCGACCTGGTAGAGCCACAGGCGCGGGACCATCTCGTACATCATGACGAGGTAGATGAGCACGTAGACCCAGCCGAGGATCCGGTGCAGGCGCATCAGCCCCGGCGGGGCCGCGCTCGTCCGCGTCGCCTTGTCGTAGGGATAGCCCCACAGGTGCATCATCAGGAAGAAGGCCGCGACCCCGCAGAGGAGGAAGAGGATCCCGAGGGTCACGCTGAGGGCGATGTCCATCATCGTCGGTCGATGATAGGGCGATTTCGACCCTCACAAGGAAGCACTTCGAGTGCGCGCACTTACCTTGCGAGCAACTCCTCGGACCCCCCGAGTCAACCTGTCTATATGGACAGGATGAAACCGGGCAGACCTGGCGGAGCCCTCCCCCTATTCGGAGAGGGCGAGGCCGCCGGCGGCGTAGAGGAGCACCGCAGTCGCGGCGCCGACGTTGAGCGAGTCGACCTCCGCGGCCATCGGGATCGTCAGCTCGAGATCGGCGAGCCTCTGCAACCCATCGCTGATCCCGGCGCCCTCATTGCCGACGATGAGGGCCAGCTTGCGCGGCCGCCTCCAGCGATCCAGGGGCTCCGCCGCGGGTCCGACCGTCGCCGCGGCGATCTGAAGCTCTGGGAGCCAGCCGCGAAGGGCGGCGATCGTCGCCGGCAGGTCGTCGACGCAGGCGATCGTCTCGGCCATCGCCATGTTGTTGCCCATCGCCGCTCGGCTCGCCCGCCGGCTCCAGGGATCACCGCAGCGGGGGTCCAAGAGAACGAGGTCGACGGCGAAGGCCCGGGCCGCCCGGAGGATCGTGCCGATGTTCTGCGGATCGGCGATCCCCTCGGCGATGAGCACGGTCAGGGCGTCCAGGCCCGCGACGGCGGCCTCGAGATCCAGCGCAGGCGGTCGCCTGGCGAGGGCCGCGACCCCGCGGTGACGCTCAAAGCCGACGATCTCGGTGAGGAGCCTGCGCGGGGCGACGAGCACCTCCACGCCCGTGAGGCGTTCTCTTCCGGCGTCGCTCAGGGACGCAAGAAGCTGGTCGTGCCGACCCGGGGTGAGGAGGACGGACTCGACCTCGAGCGGGCTCTCGAGGAGGCGCCGGACCACGATCTCGGTCTCAGCGACGAAGCTGCCGGGCGCGACCTGAGAGCGGACGTCCGAGCCGCGGTAGGAGGTGACCGCCGGATCCTCGGGGTCCGTGATGAGGCGAGGGCTGCCCACGGCGCGCAGCTTGGCCGCCGTGACCCGCCGCGGTCAAGCTGGGCTCCGCTCCCCTTCAGCCCTTCAGCCCCTCAGCCCTAGTTCTTGAACGAGGCGTTGAAGTTGACGACGCTCGTGCAGGGAAAGTCGAGGCCGAGGCCCGCCGCGATGACGCCACACCCATCGCCGGTGCACGAGAGGGTCGCCTCCTGGCGCCCGCTGGCGAACACGTCGGAGTCGAAGAAGCCGCTCGCCTCGACCCGCAGATCGACGGTCGTGCCGAAGTTCGTCGTGCTCTCCTGGAGGCGCTCGGGGCAGATGAAGTCGGCGCCGTCGAGGGTGCAGAGGAAGGGGTCCGTCCCGTCCTCTGGATCGATCGTGAAGGAGCCGTTCTCATTGTTCAGGAGGGTAAAATTCCCCTCGGCGATGTCCGCCTCGTCGACGTTGCAGGTGTTGGTGATGACCTCACCGTTGGTGAAGATCCAGGTCCCCGACTCGGGGTTCGGCCCGCATGCGCCGAGCGCGAGCGCGAGGGTGACAAGGGCGGCGGAGGGGACAAGACGGTGGCGTGACATGGGTACCTGCGGCGAATCCTACCACCGCGCCCCTAGGTCACCGCAGCTCGCTGCGACGCCGATCACCTCAGCGACCCCAACCTCGCTGCCAGGTCGAGCGAGCGCCGACCGAGGGGAGTCCCCGACCGCCGAGGAGGACCACGCTCGCCGGGTAGACCCACGCCTCGTCCTCGGCGACCGCCGCTACGCAGGCGCGCACGTCCGGGTTGTCGCGAGGCAGCAGGAGCCGCCGCCGCGCGCCCCGGGTCTGGCGAATCCGACCCCTCCCCACACACAGGAGCACCTCCTGCGGCGCCTCCACGCCTCCGCTCGGGACCACCGCCCGGAGGTGCTCGATGAGCCGCAGCTCGGCCTTGGACAGGGCGCTATCGTCAACTGGAGGGCCGATCCCGAGGTGGAGCGCCGCGGCTATGCTGCCGCTGAGATCGCCGAGTCGATCGAGGAGGTCCCCAAACCAGCGGCCGCGACCGCTCTGCCCTAGCTGTCGCGGGGCCGGCCCAAAGCGGAGCCCGAAGAGCTCGGTGATCGCCGAGCGGGCGCTCGATCCGAGCACTGCGATCGGCGCACCGCCGAGGATCACCTCGTCCGTCGACTGACCGGGATAGACCGCAGGGATCGCCGCGCGCCTCCCCTGCCCTGCCCCGGCCGCGAGGCCGCGAAGCTCGACGATCGACCGCCAGACCGGCGCCTCGTCATGACCGACGAGGCAGGGGACGAGCGGCGCCGCCTCGATCTCGCCGCGCTTGCGGCCGAGCCGCGCCGCCTGGAGGAGCAGACGGATCAGTCGGTTTTGCCCCTCGCCTCCCATCTCCGGCAGGCGCCTCGCCGCCCGCAGCATCAGCGTCACCGCCTCCTCGGAGAGCGGCAGCAGGGTCGGCCCCACCAGCTCGCGGAGATCCGCCGCCGTCGCCCGCGGGGCCACCTCGGCGCCGAGCTCGAGGAGCGCCTCAAAGGTCGGCGCCTTGCTCAGGCCCTGGTGGGTGACGACGATCCCGTGCTGGAGGATCCACAGCCGCGGGGTGTCGCCGCTGTGGGGGATCCCGATCGTCCCCTTGATCGAGCGCTCGCCGAAGGGCAGCTCGACCGGCGCGCTGACGAGGTAGTCGCGGAGCCCGTCAGGCCCGGCCGCGCCGTCGATGCGCAGGGCGCCCCCCGCGAAGCGACCGACCTCGTCGAGCCACTCCCGCGCCCGCTTGACCTCGAGCTCGTCGGCGACGAGCTCGATCCGCGTCTGTCGTCCCGCCCTCCCGGACGCCGCGGGCCCGGCCGCGAGGGTCGGCGCGCGACCCCGGCGGAGCTCGAGGCGCAGCGTACGGCCGTCGCCGCCGCTGCTCTCGAGGGTCAGGGAGGTGAGCGCCAGGCCGGCGAGGGCGAGGAGAGGGACCGCGCCGACGGTCTCGAGGCGGAGGAGCGCGGCGTGGCGGGTCTCCCCAGGCGCGCTCGGATCGAGGAGATCGGCGAGGGCCTGGACCTGCGGGGCGTCGATCGCCGCGCCGTCGTCATCGACCCGCACCCGCCGGCGGCTGAAGGACACGTCGACCTTCGACGCCCCGGCGGCCATGCTCCTCCGCACGAGCTCCGCCGGGATCTGCCAGGGGCCCTGGAGCTGCGCGGTGGCGAGCTTGCGCAGCTCCGCGTCGACGTCGATCGTGAGGAGCGCGCCGATGTCGACGACCTTGCCCCCTGAGCTCGTGACCGTCACCGCCTGCCCTCCCGGCCCGGCGCGGGGACGACCTCGGCGATCAGCTCGCGCGCGCCGACCAGGAGGAGCCTCGCCCGACGCGCGTCCGGGAGATCGATCGTCTCCGCGATCCGATCGAGCGCGGCGAAGAGCGCGGCCTTGGGCCGCTCGGCGTAGGCGACGATCGCCTCGGCGAGCCACGGGTCGTCGCTGTCGATGACGATCACCCGCCGACCCCGAAGGGGATGACGACGGAGCCCCAGGCGCCCGAGATCCAGGGTCCGAGCGCCGCCTCGCGGCGCGTCGGCGACGACGACCCACCATGGCTCGCCGATCCGCTCGAGGTGACGGTTGACGGCGCTCAGGAGCGGCGAGCTCTCGCCGCTCCCCAAGAGGCGCTCCCAGACGTCGAGGTCGATCGCGCCGAGGGCGTCGGCGACGGTCCTGGCCTCTGGGACATTCTCATCCAGGACCCGGGTGCGCGAGCGGATCGCCTCCTCGGCGAGCTTGGAGCGGATCCGGGTGCGGAAGAGCCGACCCTCGCTGGCCATCTCCCGGGCCTCGTCGATCGAGAGCGCCGGGCCGCCGGCGACCGGGATCAGAGGACGCTGAAACACCGCCGGCAGCGCGCGGAAGGACTCCGGGTGCTGGAGAACCCCCTGGAGCAGCTCCGACAGGTCGGTCGACGACTCGAGCGCGACCGTCCGCCGGGTCCTGCGGAGGAGGAGCAGCAAGAGCAGCAGCAACGACCCGAGCGCGCCGATCGTGAAGACCGTCGGCAGGCGAGCGGCGAACCATCCCCGCGATCCCGTCGACGGTCGACCCGCGGGCGCGGCCACGGCGGGCGCAGCCTCGGCGGGGTCGCCCAGGGTCGACGCCCCCGCCGACGCCCCCGCCGACGCCCCCGCCGACGCTGCTGGCGAGGACGGACCCGAGCCCCCCGGGACAGGCTCCCCCTCGACCTCTCCAGGCTCGCCGGACCCCTCCTGAGGAGAACCATCGCCGACCTCGCCCGCGCCCCCGGACTCGCCCGCCGCGGTGACGCCGATCGACGCGCCGTCCGACCCTCCGACAGAACCAACCGCATCGGCCATCGACACCTGGAGCGCAGGGGGAGCCGAGTTCGCGCTGGCGTCAGCGCTCTCCCAGGGCCCAGAGCCGAGGCGAAACTCGGCCCACGCGTGGTGCCAGGGGGTGCTCTTGCCCCCTCGGCCGACATAGCCGATCGCCAAGCGAGCGGGGACTCCGGCCTCCTGGAGGAGCGCCACCAGGAGCGCGTTTTGGACGTCACAGTCGCCGCGCCCGACCGCGAGGGTCCGGGCGAAGAGCGGTTCACCGGCGAGCCGTCGCGCCTCCAGGCGCGCCGCGACCTCCGGGTCGGTAGTGTAGCGGACGCGCTCGCTGACGAGCTCCGTGAGCCGCTCGATCCGCTCCCGCGCCGGTCGCTGGCGCAGGGCCCGGGCCTCCTCCGCGATCGCGCTCGGCAGCGCGGGCGAGCGGTGGGGCCGAGCCGCCGCGGTCGCCGGGGCTGCGGGGGCGGTCGCGTAGGAGAGCACGCCGCGGACCGCCGCGTCGATCACCACAAGCGGCTGATCATGATCCGAGGCGACGATCGCGACCGGAGCGTCGTCCAGGCGGACGGAGCTCGGGTCGAGCCGATGACCGGTCGGCACCGGCACCCGGCTGAGGCCCGGACCGAAGTGGACCCCAAGCTCGACCCGCACACAGCCCTCCCCTCCCGCACAGTCGACGCCAACATAGGAGGTCGGGTGCTCCGGGAGATCGGCGCTCGGCACCTCGTCGCTGTCGAAGCGGTCGATGATCAGGGCGGCGAAGCTCAGCTCGAGCTCCGCCGGCGAGTAGTGGAGGTCGACCGGCTCACCGCTCCCGCGGAGGTCGTCGATCTGCGGCCCGAGATAGTGCGCCGCGAGGTCGGAGTAGACGCCGCCGGTCGGCACGATCGCCCGCACCCGCGGCGTCTCTCCGGCGACCGCGGCCCGGAGATCGCTGTTGCCGAGGTGCGCCCCGAGCCTGTCGCCCCACAGCGCGACCGAGATCACGAGGGCCAAGAGAGCGCCGAGCATCGCCGCCAGCCCGGTCCGCATCGCCAGGGAATTGCGGAGGAGGAGGCGCAGGCTCTGCGGCCAACGGCGCCACCAGGGCAGCGGCCTGGCGGCGTCGAGCTGGCGGTTGATCAGCCGCTGAAGCTCGCGCTGGGCGAGCCGGACCAGCCGTCGAAGGCTCCGGTTCTCACGGGCGTCGGCCCGCGACAGGAGCACCTCCAGGCGTTCTCCCTCGAGGATCGCCTGCGGCGCGAGGCGAGCCGGGAGCTCGGCGAAGTGGACCCGCGAGCGCGAGGTGTGGCGGCCGCGACCGCTGAGGAAGTCGTCCAGCGTCGCCGCCGAGCGGACCCGCAAACCCCGCGAGAAGAGCTCGACCCGGGCCGCGTTGCCGAGGCCGACGACCCCCCGCAGCCCGGCGCGGCGAAAGGCGGCCGAGGGCGCCGGGAGGGCGAAGGGAGCGTTGATCGGCTCGCCGTTGACGGTCACCGGCAGGGGCTCGGAGTGATCGTCTCGGCGGGTCAGGAAGCGGGCGTTTTGCCGGGCCGCGTCCCAGACCCGGCGGGCGATCGCCCCGTCGCCCGCGGCCCGCTCGAGCACCAGCTCGGTCCCCCGCTCCATCGTCGGCGTCCGCCGGATCGCGTTCTCCAGATCGCCGTCGAACTCGATCTCCCAGGCCTCGCCGACCTTGGGCCGCGAGCGGATCACGATCCGCGTCGGCTCGTAGCGGAGGATCGACCAAAAGCCGACGCCAAAGCGGCCGACCTGATCGCGGCGGGACTCCTTGCTCGAGGCGTAGAGGGCGAAGAGGTAGGAGCGAGCGTGCTCAAAGCTCATCCCCTCGCCGTCGTCGCGGCAGCGGAGCACCGTCGAGTCGGCGTTGTCCTCGGCCTCGAAGGTCACCCGCGTCGCGCCGGCGTCGCGGGCGTTTTGCAGGAGCTCGCGGATGAAGATCCACGCGTCCGGGCCGTAGCGATCGGCCTCGACCTGGGCCCGCGCTCGAAAGCCCTCGCCGCGCGGGGCGGGGGATCCCGCCGCAGGGCGCTCGCTCTCGCCGGGTCGACGCACTGCGCAAGTGTAGCGGGGGCTGCCGACCTCGGCACCGAGAGATCGAAGCGCAGGGTGACCGAGGCCGCTCGGGAGAGGCCGCGCGGGAGAACGCGCGGCCGCTCAGCGGCTCCTGGGAGGGGTTCCGCCTAGAAGCGACCGCTCAGGACGAAGCCCGCGCCCCTGCCCGAAGCGTAGGGCGAGAAACGCGAGCGACGCGAAGCGACGTCGGCCTTCCGACCCTTCTTCTTGCCGGCCTTCACGGCGATCGCCGTGATCACGCCGATCGTCGCCGCGCCAGCGACGACAAAGCCGATATCCGCGATCAGGGCGGAGGTCTTGCGGGAGTCGAGCGCGTCCTGACTCGCGGCCGAGCAGAGAAACTCCGATCCCAGGTCGACACAGCCGTCGAGGGCGGTCTTTCGCTCGTTGTTGGCCTTCACGCCGAAGCCGACGCCGATCCCGAGGCCGAGGACAGCGACCCCGGTGAGGGCCATCGCCGCCGGTCCGTAGAGGCGATCAGGCTTGTCCGGCTCGGCCGGCGTCGGCTCGACCGGCGGCGGCGTATTCTCGGTGCCCGGATCCGGCGTGTCGCTGGGCTCGTCCGGGTTCGCGGCTTCCTCTTCGCGCTGCTTGCGGAGGCGCTCGTCGAGCGCTGAGATCCGCCGGGCGAGGATGTCCCGCTCCCCCTCGGGGGCGAAGGCCCGGTACTGATCGAGGTAGCGGCGAGCCTCGGAGAAGTTCCCGAGACGCTCGTAGCAGTTGCCGATGTTGTAGAGGAAGGCCGGCTCCTCGGTGAGATCGTAGCCCTCCTGGAACGCCAGGATCGCCGCCTCGTAGGAGCCCTCGTTGTAGAGGTTCGCGCCGTTCTCGAGGAGCTCCTTGGCCCGCTCGATCTTCGGATCTGCGGCCTCTGCGGCCTCTCCCTCGGCCGCGGGTGCGGCGTAGGCGGCTTGCGGACCCGCCACAAATCCAGCCGACAGAGCCACGACTAGAGTCACTCGACCGATCATGTGTTCCTCGCTCACGCCCGCACTCTCTGCCCCTCCTGGAATCTTTGAGGGGCCCGTGAGACTGCGAATTTCGACGTTGGCCGAGTATAGGGGGCGGCTGTGAGGCTTGGCAACCACAGGTGGAGGGTCAAAAGCGACCCGCCGAGGTCCTCACGACCGGCCGAGGCGAGCTCGGCCGAGGCGAGCTCGGCCCGGAGCCAAAGCCGCCCAGGACCTCGCGCGAGTCTCCTCTACTCCTCGCGCAGGGGCGGCACCACGGTGCTCCGGGTGATCCGATCGCTGGCGACGGCGTCGATCTGCTTGCGCAGATGCCGGTGCTTTTCCACCAGGTCGAGGAACTGCGCCCGTTGGAGGGTCAGGAAGATACAGGGGGTCAAGGTGCGGATCGTCGCCGTCCGCGGCATGTCCTTGATCAGGGCGATCTCGCCGAAGTGATCGCCGTCCTGGAGCACGTTCAGGTGACGCTCGCCGAGCACCGGATCGGACTTGGTCACCGCGACCTTGCCGCGGGCGACGATGTAGAACTTGTCGACGGCGACGTCGCCCTCGCGGAAGACCACGCGGGACTCCTCCAGGCGCTCGGAGACGAAGAGGCCGCAGAGATCCTCGAGCGCCCGGTCGCCGATCTTGGCGAGGATCGGGATCCGCTTGAGGTGCTTGACCGTGACGTCGGCCCGCGCCCCGTCGCCGCTGACCTGGAGGCCCTCCTGCTTGTCCCAGAGGCGGCGGTAGACCCCGCGGTCCTTGGAGACCAGCGAGGTGTGATCGCCGAACTCGACCAGCTTGCCGTGGTCGAAGACGAAGATCTGATCGCAGTGGGTCGCGGAGGAGAGACGGTGGGTCACCGAGACCACCGTCCGATCCTCGCCGATCCGCTCGATCGTCTCGTTGATCGCCGACTCGGTCGCGGGATCGAGGGCCGAGGTCGCCTCGTCGAGGATCAGGATCCCGGGGTCGCGGACCAGCGCCCTCGCGATCGCGACCCGCTGGCGCTGACCGCCCGAGAGGTTGCCGCCGCGCTCGCCGACGATCGTGTCGTAGCCGTCGGGCAGGCGCATGATCAGCTCGTGGATCTCGGCCGCCCTCGCGGCCGCCTCGATCGCCGCGTCATCGGCCTGCGGCGCGCCCATCCGGATGTTGTCGCGGATCGTCGTGTTGAAGAGGAAGCTCTCCTGGAAGACCACGCCCATCTGCGCGCGGAGGGAGTCCTGCGAGAACTCGCGGATGTCGTCGCCGTCGAAGGTCACCCGCCCTTCGCCCGCGTCGTAGAAGCGGGCGAGGAGCGAGAGCACGGTGCTCTTGCCGGAGCCCGAGCCGCCGACGAGGGCGACGTTGTCACCGCGGCGGATCGTCAGCGAGATCCCCTCGAGGTTGTTGCGCTCGCCGGTGTAGGAGAAGCTGACGTCCTCGAGGCGGAGCCCCTCGGTCAGGGGCGAGGCCGGCCGCGGACGCTCGGCGTCGGCGACCTGCGCCGGCTCGCGGAGGAGCTCGGCGATCCGCTCGACCCCGCCGGAGGCCTGGAGGAGCGCCGGCATCACCCGGGTCAGGGAGGTCACCGCCGACGAGAGCGAGAAGGTCAGGGCGTTGAACGAGACCAGCGTGCCGATCGTCATCGTCCCGTGAAACGCCTTGTAGGCCCCCACGCCGGTGACCGCGAGCTGGATCAGGAGGAACGAGATGTTCGGGCTGCGCTCGACCAGATAGGCGTAGATGTTGAAGCGAAAGCCGGTGCGGTAGACGACGTCGAGCTGGCGACGAAAGCCGGTGATCTGGGTCTGGGCGAGGCCGAAGGCGCGGACGACCGGCTGGGCGCTGACGTTCTCCTGGACCATCGACGCCGCCTTCGCCTCCTCGTCCCGGACGGCGTAGGAGTAGGCCTCCGCCTGCGGGCCGAGCACCCGCGGGCCGATCAGCAGCAGCGGCAGGCCGGCGAGGGTGATCAGCGCCAGCTCCCAGTTGAGATAGAAGAGGAGCCCGGCGTAGAAGAGGATCCCGAGGATCCCGAGGATCGTGTCGGGGACCGCCATCACCACCGCGTTTTGCACGGCGGCGAGGTCCGAGCTGAAGCGGGCCATGATGTCGCCCACCTGGGTCCGCGCGTAGAAGCCGGCGCTCAGGCGCTGGAGGTGCTCGAACATCGCGTAGCGCAGATCGTTGAGCACCGCGGTCCCGAGGCGGGCGTAGAGGAAGTCCCGGCCGACCGCGACGATCCCCGCGACGACGGTCGCGACCCCCAGGACGATCAGCAGCGTCCACAGCATCTCCACGTCCTTCGGCTTGATCGCGTCGTCGATCAGCGCCTGCAGGCTCATCGGCAGCAGCGCCGTGAAGGCGAGGTCGACCAGCAGGCCGCCGAGGAGCAGGACGACCTGCACCTTGTAGGGCCGGAGGTAATTGAGGAGGTGCTTGAAGACGCTGAACATCAGCGGAGTCCGGGCGCGCTCGCCCAAAGGCTCGTCGGCCGACCGCCGGAGCGGCTCTTGACCAGGTCGATGGTGGCACAGGCCGAGGGGCGCCGTCTGCCGCGACGGCGCGCCTTCCTGGGCCGCGCGGATTCGCGGCCGCGAAGAGAGGCGGAATCGCGCCCGTCACGGGCCCGCCCGCGAGCGCGAGAGGCGAGACCAGCCGGGGCTAGAAGCCCAGGATCTTCGCGATCACCTTCTCTTGCAGCTCAAAGGGGAGCAGTCGCCCCATCCACACGCGAGCGCGCACCTTGGGCCCGAGCGGGTAGCGCAGGCGCGGCTTCGGATCGCTGAGGATCCGGACGGTGAGGTCCGCGACCTCCTGCGGATCGCCCATCTCCACCCCCGCGAACATCGACTCCATCCGCTCCCCCATCGCCGCGTACTCGCCGGGCGCCGCAGCGGCCTCGGCGACCCGCCGGTTGCGGCCGAAGATGTCGGTCTTGTAGGGGCCCGGCTCGACCAGCGAGACGCGGACGCCGAAGGGTCGCATCTCGTGGCGGAGCGCCTCGCTCATCCCCTCGAGGGCGTGCTTCGACGCCGCGTAGCCGCCGAGCCCGGGCATCGCCGAGCGCCCCGCCATCGACGAGATGTTGACGATCACGCCGCTGCGTTGGGCCCGCATGTGGGGGAGGCAGAGCTGCATCAGCGCCAGCGCGGCGAAGACGTTGACCTCGAAGACCCGCCGCAGCTCATCGTCGCCGAGCTGCTCGATAAACCCGCCGAGGGCGATCCCGGCGTTGTTGACGAGGCCGTCGATCCGGCCGTGCTTTTCGAGGATCATCGCGATCGCCGACGCCCGCTGCTCGGCGTCGAGGACGTCGAGCTGGATCGGCGTGACGTCGAGCCCCGAGGCCGCGCGCTCGAGCTCTCCGCGGGTCTCGAGGTCGCGCAGCCCGGCGTAGACCGTGTGCCCTGCGCGGGCCGCCGCGACGGCGATCAAGAGGCCAAAGCCGGAGCGACATCCTGTGACGAGTACGATCATCGGCGGCGTGCATAGCACGGCCGCCCGCCTCGCCTCTACGCCGGCCGCACCGCGAGGGCCCGCGAGGGCCTCGCCGCGACCGACGGGCTAGAGGATCTCGAGGAGCTCGACGTCGAAGACGAGGTCGGCGTTGCCCGGGATCACCGGCGGCATCCCGCGACGGCCGTAGCCGAGGTCCGGCGGGATCAGGAGCGTCCGCTTCTCGCCGACCTTCATCAGGCCGACCCCCTCGGTCCAGCCCGCGATCACCCGCGAGAGGGGGAAGGTCGCCGGCGCGCCGCGATCGACGGAGGAGTCGAACTTCTTCCCGTCGAGGAGCCAGCCCGTGTAGTGGACCTTGACGGTGTCGCTCGGACGGGGAGTGGGGCCCGATCCCTCGGTGCGGATGAAGAACCCGAGGCCGCTCGCGGTCTTGGTCACCTTCTTGCCGGTCTCTGCCTCAAGCTCCGCGATCTTCGCGTTGATGTCGTTCATCGGGGGATGCTCGCCGCTCGATCCGCTGGCGTCAAGGCGCCGCCCAGAGCCCTCGGAGAAGGGGCCGTGAAGGCCCTTTGCCGAGCGCCGGCGAGGTATCCGTCGATGTTCTCCTCGGCATCGCCCCCGCCTACGCGCTGCCCTACCTCGACCCCTCGATCAGCGCTCGACCGAGGCCCTTCGTCGCGAAGCTCGTCCCCCCAACTCCTCGGCCACGGCGGCCGCACGATCCTCTCGAGCCCGGTACGAGCCTCTCAAGGTCTCCTGACGGCGAGGGCTCGGCCCCAGGCTCACGTCCTCATCGCGACCGCCGGCGGCCCACCGAACGCGGAGACGACCGTGCACGTCGGCGACCTCGCGACGACACAGACATGTCCCAATGAGCAGACATAAAGCACACCCACATCGACGGGAAGCGCGGGCTCTAGACCCCAGCGAGGGACGCTCCCGATCGCGGCGCGGTCGAGACCGCGCGCCGCCTCTGCACATCCTCTGCGAACACTCGCCGATGCGCGGAGGTGCCCGCCAATTCGCCATCTCCGCTGTGATATGGCGACTCCATGGATTGGCAACCTTGTTCGTATCGCCCCCCTCGCTCGGCGCGGCTCTCGGCGCTCGCCCTCCTCCCTGTCCTCTTCCCCGCCCTCGCCCTCTTCGGCTGCAACGGCGACGACGGTGAGAGCGCCGGCTCGACCTCGGGGGTCACGGCGCCGACGACCGGGTTCACCAGCACCGAGTCGGGCTCGACGGGCGACACCGACACGACGGTCAGCGGCGGCGAGAGCGAGAGCAACAGCGACGCGACCACCGATCCGACGACCACCGACGGGACCGAGTCCGACAGCGACTCGACGACCACCGGGGGGACCTGCGAGGCCGGCGAGATCACCTGCGACGGCTCGACCGCCCAGGTCTGCGACGGCGAGGGCGGGATCACCAGCGAGGAGGCCTGCGACAGCGCCTGCGCCCCCGGCCTCGGCTGCGTCGAGTGCGTCCCCGGCAGCGGCCAATGCGACGGCGAGGTCTCCCAGGTCTGCAACGACGACGGCAGCGCCTACGTCGACGCCCAGCTCTGCGATCCCCTCCAGGGGCTCGCCTGCGACGACGGCGGCTCGGGGCTCTGCCTCGGCTCCTGCGCCGTCCTCGGCAGCGCCAGCTACATCGGCTGCGACTACTACCCGGTGGTCACGCCCCAGCTCGACAACTTCATCGACGACAACCCCTACGCCGTCGCCGTCGCCAACACGGCGGACCAGACCGCGACCGTCACCGTCACCCGCGGCGACGAGGAGCTGATGATGGTCGACGTCGCCGCCAACAGCGTCGAGCTCCTCACCCTCCCCTGGGTCGACGACCTCGTCCTCGGCAACGGCCCGTCGACGGTCGCGATCGAGGGCGCCTACCGCCTGCGCTCGACCCAGCCGGTCACCGTCTACCAGTACAACCCCCTCGAGGCCGACATCACCAACGACGCCTCGTTGATGCTACCCGTCAACACCTGGACGGGCTCGTACGTGGTCGTCGCCTGGCCCTTCCTCAAGTCCCTCGGCAACGCCGGCTTCTTCTCGGTGACCGCGAGCGAGGACGGGACGACGGTCTCGGTGACCCCGCCCGGCGGCGGCACCCCGACCCAGGCAGGCGGCGGGATCAACGGCCAGGGCGCGGGCGAGGTCAGCCTCGACGCCGGCGACGTTCTCCAGGTCTTCGTCGCCGCCGACGGCGACCCCACCGGCACCCAGGTCAGCGCCGACAAGCCGGTCCAGGTGATGGCCGGCCACGAGTGCACGCAGGTGCCGACCGGCACCAACGCCTGCGATCACCTCGAGGAGAGCATGTTCCCGGTGGAGACGCTGGCCAAGGAGTACATCGTCGCGCCACCGGTCCAGGTCCCCGACGACACCAAGGAGAAGGCCGTCATCGTCCGGATCGTCGCCTCCGCCGACAACACGACCCTGACCTTTGAGCCCGATCAGCCGGTCGCCAAGACCCTGGCCAAGGCCGGCGACTTCGTCGAGATCCCGCCGACCACCGCGAAGTTCGTCGTCAGCGCCGACAAGAAGATCCTCGTCGCCGAGTACATGGTCGGCCAGGGCGGCGGTTTTGGCACCAGCGATCCGGCCATGCTCCTCGCGGTGCCGAGCGCCCAGTTCCGCAGCGACTACCTCTTCTTCGCCGAGACCGGCTGGAGCGCGAACTACGTCGACATCATCGCCCCCGACGGCGCCTCCGTCGACGTCGACGGCGCCAGCGTCGACGACTTCACAGCCATCGGCGCCTCCGGCTTCTCGATCGCCCACGTCAAGCTCAGCAACGCAGGCGACGGCGCCCACTCGGTAGGCGCCGACATGAAGGTCGGCATCTCGGTCTACGGCGTCCTCAACTTCGGCTCCTACTGGTACCCCGGCGGCCTCGACCTCGAGCTGATCCCGCAGTAGCCGCCCGCCGTAGCGGACCGCGGTCACGCAGCGAGCTCGCGACCACGCTCGCAAACCGCGCTCACGAGCCCTCGACCGCCGAGCGCCTACCCGCACGAACGCCGACGCGCTGAGGACCGTCGGCGGGGGCAGGACCGTCCACGACAACGCTGAGGAGACGGCCAGTCGTCGATCGCCTAGGCGAGGGCTGCGTGGCGGCCTCAGCCCTCGCCGCCTGCGCCGAAGAGCTGGGCGTCGCGGAGGCGCTCGAAGGCCTGCTGGACGACGCGCACGCGCGCCGAGTCGCGGCTGCGCTGGCCGGCGACCAGATAGACCGCCAGATCCTCCCCGACGATGTCCGGGAGGACATGCACGAGCCCGTCGCCGCTGCCGGCGAAGTCCCAGGGTGCGTAGGCGACCCCGAGGCCCTGCCGCGCGCCGCGGACCACGGTCTCGGCGTTGGTGATCGCCAGCAGCGGTCGCACCCGGATCACGCCGCCGCCGCGCAGCGCCCAGCGCGTCGGGCTCCGCGGCGGGATGTACCAGCCGAGGAGCTGGTGGTGTTGGAGGTCCTCCGGCGTCCGGATCGGCGGCCGCGCCTCGAGGTAGGCAGACGACGCCCGGCAGCCGACACGGATCGTCTCGAGGAGGCGCATGAACAGGTCGCCGTCCTCTGGCGGGTTGAGGGTGACGATCAGGTCGAAGTCGTCCTTGAGCGGATGGAGCCGACCCGCCGACTCAAAGACGTGGAACGAGGGGCCGCCCTCGGCGAGGACGAGCGGCCGAAGTGCCTCGAGGATCAGGTCCGGGGATGGCCCCGGGGGCATTCCGACCTTGATCACCCCGCCGAGCGCCTCGTCGGCGCTGCGCGTCTCGGCCACCGCCTCCTCGGCGTCGCGCAGGAGGGCGCGGCCGCGCGCCGCGAGGGCGCTCCCGGCCGCGGTCAGGCGCAGGTGCCGGGAGCTGCGCTCGACCAGGCGACAGTCGAGCGCGGACTCGAGCTGCCGGAGCTTGCGCCACGCGGTCGAGCGCGGCAGCCCGCAGGCCCGCGCCGCCGCCGACACCGAGCGCTCCCGGCCGATCGCGCAGAGCACCGCGACGGCCTCGAGATCGAGCAACCCGCCGCCGTCCAGGGAGGGAACGTCGTCTCGCTTTTGGGACACACTAACCCACTATCGAAACACGCGTAGAGCCGTCAAGCAGCTAGCGTGTCGGCCTAGGGCGCCGAATTCACGGCCCCTCGACCCCTTCTGCGAGGATCACCATGCATCCACCCGCGACCACGACCCCCCGCACGCTGCCCCTCCCCGTCCTCGGCGGCAAGCTCCCCCTCTTCGGCCACACCTTCCGCCTCTTCAAGGACCTGCCGAAGACCTTGCACGAGCTCGAGCAGAGCCCCGGACCCTTGTGCTGGATCAAGATCCTCGGGAGCTGGGTCCTCGTCTACACGCGGCGCGAGTCCTTCGACCTCTTCATGAACCGGATCACGAGCTCGGCGCGGTTGATCAAGCAGGGCAGCGTCGTCATCGGCAAGCGCTCGATGGTCTCCAGCGACGGCGACGACCACCGCCACCTGCGAAAGGCCGCGAGCCGCCCCTTCACGCCGCGCGGGCTGACGATGTCGGGGGTCAGCGCGACCATCGAGGAGGTCGTCCGGGCGCGGGTCGACGCGATGCTCGCCAAGGATGAGGTGGTCCTCACGCGCGAGACCCAGCGGATCGCCCTCGACATCATCTTTCGGATCATGGGCATCCCCGACAGCGAGCTCGAGGTCTGGGCCGACAAGTTCAACGTCCTGTTGAAGGGGCTCATCGGGCCTCGCATCAACGCGCCGCCGCTCCCCTACTTCTTCAGCTCACGCGCGCGCGACTGGCTCGACGAGCGCCTCAAGGCCATCATCGACAACGCTCGCGACGACCCCGACGCCCAGGGCCTGGTCCCCGAGATGGTCCGCGGCCGCGACGACGAGGGCCGCGGGCTCACCGACGAGGAGCTCCTCGACAACCTCCGCCTCCTGGTCTTCGCCGGCCACGAGACGACCGCCTCGGTGATGGCCTGGATGGCGAGCTACGTCGCCACAGACGTCGAGGTCCACGACCGCCTCGTCGCCGAGGCCACGGCCGCGGAGGGACTCCCGCAGGCCCCGAAGGACATGGGCGCCTTCCCCTACGCCGAGGCGATCTTCCGCGAGAGCCTGCGCCTGCACCCGCCGGTCTCCACACAAAACCGCGACCTCACGGCGCCCCTCGAGGTCGACGGCGTCACGATCCCGGCCGGCACCACCATCACCGTGCCGATCTGGCTGCTGAGCCGCGATCCCGAGCTCTATCCGGATCCGGACGCCTTCAACCCCGATCGCTGGGTCGCGCACAAGCGCAAGCTCAGCCCGCTCGAGACGGTGCAGTTCGGCGGCGGCCCGCACTTTTGCCTCGGCTATCACATGGCCTGGGTCGAGTCGGTCATGTTCATCACCCACCTCGCCCGCCGCCTCGCCGAGCAGGGGCGCCGGCTCGTGCTCCCGCGCCTCCCAAAGGAGTCGTTCTTCCCGCTGATCCGGCCGGTGGGCGAGGACACCCGGGCGCGCGTCGTCCCTCACAAGATGACCTAAGAGACACACGCCCCGGGACCTCATCGGTCCCCTGGGGCAGGTCATCTCTACCTCGGCGAGGCATGCCTGTGCCCCTCTGGTGGCCTCTGGGCGTGGGCCGCCACGAGAAGCGAAGGGTGACGGCCCTCAGTCGAGGAAGGGATCCGAGAAGCGCACATCCTCGAGCAGCGCCTCGTCCGTCAACGTCTCCAGGAAGGCCACCAGCGCCCCCCGCTCGTCGGGGCCCAGGTTGAGCTGCCGCGGCTGGTTGTTCGGCCCGCGCAGGCGGGGGTCCAAGTTCGCGTGGGGCTGGACCCCGTTGTTGTAGAAGTCGACCACCTCCGGCAGCGTGTCAAAGCGCCCGTCGTGCATGTAGGGGCCCGTCACGGC
The DNA here is from genome assembly GCA_030424595.1 of Polyangia bacterium. Lineage (GTDB taxonomy): Bacteria > Myxococcota_A > Polyangia > Nannocystales > Nannocystaceae > JADJRG01. Next base: position 72,768 of record JAUHWG010000024.1, read on the forward strand.
GATGTTGCGCAGCGAGGGCGCCTTGAAGAGGCCGTTGTCCGTCGGCTCACCGCTGATCTCGCCGACCCCGTCGTCGTCGTTGCTGAGCCCGCCGTCGAGGCCGTTGTTGAGGGGCTCCAGCGGCTGGAGGATCGCCGAGTTCGCGAAGACACCGCCCGGCATCGGCGGCGGGCCGGCGAGGTGACAGGCAGCGCAGCCGCCGGCCCCGAGGAAGATCGCCTTGCCCTGGTTCTCCGCGGGCGTGAAGTTGGCGAAGGGCGCGCCCAGGCTCCCCGCGTCGCTCAGCCCCTGGTCGAAGCGTGAGCGGTAGGAGGCCATCGCCCGGACGAACTGGGCGAGCGCCCGCGCGATCCGGTCATCGGTGACCTCCTCGTCGCCGAAGGCGTCGATGAAGAGCGCGTCGTAGTAGGGCCGCTCCTGGACCCGGGCGACCAGCTCCGCCAGGGTGAGCCCCATCTCGACCTCGTTCTGGATCGGCTGGAGCACCTGCTCCTCGAGCGTCGCGGCCCGCTCATCCCAGAAGAAGCGGCCGCTCGGGTACCAGCGCGCGTTGCTGAGGCCCATCGAGTTGCGCCCGGTCAGGCCGCCGTCGAAGCCCTCGCTGAAGGTCTCCGGGTCGGTGAAGCCGGCGCCCTGCTGATGGCAGGAGGCGCAGGCGACCTTCTCGTTCTTCGACAGCGCCGTGTCGTAGAAGAGGACCCGGCCGAGGGTCGCCCCCCCGTCGGTGATCGGGTTGTCGCCGGGGGTGTTGTCGAAGCCGACGACGGCGGGGCTCAGGAAGTGGGCGGGCAGATCCGGGTCTGCGTAGTTGTAGAGATCCGCCGGCAGGTCGAGCTCGCCGTCGCCGCCGGTCTCCCCGGTATCGCCGGTCTCCCCCGTCTCCCCGGTCTCCCCAGTATCCCCGGTCTCGCCAGTGTCCCCGGTCTCCCCAGGGCCGCTCTCCCCAGGGCCGCTCTCCCCAGGGCCGCTCTCGCCGGGGCCGCTCTCCATCTCCCCCGCGGTCGCGGAGTCGGAGTCCACCGGCGGATCGCCTGGGTCGCAGGCGATGCCGACGCAGAGCGCGAGGGCGAGCGACGACGGGACAGAGAGCATGGACGACAGCGAAGATGGCGAGGGCATGCCGGGTACTTATGCAGCTCTGACGCCGATCTCCTGCGATGGACAAGCTCCTGTGATCACAGGAGCTTGAATCACAGACCCAGGTGCTCTGCAGGGCCTACCGGAAGATCCCGCATGCCGGCATGCAAAGCCCGCACTGAGGATCGCCCATCGCCCATCGCCCGACACCGCGGCGAGCGACCGTCACCGGGCTTTGAACACCCCATCGAGAAGACGTCGGCGGCGACGGTTCACGCTCGCCGGTAGGTCTCTCCTTCGCTCTTCGCCCGCGGCCTCGGGCGCGAAGCTTTTCGGGGGTGGGGTGGAGGCCGAGGCGAAGGCTGAGGCGAAGGCCGGTCAAGGGGGGACGCCACTCTCTTAGACAGGTCGGAGGTCTCTCCTTCGCTCTTCGCCGGCGTCCTCGGGCGCGAAGCTCTTCGGGGGTGGGGTGGAGGCCGAGGCGAAGGCCGGTCAAGGGGGGACGCCACTCTCTCAGACAGGTCGGAGCATGCATCGTCCCCTTGTCCCAAGGGGCCGATGCACGTCCTAGACTCGTTCGCGACGTCCCCCCTCGCCCGTCCACCAGCTCGTCCTCCTGTGGAGAGTGAGCTGAGGACGAGAGTTGCGCTGCTTGTCCACCGTATCGGGCCTCAGAGAACGATCCTGCTCCAACGGGGTGGGCAGTATTCGTCCCCACTCAAGAAAGACCTCGAATATGCGCAGTTCTGGGGGCGGACTTTCACCCCATGGGTCGGCGTCAGCCGGTGAAGAGCTCACTCAGATGTCTTTTGAGACTTATGGGATCGAAGCGGCCGAGAAGCGACGGATGGAGACACTCTCAGGACGGCCTGCGGAGAGACGCCGACGTGTAGAGGGAAGAAGAGCTCGCATCACCGCGACGGACCAGGATCTTCTTGAGAGTCCATATACGCTGGAGAAGCAGCTCGGCCTGTGTCCTCAGCTCACCTTCCACAGGGGGACGAGCTGGTGGACGGGCGAGGGGGGACGTCGCGAACGAGTCTAGGACGCGGATGGACCCCTTGGTGACAAGGGGTCCATCCGCGCTCCGACCTGTCTGAGAGAGTGGCGTCCCCCCTTGACCGGCCTTCGCCTCGGCCTCCCCCCTCCCCTACAGCTTTCGTGCCTGAGACAAGCGCCGAAGAGCGAGTGAAGGACCTACCGGCGACCGTCGACGCCTGCGTCTCCTCAAGGACTTTCTAGAGCGCATCGTCGACCTAGAGCGGACCCACGACGCGAACCAACGAACCACGAACCAACAACCCACGAACAACCAACAAAGCGAGCTCCGCGACCTTGTCGGTCGCGGAGCCCAGATTCGAACCCGGGCTCGCCGCGGGTCGCGGCGAGCTGGGGGCCGCGGCTACTTGCCCTTGCCGCCGTGCTTCGCCTGCTCCATCGCGATCTCGCGGATCGCGTCGAAGGAGGTCGAGTTCGAGGCGCCCTCGATGGCCTTGACCGCGAGGTCCTGGGCCTGACGAAGGGCGGTCGAGAGCTGCTTGCTGAGGGCGTCGATCTGCGCGGCCTGCTTCTGGATGGTCTCCTCGAGGGAGCCGATGCGAAGCTCGTAGACCCGACGCTTGCCGTCGTTCTCCTTGGCGAGGAGGTCGTAGGCGCTCTTGGCCTGGCGACGGGCGAGGCCGGTCCCCTCGTCCTCCGCCTTCTTCACGGCGGCGGCGAGGGCCACCTCGTGCGCGGCCTTCTTCGCCTGGAGATCGGCGTACTCGGTCTCGCGCTCCGCGACGGCGGTCTCGCGCTCGGACCACGCGGCCTCCTTGGCCTCGCGGAGGGCGACGAGCTCGGCCTCGAAGGCCTTCTCGGCCTGGGCCTGGGCGTCCTCCTGGGCGGCGAGCTGCTGCGCGAGCTCGTACTCGTACTCGGCGACCTCGCGCTGGCGGGCCTTCTTCAGGAGATCACGCGCCTCCTTGACCTGGCGGGCGTGCTCGTCCTGCTCCTTCTTCCAGGCGGCGCGCTTCTCATCGAGCTCCGCGCGGAGCTCGGTCTTCTTGGTCTTGAGCTCCTCCTCGCCGGCCTTCGAGGTCTCGCTGTAGCCCTTGAGGAGCTCGTCGAGGGTGCCCTCGTCCGCCTCGATCCCGTGCAGATCCTTGAGGTGGGCGATGTGCCCCGCGATCGCTGCGCGGAGCTCACCGAGGGTCGTCGCCTCGGCGGTCAGCTTCTGCTGCAGGGTCCGGGTCGCGTCGCCGAAGTTCCCGCGGAGGCCGCTCAGGGCCTCGATGACGTCGGCGATGCTGATGTCGCCGGAGGAGCTGCCCTCGCCGGGTCCGCTGTCGTCCGAGACGGCCGCGGCTGCGCCGCTGTTGGCCTCCTTCTCGAGGGCCTTGTAGGCCTTGAGAAGCTCGTTGTAGGCCTTCATGATCTCAGATTTGGTGCTCTTGCTGCTGATCTTGTGCATTTTCGTGGGTCCTTTCCGCTGGTCGGCCGCCGGCTCCGCCTAGGGGCTCCGCCGTCGTCGGCCGCTCACATAGGGGTCGTGTTTCGAGGTCTCGGGCCGCTTAGGCGCCCTTCCCCTCCATGGCGCGGTGGGCGAGCTTCTGCGACTGTGCGAGCGCGTTCGCCAGCTGCTCGGAGAGCTTGTCGATCTCGCTGGCCTGCTGAGCGATCGTCCCCTCGAGGGACGTGATCTTGAGCTCGAAGACCTCGAGGTTCGCGGCGGTCTCGCGGCTGAGGAGCTCGTTCTCGTGCTTCGCCTCGCGGTTGACCGCGGCGATCGCGGCCTCGCGGGCCTTCTTCGCGGCCTCCTCGATCGCCGCCTCGTAGCCGGCCACCTCGTCGCGGAGGGTCTGGATCTCGGCGCTGTGCGAGTCGAGCTCCTTCTCGCGGGCGGTCCAGTCCTTGGTCTTGGCGGCGTCGGTGTCGGCGAGGCTGCGCTCGACGTTGCGGCGGCGCTCGGCGTTCGCGTCGGCGGTCAGCTTGGCCTGACGCTCGGTCTCGTAGCCGCGGTCGGCGGCCGCCTGGGCGCGCTCCTTGACCAGGTTCGCCTCGTACTCGGCGTTCGCCTCCTCGAGCGCGGCGGCCTCGCTCGCCCACTCGGCGCGCTTGTCGGTGATGCTCTGCTCGAGGTCCGCGCGGCTCTCAGCCGCGTGGGCCTCGAACTCCTCGATGCTGCGGGCGTGGTCCTGCTTGAGGATCTCGAGGGCGTCCGCGGCGATCCGGGTGCTGCTGAGCAAGGTGTGACGACCGCGCTCAAAGGCGATCGCCCGGCGAAGCTCGCCGAGCTTGACCGACTCGCCGCTGACCTGACCGGCGAGCGCCTCGACCGATCCGCCGAAGCTGAGCTGAAGCTCGGCGAGGCCCTTGACGATCCCCTCCACCGAGTAGCCGGCGGCACGCTCGACGACCTCACGGTCCGCGGCCTCGCGGGCGGCCTCCGCCTTGGTCGCGACCTTGGCGACCTGTGATTCGAACTTGCGGATGAGCGGGCTAAAGGCCTTGAGAATCTCGTCCCTGGACTTGGGATCGCTGAGCGTGGACATGGGCTGGTTCCTTTCTCTGTCTGCGAAACACGGCCGTCTCGCGGCGCGTGGTGTGTGCTCGCAGGGGTTTCGTTCGGTGGTGCTAGGTTGTCGGGTTCAGGGGGAAGAGCTGACAGTCGGACCTACGAGCGGGTCCCGACTTGCCGGTCGCGAGAGGCCTCGCCGGTCGGCGAGGCACCTGCGCGCGCGGGCATCTGCGTGAGTGGGCGTGAAGGTATCAAATGTCAGCCCCTCCTCGGGACGTCGGCTGCGATCAACGACGACCCCGAAGCGCGGACAGGTTAAGCGCTGCGCGTTATCTAGGGGGGATCATGAGCCGATGAATATCGCCGTCGGCGAGGGCCCCCCGCGGCCGATCTGGCGGATCCGGCGGGTCTCCGGCGACCGCCGAGAGCGGCCCAGGACGCGCGATCCTGCGCCTCGGCGTGGCCTCAGCGTCGCCGCGACGATGAGCGTCAGGAGGACCCGCGATCCGATCTCCACACGTCCCGGCGGCACGCGACCATCCGCAGCCTCGCCGATCCGCGCACGGACCTCAGCGACGGCTCGGTCGCCCCCCACCTGGCGCCTATTTCCTCTTCCCCTTCTTCTTTTTCTTCTTCCGCTTGGGCTGCTTGCCGCGAGACTTCTTCGCCGGCCCGAGCTCGGCGAGCCACCCCTCTAGCTGGGCGATCATCTCGGCGTGCTCCTCGGCCCCCGCCTCGGTGTAGTAGCGGAGCGCCTCCGCCGTGAGGTCCCGGGCCCGCGCTCGCTGCTTGCGGCTCGCCGACTCGCGGTAAGACTTCGCGAGGCGGAACGCCGCCACCGCGTGGGTCTTCGCCCCCTCCTCGCTCCCCTTGCTCCGAGCGTAGGCCTTCTCTAGGTGGCGCAGCCCCTGCCGCGTCTTGCCGATCTCGAGGCAGAGGTTGCCGAGGTCGGACATCACCACCGTCGTCATCGGCGCGTCTGGGGGGAGCTTGGCCTGCCGGATCTTGAGCGCCCGCTCGAGGTAGCCGTAGGCGGCGTCATGGTTGCCCTCCTCGGCGTTGATCGAGCCGAGGTTGTGGAGCGTGACCGCGACCGTCGGATGATCGGCGCCGCGGGCCTTCTCCTCCACCGCGAGCGCCCGCTCCATATAGACCAGCGCCTCCTTGCGCTTGCCCTGGAAGGCATAGGTCGCGCCGATGTTGCCGAGCGGGTGGGCGAGGGAGGGGTGATCCGGGCCCATCACCGCCTCTTCGATCGCCAGCGCCCGCTCGAAGAAGGGCAGGGTCCCGTCGACATCGCCGGCCATGCCGTGGACCGAGCCGAGGTTGTTGAGGATCGACGAGAGCGCCGGATGCTCCGACCCGAGCTGCTCCTCGTTGATCTTCAGCGCTCGCTCCAGGAGCGCCTGCGCCTCGGAGAATTTTCCGCCGCCGATATAGGCGTTGCTGAGGGCCATCAGCGAGCCCGTAAGCTCGCGATCGTCGGGTCCGTAGAGCTCCTCGACGATCTCCAGCGACCGCTCCGAGAGCCTGAGCGCCGCCTCGTCCTCGTCTTGGCGCATGGCGAGCTGACCGAAGGTCGAGAGGAGGCGAGCCTCGCCGCGGGTACCACCGCCGAGGCGCTCGATCACCGCGTCGGCGTGGGGCCGCCAGCTCTGCGCCCGGACGTAGTCCCCCCGCCCCTCGCTGATCACGTAGATGAGCGACGACATGGTCCTCGCCAGGAGCGGGTCGTCGCGGACAACGTCGGCCCGCCACACCCCGCGGTGGAGCGCGGCCTCGGCCGCCTCGTAGTCGCCGGCGATGTCGAGCAGGTTGCCGTGGATCATCAGGGCCTCGGCCTCGAGCGGGCTGTACTCGAGCTCGCGGCTGCGCTCGACGACCTCCTTCGAGAGGCTCAGCCCCTTCGCGTGCCGGCGCAGGCCGAGCTCGACGCGGGCGGCCTCCAGCACCTCCCGCAGGCGCTCGACCTCCGCCGCTACGTCGGGAGCCTCAGGCGGCGGGGCGGCGGAGGTCAAGGCGCCGATATCCTCGCAGGTCGCGATCGTCGGCAGCGACTCCGCGGCTTGGATCGCCCGCCGCAGGACCTCCGCGTCGGCCTCGGCGAGGGTCGTGGTCAGGGCTCTCAGGGCCATGCGGCGATGGTCGAGGCAGCTCACCTCGAGACCGTAGAGCTCGGCGTCATGGGCCCCCGACTGGTGGGTCCTGCAGGCGTCGACCCGGCGCTCGGACCAGGACTCGGCGTAGGCGTCGAGGCGCGGCTGCAGGCGCTCCCAGGTGGCCTCGGCATAGCCCATGCCGGTGCCCTTGACCGCCTCGGCGACCGCCTCACGGCGCTCGTCGTTCCAGACCTCCGCGATCTCATCGCCGAACTCCAGGCAAGGATCCGCGAGGGCCGCCTGCTGCTTGGCGAACAGGTAGCCGCCGCCGAGCAGGAGGCTCGCCACGACCGACCCGCCGATCACCCACCGACGCCGCCGGGTCGGGTCCTCGGCGAGGGCGGAGACCAGCGCCTCCATCGTCGGGTAGCGGTCCTCCGGATCGGTCGCGAGGCCGCGGCGGAGAACCTTGCGGATCCACGCCGGCACCCGGATCTTGCTCGGGAAGGAGAGCGCGACGCCGTCGGCGAGCTCGCGCCGCCGCTCGCTGACGGTCTTGCCGCGGAAGGGACGGCGACGGTAGAGCCCCTCGTAGAGGGCGACGCAGAAGGCGTACTGATCCGCCCGCGCGTCGATCTCGACGCCGAGGAGCTGCTCTGGGGCCATGTAGGGCGGGGTCCCGGCGACCGCCCCGGCGACCGTCAGCGACGCGCCGAGGAGGCTGGAGCTGGCGCTGCCCGTCACCAACGATGAGACCGAGTCGCCGATCTCCGCCGCCGCCGGGTTCGCCGGGTTCGCCGGGCTCGCCGGGCTCGCCGGGTTCGCCGGGTTCGCCGCGATCCGATCGGCGATCGTCGACTCCGCGGCCAGGGCGAGGCCAAAGTCGAGCACCCGCACACGACCGTCGCGACCGACCAAGGCGTTGCTCGGCTTGAAGTCGCGGTGGATGATCCCAGCGCTGTGGGCCGCCGCCACGCCGCGCCCGGCCTGGACGAACATGGAGACGACCTCCCGCCACCGCCACCGCTTGAGCTTGAGCCATCCCCGCAGGGTCCGCCCCTCGACCAGCTCCATCGCGACGAAGACGTTCCCCCGCCACTCGCCGACCTCGTAGACCGTGACGACGTTCGGGTGGGAGAGCTTCGCCAGGGCCTGGGCCTCACGGATCAGGCGAGCGCGGCCGATCGAGCCCTCGCTCTGCTGCGCGCGGAGGATCTTCAGCGCGACGGCCCGATCGAGCTCCTCGTCGTGGGCTCGGAAGATGAGCCCCATGCCGCCCTCGTCGAGCTGACGCTGGACGACGAAGCGGCCGACACGGGCGCCGCTCGCCAGCCGTGACTTCAGGAGCTCGTCGGCGCTGAGCGGCGTCTCGGTGCTGGCCCGGAGCGATGAGACGTCGACGACGCGGGTCTGCTCGTCCCCCAGATCGACGCCCGCGTCGACGTCGACATCGACTTCGACTTCGACATCGGCGCCTGCGTCGTCCGGCAGCTCGATCTGCTGTGTGACGAGGTCATCGTCGTCCCAACCAAACCCTGGATACCTCGCCTCGCTCACCCCAGCACGAACCCTCGGCAACGCTCTCAGACCGCGACAAAAGGCTCAACCCGATCGACCGCGCGTCGCCGCTCAGGGTCGTCATCGGCCGGCGCAGAGGCGGCGGAGCGACGCGAGCGCGCCCGCACCTCACGGCGCTCGTTCGGGGGCGGATCGTCGGCCTATGGTCCGAGCTCGCACACCCCAGCGAAGGGCGGCACCTCCGACCTCTCGCTGCCTGCGACGATCACCTCGGCGCTCGCGAGAGGCCGAGCCCTTGCCGCTAGCTCTTCGAGGTGCCCTCCACCGGCGGCGCTCCCCCGCGCTGCGGACCCCACCCTTCCAGCGCGCGGGTCAGCGCCTCCGAGGTCGGCCCGCGCGACGTGATTTATCACCCCCTGGCGATCCCCCGGCGGGCTACGGGGACTTGCGCCGCGCCGCTCATCGGCCTCGGACGGGGCCCAGGCTCCCTGCCCCCGCGGACGCGTCGACCGCGGGCTCGACAGGAGGACGCTGGCGCCGGAGAGTGCGGCCCATGCAAAGCCGCTGGTCCGAGGAGGAGGCGACCGCGACGGTCACCGAGCTCACCCAACGCTACCGAGGCCGCTGCGACCGCCACGTCGCGCTTCGGGTCTACACCTCGCGGCTCATCGGCCGCGAGCCGGGGCTCGTCCTCCACGGCGGCGGGAACACCTCGGTGAAGACGACCCTAGAGGACGATCTCGGCGATCCCTGCGAGGTTCTCTGCGTCAAGGGGAGCGGCTGGGATCTCGGCGGTATCGACGTCCCCGGGCTCCCGGCCGTCCGCCTCCGCCCGCTCCAGGCGCTGCGCGGGCTCGAGTCCCTGGACGACGCGGCGATGGTCAACGCGGCGCGGACCCGCCTCCTCGACGCCTCGGCCCCGACCCCCTCGGTCGAGGTGCTCCTCCACGCCTTCCTCCCCCAAACCTACATCGATCACTCACACGCCGACGCGATCCTCAGCCTCGTCTCCCAGGCGGACGCGACGACGATCCTCGCCGAGGTCTTCGGCGAGCGCCTGGCGATCGTCCCGTATGTGATGCCGGGCTTCGCCCTGGCCAAGCTCGCCGCCGAGGTCGCGGAGGCGCACCCCGAGTGCGAAGGGCTGCTCCTCCTCCAGCACGGGCTCTTCACCTTCGGCGCGACCGCCCGTGAGTCCTACGAGCGACACATCGCCGCGGTCACCGCGGCCGAGGCTCACGTCGCCGCAGCCCGATCGACCCGCGCAAAGGTGTCGGCGAGCGCGAGCTCAGGGGACGAGGAGAGCAGGCGAAGCGTTCGATCCCCGGCGGAGCCTGCGGCCAGCGGAGATGCGACCGGCCGAGCGACGATCACCGACAACACGACCGCGGGAGCTGAGGCCACTCAAGCCGGTCAGAGAGGCGCGGCCGGTGAGCCCGGTGTGGCCGGTGTGGCCGGTGTGGCCGGTGAGCCCGGTGAGCCCGGTGAGCCCGGTGTGGTAGGCACAGCCGGTCAGGTAGGCACAGCCGCCGAGCGCTGGTCCCAGCTCGCGCCGGTTCTCCGCGGTGTGCTCTCCGAGGGCGAGCGCCGCTATGTGCTCGATCTCCGGCGCAGCCCCGCGATCGAGGCCTTCCTCGACCGGTCGAGCGCGGCCCTGCGCGAGCTCAGCGGTCGCGGACCTGCGACCCCGGATCACGTGATCCGGACCAAACAGCGCCCGCTCGTCCTAGAGCTCGACCCGGCGCTCGAGGGCCCGGCGCTGAGCGAGGCGATCGCGGGCGCGGTCGATGCCTTTCGCGAAGACTACCTCGCGTACTTCAGGCGACAGACCGAGGGCCGGGGCCTCGAGCGGATCGCCCTCGACCCCGATCCGCGGGTCGTGCTGATCCCCGGCGTCGGCCTCGTCGGCGTCGGCGTCGACGACCGCGCCGCCCGGATCGCCGCCGACCTCTACGAGCACACGATCGCGGTCATCCGCGGCGCCGAGGCGGTCGGTCGCTACCAGGCGCTCCCCGAGGCGGACATCTTCGACATGGAGTACTGGCCCCTCGAACAGGCGAAGCTCGGCAAGCGGACGCGGTCGCCCCTCGCCGGCCGCGTCGTCATCATCACCGGAGCGGCCGGCGGGATCGGCCTCGCCTGCGCCGAGCGCTTCGCCGAGTCCGGCGCGGCGCTGATGCTCGTCGATCGCGACGAGGAGCGCCTCGGCGCCGCCGCGGCTCTCCTGGCGAAGACGACGAGCGTCACGACCCGGGTCGCGGACAACGGCGATCGGAGCGCGCTCGAGGCCTGCGTCGAGGCCTGCGTCGCCCGCTTCGGCGGTGTCGACGGGGTGATCGCCAACGCCGGGATCGCCCCCCAGGCCCCGATCGCCGCCTGTCCCCCCGAGCTCTTCGAGGAGAGCCTGCGGGTCAACCTCCTCGGTCACCACTGGCTCGCCGCGGCCGCGACCCAGGTCATGCTCGCCCAGGGGCGCGGAGGCTTCCTCCTCTTCAACGCCTCGAAGGCCGCGTTCAACCCGGGCGCGGGCTTTGGCCCCTACGCGATCGCCAAGGCGGCCCTCGTCGCCCTGATGAAGCAGTACGCGCTGGAGCACGGCGGCGACGGGATCCGCAGCAACGCCGTCAACGCCGACAGGATCCGCACCGGCCTCCTGCCCCCCGAGGTCGTCCGCGCCCGCGCAGCCGCCCGCGGTCTCGAGGCCGATGACTACTTCCGGGCCAACCTCCTCCGCCGAGAGGTGCTCGCCTCCGAGGTCGCCGACGCCTTTCTCCACCTCGCCTTGGCCGGCGGCACGACCGGGGCGGTGCTCACCGTCGACGGGGGCAACATCGCCGCCTCCCCGCGCTGAGTTCGTCGCCTCCGCCGACGCCGAGCTCAGGCCGGTCGGTGCCACGCCCTCCGAGGGCGAGCCAGCCTCCAGATTGAAGACCATCAGGAGGGCCTTGAAGCCGGCGAAGTGAAAGGTCGTGTCGGCCTCTCGCCGCGATCGCTGCTCTGCATAGCTGCGACAGCGAGCCGACGGAGCCGAGAGGGACGACGCGGGCGCCGCTAGAGGCCAAAGCGCGCGATCAAACCGCGATGATGCGAGAGCGCAGCGTCCTTGGCCTCCCCTGGCCTTAGGGCCAGGGCTAGCTCGATCCAGGCCATCGGATAGGGCGCCCCCGCGGTCGCCTTGGTGAGGCTAGCGTCGAGCTCGCTGGCGGAGATGTTCGCCGGCACGGCGAAGTAGGCGTAGAGACCGGGGAGCCGAGGGTCCTCGCCCGGGTCCTCGCCCTGGACCTCGCGCTCGCCTTCGCCCCCAGCGAGGGAGTCACGCAGCCGATACCTCTCGCCGCTGCAGACCCACAGGCGCCCTCCGTAGCCCGCGAAGAGCTCGCGCAGATCGTCGAGGATCTCCTCGCCGGGGTGCGGGCCGTCGATCGCGTAGCTGACCATACCGCCAGGTTGGAGCACCTCGATCGCGCGGAAGACCGGGTGCCGCCGAGGGTTCTCCTCGCTCGCGTCGTCGCCCTCCTCGCCCGTTCGCAGGTTCGCCGCGTCGAAGACGACGAGATCGCCGTAGCGCTCGCTCCCCTGCGGGCCCACCACCTCGATGATCCGCGCGGTCACCGGCCCGCGACGCTCCGCCCACAGCAGACCCTTGCCGCGCGCGCTGACATCGTCGTCGCCGACGCTGATCCGACACATGCCGTAGGAGCCGTCGATCGGGCCCTCGCCCGCGGGCTTGGCCGGAATCCCGAGCCGCGCCGCGGAGCGACGCACGAGCGCCCACTCGCCGGCGATCGTCGCCTCGCTCATCAGGTCCCAGTCGTGCGGCCCGGGCTCTAGGCGCTCGACCAGGCGTCGGCGCAGCGCCAGGGCCTCGGCGTAGCGCCCCTCTTGGCGGAGGAGATCGGCGAGGCGACCGAGGGCCGGCTCCGAGTCCGGGGCCAGCTCGAGCAGCGACCGCAGGGTGATGATCGCCGCGTCGATCGTCCCCGCCGACACCTCCGCCTGGGCGAGGATCCACAGCCCCGTCGGGTAGAGCGCTGGAAAGTCGCAGAGGCGCTCGCGGACGAGCTCGACGATCGCCGACGAGTCACCGCAGGCGCGGTAGAGGCGACACAGCTCGAGCAGGGTCTGGCCGTCGCCTGGATGACCGGCGGCGAAGAGCTCCAGGTCGCGCAGCCCCTCCTCGGCGAAGCCGGCGCTCCGCAGCCCCTGGGCCCAGCGAGCGGCGATCTGCGGGTCGTCGGGCGAGCGCGCCCTGGCGTCGCCGAGCAGGTCGAGCGCCGCCTCGGGATCCTCCGGGAGCGCCTGGAGGAGCGCCTGCGTCCCCTGGATCGAGCCGCTCGCGACGAGCGACGGCCCCCTCGGCGGTGCGGGTCGCTTCGGCAGCGGCGGCGGCCGGAGGAGCTTCGCCGCCAGGCGCTCGGCGTCCGCACAGACAAGCCCCGCGACCCGCTCGGCGCCGCGATCCCAGGCGAGCTTCAACGCCTCGATCGCCGTCTGTGTCGCGCCCCAGAGCGCGCCGTTCACCTCGAGGCGGCGGTAGAGCTCGCGGAGCTGACGGCCGAGCTCGGCGTCGTTGTCGACCAGGCCGCCGCGGACCAGGCCGAGCGTCGCCATCATCCAGCTCTCGTAGTGGTCGGCGGTGTCGACGACCGCCGAAAAAGACGGGCGCTCGGCCATCGCCTCCTCAAAGCGCCCGAGGCCGACCAAGGCCCAGGCCCGCATCAGCCGGGTCTCGATCGCGTGGCTCTCACCGCCCGCGGGGTGCTCATGCTCGCTCAGGCGGGCCTCCGCCTCGGCGAAGCGACCGAGGAGGATCAGCGCGTGGGACTCGCTGAGGGCGAAGTCCTCCTCCAGAAACTCCCCCTGGGCCGCGGCCGCCGCGACCTGGGCGCGGATGAACTCCAGCGCCTCCGCCTCGCGACCGCCGTCGATCAGCGCGTCCGCGTACTCGCTGCTGATGCAGGAGTAGCAGGGCCAGCTCGGGTCGATCCGGCCCAGGCTCTCGCGGGCGACCTGGAGCCGCTCCGTCACATAGCCCGGACCGTCGACCCGCGAGTAGCAGCCCGCCAGATCCTGGGTGACGCAGACGCTCTGGGGGCAGCCGCGGGTCTCCTCGCGGTTGGCGAACTCGAGCAGCGAGACCGCCTCGTGGCGGCTGCGGCCGACCTCGTGGCGATGGAAGACCCGGCTTTGCAGGAGCCAGTGGCGGACGAAGACCTCGACCCACGGGAGCTTCGCCGCCCGCGCGAGCGCCAGCGCCTCCGGGACCAGGGCCTCGACCCGGGCGTGCTCGTTGTCGCAGACCAGGCTCGGGAGGGCGCTCATCAGGCTCGCGAGGCGCTCCTGCCCCCCCTCGCGCAGCTCCCGTTTTCGCGTCCCGACCCACCGCCAGATGTCCATCCTAGGCCTCCTCTCCTCGGCCGCTCGCCGAGCCGTCCCCATCCCCGTCGCCGTCGCCGTCGCCGTCGCCCGCCAAGAGGTCGACGACGGTCGCGCAGAAGGTCTCGAGCGCCGCGTCGATCGCCATGATCCGCCCGCCCTCGTCGGTCTCCGAGAGGAGCGAGAGGAGCGGCCGCAGGAGCGCCGCCGCCTGGGCCCCGCGGGCCGGGCTCGCCCGCAGGAGGGCGACGATCGCCGGGCAGCGCTGGTTGACGTAGACCCGCAGCGGCGGTCGCTCGTCCACCTCCTGGGTGAAGCGGCGGGCGAGGCTGAGCACCGCCGCGCCGATCCTCGCGTCCGCCTCGTCCGACTCGATCCGGCGCTTGAGCTCGACCTCCCGATCCGGGACCCCGACGAAGGGCAGGTACGCCGGCTCAAAGCGGGCGAGGATAAGCTCGTAGTCGTCGCCGCCGAGCGCCGCGTCCAGGCGCCGCGTCACCTCCGGCGTCACCCCCGAGACCCGCTCGAAGAGCTCCCCTTCGCTCTCACCGTGGCCGAGCAGGATCACCCGACCGCCGCGCCCGGTCTCCTCGACATACTTGCGGCAAAAGGGCAGCGCTCCGTAGCGGCTGCCGACGACCACTGGCACCTTCAGCGCCCGAAAGAGCAGCTCCTCAAAGCCGCCGCGCTCGGCCCGGCTGACATGGATCTTGCCGCCCCCCCGGCGCAGCACCTTGGCGACCGGGAGGTCCCCCTGGGTCGTCGGCACGGTCAGCTCGTCGGCGAGGAGCGTGAAGAGGCGCGGGTCGCTGATCGCCGCGCCGAGGAGCGCCTCGTTGTGGCGCATCAGCACCCGCCGCCAGGTCGCCGGCTCGCGGCGGGCGAGGGAGGCGAGGCCGTCGATCAGCGACTCGCGGACCGCGGCCTGGGCCGCCTCGTAGCCGGCGTCGTGCTGGAGATCCTCGCGGCTCGCCGTCGGCGCGAGGCGATCGCTCTCGACCACCGCGCCGACAAAGCCGGCCCAGCGCGGGAGGAGATCGCGCTCGTCGGGGTCGATCAACATCCCGCGGACGTAGACCGCGACCTGACGGTTGTCGCCGCTGCCGTAGGTGGTCGCCGCGTGGATCCAGAGGAGCCCGCGGATGTCGCTGCCGCCGCTGCGGTCGGCGATGGGCAGGGTGCACAGCGGCCCCAGCCCGCCGGCGAAGCGCTCGGCGAAGGCCTCCGAGAGCCGACGCAGCCGCAGCGGGCTCTGCTCATCACCGTCGCGCCAGGGCGGCGGCACGGCGTTGACGGCCTCCGCCTCGCCGGCGAAGAAGATCGGCACCTGGAGCAGACAACAGTAGCGGGCGAGGAGCCCCCGCACCGCCCTCCCGTCGGCGAAGGTGCTGTGCTTCGGGCTGAGGTGCAGGGTCACCCGGGTGCCGACAGGGCGGGGCTGCGCCGCCTCGACGGTGTAGCTCTGCCCGCTCCGCGAGGAGAAGTGCCAGGCGATCCCCGGCGCGGTGTAGGAGCAGGTCCAGACCTCGACCCGCTCCGCGATCACGAAGGCCGAGAGGAAGCCGAGGCCAAAGTAGCCGATCAGATCGGCGCCCCCCTCCCCGCGCTCGCGCAGGGTGCGGGTGTAGCCGCTGCCGACGGTCGCGAGGTAGCGATCGATCTCGTCGTCGGTGAGGCCCGCGCCGCTGTCTTCGATCGACAGGGTCCGGGCCTCCGGGTCGACCTCGATCACGATCCTGGGCGTAAAGCCCTCGGCGGAGCCCTCGATCTCCCGCCGACGGCAGGAGTCGTGGGCGTTTTGCACGAGCTCGCGCAGGGCCACCGCCGGCGTGGAGTAGAGGTGATCGGCGAGCACCATCATCAGACCGCCGAGGTCTACCTTGGTCTGCTTGAGCTCGGTCTGCGGGGGGTTGGGCGTCGGAGGCATCGGCGTCGGTCGAGGGCTGGACGAAGTGTAGAGCAGGGCCTCTTCGCGGGTCATCGCTCATCGCGGATCATCGGCTCATCGGCTCATCGGATCGTCGGTGCGTCGTCGGCCGCGAGCGGGCCCCGTTCTGGCCCGAACGAGCAGGCCCGTGCGAGCAGGCCCTCGCGAGCAGGCCCGTTCTGGCCCCGCCGTGCGAGCAGGCCCTCGCGAGCAGGCCCGTTCTGGCCCGTGCGAGAAGGCCCTCGCGATCAGGCCAGACCTGCGACCGCGGCGAGCTCCGCCCGCAGCTTCTTCCCGAGCTCGGGATCGGTCATCTGGATGTAGGCGATGAAGCCCGCGAGGCGGCTGAGCGTCTCGCCCTCCCGCAGCGGCTTGCCGTTGCGGAGGTTGTGCAGCGCGGCCCGGACCTGGCGCCGCAGCGCCCGCGGGACCCGCGGGGGAGCGTCGCCGTTGACCACGAGCCCGGTGATCTGCTGACGACCGCCGCTGCGGGCGATCCGGGTCTTGTTCGGGTGGACGACAAACCCCTCGTCGGCGGCGATCTTGGCGATCCCGCCGAGCAGAGCCCCGACCTTGGGCGGCTGCTTCTTCCTGTCCTTGCGCGGCTGCAGGGAGAAGGTCAGGTCGTCGGCGTAGCGGGTGTATCGCCAGCCGAGCTTCGCCGCGAGGCCGCTCAGCCGCCGATCGAGGCGGAGGCAGAGCGTGTTGGTCAGGCCCGGGCTCGTCGGCGCCCCCTGGGGGAGGCTGCGGGGGCCCAAGGCGACGAAGTGGGTCTTGCCCTTGATCTCCATCACCTCGCGCGGCGCCTCGGTGCAGAGGAGCGCGAGGAGGGTGGCTGTCTGCTCGCGGTAGCCGGCGCGGCGGAAGATCCCCTTCACCCGCGGCAGCGTCACCGTCGGGAAGAAGTCCTTCAAGTCGACCTTGACGACGATCTCCGCGCCGCTGTGGACGCTCGCGTTTGACTTGGTCGATCGCCCCGGCATGAAGCCATGGCTCGCGCCGTGGACCGGGAGGCGCTCGACGATCTCGCGGAGGATCCAGCGCTGGACCGCCTTGAGCTGGGGCGTCGGCGCCCAGATCGCCCGCGCAGAGCCGTCGCGCTTGGGGATCGTGAAGCGGCGGTAGTGGATGAAGGTCGCGTCGTCGCGGTGGAAGGCGAGCCAGCGCAGGGCGGCGATCGAGAGGCCGAGCGCCTCCGCCAGCGCCTTCGGGTTGTCGAGCTCCGGCAGCTCGTTCTCGCGGGCCCGCTCCTCGGGGTTGCGGAGATCCCAGCGGTCAAAGTCGAGGTCGTCGTTCCAGAAGATCCCCTCGCCGAGGTGGACGATGTGGGTCTCGCGGTAGGCGAGCCACGACTCCTTGTTGAGCCGCAGACGCTCGGCGGCCTCGGCCTTGAGCGACTTCTTGTAGCGGGCGAGCTCGGCCTTCGACATGCCGTCGGTCGGCTTGCGCTCGACCAGGTAGCCGCGCTCTTCGAGCTGCTTGCGGACGTAGTTGTCGATGCCCCCGGCCTGGTCGATGCCGTGCCAGAGATCCACGAGTCGGCTGGTGTCGGTTCGTGTTGCCATGATTAGACCGCCGCCTCGTCGAGGTAGCCGCTCGCCACCAGTTCATCTGCGCGGGCGAAGAAGGCCGTGCGGGCCTCCGCGACCGTGTTGAAGACCAGGCTCTGGACCCTGAGCCGCGCCGCCCCCCGTTCGCCCCATCGGAGCTTCACCCGTTGGCGGTCGAGCGCAAGCTGGACGACCTCCTCGCGATCATCACCGCGGCGGGCGTAGGTCCGGGTCTCGACGACCACCTTGGTCCGGCTGCTGCCGCGGGCCTCGCGGCGGCGCTGCTCCTCGATCGCCTGCTTCACGCGCAGGGCGATCAGGTGGGCGCAGGGCCCCTCCTTGAGCTTGTGCTTGCGATAGAAGGAGCAGGTGCACTCGGCCTTGCGGACCCGACCGTCGTCGTCGAGGGTCATCGCCGGCCGGTACTCGCGGCGGTCCGCCTTGACCGCGACCTCGCCGGTGATCTCGAGGCCGACGCCGAAGACCCGGCTCTCCTGCTCGATCTTCACCGCCTTGGCGGCGATCAGGTCGTGGGCGACCCGCTCGCGGAGGTTGCGGAACTCGAGGCGAGACCGGTCGATCTCGACCTCGAGGAGCGGACGGTGCCGATAGACGCCGGCGGCCAGGTCGTACATCACCTGTCCCGATTGACAGCCGAGCTGGAGCGCCCGGAGGACGTCGCCCTTCTTGAGCTTGGTCGCGGCGACCAGCTCCTGGACGCTGGCGACGCTGTGCTGGGCGAGCACGTCGATGACCGCGGCCAGCTTGGCGTCGAGGCCCTCCTCCGCCTCGCGGGGCAGGAGGAGGTCAAACGCGACCGCCTGGGCCCAGTTGGCGCTGGTGAAGCCGGAGAGGCCGAGGGTCAGGCGGATCGCCCCCGCGCGGAGGACGTAGAAGCTCGGCAGGCCGCTGCCGAGGAGGTGAAGCTCGACCGACTCGACGAAGGGCAAGAGCCGGCGCAGGAGCATCAAGCGGCGACGCCCCCAGATCCGGATCATCGCCGGGGTCTTCCCCTTGTAGGGCCCCGCGTCGGTGGTGAGCACCTCTTCCCAGGGCTCTAGGACCAGGCGCGGCGCCTCGCCGGGGACCAGCTCGATCCGGATCCCGCGGCCCTTCTTCTTCTGGTCGGCGTTGAGCCGCAGCTTGCGGAGGACGTTGTAGAGGTCGATCGCGGCGATCTCGACCACGGTCGTCGGCAGCGTCGCCGCCGACTGCACCTGGAGAAAGCCGCGCAGCCAGGTGTCCGGGAGCTTGATCGTCTTCTCGATCGAAGACTCAACGCCTGCCTGGGTCTGGGTCGCGACCGAGACCGCCTCGTCGCCGATGTCGATCCGCGTGTCCCGGTAGGAGCGCATCCGCTGGACGCCGTCGAAGAGTTCCTTGGAGTAGTCGATGTTGGTCGTCCCGCAGACCTTGTCGCCCTCGACCTCGATCGCCGACCAGTCGATCGCAAGCTGAGCGTAGGTCCCCTCGTCCTTGGAGAAGACCTCGAAGAGGAGCGCGTCGGGGTGGACGGTGACGACCGGGTCGAGGATCAGCCAGGCCAACGGGTCGTTGCGCGACATCCACTCGAAGTAGGCCTGCTGCGCCTGCCAGGCGCTGAGCCCCGCGGAGGCCTTCTTCATCCGCTGGTAGGCCATGTAGGCCGTCCTGTCCTTCGGCACATAGCGGAAGTCCGAGGAGACCACGTCGTAGAGGCAGGAGAGCGCCTCGCGGACGAGGAGCGGCTCGCGGATCTTCCCGCGCAGGCGGACCGGCGGTCGCTGACGGTTGGTGAAGAGCGCGAGGCGGGAGCCGGACTCGTCGCTGACGACCTGGGAGGCGCCGCCGTAGCTTAGGTTGATCGCGGTCCGCTCGTCCTCGACCTGCTCCTCGGGACTCTCGGGGCTCTGGCTAGTCTTATCGTCGCTCACGGCTGAACCTCCCAGCGGCTACGGCGGGGCGGCTTGCTCGCGGCGTCCTGCCGCCGCTGTCCCCGTCGGACCGCCCGCCAGGCGGCCTTGCGCAGCTCTTCGTCCTCCTCCTCATCGCGCCCGAAGGCCCGGAGGAGGTCCAGTGCGCCCGGATCGGCGATCCGGGCGATGGCCTCGACGATCCCGAGGCGGAGCGCCTCGTTCAACGTCCGATCACGCAGGCGCGCCCCGAGCCCCTCGGCGTCGCCGAGAGAGACCAGGTAGGGCAGCGCGACCCCCTGACGATGGGCGTCGCCGGCGGCCTCCATCAGGCTCGCCTTGGCCGCATCGCCGACCTCACCGTCGAGGAGGCGGGCGACGCTGACACCGTCGTCCAGGAGAGAGCCGACGAGCGCCGAGGCGGCGCTGCGATCCCTGCCGGAGAGCGCGGCGGCGGCCAGGGCCCGCAGCTCCGCGTCGCCGCCACAGGCGAGCGCCTTCAGGTTCTCCCGCGCGGCCTCGCTGAGCTCGCCATCGCCCCCAGCGAGGCCGATAACCCCAGCCCGACGGATGGCCTGACCGCGCCGGTCATCGCCGCCGGCGCAGCTCGCCTGGATCAGCAGAGCATCGCCGACCCCGACCTGCGCGCAGCCCCAGATGAGCCAGAGGTAGGGCGCCTCGAGCTCGGCCAGCTTGCCGGTGTCGACGCCGAAGTTGGCGACATGGCCCGCCTCGACATCGTCGTCATCGTCGTCGGTCGGCATGGTCAGGGCCGCCGTGCCGGAGACCTTGGCCATCTCCGCGGCCCAGCTCTTCGCCCAGCGCTCGCCGGCTCGGACCAGCTCCGCGCTCTCGGCCTCGCCCAGCTCCTCGCCGGCGGTCCCGAGGATCCGCGCGGCGACGGCGACGGTGAGGCCGCGATCGCTGCCCCGGAGGCTCGTCACCGCGGCCTCGATCGGCAGCGGGGAGCGGGCCGTGAGGATGGCGACGAGCGAGGGCAGGAGCTCCTTGGTCTGGACCTTCGGCAGGAGCTCGAGGATCCGCTGCGGATCGCCGCGCTCGCGGAGCCGCTCGATCAGGTCCGGCTGGAGCTCCAGGGCCCGCTGGCCCTCGAGGAACGCGTAGTCCGGCTCGACCGAGTCCTCGCCGAAGATCAGGCGGAGGCTCGTGCCCGCCGCCTTGATCACTCGGCGATGGCGATCGCTCCGGAGCAGGGTCCCGAGGAGCTCTCGCGTCTCCTCCGCGCTGTCGTGCTGGAGGAGCTCCGCGGCGCGCTCGCGGAGCTGCCACGAGTCCGCCGTGGCAGCGTCGCGGATGAGCGCCCAAGCGTCCCGACCGCCGAAGTAGCGGAGGCCGGTGAGCGCCTGCCTGGCGACCCCCGTCATCGTCCCCTTGGCGAGGCTCTTGAGCACCGCGAAGACCTTGTCGGCCCGATCGGGCGCGGCCTCGCGGAGGTGACCGAGCGCCTCGGCGGCCTGCTCCTGGAGGGCGTGGCCCTCCTCGCTGGCCAGGCGCAAGAGGAGGTCGAGCGCCCGGACATCGGCGAGGTGGCCGAGGGCGAGCACCGCCCGCTTTCGCATCGGCAGCTCCGGCATCATCTCGACCCCGGCGAGGAGCGTCGAGATCCCCTCCGCGTGGCCGGCGAGGGCCAAGCCCTCCGCCGCCAGGAAGAGGCTGTTCGGGTCGTTGCCGCTGAGGGCCGCGACCAAGGGCGCCGGGTCGGCGCCGCGCTTGCGCAGGCGCCACGACAGGGCCGAGATCGCCCCGTTGCGGAGGTTCGGCTTGGCGTGGCTGAGGAGCGGCACCAGGGCGCCGTCGAGCTCGCTGCCGCGGGCCCAGGTCGCCGCCGGGAAGAGCCGGCTGAGGTTGCCGTCGTCGCCGAGGTGACGCAGCGCTCCCATCAGACGGACGAGGATCCCGTCGCGCCGCGGATGCTGCCGCGACTCCCAGCCGGGGCTCCCGCGCTTGCCCTCGTCCTCCGGGTCCTCGATCTTCTGGTCGTGGCCGCTGACGGTCAGCAGCGCCGAGAAGGCCGCGTCGCGGCGGTCGTCGGCCTGGAGGTAGCCGAGCAGACGATCGGCGCTCGCCTCCAGGCGGAGAGCGCCGGCCGCCTTGAGGAGATCGGCGACCCGAGCGGTCCCTGAGGGATCGTCGTCGATGCGGTCCAGGAAGGCCCCCGCCGCCCGCGGATCGCCGAGGCGGTGGAGCGAGCGGATCGCCGCCTGCTGATCGTTGCGAGGCTCCCGCGCGAGGACCTCGACGAGCACCTCGAAGCAGGCCTTGTCGTTGCGCTCAGCCAGAGCCTGCGCCGCCGCAAGACGGACGGGGTAGTACTTCGAGCCCAGCGCCGCCCGCAGCCCGTCCGCCGCAGGTCCCACACCGCCGGCCTCGTAGGCCCCCGCGAGACCGCGGACCGCCTCGCCGCGCAGGGACTCCGAGCGGCCCCCGAGCGCCAGGCGATGGACGGCGATCCACGCCGCGTCGAGCTTCGCCTTGTCGGCGTCGGAGAGGGTGCCGTCGCCGCTGACCCCGGCGCGGAAGACCGCGAGCAAGCGCGCGGCCTCCTGCTCCAGGCCGTCCGTGTTCTCGCGGATGACCTGCTCCAGGACCGACGCCCCGCCCTCGTCGCCGCCGCTGCGGGCGAGGAGGTCGAGGCCGAGGCCGCCGACGTCGCGCTGACCTGCGCCGATCGCCTCGGTGGCCAGCTCGGACGCCGACATCCCGAGGTCGCGGAGGCTCTCGAAGGCGAGCGTTCGCACCGAGGCCTGGCCGTCGCCGAGCGCCGGCACCAGCACCGAGAAGACCGCTCGGCTCGGCGCCCAGCCCTCGCGGGCGACGGCGACCAGGCGGGCGATCGAGGTCTGTCGGATCCGGGCCTCGGCCGAGCCCCCAGAGAGGCGCGAGAGGCCAGCGTAGGCGCCGAAGACCAGCGCCCTCAGCTCCTCCGGGGCGTACACCGAGGGCGCCTGCGGGCGCTCCGCCGAGCGACCCTCGATCGCGCCGACGGCCCTGCCGAAGCGCTCGGTGAAGATCCGCCACTGACGGTCGAAGGCCTCCTGCTTCTCCTCGCCGAGGGTGTCGAGGAGCCGCGCCGCGCGGACCTTGAACTGCGGGTTGCCGGACTCGTCGCCGAAGGTGATCGCCTCCGCGAGGAGACCGACGATGTGGGCGGAGATCGTCCACGCAGCCTTGCCCTCGCCGCGGTCGTTGACCTGGCGGACGACGAACTTGAAGAACTCCTCGTGGTCCGCGAAGTTCTCGAGGGCCTCCGCGGCGGCGAGGCGGACCCGCGGGTTCGCGGCCGAGAGCGCCGCCAAGCTGCGGTCGGGGACGCCGTCCCCCTCCGCCAGCTCCTGCAGCAGCAGCAAGAGCATCGAGCGCCGACGGATCGCGTCGCTCCGGTGATCGAGGAACGACATGAAGATGTCGTGGGCCCGCTCGCCGAGCGCGAGCGCAGCGTGCAGAGCGTCGACCCCGGGGCTCTTCGCAGAGAAGAGGATGGACGCGCCGGAGAGCTCCCCGCACAGGGCGAGGCCGAGCGCCGCCCCCTGGCGGACCGCCGCGTCCGCGTGGGCGAGCGCAGCCTGGAGCTGAGCCAGCCCCTCCGCGTCACCCGGCCGTGTGCAGCCGGAGAGCGCCAGGATCGCGGCCTTGCGGATCGTCGCGTCCTTGCTCTCGAGGAAGGGCGTCAGCTTCGCCTTCGCGCCGGGCTCTCCGAGCTCGGCGAGGCCCTCGAGGGCGGCGATCACACGGCCGACCCAGGCCCGCTGCGCGACCTTCTCCTCCGGCTCCTCCTCGGCGAGCACGTTGAGCAGCGCGCTGAGGGCCCGCGGATCCCCGTGGGTCGCCCGCGCAGCCGCAGCGCGGACGACGACGTCGGCGTGGGGGCTCGTCATCGCCGCGACGAGGGCCCCGTCGGCCTCGTTGACCAGGAGGGCGTCGATCGCCATCCGCCGGACCTCGGCGTCGTCGTCGCGGGTCGCCGTCGCCAGCAGCTCCTCGACGCCGGGCGCCTTGCGCTTGCTCAGGATCTCGGTCGCCGCCAGGCGGAGATCCGGATAGGGGCCGCCGAGCGCCGCCCGCAGCGGCTCCTCGCCAACACCGCGGGTCCGCTTCATCGCGAACTCAAAGGCCTCCGCGCGGACGCCCGGATCGGGATCGGCGAAGAGCTCCAAGAGCAGCTCCCAGGCCCATCCCTGCTCGATCTGACCGATCACCTCGCCGAGCACCTCGCGGCGAATGTCGGCGTGCGGAGAGCGGTGGGCGAAGCGGAGCGAAGCCCCGGCGCCGCCGTCGACGTCGAGGTTGAGCACCGCCTTGAAGGCCTCCGAGCGCACGCTCCGTCCGGCGTCGCCGAGGGCTCGCTCGAGGAGAGCGATCGCCCCGGCCTCCCCCTCTTTGCCGGCCTTGTGGTCCGCGCGCAGGCGCTTGACCAGGAGGTCCAGACCGCGCCGCCGCACGTCCTCGTGCTCGGCCAGGAGCCCGGCCTCGGCGATCGCCAGCGGCGTCCCGGTCTCGAGCTTGATCAGGGCGGAGTAGGCCGCGTCGCGGACGCTCGCCTCACCGTCGCGCAGGAGCAGCCGCAGCCGCGCCGACGCCCGTGAGTCGCCGAGCGCCTGGAGAGACTTGCAGACCTCGACCCGGACCGCGCCGTCGCGCTCGCGGCTGAGCTGGAGGAGGGTCCCGAGGGCCCGCGGATCGCCGAGGAGCGCGAGGCCCTTCGACCCCGAGAGGCAGGTGTCGAGGGCGCGGCTGGCCATCGCCTCGAGGAGCGGGCGCTTGTCGTCTTCGCTGACCGTGCTGGCCGCGACCTTCTTCGCCTTCGCCAGCTTCTTCGCCTTGCCCCCGCCCTCACCGCCGGCGATCGCCGACAGGACTGAGGCCATCGCCCGCTTCGCCCACTTCTTGATCGTCGACTCGACCTCGACCTCAAAGCTGGGCGCGGTCGCGGACTCGATCTCGTGGAGCTGACGGTGGAGCTGAGCGTCGCGGTAGCGCAGCGCCGCGGCCAGCTTCGGCTGGGCGAGGATGCTGATCTGAAAGGCGGTCGCCCGAACACCGGCGTCGGTGTCCGCGGCCGCCCGGCGCAGCGCCGCCATGATTTCCGGGCGAGCGACGAGCGAGCGCTGCCAGCAGCGCAGGAGCGCGAGGCGGCGCAGATCGGACTTGCTCGACCGCAGCCCCAAAAGCTCGGCCTCTGGGCTCTTCGCGTCATGCAGCGTCTCGAGGGCGAGGAGCGACGCCGAGCGGACCTCGCTGGGATCGTCGCCGAGCGCCTCCACGAGGCGATCGCGGGCGATGTCGTCGCCCTTCTTGGCGAGCGCCGTGAGGGCCTGGACCGCGACCAGCCCGACGTCGGCGTGACGTGACTGGAGGGCCAGGCGCAGCGGCGAGAGGGAGCTCTCCCCCTCGAGGCTCCGGAGGCCGGCCAGCGCCTCCAGGCGGACCGCCTCCTCCGAGGCCCGGAGCAGCGACTCCAGGGGCTTGCGCGCCCGCGGGTTGCCGCTCGCGCCGAGGAGCTCGGTCGCCAGGGCCTTGAGCGCGTGATCGCTGTCGTTGACCGCCGACCAGCCGAGGTGGTCGATCGCGATCGCGTCGTTCCAGCCGGCGATCTTCTTGAGCGACTTTTCGCGGGCCTTGGGATCCTTCTCTGCCCGCTCGTTTCTCGCCCAAGAGGCGGCGCCGACGACCGTGATCACGAGATCGCCGATCTTGCCGCTCGCGTCGACGGCGTAGAGCCGGATCGACTCGTCGTCGCCGGCGATCGCGAGGTGCGGCCGCCCCTTGTGCTCGATCATCGTCAGCGCCCGGATCGAGCGCTGGTTTTTGAGGGTCGACGAGCGCCCCTGTCCCCGGGTCCAGGTCTTGACGACCCCGTCGCGACCGCCGGAGTAGCTCCGCTCGCCAGGACCGTGGACGAGGCTGGTGACCGCCTCCTGGTGACCGCTGGCGCCGCTGCGCAGCTCAGGCTCGAGCTTGCCGCGGACGTGGGTCAGGAAGATCTTGGCGTCGGTCCCCCCAGAGAGCACGCGCAGATCGCCGCGCTCGAAGAGGAGCGTCAACACCGGGCCCTGGTGGACCTGCGCCGACTCGGCCGCGACGAAGTCCGCCGCGGTCTCACCGTCGAAGATCGAGAGGAGCCCCCGCGCTCCGCCGACCGCCAACCAAGCGCCGCTCGGGTCGCAGGCGATCGCGGTCCCGGGCTCCGCCAGCGGCAGGGTCTGGAGCACCTTGCCGGCCTCGCGAGCGCCCGCCTTGGCGCCGGCGATGATGATGAGCGCGTCGCCGCAGATCACCGCCAGGCGACCGCCGCTGACGACAGCGAGGGCCTCGGCCGGCGAGGGTAGCTCCGCCGCGAGGGTCGTGAATTCATCGCCGTCCCAGGCCCGGTGGTAGATCTTGCCGTCGGTCCCGGCGACGTAGAGCTGCGCGTCGTCGGAGAGCGCCAGCGCCTGCCCGCCGCAGGGGAGGGCGGAGATCGACATCTTCCGCTTCTCGACGTCGACGC
Source organism: Polyangia bacterium (assembly GCA_030424595.1). Taxonomy (GTDB): domain Bacteria; phylum Myxococcota_A; class Polyangia; order Nannocystales; family Nannocystaceae; genus JADJRG01. Next base: position 98,214 of record JAUHWG010000024.1, read on the forward strand.
GGTAGAACGCGGTCGACTGCCCCTCGTCGTGGACCGTGACAAACGCCAGGGTCCCGCCGACAGAGGCGAGCCCGCGGATCTCACCGCGGTAGGTGTAGAGGTTCGTGACACTCATCAGGCGACCTCCTTGGCCAGGAGGTTGAGGTCTGCGTGGGCCTTGGCGATCCTCGCCAAGGCGACCAGGCAGGCCGCGCGCTCGCTGGCTCCTCGCGAGCCCATAAACTCATCGAGCACCGGGGCGACCACCGCCGCGAAGTCGTGCTCTTCGATCGCGAGGTCGCGGACGACCTCGACCAGCGCAAGCTTGGCCCGACGGGCCGAGAGCGGGCGCTGCCTCGGCCCCCGCGAGCGTTCGCTCCCGGTCGCGGCCGGCAGCTTCGCCGGCGGCACCGAGAAGAGCATCCGCCGCATGAAGTCGCGGAGCGCCTGGTGGCTCGCCGGCAGCTTCTCCGGGCGGGCCGGTGCGCCGACCCCCTGAGGATGCTCCTCGACCGCGTCGCCCTTCTCCTTGCCGCGCCGCTTGGGCTCGGCCGGCGGGACCCAGCCCGGGGTCGTCCCCCGATCGCGGTAGAGCGACCAGAGGGTCTTGACGACGAAGGCGCAGACCTGACGGTCGGGGCTCTCGCTGAGCCGGAAGAGCTCCTCTGGGATCGCCAGCGACGGGTGGCGACGGATGAGCTCCATCCCCAGCGCCCGCGCCTGCGGCCGCAGGGACTCGCAGAAGGCGTAGACAGCGTCGCCGCTGAGGCGCGCGGGATCGATGCGAAAGCGCTTGGTGTCGACGTCATCGGGATCGGCGAGGAGCGCCTCCTCGACGAAGGTCCGGACCTCGCGGTGGGGCCCCTCGGCGAGGACCACCAGCTCGAAGAGCGGCGGCGACCAGCGGCCCAGCTCCCAGCGGCCGAACTCGACCGCGAAGGTGCGCAGCGCCTGGCGGGGCTCGGCGAAGAGCGGGGCGAAGCGCTCCCAGCTGAGGAAGTCCGCCGGGACCTCAGCGCCGGGATCGACGGGGCGATCGGTCAGCTTGAGGGCGATGTCGGGGTGATGACGGCGGATGTAGAGCCTGGCGAAGCGGGCCAGCGGGGCGTCGTCGGGCCCGGGCTCGGTCGCCATCTCCCACAGGCGCTCGCAGCCGGCCTCGACCGCGTCGTCGGAGAACTCCCGCTCACCGCCGGCGAGCATCTGCAGGAACGCGGTCTCGGAGATGATCTTGAGCTTCGCGCCCTTGGCGATCAGCTTCTCACCGGCGACCTGCTTCGACCCCTTGCGACCCTCGCCGTAGAGCGCGGAGCCCTCGTCGCCGATGACCAGGTAGTCGAGCTTGGCGTTCACCGACGAGGCGTTCGCACCACCGGCCGCCGTGACCTTCTTGGTCGCCTCGGACCGCTTCATCGTCTTGAGCTTGCCGGTGAAGAGGAAGGACTTGCCGCCGAGATCGACCGTCGCGCCCTCGGCCGCGGCGCTGCCGCTCTCCTCCGCCTCGCCCTCGCCCGCCGGGGCGAAGTCCGCGGGGAGGAAGGCCTTGATCATGTACTCGGTCGCGAAGTCGAAGTAGCGAGGCTCGGCCCGCTGGACCAGGACCATCAGCCACTCGAAGCCGAGCTGGTCGGGGGTGAACTTGCGGACGTCGCCGAGCAGCTCAAAGGCGAGATCCGCGAGGGACTCGTCGAAGCTGAGCTCGCGGGCCCACGTCGGCCCCTTCTCCCGCAGCTCCTGCACCCAGGGGTCGGCCTCCCAGGTCGGGTGGAACGCGAGCGAGCGCCAAAACCCCGCGCCCAGGGCGTCGGCCTTGACCTTGTCCTCGCGGATCCAGGCGATCATCGTCGACCGCGAGTGGCCGCGGAGGAGGAGCCGGCGCCAGAAGTCCGCCGGGTAGTCCGAGACCGGATAGCCGCTCGCCGACTGGAGGGCGAAGCGGGTCGCGCGATGGCCGATCTCCGGCGCGTCGAGGAGACGGCGGAAGTAGTCGGCGCCGAGCGCCTTGGCGGTGTGGACCTTGGGCAGCAGCTCCGCCGCGAAGTCGACGACCTGGTCGCGGCTGTCGAGGAAGAGCGCGGTGAACCACTCCGGCGTCAGCTCGCGGGCGCCGAAGTGCTTGCGCAGGGCGGTCGCCGCCAGCTCGTGCCCGTGCTGGGTCCCGAGGAGCCGCCCCCAGGCGTCGAGGCCGACCTCCTTGCGCGGGTCCCGAGCGCTGAGGAGATCGCCGGCGAGCTTGCGGACCGCCGCGTTGCTGTTGTTCGCGAGGAGGATCAGGCGCCCGAGCGAGAGGTCGCGGGCGTGGGTCCGCGCGTAGTCGGCCGCGTAGACCCGGGCCTCGTCGGCGTCGGAGTCGAGGAGGCGGAGCACCGCGTCGTGGAGCCCGAGCTCGCGGAACGCGGACTGCTCAAAGCGAGGGACATTGCCGAGGAGCCAGATGACGAAGCGATCGATCGTCGCCGAGCCGACGGCGATCAGGCGGGTCACCCAGGAGGGCTCGACGTCGCGCAGCATCGCCCGGAAGTCCGACGTAAGCGCCTTGGTCGCGTACTCGCGCGCCTTCTCCGAGCTGGCCCGCTCGAGGAGGGTGAAGAGCGGCCGCGGCGAGCGACGCCACAGCTCCGGGTAGGCTCGGAGCTTCAGCGGGTTGAGGTTGCGATCGCGCCAGCCGAAGCGAAAGCGGCGACGGTTGAACTTGCCGCTGTCGTGGAAGAGGACGTGGTTGTAGACCCACGTGTGGCTCCACGAGGTCCGGTCGGTGTAGAAGCGGAGGAAGTCGACCGCGGCGTCGGCGTAGCTCGCCGGCAGCCCCTCGGCCCGCCGCCGGAGGAAGCGCCAGGCCCGGCGGCAGAGGTACGCCAGCGTGTGCCGCGAGACCTCGGAGATTTCGCCGCCAGCGCGGACAACGCTGCCGCTCGAGGCGGCGAGCTGGGCGTCAAAGCGCGCTGAGAGGGCGCCCAGGATCTCCGTGTCGCCGGTGGCCTCGGCCTCCTTGAAGATCCGCTTGAGCGCCCGCCAGGGCCCCCAGCGCAGGGCGATCCCGCCGATGGTCGTCAGCAGCATCTGCCGCTCGTAGGCGCCGCCTGGCTCCTGGGCCCGGGCCCAGAGCTCGAGGAGCACCTCGTGGGAGCCGAGCCGAGCTGGCATCGGCACAGACTCCTGCTGGGCCTCCAGCGCCCGCATCGTGTCGATCCGATAGCGCGCCCGCTCCTGCGGCGACTTGCGCTTGAACCGCCAGCCGCGGAACTCGCGGGTGAAGCTTTGGTAGGTGGGCGCACCTTCCGGCACCGGCGTCTTGAGCCGCTCGTCAGAGGCGGCGCAGAGGGCGATGAGGAGGTTCGCGAGTTCAGGGTCCCGCGCCGACCAAGCGCGACGGACATCATCGAGGCTGAGTTGCTGGGCCATAGCAATCTCGGGGTGGAGAGCGGCGGCGGAGCCGACGCCTAAGTCGGGAGAGGATGCCTTCATTTAGAGATCGCTGACAACCTAGGCAAAGCCCCTGGGGACAAGCCGCGGGGCCTCGGGGTCCACAGACGCGCGTTATTGCTCGTATCGGCACGCTGCGACGAGATCCCGCGGGCGCGTTCCCGCGCGCAATAAGCGCTTTCACATGCTTTTCACATGCTTGTCCACAGCTCCCTCCACAGCTTGTCCGCCGTGGTTTCTGATACATCGATCCCATGACCTCGACCGTCCGCAGCTTGCTCCTCCTCCTCGGGCTCGCCCTCGCCGCGACCCCTGCATGCAAGAAGAACGAGGAGAGCGCGCCGCCGACCGACATCGACGATGAGGCCGACGACGCTGACGCTGACGACGACGACGCTGACGACGCTGACGACGCTGACGACGCTGACGAAGAGATCCTCTCGCAGACGCTCTTCGAGGAGCAGGTCCAGGGCAACATGGACGACGTGCTCGACTGCTACGTCCAGGCCTCCTCGGAGAACGCGGAGCTCGCCGGCAAGGTGATCGTCACCTTCACGGTGGCCGGCGACGGCAGCGTGGAGACCGCGGAGATCGACGAGAGCAGCTCCCTCAACGATGAGGGGATGAACAGCTGCCTGAAGGGCAAGTTTAGCGGCTGGACCTTCGCCAAGCCGCCGAGCGGTGAGCCGATGACGCTCAGCTTCCCCTTCAGCCTCGCGCCCGCCTCGTAGGGGCCTCTAGACCGCACCTGTGTCGACGCTGGGGTCAACGCCCCGGGGTCGTTGTACTTACACGTCCCTTCTGCTAACGGTACCTTGTAGATGCAGGTATACCCCTGGATCCTCGCCGGCTCGCTCGCCGGCTCGCTCGTCCTCAGCGGCTGCTACGACGACAGCGTCTACCACGACCTCGTCGAGCTCCAGGCCGAGACCGGCGACACCGACTCAGACGCTGGCTCGGGCACCGGCTCGGGCGCTGGCGGATCGGCGACGGGTGTCTCCGGGGTGACGATCACCGACGGCAGCCCTCAGGACACCGACTCGGACACCGACGGTGAGGCCACGGACGGTGCAGGCGCACCCGGAGGCGCCCCCGGCGAGGGGCTCGGGGCCGACCTGCCACCGCTGATCTCCGCCCTCAGGATCGACGGCGAGGCCGGCGACGGCGCGGTGTTTAAGGGGGTACGCACGGCGCTCCTCGAGGTCGACGCGAGCGATGATCGCTCCCTCGAGTCCGTCACCTTCTCGGTCGACGACGTGCCGGTCGTGACCCTCACTCAGCCGCCCTACCGCTACGCCTGGGTGATCGACGACGTGATCGCCTCCTCCGCGCACACGCTCCGCGCCGAGGCCCGCGACGACAGCGACCAGAGCAGCCACTGCGTCGCGAAGGTGACCTTTGACCTGCCCCCCGGCGGCAGCGAGCTTTGGAACGACCCAGGCCTCCCCTTCTACGCCGGCTCCGTCGACGATCTCGCGCTCTCCCCCAAGGGCTCGGTGATCGCCGCCGGGTCCCGCTCGCTCGACAATGAGAGCCCCCTGGCCCAGGCCGTGGTCCGCATTGTCAGCCCGCTCTCCGGCGGGCTCGAGCTCGACGTCGCCTACCCCAAGGACGATGTCGACGGCGCCTACCGAGCCCGCGCTGTCGGGATGATGGAGGACGGGCGGATCGCCGCTGGCGGCAGCTTCATCGCCGCCGACGATCCGATGAAGCGGCCCCGCCCCTGGCTCGCGATCTTCTCGGCGAGCGGCATGCCCCTCGCGGTCAAGCTCTGGAAGGGCGAGCGCGGGGAGATCCGCGATCTCGCGGTCGTCGATGACGACGTGATCATCACCGGCGATCGCATCAAGGCCGGGGCGAGCCAGGCCTGGATCGCCCGCGCCGACGGGGAGCTCGCGCTCGATTGGGAGCGGATCCTCGAGGTCCCCGGGAGCGAGTGGTCGTCCTCCCGCGCCCTCGCGCTCGCCGATGACGGCGCCCTCTACATCGCCGGCACGACCTTCGACGGGGTCACCCCGCGGGTGCTCGCCGCGAGCATCGGCGACGGCGGGCTCCCCCTCTGGAGCGGACCGGTGCCGGCCCTCGGCGAGGGCGGGGACTTCGGCGAGGCGCTGGCCATCAGCGCCGACGGCAAGCTCCTGATCGGCGGCGCCGTCAACTACGAGGACGGTCAGCAGATGAGCCTCCGATGGCTCCACCCCGAGAGCGGCGAGACGAGCGGCGACTTCACGATCCCGAGCGTCGTCGACGGCGACCAGCGGGTGATGGGCGTGACGGTCGATCACCTCGGCAGGGTCTACGTCACGGCGAACATCACGGGCACCGACGATGACGTCAACGTCGTCGTCTACAAGCGGAGCATCGACGGCGGCGCGTCGCACTGGGAGCAGCTCTACGACAGCGGCGATGATCTCTACGATCAAGGGAGCGCGATCACGGTCGACCCCCACGGCTACGTCTACGCCGGCGGCAGCCGCAGCGCGCAGGGCTGGCCCCGCTGGTGGGTCCAGGGTCACAACCCCTGACGCCGACACCTGGGCGAGAGAACAGGAGCGAACGAGCAGAGCAGAGCCGCGAGGGGATGACCTCTTCACGGGGGGCGAAGACGCGCCGGCCAACATCGGCACGGTGGGGAGGACGACCGGCTGCGAATGTGCTGACCCGGTGTACGCTTGCCTGCGGTGACTCTGCGCGGCGAAGAGCAGCAAGCGAAGCTGCGCCTGACAAACCGCATACTCTGGCTCGTCGTCGCGAGCGCGGTCCTAGCGATGCTCCCCGCGGCGCTGCTGACCGCCACCGCCGACGCGGTCCAGTGGCAGCACGCCGCCTTCGCCCTGGCCTTCGCGGGGCTCGCGGGGGCGGCTCTCCGCACCCAGCGACGCTTGGCCGACATCGGCCCCGAGCGCGCCCTCGAGGCCGCGCTGACGGCGATGCTGACGGTGTCGACGATCATCTGCCTGTTGATGCGCCTGCCCCAAGCGTTGATCGCCGCGACCTTCGCCTTCATCGTCTTGGTCAGCGCACCGCGGGTCCTCAGCCGGCAGCGGACCGACCGCTGGGTGACGATCGCGATCGTCGCCGGCCTAGGCCTGAGCCTCACGGACTTCGTCCCGATCCCCGTCCGGATCGAGGCCAGCGAGGCGATCCTACAGCCCCTAGAGCTGACGATCGCCACCGCCGTCGCGGCCTTCGCCGCCCTCGCGATCCGCGAGCTCCGCCGCTTCCCGATCCAGACCAAGATCTATCTGACCGCGCTCCTCCTCGCGGTCGTGCCGATGTCCCTGGTGATCGCGGCCTTCCGCACCGGCATCCAGGAGCGCGACGCCACGAGGCAGGCCAACAACCTCGAGCGCCGCGCCGCCCTCTTCGCCGACACCCTCGATAGCTACCTCGGAAGAGAGCTGCTCATGCTCGCCGACCTGAGCGCGAGCCCGGAGGTCGGCGACGCCTGCCGGCGCGACGAGGAGCGCGCCGAAGTCCCCGTCGGCGGCGGGAAGGAGAGCGCCGCCATGGAGCCCCCTAAGCGCGCAGCCAAGGGCTCCGCGAAGGCCGCTGCCGAGGCCGACGCCGCCCAGGCCGCCCAGGCCGCCCAGGCCGCCGAAGAAGAGTCCCGCGAGGAGCTCGCCGAGCTCGCCGAGCGACGTCTCGATCCTGCCCGCGAGCTCCTCCGCCAGGAGCTCGCGAAGGCCCCCTTGCGCCGCTCGCTCGCCCTCGTCCCGGCGGAGCGCGAGGCGCCCTCGCTCACCGTCGGCGAGCCTCTCCTCGACGTCCGCCTCGGCGGTCCCAACATCACGGTCCACACCGTCGACCCCGCGCTCGGCTCCCAGCTCCTCCTGAGCCGGCCGACCTCGGGGGGGTGCTCGCTCGTTCTCGGCCTCCAGCCGGGGCTCCTCCGCACCTGGACCCGGCTCGCGGCGCTCGTCAGCGGCGATGTCATCGTCCTCCGCGACGGCGACGATCTCTCGCTCGCGGCCGCGGGCGACGGAGAGCTGCTCAAGCGGCTGGGGAGCGACGAGGACCTCCCTGCGGTCGCGAGCATGATCGGCTCAGGTGACACGCCGCGGCCGGTGACGACGCTCCTGCTCCGCGATCGCCCCTCGGTCGACGCCAACATCGCGATCGCGGCGATGCAACGCTCCGGCTGGAGCCTGATCCTCCTCCCCAGCACGGTCGCGACCAGCACAGCGCTCGTCGCGATCCGTCGCGCGCTCCTCCTCGCGCTCCTCGTCGCGGGCGCTGCGACCCTCTCCGCGTTCTACCTCGGGCGCCACCTCGGCCGACCGCTGCACCAGCTGAGCGAGGGGCTCGCCCGCTTCACCGCCGGCGCGATCGAGACCCGCGTCGAGGTCGACTCCGAGGACGAGGTCGCCGACCTCGCCGCCAACTTCAACGCCATGGCGACCCAGGTCGGCAGCCTCCTCCACTCCCTCGAGGAGCAGGCCAGGCGCCTCCGCGATGAGATCGCCGAGCGCACTGAGCAGGAGGTCCACCTGCAGGCGCTCAACGAGGAGCTGAGCGACGCGCGCGACCAGGCGATGGCGGCGAACCGGGCGAAGAGCGCCTTCCTGGCGGGGATGAGCCACGAGCTGAGGACCCCGCTCAACGCGATCATCGGCTACTCCGAGCTCCTCCACGAGGACGCCACCGAGGGCGGCCATGAGGGCATGGCCGCCGACGCGCAGGCGGTCGCGAGCTCGGCCAAGCACCTGCTCGCGCTGATCAACGACATCCTCGACCTCTCGCGGATCGAGTCCGGCCGGATGCGCCTCAAGATCGAGGAGTTCGACGTGGCGGCGATGCTCCGCGACGTCGTCACGGCCGCCGAGCCGCTCGCGGAGCGCCAGGGCAACGCGCTCAGGCTGAGCATCGACCGCGAGCCGGTGCTGATGATCAGCGACGAGACCAAGATCCGGCAGTGCATCCTCAACCTCGTGAGCAACGCCGCCAAGTTCACCGAGCGCGGGACCATCGACATCCGCCTGAGCCGCGAGAAGCTCGGGGTCCTCCCCTGCCTGGTCTTCGAGGTCTCCGACACCGGGATCGGCCTCGAACAGGAGGCGCTCACCGACCTCTTCCGCGCGTTCTCCCAGGTCGACTCTGAGCTCGCGCGCAAGCACACGGGGACCGGCCTCGGGCTGACGATCACCCGTCGCCTCGCCCGCAAGCTCGGCGGTGAGATCCTGGTCGCCAGCGAGGTAGGGGTCGGGACGACCTTCACGATCCGACTGCCTCAGCACTACCAGTCCGCCGGCGACAGCATGACCTGGGGGCAGAGCGTCGCCTCGGCGATCGAGCGCTCCTCAGCGTCGCTGCAGATCCCGATCAAGTGATCGAGCGCGCTCTCGCCCAGCCTCCGACCAGCCTGCGCCCCTGTGTTCTACGCGAAGGAGACCGCGCCGCTGTTGGCGAGACCTTCGCTCAATCCGCGGAGGAGCGCGACCGCGTTGACCCCGAGCATCTCGGTGCAATAGCCGCCCTCCTGGACGGCGATCACCGGCCCGCCGAGGCGACCTATCCGCTCGCCGATCGCCGCGAAGTCGTGGGTGTCGAGGGTGAACTTGCCGAGCGGATCATCCTTGTAGCCGTCGAGCCCCGCCGAGAGGATCAGCGCCGCCGGATCGAAGAGACGGATCCGCGGGAGCACGAGCTCGTCGAGCACGCGCAGGTACTCCTGACCGTCGACGCCCCCGGGCAGGGGGATGTTGAGGTTCATACCGGCGCCCTCCCCCTCCCCCGACTCCTCGGTCCAGCCGGCGAAGTAGGGGTAGAAGTCGCGGGGGTCGCCGTGGATCGAGATCACCAGCACCCGCGGGTCGGCGTAGAAGATCGCCTGCGTGCCGTTGCCGTGGTGAAAGTCGATGTCGAGGATCACCACGCGGCCGTGCTCCGCGATCCGGGCGGCGACGATCGCCGCGTTGTTGAAGTAGCAGTATCCGCCGAAGAGATCGCGCTGGGCGTGGTGCCCCGGCGGACGGCACAGGGCGTACGAGAGGCGAGCGCCCCCCTCGGTCACGGCGAGGCCCGCCTCGTGGGCCGCGGCCGCGCTCCAAGCCGCCGCCTCCCAGGTCGTCGACGCCAGCGGAGTTCCGGAGTCAAAGCAGAAGAAGCCGGCCTGGTGGAGGTCGAGCGGGTTCGGCTGGGCCTGGTCGCGCTTGGGAAAGACCGTCGGGAAGAAGGTCGACCCTGGATCGAGCTTCGCGTGGGCGGTCTGGTAGAGGGTCGACAGGCGCGGATCGTGGATGCTCCGCAGCCACGTCGCCGGAAAGTCCACGGGCGGGCGGACGCAGAACATCGGGTCCTCGCCGAGGGCAGCGAGGATATTCTCCGCTCTGTGCGTGGTCTCGGGGTGATCGACGCGCTCGCCGAACGCCCACTCGTAGAGCGGCTTGTGATCGAGCTGTCGCGGGTGGAAGAAGACCGGAACGTCCTTGATGATCACGTGCTCGCCTCCTGCGCGTCGCCGTCCGCGGACGCTGTCGTCGTCGTGGATGCCGAGGATGCCGAGGATGCCGCGGTGACAGCAGCCCTCCCGTCCGTGGACTGTAGAGGGCGGAGATCCTTGACCCAGATGTTCATGTCCTCGTAGGCGCCGTAGATGTCGCAGTTGTTGATCAGGCGGCCCGTGTACTCGTAGCCGAGCTGGAAGAAGACGCTGTTCATCCCGTAGGAGCGACCGCGGGCCATGGTGTAGGCGCAGACGTAGGCGCGCCGGCAAAGCTCCTCCTCGAGCCGCAGCAAGAGGTGGCTCATCAGCCCCTTCCCCCGGGCCTCCTTGCGGGTCGCGCAGTCGGTCAGCTCCGCCGCCCGCTTGCTCGGCATCAGCTCCGCGCTCGCCGCTGCGACGACCGAGTTATTGTGGACGCACACGGCGAAGAGCGACTCCTTTTGGAAGATGTGCTCGAGGTAGCTCGCGTGCTTGAGCGGCGACGGATACGAGTCGAAGATCTCCTGGTAGAGTTCCAGGAGCGAGAAGATGTCCTCGCGACGGGCGAGGCGGATGGAGTAGCCCTCGGGCACCGGCTTGGGCGTGCGAGCGCCGACGTCGCGGGCGGAGATCTGCTCGATGAGCAAGGTCTCGTCCATCAGGTTCGGCGAGTCGAGCCGCTCCTGCGAGCGGAACTTGGAGACGACGAAGGCATCCTCGCCGCCGTGGTAGTACTCGAGCACCGCCTCTAGGACGTAGCCGAAGCGGAGGAAGCTCTGCCAGTCGTCGTGGCTGGCCATGACGATGATCTTGTCAAAGCCGTTGGCGTCCGCGAGCTTGCGCAGCGAGAGCACCAGCTGAGCGACGTCCGTCGCGGTGTAGTTGAGCACGCGCAGGCGCTGGTTGTACTGATCGAGGAAGAGCTCCGCCTCGAAGTCCGCCGTCTCGAGGCGGTGCTCCAGGCCGTAGACCACGCCGACAGCCTTCACCGTCTGCCCATCCCCGAGCACGAGCTCGACCACGCCGAGCGGTGATCGAGCCTTTGTCGGCACGGGCTTGATGTCGGGGACCAAGGGCGGAGTCATGCCGCCGCTATGCCCGGCTCTCTCTCTTTTCGCCATGCGTTTGCTCAAGACGCCCCTCCGCGCCTCTCTGGCGGGCCTGAGCGGCGGGCCTGCAGCACCCCCCTCCAAGCGCGAGACGACCGATCGACCCGCGGCAGCGCGGCGTCTGTAGATCCACCGCGACGACGGACGGCGATCGACGATCGACGCCGAGCGCCGCCGAGCGATGACTACGGGTCTTGCACAGAAGACAGCGCGCCTACGTCGCGGCTGCGATCGTCGCGAAGGCCTCAATTACGCCGGGAGGTGCCTGTACGAGCTCGATGAGCACCCCCTGCCCCCCCACAGGCGCAGACTCGCTCCCCTTCGGGTGGATGAAGCAGACATCGTGACCGGCCGCGCCTGCGCGGATCCCTCCGGGCGTGAAGCGAACACCCTGACCCATAAGCCAGGTTACAGCGGCCGCGAGATCGTCGACCCAGAGGCCGACATGGTTCAGCGCTGGCTCGTGGACCTTCGGACGCTTGTCCGGGTCGATCGGCTGCATCAGGTCGACCTCGACCGCGAAGGCCCCCGCCCCGGCGACCGCGATGTCTTCGTCGACGTTCTCTCGCTCCGAGCGGAAGGCGCCGGTGACCTCGAGGCCGAAGAGATCGACCCAGAGGTGGCGCAGGGCCCCCTTGTCGGCCGCGCCGACGGCGATCTGTTGGACACCGAGGATCCGAAAGGGTCGCTGCGCTGAGGTCATCGACGGGACGATACACCAGCGCGCTCGCCCCCCGCGCTCGTCCCCCGCGCTCGTCCCCCGCGCTCGTCCCCGACGCTCGTCCCCCGCGCTCGTCGCCGGCGCTCGCCCTGACGAGCTCAGTTGTGCATGCGAGGCTCGTCCGGGGCCGCCGCGACCACCTCGGCCTCGTGGGCGGCCACCTCGTCCAGGCGCCTGCGCAGCGCCTCCTCCGGGACCAGCTCGAGCGCCCGCGCGAGCTCGACGTAGGTGTTGAAGTGACGGGCCTCGCTCGCCAAGAGGCCGCGGTAGAGGCGGGCGAGGCCGGGCTCCTCCAGGCTCTCGGCGAGGAGCTGCATCCGCTCACAGGAGCGGGCCTCGATCAGCGCGCAGCACAGGAGGGTGTCGAGGAGGCGCAGAGGCTCGCCTTTGCGGACGATCTTCATCAGCTCGGCGGCGTAGGGGCTCGGCCGCTGGCGGCGGAACTCGAGGCCGCGACGGCGGAGGATCGCGACGACCTCCTCGAAGTGGGCGAGCTCCTCGCGGGCCAAGCGCGAGAGGGGCAGCATCAGCGAAGGCCGCTCAGGGTAGCGAAAGATCAGCGAGAGCGCGGTCGAGGCCGCCTTCTTCTCGCAATGGGCGTGATCGAGGAGGATCTCGTCGATGTTCGCCAGGGCCCGTCGGGTCCAGGCCGGATCGGAGGTGGACGCCAGGTGGAGCATGGCGGCGGCATCGTAGCAGGCCTCGCGCCGACGATCGCGGGCCCCCTGGCGATATGGTAAACGCCTGGGCCATGCAACTCGCGCTCCCCAAGTTCCAGTTCCGCTTCATGGCGGCCATGGGCAACGTGATCTTCCCGGCCAACTTCCACCCGGTCGGCAGCCAGCGCTCGGGCGAAGTGCTGGTCGACCGCGCCCTCGACAAGCGCGCCTGGAGGACCCCTGGGGAGGGCGGTCGCTGGCTCGTCATCGGCGGCTCGGGGGGCTTTGGCTCCGCCGCGAGGGCGGTTCTCGGCGGCACGCTCGGCGCCCACACCCTCAACATCTCGTTTGACGGTCAGCCGCAGCCGGAGAGCCGCAACAAGATCCGCAAGATCGGCAGCCCTGGCTTCCACCGCAACGTCGGCATCGAGCGGCGCCTCCGCGGCGAGGGCCTGGTCGCCCTCAGCCACAACGCGGACGCCTTCGACCCGGCGACCATCACCGCCGCGATCGCAGCGATCACGGACGAGCTCGGCGGTCCGCTCGACGGGATCGTCTGGGCCCTCGCCGCGCCGCGGGCGACCGACCCCCGCACCGGCGCCGCGGTCAACAGCGCCCTCAAGCCGCTCGGCGCCCCGGTCTCGATCAAGAGCTTCGGCGACCGCGGCCGCGACGGTGCCGCCCCCGAGGTGACGGAGTTTGAGATCCAGCCGGGCACCCCCGAGGAGGCGGTCGCCACCCAGTTCGTCATGGGCGGGGCGATCGTCGAGCGCTGGATCCGGGCACTCCTGGAGGCTGGCGCGCTGGCGAAGGGTTTCCGCCTGCTCACGATCTCCTACCGCGGCAACCCGCTCAACGCCGGGATCTACCGCAACGGCCTCATCGGCCTCGCCAAGGCCGATCTCGAGTTCCAGACCAAGGCCCTGGACGGCCTCCTCACCCGCGAGGTCGAGGGGCGCGCCTTCGCGGTCGAGGGTCCCGCGGTGGTCACCGAGGCCTCCGGCGGGATCCCGGGCGTCCCCTTCTACATGGCGCTCCTCCTCGACGTCCTCGGCGACCGCTTCGAGGATCCCCTGGCGTCGATGCTGCGGATGTTCTTGGAGAAGCTCCCCGCGGGCGGGGAGGCCGTGGTCGACGAGGAGGGCCTGGTGCGGATGGACGACCGCGAGCTCGAGGACGGGATCCAGGCCGAGATGCGGGCCCGCTTCGACGGCTACGCGGTCGGCGACAGCTTCGACGGCGCCCTCTTCGATCGCTTTCTCCAGGACTACGCCCGGACCCGCGGCTTCGCGCTGGAGGATGTCGACTACGACGCGGAGTTCGACACCGACGCGATCTGCGGCGTCTGAGGCGGGTCCTCCCGAGCTCTCGCGGGGCTGAGCTCTCGCGGGGCTGAGCCCTCGCGGGGCTGAGCCCTCAACGCCGGCCTGGAGCTTCCTCGGAGCGACGCCTCGCCTCGCCACCGCGGATCGCTCGCCGCCCGAGGCTCGATCGTCGTCAGCTCACCTGGCGCTCATCGTCGTCGCCGCCACCGGGCACTCTTCCCTCGGCGAGCCGACGCCGCAGATAGGGGGACAGGTACGGCTCCAGAGAGCGACGCTGCGCGGCCGTCAGGTGGCGAAAGCCCCGGATCTCGCCGATGCAGCGGGACGCCCCGCACCGGCAGGAGAAGGGCTCACGCATGTCCCACTCGCAGATGTTGTAGTCGAAGGTGACGAGCTCACCGGCGGCGATCGGGAGGATCGAGCGGACCTCCAACGCCTCGAAGTCGATGGTCACGTTCGGCGCGCAGGAGTGGTTCATGAAGTCGTCCGCCTCCTCGGTGCCGGCCTGATGAAGATGCTCGCCTAGCTGGATGGTGTACTTGCTCGGGAGGTCGACGAAGACATGGGCCAGCGCGATCAACCGCGTCCCCGGGGGGATCGACCCGGTCGCGACCAACGCCCGCCCCTCCCCGAAGGGGCGCACCTCCACAAGCTCACTCACCCAGGCACGCTCACGTCGCTCGCACATCCGACACACCCCTCCCGCAGGACTGCCGCGACACGGGCGCAGCACTGCCGGGGTATAGCGCGGCGCCTGGGCCGGGGCCAGGAGCGCTATCACTCGGCCTACGGGCGGCGACAAAGGGGGCGCGGAGGGCCTCTCGCCAGCGCTCAGCCGCCGCCGAGCTTCGCCTTGACCTTGGCTATCCGGCTGTCCGCAGAGGCATGCCCTAGGCTCTTGGCCTCTTCGTAGTGCTCGAGCGCTTCGCGGTAGCGGTTGAGTCGGAAGAGCACATCACCGAGATGGATCTGGTAGCGCTTCGATCGGGGCGAGACCTTGACCGCCCGCTCCGCATAGTCGAGCGCGTCGTTGAGCTTGCCGGTGTTGAAGGCGATATCGCTGAGGCCCATGAGCGCCGCGGCGTTGCGGTTGTCAAAGCTCAGGGCCTGGTTGAAGAGGCTCTGGGCCTCGCCCCGACGGCCGCCGGAGCTCGCCGCTTGTCCCTGCTTGGCGAGCTCTGCCGCCTGGGCAGCGTCCCGCTTCGTCTTGCTGACCTTGGGCTGCTTGTGCGGACGGGTGCTGCCGCCACCGCTCGAGCTGGCCTCCGGCGCTCCGGTGGTGCCCGTGTCGGTATCCCCGTCGGTGTCCGTGTCCGTGTCCGTGTCGGTGTCCGTGTCGGTGTCCGTGTCGGTGTCCGTGTCCGGCTCAGGCGCGGGCTCGGGCTCGGGCTCGACCCGCCGCTGGGGCAGGAGGACCACCCCGGTCGCGCTCTCGAGGCCGGCGGTCGTCAGCCGCAGCCGCTCGAGGAGCGACTCGTTCATCGCCGCCGCCGCCGCTGCAAGGCGAGCGTCCCGGCGGGCGATGTTCTCGTCGACGAGGGCGCTGGCGATCCGGATCATCGACCGCTCGTTCGCCGAGAAGTCGCCGGTCGTCGCGTTGTGGAGGAACACCGCGAAGCCGGTGTCGGAGACGACCGAGCGCTCGATCGCCCGCTCGTTCTCAGGGTCGAAGATCCGCGCCCACAGGTAGTACTCGACGGCGAACTGGCGGGCGCCTTCGACCTCCCAGAAGCGATCGCCGAGGGTGAGGAGGGTGTCGGCGAACTCCCGCCGGAGCATCGCCGCCCGCTCCCGGCCGAGACCTCCCGCGGCGCCGGGGACCTCCTCGAGGGAGAGCACCCGGAGGTAGGCGGTCGCGTCCGGGTCTTCCTCGGGGCCCTGGACGTAGTGGTTGGTCGCCGCCGCCGCGCGGGCCTCGTTGGTCAGGGTCTCGACCAGGCGCTGCTCCTCGGTCGTCGGCTCGCGCGTCACGTAGGCGTAGGTGACCGCGGAGACGGCGATGAGCCCGGAGAAGGCGGCGACCGCCGGCCAGAGCCAGCGCGGCCGTCGGCTGGTCTCGTGGGGGCTCGGCATCTGCCGCCGGAGGCGGGCGAGACGCTCAGCGTCGGCGATCGGCGGCAGCGGTAGGTCGTCCCACTCCGTGCGGATGCCCGCGGCGATCTGCGCCTCGCACAGCGCCGCCTCGAGCTCGATCATGTCGGCGAAGCGCTCGCCGGGGTCTTTTTCGAGGCAGCGCATGATCACCGCCTCGAGCGCGGCCGGGATCTTGCGATCGGGGCGGACCTTCGACAGCGGCACGGCCTCCGCCTCGACCTGGGCCTTGAGCACCTCCTGCATGCTCTCGCCGTTGTGCGGCGTGTTGCCGACGAGCAGCTCGTAGGCCATGCAGCCGAGGGCGTACATGTCCAGGCGGCCGTCAAAGGGCTTGCGCGAGATCTGCTCCGGGGCCATGTAGTGCGGCGTCCCGGCGACCCGGCGGGTCCCGGCCTTGTGCCGCCCGGCGTCGAGCATCGCCGAGATCCCGAAGTCGACGATCTTGACCATCCCCTCGCGCCCGCCCTTGTCCGTCACCATGATGACGTTCTCGGGCTTGATGTCGCGGTGGATGACGCCGACCTCATGGGCCGCGCTGAGCCCCTTGCAGATCTGGCGCAGGATCGGGATCAGCTTGGCCGGCTCGATCCACGACTCTTCGCTCTCGGGGACCAGGTCGAGCCCGTCGAGGGGCTCCATCGCGAAGTAGAGCCGGCCGTCCTCGAGCTCGCCGAAGTCGTAGATCTCGACGATGTTCGGCGCGCCCATCTTGCACGCGGCCTTCGCCTCGTCGCGGAAGACCTGGGCCATCTCAGGCTCACGGCTGAGGTTGAAGCGGAGGATCTTGAGGGCGACCCGGCGCTCGATGTCGACGTGCTCAGCCTCGTAGACCACGCCCATCCCCCCCTCGCCGAGCCAACGGCGGAGGCGGTAGCGGGTCCCCGGGACCAGCTTCCCCGAGGTCAGGCGGATGCCGACGTTGTCCGGCTCATCGTCGACGTCGATGATCACGGTCGTGCCGCGATCGTCCTGAGCCACGGGATCGGGGGTCATCTTCGGCGCGCCGACCTGGGTCGGTCGCGTCGATCGTTCAGCGGGGTCGTGATCGGTCATCGTCGAGCGCGTATCGCCGAGTGTATGCTGGTTTGCGGCGCCTGGGGGCCCGCCTTCAAGGGCGCGGATATCACT
This sequence comes from Polyangia bacterium, assembly GCA_030424595.1. Lineage (GTDB taxonomy): Bacteria > Myxococcota_A > Polyangia > Nannocystales > Nannocystaceae > JADJRG01. The sequence continues at coordinate 115,076 of JAUHWG010000024.1, forward strand.
TCCCGGCGGGCGCCGTAACAAAGATCTCGCGCAGACCCGTCGAGACCCGCACCTCGCCGCTGTGGTCGATGATCACGGCCTCGACCGCCGGGGTCGCCTCGACGAAGGCCATCCCCCGCGTCGGTCCCATCACCGCGACCGCCGTACAGTACGCGTCCGCGTCGGTCGCATCCGCGGCGACGACAGAGACGCTGAGGGCGCTCTCAGCCTCGTCCAGAGGCCATCCCGTCCGCGGATCGATGATGTGGGCGTAGCGCTTGCCGTCGAACTCAAAGAAGCGCTGGTAGCCGCCGCTGGTCACCAGCGCGCGATCCCGCAGAGGAAGCGCGCCGACGGTCCCAGGGCCGTCCGGGCGCTGAATTCCGACGACCCACGCCTGACCGCCCTTGCTCCCTGAGACGTAGGTGTCACCGCCACCCTCGACGATGTGGTCCGCGAACCCCCGATCGCGGAGGAGCTTGGCCGCCCGATCGACGGCGTATCCCTTGGCGATCGCGCCGAGCCCGACCTTCATCCCCGGGGTCTGGAGACGACCCCGGCGCGACTCGGGGTCGAGCTCGATCCGCTCCCAGCCGATCAGCGCCAAGCGAGCTTCGATCTCCTCCGGGGCAGGCGGCCGCGATCCCGGCTCAAATTTCCAGAGATCGCCGATCGCGTAGAAGGTCGGGTCAAAGGCCCCGTCGCTCGCCTCTGCCAGCTCTCGCGATCGGCGGAGGAGCGCGAAGAGGTCGGGGCTCAGCTCCATCATCGGCCCGCCCGCGCCGTCGCTGAAGCGGGAGAGCTCGCTTTGGGCGATCCATTCGCTGGCGAGGCCCTCGATCCGGTCGACCTCGGCGATCGCGGCGTGGATAGCCTCACCGCCAGCGCTCGCGTCACCGTCCGCGCCCACCCAGAGGTTGATCGAGAAGCGCGTCCCCATCAGCTCCGACTCCGCGTAGATCGTCCCGTCCTTGCGGATCGGCGGGGCGTCGACCTCTTGCGCGGCCGCGGGCGGCTTCGCCTCGACGACCTCGGGGTCGGGCGGCGGCGGGACAACCCGCGTCGGAGCGGGGCCCGAGGGGGCGCCCTCGCAGGCGACGAGGGCGAAGAGGAGGGCGAAGCGACGCACGCCGACCTACTTCTGCGGCTTCTTCGGCGGCTCGCCGAAGGGGATCGGGAGCAGCGGCCGAGGCTTGAGCCGCGGGCGCGGGGGCGGAGGCGGCTTCGGCGGAGGCGGCGGCTTGCGAGCGGCGACCTCCTCCTCGACCTCCTCAAACTCCTCAACCTCGAGCAGGTCATCGTCGAGATCTAGGACGTCTTCGTCACCGTCCTCATCGTCGCCGCCGGCATCGTCGCTCGGGACCGGCGTCGACGAGGGCGCCCGGAAGCCCGGCAGCCCTGGAAGACCCGGCAGCCCTGGCAAGCCCCGCGGTTTGGCCACACGCTGGCTCTCAGCCCCGGGCTGGGCGACGGGGGACTCCGCCTCGGAGGTCTCGTCCTCGTCCTCGCGACCCTCCGTCGGAGGATCGTCGGTCAGCGCAGGGGTCGGCGGCGGCGGTGTGAAGCTCGGGGCACGGAAGGCCGCCGGACGATCCCCACGGGAGCCCAGCTTGAGCGGGAGAGCCCCGGGGCGCAGCCCGCGTAGAGGCCTCGCCGCGACCTGCTTGTCCTGCTCCTCCGCCGCCTGCTCCGCCTGCTCCGCCTGCTCCGCGGCTTCGCCGACGGGAGCGTCTTCATCACCCTCTTGATCAGCCGCTTCGCTGTCGAGGTCGGCCGTCTCAGCGTCCTCTTCCCCGTCCGCGTCCGCGTCAACGTCGTCGACTCCGGCCGGCGCCGCAGCAGCCTCGTCCTCCGAGGTGTCCTCGTCGTCGCCAGCGGCCCCTGCTCCAGCCTCTGCGGGGCTCGCCAGGGTCGAGCCCTCAACCTCGCCTACGCCCTCGCTCGCCTCGTCAGCGGCGTCAGCGGCGTCCTCCTGCGTGAGATCATCACCTGCTTCTTCCGCCAGGTTCTCCTCGGCGGAGCCCTCGTCCGAGGGCGCAGCGTCCTCCTCCGCAGCCGCCTCTTCCTCTTCCTCTTCGGGCGCGGCGTTCTCCGCGACAGCGGCGGCCTCGTCGGCGCTCTCCTCCGCCGCGACACCGTCGTCCTCGGCCTGCGCGACCTCGTCGATCTCGGGCCCTGGTTGAGCGAGCTCCGCGGGTCCATCGGCGACAGCCTGGCCCGCGTCGGCCTCCGGGGCGGGCTCTGTCAGCGCTGCGTCGAAGGCCGCCTCCTGCGGAGTGTCCGTCGCCGCCTCTCTGGGATCCAGGAGACCGCCGGAGAGCTCGTCCTCGATCGCAGCGGCGATCGAGCTGCCGGCGTCGTACTCCTCGTCATCCTCGGCCAACCCTGCGAAGGACGACTCCTCATAGTCCTCGAAGCTGTCGACGACCGGCTCTTCGACGGCCGCAGGCGAGCTTTCGGCCTGCTCCAGCTCGGTGCGCTCGGGCTCCGAATACCTGGGCCCCGCGTAGTCTGGCTCCTCGTAGCCGGGCGCACCGGCGTAGTGGTCGTAGGAGGGCGCCGGGGATTCATAGGCCGAGGCGGGCCCGTCGACCGCCGTCGGTCCGTCGTCAAAGTCGTCCTCGGAGTAGCCGTGCGGCTCGACCCGCAGCGCGGGCTCCGGCTCCGGGACAAGCTCCGGCTCCGGCTCCGGCTCCGGCTCTGACGCGAGCTCTGGCTCGTCCTCGTCGCCGAAGGCGTCGTCGATGTCGATGTCGAGATCGAGGTCAAACTCGTCGACGTCCTCGTCCGAGAAGGCGAAGGCCGGCTGCTGTCCTCCGGTCAAGCTCTGGGCGAGGCCGCCCCAGAGCCTGTCGAGCTCCGGGTAGCGGCTCCAGTACTGGGCCGCGAGCGAAGGCTCGGTGTCATGCGGATCGGGGATCTGGACGTGGATCAGCCCCGCGACGACCGTCACCGCCAGCACCTGGCCGCTGTAGTAGACGTCGATCGCCTCTTTCAGCCGCCAGAAGAGCTCCTGCGGCGAGCCCTCGTCGCCGATGATCGCCTTCCACAGGCGCAGCGGACCGTGCTCGATCACCGGCGCGAAGAGGAACTCCCGACCGCTCGGGAAGATCATCTGGAGCTGCTCGCTCTCGATGACGTAGTTGTCCTCCGGGCAGTTCATCTCCTTCAGGAGATCGCCCAGGAGCGAGGCCGGCGGACGCAGCGATCGTAGGCGCTCGAGCCGGCGCACCGCGTGCTTGAGGCCGGCGTCGCGGAGCACCTCGGCGAAGATGTCCTCGACCTCCTGCCAGGTCCCCTGGAGCGGCAGGGTCGCGAGGACATGTCCCCCAGGCTTGGTGATGCGCAGCAGCTCGCCGACGGCAGGCGCGAGCTCTGTCCCCTCGCCGAGGACCAGGTTGCCCATGACGAGGTCGTAGCTCGCCGCGGCCATCTGGAGGACGTCCGAGAAGTCCCCCCCCTTAAAGTAGACCCGGTTGCGCCACTCGGAGCGGACCCGGCTCTTCGCCAGCTCGATCAGGGTGTCGTCTGGCTCGATCGCCAGGACCCTCGAGGACGGGTCGAGGCGCTGGAGCACCTCGGTGCTCAGGCGTCCCGGACCGCTGTGAATGTCGAGCGCGAACTGACCCGACTTCAGCGGCAGGTTTCGCAGGATCAACCTGGCAAAACGGTCATGCCAGATCGGCGCGATCTCGCGATCGATCACCCGCGCGACCCGACGGTCGCGGAGCGTGGACGATTTTGAACCTCCGCCTGCTGTGCTCAAGGGGACTCGGGCTGGCCTAGGCCAGCGAGGGGTGGTGAGGGACGAGGTGCGAGGGCCGGGCCAGCGCGGAGGACCGACTTAGGGGCGAACGACGACGCCGATGGTGTAGTTGCTGCCGCCGCCGTTCGCGATCGCCTTGTCCTTCGTGTCGCAGTCCGACTCGGTGTCGGAGATGCAGTAGACGAAGTCAAAGTTGGCGACCCAGTGGCGGTCGGTGATGCTGTTGCTGACGCCTGGATCGGTGAACGAGAAGCTGTGGAAGAAGCCGTCGAAGGCCATCCCCATGCCGAGCTTGCCGTTCGGGTTGGCGCTGACCGAGGCCATCGCCGAGAGGGTGTTGTAGGCGAAGTAGAACTTGTAGAAGCACGCGGGCGCGTTGCAGACCTGGCCGACGTCGACGCGGGGATCCCCGCCCGCACCGTAGGTCGCGGAGTTTCCGGTCTGCTGGGTGGTCCCGACCTTGAGGGTCTGGTCGCCGCCCATGAAGCTCTGGGCGACATCGTAGGCGTTGGCGCTCTGGACCGCCTGCGGGGCGCAGTAGGGGACGAACGCCTTGACCGCCCCCTGCGTGAAGGTCGTGATCCAGGCGTGCATGCCGAAGTTCTCGCTCGGCGCGACGGTCCCCTGGATCGAACAGTTGTCCGCGTCGATCGTGACGCCGGCCGGGAAGTTGCCGTTGCCGAGGCCGCCCTGATAGGTGCAGCCGATAGGCTCGGTGGTCCCGCCGACGAGCACCCCGTTGCTGACGAGATCGTCGAGGGTCACGCCCGGTCCGACGCAGCCGTCGGGGTAGACCTCGAGCAGCTGGTCGCCGTCGACCTCGAGGCGGGGGAAGACCGAGAGCTCGCCGCAGTCCTGCGGGAAGCGGGTGCCCTCGGAGTCGATCGCCGTGACGCTGATCGGGAAGGCTCCCTCCTCGGTCGGCGTACCGGAGATGACGCCCGTGTTCGCGTCGAGGGTGAGGCCCATCGGCAGAGTGCCCATGATCTCCCAGGTGAAGGGGCCGACGCCGACGCCAGGCGCCATCGTCAGGGTGTGCGTGTAGGGCTCGCCGGTGATCGCGTCCGGGAGGCCCGGATCGCCGCAGATCACCCCGCCGGGGAGCACGTCGATCGAACCGCAGGAGATGATGCTGACCTGGGCCGACGGCTCCGCCGAGTCACGGACGGTGATCTCGATCTCGAAGGAGCCCTCCTCGGTCGGGATGCCGCTGATCTCACCGGTCGCCTCGTCGATCGTCAGACCGGGCGGGAGGTTCACCGCGGACCACATCAGCGGATCGACGCCAAACTCGTGGGAGGGCGTCCAGCTGAACATGGTGTTGAGGTAGGCCGCCGGGGGCGACTGACACTCGACCTCCACGGGCCGCGGGAAGGCGTAGGGCGCGAGCTCGTCGCGCTGACAGCCGCTGACGGCGAAGAGGAGGATGCCAATTGTCAAAACGCGGTTGCTGGGTCTCATCGTCGTCCAACTCCGTAGGCTTATCGGAGCGCAAGTAGCCCGTAGGGGCCACCCTGGGTCGCTCGCGGCAGCGTATCATGAGCATATCGCGCATGCTACGCGGCTGCGCAAGGAAGTGTCGCTCCGCGGGGGCACCACAACCGGCCCGGGGACAAAAGCGCACTGGCCCGAGGGCGATGACGACCGAGCGCTGATGACCTCGCGGGGGCGGCCGCCCGAAGACCCGAAGACCGCCCGAAGACCGCCCGAAGACCGCCCGAAGACCGCCCGGGCTGGCGAAGCCCGGCCCTCGGTCTCCCTCAGGGCCCGCCAAAGCGCGGGCCAGCGCCCGGTACAGCGGTGCTTCGTCGCCGAGGAGATCCGCCCCTGCGACGCGGGGCGCCGGACTGCCGCTGGTCGCGGGCCTGCCCGCTCAGCGAGGCGCTCAGCGAGACGCTCAGCGAGGCGCTCAGGAGGTGGAGGCGACCGCGGCCTCGACAGCGCGCGAATCCTTGGGGATCGCCGCGGTGAGGACCTCCGGATCGCCCTCTGTGCACAGGACGTCGTCCTCGATCCGGATCCCGCGGACGTCAGCGAACGCGGCGAGGCGCTCACGGTTGAGGGTCTTGTCCCGATCAAAGGGTCCGCAGAGCCGCTCGTCGGCGAGGATCCCCGGGACCAGGTAGAGACCAGGCTCGATCGTCACCACCATCCCCGCCTGGAGATCCCGATCGAGGCGGAGGTAGCAGAGGCCAAATTGCTCGCTCCTGGCCCGCCCCGGGGCGTATCCGGCCCGGTCGCCGAGATCCTCCATGTCGTGCACGTCGAGGCCCAGGAGGTGTCCGAGGCCGTGAGGGAAGAAGAGAGCGTGAGCCCCGCGCTCGACCAAGCTGTCTGGATCACCGCGGAGGATCCCGACGTCGACGAGGCCCTGGGCCAGGATTCGGCAGGAGAGGAGGTGGAGCTCGCGGTAGCGCACGCCCGGGCGAAGCGCGGCGATCGCAGCCTCTTGGGCGGCGAGAACGATGTCGTAGAGATCTCGCTGGGTCGCGCTGAAGCGCCCGGAGACAGGCCACGTCCGGGTCACGTCGGAGGCCCAGCCCTGATGCTCCGCCCCCGCGTCGCAGAGGAGGAGATCTCCCTCGGCGAGGGTATTAAAGTAGGTGGTGTTGTGGAGCACCTCGCCGTGGACGCTGACGATCGAGTTGTAGGCGGGCTCCATCCCGCGCAGCGCCATCGCCCCGTCGATCGCCGCGAGCACCTGCTGCTCGGTGATCCCCGGGCGGGTCGCGGCCATCCCGGCGAGGTGAGCGTCGTAGGTGCCCGTGGCGGCGGTGCGGAGGAGCTCCAGGGCGCCAGCGTCGTGGACCATCCGGAGCTGGATCATCGCCTCGGCGAGCGCCGCGTCGGCCTCGCCTAGCGGCGCCGGGCCAGCGTCCGCCGGATCATGCAGGCCCCAGGGACGGCTGAGCAGCGCCGCCTGGCGGACGCGGGTCGAAAAACCGATCGCCGGGAGCGTCCCGATCGCAGCGCCGCCGCCGAGCTCCTCGATCGTCGCCGCGAGCTCGTGCAGGGGACGGATCGCGTCGACGCCGAGGGCCGCCTGAAGCTCCGCGTCGCTCGGGGTCTCGCCGTGCCAGAGCGCGTCGTCGTCGGCCTTCGGGGTCATAAAGAGCTCCCAGCGCCCGCCGCGGCCGAGCAGCGCAGCGTCCGCTAGGTGAGCGCCGACGAGGTAGAGGAAGTGCGAATCAGCCCGAAAGCGATAGGTGTTGGCGGCGTAGTTCCGCGGCCGCGAGCGACCCGCGACCACGAGCACCGGCGCGCCCCCGAGCCGCTCGCTGAGACGACGGCGGCGATCGGCGTAGACAGAGGGGCGCTGCGACGGCAGGGACGATGACATCGCCGACTTTGTACCGCCCTCCTCCGGGGCCAGGCAATCCGCCCTGGTATCGTCGCGAGAGCGCAGACCCTGCCATGGCGAAGTCAAAGCCGCAGCCACTGCTCGAGGAGCTCCGCCGTCGCTTGGTGCTCTTGGACCGTCTCCGCGGCCGGCAGCTCCGCTGCGCCGAGGGCGTGGCGATCGTCGACATCGTCTTCACCGAGGTCGACGGCGTGGGCGGGGCGGACTCCGACGACGGCCCGTCCCTGCGCGCGCCGAAGCTGCTCGACCCCCAGGGGCTCTACGAGGCCTGCGCCCGCGGCTGGCCCTCGGCGGCGACCCTCGCCGCGACCGTCGAGCTGGTCACACCGCCGCTTGTCCTCCGCCCCTCGATCCTCGCGACGATGCAGCGCGACCTCCGGGCCCTCAGCAAACAACAACGGCTCGCGGCGACCCTCCGCGAGGCGCCCCGCCTCTTCCGCCGCTTCGGCGAGATCGACGAGGCGTGGTTTACGGCCAAGCGCGAGCGCCTGGGGAGCCTCACCGCGGAGCTTCGCCAGCTCGGCCGCGATGCCGATGGGTCCGGCTCCGAGATCGGCTCCGAGCTCGGCTCCGAGATCGACTCCGGCCTCGACGAGCGCTCGGTCTTTCTCCGGGTTCGCACCCTCATCGGCGCGCTCCGAGGCGAGGCGGCCATGGCCGCGATCGACAGCGCCTGCGCCCGCCTGCGCGACGACAGCCACAACCGCCGCCGCCTCGCGAGGCGACGCCTCGCGGCCCTCATGAGCGGGCTGCGACAAGACCCCAACGCGGACCCGGGCCCCAACCGTGCCCGGGCGGCTCGCAAAGGGAGCCCGTCGACATCGGTCGCAGGCGACGGAAGAGGAGCTGTCGTCGTCGCCGCCGCGCTCCGCGAGTGTCGCGAGGTCGCCAAGGTGCCCGGTCGACGCCGTCGTCGCCTCCTAGAGCACATCGTCGGCCGTCTCCTGGAGCTCCCGCCTCCGAGCGAGCGGACGATGCGAGCCGGCGATCACCAGCCGAGCCTCGCCAGCGCCGCTGAGGAGATCGGCGAGCGGCTCATCGCCGCGATCGAGCCGAGCGGCGGCGCGGCGATGATGGACCTGGCTCGCCGCTTCTTCGCGCTCTACGGCCTCACGTTCTCACCGCTGGCGCGACGCGGGAGTCCCCCGGAGCCCCTGACCCCGACCGCGATCCGACGGGCGCTGCGGGACTACGCCGCGGCGTCGAGCGCCTACAAGGGGCTCGACCTGACGATCGATGAGGTGCTCCGGCTCCGCCGCCTGGACCTCGACCGCTACGAGCGGAGCACCGCGGCGATGGTCGCGGGCGGGGTGCCGATCGCCGCGGTCGAGGCGATCGTCGCCGCCGACGCCCTCGCGGAGTTCGCCAAGCTGCGCTCGCCCGCGGCGGCGACCAGCTACGCAGCGTGGTTTTTGACCCTCGCCCCCCACTACGCGGCGATGGGCCTCGACGTCCCCTTCTCCGCCGCCCACCTCGAGCGTCTCGCCGCGCCCGCGCGAGGCTCCGGCCGTCGCCGCGACCTCGGCGTCCTCGCCCTCTGCCTGATGGCCCACCACCGCGAGGCCGGGGCCGCGGGGGCGAGCACCGCCGTCGCCCGCCTCGACGCGACGCTCGCCCTCTTCGAGCGGAGACCCGCCGAGGCAGACGCGGTCCTGAGCGAGCTCGCCGCGACCTCGCCGGGCGCAGGCAGGGCGACCTTCCCCGAGTTTACGACCTGGCTCTGCGGCCATCTCGATCCGACGCAGGCCGCCGCCGTCGAGGCCCAGGTCGATCGATTCGTCCACCTCAGCCGACTCGCCGACCGACCCATCGCCCTCTCGCGTCGGCTCCGCGCCGACTTTGAGCGCGACGCCGCGCTGCTGCGCGAGCGGGCCCACCTGAGCAGTCTAGGGTCCCTCACCCCGGACCAGGAGACGAGGCTCCGTCGCCTCGAGGGCTCAGCGGTCGCCGCCGCCGATCCGTCCCGGACCCGCCGCCGCCTCGCGGCCGAGATCGAGGTGCTCCACGGTGAGGCCTACGAGGTCCAGGTCGACGGCGTCTTCCGCAGGATCGTCAAGGATGTCTGGGACCTGAGCTTCGACGCTCTGACCCCCGCCTGGCGCGACGCGATCCGCTTCTACCTCCAGACCCAGCGCAACCACAGCCTCCTGCGGGTGGTCCTCCGCGGCGCCGCGGCCGGAGCCGATGTGCGGCGGATGACGGCCGAGAACCAAGCCTGGCTCACGGCCGCGCGTGGGCGCCAGATCGACGTCGACGCCTGGCTCGCGCCGCGACACCGCAGCTTGCTCCTCGGCGGGGCGCGCTTCACCTTGGCGGTCGAGCGCGACCCGGTCGAGGTCCTGCGGATGGGCGTGCCCTTTGACACCTGCCTGTCGATCACCGGGGGCTTCAACGCCGCCTCGACGGTGATCAACGCCGTCGACGCCAACAAGCAGGTGCTCTACCTCCGCGACCGTCGCAAGCGGATCATCGCCCGCAAGCTGGTCGCGATCTCCGAGCACGACGAGCTCATCGGCTACAACCTCTACATCGCCGACCGGGCCCGCGTCCGCGAGATCGAGGGGGCCTTCGCCGAGTTCTGCGGGGAGCTGGCCGAGAGCGCAGGCGTCCCCCTCGGCAGCCGAGGCGAGCCCGCCCAGCTCCACGAGGGTTTTTGGTACGACGACGGCGTCGAGCCCTTCGTCCGGCCGAGCGGCTCCCTCCCCGATGTGAAGGCCTATTGCCTCGCCCTCGGCCTGCCGGCGCCGAAGACCGCGAGCGAGACGCTCCAGCGCGAGGCGAGGCTCTTTCAGGCGATCGCTGAGCGCGACGCCGGCCGGATCTCCAGCGCCCTGAGCGACGTCTACTACGACAGCGCGCTGCGCGAGCACGCGGTCCGCTGGCTCCGCTCGAACCTCGAGGCAGACGCCCAGCCGAGGCAGGTGCGAGACGATCTCCTCCTCCTCACGGAGCTCCTCCGGGACGCGAGCTTGGAGCCCCGCCCCTTCCTCGAGGACGTCGCGAAGAGCGAGCGGTGGCAGCCGATGCGCCTGCTCAGCGCGCTGGTCCCCAAGCCGGGCTTTGCTCGGCTCCTGGTCGAGGTCGCCCGCGACCGCCACGACCCCGACGAGCGCTTCGACGATCACAGCTTTGTCCACCAGACCCTGAGCCTCTTGCCGCGCTGGTTCGCGGTCGAACCGGTCGCCGAGGCCCTCGCGCTCCTCCCCTTGATCGAGCCCATCTGGCGGTGGATCGCCGCCTCCTCGGAGTACTGCGTCGACTGTGTCGAGCGGGCGAGGGCGGAGGTGGAGAGCACCCTCACCGCGAACTACGCCGCCTCGCCCGATCCCGCGGCCGTGCTGGAGGTGATCGAGGGTCGTCGCTCGTCGCCCACGCTGCGCAGGCTCGGACTCCGGATCGCGGCGACCTACTCGCTCGCTGGCGACGATCCCCACGCTCACCTCCCCGCCCCCGCGATCAGCCGCCGCCTCGCGCGGCTCGGCAAGCGCGAGCCTGCCCTCCTGGCGGAGCCGCGCTTCAACGCCGCGCTGATCCGACAGTCGGCGGGCGACCTACCCCACGGGGTACGCCTCGCGCGACCCGAAGAGTGTGAATTCCCTGGCGAAGCCCTCGGCGCGCGGGTCGTTGCGCCGGTGTTCTCGCGCCACCTGGAGCCGTGGCTGCACGCGCCCCCCGATGACGAGTGGTCGCCGAGCTCGTGGCAGCCGGGCCCCTGGGAGCTCTACCTCCGCCGCCGCCTCGATCCAGCGAAGCCGAGCCCCCTGCGGGCCGAGCTCCTCCGCCTGGCGATGCGGAGCGCCCCAGCGGCGAGCCCCGCGACCGACTGGCTCGCCCGCCTCGGCGATCTCGACGCCCTCAACCGTGTCCGCGACGCACCCGAGCGGATCGTGGCCCCCCGTGAGGGGAAGCCCAAGCTTACGCGCCTGGAGGCCCGCTACCTTGCGAAGGCCGTCCGCACGGAGCTCCTGGCGGATGCGCTCGGCGATCTCGGAGAGTTCGACGTGGAGGCCCAAAAGCGGGTCTACACCCATCTCAAGGCCTTCGACCCGGGGACGATGATCGCCGCTCGCCAGGTCCTCGACCGACACCTCGCGGGTGAGCCGGTCGGCGGCGACGCCCTGGAGCGCGCCGTCGATCTCCTCGGCCGCCCCTGGACCGTCGAGCTCCACGAGCGGGTCGAGCTGGTCCGACGGATCGTCTCTCAGCCCGCCGCCACGGTGAGCGCTCCGAGCCTGCGGCTCGCCGGCAACCTCGTCAGCCTCTACTCCAACCTGTGGTCGACCTGGACGCCCGAGGCGGTGCTCGCCATCGGCGCCCACCCTGACCTACGCGGGCCGCTGCTGCGCGCCCTGACCCTCAGCTTTGACGACGCCTTTGGCCTCGGGATCCGGACGCTGCGTGAATCCGCACGCAGGGCCGGCAAGCCCGAGCTCGGCGAAGAGCTGTCCCGCGCCTGGCGGCTGATCGCCGCGGAGCAGCTGACGTCCGACGCCGCCAGCGTCGACGATGGGACCTTCCACGAGCTGGTCCATGACCTCCTGGAGGCGGGCACGCGACCCGCGCTCGTCGACCTCTACGCGGAGATCACGAGCCCGGCCCGGGCGGCGACCTTTCTCGCCATTCTCCAGCGCAGCTCCGCCCGCGCAGATCCGGCGCTCCACGAGGCGATCGACGGGCAGTGGCCCCCTGACGACGACGACGACGACGACGACGACGACGACGAACGAAACTCACGCGTGCTGGTCCCATGGCTGCGCCAGTGCGTCGCCGGCGAGCTCCCGGGCTGCCCAGGGCTCCGCGCAGATAGCTTTCCCAGCCCGGCCGAGGCCGCTACCCTCACGCGACCTTGAGCGCCGCGCCCTCCCCTGACGCGTCCGCCGCGACCGCGGCGTCCCGCAACACCGCTCCTCCAGCTCCGCCGTCCCCGGGCGAGCCGGCGCAGCCCTCATGGATCCGCCCGAGCGCTCGGGTGTTGCTGATCCTGACGGTCCTCGCCCTCGTCACCCGCCTCGCCTGGGCCCTCTGGCTCCACCCGCCGGGCTCCTATGTCTTCAGCGACATGGGCCAGTACATCCTCCGGGCCAACACCCTGGTCGAGGAGGGCTTTGTCTGGGGCCAGCGCCACCTCGCCTGGCAGTCCTTCGGCACCCACTATCTGATCGCGGCGATCTTCAAGGTCTTCGGCAACGAGCCGCCCTACACCCCGGTCGCGATCTGGTACGCGCTCTTCGGCGCGGCCGCGGTGCCGATGAGCTATGTGCTCGCCTGCCGGGTCCTGCCGAAGGCGTGGATGGCGACGACGGTCGGGGTCGTCGCCCTGCTCTGGTACCCGAACATCGCCAACACCGGGTTCTTCCTCTCCGAGGCGCCCTTCCTCCTGTGCCAGCTCCTCTCGACGTACTGGCTCGTGCGGGTGATCCAAGAGGGCAAACGAGCGCTGCCTGCGGGGCTCATCTCCGCGGTCTGCTTCATGCTCCGGCCGCAGTCGGCGATCTGGTTCGTCTTCGTCCTGCTCACCTGGATCATCAACGTCCGCCGCCTGCCCTGGGTCCGGTGGTCGCACATCGTCGCGATCGCGATCCCCCTCCTGGGCGCCCTCTACTTCTCGAATTGGCGCTTTGCCAAGCACACCGGCTACAGCGGCGGCGTCGCCGAGTCGGCGAACATGAACCTCACCGCCGGCCGCTGCCACAACATCGTCACCCAGGCGTTCAAGACCCAGCGCCAGCTCGACGCGAGCGTCCGCGCCCGCAACACCCGCAACGGTCGGCGGGTCAGCGTCCCCGGCCTGCGCGCGCTCGGCCGCCTGGATCCGCGGCACATCGCCCACTTAAACCCGGCGATGGGCCACGAGTCGATCCGCTTCGTCGGCTACATCGGTGACCCGGAGATCCACCGCGAGCTCCGCAAGGAGTGCTTTCGTCGGACCGGCTTCATCGGCCAGCTCCGCTACACCATCGGTAACATCTCCCTCCAGTGGTTCTTCGCCCGCCAATGGCCAGACCAGGAGCCGAGCTCCCGCTGGGTCCTGCCGATCTCCGACACCTACCGCTACTTCTTCATGGTCTTCGTCCTCCTGCCCTCGCTCGTGGGCATGGGGATCGCGATCCGCAGGATCCGCGAGCGGCCGGAGCTGGCGATCATCGGCCTCCAGATCCTGGGCTCGATCATCATCGCCGGGATCTTCTTCGGCGACGTCCGCCTGCGGACCCCCTACGACCCCTACGCGCTGATCCTCGCGATCCTCGGCTGGGCCTGGATCGTCTCCGCGGTGCGGAATTGGCGGCGCAAGCGGCGATCCTAGCCGCTGCCGCCGACTGCTGCGAGCAGCTCCCTCGCCCGACCTGGGAGCGAGGGCTCGGCGACCTCCGGCTCGGCGATCGCCTGACGAGCTGTCCAGCGCTGGCCCCCTCGACACTCGTCGGTGAGCCCGATGAAGAGCCGCCGCTAGTGAGCCGCCGCTAGTGAGCCGCCGCTAGTGAGCCGCCGCTAGTGAGCCGCCGGTGAAGAGCGCGCCACACCTCGTGACCGTCCCCCGCGGGGGCCCTCACGGCGCGCACCGGTGCGCGTACGCGCTGCCGCCGACGGGTGACGGGAGCCGCTCCCCGTGGTAGATGGCCGCCAAGCCCCTTCGTAGACAAGACGCTAGAAAGAGGAGACCACGATGCCCGTCGCTGACTTCGCCACCTATTGCCGGATGCTCGACAACGCCAAGGCGAACAAGTTCGCCTACCCGGCGATCAACATCACCTCGCCGTCGACGATCTCGGCGACGATCGCCGCCTTCGCCGAGGCCGGCTCCGACGGGATCATCCAGGTCAGCACCGGCGGTGGCGAGTTCGCCTCCGGGATGGCGCTCAAGGACGGGGCCCTGGGCGCGATCTGCCTCGCGGAGTACGTCCATCGGATCGCCGATCGCTACCCGGTCTACGTCGCCCTCCACACCGATCACTGCAACGCGAAGAAGGTCGACCCCTTCCTCCGGCCGCTGATCGCCGAGACCGCCCGCCGCCGCGCCGCCGGCCTGCCGAACCTCTTCTCCTCGCACATGTTCGACGGCTCCGAGCTGCCCCTGGCGGAGAACCTCAGGATCTCCCGCGAGCTGCTGGCGCTCTGCGCCGAGAACGACATCATCCTCGAGGTCGAGGCTGGCGTCGTCGGCGGCGAAGAGGACGGCGTCAACAACGAGGATCTGCCGGCGGACAAGCTCTACACCACCCCCGAGGACATGGTCGCGGTCGCCCGCGCCCTGCGCGAGATCAAGGGCGGGCGCTACATGTTCGCCGCGACCTTCGGCAACGTCCACGGGGTCTACAAGCCGGGCAACGTCAAGCTTCGGCCGTCGATCCTCCGCGACGGTCAGGCCGCGGTCGCCGAGGTCTTCGGCGACGACGCCCGCTTTGACCTCGTCTTCCACGGCGGCTCCGGCTCGGCCCTCGACGAGATCCACGAGACCCTCGAGTACGGCGTCGTCAAGATGAACGTCGACACCGACACCCAGTACGCCTTCACCCGGCCGATCGTCGATCACATGCTGAAGAACTACGACGGCGTGCTCCGGATCGACGGCGAGGTCGGCTCGAAGAAGGTCTACGACCCGCGCTCCTACCTCAAGCTCGCCGAGGCCGGGATGCAGGCCCGGGTCCGCCAGGCCTGCGCTGATCTGCGCTCGACCGGGACGTCGCTGCACGGGCGCTGAGCGGCGCCACGCCCCTCCACGCCCCTCCACGCCCCTCCACGGGAGAGCAGACCATGATTGTCCACATCGACGCCGAGCGCCCCGCGCCGCGCAAGCTCGATCCGGTGCTGCAGGCGCTGCGCCGCGATCAGGTCGTGATCTACCCGACGGACACCGGGTACGCCTTCGGTTGCGCCCTCTCGAGCCCGAAGGGGATCACCCGCCTGCGCAAGCTCAAGGGCATCGACGCCAAGCACCCCAAGCCGTTGACGATGATGGTCAACGACATCGCCCACATCGCCCGCTACGCCCACATGGGCACCTCGCTCTACCGGATGATGCGGCGGATGCTGCCGGGGCCCTACACCCTGGTCCTGCGGGCGACCTCCGACACGCCGCGGACGATGCACAACCGCAACCACGAGGTCGGGATCCGGGTCCCGGCTCACCCGGTCTGCCAGATGCTCGTCGACCTCCTGGGCGAGCCGCTGCTGACCGGCTCGGTGACCAGCGCCGAGGAGGACTTTGAGCTCGAGGAGCCCGACGTTCTCGAGCACCGCTACTCCCGCGACGTCGCGGTGGTGATCAACGCCGGACCGCTGTGGCCCGATCCCTCGACCGTCCTGAGGATGACCGACGACGAGATGGAGATCCTCCGCGAGGGTCAGGGCGAGCTCCCCTCGTAGGTCGCGGCGCGGCACCGCTGCGCCCGTTTGCGGGGACTCACCGACCCGCGAAGCAAGGGCGTCGGTGCCTCTCGCCCAGCTCTGCGACGGCCGCCTCCTCGGCTCCTACTCTCCGGGCGGGAGGAGCCCGACCCGACGGAGGAGCGCCGACACGGCGATCAGCGGCAGGCCGATGATCCCGGTGAAGTCGACGCTCTCGATCGCGGCGAAGAGCTTGATCCCCGCGTCCTCGATCCGATACGAGCCGACGCAGTCGAGCGGACGGTGCTCGCGGACATAGGCCCGCGCCTCGTCCTCGGCGAAGGCCCGCATCCGCAGCCGCTGGTGATCGACGAGCTCGTGGCTCTCCCCGGTGCTGGGACAGGTGAGGACGACGCCGGAGATCAGGCGATGGCTGCGACCGGCGAGGCGCATGAGCTGGGCGGTGGCGGCCTCCTCGGTGACGGGCTTGTGGAGGAGCTGCGCCCTGCCGTCATCATCGCCGTCGCCGCCGAGCACGCCGATCTGATCCGCGGCGAGGATCCAAGCCTCGCGATGCGCCGCCGCGAGGGAGGCTGCCTTGCCGCGGGCGAGGTGGAGCGCGAAGCTCTCCGGGCTCATCGTCGCGAACCTGGAATCCTCGGCGCGCTCGTCAAATTCCGGGGCGGCGATCGCAAAGGGAAGGCCGAGGCGGGCGAGGAGCTCGCGACGATAACGAGAGGTGGAGGCCAGGAGCAGCGGCCTGACGCTCGGCGACGATGGGGACCCCGGCTCGAGAGCTGACACCCGCCGAGAGTAGCGCAGGGCCGCCGCCGAGGGCGACGACGACGGCGACGACGACGGCCGCGACGGGCTCCGTCCCGCTCACCGCTTCTTCTTGGTCGTCGTCTTCTTCTTCCTCCGCTTCTTCTTTTTCTTTGGCGCGAGGAGCTTGCGGGAGGCGGCGAGCCGAGCGGGCAGCTCGGCGCAGGCGCTCTTCTCCTCCGCCGAGGCCTCGGCCGGCGGGTTCGGGATCACCAGGGTGTTGACCGGCTCGGCGAAGCTCGGATCCGGCGCGGCGATGATCGCCTCCAGCGCCTCCATCAGCGCGACGCAGGGGCGCGGCGCCTCGAGGTGCTGCTCGATGTCGTGGCGGAGGTTGAGCTCGGTGTCGATCTGGGCGACGACCGCCTCCTCGCCGGCGAGCGCCTTGAGGATCCGGTGGCGATCGTTGAAGCCGAGGCGAGAGTCGGCGTCGTTGATGAAGGAGAGGAGGAGCTCGTGGGCCCCAGGTCCGAGCTCGATCGCGACGTCGACCGCCTGCGCCCGCACCTCCGGGTAGCGGAGGACATCGACGAGCTCGCTGACGAACGCCCTGTTCTCGTGGAGCGAAGGATCGCCAGCGGCCGCCTCACGATAGCGCTCGAGGGCGTGGACCCGATCCTGGTCCCGCCAATTGAGCAGCCACCCCTCCCGCCAGAGCAGCCCCGGGTTCTCTGGAAAACTCTCGCGGAGAGGGCCGAGGAGGAGCGCCCCCTGGTCGTAGTCGTTGTTGCGGAAGGCGGCGTCGATCGCCGCGATCTGCTCCTCTGCCGGGCCTGTGATCGCGACGTTCGGCGCCGCCACCTCGTCCCCACCCGCGATCTCCCCGACATCCTCGCCGCCCGACCCCGAGAGCTCGTCCGCCTCATCCGCCTCGCTCGGGCCGCTGCGCTGGCCTGGATCGACGACGATGACGATCGCCACGCCGAGGAGCCCGAGGAGCCCGATGCCGGCGAGCCATGGCCACACACGGCCGAGCCCTCCGCGACCCTCCCGGGGCTTGAGCGAGTCGGGCAGGTCGCTGTGAAACTCGGGGCGCGGGGCGAGGGCGGACATCCTCCGCGTCGAGCTCCGCGGCACGCCGCCCTTGGCGAGGCGCGAGGCCAGCCCCGTGCGGTAGCCGATCAGCATCTTGCGGACGGTCTTCGCGTCGGGGAAGCGGGCCTCTCGCTGCTTGGCGAGGAGGCGAGCGACGATCGCCCCGAGGTCCTCCGGCACGCTCGGCGGCAGCGGTGGCGGGTCCTGGCTGACCTGCATGCGGATCACCGTGACCGGATCGTCGCTGACGAAGGGCAGCTTCCCCGAGAGCATCAGGTAGAGGAGGATCCCGGCGGAGTAGAGGTCGGAGCGGGCGTCGACCTCGACGCCGAGGCACTGCTCTGGGCTCATGTAGAGCGGCGTGCCGAAGACCATCCCCGCGCGGGTCATCGCCTCGCCCGCGCCCTCGCCGGAGACCAGCTTGGCGATGCCAAAGTCGACGAGCTTCAGCACCTCGGAGCCGTCGGGCTCGCGGCTGACGAAGACGTTTTGCGGCTTGAGATCGCGGTGGACGACGCCGCGACCGTGGGCGTGCTCCAGGCCGGCGAGGATCTGGAGGAAGAGGTCGAGCGCGCGCAGCGGCTCCATCGGCCCGCGGATCAGGTCGTGGAGCTCGATCCCCTCGAGGAGCTGCATCACCATGTAGCGGGTGCCGTCCTCGGTCGCGCCGAACTCGGTGACCTGGATACAGTTGGGGTGCTCTAGACGGGCCGCGCTCTGGGCCTCTCGCTCGAAGCGACGGGCGATGTCCGGGTCGCGGGTGATGTCCTGGTGGAGCACCTTGACCGCGAAGTCCCGCTTGAGGTGGAGATGATGGCCGCGGTAGACGGCACCCATCCCGCCCTCGCCTAGGAGCGCGTCGATCCGGTATCGGCCGGCCAATACCGTTCCGATCATCGGCCGCCTCTTTCCCTCGCCCTTGTCATTCCCGTTGCGGCCAGCGTGGGGTGGCGCCCCGCGGCCTGTACAGAGCCCGGGGCATGGTACCTGGAGGAGCGAACATGGAGATCACCGGGGCTGGCTACGCCCGCCTAGACTATCGCACGGGCTTGGTCCGCACGGTCTCTTCGTCCGGGGCGACCTCTGACTCCTCGAGGCCGCTCGGGGCCTCGATGAAGGTGGTCCCGCGATCGCGCTCGATCCTGGCCAAGGCCTCTTTGGCCCAGTTCGCGAGGCTGAACTCCTTCGCCGACTCGAAGTCCGCGAGCATCTCCTCGAGCTCCCGCCGCGCCCGCGGACTCTGCCCACGCAGATGGGCCAGCTCCGCGTCGAGGAGGCGGAGCTGCTGCTGGGCGACGTGCTCGCCCTGGATCTGGAGCATCCCGGACTTGGCCTCGGCGAGCATCGCCGCGCCCTCCTCGACCTCGCCCATCCGAGCGATGGTGTAGCCGAGGAAGCCGCGGTTTAGGTTCACGTGGAAGTCGTAGCCGTGGAGGCCGCCGAGGCGGATCGCCTCGCGGAAGGCCTCGGCCGCGAGGGCGAAGCGAGAGGTCCTCAGGAGCAGGTCGCCGAGGTTGTGCAGCGGCGGGATGAGGAGGCGCGTGGTGTTGGCGCTGCGCAGCTCCTCGATCGCCTGCCGGGTCTCCGGGACCGCGCGCTCAGGCTCGCCGCCGAGCACCGCGAGGAAGGCGATCCCCGAGAGGTACGAGCGACGGTGGACCACCGGCACCCGCGCGGCGATCGGCTTGGCGAGCTCGTGGAGGGCGGTCGCCTCCTCGATCTGTCCCGCGAGGGAGAGGCAGCGCAGACGGACGCCGATGATGTGCATCAGCTCGCCGTCGCTCGCCTCCTCGTGGTCCATGATCTTCATCGCGAAGGCGGAGGACTCGACCGCCTGCTCGATCTCGCCGGAGTTCAGGTGGAGCTCGGCGCGACGGATCGCGATCCGCAGCTCGAGCACCCGGTCGTGCGCGCGCTTGGCCGCCTGCGCCGCCTGCTCCAGGCGATAGAGGGCTCGCTCGCCGTCGCGGGTCGTGTCGAGCGCGAAGCGATCGACCAGCCCGAGCCAGAAGAGCGACTGCGCACGATGATCGCCGAGGAGCTCGGCGACGAGGATCCCCGCCTGGTAGTGGGCAGCCTCGCGCTGCGGATCGTCGAGGGCGCCGGCCGCCTGCTCGAGGAGCTGGAGCTTGGCCTTCAGGAGCCGGGGCAGCGCCGGGATCCGGCCGTAGCGGCGCAGGCGTGTCATCACCCGCTGCAGCACCCGGGAGGCGAGCTGCGGCTGGTTCGCCTTGAAGAGCTGGTCCGCCGCCGCCTCGAGGGCGTCCGCCGACTCGAGGCCGTCGGAGGCGTCGTCGAGGAGGCGAGCCCGGAGGTAGATGAGGTTCGCGTCGGGGCGCTCGAGCTCGTCGATCCGCTCGGCGAGATCGAGCCGGGTCTCGTTGAGCGCGTCGCCGTAGCGCATCCGGATCGCCTCGCGGACCGACTCGTGGGCGAGGGTGACGAGGTTCGAGCCGACCGTCGCGTTGCGGACGACGAGGCCCTCGCTCTCCAGGCGGTCGAGGGTCCGGCGAAAGCGCTCACGCCGGAGATCGGAGAGGTCCGCGAGCTGCTGCTCCTCGATCGGCGCCTCGATCAGGAAGAGCGTGCTGCCGATCTCCCAGGCGCTGACGCCGAGGCTGTCGAGCCGGCCCTCGGAGCGCTGGGCGAGGCTCTTGTGGAGCTGCTCGGCCGCCACCGACGACGAGCGGAGCACCCACGAGTCGGCGTCCCGGACCAGGATCGACTCCTCGATGAGCACCCGCAGGGTCTCGCGGAAGCTCAGCGGGTGGCCGCCGGTGAGCTTGTCGAGCATCGCCGTCAGGTCCCCTAAGAGCGGCGCGTCGCCGAGGATCCCCTGGAGAACGGCGTACATCTCGCGGTCGGCGAAGGGGCGGAGGTTCCAGACCTCGGCGAGCTGTTCGCGCCCGAGCCCCTCGAGCATCGTCCGCAGGCGGGTGCTCGGCTCGGTCGTCACGCAGAGGAGGATCTTCGCCTCGTTGTGGTCGATCGCGCGGACCAGGTGATCGACGAGCGTTCGCACGCTCTCGCCGGCGCGGGCGAGGTCGGAGAGGTGGAGGACAAAGGCGGTCTCGCCGGCGGCGCTGATCAGGAACTCGATGAGCTGAGCGGCGATCGCCTCGTCCGGTCGCCGACCGCGGGCCGCCTTGACCAGGTCGGCGTAGCGGCGCAGCGTCGACGAGCGCTCGCCGAGCGCGGTCGCCAGCTGGAGCACGATCGGGCCGAAGGGGCCGACGCTGCCCTCGCCGCCCCAACAATTGGCCTCGACGAAGAGCCCGTCGCCGAGCTGGACCTCGCGGCGGACCTCCGCCATCAACCGCTGCTTGCCCATCCCCTCCGGGGCCTCGACGAAGACGGTCCGCAGGAGGCGACCGGCCCGCGGCAGTCGACCGGGCTCGGCGTTCGCCTCCGGGCGGAGGACCTCGACGGCGCGGGTCAGGAGGATGTCGAGGTAGCCCGCGCGGTCGACGAAGGGCAGGTGCTCGACGAGGACGCGGGCGAACTCTCGCCGGTCCTCGGCGTTCGCCTGGCGGCTCCGGATCTGCGCGCTCTCCCGCCGGAGGAGCTCGAGGACGATCGAGCGGGCGCTCTGCGGCCGCTTGTTCGGATCGGGCTCGAGCATCCGGCCGATGAGCTCGGCGATCACCGGTCCTCCGGCCGAGAGCACCGCCCCCGCGAGCTCGGGTCGCCAGTCCCGCTGGTTGCGGAGCGCCTCCCGGAAGTCCCGCGAGGGGAAGGGCTTTTGGCCGCGGATCGCCGTGTAGAGGGTCGCGGCGAGGGAGTAGATGTCGGAGCGAGCGTCGGTGGCGTCGCCGGTGATCTTCTCCGGCGCCGAGAAGCCCGGCGTGCCGTGGACCTCCACCTCTTCGAGCTCATCGTCGACCATGCCGGTCGGGCGCCGGAGCATCCGCGCCAGGCCGAAGTCGATGATCTTCGCCTGCGGAACGCCGCCCTCCGTCTCGGGCGGACAGACCAGCACGTTGCTCGGCTTGATGTCCTCGTGGACGAAGCCGAGGGTGTGGATGTAGTCGAGCGCCCGCGCGAGCTGGACGATCATCTCGACGATCGTCTCGCGCGGCTGCCCCCGGAGAAATTCCCCCAGGGAGTCGCCGTGGATCAGCTCCTGGGTGAAATAGAAGGAGTCCTGCTCCTCACATCGGCCGAAGTCGTAGACCGCCGCGAGGTTCGGGTGATGGAGCTGCGTGAGGAGGCGAAACTCGTCCTTGAAGCGAGCCGTGACGTCATCGACGGCGCCCTTCGTGTCGCTGAAGGTGCGCGTCGTCAGGGTGGTCTTTCGCAGGGGGTCGATCAGCCGCGAGCTCGACGACGGATGGATCTGCGAGCGCACCGGCGCCGAGCCCGTCCCTGCGCCGGTCTGGGTCCCCACCTCGATGTCGTGGCGGATCACCTTGAGGGCGACCAGGCGCTCCTCGAGCTGATCGTAGGCCTCGTAGACCGCACCGAAGCCGCCCCGTCCGAGGAGCCTACGGATGCGATAGCGGCCAGCGATCGTCTCGGGCAGCTTCTCGTCGCTCTCCTGATCCGGGCTCGTCGTCGGTGTCAAAGCTGTCCTATGGGCGCTATGCCCTCTTCCCGGCGGCTGAGGGTAGTCTCATGACCTCGCCAACACAACCGGTGTGTCCTTCGGGTGAGCATCCATGATTCCACAGCTCGTCGGCCCATCGGCGGCTAATACCGCGGGCCGGCAAAGTCGGTCGCAGGTCAACCCACAGCCGAAGACATCGTTCCGTCCGGCTATTTGAGCACCCGCGGGCCCCAGGGCGGGACCTCTCCCGCGCGAATGGCGGAGAAGTTCTCGCGACCGATCGCCGCCTCTCCGCTGTCGACGCAGCGCTCGTAGGCCGCCCTCTCCAGCTCCAAACGCTGTTCTTCAGGGTTTCCCTGGGTGTTTAGGAGCGCCCGCTTGAAGGCCGCGACGGCGGTCGGCGAGCGCCGCCGCAAGAGCTTGGCGAGCGCACGGACCCGCGTGAGCCCGGCCTCAACATCGTCGACCAGCTCCTGCACCAGGCCGATCCGGGCCGCCTCCGCGCCGCCCACGGGCTCGCCCGTGCAGCCCAGGCGGAGCGCCTGCGCGACGCCGAGCGCCTGCGCGAGCTCGGCGGTCCCGCGGGCGCCGGGGAGGATCCCGAGGCCGGTCTCCGGCAGGGCGAAGCTCGCCGCCGGGGTCGCCAGCGCGTAGTCAGCGGTGAGAACGAACTCCGCGCCCCAGCCGAGGGTCACGCCGTGGCTCAGCACCGTCGTGAAGATCGGCAGGTGACGAAGCCGGCGCATCAGCTCCCGCTGTCGGATAACGTGCGACTTGACCCGACCATCGTCCCAGCCGACCCGCTCCGTGACGTTGGCGCCGGCGATGAAGATCGGCGTGCCCCGCCTGCTGACGCGGCGCGATGTTGTGCACAGACAGGAGATCGCCGGCTCCCGCTCCAGCAGCTCGCACAGCGCGTCGAAGGCCGAGAGCTGCTCGCTCCCCATCTCGTTCGCCTTGCCGTGATCCAGCTCCAAGATCAGGAGACCGTGGTCGTCCTCGTAGCGCGGGTGAAGGGCCGCGATCGATGCGAGATCCATGGCCGAGAGGGTACCCGCAGCGACCCCCCGAGAGGAACGCGGCCGACCTGGATTCCCGCCGTGAGAGACCTCTTTCTTTCTCGAGAGGTTCTCTGTGGAGAGGTTCTCTGTGGAGAGGTTCTCTGCGGAGAGGCTGGCGAACGGCCGAGTCGCATCTCTCGGGCCGAGCCGCATCTCGCAGGCCGAGCCGCATCTCTCGGGCCCAGCCACATCTCCCGGGCCCAGCCGCATCTCGCAGGCCGAGCCGCATCTCTCGGGCCGAGCCGCATCTCCCGGGCCCAGCCGCATCTCCCGGGCCCAGCCGCACCTCCCGGGCCCAGCCGAGCAGGGCCGGCCCAGGTTGGATCAGCAGGTTGGCCTGCTTCGCCGGCTCCGAGCGCTGGGGTCGTCCTCAGCCCGCGATCATCTCGGGGATCACCCCAGGCTCGAGCTCCGGATCGCCGAAGTCGTCGACGTGACCGCCCTCGCCGTTGGTCAGGCCGACCGCCGAGAGGATCGTGTTGTGGAACTTGTTGTGGGTGACGTCACCGGCGTCGATGTACTGCCCGGTCTTGAGGAAGCCGCCGCAGGAGCCTGCGCAGATCCAGGGCACGTTCTTGTAGGTGTGGGAGACCCCAGCGCCGAGATCGTTGCACCAGATCGCCACCGAGTCGTCGAGGAGCGTGCCGCCCTCGGTGCTGTAGAGCGAGAGCCGCTCCAGCAGGTGCTTGAACATCTTCGCGTGCTCGCGGTCGATGACGTGATGCTTGCCCTGGGCGTCCGGGATCGGATCTCCCTCGGAGCCGTCGGAGAAGATCCGGTGCGAGATCTGGTGGTAGCGCGGGAACTGGACCCCGTCGATCGTGTACTGCGTACCGTCGTTGCCGTCGCCGATCTGGAGGGTCGCGGCCCGCGTGTAGTCGCAGGCGAAGGCGAGGGCGATCAGGTTCATCTGCATCCGCGTGATCGTCTGGATCAGCGCGTCCTCGCCGTTGTAGCCCTGCTGGGCCTCCATCGCCATCAGCTCCTCCTCGGGGGGGAGCTCGCAGAGGAGCTCGACCTCGAGATCGCGGATCGCGTCAAAGTGGATCTCCAGGCGGGTGCGGTCGCCGGTCGAGAGATCGGGGCGACTCATCAACGACTGCATCTGCTCGCGGACGAGATCGTTGACGCTCATCCGCCGCGCCTTGATCTTCGCCGCGACCTCCTCGGGGAGCTCGTTGATCCCGACCATCTTGGTGTAGACGCTCCAGGGGTTGCGATCCGCGGCCCGCAGGTCCTTCGGTCCGCGGTAGGAGAGCACCTCGTTGATGTAGCCGCTCATCCGCCCGGAGTAGAGCGTGAGCGGGTCGGAGTTGTTCTCGGGGTTGAGCGCCTTGGCGATCCGGTTGTCGACCGACTCGCCCATCGCCAGCGACTTGTTGCCCTGGGGATCGTCGGAGACCTTGGCCGCCGTCAGGCACTGGTTGCCGCCGCCGGAGTGGCCGCAGCCGTTGCCCGGGAAGGCGAAGCGGGTGCCGCGGACCATCAGCAGCTTGTCGGCGAACTCGGCGAGCTCGGAGACCGCCCGATCCTTGTCGGCGTTGGCGAGGCTGTCCTGGGTGATCGCGCCGAGCTGACTCGGCCAGAAGCGCTCTGGCTCGTCCTTGTCGGCCTGGGCGACGCCGTTGGCCTGGCGGACGTAGACGGCGAAGCGGGGCTGCTCGCCGGCGGCGTGCGCCCGCTGGTGCTTGGGGAGGAGGCTCTCGAGGAAGGGGAGGCCGACGACGGCGCCGCCCAGCCCCGTCAAGAAGGCGCGGCGGCCGAGCCCAGGGCGGAGGATTCGACCTTGGGGCCTAGGACGCTGAGGCATGGGCCGCTGGTTTGGCTTGAAGGACATGGTCATGGCTCCTTACTCAGCCCTCAGGGGGCGCACGGAAACGGAAGGCGTCGCTCTTGGTGAGTTCGAGGATGATCGAGGTGATCGGCAGGTCTTCGGCGAGGGAGCGATCGGCGAGGGCGAGGATCGCCAGGTTGTCGGCGGACTGTGTCGTCCGGGCGTAGCCGTACTCGAGCAGGTGGGCGACGTAGCAGCGGTGGGCGTCCTTGCTCTCGGCGATGAGGTTGGCGAGCTGGACCCCGCCGTCGAAGTCCATCAGCCCGTCGGCGAAGAGGAACTGGCCGGTCGCGTCGACCGGCTTGCCGGCGTCCATCGTCTGCCAGCGGCCGAGCGGGTCGTAGTTCTCGAGGGCGAAGCCGAGGGGGTTGATGAGGGTGCCGTGGCAGGCCTCGCCGCAGGTCCCCTTGCCGGTGTGCCGATCGATCCGCTCGCGGAGGCTCTCGCCCTCCATCGGCGGCGGCGGCGGTGGGATCACGTCCGGCGGCGGCGGCAGGCCGGTGCAGAGGACGTTCAGGTTGAGGAAGACGCCGCGGTGGATCGGGTCGTTCTCGGTGGTGCTGGCGTTGGCCGCGAGGAAGCCGCTGTGGGTCAGCACGCCCGCCCGCTGGGTCGGGTCGAGGTCGGTCGCGACCAGCTCGTCGGTGAAGCCCGCGGGGTCGAGCCCGTAGAGCGGGGCGAGGGTCTTGTTGACGAAGGAGTAGGGCTCGGTGAGGAGCTCCGCGAGACCGCCACCGCTGGCGAAGACGACGTCGTCGATGAACATCATCGTCTCGTCGATCATCATCTCCCGCATCGAGTCCTGGAACTCCGGGAAGAGCCCGGGGTCCTTGTTGATCTTGGTGTAGTGCTCGACGTCGAGGGTCTGGTAGTGGAACGCCGCGACCATCTCCCGCGCCCGCGGATCGGCGAGCATGCGCTTGGCCTGGGCCTCGACGCCGGCGACTGTCAGGAGCTCGTCCGCCGCCGCGGCGTCGAAGAGCGCCTGGTCGGGCATCGTGTCCCAGAGCATGTAGGAGAGCTTGCTCGCCAGCTCCCAGCTCCCGAGCGGGATCCGGTCGCCCTCGACGACGTCGCTGAGCTCGACCCGGTAGAGGAAGTTCGGCGATTGGAGGAAGGTCTGGAGGAGCACCCGCACCCCCTCGGCGAAGGGATCGTCGCCGCCGATGCTCAGCCCCTCCTGGAAGACCGTGAGGTGTCGCTCCACCTCGTCGGCGGAGAGGGGCCGGCGGTACGCCCTGGCGCCGAAGGTCTCGATGAACGCGGTCGCCTTGGCCGTGCTGTCGCCCTCGACCGCGGGCACGATCAGCGCCATCATCTCCGGGTCTGTGATCACCTGCTCGGCGATCTCCTCGGAGGCCCGCTGGTAGTCGCTCCAGAGGGTCGCGGAGACCACCAGCTTCTCGCTGTTGTTGTCGTAGCCGCCGCTGATCGGATCGCCGATGAAGAGCCCGGACTTGCCGGTCCCCTGCCCGAGGTAGAAGAGATCGCGGATCGTGTTCTCCCACTGACGATGGCTGAGCCGAGGGAAGCGCGACGTCGCCGGCAACGTCTGCATCTCCATCCCGCCGGTGGGATCGTCGGTGTCGGTCCCGCTCTCGCTGCCCCCCTCCGTCGCCGCGGAGTCGCTGCCCCCCTCCGTCGCGGCCGAATCGCTGCCGCCATCTGTCGCCGTCGCCGTCGCATCATCACCGGCGGGTGCGCCCGTGTAGCAGCCGAACGTCAGCGCGATCGCAGGGAGAACCGTCGCGAGCGACGGAGGACCAGCTCGACCCCAACAACCTCGAATCATGCTGCCATCGTGCGAGGGCGCGGTGGCCACTGTCAAACCCCTCGCCAGGCCACGCTTTCCGGCGACGCGTGGGGGGGCGCGGACCCATCCGAGCGCCGCGCTCCGCCGAACCCCTCGCACGCGACCGTCTGCTGGGCCGCCGCGGCCTCTACCCCCCACACAGGGTCGACGCTCAGACTCGCCCCGACGATCACCTCGCGCCGAAGCGGGCGTCCGGGCGTCGATTTGCCCGTTCGACTCTGTACGAGGATGAGCGCCGCGCCCCGCTCCATCGCGGCTCCATCCTCTCGGGAGCCCCGCTCGGCCCGCTCCCTCGCCGCTCCATCCTCTCGGGAGCCCCGCTCGGCCCGCTCCCTCGCCGCTCGAACCTCAGGGCTCAAGCCCTCTCTCCCCCGCGACGCTCACCCGTCGCTCACCCGTCGCTCAGCCGCAGGAGATCCCCAGGTCGATCGAAGTTCTCGAGGATCCCCGGGTCTGAGACCTCGACGGATGACCGCAGGGCGTCGATCGTCGGCGAGCGCAGCCAGCTCCGCGGACCCTCGTCACAGGGCAGGCCCAGGAGCGCCGAGAAGAGCGCCCGGGGATAGACGATCGGATGCCCACGCCGGCCCGCGTGCGCCGGCTGCCAGATCCTGTTGGGAGCCCGCGCGTGGGCCTGCGCCAGGGCTCGACATGTCGCAGGCAGGACCCGCGGGCGATCGATCGCCAGGACCATCACCCCCGAGACCTCCGTGCCCTCCGAGCCCTCCGTGCCCTCCGTGCCCTCCGAGCCCTCCGAGCCCGAGCCCGACGCCGACAACGCCGAGAGCCCCGCCTGCAGGCTACTAAGCTGTCCCTTCGACCATCTCTCATTGTGGGTCCGACGCGCCGACCCTAGCTCCGCGCCCGGGAGTGCGATCGCCCCCTCGACGACGACGATCGGCGCGCACCCGCAGCCCTCCGCCAGGCCGACGACCCGCCGGAGAAAGCTCTGCCCTCCCCACTCGAGCAGCGCCTTCGGTCGGCCCATCCGGGTCGACGCCCCCGCCGCGAGGACCACCGCCGCGAGCACGGGGCCCTCAGCCCTTCTTCTCGGCCCAGGCCTCGCGCTCGCTCGGCTCGCCGTCAAAGTACGCGTCCCAGACCCGGTCCATCAGCTCTCGCGCCTTCTTGGCGGTCGTCGGTTCGGGCGTCAGGAGCGCCCGTGGAAAACCGATCGCGAAGGCGCCGCGTCCGGCCTGGAGCTGGAGCCCGAGGCCGACATCGCCGAGCTCGCCGAGCTTGCCGAGCTCCGACAACACCTTGGCGTACTCCTTGCTCACCTTCGCGTCGGTCGAGCGATCGCGGGCGATCGTCGCGACCATCCGGGTGACGCCGACAGGATCGACGGTGATGCAGAGCTGGCAGCCGTCGGCGGCCCGACGGGCCTGGAGGAGGCCGCCGTCGCTCGCGAGCACCCCCGCCTTGGCGTCGCCCCAAAGCTCGCCCGCACCGCCGCCCAGGGCCAGCATCGCGACCCCGTCGCTGACGCCGGTGATGATCTCGACCTCCTTCTTCTTGGTCAGGAAGGAGGCGACCCGATCCGCCTCTCCGGCCATGTTCTTCGGCACGCCGATCCGCAGCAGGTCGCCCTTGCCCCGCCCGAGACGGGCGCCGCCCGCCTTCGTCGTCACCTTGAAGGCCACCTCCGCGGAGCCGCCGGCGAGCTCGCGGTAGCTCTCGAGCGCCTGGACGACGGCGTCGCTTATCTGCTTGAGCGCCTGACCGCCCGCCGCCTCGTCCTTGACGTCAGCGGCGATGAGGAGGGCCACGCGGCCGCTCTTGGTCACGTAGAGCCCCATCGACACGTCGTTTTGGACCTGGTCGAGGAGCTCATGGCTGGCGCCGATCGCCTGGCGAGCGAGCTTGTTGAAGGGCTCGGGGATCTGGTCCATCGGCACCGAGCGATCGATCGACGCGTGGAGGAGCGCGGGCGATCCCCAGGGCATCGACAGGGCCGCGACCGGATTCCCGGGCATCCGCCCCTCGAGCGCCGTCGGCTTGACCCGCGGCGGACCGAGGGGATCGAGGCCGAGCTTCTCAAAGGGGGCGAGCGCCCCGACCCTGAGCTGGAGGTCGCGGTCGGTGCCGGCGTCGAGCTCAAAGCGGACCTCGCTGAGCCCGTCGCCGACCGCCGCGATCTGCCGCATCGCCTGGCCGTCCGGCGGCACGTCGACGAAGTCACGGGCGTCGAGCCATCCCTTGGGGATCCCGTCGGCGACGACCTGGAGGCGTCGAGGCCCGGTCACAGCGCTCTTGAGGCTCGTCGCCTTGTCGAGGTCCGCGGCGACGAAGGCGAACTCTAGGGCCGTCGGCTGCTCACGGAAGAGAAGGCGGATGTTCTCGTCGACCATCTCCCAGACGCCGTTGCCGAGGGGTTGGGGACGTCGCCCCTCGGGGACCGCGTCGATCACCGCCCGCGAATTCGCGGCGGCGAGGGTGCCATAGGCGCGGAAGTCGCTCGGCAGGCTCTCCTCGGTCAAGGGCACCTGGAAGTCGATCGCCATCAACCCGCTCCAGTTGAGGCTCGTCCACATCCCGGGGCCGTAGGCGAGCTGGAGGAGCATCCCCTGGGCCTGGGCGCTGATGTCGAAGGGCTCGCCGGTCCAGGCCCCGGTGCTCTGCTTGACCCAGGCGAAGACATCGTCGAGCTCGCGGACGCTGGCGCGAACATGGACGCTCGGCAGCGGCTCCGCCTCGGCGACCACCGGCGCGCTCTCCTCGGCCTCCGGCTGCGTCGCGCCGGCTTCGTCGTCGACGACGGGGATCTCGGGCGCCTCCTTTTGCTTGCAGGAGAGCGGCGCGAGGGCGAAGAGCGCGGCCGCCGAGAGGACCAGAGGACGCGTGAGCGAGCGACGAAGCGACATCGGCGGGAGTGTACCAACCGCCCCCGGCGGGGGCGATGTTCGCAGGCGGACGACCGCGCCCACAGGACTCGCCGGCGCCTCGGATGGCACACAGCCCCGCGGCCCCGCCGACCGAGACCTGACGCTCGTCGGCCTGCTACGAGCCCGCGCTCGGCGCGGGATCGCCCGACGCTGCGGGGACCACCGGACCTGAGCGCCGCTCAGCCGCCGCCTGGGCCTCCTCGATCACGCTCATCGACTGGCCAGAGCCGCCGTGGCGGAGGGCGACCAGCTCCGCGATCACGCTGACGGCGATCTCCGCCGGCGTCCGCCCGCCGAGGGCGAGGCCGATCGGCGCCCGCACCCGGCTGAGGTCCGGCCGCGCCCGTCCGAGCTCCTCCTCGCGCCGCAGCACCCGGGCGATGACGGTGTGGACCTTTCGCCGCGAGCCGATCATGCCGAGGTAGCGGTAGCTGCGGCGGAGCAGGCCGGTGAGGGCGACCTGATCGCGCTGATGATCGCGGGTCAGGATCACCAGATGGTCGCTCGCCTCCCCCTCGCCCAGCGCCGACTCCAGCTCGTCGACGTCGTAGGCGAGGCAGGTCGCCCCGGCGAAGGCGGGGTGCTCCAGCAGCTCCTCGCGATCGTCGACGACCACCAGGCGAAAGCCGACGTTCATCGCCAGCGGGGCGATCGCCTGGGCGACATGGCCCGCGCCGACCAGGATCAGGCGCTCTGCGCTCTGTAGATGCTCCACGAAGACCTCCATCGCCCCTCCGCAGCACATCCCGAGGTCGCGGACCAGGTGGGCCTCGATCCGCCGGGTCCGCCCGTCCTTGAGGGTCTGGCGGCAGGCGTCGAGCACCTGAGCCTCGATAGCTCCGCCCCCGACGGTGCCGATCATCGTTCCGTCGCCGAAGAGGAGGAGGCGGGCCCCGAGCGCCTGCGGGGCTGAGCCGGCGCGGCCGATCACCGTCGCTAGGGCGGCGGGCCCCGGGCGGGCCCCGCTGAGGACCGAGGCCGTGGCCTTCGAGACCTCTAAGAGTGCTGCGGCGGACACCGGGCGGAGTGTAACAGCGCGCACCGTGATAGAGTGCCCGCTGGATACAAGGAGCAGTGGTTATGCCGAGTACGCGATCCCTAGTCGTTGGAGCCCTGGCCCTCGCACTCTCCGCCTGCGGCGGCGAGCGGCCATCGATCGAAGACCAGATCGGACCCGCCTCGAAGAAGCCCTCCGAGGTGAAGGCCGAGAAGACGAGCACGATGTCGCCGGAGGAGCTCGCGGAGGCGCGGCGCAAGGCCGGCTTTGTCGACCCCGAGGAGGAGCGGGCGAAGGTCGCCGTGGAGATGGAGAAGGGCGAGCGCGAGTACGTCAAGACCCGACTCGCGGACTTCCGCAGCCTCAGCAAGGACTTCGAGGCGAGCGTCGACGAGCTCGAGAAGGAGGTCGCCAAGTGGGCCAAGGCCAAGGACCCGCAGAAGGCCTTCGACAAGTTCAAGGGCAAGTTCATGAAGCCCGCCCGCGCGCACATGAAGACGCAGGCCAAGCTCACCGAGAACAACGCCCGCGGCGGCAAGACCAACGAGTCGTTGATCATGGCCCTGCGGACCTGGGACGATCTCCTCAACGATCTCAGCCCCGATATCGCCGACAACGAGCGCTATCCGGAGATCATCAAGGAGGTCCGCGAAGGCCTCGCCAAGGTCAACGCCAGCCTCGACGACATCGAGAAGGACGAGGATCTGGTCGTCAACAAGTTCTACAAGCCCGGCTCGGAGGGCTCCGAAGAAGAGGAGTAGGCACGGGGCCCCAAGCCCCGCGAGATCCGCAGCGGCGGCGGCCGCGGCGGTCTTCGGGGGCCTCGATCCTCGCCATTCGCGACGCTCCCGGGCGCGCGCTGCCGAGCGCGAAGAAGCGACAATAGCCCCTCCTTGCACCGCCCCTAGGTCATTGCGGTGACTGCGCGCACGCCCCTGCGCAGGCTTCTGGAATTTGCCCGCGAAGTAGGGTATCCCGCCTCACTGTTCAACATCGACGTCCATCGACGTCGACCCCCCGATTTAGGGGAACTACCGTCCCCTGTGTGGGGAAGCAGGAGAATCATGAAGACTTCCATCATCGTTGCTGCCTTTGGCGCGCTTTCCCTGATGACCGTTGGCTGCAAGGACAACGCCGAGACCACCAACCCCGACGAGGCCGCAGCCCCCGTCGAGGAGGCCGCCGCTGACGCTGAGGCCGACGCCGACGAGGCTGGCGCCGACGAGGCCGAGGCTGAGGAGGAGGCTTCCGAGGAGGAGGCTCCCGCCGAGGAGACTTCCGAGGAAGAGGCTTCCGACGAAGCCGCCGAGTAGTCTCGGAGCATCAGCTCACCGCGGGTCGGGCCCTCTCGGGTCCGGCCCGTCTTTTTTTCATCGGCTCCAAACCCAGAAATTTCCCGACCCCGGCGAGCGCGCGCGGGCATCTTGGGCGAACTTGAAGTAGGAATAGGCGCCCTCCGTGCGACTCCTCCTCCAATTTTTCGTCCGCTACGCGGCACGAAACATCCCGTCTTACGCGCTCGGGCTGGTGATGCTCCTGCTCACCAACTACGCGGTCGTCCGGATCCCGGCGCTGATCGGCGAGGCGCTCAACACCCTCGGCGAGCCCACGCCGCTGACGGTCACGGCCGGCCAGGGCCTGGCGATGGAGATGATGGTCTGGGCGGTGATCCTCGTGGTCGCGCGGACCCTCTCACGCACCCTCTTCTTCAACCCTGGGCGCGAGGTCGAGCTGCGCCTGGCGGTCGACCTCTTCCGCCACTTCCTCACCCTCCAGCGCCCCTACTACGTCCGCCACAAGGTGGGCGAGCTGGTCAGCATCGCCACCAACGACATCTCGTCGGTGCGCCTCCTGATCGGCTTCGCCGGGCTCCAGGTCTGCAACGTCGTCGTCGCGATCCCGATGCACCTGGCGCAGATGTGGGCGACCGATCCGGTCCTGACCCTCTGGTGCCTGGCGCCCGTGAGCCTCGGCGGGATCTACATGCGCCGGGTCATCCGCGAGTTCTACGGGATGATCCGCGGGTCGCTGGAGCAGCTCGCGTCGGTCTCGGAGCGGATGCTCGAGACCTACGCCGGGATCGCCACGGTCCGCGCCCACGCGGCCGAAGAGGCGATGACCGCCCGCTTCGACGAGCGAAACGAGCGCTACCTCCAGATCCTCCTCCGCCTCGCCAAGCTGCGCTCCCTGGCGATGCCGGTGCTCACCTTCTCCGGCCTCATCGGCACCGGGATCGTCCTCTGGGTCGGCGGCAACCGGGTGATCGAGGGCCAGATCGAGGTCGGCGACCTGGCGACCTTCACCACCCTGCTGATGTCGCTCGTCGGCCTCCTCGCGGCGCTCGCCTGGGTGATGACGGCGGTCTCCCGGGGCTTCGTCGCCCTCACCCGGATCCGCGCGGTCATCGACACCCCCAACGGCGTCCCCGAGGCGAGCGACGACTACGCGGTCAAGGCCCCGCCGGCGCTCGAGCTCCACGATCTGACCTTCTCCTATCCGGGCGCGGACGAGCCGGCGCTGCGCCAGATCTCGGCGCGGATCGAGCCCGGACAGACCCTCGGGATCTTCGGCCACACCGGCTCCGGCAAGACGACCCTGATCAACCTCCTCGCCCGGGTCTACGAGCCGCCGCCCGGGACGATCACCGTCGACGCCCACGACGTGACGACCCTCGCCCAGAGCCGCCTGCGCGAGGGGATCGCCGTCGTCCCTCAGGATCCCTTCCTCTTCTCGACCACCGTCCGCGACAACATCCGCCTCCGCGGCGAGCGCAGCGGCCATGTCCGCGGCGCCGACGGGGACGCCGACGACGGGAGCGATGACTGGGCCCTCGCCTCCGACCCCAAGCTCGACCAGGTGATCGACGCGGCCTGCCTGCTCGACGACCTCGCGGCCCTCTCGGACGGGCTCGACACGGTCGTCGGCGAGCGCGGGGTGATGCTCTCCGGCGGTCAGCGGCAGCGGGTCGCCCTCGCCCGCGCGCTCTACCGAGCCCCGCCGCTCCTCCTCCTCGACGATGTCCTCTCCGCGGTCGATCAGGGGACCGAGGCCCGCCTGGTCTCGGCGATCCGCGGCCTCCGCTCGCAGCGGACGGGCGGCGTCGTCCCGACCACCGTGATCGTCTCGCACCGGACCTCGGTGCTCGAGCACGCCGACGAGATCCTGGTCCTCGACGGGGGGACGGTCGTCGAGCGCGGCTCCCACGGGGAGCTCCTCGCCCGCGGGGGGATCTACGCCGAGACCCACGCCCACCAGGGAGCCGAGGGGAATGACTGATCCCAAGGCGACCAAGGCGAGCGCTTCGAGCGAGGCGAGCGCGGACGGCAAGCCGCCGGAGAAGGGGGCGAGCTCCGAGGGCTCCTGGCGGCCTCTTCTCCGCTTTTGGAGCTTTGTCCGCCCGCACCGCCGTTGGCTCTTCCTCGGCCTGGCGATGATCCCGATCGTCGCCGGGATGGCGGCGCTGCGCCCCCTCCTCCTCAAGGAGGCGGTCGACGTCGACATCGCAGGCCGCGACATCATCTCGCTGCGGGTCACGGCGCTGCTCTTCATGGGCGCGGTCGCGGCCGAATTCCTCGCCCAGGCGGTCCAGGTCTACGCGCTCCAGCGCACCGGTCACACGACGATCGCCGACCTCCGGCGCAGCGTCTTCCGCCACATCCTCCGCCTGCCGGCGCGCTTCTTCGACAACAACCCGATAGGCGCGCTCCTCTCGCGCTCGACCACCGACGTCGAGGCCCTGAGCGAGACCCTCTCCTTCGGCGTCTTCACGATCCTCACCGACGTCGTGATGATCATCGCGGTCCTGAGCGCGATGTTCTACCTCGACGCCGGGCTGACCCTGCTCTCGCTGGCGATCGCGCCCGTCCTGGCGATCATCGTCCGGATCTTCTCCCGCCGCCTGCGCAAGCTCCAGCTCGAGGTGCGCAAGGCCCAGGCCGTGCAGAGCGGCTACCTCACCGAGCAGATCGCCGGGGCGACGGTGGTCCAGCTCTTCGGCCGCGAGCAGGCGACCGGCGACGAGTACCTCCGCCTCGGCGGTCGCTACCTCAAGGCGACCAAGACCGCGAACATCTACGACGCCCTGCTCTACTCGCTGATGGACGGGATCTCGGCGCTCTCGATCGCGCTGATGATCTACTTCGGCGCGCCGGGCTTGACCCAGGCCAACGGCCTCACGCTCGGCCTGATCTTCGCCTTCGTCGACTACCTCCAGCGCCTCTTCGTGCCGATCCGCGAGTTCTCGGGGAAGCTCGCGGTGATCCAGCGGGCCCTCGCCGCCCTCGACCGGATCTACGGGCTCCTCGACCAACCCGCGGAGCGGCGCGCGGACCCGAAGAGCGAGGACCCGCTCACGACCTGGCGCGGCGGCATCCGGGTCCGCGACCTCCGCTTCCGCTACCGCGAGGAGGGCCCTGAGATCCTCAAGGGGATCTCCTTCGACCTCGCCCCCGGTGAGGTCGTCGCCGTGGTCGGCCGCACCGGCTCCGGCAAGACCAGCCTCGGTCGGGTGCTCACCCGCTCCTACGACGGCTACACCGGCAGCGTCGCCCTCGAGACCGAGCGCGGCCCGGTCGAGGTCGACAGCATAGCTCCGGACCTCCTGCGTCAGCACGCCCTGATGGTCCAGCAGGACGTCTTCCTCTTCAGCGACGACGTCGCCTTCAACGTCTCCCTCGGCGACCCGCCGATCGCCGGCGAGGCGCGGCGGATCGACGACGCGCTCGCGACCGTCCAGGCCACCGCCTTCGTCGAGGAGCGCGGCGGCCTCGGCTTCGAGATCGGCGAGCGCGGTCGCAACCTCTCCGCCGGCGAGGCCCAGCTCGTCGCCTTCGCGCGCGTCGCCGCCCGCCAACCACAGCTCCTGATCCTCGACGAGGCGACGGCCAGCGTCGACTCGTTGACCGAGAACAAGGTCCAGCGGGCGATCGAGGAGCTCTTCCGCGGGCGCTCCGTTCTCGTCATCGCCCACCGCCTGAGCACGGTCCGCCGCGCCGACAAGATCCTGGTGATGGACGCCGGGACGATCGCCGAGTTCGGCGACCACGAGACCCTGATGGCCGAGGGCGGAATGTACGCGGAGCTCTATCACCAGGGCCTGCGCGAAGACTGACCCGCGGGATCGCAGACCCTGAGCTGCGCGCGCAGGCGAGGCCCCTCGCGAGCGACCATCGGCGCCGCCCTAGGCCGCCGCGCGGAGGGGGCGTTCTTGCGCCTCCTAAGGCCCCGCGTGCGCCTCCGCTTGCCACCCTCGTCCCCAGGCTGCGACGATGCTCGTCGGCCGCCATGACCCCGAAGATCCCCGAGCTGCTCCGCGGCGACCTCCCCTTCAGCGACCGGCCGCTGCCGATCCAGGCCGCCGTCAACAACCTCGTCATCTGTCGTACCCGGGGGGGCCAGCGAGCGCTCTTCATCCCCCACCTAGAACCCGCCGAGGGCCCCGACGGCGGGGCTGAGCGCCGCATCTTCCTGAGGAACCTCGCCGTCTTCGACGACGCCGGGGCCTGCCTGCGAAAGGCGCGGCAGGAGGCCGTCGCCCCCTCGTCCTGCCATGACATGGCGACAGGGACAGACGGCTCCGCCGGCGACCTCCGGTGGACGCCGCCCGAGGCCGGCGACCTCCTCTACGGTCAGCTCGTCCCGATCAGCGGCGCCGCGGTGGCGGTCGTCGAGCTCGAGGCCCTGGCGCTCCCCGCCGCCGCCTTCGTCCCGACCAGCCCTGGGCCGCGCTCGATAAACCATGGCTCCTTTATCCAGGGGCTCGGCGCCTGCGACCCGAAGAGCGGCGCCTGGCGGCAGGACGTAGGCGGTGAGGTCTACTTTCTCGCGCCCCTCTACCTCCCCCAGGGCTCGGCGCTGATCGCCGCCGAGCTCTACGTCGCCGATCATTCTGAGGTCGCCGGCTGTGATGTCAGCGCCCGCGTCGACCGGATCGACCGCCGCGGGGCGATCGAAGAGCTGCTCCGGGTCCGCAGCCAGGGCGCGCGCGGCCGCCAGGATCTCCTCCACCCCGGGGTCATCGGCCGCCCCGTCGACAACAACGTCGACGCCTTTCACATCCACGTGACCTGGCAGTTCCCGCCGACGCCGCACCAGCAGGACCTCCGCCTCTACGGCGCCCGCGTCCGCTATATGCCCAAACGACCAGGCTACATCGAGCTCTAGCCGAGGAGCAGCGATGAGCAACACCGAGACCTCTGGCAGCCTCCTCCTCGTCGCCGCCGACAAGCACAGCCCGCTCATCGAGGAGCAGCCGAGCTCGAGCGCGGCCTCCGAGGCCCGACCGAACGACACCGCCAAGAACCCTTTCCTCTGGAACGAGCGCGCCCACGTCGACGACCTCAGCGAGCAGCGCTGGGGGGTGATCGCGCCCGAGGGGGCCGAGGGAGACCGTCTCCTCGCGATCGCCCGTCCCCTGCTCCGCAAGCGCGAGGAGGACCAGGGTGCCCCGCCGATCATCTACCGCGTCCCGCCGCGGATGGACGCGCCCCTGTCGATGACCTGGCGCCGCGAGGTCTTCGACACCGGCGCCCAGTTCCGCGACGCGCTCCCCCGCTACCAGCTGATCCTCGGGGACCTCCACCAGGTCTCGGCCGACCTCCAGGTGACCCAGGCGATCGACGCGTTTGTCGGTCGCCTCGCCTTTGACCAGCTCGAGGACTACGCGGCCTATGTCGACAAGGTGCTGCGCTGGGAGCGGGAGCCCGCGCCGGTCGATCGCCGGCGACTCCTGCTGCACACGGTCCACGACGGCACGACCTCGACGGCGGTCGGCTACCGCGAGCTCGTCAGGCCGAGCCTCGACCTGCTCGAGCGGGCGATCAAGTACTCCGCGGACCTGCGCAAGGTCGACCTCCTAGAGAGCGGCTCCGACGACGATCCCAGCCTCGACGAGCTGCTCAGCGCCGCCGGTCACGCGGCGCCGACCGTGCTCTTCTCCCTGAGCCACGGCGATGGGGCGCCCCGTCGCGGCTGGCGGGACTACGAGCTCCAGCGCAGGCACCAGGGGGCGATGAGCTTCGGCTACTCAGGCTCGCTGACCGGCGATCTGCTGCGCTCGCGCTCCTTCCTCCCCGGCGGGCTCTGGTTCATGCTCGCCTGCTTCTCCGCCGGGACGCCGAGCACCAGCAAGTTCGAGCGCTGGCTTCGCCTCCTCGGCCAGAGCGGCGCCGGGACGAGCCGCCCGGCGGATGTCCTCCGCTCGTTGCCGGCGGCCGACCAGGCGCCCTTCATCGCGTCGATCCCGAAGGCCGCCCTGGCCAACCCAGACGGCCCCCTCGGCTTCATCGGCCACGTCGATCTCGCCTGGACCTACGCGTTTCGCCGGGTCGACGGCAACGACAAGACCCAGAGCCGCCCCGCGCGCTTCGGCGAGCTGCTCCGCGCCGCCGTCGAGGGCTCGCGGATCGGCGTCGCCTTTCGCGAGCTCTACTCGGCCTTCACCCAGATCGACTCCGAGCTCGTCTATCGCCAGGCCGACCCCAACACGCCGCCGGAGCGTCGCGGCCACCTGTGGATGCTGCGCCAGGATCTCGCCGGCTACATCCTCCTAGGGGACCCCGCCGCGAGGCTGCCGAAGCCGAGGCCCGCCGCCGTCGCCCCCGAGCCGCAGCAGAGCAGCGGGGGCGACCTCACCGGCTTCTTCGGCTTCGCCGTCGGCCAGAGCGAGACCACAGCCGCCGCGCCGCGACCGACGCTCTCGGAGCTCGAGCGGGCGATCGCCGAGGTGCTCGCCGGCGGGGACCTGCGCCGCGCCGCGGGCCAGGTCAGCCTAGAGCCCGACGCGCTGCGGAGCATGGTCGAGCGCTACCGCGACGCCGGGCGAGCCGCGCTGCGCCGCGCAGGCGACGTCGACTGAGGCGTCGCTCCGTTGAGCGTGAGGGAGATCCCCTCGCCTCGTCGCGAGGGGCCGCTAGGAGCCGTCCGGAGCGCCCGCGCAAGCCTCGATGTCCGAGGCGTCGACCTCGGCTGGCGCTTCGTAGTAGGGGAGCGTGTCGACGAACCCCGCGCACTCCGGCGCGTAGTAGTCCGCGAGGCCGTCGCCGTCGTTATCCTTGCCGTCGCGACAGTTTCCGTTCGCGAGGTTCTCGCAGCGCGACGGATCGAGCTCACAGGCGCAGCCGATCGGCAGCTGCGGCGCGATGAGGCCGAAGCGACTCGCGGGCTTGATCGCCTCGCGAAGAAACTCGACGAAGGGCGAGGGGACGACCAGCGCACGGTCGCCGGCGACCACCTGCGTGGCATCGCCGTGGACGACCCAGCAATAGCTCCCAGGTTCAGGATCGCTGAAGGGATCGCTGACGCTGCTGCGCGCGCCTCCAGGGGCCGGCTCCCCCACATCAGCGGCGATCTCCTCGCTCAGCTCCGGCGCGGGCGCCCCCTCGCTCGAGCCGCAGCGCAGCGTCTCCATCCCCGGGATCTGACCTATCGACTTGAGCCTGCCGCGGACCACAGCGAAGGGGGTGACGACGCTGACCGCCACCTCCGGAAAGACGGCCTCGATCACGGTCCCGTCGCAGAGGAGGGGCTCCTGGTCGATAAACTTGGTGCCGTCACGCTCATAGCCGAGGAAGACCTCGTCGATCCCGAGATCCGAGCAGGCGCGCGAGGGCGGGAGCTGCTCAAAGAAGCACATCAACGGGTCACAGCCGGCGAGACCGCCATCGCAGTCGCCGATGCTGCACATCGGCTTGCCGAAGACGCGGCACTTGTCGGTGCCAGTGATCGTCTGTTCACAGCCCTTCGCCCCGGTGACGCCGATGTAGTCGGCGTTTTGCTGGCACACGGAGAAGCCGCTGCTGAAGACCTCAAACGCGTCTTCGCCGGACACCTCCTCCTCGAGCCGGGCCGCGACCGAGGCCGGATCCGCGAGATCGATCCCGTCCAAGAGCGCGTCCGCGGTGTCATGGATCAGCTGACGAACGCAGCCCCCGGGCACCAGATCACCGTCGACGACGCTCGGCGTCGCCCAGCCGTCGGCCACGAGCTCCGCCCGGAGCGTCGGCAGGAGGGAGGCCGGGAGCAGGTAGTCACCGCCGAAGACCCCGGTCTCCATCGCGTCGAGCACGTCGAGGCGAGCCTCCGCGTCAGCCGCCCCGTTGAGGCCGGTCAGGAGCACATCGTAGCTGAGCGCCGTCTTCGCGAGCAGGTCGGTCATCGTCCCGACGACCTCCTCTCCCCCGTAGTACTCGCGGAGCAGCGGCACCTCGCCGATCCCCTCGGGACACCAGGACGCGTTCTCCTTGGTCGAGAGCCACAGGTCCGCCGGGACCATCGTCACGGTCACGTTCGAGGTCCCCAACGACTCCGCGCCGAT
This sequence comes from Polyangia bacterium, assembly GCA_030424595.1. Classification (GTDB taxonomy): domain Bacteria; phylum Myxococcota_A; class Polyangia; order Nannocystales; family Nannocystaceae; genus JADJRG01. Next base: position 154,813 of record JAUHWG010000024.1, read on the forward strand.
ATCCCCGGTGAAGGCGGCGCTTCGCATGCAAGAGACCACCTGCGCGCACTCAGGCGCGCAGACGTCGACGGCGTCGGTCGGCTGATAGCGGCTCAGACACTCCTTCACCACCGTCACGTCGTTCCGGCTCGGGTCTGAGGACTGGCAGCGGTCGATGCAGCTGTTGACGACCGTCTCCTCGTCGCTCGAGGCGATTCCGTTGCCGAGGGCTGAGGGGATCACGCCGCAGGCGTAGGCGCTCTGACACAGCGACGTGCACTCTGACAGGCCGCCCGGTGGACCCGGACAGGCCGAGAGAGAGAGCCCTAGCCCCAACCCTAGGCCCAGCCCGCCGAGGCTGAGGTGCCAACGACCGCGCGTCCAACCTTGTTCACTCCTCACCATCACCGTCTCGTCCCTCCTCCGACCCCGAGGGTGAAGCCGAAGACCCCCGCGAAGTTCTCCGCCGCCGTCACCCCTGTCTCGTAGACCCCATCGTCGACCGCCATCAGCCCGAGCAGGACCCCATGCTGGACGCTGACGCGGCCGAGCGTGTAGCCGATCACGAGATCGAGGTCGACGCCCACGTCGATGTCGACAAAGGTGTCCGCGACCGTCGTCGTCCGGAACTGGGTCAGCGCCACGGGCACATTCTCGCGGGGGATCGAGACCAGCCCGAGATCCATGTAGGGCGACAACCGGGCCCGAAACTCGACCGGCAGGACGGCGAAGCGAGTACGAGCCTCCACCAGCGGCCCGAGGGTCAGGGCGTGCCGTTGCCAGCTGATCGCCGGCGAGAGAACGTCGAGATCCTGCCAGCTCACCACGCCTTCATCGAGCTTGTAGCTGGCGTTCTGATAGCCCCCGCGGACGCCGACGCCGAGCATCGACGTCAGGTACGAGACGTAGCCGACCCGAGCGCGGGTGATGAGCGAGCTGACCTCGGTGCTCGTCCTCACCGTCGGACCGCCGGCCACCATCAGCTCGCCCCAGATCTCGCGTCGGTCGTAGCGAGCCTCGACACAGACCGCGTCGCTGATCTCACCGCCCTCGTCCTGACGGCCGACCAAATACCAACCCGGCAGGCTCGGCCGGACCTCCCGGCTGTGGATCCCAGACTGGCGTGAGACGCTGTGATCGGCGCCGTCCTGGCTGAGCAGCAGGTTGACCTCGTGGGTCCGCCCTCGCGCGGCGTCGATGGTCGCGGCGACATCGTCCATCGTCTCATCCTCGGCGCGCGAGACCCGGGTCAGGCGATCACAGATCTCCGGCCGCCACTCCCCGCGCTCCGCGAGCAGAGACTTGCGGTGGACCCGGCGCCGCGGGATCCGCTTGAAGATCACGCGGAGCCCCTCGGGCGTCCGCTCCCCCTGCTCCTTGGGGAAGACCGTCCCGACCCGGAGCTTGAACTCGTCGCGGTACTCCGTCGTGATCTGCCCCTGGATAAAGCGCGACGACGGGACGGCGAAGAGGCGGTCGAGCAGGGCCGCCAGGGCCGCCTCCTGGAGCTCTGGCGACGCGAACGAGATCGACTCGACGCGGACGTAGCGGTCGAGGTCGAGCCCCTGATCGCCGTAGTAGCCGCGACCGAAGATCTCGTCGACGCCGATCATCGTCGCCTGGAGCGAGTAGGTGAACTCCTCCGGCGCGTCCGTCTTCGGCTGGCATTGGACCTCGAAGGTCATCAAGATGTCGAGCCCCTGACGCCAGGCCTCCTTCGCCACGGTCCCGAGGGCCTGGCTGGTGTCGATCCCTCGGTCCGGCCCCGTGCTCTCGCCGGGGCCCCCAGAGATCTCCCCCTCCAGGCTCGCGAGGGCGCCGGAGATCTCGGCGTAGGCGAAGACATCGGCCATCTCTCGCTTGCCCCGGTGACGGGGGTCCGAGCTCAGGAAGTAGCGGATCCGGTCGCGAAGGTCGTCCGCCCACAGCGGCGACCGCTCGCAGGTCTGGCCGCGGCTGGTGCGGACGACCGCGACCTGCTGCTGCGTCCGCGGCCTGAGGTCGAGGCGAAAGGGCTCACAGACGTGCCTCGGCTCGGCGCGCTCGATCGCCGCCGGGACCCGCGAGAGGTAGCGGATCGCACAGCTCTGATCGTCGCCGCAGGTGACCACGGAGATCTCGTGGTCCGGGACCACCGCCTTCGGCAGGTCCCGCGAGAGGATCATCGGCTGATCGATCGCCCGACCGCCGCGATCATCGGCGAGCGAGGGGACCTCCTGTCCGTCGACGAAGAGGCGATCGCCGTCGCCCATGCGGACGTTGAGGCTGACGCAGGCCTGACGGACCGGGACCATCCAGACCGCCTGGTTGCGGCCGACGACGGAGCGCCACTGCAGCGGCACCTCCTGCCGACGATGGTCGCCGACCAAGGTCACGGGCGTGCCCTCTGGGACCGCGACGAGCACGAAGCGGTGCTTGCCGAGGACCATCATGTCATCACGGCCGAAGTAGCGGGTGAGGGTCGAGGTCGCGCCGCCGAAGGCGACGACCAGGGAGTCCAGGCCGTCGGTGCGGATCGTCAAGAGGCGGGTCCCCTCGCTCTCCCTGGAGTCGATCCCGAGGCAGCGGAGGAAGTCCGAGTCAAAGGGGAGCTCCTCCGCCTCTTGGTCGTTGTCGACCGCGTCGATGAACTCCTGGACCAGCTGCGACTGGAGCATCTCCGGGCAGCGATCGCCGCCGGCGAATTGGACGAGCGCGGCGTCGATCTGTCGCTGGAGCCCCTCGATCGCCGGCGGCTTCGACCGCTCGGCGGCCGGGGCCTCCTCAGCCCACGTCCACCGGCTCCGACGCTTCGGCCCGACCAACCACGCGAGCGCGCCGGTCTGCCAACCGTCCCCGCCGAGGAGACGGCGGAGGGTCTGGTGCACCGCTCGCGGCGAGGCGTCCTCCCCCTCGCAGAGCCGATGAAGCACAGACCGCTCGACCTCGTCGAGGCGATCGATCGCCCAGGCTCCGTCACAGCGACTCCCCGGGCGGGCGAGGCTCGGGCCCACGCCCGCAGCGGCGCCGGCCTCAGCCTCCGCGGGCGCGCTCTCGGACGACCCTTCGGCTCTCTCCGACGGGCTCGCCAAGGGGGTCCCCGTCGACGATCCAGGCGCTCCGCCGAGCGACGTCTTCGCGACAGGCTCGACCGGCGCCTGGGCGCGCGCCCCCGCAGGCGCCAAACATGCCAACACAGCGAGCGTTAGCCCACCCCAGACGGAGATCAGACCCAGCCCCCGACGCGCCCCTGCCCGCCCGAGCTCTCCCGACGTCGACGTCAGTCCCACTCGAAACCTGCGATACACGGCACTGCACCCCCCCCCTTGGACAGGACCCGCTCCCGACTCACCGCGCCGAGCTTCGAGCGCACGCCGGCCTTCAGGGGATCCGTACAACCTCCGCACGAGGTCATCGACACAGCGCCGGCCTCAGACACCTGGACCCTCACGGAGAAGGCTCCGCCCCCCTCTGGCGCGCCCACCTTGGTCTCGACGTACTCGATCAGGCTCTTCGAGCACTTGGTCTTGACCGGCTTCACCGGCGTAGACGTTGTCGATGTCGTTGTCGTCGGGTCTCTGATCGGCTTGACGACCTTCTTCTTGACCGCTCGGGCGCCGCCTGTCGTCGTAGTCGTCGCGCCCGTCGTCCCCTCCGTCGCCGCGCCCGTCGTCCCGGTACCGGTCGTCGACCCAGCGTCGCTCGTCGTCACGGAGCCGGTCGTCGTCGAGGCATCGGTCGTCGCCCTATCGCCCACGGAGGCGCCTCCGCCCGATGCAGGCGCCCCGTCAGCGCCCGTCGACCCGCCCGCGCTCTGGGCAGGCCCCTGGCCCGTGCCGGGTCCGCCGAGGCCAGACCAGAGGATGAGACCTAGCGCGACGACAACGATCACCGCGGCAGCCGCGAGAGCGATCATCCACAGCGGTCTCTTCGCCGGCTCCGAAGGGGCGATCAACGCCGCCCCCTCAGCTCCCCCGTCTCCTGCGGGCCCGTCGCTCGCAGCGGGGCTCGCAGCCCCGAGCGGCGTCGTCGCGTCGCCGTCGCCTGCTCTGGCGTAGAGCTGGACGCTGGCCCAATCGATCGTCGTCGGATCGCGCGCGAGCGCAGTCCTGGCGCGGACGAAGGCCTCCTCCAGCGTCCGTCCGCCGGCGATCAGCTCGCGGTAGAGCACCTGCGAGAGCCGCGTCGATCCGTCCACCGAGAGCGGGTAGCGCGAGGCGACGACCGCCGCGATACCGACCCGGTGGAGCATCTGCGCCACGCTCCCGAGCCGGTTTCCGGGGTTCCCCGCGTTGCCGCTGTCGCAGGCGGCGACCACGACCAAGCGGATCATCCCTGCGTGCGGCGCCAGGAGCTGTTGGATACGGCTGGGGTCGACGACCACCGATCTCGCCCCGTCGCTCTCGCCGTCAAAGACGAGGCCGAAGGTCGAGCCGGCCGCGCCGCCATGACATAGAAGGTGGAGGGCGTCGATCGCCTCGCCCCCACGCTCGGCCTCCGCCAGCACATCCGCGAGTCGGCCGTAGGAGACGTGCTCCAGGACATCGCGGGCCTCGTCGAACTCGCCGCCAGCCTCGGCGTAGGCGCTGCGAAGCGCCGCGACGTGCTCCGTCGCCGGCACGGCCCCCCCGGCCGCCGACCAGGCGACGAGCACTCGCCCGTGAGCGCTCGTAGGACGCTGCCCTGCTCGGGCCGTGGTCGTCGCCGGCCACTCGTAGCGGAGGAGCACCCCGCCCACGGCGCCCAAGCTCTGGCCCGTGCTCCGCAGGGTGAGCAGCTCCCACGGCAATGCATAGAGCTCCGCGGCCGCCGAGCGAACCGTCACCGAGACCCGCCGCCCCTCGGCGACCGCGTCGACGATCGCCCCCTCGCGCTGTCGCCAGCCGGCGGGCTCCAGCGTCCGCCGGAGAACATCGCCGACCCGGTTGAGCGCGGCGGGATCGCGACCAGGCAGCCGCAGCGCCTCCAGGTCCCCCAGCAGCTCCCGCGACCAGCCGACCTCGGCGCTCGTAAAATCTCCACGCTCACCGCGGACCAGATAGCTCTGGGGGGCGAAGCGGAAGGCGTGCGGATCGCCAGCGTCGTTCGCCCTGGCGAACTCGAGCACGATCCGCAGAGGCTCTAGCGATGCCACGGGTCCACTGTCACAGAGGACGAGGACCCTTGTCCAACTCGAGGAACGAGGCGTAGCCGCGCAGGGATGAGGGCGCACCGTCGCGACAGCGCGATGTCGTGCCGCGCATGAATGCACATAGAACGCGGCGGCGAACCTACAGACATCGGCGTTCGCGAGCGGAGCGACGGCCCCCCAATAGCCACTCTAGCGTCGAGCTCGTCGGCGACCCCGCCCACTCTCATGACAGACCGTGGTAGCTAGTCAGCAGCCCCCTCGCCGCCCTCTTCCTCGCCCTCCGGATCGTCGACCGGCTCCTCGTCCCACGCGTCCTCGTAGGCGACCAGCTCCTCCTCCTCCGCGCTCTCCTCCAGATCAACGCCAAAGCTCGCCACCGGCGCCCCCGAGTGGCGGACGCGCACGAGCCGGAGCCCGACCGGCCCTCGAGAGCCGACGAACGAGATCCCGAGGCTCTTGTCGGCGCTGACCGCCGTCTCCACTCCGCCGTCCAACAGATCCCTCGAGGTGCCGGCTCGGCCGCGGAGCTCGATCGTCGTGTCCGCCTCTAGGGTCGCCAAGATCGTCACGTTCTCCCCCGAGAAGACCTCCGTGACCATCTTGTACTTGGAGAACCACCGCGGCCCATCGTCGCGGCGACGCATCCTGTCGAGCTTCGCCGCGATCGCGGCGACGTTGCCGACCCGACTGGAGGTGAGCCCCGGCGCCTTGATCACGAAGGACTTCGACGACTTCGCCTCGATCTTGAGGCCGACCTCGCCGTCGGCGATCTTCTGGGTCTTGGCCTTTCCGGCGACGTCGAGCTCCGCGAGGACGACCCCCTCGGAGACGAAGTCGAGGGCTATCGTCTCACCTTCGACCTCCTCGATCGTGACGCCGAAGTCGTCGACGACGTTGCCGAGCGGCAAGAACACGCCTCCTCGCCAGCGCCCGTAGTCTCCGAGGCGGAACGCGGTGGTAAGCGGCAACCATGCGACGTGCAACCGGAAGTTGTTTCGCATGATGCGTCCGAGCGAACGAGCTAACGAGGCCATATTTCTACTGCTCCTACTCCGCGACTATACGACGCCCTCCACCCGACAAAGTCGCTCGCGGGCCAGCCCCTGTGGTGTCGAAGGGGCGCTCTCGCGAATACGCGAATACGCGAATACGCGAATACGCGAGTGTCAGGACGCGCGGACGCGGTCCATTCAGCGTCAGCGCGCCTCTGGATCCGCGCATCGCGGCTGCGGCCTATCGCCGCCGATGAGGCGCTATCATCCTCCATGACGCCGCCCCTGGGCGCCTGGGCGGCGACGCGAGACCGGGCGAATGGGGCGAATGGGGCGAATGGGGCGAATGGGGAGCATGGGGAGCATGGCTGAAATCGACACGAGCAACGACAACGATCTGCAACTCCTGCTCGCCTACGCCGACGAGCACGATCCGGTGCTCCCGGGCGGCCTCGAGGTCGACGCCGTCGACGCACCACAAGACCCCGAGTCGAGCGAGATCAACTCCTTCTACAACCCCGGCATGGCCGGCAATGATCTACAGGCGCAGGGCTGGGGGATCTTCGCCCCCGAGGGCGAACACGGCGATCGACTGCTCGCGGCGATCGCCCCCCTGATCGCCGCGCGAGAGGCCGAGCTCGGCGCCCCCCCGCCGGTCTTTCGTGTGCCCGCGAAGATGAGCCAGAGCGACGCCGACAGCTGGCGACGTGACGTCTACGAGAGCGCCGACGCCGACGAGCAGCCCTTCTATCAGCTCTTCCTCGGCGACCTCGACCAGACCCCGCTCGCGCTGCAACAGGCGCAGGCGATCGACAGCTGCGTCGGCCGCCTGGCCTTCAGCGAGCTCGAGGACTACGAGGCCTACGCGGCGAAGGTCCTGCGCTGGGAGCGAGCGCCGGAGGAGGCGATGGCGGACCTCCTGCTGCACACCGTCCACGACGGGACCCCGGCGACCTCGATCGGCGCCCGCGACCTGGTCGCGCCGCTCCGCGAGCTCGCCCTCGACGCCCGCGAGCGCGGCAAGCTGCAGATCGGCGACCTCGTCGCGAGCGGCGACCCCGACGAGCCGAGCCCCGACCAGCTCATAGAGGCCGTCACCGGCCGCGACCGCAGCCTGCTCTTCTCCCTCAGCCACGGTGAGGGCGCTCCGCGCAAGGGTTGGGGATCGGTCGACCAGCAACGATCGGGTCAGGGGGCGATGAGCTTCGGCCGCGGCGGTCGGCTCTGCGGCGATGACCTGCGCGACCGTCCCTTCCTCCCCGGGGGTATGTGGTTCATGTTCGCCTGCTACGGCGCCGGCACCCCAGACGAGAGCCGCTTTCGCCACTGGCTGCAACAGCTCCGCGACGCCGGCAAGTTCCGCGGCAAGCCCGAGGCCGTGCTCCGCTCGCTCCCGACCGAGGGTGAGCGACCCTTCGTCGCCGCCCTCCCCCGCGTCGCCCTCGCCAACCCTGAGGGTCCCCTCGCCTTCATCGGCCACCTCGACCTCGCCTGGACCTACTCGTTCCAGGAGCTCGACCGCGGCAAGAAGGACGGCACCGCCGGCAAGTTCTACAAGGTCCTCCGCTCGATCCTCAGGGGCGATCGGATCGGCCTCTCGCTCCGCGAGATCACCCGCGCCTATCTCGACAAGAACCAAAACCTCACCGACAGGTACGACACAAAGCGCTCACAGGAGGTGAAGGGCGCGCCCGCGGTCGACGACAGGGTCCAGATGGCGCACCTCTGGATGGCCCGCCAGGAGCTCGCCGGCTACACGGTCCTCGGCGATCCTGCGGCCCGCCTCTCACAGCAGACGAAGCCCGCACGGACCCAGGCGCAGATCCAACTCGAGCCGATCGAGCTCCGCACGCCCGACCCCGAGGCTCCGCCTCAGACCCAGGAGCCAGCCCAAGAACAACCTCAGCTTCAGCCCGAGCCGCAGGCCGAGCCCCGCACCGACGCCTCATCACCGACACCGGAGCTCTCTTCCGCCGAGCTCGACGCTCGCGTCGAGGCCGTCCAGGCGATGATCATCGGCGATGAGGGCCTTCGCGCCCTGACCAAGCGCTTCGCCGTCGACCGCTCCACCCTCACGCGCTGGCTCACCGCCTACACCGAGGCCGGCCGCGAGGCTCTGCGCACGCTCGGCGACGACGACTAGCGGGAGCCCCCTCGCCCTCCTGCGCTCGACACCAGCGCCGCGCTCGTCCCTGACGAGCCTGCGGCTTGGACGCGCCCCCGACGACGTGCGCCGCGTACTCTGAGCACCGCCAGCGCGCTCGGCTCCGCCGAAGCCCGAAACCCCGGCGCTTCGTCGAAGCCAAGAGCGCGGCGATGACGGACCTAGCCGTGGAAGAGCAGGTCCATGTAGGTCGGGATCGGCCACTGCTGGCGGTCGACCCGGAGCTCGAGGCGATCACAGATCTCGCGCACCCCGTTGGTCGCGGGGATCAGCGCGTCGACACAGTAGCGGGCCTCCTCGGCGGTAGTGCCAGCGCTCCGAAGCCCGCCGACAGCCGCGTCCAGCTCCGCGATCCGGCGGACCAGCGCCGAGTTGTCGCTCGCGAGCGCCTCGAGGAGCCCCCCTTGGGCGCTCGTGATGTCGGGCCCGACACGGAGCTCCTCGGAGACCCGCCGCAGCGACTCAAAGCTACGCGCCAGCTCCCCCTGATAGCGCAGGCAGGCCGGCAGGATCTCCGTCCGCGCCATCCGCAGGAGCGTCTTCGCCTCGATCTCGATCTTGTTGACGTACTCCTCCAGGCGGACCCGGTAGCGCGCCTCGAGCTCCCCCTCGCTGAGCACGCCGTAGCGGGTGAAGAGCTGGCGGTTGGTCTCCTCACGCCAGGCCTCGAGCGCCTCGGGGGTCGTCCGGGCGTTCTTCAGGCCGCGACGCTCGGCCTCCTCGAGCCACTCCTGGGAGTAGCCGTCGCCCTCAAAGCGGATCGCCTTGGTCGCGATCACCTCCGCGCGGAGGACCGCCCAGACCGCGGCCTCGAGCGCCTCGCCGGTCTCCTGGCGAGCGCTGAGCTTGGCGGCGAAGTCGTCGATCGCCTCCGCCATCGCCGTGTTGAGCACAGCGTTGGGCATCGCCACCGGCATCGCCGAGGGCACCGCGCGGAACTCGAACTTGTTGCCGGTGAAGGCGAAGGGCGAGGTCCGGTTGCGGTCGGTGTTGTCGCGGGCGACCGGCGGCATCTGGCTGAGGCCGAGGCTGATCGACTGGCGATCCTCCGTGACGTTCACCTCGTCCTGCTCGATCGCGTTCAGGATCGCGTTCAGCTCCTCGCCGAGGAAGACCGACATGATCGCCGGCGGAGCCTCGTTGGCGCCGAGGCGGTGGTCGTTGCCGGCGCTGGCGATCGACGCCCGCATCATCGTCGCCCGCTTGTGCACGGCCTTCAGGGTGCAGACCAGGAAGACCAGGAAGACCAGGTTGGACTCCGGCGTGCTCCCCGGATCGAGCAGGTTGCGGCCGTGGGAGTCGGCGATCGACCAGTTGTTGTGCTTGCCGGAGCCGTTGACCTCGGCGAAGGGCTTCTCGTGGAGGAGGAGCGCGAGCCCCTGGCGCTTCGCCACCCGCCGCAGGATCTCCATCGTCAGGAGGTTGTGGTCGGCGGCGATGTTGACCCCCTCGTAGATCGGCGCCAGCTCGTACTGGCGCGGCGCGACCTCGTTGTGCCGGGTCTTCACCGGCACCCCGAGCTCGTGCAGCTCCCGCTCCACCTCTTCCATGAAGTCGAGCACACGATCGGGGATCGAGCCGAAGTAGTGATCTTCGAGCTGCTGGGCCTTCGGCGGCAGCGCGCCGAGCAACGTCCGATGGGCCATCACCAGGTCGGCCCGCCTCTCGTAGAGGTCGCGATCGACGAGGAAGTACTCCTGCTCGACGCCGAGGAGGGGGACGACCCGGTCGACGTCGGTGTGCCCGAGGAGGCCCAGGAGGCCGGTCGCCGCCCTCGAGAGCGCGGCGCAGGAGCGCAGGAGCGGCGTCTTCTCGTCGAGCGCCTGGCCGTGATAGGAGATGAACGCCGACGGGATGCACAGCGTCGCGCTCTTCGGCCCGGTCATGATGAACGCCGGGCTCGACGGATCCCACGCCGTATAGCCGCGGGCCTCGAAGGTCGCCCGCATCCCGCCGGAGGGGAAGCTCGACGCGTCGGGCTCGCTCTGGATCAGCTGGGAGCCGGAGAAGCGGGCGATCGGCGCGCCGTCGCGCTCGATGCTGAGGAACGCGTCGTGCTTCTCCGCGGTCGCGCCGGTGAGCGGCTGAAACCAGTGACAGTAGTGGGTCGCGCCGTGCTCGAGCGCCCACTCCTTCATCGCATGGGCGACGGAGTCGGCGTGGACGGGCGGCAGCTTGGCGCCGGCGAGGATCGTCTGCTCGATCGCCTTGTAGACCTCGCGCGGGAGCTTCGCCCGCATCGTCTCGAGGTTAAAGGTACGGCAGCCGAAGTGACTGATGCTCGTTGGGTTGTTGGGGCGATGGTTCGACATAGGAGAGGCCTTCGCTCGGCGCGGAGACTAGTCGAAGCACCCGGCGAGAACAACGGTCAGAAGTGCGGAGCACCTCGGCGAACACCGCGGCGAACACCGCGGCGAACACCTCGGCGAACACCGCGGCGAACACCTCGGCGAGAACGATGGCGACACCAGGAGCGGGTGTCCGCCAAGGGGGAGCAGGTCGGTCGTGGCGTAGCTCTGCCGTCCCTCGCGTCGTCCTCTGGGGCGTCGTCCTCTGGGGCGTCGTCCTCTGGGGCGATCCGAGGGGCCCCTCTCGCCGTCCTCTTCGACGCACCTCCTGTCGCCGTCGTTCCCGAGACGCCGCCGCCGGTCCAGCCGCGATCACCGGGGCGCCGCCCCGAAGCGCCAACAGCTCCCGCTGGTCGGGCCAAGCGAGCCGCAGAGCCTAGCGCTCCGTGTCGACCGCGAGCTGGCCGCTGGCCGCCGCGGTGACCACGACCGAGCCCTCCCAGCCGGTCGCGTAGATCGCCCGCGAGACCGAGCGGCGCTCGAACACCTCTTGCCGCTCGTCCTTCCACGCGCCCTTGATCCCGACCCAGGCCTCGATCGGCTTCTCACGCCAGCCGGAGACCCCGTACTTCGCGTTGGCGAGGTGCTCGAGGGCGACGATGTTGGGGTGACCAAACTTGCGCGCGGTCCAGGGGTGGAGCCGCTCGTAGGGGCCCATCGAGATCACCGCCAAGGTCGGGCTCATCAGCTCCATCAAGTAGTGGATGGTCGCGTTCTTCGAGCCGTGGTGGCCGACCTGGTAGACGTCGACGTCGAGGATCTCGGGGTTGCTCGCGTACTTGCTGGCGAGACGCGAGAGGCCGACCAGCTCTAAGTCGCCGGTGAAGAGCGCCGAGCTCTGGCCGAAGTCGACGCGGGCGGCGACGCTGTGGTTGTTGGGGTTGAGCCCGTAGCTCGCCAGCTCGTCGGTGACAGCGCCCCAGAGGACCGTGATCTTCGGGTCGATCTCAGAGGCGCCGCAGGAGGCGACCGGATCGACGAGCTCGTTGACGAGCCCCTGCTCGCCGGCGATGTCGTTGACCTTGACGTCGAGGTGACCGACCTCCGGGTGAGCGCTCAGCCAGGCGTGCATCCGCGACTGCTGCTCAGCCCCGGGATCCTCGGCGTGATCGCTCTCGGTCATCCCGTTGTCGACGACGTTGCGGACGCGATAGCCCTCGAGCACCGTCATCACCGAGCGCATGTGGTCGATGTGCGGGTGGGTGATCAGGAGGAGATCGAGCGTGCGGTCGAGGTCCGGCCGACGGGCGAAGAAGGCGTCGAGGTAGTCGCGGAGCGCAGCGTCGCTGTCGAAGCTCTCGTTTTGCTCGCCGCCGGTGTCGATCAACACCGCACCGCAGGGAAATTCGAGCAGGGTCGCATCCCCCTGACCGATGTCAATAAAATGGAGGCGCATCGCATCGCCGATCTCCTCCTCTAGGGGGAGGTGCGAGACGATCGCCTCTTGATTGATCGAAGCGTAGAGCGGCCCAGCTTCGAGGGGGGGCGCGGGCCGTTCGCTCGCGCTGCTACAGCCGAGCGATGCGAGGCCCAGGGAGTAGGCCAGCGCCCGGGCGCTACGAAGCGAGCCTTTGGCGTGCACGACCCAACATAACTGCCCGAGAGGCTCGCTTATGTGACATCCGTGCAACACCCTCGCCCGTGTCGCTCAGGATCGCCCGCGGCCCGCGAGACTTCGGCGAATAACAGCGTTTGGGGCGCAGACGTCACCGCTCGGCGCGCATAAATCGCAGAAAGAAATCTTCCGGAGCGAGCTCCGCGCAGCCGCCGATCCGGCGATCTCACGCGGCCGAGACCTTGTCGCTCGGGGGGGCTCCGTCGACCATCGACCCCCTGTGCCCCCGGATCTTTGGCCGCTCCTGCTGATCGTCGCCGCCGCCCATGGGGTTCAGGTCGTCATCGGCTTCGGAGGCTCGATCCTGACCCTGACCTTCGCCTCGTTGGTCGCCCCGGTCGACACGCTGCTGCCGCTCTTGGTCCCGCTGAACCTCGGCGTCCCCCTCTACTTGTCCCTCCGCTACGCCCGGGAGGTCGACCGCGACGAGCTGCGCCGCAGGATCATCCCCTACTCGCTCATCGGCCTGCTCCTCGGCTTCGGCCTCTTCCTCCTGATCGACGGCAGCTCGCTGACCGCGGTCTACGCGATCTTCATCATCGTCCTGGCGACCCTCCGCCTCATCGGGGCGCTCCGCGACGGCTTTCGCCGCAGCTCTGGGGAGGCCTCGCCGGAGCTCGCGGTGCCGATGACGACCGCCGCTTCGCCGAGCGACAGCCCCACCGCGACCGCTTCGCCCGCCCCCGCCCCGACACCGGCACCAACCCCGGTCCCGGCTCGGCCCCCCTCGCTCCTCTGGCTCGTCGGCGGCGGTCTCTGCCACGGGCTCTTCGCGACCGGCGGTCCGGTCCTGATCCTCTACACGGCGGTCGCGCTCCCCGACAAGCAGCGCTTCCGCTGCACGATGGCTGTCCTTTGGGTCATCCTCAACAGCGCGCTCATCACCGGCTACGCGCTCAACGGCGACCTCACCGGGGAGACCCTCCTGGCCACAGCATCCCTCACGCCGGCGCTGGTCGTCGGCGTGATCCTCGGCGAGGCGATCCATCGCCGGATCTCCCAGGAGACCTTTAAGGTCCTGATCTACGCGCTGCTCCTCATCGCTGGCGCGCTGATCCTCAGCCGCTCCTAGCGAGCGCCGCAGCGATCACCTGACCCAAAAGTCAGGATACGGTCAGGGCTTGGGCTCCGCCTCGCAGACAAAAGAACGAAGCTCGAGCCCGCCGATATCCCCCCAGAGACCGGACTGATAGCTCAGCTGTGTCCAAAACTCGATAAGCAGGTCGGGCTGATTCGGGGCCCATGGCGGCTGCTCTAGGGTGCTCCCGTAGGTCAACGACGCGTTGCCCTCGACCCACTTGTGGTCCTTGCCGAGGTTGAGCCCGACCGTGTCTCGAAGGCCGATCGAGACGTTCGCGCCGAGCACAGCGGCGAAGTCCGTGACGGCCTGATTCTCCCCCTCGCTCTCGATCTTCACGTGGTAGGACCTCGCCCCGTCCGCGACGGCGAAGCCCGAGCAGATGCCGTTCGCGTCCGGGGGAATCCGCTTGGCCTTGCACGTATAGTAGAAGTGCCCTTCGTAGGCGGAGAGGTAGCACTCCTTGTCGAGGATCGCCTCGACGAGGTCGCACTCTTGGTTCGACGCGGAGTACTCGTCCTTGAGGCCGTTGCAGTCGTTGTCGGCGCCGTCGCAGATCTCTGTCGCGCCCGGGTTCACGTTCGGCGCGCCGTCATTGCAGTCGCCGCCCTGCTCGACGTAGCCCTCCGGGATCTCCTCCGGGCACACCTTCTTCGGCTCGCCCCCGTAGCCGTCCATGTCGCCGTCGAAGAACACGTCGATCTGATCCATCGGCTCGCAGAACATGCCGCCCGTGGTCCCCTGCGAGTCCGTCGTGTCGTCCCCGGTCGTCGACGTCGCGGTCGTCGTGGTCGTCCCATCGGTGATGGTCCCGGCCGTGCTGGTCCCGGTCGTGCTGCTGGTCGGCTCCCCGCTCGTCGGCTCCCCGCTCGTCGTCGTCCCGCTCGCGCTCTCGGTCCCGCCAGTGGCCTCGGTCTCGCCGCCCGTGGAGCCGGTCACGGCGTCGCTCGTCGAGCCGCCGACGGTGCCGAAGGTCGTGCTGTCGAGGTCGAACTTCGGGTTGTCGAGGATGCAGCCCGAGAGCAGCGAGCAGAGCGCCAAGCCGGAGCTGAGACCTGCCCAACCACGGGGCGTCCGCCCCTCCACCCACAACACCACCATGGCCGAGAGCATACGCCGGACCGCCGGCGGCTTGGCGGCCGCTCGGGCTTGTCTGTGCAGATTCGCCGGCGCCGAGCGTTAGGGCGCGGGCACGATCGCGTGTGTGCGTGCGTGCGCGCGCGCAGGCGCCCGCCTCTTCACGTCGCTACTCCGCGGGGCTCTTCGAGGTCGCCGGAGCCGCCGCCTCCGGAGCTGCCGTCGCCGGAGCTGCCGTCGCTGGCGCCGCGCTCTCCAGGAGATCGAAGTTCGCCTGAAAAAACTCCGCACGCCGGCCCAGGCCCTCGATGTGGTGCCCTTGGCCCGCGAACTCGACATAGGTGACCGGCACCCCGAGCTCCTTCGCCTTCGCCGCGAGCTGCCGCGACTCCCCCACCGGCACACGTGAGTCGTTCGCGCCGTGGGTCAGGAGGAGCGGAGCGCGGAGACGATCGACGTGGGTCAGCGGCGAACGATCGCGCATCTTCGCCGCGTCGGCGGCGTCCGCAGGGTCACCGCTCTCGAGGCGCACCCAGTCGGGGATGTTGGTCGCCCCGTAGAAGGTGACGATGTCGGAGAAGCCCGCGTGCGCGAGGCCAAAGCCGAAGGGGTAGCGCTCCGGCGAGGGCTCAAAGGTCAGCGCCCGCATCGTCGCATAGCCCCCGTGAGATCCGCCGTACACCCCGATCTGCCAGCTCTCCAGGCCGAGCGTCGCCTCCGCCCAGCGACCGACCGCGAAGAGGTCGACGATCTCGGCGCCGCCGAGGTCACGATCGTTGAGGGCCGCGAAGTCCTTGCCGAAGCCGCGGCTGCCGCGGACCGCCGGTGAGATCACTGTCAGGCCCGCGGCGCACATCACCTGATCGAAGACGCTGTAGCGGTTGTCGCCGCCGTAGAAGGCGGTGATCAACGCGCGCCGCCTCTCCGGCGCGGCCATCGGTTTCTTCGGCCGAAGAATGAAGGCGTGGAGCTGACGCGTCGCTCCGGTCGCAGGGTCGACGTCGTGGGTCGGGATCATCACCGCCTCGGCCTGGCAGTGGACGACGGCCTCGGCGAGGCTCGGCTCGAGGGCGACGATCGTCTCGCTCGTCAGCCCAGGGGCGCCGCCGTCGGCCGCCACCGTGATCGTCGCCATCTCGGCCGAGAAGAGGAGGTCAGGCGCCTGCTTCGACCAGAGCACGCGCGTCCGGTCCGCGTCGATCAGCGAGATCTTCCCGGGACCGCGCTGCTGTCCGACGATCCGAGCGCGCTTGGGATCAAAGAGAGAGATCGTCGAGCCTGCCGGGGTGCCCGAGACCGCGAACACTCCGGCGTCGAGGATCGCCGCGTCGCTCACGTCTTCCCGCAGCCGCGAGAGCTGCTCCACCGCCCCGCTCCGGCGATCGTAGGTGTAGAGGTTGGCGAACCCGTCGTCGTTGGCGATGAAGAGGAGACGCGCGCCGTCGATCCAGCCGCGGACCAGCTCTAGGCGCGAGCGGGCCGCGGGCTCGGTGATGATCCGGAGGCCCGGCGCCCTCGCCTTCGCCCCCTTCGCGACCGTCGCCTTCGCGCCGGCTTGGGGGTCCAGCTCCACCGCGACCAGGGTCTTGCGGTTCCGGTCGCCCTCGGCCAGCGCCGTGAAGAAGACCTCCTTACCGTCGGGGGAGAAGCGCGGCGACGACCAGGTGAAGCTGAGCTCGGGGGTGTCGCAGAGGACCTCGCGGTTTTGCCCGCTGGCGACCTCGAGGATCCGGAGGCAGGTCCGGTAGTCGCCAGGCTTGTCGCCCTCCCGCGGGAGATAGGCGATCCGGGCGTCCGCATCGTCGACGCCGAAGCCGTAGACATAGTCGTGATCGGTGACCTGGGTGAGCGCCTTGCTGCCGAGGTCGAGGGTCCAGAGGTTCATCCGCTCGTCGTTGCGGGCGTCGGCGTGCAGCCACAGGAGGGTGCCCTCGCGCGGCGAGTGGATCTTCCACAGCGAGCGGGTCGACCAGTCGACATCGCTGATCGTCACCGCAGCGCTGAGGTCGACGGCACCGTCACGCTCGCGGAGATCGAGCAGCTTGAGGGTGTAGCCCTCCGCGGTCTCGAGGAAGAAGAGCCGCTCCCGCTCTAGCGACGCCTCGAAGCGCTTGTAGGGGAAGCCGGCGAGGAGCGGCTCGAGCTCCACAGCTCGCTCAAAGTAGCGGGCGAGCGCGTCGGAGCTCGCCTCTCCGGCGGGCGGCTCCGCGGTCGGGTAGGGCGTGGCGACCTTCGGCGGCGCGCAGGCGACTCCGAGGCCGAGGCCCAAGAGCGGGGCGAGCAAGGCGGAGACCGAGAACCGCGGGCGGCGAGGCATGGGGGCCAATCAACACCGAGAGCGCGCGCTTGGCAAGCGCCAGCGCCGAACGATCGCCCTCCTCCTCGCCGCAAGGCGGCGGGCGAGGGCTCAGCCGACGCCCCTGGGCCGTCCCTGGCTTGATCGGATCGCGGTCGAGAACCGCACAGCGAGCGAGAACTCCCCGCAGCGCCCGCCATGGACCCGAGAGAGGACGACGAGTGAGGACGACGAGTGAGCCCGCGCGAGGAGACCGTCGCCCTCACCGAGGTCCTCCGGCCCAGAAGACCCGGGCTGCGCCGGAGCTCAGGGTCCGTGGTGGTCATGGCCGTGACCGTGACCGTGGTCGTGGTCGTGACCATGCCCGTGGTCGAGCCCGTGAGCATGTCCGTGCCCGTGGTCGAGCCCGTGGTCGTGATCATGTCCGTGATCATGTCCGTGATCATGTCCGTGGTCGTCCCCCTGCCCATGTCCGTGCCCGTGCCCGTGCCCGTGCCCGTGCCCGTGCCCGTGCCCGTGATCATGGCTGTGTCCGCCGCCGGCGAGCTCCCAGAGCTTGCCGAAGAAGCCGCGCGGGGTCTGGCGGAAGAACGAGAGGAGGAGGAGGACGCCGAGGGCGATCAGCGCGAGATCCTCGAGGAGGCTCCCAGAGTCGTGCTCGTGATCGATCGTGCCGAGGAGGGGCGCGTCCCCCAGCACGAGGTTGAGGCCAAGGCCCAGGCCAATCGCCATGAGGATGATCGTGACGGCGAAGAGGCCGGCGATCCGACGGCCGTGGAGCTGCACGAGGAGGCCGAAGGTGGTCGCGTTGGTCGCCGGTCCGGTCAGGAGAAACGCGAGGGCGGCCCCTGGCGAGAGACCGCCGGCGAGGAGCACCGCGACGATCGGCGTCGCCCCCGAGGCGCAGACGTAGGTCGGGATCCCGATCACGGCGAAGAGGCCGACCTGGAGCGCGGCGGGCAGCTCGGTGAAGGCGCTGGTGGCGATCCAGGGCTCGACCAGGGCGGCGAGGAGCACACCGAAGAGGATCCACGGGCCGATGTCGTCGACCATCGTCACCAGCCCGGTCCGCATCCCGTCGCGGAGCCGACGACCGAGGGGCTCTAGCGGGGCCGGGCCTTCGCCGTCGTCAGCGTCTCCGCCCTCCTCCGCGGGGAGGTGGGCGGCGGCGCAGGCCTTGGCGCAGGAGTCCCCGGCCTTATCCGCGGCGCACGAGCTCGGCGCATCCTCGGCCGCGGTCACGCTCAGGCCGGCGAGCTCGCCAGCTCCCCGCGACGCTCGGCCGCCGACCCACCAGCCGACGACGAGGGCGACGACCGTCGCCCCGGCGACCCGGGCGAGCGTCATCGGCCCGCCGAGGAGGGGTAGCGAGAGGAGAATCGCGTCGAGGCCCAGCTCGGGCGTGGCGACGAGGAAGGCCATCGCCGCGGCGGTCGGCACCCCGCGGGTGATGAGCCCGCGGTAGACCGGGACGACCGCGCAGGAGCACAGCGGCAAGGGGAGGCCGAAGGCGAGGCCGCGGGCCGCCTGGCTCAAGGAGCCGCCGCGGCCGAGCCAGCGGACGCCGGCGCCGGGGAGGAGCGCGGTCACCAGGCCGGCGAGGACAAAGGCGAGGAGGAGGGCTGGGGCGCTCTCGTGCGCGAGCTCCAGGAACGTGTCCAGCATCCGCGCGGCGGGATCCAAGACCTCCACCCCCGGGCCGTGGGAGTGGGCGTGGGAGCTGTCCGCGAGGAGCACGCCGATGAGGCCGAGGCCCGCGAGTCCGCCGACGCCCGCGGCGATCCGCACCCGCGGGTTGCCGGGATCTTCCCCCTCCGCACGGTGGGCGACCACGTGGAGCAGGAGGCCGCCGATCAGCGCCTGGAAGAGGCCGATCCACTGCGGGTCGATCAGCGGCAGGCGGGTCGCCGCGAGGGCGTAGCCGGCGACCGTCGCGGCGGCGATCGAGGTGAGGACGAGGGCCGCCCGCAGGGTACCGGCCGTCGGTCGCAGCAGCCACCAGATCGCGACCGCGACCGGCAGCTGATGGGCGATGATCGCGATCTCGAGGCCGTGGCTGCGGCTGCCCCCGAGGTGCGCGCCGCCGAGCGCGAGGCCGTCGGTGAAGGCGTGGGCGGCCATCCCGAGGATGGCGACGAAGAGGGCGGCGCGGTGGGTCCCGCGGGTCGCCATGCGCATCGGCCCCTCGGCGATCGTCGGCGCTGCGATCCCGAGGAGCAGGGCGAGGAAGCCGTAGCCGCCGGCGGAGGCGAGCGCGTCCGGGGTGATCTCGAGGAGGACGAGGCCGACGACCGCGACCAGGACGAAGTTGTCGAGCGCCGCCATCGTCACCCGCTCGCGACGGGCGACCCGGTGGATCAGCGGCCCGAGGAGGAGGGCGCCGACGCTGAGGGCCAGGACCTGCGGGCCGTGGCCGTCGCTGAGGAGGGGGAGCGGCAAGGGTCGTGGATAATAGCCGAAGCCTCGGTCGTGGTATTCCACCGCCGATGAAGAGCGCAGGGAGTCGCGCGAGCCGCGGGCGAGGGGCCCCGAGGAAGAAGGACGGCGAGGCCGAGGGGGCGGTCAGCGTGTCGCCGACCTACCTCGAGATCTACGCGGCCGTGGAGCGGGTCCCCTGCGGCTGTGTCGCGACCTACGGGCAGGTCGCCCGTCTCGCGGGCCTCCCCGGACGGGCGCGCCAGGTCGGCTACGCGCTGCACGCCCTGCCGCCGGGGAGCCCGATCCCCTGGCAGCGCGTGGTCAACGCTCGCGGTGAGATCAGCCTCCCGGGCGCCAGCGCCGAGCGCCAACGCCGGCTCCTGCGGGCCGAGGGGATCGAGTTCGACGAGCGCGGCCGGATCAACCTCCGGCGCTTCGGCTTGCCCGGTTGAGCTGCGACGATCGGCCCCGGCCTCCCTGTGGGATCGTTCTCCCGGACCCTCGGGCCCGGAGCGACGGCCCCGAAAACCTGTCCCTGTGGACATGTCCCTGTGATGAGCGGCGGCGGCGTCCGAGGGAGGGCGCTGGTCCTCGCCTGCCGACCTTGGGGACCGTCGCCTCGAGCACGGCTGCCGATGGAGACGCGCGCGCGCTCGCGCTCACCCCGAGCAATTCCCCCACATAATGAGGGGCAGACCCCCTTTGCTGGCGGTTGGTGGGCCCTACCAGCGCCGCCCTGGAGAGCGCGCGCTTCCCCGCGTTGACGAAAAAACCTGGCACGACATAGCGTAGGTCCATGTCTCTTAGGTTTCTTGTACTGCTTAGTGGCCTCGGCTTGGTCGCCTGCGCCGGCGGAGACGCCGAGTCCAGCACCGACACGATGGCGAGCTCCGCCGGATTTACGACCCCGGGGACGACCTCGACCGGAGAGGGATCGAGCACGACGGACGACACGACGTCGACCTCGACGACGACCTCGGAGAGCACCAGCACCTCCGAGACGTCGACGACAACGGAGGCCTGCCCCGCCGGCGGTGAGGGCTGCGAGTGTCTCGAGGGGGACGCCTGCGACCCGGGCCTCGAGTGTATCGACGGGACCTGCATCGTCGACGCCGGGACCGACTCGGACACCGACACCGACACCGACATGTCGACCGGCGCGGACCCCTTCTGCGGCGACGGGATCGCGGTCCCGGACGAGCTCTGCTTCTCGCCGGCGGTCACCCTGGGGATGGGCTCGGGCCCGGCGGCGGTGCTCGCCGAGGACATCGACGGCGACTCCCTCGCCGACGTCGTCTGTGCGAACAGTCAGTCGAACAACCTGACCACCCGGGTCTACAAGGGCAGCAACACCTTCGGCAGCCTCTCGGCGTTGATCGCTGAGACGACCCCGAGCGATCTCGTCGGCGTCGAGGTCAACGGTGACGCCAACATCGACGTCATCGCCGCCAACCGCGGGGCGGGCACAGTCTCGCTCTTCGCCGGCAGCGGCGACGGCAAGTTCATCGCGGGGATGTCGATCCCGGTCGGACTGCAGCCGCGGGGGCTCCTGACCGCCAAGGTCGACGGCGACGACTTCGTCGATCTCCTGGTGGCGAACGCCGCGGACAACACCGTCGGCCTCCTCCTCGGCGACGGCGTCGGCTTCGGGGCGATGACCCCCTTCGGCGTCGGGACGACGCCTGTGGACATCGGCACCGGCGACTTCAACGGCGACACGAACCTCGACGTCATCGTCGCCAACGCCGGCTCTGGATCGCTGAGCATGCTCCTCGGCAACGGTCAGGGCAGCTTTGGGCCGGCGACTGCGGTGGCCGCCGGCGGCGCCCCGTCGGCGATCGCGGTCGGCGACGTCAACGGCGACGGCAAGCTCGACCTCGCGGTCTCGGTCCCCTCGATGGACTCGGCGATGGTCCTCCTCGGCGCCGGGTTTGGCATGTTCTCACCGAGCGTCCCCTTCAGCACCGGGGTCGGCCCCACCGACATCGCCCTCGCCGACATGACCGGCGACGGCGCGCTCGACATCGTCACCAGCAACGCCGGCGACAACACCGTGACCGTGCTCCGCGGCACCGGGGTCGGCGCGTTCATGGTCGCCGAGCCCCTCGCCGTCGGCATGGCCCCCGCCGCCCTCGCGATCGGCGACTTCAACGGTGATGATGTCCCGGACCTCGCGACCGCCGATGGTGCCGCGAGCACGGTGACCGTGCTCATAAGCGATCCCTAGCGTCGGCGGCGGGCACCCAGGGTCCGCGTGGGTGAGGCTCCCACCACAACCTCCTAACCCCGGCGACGAGGGGAGGAGGGTCTTCCTGTCCTGCTCAGACTAGCTCTGGCTCTGGCCAGGGCGTCGACCGTGGTCAGTCGGCCGTGCCGCCGCTGATCAGCCCGCGCCAGGCGCTGCGATGGATCCACGCCAGGCCGAGGCTCATCGCCACGAGGACCACCGACATGCCGGCCTCGCCTGGCGTGAGGAACAGGTGGAAGGCGAGGATGTTGACGAGCACCGGCGCGAGGAGGACGAGGCCGAGCGGGGTCGCCCGTCCGCTGAGGATGAGCGCGCCGGCGACCACCTCCGTGCCCTTGATCAGCGGGAACATGTAGCCGGTCGCGGCCAGCGCTCCCATGAACGAGGCGGCCCCCCCCTCCATCGGCGGCGTCGGCATGAAGTGGAAGAAGCCGTTGAGCCCGAAGACGACGAAGAGGAGGCCGAGGAGGACGCGAAGGATGAGGGAGGTGATGCGGATTCGTGCGGACATGATCTTCTCCAGCGCCCATTAGGGCCGCTCCATAGGAACGTGGACCCGAGCAGGTCATCGCGCTAGAGTTCCCCAAGCAAAGGATTGGTGCGTGAGCGCAACGATCGATCTCAATGACCTCGCGACCTTCGTCAAGGTCGCGGACGCCGGCTCCTTCAGCGGGGCAGCGCGGCGGATCGGCGTGCCGACGTCGACGGTCTCGCGGGCCGTCGCTCGGCTCGAGGACTCGCTCGGGGTCGTCCTCCTCCAGCGGACGACGCGTCGGGTCGCGTTGACCCGCGAGGGCCAGTGGCTACGGGAGCGCAGCCACGGCGCGATAGGCTCGCTCGTGAGCGCCGCCGAGGCGGTCCGCGATCTCCAAGGGCAGCCGCAGGGGGTCCTGCGGATCACCGCGCCCCAGGACATCGGCCACAACATCGTCGCGGAGCTGATCCAGCGCTACTCGCAGCGCTACCCGGCCGTCCGCATCGAGCTGCAGTTCAGCAGCCGTGTCGTCGACCTCGTCGCCGAGGGCTATGACGTCGCATTGCGAGCTGGTTCGATGCGCGACTCCTCGCTCATCGCCCGCAAGCTCGGCGACCTCCGGGCCTATATCGTCGCCACCCCGGGGTATCTTCAGGCCCACGGCAGCCCTCGCCGACCGGAGGACCTCGCCGCCCACGAGTGCGTCCTCTTCCGCGGCAAGGACGGCGCGCAGGTCTGGACCCTGACCCAGGCCAAGCCTGGCGCAGCCGGCCGCAAGGGGCGGGCAGCGACCCACAAGGTCGAGGTCCACGGCCGGATCGACAGCGACGACTTCGGCTACAACCGCGAGTTCATCCTCCAGGGCGGCTGCCTCGGCATGCTCCCGAACCTCCTGTGCAGGGATGATCTCCGCGAGGGCCGCCTGGTCAACGCCCTCCCCGAGTACGTCGGCCGCGACGGCGCACTCTATCTCGTCTACCCCGCGACCCGCAACCTCTCGCCGAAGGTCAAAGCCTTCCGCGAGATCGCGCTCGAGACCTTCTCCGACCCATAGCCCCCTCTTGATCCTCCACCAGGCGCGCCGACCTGCCTCCGCCTGGGCTCAGGGCCAACCGCCAGTCTTCCCCTGCTTCCCGGGACAGAGCGCTCCCCCTGCGGGCGAGATCGCATCGCCGCCCCCCTACCTACTCCTCGGCTCCTGAGAACTGAGCCGTCCCCTGCATACCACCCAAGCGGATCCCCGACAGACCCCGGGCCAGCTCGCATCGCCAGCACCCGCGGCTCCTGAGAACCGAGCTGTTCCCTGACCTCTCGCGCCTCCTGAGAACCAAGCGGACCCCCCGCCGAACCACCAAGCTCCCTCCCCTCCGAACCACCAAGCTCCCTCCCCTCCGAACCACCAAGCTCCCTCCCCTCCGAACCACCAAGCTCCCTCCCTCCGAACCAGCAAGCTCCCTCCCCTCCGAACCACCAAGCTCCCTCCCCTCCGAACCACCAAGCTCCCTCCCCTCCGAACCACCAAGC
>JAUHWG010000025.1 GCA_030424595.1 Polyangia bacterium
GGTCGGTGATGCACCCCGGCAACGCTGTCGTCGCGGCGAGCAGTGCGGTCGCTACGAGCGACCCACGGACGATACCCATCGGTGCTTCCAGCTTGGAGTCGACGCTACGCATGTTTCTCAAATCCTAGTGCTGGGGGTGATGAAGGATGGCCGAGCGGCCGCTTCGAGGGTCGCAAGAGGGGTGTCTGCCCCTCTCACCATAGGGGGGCCGTAGGGGGCGAAGGTGCCCCCGACGTTCGGCTCCGCGAGAAGGGCGGAGCAGCTCCCTTGTTTGGTATTCCCACCACGGCGCCGACTCTTACAGAGACGCCCGAGAAAAGTTGGACAGCGCACCACGGCGCGAGGCGGTGGGGGAGGGTGGTGCGAGCGGCCGCCATGCTCGCAGGCCGCTCCGTGCGGAGGGCGTCGTCGCCAGGCGAGAGCCGCGGTCTCTAGCCTGCTAGCGGCTGTAGAGTCGCAGCATCTGGAGGTCTGGGCGCAGGCTCGGGGGGGTCCGCGTCAGCATGTCGATGTACGCACGTTGCCAAGCCCGCGGCAGCTCCCCCTGGGCGTCGCCAAGAGCGCGATAGAACGCCACGGCGAAGCTCTTCGCGACCTCCTCGTCGATGTCGTCGACCGCACCGATGACATAGTGAGCCCCACGCAGCAAGAACGCCTGGGTTAGGCCGACACCACCGCTTAGGGTCTCCGCGTCGGCGAAGGAGGATTGGCACGCTGAGAGATAGACGAGCCACGGCGCCGCCTCGCCGTCAAGGATCGCGTCTCGCGAGAGCTCGAACCCGCCGAAGTGCAACCTATCGTCGGAGCGCAAGAGCCTGCGATCCTCGGTCCGCGTCCCGTGGACCGCGAAGTGGGCGATATGAGCCTCGCCTAGCCGCTTACGGAGCAGCTCCGCCGATTTTGGGCTGCTGCGGACCGGGACGGTGTCTCCCCGCTGGAGCGCCTCGATCACAGCGTCGGCCTCATCCGCGAGCCCCTCCTCGCTCCCATGCAGGACCAGCGGGGCGCCAGGGGGAACCTCTCGATCCTCCTGGGACGGGGGGGCGAGGTCGAGACCGTAGGTCACCGGGACGTGCTTGATAAGCTGGCCATCCCGCCACGGCAAGACGTGGAAAGGAACGTGATGGAGCGATCCGGTCGCCAGGATCTCGACCGACCGAGCGGCCTCGATCTCATCGGAGAAGGGCCCCAAGAGCTCGGCGGAGAAGGGCTCGAGCTCCTCCTCCCGAGCGCGGTAGAGGTCGCTTCGGACCGTCGGCAGGCGAAAGTTCGACGAGCGCAGGGCTCCCGCGGTCTGGGCGAAGCCCACCCATTCGCTGGACCCGTCCTCGGCGACCCCGGAGGCCTGGAAGTAGATCAGGCGGAGCGCATCACCCCGAGGCCGATCTGTGTTGGGCTGGGAGCTAGGGCCCCCACGTGTGGCGTCAGCGACACGCAGGGCCCGGCTCCGGGCTGCACGGACCACCCTGAGGGCGCTCTCGTCGTCCCCGCGCCTGTGGTGCAGCACGACCAGGCGGCGCGTCGAGTCGGAGAACGTCAGCTGACGCCGAGCCGCCAAGACCGCCGCCGTCGTGTCGGGGCGCGAGCTCTCGAGCTCGTCCTCGGCCCGTTGATATGCGAGGAGCGCCGCGTCGGTGCGGCCCATCGCCTCGAGGCGCCGACCGGCGGTCGCCTGGGCATACCAGCGGCCAAGGGGGACTCGGCCCCTCTCGCCGACCCGCTCGAGCTCGTCCTGCCACTGCGCGCTGCGCCACGGCTCACCGTCTGCGATCGTCCGCCGGATCTCGACGATCCGCAGCCACATCAGCTGCTCCTCCGGGAGCCTGTCGATCCACCGCTCGCTGCGCTCGATCTCCTGGATCCAGGCCTCGGCCTCGCTCGGGCTGCGATGCTGCAAGGCCGCGAGCGCGAGGTTGATCCGGGTGTTGTTCGCCAGGCGCAGGTTGTCTCGATCCCCGGCGAACGTGGAGAGCGCGGATTTCAGCAGATCGGTCGGGTCATCGGTCTCAACGCCCGCATCATGGGCCATCAGCATCGACCAGCCGAGGAGGTTGAGAACGCCCCCAACTCTGGGCTCGGAGCACGTAGGATCGACGCTCTCCAGGAGGTCCGACGCCTCCGTGACCAGCTCGCGCAGATCATCGGCTCGGCGCAGCTCTGCGGCGATCTCTGCCCGCACTGCCATGCTGTTGGCGACGCTCCACAACATGCTCAATTCCTGAGGATCGCCCTCCTTGTACAACGACGACGCGATCCGGGCCTCAGCCTCCCCCTGCCGGAGCTCACGGAGCGCCTGCGGGTCGTCGAGCTGAGTGCGGTGGTATTGCGCCCAGTTGGTCCGATGGCGCGGTCGCTGGAGCGGATCGTCGAGGCAGCCACGATCCT
This sequence comes from Polyangia bacterium, assembly GCA_030424595.1. GTDB lineage: Bacteria > Myxococcota_A > Polyangia > Nannocystales > Nannocystaceae > JADJRG01. The sequence continues at coordinate 2,386 of JAUHWG010000025.1, forward strand.
CGTAGCGCCGCAGATAGTCCCGCGCGAGCTCCGGGTCATGCTCGCCCCTGTGCGCCAGGTCAAAGCCGACCTCGAGCGGCAGGCAGAGGCTGCGCAGCGAGCCCGGCCCCTTCGCGGAGGGGTGGAGCTGATACGACCGCGTGATGCACTCAACCTCTTGATCGATGAGGTCGTAGCACCGCTGATAGTCATCGTTATCGTAGGCCTTCTTTCGCGCTGTGGTCAGCGCCTCACACTCGCTCGGTCCGGCGACAAGCGAGACCGCTAGCAGAATCACGCTCATCTGGCCTTGACGTTGAGGGTCGCCGGGGGGCCGAGCAGCGCTGTGTGCCCCGAGCTCCGGTCCTGAGCTTGGCAGGACACGCTCCAGGCCGTCCCGGGCTCGAGGTCCGCGTAGACCTTCCAGCTAGCTCCGTCAGGCCCATCGATCGGTCTGGCGCCGAGCAGGCGGGCCTCACCTCCCGCCGTAGGCTCCGCGACAATGCCGACGATCTTGACCTCTCTGCCCTTTGGCTCACAGTGGATGTCGAATTTTTCGCCGGAGCGGATTGTCAGTGTCTCCGCCGGATCAGGTCTCTGAGGGCCCGAGCGGGTCGTCGGCGAGAGCAGCACGGTGCTGCCGTCAAAGACATCCGGCGGCGCTCCGGCGGAGCCGCGCAGATCGACATACAAGAGCGTCAGGAGCACCGCCGCGACGGCGGTCATCGGCAGCGGCCACCATTGTCGCCGTCGCCCTGCATCGTTCGCCGCCGGGGCGATAGCGGGGGCCTTGTCGCCGGTCTCGGCGAGATAGGAGCCCAAGACTTCGTCGGCGATCCGACTCCGCGTCCCCGCGTCGAGCGGCGTGAGCAGCTCCTCTGCGACCTCAGGTTCGAGGGTGAAGTCGGATGCGGCCCGAGCGACGTCGAAGTCTGCCCCGTCGACGCCGGTGTCGACCCACGCCTCGGGCGCCTGGGCTGCGAAGAGGTGCGCCTCTGCCTGCTCGACCTCTTCGCGGCAGCCGTCGAGCCACTCGCGCTGTGCTTTGCTGAGGGGTTCTTGGTTCGACATCGACATTACTCCGGGCTCAAGTCCCCTCGATCATCGAGGTTCGCGCGAAGGCGTTGCAGGAGCCTCGACTTGCGCGCGTAGTAGGCCCCCTCGGAGACGCCAAGCTCCGCGCAGATCGCCGGTGGATCGCGTTGTTCGATATAGATGAGGCGAAAGAGGGCTCGATCCAGGCTGGAGCAGGAGCGCACTGCGCCTTCGAGATCCATCACTCGCGTGAGACGCGCGAGGCCCCGATCGGCGGGTTCGTGCTCTCCAGTCACCAGGTCCTCCCTCAACTCTTCCCAGTTCACGCGGTGTTTCTGATACTTGCGCTGTAGGACGAAGAGCGTGACTCCAATCACGTATCTCCGGAGGGCGTTGTCGACCTGGCGAAAGCTCGGGTGCTCGCCGAATTTGCGCAGGATCGCCGCTCGCTTCGAGAAGAGCGCCGCGAGGCCATCCTGCACGTCGTCCTCCTTGTCCCGCGCGTAGGCCCTCAGCCACGGCTTGCTGCCGAGGAGGACAGCTCGACCCGCCGTGACGCCGACCATCAGCTCGTCTGCCAACATCCGAAGGCGAGCCTTCTCCCGCCCGTCGAGCGCAGCCCGCACCTCCTCTGGAGTCCAGCTCATCCGCGGGGGGATGGTACCGCGCTCCGCGTCGAACGGAGCATATCCACATCGGCGGGCGGTTGATGGCGCTCAGCATCTGTTGGCGCCTGGCAGCCCGAGTGAAGTCCCAGATCAGCGGCGGTACGCGGTCGCTCCGCTGCGGAGGAGTGGGGGGGCGGCGTCGGCCGATCTCGGGGCGTCGTGCGACGTCGGGAGCCCAAGCCTGATGCGGCGCTGACCGTCGAAGGCTGAGACGATGTCCATCGGTCGAGCGAGCGAGGTGGCAGGCGTAGCGGTGGTGCTCCTCGCGGCTCGAGCACCTTCGCGGCGGCCAGGCGGAGGATCGTGCTGCGACTCGAGTCGACATATCCATCGTGTCTTTCATGCGCTTGGCGTCGGCGAGGATCGAGGCCCCTGAGCCGACACGGACCGTGGCGTCGGCCCCCGCGAGAGGGGCCGGGCAGGTCCTTCGCTTGGTCTTCCCGCCACAGCGTCGACTCTTACAGGCATGACTGAGAAAAGTATGAGCGCCCCTGAGAGCCGGCGTGCAGCTCCTCCTAGGGGGGAGCGCCCCCATGTGTCATGCGGCGGAGCGAAGACCTCAGTCCGGCGAATCATCGCCGTGTGGGTGCCGGAGGAGTCGGGCGCCAGCGCGCCGCGAAAGAAATTGTCCGGGCCGATGTAAGAACTGCCCTGGGGACGAGAAGACCCTAGAGGAGCCCGTCCCTCACCCCTCAGCCCGCGAGATGACCTTGAAACGCTCGACTGTGCGCCCCTCCCACCTCCGCATCGGTCTCGGCTGTGACTGTGTGACCGGAGACTACAGCCCCCTCGATAGGCGGGCGTCCACCTACGGGAGGACCGGCGCTGGCACAAGCCTCAGGCCGCCTGAGAGGTGCGTAGGGACAACCCTCAACGGTGTCCGCGCCTCTTCGGGTGAATGGCCTTTCCTCGGATCACGAAGCTCCTCGCGGAGCGGCCAGGGGGCCTCTGTGGTCGACGTTCGGAGAGCGGCCAGCGCTGGCTCTAGCAGCCTGTGGCATGGGTCCCGCGCGTCCTCGCTTGCTCCTGTCGACCGACCGGGAAGCTCGAGAGTTTGCGGCTCTGCCTGGCACAGCGACGTTTCGTCGCAGGCGAGGGGAGCGACGATACCGGCGCTGGGGCACAGGGGACTCTCGCTGCGGGCCGTTTTGGCGCCGGTTACCCCGGGACGATGGGCGCTCCATCGAGAAGAGTCCTCGCGTTCCTCGCGAGCGGCCGATATTCTCGAGAGTGGCATGCGACAATGGTCGGGCCCGCATCGCGAAGAACATGAGGGGGTGCCGAATGCTGCGACATAAGTTCTCTGCCCGTCTCCGGGGCGCCTCCCTCCGAGGGTCGGTCATGCGCGTCGCGAGGCGCCCCCTCCTGCTCGCGTCGGCTATTTCCCTGCTGGTCGCGTGCGACGCTGAAGACCTCGAGGACCGCGAGTCTCGTCGCGGGGACGCTCAGGAGGAGGCAGAATTCAGAGCGATCAGGGTCAAGCCGTACCCTGGCGGTGGCGGCTGTGAGGGCTGCGGCGCCTCCGACGAGCTGTCGAACGGGGGCAATCATACCGCGACGAAGGTGGATCCCGCCGAACCACGGGTGACCGGCGGGAGCGAGGAGAGCACCGCCGCTGGGACAGGCACCGCGAGATCGACCACGGCGGACCCGACCGGCGACACCGAGAGTGACACCGAGAGTGACACCGAGAGTGACACCGAGACGGACACCGAGACGGACACCGAGACGGACACCGGCGACAGCTCCCTCGGGGGGGGAGGCGACCCGGACGGGGCGTACGACGCCGAAGCGTGCGACGCCGGGGTCCAGGACTGTGGCCTTGGTTTCGCCTGCTCGACCTTCAACGACGGTGCGCTGAGCCTCTGCCTCCGGGAGTGCGACTCGCTGCTCCAGGACTGCCCGGGCGGGACCCTCTGTATCCCCAGCGGTGAGCATTTCACCTGTGTCGTCGACGCCTCTGGCGATGCTGGGCTAGGCGGCGATCCCTGCGAGTTCGTCAACTCCTGCAAGCCTGGCCTCTCGTGTATCAGCGCCGAGCTCGCCCGGGGGTGCGAGGGAGAGGGCTGCTGCGCTCCCTTCTGTGACACCTCCGACCCGAGCGCCTGTTCCGGCGGCGACGAGGAGTGCATTCCTTGGTACGCGGAGGGGACGCGCTCTGGTCACGAGAGCGTCGGAATCTGCGGTTATCTGACCGAATGAGAGCAGGTTGTGAGGGGGGCACGTGGCGCTGTTGATCGACCCTGGCCACCGAGAGCGTATGCGAGCCTGGTCTGTGCGTCGCACAGCGCCCATGGTGCTCTCGCTGCTCGGGCTCATGATCGCGCCTGGTCAGGTGCGCGCGTCGGGGGTCGTGCAGGAGCCGCGGATCTATGGCGGGGACTCGACCGAGTACTGCGGGTGGCCCTCGGCTGTGTACGTGGAGTTTGAGAATTGGCGCTGCAGCGGCACCCTCGTCCACCCAGACATCGTCATCACCGCGGCGCACTGCCCCAAGGATAGAGGTGGGCGCTCTGCGACGATTCACTTCGGTGAGCGGTTCAAGACCTCCACGCGCTCGGTCGAGGCGACCTGCTACTCGGGGGCGTCGTGGAACGGGCTCGAGGATCCCGACGACTACGTGGGCGCTGAGGACTACGGCTACTGTAAGCTCGAGCGCTCGGTGACCGACGTGCCGATCATCCCGCCGGCCTACGGATGCGAGGTCGACGAGCTCGTCGCGGGCAAGGAGGTCGTGATCGTCGGCTTCGGCAAGTCTAACAGCGGCCTCAGCGGGACCAAGCGCCAGGTAAAGACGACGATCAACAGTATCGACGAGATCGCCGACATCGGCGGGGGGGGCCTCAGCACCTGCTTTGGCGACTCGGGCGGCCCAGTCTTCGCGCAGATCAGCGACGGCAGCTGGCGGGCCTTTGGCATCACGTCCGGCGGCGAAGGCATCACCCACGCCGAGGACTGCGGGGGCGAGGGGATCTATGCGCTCATGCACGTCGCGATCCCATGGATCGAGGAGCACTCCGACGTCGACATCACGCCCTGCCACGACGTCGACGGCGCCTGGAGTCCAACGCCTGCCTGCGGCGACTTCCCGCTCGATCCAGAGCACCATAACGGCGGCGACTGGAACGGAGGATGCTCGGGCGGCCCGACGAGCGACTTCTCTGGGCTCTGCGGCCAGCCCTTCGAGCTCAAGGAGGACGTCGAGCCGCCGATCGTCGCGGTGATCAGCCCGGACGATGGTACCGTCTTCGAGCTCGCGCCTGCGGAGGTGCCCGTCAGCGTCAGCGCCGACGATGGCGACGGGGTCGGCGTCGCCTCGGTCAGGCTGCTGGTCAACGGCCAAGAGTTTGCGGGCAACCATGACGCCGCTGCGCCGTACGAATGGCCGATGGTCTTCCCCAAGGGGGTCTACACGCTCACCGCCCTCGCCGTCGACTTCGAGGGCAACGAGGCCCTGTCCGCGCCGGTCGTGATCGGCGTCGAGCAGGCGCCCGAAGGTGACGAAACGGAGAGCAGCACCGCCGGGATCGGCTCGGATGGCGGTTCGGACGTCAGCGGTGGGGAGAGCGTCGGGGGCGGAGGCTCGGAGCCCATCGACGGGTGCAGCTGCTCGAGCGATGGCGACGGCGGCGGAGGTCGCGGCCTCGCCGTCCTCTTCGCCCTCGGGTTGGGCCTGCGTCGCCGCAGGGGCTGAGCCTTCCGCGGCCAAGACAGGACGGCTCGCGAGGCCACGGAGAACGACGGGGTGGGGAGCTTTGGGTGGTGATGGCCGAGTGGGGTTGAGCGGAGAAGCGTGAGGAGCCGACGCCTGCCCCCGCATCGCCGAGGCGAGCGGCCCGCTCTCAAAACTCTTTTTCGCCTCGGTCTGTAAGAGTCATCCCCGCGCTGGGAATACCTAAGAGAAGGACCTGCCTTCGCCCCCGGACGGGGGCGGAGCGGGTCTGGTGATAGGCGAGAGCATGCATAGAACGACACGAAAGTCTCTCTCGGCTCCTCGGCGAGGCGCCTCGGAACAATCGAGGCGAGGGCAGAGCGGATGCCTCGCATCCTCCGGTGAACGATGCATTTGCGCGTCAGGATGAACGGACGACGAGCCTCTTCGGAAGTCCAAACCTCAACAACTCAACAGTGATGGACGATCCCGGCCGCCGGGGTCTGACCTCACAGGGAGCTCAACACGGTGTACCGCAGCCGCTCACTCCTCAAGTGCTCGCTTTCTTTGCCCCTGGCCATCGCTCCGGTCGTCGTCGGCCTGGCTCTACCCGATGTCGCGCAGGCCGCCTCGGATGGGTCGATCAGCGGCGTCGTCACCGACATGAACAACCGCGAGAAGATCGAGGGGGCAGTCGTCATTCTCCAGTGTTCCTGTCTCCAGGGGAATCGCGAGACGATGACCAATGCGGACGGGATCTACGCCTTCCGAAACCTGCCGACGGGCGCCTACACGATCCAAGTGCTCTACGCCCAGGCTGACATGGCGAAGGTCACGACGCTCCCGCGTGGCAAGAAGATCAACGCGAACTTCAGCATCGACCCGAAAGACGGGCTCTCACGAGAGATCGTCGTCGACCCAGTCCCGATTCGCTCCGACACTGTGGTCTCGACCACGATGAAGGTCGATGTGGTGACGGCAATTCCGGTCGGCAGCACGAAGACGGACTTCACCAGCCTGGTAGACCTCTCGCCGACCGTGGGGAGCGACGCCGCGGGTCCCCGGATCGGGGGCGCCTCCGGGGCCGAGTCCAAGTACGTTGTCGACAACAACAACATCACCTCCCCGAGCTTCGGAACGATCGGCGCGCAGATCGTCCAGGAGTTCATCGACACCGTCGAGGTGCTCGAGTCTGGGTACGACGCGGAGTACGGCGGGGTCGCGGGCGGGGTCGTCTCGGCCCGTCGAGTCGGCGGCAGCAACAAGTTCCGCGGTCAAGTGGTCCTCCGCGTGACCCCGCGCTTGGCGAGCCCGCGCCTCATCGCCGCGACCGACGAGTCCCTCCGGGTCGCGTCGATCCCTGACGTTGAGACGGAGGGGGTGGTCGTCATCAGCGGCCCGATCATCAAGGACAAGCTCTTCTTCTCTGTCGGCGTCAACCCGACCTATCTCAAGAGCACCATGATCCAGTCCTTCTATCACCGGGAAGACCTGGACGGCTCTGGGGGCTACGCGGCATGTCCCTACAAAAACGGCGACTTCGACTGCGTCCCCGGCGGCAACTACATCGCCTCGACCAAGTTCGCAGAGCAGCGATTCAACACCAACAACATCAGCTTTGGCTACACCGGCCGTCTGGACTGGGTCCTCAACGAAAATCATCGCCTGATCCTCTCCGGCGGCGGGGGGCCCTCCTTCCAGCGTCGCTCGTTCCGTCAGCCCCGCGGCAGCGAGCCGAGCTCGTTCGGCACCAACCCGGGAGAGAGCCTCGGCGGCCAGTCACGGATCGCCTCTGGCATCGTCAACGGCAAGTTCGGCACGCAGATGACGAACGCCACCGTCATCGGCCTCAACTACGAGGGGCGGGTGCTCAAGGACAAGCTCGAGATCGACGCCGGCATCAACTACTTTCAAGACCGCGTGGTCGACGCGTGGCGGCTCGACGATCCTGAGCTCAGGAACATCACCCAGACCCAGGAGAGCGACGCTCAGGGGCGAAACCTCTACGAGTTTCTCGACCGTGACGGCGCTGTCCGCCTAGTCCCCGGCGTCGACGAGGCCTGCAACGGCGCCGACCTGCCCGGCCTCGCCTGTCCGACCCGGCGCTGGCTCTCCGGCGGCATCGGCAACTTCGACGACGCCAGCAGCCGGCGTGTCAGCGGAAACTTCTCGCTGACCCACTTCTTGAACGGTGGCGGCTCTCACATCCTCAAGTACGGCACCTTGATCGAGCACCTCGAGCGGCGGATCACCTCGCAGTACTCCGGCTCGAACTCCTCGAGCTTCTACAACGATTGTATGGCCGGCGAGGTCGACGGCGGTGAGTACTGCTACAACCCGGGGACCGGCGAGTATCGGATCACCAACGCCAGCCGGGTCAACAACAACCGCATTGTCCTGGTCGACTCCGACAACCCCAACGCGCGCTCGACCTTCGGCTACGGCCGGGTTCGCGCCGAGGAGGGGGACCTTCGCGCCATCGCGAGCCCGATCGGCGCCGGTATCCGGGCCCAGAACTACAACTCGCGGCTGAGCACCCAAAACTACGGGTTCTTCCTCCAGGACCGGTGGGCTCCGCTCTCCAATCTCTACATCAACGGCGGAGTCCGCTGGGAGATGCAGGATATGCGGGACATCACCGGCCAGCGCCAGATCTTCCTCTGGGACAACATCGCCCCCCGCGTCGGCATGGTCTACGACTGGACAGATGAGGGCAAGAGCCGCCTCTTTGCCAGCTACGGGTGGTTCTACCAGCAGCTCCCGCTGCAGCTCAACAGCCGGGTCTTCGGCGGACTTGTCAACGTCACCAGGACCTACCGGACCTCGGACTGTCAGGGCACCTTTACCACCCCAGACGGCGGCGCCCTGCCGAAGAGCGTCGACACCCAGCCGACCGAGTACTGCACCGACTTCAATGATGCGACGACCGGCCTGACGACCGGCGCTGTGGTGCCGCGGCTGCGCGGTCACTACCGTGAGCAGTTCCAGCTCGGGTACGAGCAGGAGGTCATCGAGGACCTCACCCTCGGGGTCCAGTGGCTGCACAGCAACCTCGGCCGCGCGGTCGAGGACATCTCGACCAACGGCGGTCTCAACTTCATCATCGCCAACCCCGGCGAGGGGGTCTCCCAGTCGGACCTCATGCGTCAGCAGGCGACCTGTGACGCGCTCGAGATGGACTTCGACAACGCCGCGCCAGACGATGATCAGCGCGACGTCTACGCCCGCGAGCTCAACCGCTGTCGCTTCCTCACGGACGCCTTCCAGAAGGTCAACACGCTCTTCTCGAAGCCGGTCAACAACTACGACGCCTGGACCTTCCGGGTGCAAAAGCGCTTCGCGAAGAACTGGCTGCTGACCGCGAACTACACCTACAGTCGCCTCGTCGGCAACTACGACGGCTTCGTCGACCGGAACACCGGCGCGATCAACATCGGCGCCAGCACCCAGTTCGACATCCCGGAGCTCGTCCGCAACAACTACGGACCGCTCTTCAACAACACCCCGCACACGGTCAAGGTCGACGGCTTCTACTCCTTCAACCTCAGGAGCGCTGGGCGCCTCACCCTCGGGAGCAGCTTCCGCTTCTCCTCGGGTACGCCGGTCAACGTCCAGGCGGACAACAACCGCTACGCGGGGCTCTACCTCATCCAGGTGCTCCCGCGCGGCTCCGGCGGAAAGGTCGATCCCTTCTACTCCTGGAACGCGAGCCTCGGCTACACCTACCCGCTGAAGGAGGAGCTCGAGCTCGAGTTCAACGCCCGGATCTACAACATCACCAACGCCGCCGCGACCCTCCGGGTCGACGAGGTCTACTCCTTTAGCTTCGCCAGGCCGGTCCCCGGAGGTGACCTCAGCGACCTGAAGCATGTGAAGATCCAAAACCAGAGCGCTCCGACGAACTTCTTCGATCGGACCATCCTGCCCAAGCAGGGCAACTACGGCGTCGCGACCCGCTTCCAGCAGCCGGTCAGCGGTCAGTTCGAGCTCCGCCTGCGCTTCTAGCGGGCGCTGGCTCAGAGAGCTCGTGGGGCGCGTCGCGCCTCGCGGGCTCCTCTATTCGGGGTACACCTGGCTGACAAAGGCGTCGCAGAAGGCGGCGACGAAGGGCCCCTGCGGTCCGTCGACCATGCCCGCGGCGTAGATGTCGCCGAAGAGGAGCGCGGGGTTGTTGGGGTCGTAGCTCTCCCAACTGCCGCTGCTCCCGTAGATCTCAAGCTCGACCTCGAAGGAGCTCCACTCGCCCTCGCGGACGAGCTCAGCGACGACGGAGTCGCCGTTGAACCAGCCGTTGTCGCTGTAGGACCAGCCCGTAAAGGCGCGCAGCGAGAAGTGCTGAGCGCTCCAGGGTCCGCTGGACTTGGCCGCCTCGAGGTCGACGCCCGCGTCGAAGATGTGGAGGTTGAGCGTCGACCAGTCGCCGTCACCGATCCCCTCCCAGGCGAAGAACCCGGTGATCCCGGTGAACTCACCGAGCTCGGTCGCGCCGAGCACCGAGGAGCCCTCTGACCAGGCGGGGGGGCAGCCGCTGATCCCGGCGGGCAGGGGGCAGACGCAGTCGCCTGGGCAGCTGCCACAGTCCTCGGCGGGGGAGCACCAGCCATCGCCGCAGAAGTCGCCGAAGTCGAGCGGGCCGCTGCTGTCCGAGCTCGCGCCCGTCGAGATCGACGCTGAGACGGTGGACGGATCGGTCGTCGGCGCGAGGGTGGTCGATCCAGGGGTGGTCGGCCCGTCGGTGGTCGGTCCATCGGTGATGGTCGACGCCTGCGTGGCGGTGCTTGGACCCGTAGGCCAAGCTTCAGTGCTCCCCTCGGTGTCGACGACCGGGCGATCGGTGCAGGCTGTGGTCGTCAGTCCGAGGGCGATGGAGAGGAGCGCGCCGAGAGGGCGAGCTGCGTGTTGACGGTGTCCTGGCGCGGGGATGACGGGGACCATTGGCGATCAGCATAGAGGATCGAGCCCTCAGAGGCGGCCGTAGATTCTCGGAGGTCCGCGCTCCGAGGCGAAAGAACAGCGTCGCGGGTCCCCGGCCCGTTGCCGCTGGCGGGGACCCGTGTCATGAACCCGCGGTGAGCATCTTTGGATTTCTTCGCCGCGACCCGCTGAAACTCGCTGAAAAGCAGTACGCGCAGAAGCTAGAGGCTGCGCGTGACGCCCAGCGCAAGGGAGACATGGCCCTCTTCGCCGCGCTGACGGCAGAGTCCGAGCAGATCGCCGCGGAGATCGACCGCCTCACGGAGAGTCGCTAGGAGGCCGCGGTGAAAGTCCCGTGGGCGCTATCGGGCGAAGAGATCGGGGCGCGCCGACCTGAGCTCGTGCAGCTCGGCGTCGCTCAGCGATTGGACCTGGATGAGACGGGAGCCGGGCGGCAGGCGTAGGAGCTCGCCCGCCTGTCCGCGGAGGTCGATCCCGCGGATCTCAAAGCTGACGGGCTCACCGCGCGAGCGGAGCTCGTCGACGACCGCTCGCAGGTCCCCGTAGTCGAGCCGCAGTCGTACGTCTGCCAGCTGGTCGTCGCGGGGGGGGTCGCTTGTGATCCCGAGGTCGCGCTCTGGCGTGCGGGGGGGGCTCGGGGTCCACCGAGGACCGCGACTGCCCACAGCGCAGCGGCGGACGAGGTAGCTCGATCGCAGCTCCTCCTCGTCCGTCTCGCCGAGCCTGAGAACGCGGCCTGGGGGCGGCTCCCACTCCTCGGAGACCTCCGGAGCGTAGGTGCTCCAGCCTCGGCTCAGCAGGAGCTCGCCGGGCCGGGACCAGCTGGTCTGGACGTTGACGTTCCACATCTCTTCGTCAGGAATGCGGCCGAGCGTTCGCGGTGGACCCTCGGGCTCGACGCGGAAGAGGTCCATCGTCGGCTCTTCGCCCTTCGTGACGACGCCGAGAACGAGGAGGTGACCGCCTTCGTCGGCGATCGCGTTGAAGGGGCAAAGACCGCCGATCCGGCGGAGCTCGGCGCGGGTCCAACCGGCGTCGGTCTGGCTCCAGCGCTCGACGACCGTGTAGTACGGGGAGTAGCCGTCGCGGACGCCAAAGGGGCACTCTCCGCGGACTGCGAGCATTTCGTCGCCGATCTCGACGACCCCGACGTAGCGTCCGAACGTGAGCTTCTCCGGCGGGCGCTGGCCGTCGGGGAGCCAGAGGAGCTTGCCTCGTTCCTGGCCGCGCACATAGCTGACATAGCCTCGCTCGCTGAGCCACCACCCGCCGACACCGCGGGTGATCTGGTAGTAGCCCTCCTCGACCTGGTCCCAGGCCGCGTCGCCGAGCTCCCGCGGATGCTCGACCTCGCGGAGCGCACCGTCGGCGTCACGGACGACGATGCGACGGTGCTGCTCGCAGGGGCCGATCCTCTCAGCTCTGTGGTGCCAGCCGCGAAGCGGCCCCCCGCAGCCGCCGGCGACGAAAACGAGCGCCCCCGCGGCCAACCAGCGCCTGCCGACCATCGTCGGCAGGATAGCGGATCGGCCGCAGGAGCGCTCGCAGTGCCGCGCGCTGCGGTCTTGATCCTGGTCTCGTGGTGGAGCGAGAAAACCTGTGATCCGATGGGGCCGCGCCGGGCTCTTCGTGATCGGTGCAGGCGGACGCTGCCGTCCCCCGCCACAACAGCAGGCTCCCTCCCATGTCACGACCTCTCTTCGTCTCCACGCTCCTCGCCGGCGGTATCGCCCTCGGCGGCCTCGTCTTCCTCGCGCCGGCCCAGGCCTCTGCGGGCGGCTTTACCAAGGTCACGCCCTCGACGCTCAAGTACGAGGGGGTTCGCTATTGGCGGAAGAAGGCGAGCGAGGCGAAGCTCGGATCCGTAGGCCAGAAGATGACCCCGATGGCCGGAAAGAATTACTTCCAGAAGGAGCAGGACGCCCCCGACGGGATCTACGACGTGACGATCGACGCCCGGACCACGATCACGAGCGCGAACGCGAACTCGTGGGGGGTCAGCGCTGGGGCGAGCAACGTCCAGGGCGGCGTGACCCACACCGGCGAGTACAAGGGCACGATCACCGCCTACAAGATGCGGATCGACCTCGGCAACAAGCGCGGCGACCTCCGCTACGAGACGAACCGCCACGTCGGCCACCTGGCTGCGCTCAAGAACGAGGGCAAGGGGGCGCGTATGGTCTCGGCGGTGTGGATCCTGGTCGCCGGCGACGAGAGCAAGGACGAGTGCTACAGCGGCGATCTCAAGGTTACGAACGGCGTTTGGAAGGTGTCTACGACCGCTTCAGGCTGCTCTTCGAACAGCTGGACCATCGCCCCCGGATCGATCGTCGCCTACGAGATGGTCAAGGTCGACAAGTGGGACGATGAGGAGATCACGACCAAGCCGACCTGTCCCTCGGGATACTCGATCTACGAGACGCGGAGCTCCCCGGCGACGCCGATGGATCGCTGCAAGAAGGTCACCTACGAGAACGTCGGGGTCGAGTGCAAGCTCCTGGTCACCGACAAGTCGAAGAACTGGTATGTCTCGGCGAAGAACGGCCGTGACGTCTGCAAGTCCAAGAAGGGCAAGCCGAACAAGGAGGTCAAGTGCAGCAAGAGCGGCTACGACTACGTCGTCCAGTCCGGCAAGGACACCTGCCGCAAGGCCAAGGACTCCTACAAGGACCCGGTCTGCCCCGCGGGCTACGACTACGACAAGAAGTCGACCGGCAACGGGGGCACGGATCAGTGTCACCTGCGCGGGATCAACAGCTTCAAGCCGGACAGTCAGGACGGCTTCTAGCCTGGGGTCTCGCGACAGGCTCGTAGCCGGCGGGTGAGGGGCGGGGCGGATCACCAGCGGACACGGTAGACGCAGGTCCGGCCGCCCTCCTTGCGGCAGCGCGGCGTCGGCTCGTGCTCTGTCGTGACGATCGCCCCCGGCGGCCGGAACTTGCTCGCGACCGCCTCGATGATCCCGCGGTCGAACTCGCAGGGGTAGGGGTTCTCGCAGTGGAGCGTCGCCATGCGGCGCGCTTCGAGGCGGAACCCGTAGCGGCCGATCTCGCCGCCGCGATGGTTGAGGTGATAGGCGATGTCGATCGACTCTAGCGCCCTGACGAGCGAGTCGATGCTCCTGGGGAAGATCGCGTTGTTGGGGATCTTGACGCCGATCCGGTGGACCGTATTGGGGCCGACCTTCTCGGCGATCTCGCGAAAGGCGTCGAGCCAGCTCTGCTGCGGGTACCAGCGCCCTGGCTTCGGATCGATGATGCCGTTGTCGTGGAGGATCCGGTAGGCCGTCTTGGTGTAGGCGCCCATCCCGTCGACGACCGCGAGCACGGTCTCGCCGTTGACCTCGACGCCGGGAGCGAACGCCTCGAACTGTGACACCGTCGGGTTCCTCTGCGTGACCTCGGCGGAGGTGCACCTGCCGATCGTAGACCGAAATCGCTGCGTCCGACAGGAGTCTTGCGGGGGCACACGGTGGGGTGCATCTCCGCCCGTGACCGAGCTTGCGAGGGGGCAGAGCGCTCACCTCCGCACGGCCAATGCCCTCTGGACCGGGCCTAGATCAGCCTGCGCAGGGGTTCTCGCGGGTGCTCTCGCTGCCGGTGGTGCTCCGTCTGCGTCACGATTCTTGCGCCTCTGCGCGGAAGCGATACCCTCGCGCCCGTGAGCGTCCGAGCCCCGCAAGCCGCAGCTGCGCTGAGCGCCGAACTCGAAGCGAAGCTGCTCCAGCGGCTAGCCTTCGAGTGGGACGCGATCAACTACACCCACTTTCGAGAGGGCCTGCGCAAGCCGATCCTCCAGCTCTCCGACACTCGGGTCCGCCTCGGGCAGTGGCACAGCGATCTGCGCTGCATCGAGATCTCCCGCCCCTTGGTGCTCGAGCGACCTTGGGTCGAGGTCGTCGAGGTGCTCAAGCACGAGGTCGCGCACCAGTTCGTCGACGAGCGCATGAACGTCGACGAGGACCCGCACGGGCCGACCTTTCGCCGGGTCTGCGACCTGCTCGGGATCGACGGCCGAGCGTCGATGGCGACCCCCGAGGGGGCGGCGCAGGACGATCGCGCGGGGAGGATCGTCGCTCGGATTCGCAAGCTCCTCGCGCTCGCCCAGAGCCCCAACCAGCACGAGGCGGAGACCGCCGCGATGACAGCGCGGCGGCTGATGCTGAAGTTCAACATCGAGGTCGATCGGGCCACAGAGGGCGGCGGGGTCCGTCGCGATTACGGGTTTCGCCACCTCGGGAGACCGTCCGGGCGGATCTGCGAGCACGACCGGCGGCTGGCGTCGATCCTCCGCAATTACTTCTTCGTCGAGGGGCTGTGGATCCCGGTCTATCGGCCCCTCGAGGGCAAGCGCGGGAGCATCCTCGAGATCTGCGGTCTGGGGCCGAACCTGGCGATGGCGGAGCACGTGCACGCGTTCGTGACGGCGACGGCGATGCGTCTCTGGGCGGAGTATCGGGAGGCGACGAAGCGGAGCTCGAACCGCGATCGGCAGGCGTTCCTCGCCGGGGTCATGCGCGGCTTTGAGTCGAAGCTCGCGGCCCAGAGCGCGGCCTTTCAGGAGCAGGGCTTGGTCTGGGTGCCGACGGCCGGGCTCGCGAGCTACTACCGCCGGCGCTACCCCAAGATCCAGACCGTGCGCAGGGGCGGAGCCCGGCGCAACGAGGCCTACGCCGAGGGGAACCGGGCGGGGCGGGAGATCGTCCTGTCGAAGCCGGTCGAGTCCGGAGGGCGTCAAGGCGGACGCCGCAAGGCGATCGCGGGCTGATCGTCCGAGTCCTTGAAGAGGCCCTCGGCGGCGGGCTGACTCCGCGCAGCTCGGTCGCGGCGAAGGCCGACCGCGGACCGGGCTCGGAGCCGGCGCTTTGGTCAAGGCGCGGCCGAGCGTCGGGCGATGAACGCCCGCAGGGGGTCGGGCTCGTTGGGGTCGAGGGGGTACTTGAACTGGAGGAAGGTCATCTGGCAGCCGTCGCGGCTGATCGACTCGGGGCATGACTGCCACGTGGGCGTTTGCAGAGACTCCAGCCGGCTCGGCGGGCCCCAGGCGGAGTCGAGGTCCTGGCGCTCGCTCATCAGGACGTACTGGGCATCGTCGAGCTCGTCCGCGTCGAGCTTGTCGGGGTAGGAGGAGCCGTAGAGGAGGCGGAGGCCGTCGGGCGAGAGTGCGGCGCAGAGGACCGGGTGGGCGTAGTCGGGGTTGTCTGTGACCCCCGGGAGCACGACTGGCATGACCCCGACAAAGCCAGCCCCAGGAGGGGCGTCGCTCGGGCGCTTCGCCTCGAAGAAGCGCCAGACTGGGCCGAGGACCGGGTTGATGTCGTCCCCCAAGCGCTCAAAGATGATCCGCGATCCGTCCTCGTTGAGGCTTGAGGAGCGATCGGAGGCCGGAGTGTTGACTCCGGCGAGCTTGCTGTGGGGCAGCCACTGCTCGCCGCTCTTGATCGAGACCAGGAGGTCGAGGGTGCCTGTGTAGATCATCTCGGTCTCACCGGCGTCGACGGTGATGTGGTCGAGCGTGAAGCCCGGCGCGGCGCTCCAGCCAGGGATCGGGGCCCCCTCGGCGAAGGGATCGGCGAGGTTGGCCCGGGTCGACACGTGGGGCTTTTGCGGCTCTCCGGCGATGTAGTAGAGCGTGTAGCCGTCGGGGCTCAGGCGGGTCGACTTTGGCGAGATGCCGAGCTTGTTGTCCTCGATCGGCGTCACCTCCCAGCCCTCGTCGGCGGCGAGCCCCCAGCAGTCGGCGGGCTCGCCGGTCGTGGAGCTCGAGGAGGAGTCGGTCTCGCCGGTGGTGGACGTGGTCGGCGCTGCGGTGGTGTCCGAGTCCGGGGCGGTGTCTGAGCCCGAGGTGGCGTCCGAGCCCGACGTCGTCGAGCCTGTCGGGTCGGTGAGCGTCGCGGTGGCCGAGTCCTCGCCCGTCAGCGTGCCGGTCGGGCCTGCGGAGGCGCTCTCTGTCAGGCCTTGGCTGTCGCCGAAGGCGGGGTTCAAGAGGGTGCAGGCGGCGAGGGCGGCGAGGGCGGCGAGGGCGGTGAGGCTCGCTCGGCCCGGGAGACCGTGGAGGTCGAGGGTGCTGCGATCCGCAGGACGACTGGCTCGCCGGCTCAAGCGTCCAGCTTGAAGGATCTCGCGACGTGTGTCCATCGGCGAAGCGTCGTGGAGGTCGTCATCGACCGACGGCGCGTGCCTGCGAGGCGCTGTGATCGTGTCGGTCGCCGTACCTGGCCCAAGAGTCTGCTGGCATCGACGGAGGGCTGGGAGCGAGGAGTCGAGCCTGAGACTATGCGCATAGTCCGGTTCTCTTCGACCCTCGCGGGTCTCCGCCTCGATCTGCGAACGACCGGCGACAACGGCGTTTCGTCGGACCACGGGGACCGTCGATCGCGACGGAGGGCCGACGATTGCGGCGCGAGAGCACACGGGACTCTTGCCCGCTCGGCTTCGACGAAACGCCGCTGTACCGCGCCGTACCGCAAGTTTTGGCGGGGCCGAGGGGGGCGACGAGGGCTGGAGAGCGCGCGGGACTCTTGCCAAGGCCTCCTAGGGCCGGCTGCGGCGGGCGAGGGCGAGGAGGCCGACGGAGAAGAGCCCGCTCATCGCGATGAAGATCCTGGGCTCCTGGTAGAAGACGCCGAGGAGCTGGAGGAGGATGACGAGGAGGATGAGCCCCATCCGGGCGCCGGCGTAGACGGTCAGGAGCTTGCGCTCGCCGGCGCGGAGAGGCCTGCGCGACCAGAGCACGCCGAGGTAGACCAGGAGCAGGTCGGTCACCGGGAAGAGCAGGGCGTTCTCGTTGTAGCGGAGCTCGTCGAGGTTCGAGTAGAGCATCACGGCGAGCATCACGAGGCCGAGGAGCCCGGATATGAGCCCGTAGGAGCCGATCCAGAGGCCTGCGCCGGCGGTCCTCTCCGGCAGTCGGCGAAGGGCTCGGCGGCCGCCAAAGCCGAGGAGGAGCATCGCCAGGATCGTCACGAGCGGGGTCGTGATCGACGGGATCTTCACCACGTCGGGCTCGATGTACTGGATGAGCGGGGTGGGGGGGTCCGCGAGCGGGACCGTGCCCTCGCCGTCGGGGGCCGGCACCTGGATCTCCTGGAGGTAGTCGGAGAGGCTCTGGGTGGCGACGGTCGCGAACCACTTGTCGACCGGACGATCGTGGACCCGGCCGAAGAAGAGGCTGCTGACGAGGGCCATCAGGTGATGCCTGCGGAAGAGGATCCGCTCCATCCCGCGGGAGGTGCTCGGTGAGGCCGGAGCGCCGACGAGCGCCTCGCGGAGAGCACCGTCGGTCGCCTCGTCGAGGACGTCGCGGATCTTCGTCGTGCAGGTGGAGTAGTGGTAGTGGTGCGGGTAGTCGCGGTTCTCAGGGAGGGCCGTTTGGGCGAGCTGGTCTGCGACCTGGGCCGCTTGGGCGTCGGTCAGGTTGATCTTCTGGCGCCAGACGTCACGACCCTGACGGAGCCCGTAGTCGTTGACCAGGTCCTGGAGCGTGCCGAGGACGGTCAGGCGAAACTTCGCGCCGCCGCGGACGAGGTCCAGCGGGAGATCGGGATCGTCGAAGTCGGCGTCGCCGAAGTTGTAGATGAGGGTCTTGCTGGGATCGGCCTCGCCGTCGTCGATCCAGGCGACCATCACCGCCGCGTGGCCCCCGGCGGTGTAGAGGTGGTCACCGGGTCCGATGGTGATCAGGTGGATCTCGGGCCGGCCGTTCTCGGACCCCAGCTTGGGGCTCGGCTCGGGGCTCGGCTCGGGGCTCGGCTCGGGGCTCGGCTCGGGGCTCGGCTCGGGGCTCGCCTCGGCGGCGACGCTCTCTGGGGCGGCAAACTCCGCGGAGGCCAGGCCCGGACGCGTGAGGGCGCAGAGCAGAGCGCCGAGGTAGAGCGTCGAGCGGATCCAGGTGCGAGCGCGGGGAGGCGTGTCTTTCATCGCTGAGGTCTGCCTGTCGCTGTGGCCCTACACCGCCGCTCGGAGCCCGTCAATCGCCGGCGCTGGGACAGTGTTCATGGGCGATCCTCGCAGGTCCGCCCAGCGGCCGCGCTCGAGATGTCGGCGAGCGGCTCCGCCTCAGCCGATGGAGCTGCGCAGCGCCTCGTTGGGCTCGTCGCGAGCTCGGCGACGGTGAGGCCGCGCCAAAGCGCTGAAGCCTCGCCCCAAGGGCTCGCGGAGGCCCGCGGAGGCGCCTGCGGGCCGGGTTCGACCAGTGCCCGGGGTTGTTCGGTGATCGCCCGCGTGCCATGGTGCTCCGCTCCCATGGCGGCCAAGCGAGAATCACCCCACGGACACACCTCCGGCGGCGCCGCACCGGGGTCGAAGATCGAGCTGCGCGCCTTCTTCGGGGTCTTTCGCTACAGTCGGCGGGCGATCGGCCTGGTCTGGTCGACCAGCCGCCGCTTGACCCTCTTCCTCGCGGTCTTGACCGTCCTCTCGGGGGTCATCCCGGCCCTCACGGCCTACGTCGGCCGCTGGATCGTCGACGCCGTGGTCGAGGCCTCGAGCTCGGGGATCCACGATCCCTGGCCGGCGCTGCGCTGGGTGGCGATCGAGGCCGGCCTCGTCGTCATCCTCGTCGCGGCCCAGCGCGGGATCTCGATCTGCCAGTCGCTCCTGCGGGCGCTCCTGGGCCAGCGGGTCAACGTCATGATCCTGGAGAAGGCGCTGACGCTCGACCTCGTCCAGTTCGAGGACTCGGAGTTCTACGACAAGCTGACGCGGGCCCGGCGGGAGGCCTCGTCACGGCCGCTCAGCCTGGTCACCAAGACCTTCGGCCTGGTCCAAAACGCCATCTCGCTGGTCTCCTTCGCGATCCTCCTGGCGGGGTTTTCGCCCTGGGCGGCGCTGATCCTGCTCCTCGCCGGGCTGCCCTCGTTCTTCGTCGAGACCAAGTTCTCCGGGGACGCGTTTCGCCTCTTCCGCTGGCGCTCGCCGGAGACCCGGATGCAGATGTACTTAGAGACAGTTCTCGCCCGCGAGGACTACGCGAAGGAGGTCAAGCTCTATCAGCTCGGGCCGCTCCTCCTCGATCGCTACCGCTCGATCTTTGACACGATCTTCGCGGAGGATCGGCGCCTGACCCTGCGCCGCGGGATCTGGGGCTACTCGCTCGGGCTCCTGGGATCTGCGGTCTACTACGGCGCCTATGCCTGGGTCGCGGCCTCAGCGGTCCAGGGGATGATCACGATCGGGGCGATGACGATGTACCTGCTCCTCTTCCGCCAAGGTCAGTCGGCGGTGGCGGCGAGCCTCTCGTCGATCAGCGGGATGTACGAGGACAACCTCTACCTGTCGACGCTCTACGAGTATCTCGGCCAGGCCGTCGAGCAGCCGCCGGGGCGGGAGCTGGTGGGCCTGAGGCCCGGCGACGGCGTCCGCTTTGAGGGGGTCTCCTTCGCCTACCCCGGCGCGGAGCAGCCTGCGCTTCGGGACATCACCTTTCACCTGCGCCCGGGCCAGACCCTGGCGCTCGTGGGCGAGAACGGATCGGGCAAGACCACCTTGATCAAGCTCCTGACGCGCCTCTATCGGCCCTCCACCGGGCAGATCCTCCTCGACGGTCGGAACCTCGACGAGTGGGACGAGGGCGCGCTGCGCAAGCGGGTCGGCGTGATCTTCCAGGACTTCGCGCGCTACCAGCTGCTGGTCGGCGAGAACATCGGCGCCGGTGATGTCGACCACTTCGACGACGAGCCGCGCTGGCGGGAGGCCGCCCGTCAGGGGATGGCCGACGCGTTCGTCGACGGGATGACCGACGGCTACAACACTCAGC
This sequence comes from Polyangia bacterium, assembly GCA_030424595.1. Taxonomy (GTDB): domain Bacteria; phylum Myxococcota_A; class Polyangia; order Nannocystales; family Nannocystaceae; genus JADJRG01. The sequence goes on from JAUHWG010000025.1 coordinate 22,411, forward strand.
TCGGCCGGTGGTTCAAGGACGGTCGCGAGCTCTCGGGGGGGCAGTGGCAGAAGATAGCGCTCGCCCGGGCCTTCATGCGCGGCGGCGCCGACATCCTCGTGCTCGACGAGCCGACCGCGGCGATGGACGCCGCCGCCGAGGCTCAGATCTTCGAGCATGTCCGCGATCTGACCCGCGACCGGATGGCGATCGTCATCTCCCACCGATTCTCTACGGTCCGGATGGCCGACCATATCGTCGTCCTCGACCAGGGAAAGATCGTCGAAGAGGGCGACCATGAGGCGCTGATGGCCGCGGACGGCGGCTATGCCCGGCTCTTCACCCTCCAGGCTCGGGGCTACCGCTAGCAGCCCGGAGGCTCCGGTGTGGTCGCACGGGGCTCGTCGCTCCTGGGTCGCCGCCGTCTCCACGCTCGCGCGGTAGACGATGGGGGGCGGATGCCTCATGGAGATGTTCCGGGACCGGATCCGCGCCATGAATTTTTTCGGTCACCATCGCCTGGCGAGCCCGTAGAGAGGACAGGAAATGACGACGATGACTCACTCAATCCTGCGTTCCCTCGCCCCCCTGACCCTTCTTTGCGCCCTCGGGCTCGGTGCCTGCCAGCAGGGCGGCGACGGCCCGACCGCCCGCTCGGCGGAGCTGGAGAACGCCGCCGGGATCAAGATCCTCATCAGCGACGCTGGTGAGCTCACCCAGGACCAGGTCCACGCGATCAGCCAAAGCGTCGAGGGCAAGGCCCAGGACGTGAGCGCGGCGATGGTCCGGATGAAGAAGGACGACGGCGAGGGCGGCGAGCCGACGAGCCTCGAGATCGAGATCTGGGGCGCTGGTCTGCCGGACTCGGCGGCGCTGGTCAGCCAGCTCAAGGCGGACTTTCCGGCGATCGCGAGCGCGGAGGTCGAGGTCGTGAACCTCGAGCCGGGCAGCGGTCCGAAGCCCCTCTCGGTCGAGGTCGACGAGGACGCGACGCCGGAGGAGACCAAGGAGCAGATCATCGAGTCCCTCCAGGCCGACGGTGTCGAGGGCAACATCGACGTTCAGGTCGAGGACACCCAAGAGGGCCGCCGCGTCGAGGTGAAGGTCGAGCACGAGATCGTCGAGGAGTAGCGGCGAGCACCGCCCTGCGGTTCCCCGAGAACAGGGAAGCCCCGAGCGAGATCGCCGGGGCTTCGCGCTGCCTGCCGAGGCTCTGTCGGGACCCTCGCGGGGATCCCCTGAGAGCCTCGACTCGCTCCGCTCCTAGGGGGCGAGGCAGAGGTTGAGCTGCTCTTCGCAGACCTGCGGGTCGTTGTTCTCCATCAGGCACATGTCGAACTGGAGGAAGCACTCCTCGTCGGGCGGGGGCGGCTCGCCGACGCACTCCTGGTAGATCTGCTCGCAGAGCTCCGGGGGCTTGCCCTCCTCGAGGCACTGGTTTAGGACCTCCTCGCACTGGTTGGGCGGGGGCGGCTCGCCGACGCACTCCTGATAGATCTGCTCGCAGAGCTCGGGCGGGTTGCCCTCCTGGAGGCACTGGTGGAGGACCGCCTCGCACTCGTTGGGCGGCGGAGGCTCGCCGATGCACTCCAGATAGACCTGCTCGCAGAGCTCCGGGGGGTTGCCCTCCTGGAGGCACTGGTCGAGGACCGCCTCGCACTCGTTGGGCGGCGGGGGCTCGCCGACGCACTCCTGGTAGACCTGCTCGCAGAGCTCCGGGGGGTTGCCCTCCTGGAGGCACTGGTCGAGGACCGCCTCACACTCGTTGGGCGGCGGGGGCTCGCACTGCCAGAGGATCTCCTCGCACAGCTCGGGGGGGTTGCCCTCTTCGAGGCACTGGAAGAACTCCTCCTCGCAGGGAGGCGGCTCGCACATGTCGCCCTTGCAGGGCTCGCAGTTCGGATCGTCGGGGTCGTCGCACTTCGGCGGCTCTTCGCACTGCCAGAGGATCTCCTCACAGAGTTCGGGCGGCAGACCCTCGTCGAGGCAGAGGAAGTACTCCTCCTCGCACTTGGGGGGCGGCTCGCACCCGTCTCCCTCGCAGCAGTCGGGATCGTTGGGATCGTTGGGATCGTCGCATTGCGGGGGCTCCTCGCACTGCCAGAGGATCTCCTCGCAGTACTCGGGCGGCTTCCCGTCTTCGAGGCACTGGAAGAACTCGTCTTCGCACATGGGGGGCGGGTCGCACTTGTCGCCTTCGCAGGGCGGGTCGCACTTGTCGCCTTCGCAGGGCGGCGGCGGGCACTCCTCATTGTCACCGCAAGGTGGCGGCGGGCACTTGCCCTCTTCGTCGCAGGGGGGCGGGGGCTCGCACCAGTCCCCGTCGCAGGGGGGATCCGGATCGTCCGAGTCGCCCTCGCTCTCGCCCTTGCACTCGAAGAGGAAGTCTTCACAGATCTCGACGGCGATCTCGGCGTCGATGCACTGCGCGTACTCGTCAAAGCAGGGATCACCGGGCTCGTCGGGCCACTCGCCGTCGTCGTCGCCGTGGGTGTCGCCGTGGCCGGGGGGTTCAAAGTGACAGCCGGTGCTGACGAGCAGCATCCCGGCGACGAGGGCCGAGAGGCCGAAGGTAGTGGACCGGAGGATCTTTTGGACTGAGCTCATCGTCGCGCGGACTCCTTGGAAGGCTATGTGTGTGAGAAACCCGAGCAGGCGGACGATTACAGAGAAAATCAGGAAAATTGTGGGCGCGCAGACGCGCAGACGCGCAGACGCGCCGGGCAGCCAGCGCCGCCACGCGACGCGCGGAGCCGCAGGTCCGAGCCTCGAGCCTGCGGACGGTGACCCTGTCTCGCCAGCAGTGGCGCGCGGACGCCCTCCGGTGCGGGCATCTTCGGGCGCTCCGCCCGGATCAGCTCTCGAGCTTCTCGACGACGAGCTCGACGAAGCTGTCCGCGTCGAGCTGGGTGTAGTCGTAGTTCTCTTCGAACCACTGGGTCAGGGAGTCAGCCTGTCCCTCGCGCATCATCGCGGCGATGAAGGGGTAGTTCTTCGAGAGCTCGAGCATCCGCCCGAGCACGCCCTCTGCCGCGGGGTGCTTGGCGTAGCGCGTCCGCAACCACGTGAACATCAGGTAGATCCAGGTCGGCTCGGCGGCCTCGATGAGGCGGGCCATGTCGGGCACCGACAACGAGCCGAGCTCCACGCCGTCCAAGAGCCGGCGGGCCTCTCGTTGTTCCATTTCAAATGCCATTGTTGACTGCCTTGCGCTCGGGTCGTCGAGCGGCCGGGAACATAGCACCGAGGCCGCCCCCTGACTCGTCTCCGCGACCTCTGCCAGGCGGCCCGATCGGTGCGGTCGGACACGCGGATCACAGCGCACCCGCGGCCCTGTTGAGGTCTGGCCTCCCCGCGCCGTGACCCTCCTCCCGACCGGCTCTGAGACAACGCGGCGGTGCGGGCAGCTAGCGCGGGCCTCGTGAGCGAGGGGCTCCGTCGAGGCGGGCCCTGGCCTGGGGGCAGGTGACTCCAGGTCCGGGCGGGGTCTGTGGATCCTCACGGCTGATCGTCGCGCGGATGCAGGGTTGGTCTGGGCCCTGGGCTCGGGGCATACTCGGCGACCGTTCGCGCGCACACCCTCCCTCATGAGGCAGTTGATGATCCCGATCCAGATTAGCGGTACAGGCCTCTACACCCCCACAGAGTCGATCTCCAACGAGGAACTCGTGGCGGCGTTTAACCGCTATGTCGAGCTCTACAACCACCAGCACGCCAAGGCGATCGCCGCCGGCACGGTCGAAGCCCTCCAGCCCTCGGGCGTCGAGTTCATCGTCAAGGCCTCCGGGATCCGCCACCGCTTCGTGATGGAGAAGAGGGGGATCCTAAACCCGGAGTTCATGGCCCCGAGGATCCCCGAGCGCGGCGACGACGAGCCCTCGCTCCAGTGCGAGATGGCGGTCCACGCCTGCCGCGAGGCCCTCGCAGAGGCGGGCAAGACCGCCGCCGACGTCGACGCGGTGCTCGTCGCCTGCTCCAACCACCAGCGCTCCTACCCGGCGATCGCGATCGAGGTCCAGGCGGCGCTCGGGATCGACGGCTTCGCGGTCGACATGAACATGGCCTGCTCGTCGGCGACCTTCGGGATCCAGGCGGCCGTCAACGCGATCCGCGGGGGCTCGGCCCGGTCAGTGCTGGTCGTCAACCCGGAGATCTGCACCGGTCACCTGAACTTCCGCGACCGCGACTCCCACTTCATCTTCGGCGACGCCTGCACGGCGATCCTCGTCGAGCGGACCTGTGACGCCAAGGTCCCGGGCTTTGAGGTGCTCGACACCCGCCTGCGGACCTCCTTCTCCAACAACATCCGCAACAACTTCGGGTTCATGAACCGGACCGCGCCTGAGAGCGTCGGCGCGGCGGACAAGCTCTTCTATCAGCAGGGGCGCAAGGTCTTCCGAGAGGTCGTGCCGATGGTCGCCGATCTGATCTCGGCGCACCTGGACGACGCCGAGATCCCGGTCGAGTCCGTGCGGCGGATGTGGCTGCACCAGGCCAACCTCAACATGAACAAGCTGATCATGAAGCGGGTGCTGGGGCGGGCGGCGAGCCCGGAGGAGGCGCCGACGATCCTCGACACCTACGCCAACACCAGCTCGGCCGGGTCGATCATCGCCTTCCACAAGTTCCGCGAGGACCTCAAGACCGGCGATATCGGCGTGATCTGCTCCTTCGGCGCCGGCTACTCCATCGGCAGCGTCCTGGTCCGTCGGTCCTAGCGGGCGAGCAGCTCGAGGCGAGCTCGCGTCTGGCAGCGGTCACTCTGCGGGGCAGGTGAGCGTGAGCCCCGGCTGGGCGTTCTCGCAGCCGAGCTCCGCGCATGGCTCATCGACCAGGCATTCACACTCGGCCGCACCCGCGCACGCGGCGGGGTAGGGGCGGCAGTTGAAGATGCCGTACTCCGGGAAGGTGTCGGGGTAGAGGGTGGAGAGGCTCACCTTGCAGTAGCTGGTCTCCGGATCGCAGAAGCGGTAGCCGCAGGGGAAGAGCCCCTCGGGGACGTCGCACCCGCCGAAGGCGTCGACGTCGACCTCGGCGGCCCGCGCGTAGCACTCATTGTCGTAGACCACGCCGTCACAGCCGCAGACCGGGTCGTAGCGCTTGTCACAGGTGTCTGGGATGTTGACGCAGGCGGAGAGGGGCACGAGGTCGCCGTCTGTGTCGACGACAGTCTCGCCGCAGCCGTTCCCGAGCCAGTCTGGGGTGTGGTCGGGGCCGCAGGCGGACATCGGCCCCTCGGTCTCTGTCCCGGAGGAGCTGGCGGTGGAGGAGCTGGCGGTAGAGCTGCTCTGGGTGCTCGAGGCCTGCGAGTCCGAGCCGCCGCTGCTGGGCCCACACGCGAGCCCAGGGCCACCCATGAGCAGGATGAGCGCGGCGAAACGGGCGAGTCGGCGGAGCCCTGCGAATCGTGCGACGCCTTCGAACCGGTCGACCCCTACAGAGCTGCGCGAGCTGGGCCCTGCCTCGCGGGAGGGGGCGGCGGGAGCATACTGAGCAGGCATGATGGCGGAGGACTAGCACAGGCCGCAGAGAGAGGCCTGTGCTGCTGCCGAGTTGGGCGGGCTGCTAGCCCTTGCGGAGGCCGAGCCAGATCGCGTGGGTCCGGCCGCGGTCGCGCCCGCGGTTGGAGACCGGGTGGACGGAGCCGGCGAAGCCTGCCCTGCCGAGCACCTTGGCGAAGTCCCCCTCGTCGGAGTAGGACCAGACCGCGTGGACGCCCCCGCGACGGAGCGCGCGGTGGGCCGCGCGCAGGCCCTGGACCCCGTAGAGGCGGGCGTTGTGGTCGTGGGCGAGGGGCTCCGGGCCGTTGTCGACGTCGAGGAGGATCGCGTCCAGCTCGTCCTTGGCCTCCTCGATCCGCTGGGCCACGTCGCCGCGGTAGATCCGGACCCGTGGGTCGTCGAGCGGTCGGCCGGCGAGCTCGGCGAGGGGACCTTGGTTCCACTCGATCACGGCCGGGACGAGCTCGGCGACCTCGATCACGGCGTCGCTCGGCAGCTCCGCGCAGGCGGCGGCGAGGGAGTACCCCATGCCCAGCCCGCCGATCAGGACGTGGGCGCCGGAGCGCCGCCCAAGCGCCCCACAGCCGACGGTCGCGAGCGCCCGGGCGGTGGTGTCGTCGCGGCTCGACATCAGATCGTAGCCGCCGGCGACGATCAGGTATTCATGGCCGCGGCGCCGGAGAAGCAGTGGTTGCCCGTCCGGAGCTGAGGCCTCTGCCAGGGTCTCCCAGGGGCGCATCGCGGTTGTGTAGCGCCTCGCCGGCCATCCGACAAGGCCTGGGGCCTGCGATCTATCCTCCGTCGTCCCTCCATCGGGGACCCTGTCCTGACGGGCTCGACCGACGAGCGCCGCGAGAGCGGACGAGCGTCGCCACGGTCTGCTAGCGCGGGTCCTCTCGCGCCAGTGCAGCTTCCGCTGCTCTTTCAGACAGCTCTCCCCGAAGGCCTCGGTGAGGCGACCATGACACCGCGCCGCATCGGCGATGGCGATGGCGGAGCTGGCGGTCGACGTGCTGCTCGCCGTGGGCGACGAGCTGACCGAGTCCGGTTCAGCTCCCTGGCGCGGGGAGCCACCGGAGGACGCCCTGCCCGACGGCTAGCACCAGCGAGGCCCAGGCAAGGACGCGCTTCACCCGCTCCGAGCGCCACGGCGAGAAGTTGAGCCGCCCCCAGAACCACGGGAACCACGTGTTGTACACGACGAGGAACGCGAGCAGGGTGACCGCGCGGGCCTGGAACCACACGTCGGGCGTCTCCAGGAGCGCGAGCACCAACGGGGCGCCGAGGACGGCGAGGTGGTGGGCGTATACGCCGCGGAACGCGGCGTATACGAACGCGAAGTCCCACAGGGTGTACGCGAGGATCCAGCTCATCGGTGCCGCGTACATGGCGGTCGACCCGTCGACGTAGGCGCCCGTCCACAGCGGCGTGGTGGCCGCGATCACGAGCCCCGCGACGAGGTTAACGCGGGTGCCCATCTGGTACTCCTTGAGGCAGGCCTCGAGGATGTTCACCACGGCGAGCCCGTAGATGACGACGCCGAGCACCTGCTCCGAGATCAAGCCCGCGCCGCCGAGCACCAGCACGCAGGCGACCGCGGCGACCGAGTAGGTCTTGGCCCACAAGAACCACGTCCAGCGCATGCGCCGACCGAGGGGCCACCAGCGGACCACGAGGGCCAGGGGGAGCCCGGCCACGAGGAGGAGCGCGACCGGCCAGGGCGCCCAGCGGACGGCCTCGTGGGCCGCGACGAGGTAGGCGAAGAGCACGAAGAGCCACCCGGCCGAGCGAGCGAGCGGGAGGGGCTCAATGGGGACGGGAGGAGAGGACGGCCGGAGCAAGTCTGAAATCCCCCCGCAGCCTATCCCCCGACCGGTCCAGGCTTCAAGCCTCTCTTCGCCGCGGTCAGGCGGCACTTCGCGGCCGATCTCGTGCCTCAGAGGAGGTCGAGGTGGTCGTGGCGGCGAGGCCATCTCGGCGACCGCGATGATGTCGTTGATCAGGCTCATGAGCAGCCTCCATCGGCAGAAAATCACGCCGCGCTGAAGAGACTCCGGCGAGGTCGTGATTCCTCTGGTGACCACGATGAGCATCTCGACACTATCCCCCTCCATCGTCCAAGAGAGCGCCCCGCGGCGCCTGCCGGTCGTCCGCTGCGAGCGAGTGCAGTGGAGCGGTCTCGACCCCGATCGCAGAGCCTCGCTCGGCGACGCGCTCTTCTCGATCTTCTCCGACTACTACGCCGGTTTTGACCGCGACGACTTCGCGTCGCTCTTCCTCGCCCGGGATGACCTCGTCCTCGGGCTGCTCTACGGACCAGGAGGCCGCCTCGCCGGCTTCTGCTCGATCCGCCGCACGATCTACACCGCGTCACGCCGCCGCTACGGCGTATTCTCAGCCGGAGTCTACGTCGACACCGACTTCAAGGGCGGCCGCGTCGCGGCGATGTTCGGCCTCCTCGAGGCCCTCCGCTTCAAGCTCTGGCACCCGTGGCTCCGCGTCGCCTACCTCGGCATTGCCCATACGCCTGCTCCCTATCGGCTCTTCACCCGGACGATGGCGCGGGTCTATCCGAGCCGCGTCGCCCGCTCCGGAGATCCGCCTGGTGAGATCGCCGAGGTCATGCGCCTGGGTTTGGCGGATCGCGGGTGGCCGACGGTCGGCCTTGACCCGTGGGTGCTCGCCACGCCGATGCTCGCGCGACGCTCCAACTGGCTCGAGCGCAAGCCTGAGATGCGCGAGGACCCCGATGTCCGCTTCTTCGCGGAGCGGGTGCCCGGCTGGGCCGAGCGAGGACATGCGCTCGCGGTGTGGATCCCTCTAGACATCCGCGACATCGTCGGCGGCGCCCTGCGGGTGCTGCGTCACGGCGTGGCTCGGCTGCCCAAGCTCATGCGGGGGGCCCGGCGAGACGCGGGCGACCAGGCCCTCGCATGGACGCCGAACTTGGAGGAGTCCCAGTGAGCCGGTCGATCGTTGCTGCTCCCGCCTCTGCTGCTCCCGCCTCGGTGATAGGCGCTGCACCGCCGCGCCGCGAGCACCTCCGCGCCGCGCTGCCGGCCGAGCCTCCGCGGCCCCTGCTGGTCTTCGAGGGCGCCGAGCGGACGCGGCACCTGCTCGTCTACGCTGCGATCCACATCGTCATCTTCGGCGGCCTCGCCTACTCCTTGGCGACGAACCCCGCGCTCGCGCTCATCGGCGTCCTCCTCTGCTACGTGCTCGAGAACGTGATGTTCGTCTTCGGGCACGTGGCGCTCCATGTGACGTTTATCGAGTTCCCGGAGGGCAGCATGATGACCCTCGGCCACCACTCCTTTATCCACCACTACCGCGACATCCGGGCCTATCACAGGAGCTGGTTGGCGACCCGCCTGTCGTACTTTTACTGCCCGCGCCTAGGCCTGCGGTCGATGTCGACGCGGGGCTACCTGGTCGCGCAGCTCTGCTCCGCGGCTGCCATCGCGGCGTTCGACTGGCGCGCGGGTCTGTGCGCGCTCGCCTGCATGTGGTCGATGCGCTCGCTACAGTCGATCTGTCACGAATACTATCACCACGACGATCGTGAGGGGTTCTACTGGGCGCCGACCTTGCGCTTGCTCAGGGGCCTCGAGGCGATCGGCGTCCTGTCGACGACCAGGCACCGCCGCCACCATCGCCATCACCTCCACAGTCTCGACAAGGTGCATGACTGGACCGACATGTGGCTGCCTGGCGCCGAGCGGCTCGGTCGCCGGCTCTGGCGTGAGATGCTCGCGCGCCACGTCCCTGGCGAAGAGCGGATGATCGACGCGATCCGCGGGGTCTTCACCGCCTACGCTGCGCTCCACTACGCGGCGATCATCGCTGGCTTCGTCGCGATGGTGCGGTGGCTGGGCTAGCCACGGGCCGCTAGCCAGCGGCGGCGACCGGCGGGGCGACCTACCAGCTGGAGGCGACCGGCGCCGACCGGCGCCGGTGACCGGTGACTCGGCCTAGCCTGGCGGCGGTGACCGGCGGTGACCGGCGGTGACCGGCGAAGAGTGCGACGACGGCCCCGATGACGGCCCCGCGCCGACGCTCTAAGGTGTCCTCTGAAACACGTTAGGTCCGGCCTCGATCTCGAACTCTTCGACGATCTCGAGGGTCTCGCCGGCGCCTCCCTCGAGCACACGGTCGCCGTTCTCGTCGAGCTCGACGCGCTCCTCGATGCTGATCTTGACCTTGCGCTGACCGTCGCTGTCCTCGATCTCGACCTCGGCGGTCCCGCGAAAGCCCTCGGCGGCGAGCTTCTCGAGGATCGCCTCGCGGGTCGCGGCGGCGCCCTTGCGATCGAGGAGGTCGAGGTCGAGGAGGTCGTAGCCGAGGCGACCGCCGAGGGTGCCGTGGACCGTGCCCTCGAGCGCCTCAGCCCCACATTGCCCGTCCCTCAGGCTCGGCGCGAGCTCGAGGACGTGGGCGAGCGCCTCGCTCTCGTCCTCGAGATCACCCCAGACGTCGAGGCGCACCTGGGCGTCGTGGTCGGTGCGGAAGACCCGGAGGGCGATGCTCTCGGCGCCGATCGTCAGGCGCAGCTCCTCGCTCATCGCGTTCAGGGCGGCCTCGTCGAGCGCCTCGGGGTCGACGCTGCACTCGACGCTCGCGCCGAAGGAGCGCTGATAGTCGACGGGCAGGCGACAGGCGCCGACGGTGAAGGCGAGGCCGGCGATCGCCCAGCGATGATCGCCGAGGAACGACCAGAGGGAGCGACGCTTGGGGGGCTTCACCGTCCGTCGCTGCATCCGCGCGACGATGGCGTTCTCCAGCTCCTTCGGCGGCTCGCCGACGGCGGGCGTGCGGAGGTCAAAGAGCCGACGGAGCTGGTGTTTGGGGTCATCCGACGGCAACATCGGCGTCTCCTTTCTCGATCGCGCGGGTGACTCGTGTACGGAGGTTGCGGACCGCTCGCGAGACCCGCTGTTTGACCGCGGCCTCGCTGATCCCGGTCATGTCGGCGATCTCGCGGTGGCGGAGCCCGTCGCCGTAGCGAAGGGCCAAGAGCTCGCGGGTCTCGGCGGTCTCGGCCTCGAGGAGCACGACCAGGTGTCCGAGGCGCTCACGCTCGAGGAGCTCGTGCAGCGGATCGTCGGCGTCGGCCGGGAGGAGGTCGCCGAGGGCCTCATAGGCGACGGTCGGACGCTGCTTGCGGACGTGGTCGATGATCGCGTTGCGGGCGATCCGAAAGAGCCAGCCGCGGAGGTTGCCGCGGGCGGGATCGAAGTCGCCTAGGCGCTCGACGAGGGTGAAGAAGACCCGCGAGACCAGATCCTCGGCGTCGGCGCTCGACCGGATCCGGCGGCCGACGTAGCGGGCGATCTCTGGGTAGAGCTCGCGGTAGAGCGCGCGCATGGCGGCCTCGTCCCCGCCACGGGCGGCGATCGCCCGACGGGCGAGCAAGCGATCACGGATCGGCCAGGGCAGAGGCATCGACGTAGGTCCTACGATTGACCCGAGAAAGGGTGACAGGGAAGGGCGCTTTTTCCCGGCGAGGTCGTCCTCGCCCGCGATCACCGGCCAGGATCGCGGCCTGATGCCTGCTTCGCGGCGGAACTGCCGGATCGGGGGGGCGTCGACGGGGCGCTGGTGATCCTGCGGGCTTGCAATCTGGGCGCTGACGGCGTGAAATCGCGCTGTGATCGCGCTGAAGTCTCGTCCTGTCCTGCTCTCCATGCTCCTCGGCGGGGTCCTCATCGGCTGCGGCGATGACAGCAGCCCGAGCTCGACCGCCGCGACCGCGACCGAGGGATCGGAGAGCGGCAGCGAGGGCGGCGATACAGAGGACAGCGCGGCGACAGGCGAGGTGACGGCGACCGGGACGGCAGGGACCGCGACGACCGGCGCGACGGCGATGACCGAGGCGACGAGCGACCCGACCGGGACGACGGGCGAGACCACGGAGGGGACCACGGACGAGCCCACGGGCGAGCCCGCCGAGCCCTACCCGGAGCCCGACGCCTGGGGGCCAAACCAGGGCCCTGGGGGTCCCAACGTGGTCTTCGCCCCCGAGGACCTCTACGAGCATTGCGCGTACCTCGACGGCGGGATGGACGGGGATGTCGGCGGCGGCGAGCAGCACGACACCTTCGAGCATCACAACCACGTGCAGATGTTCGACGGCTACCTCTTGATGCCGTGGGCGCCGGAGTTCGGGCTCAACAGCGGCCTGACCTTCTACGACGTCGAGGATCCCTGCGCTCCTGTGGCGGTCGGCTCGGCCCAGGACAACGACATGCGCGAGAGCCACAGCGTCGGCTTTGCCGGGGTCGACGGTCGCTGGTACATGGCGGCGAACTACCTCAAGCAGCTCTCGCTCACCGACGGCGGGATCCTCATCTGGGACGTCACCGAGGTCGACAACGCCGAGGTCGTGTCGAAGCTCAAGCTCCCAGGCTTCCTCTACCCGGACGCCTACAAGCTGGTCACGCTGAGCGTCTTTTGGCAGTACCCCTGGCTCTACGTCGCGGGCGCGGACAACGGCCTCTATGTCGTCAACGCTGCGGATCCGGCGAACCCCGAGCTGGTCTCGCAGTACAAGTTTGATCCGATCCTCCGCGCCGGCCAGGTCTCGGTGGTCGGCGATCTGCTGATGGTCAGCGCCGCCGAGGGGACGCGGACGGTGCTCCTCGACGTCTCGCAGCCCGACTCCCCGCAGCCGATCCCCGGCGGTGACTTTGACATCGAGCGCGAGGCCTACTTCTCCAACCTGGCCGGCGGCTACGGCCTCTACGCGCCCAAGCAGGGCGGCGGCGGCCTCATCGTCTGGGATCTGCACGATCCCCAGGCGCCGAAGCTCGCCGGGGACTATGTCAGCGAGGGCAACGGCGGCTATGTCTTCGTCAAGGATGACTTCGCCTTCGTCGGCGAGTCGAACTTCGCCCAGATCTACGACATCAGCGATCTCGGGGCGATCGAGCCGGTCGCGCAGATGAACCTGACCGGCGACCTCGACACGATGACGCCGGTGGGCAACGTCGTCGTCCTCTCGGTCGACGACAAGTCGGAGAAGGACCAGGCCTCGGCGATCGCCCCTTGGCGGGTCGAGATCGACGAGGAGCCGCCCCACGTCACCTGGTCGGTGCCGGACGAGGGCGGGCTCGTCACGGTGGAGTCACGGATCGGCGTGACCTTCAACGAGTTCGTCGACGTCAAGAGCGCTTGGGCGGGGTCTGTGCGGCTCTACGAGAGCGCTCGGCCGCCGGCGGAGGGTCGGGTCGACGGCGATGTCTCTGTGCAGGAGCTGATCGTCAACTTCTCGCCGCGCGAGCCGCTCAAGGCCGGGACCGACTACACCTTGGAGATCCCCGCCGGCGGGGTCGCGGACTACAACGGCAACCCGACAGCCGAACCCTTCCTCCTCAACTTTAAGACCGCGGAGTAGGGCCATGTTGAGGCGTCGACGACGATCCTTGGCGGTGCTCGCCGCCTGCGTCCTGCCGCTCGGCTGCGGCGATGACGGTCCGGGTATGGCCTCGGCGACCGATACGAGCTCCGGGACGACCACCGCGGAGACCTCGGCCGAGACGGCGACGACGACGTCGCCGATGCCGACGACCGGCGTCAGCTCGGAGACGGACACGGAGGGCGAGACCGAGACGGACACGGAGGGCGAGACGGAGGGCGAGACGGAGGGCCCCGGCGAGCTCGTCCCCGATCCGGGCGCGGCCCGCTATGCGCTGATCGGCGAAGAGGTCGTCCTCGACGGCTCGGGATCGATCGGCGCTGTCAGCTATCAGTGGTTCTTCGACGATGGCGAGGGGGGCGGCTGGGCGGAGCCCAAGGACACGCCCATCGCCACCGTCTCCTACGCGCAGCTCGGGCGTCACAAGCCGATCCTGACCGTGTACGACGGCGAGGGGAAGAAGAGCTCGGCGGCGGTGACCATCTCGGTCGTCGAGGAGCCGGTCTGGACGGCCCGTCACGCCTCGTCGGTGCTGAGCTTCGGCGAGGGCGAGGAGGCCCGCTTCGCGGTCGTCTCGCCGGACTCCGACGAGGTCATGATCGCCGTCGCCGATCCCGGCGAGGAGGGCTTTGTCGTCGAGCGGAGGATCGAGGTCAAGGGCGGTCCGCGCAGCCTCGCCCACCACGACGGGTGGATCCTGGTCGCGGCCCAGGAGGGCGACCGGATCGACGCCGCGCCGGTCAGCGGCGAGGGGCAGGGCTACAGCCTGGCGCTGCCCTACGGGGCGCGGCCCTTCGGGATCATCGCCACTGCGGAGGGGACGATCTACGCGACCCTGCAGGGGACGGGCGAGGTGGCGCTCGTCTCCCTGGATCCAGAGGAGGGGCTGACGCTGGTCGGGACGATGCCGGCGCTCCCGGACGCCCGCGGCCTCGCGCTCCTCCCCGACGGGCGGCTCGCGGTCTCCCGCTGGCGCTCCCCCGCCGATGGAGCCGAGCTCGCGATCGTCGACCCCGAGCTCGGCGAGGCGCCGACGATCTGGCCGCTGGCCTTTGATCCGCAGGCCTCCTCGGACACGGAGATCGGCGGGGTGCCCTCGTACCTCAGCTCGGTCGTCGTCGCGCCGGGCGGCGGCGAGGCGGCCTTGCCCTCGCTCCAGGCGAACGTCGGCGAGGGCGCCTACCTGAGCGACAAGGCGATCGCCTTCGACACGACCGTGCGGGCGATCGTCTCCTATCTCGACCTCGAGGCCGGCGCTGAGCTCTTCGCCGATCGCAAGCAATTCGACGGTCGCGGCCTCGCCTCGGCGGCGGCCTACAGCTACTACGGCGACTATCTCTTCGTCGCCACCCGCGGCTCGCAGTCGGTGGAGCGGATCGACCGGTTTACGGGCGCCGAGTCGAGCTCGCTCATCCACGTGGGCTACGCGCCGCAGGGGCTCTCGGTCAGCGCCGACGGCCGTTACCTCGCCGTCGACGCCTACATGGGCCGGGAGCTGGTGATCTACGACATCGCGGCCTTCTCGGCGAACACGCCGGCGCTCGTCCGCCTCGCGATCCCGGGCGCAGAGCCGCTCGCGCCGGCGCTCCTGCTCGGCAAGCAGCTCTTCAACGACTCGCTCGATCCGCGGCTCAGCAAGGACGGCTACATCGCCTGCGCCCACTGTCACCTCGACGGCGAGACCGATCTCCAGGTCTGGGACTTCACCGATCGCGGCGAGGGCCTGCGGGACACGATCACCCTGGTCGGGCACGCAGGGGCCGGCGACGGCCCGATCCATTGGTCGGCGAACTTCGACGAGGTCCAGGACTTCGAGAACGACATCCGCGGGCCCTTCGCCGGCGCCGGCCTCCTCAGCGATCGCGACTGGGGCACCGGCAGCGTCGACCAGACCCTCGGCGACCCCAAGGCGGGCCTCTCGGCGGAGCTCGACGCGCTCGCGCTCTACGTCACCTCGCTCAGCGACGAGCCCCGCAGCCCCTATCGCGACCTCGGCGGTCTCCTGACCCCGCAGGCGGAGGAGGGCCGCTTGCTCTTCGAGTCGCCGGACCTCGGCTGCATCGCCTGTCACAGCGGCGATCGCCTGACCGACAGCCAATGGGCGGAGCCGATGGTGCCGCTCCTCCACGACGTTGGCACCCTCGGGCCCGGCTCCGGCCAGCGCCTCGGCGGGCCGCTGGAGGGCCTCGACACGCCGACCCTGCACGGGCTCTGGTACAGCGCCCCCTACCTCCACGACGGCTCGGCGGAGGACCTGATGGCGGTCCTGACGGTCCGCAACCCGGATGACCTCCACGGGGTCACCAGCGGTCTCGATGCCGCGGAGCTCGAGGCCTTGGTCGCCTATCTCATGAGCCTCGACGGGTCGATCGACTAGGCCGACCTAGGACCTGGTCAATGGGCCATGACCGCGAAGGCGCCCAGGCAGGAGCTGAAGGCGATGACCAGGATGATAGGTCCGCTGATCATCAGGCCCGCGCCGAAGTCACGGTGACTCGTGAGGAGGGCGACGAGGCCGACGAACATCGACAGGATCCCGTGGCCGAAGGGGACGATGATGGCGAAGATCCCCGCGATCTCGCCGAGCGTGCCGCTTCCGCCGCCGTAGGCGAGGGCGGCGAGCGCCGGGACCAGGTAGAGCGCGAGGATCCCGAGGTTGAAGAGGAGGACCCGGCCGACGCCGCGCAGCCCCTGGTTTGCGCCTCCGGGGGCGGGCATAGGAGCGGGAGCCGGGGTTGATCCTTGGGGCGTGTTCATCGTCTCGCTCCTGGGCGGCGGAGCTCGACGAGACGCTCTCGCTGGGCCTGACCGCGGTAGAAGAGGTTCATCGTCTCAAACGGGTAGAGCTTTAGGTCCTCGCCGACGATGTGGACACAGGAGCGCTTGATCGCGCGGACGTCAAAGTCGTAGGCGTCGATAAAGCGCATGATGATCACTCGAAAGAGGTTGTCGTAGCCGAGCCCAGGGACGTCGACCTTGGGCAGGCAGCACAGGAGCTGCTTAAAATTCTCCGAGGCCTTGTCGACCGGCGTGCCTGTGCTGAAGAGATCGAGCAGGTGACCGCGGAGCAGCTCCTGGAGCCGGGGCTCCTCCTCGTAGGCGATCGAATTGCCGGCCTGGAGGAGGTCTGCGGGGCGCAGGAGGCGGGTGAGGGGGACAAGCTCCTCGCCGAGCTTGAGCGCGTAGCCCATCACCAGCGCGTCCGGGTTGCAGGGGACAGGGATCAGGTCGTCGGCGGTGAAGAGGTCGGACTGCTCCAGGATCGCTCGCCGGACGCCGGTCATCGTCAGGCGGTCGCGCCCGGGATCGAAGCCGTCGGTGCGGCCGGCGATCTGGGTCGGCTGAAAGGTGACGCCGCGGACACAGGGCTGGCGCCGGGCGAAGTCGAGGATGTCGCCGATCTCATCTTCGTTGAGCCCCTTTTGCAGGGTGACGACGAGCGTCGTCGACAGGTTGAGCTCGTTTAGGCGCTCTAGGGCGCGCAGGCGGGTCTCCCGGAGATCGCGGCCGCGGAGGCGTCGCAGCGGCTCCTCGCGCAGGGAGTCGAACTGGAGGTAGATCTCAAAGCCGGGGGCGTACTCGGCGAGGCGCTCGGCGAAGCCCGGGTCCTGGGCGATCCGCAGGCCGTTGGTGTTGATCATGAGGTGCTTTATCGGCCGCGCCTTGGCGGCGTCGACGATCGCGAAGAACTCGGGGTGGATCGTCGGCTCGCCGCCGCTCAGCTGGACGACGTCGGGCTCGCCCTCGCTGCGGACGACGGCGTCGAGCATCGCCTCGACCTCGGCGAGGCTGCGGTGACGGCCGGCGTTGGGCGACGACTCCGCGTAACATGTCGGACAGGTCAGGTTGCAGCGATCGGTGATCTCGACCAGCGTCAGGCAGGAGTGCTGCTCGTGATCGGGGCAGAGGCCGCAGTCATAGGGGCAGCCGTGCTCGGTCGCGGTGTGGAAGTGACGGGGCAGGGTGCCCGGCTTGAGGAACTCGCGACAGCGGCGGTAGTAGTCGATGTCGTCGGCGATCACGACCTCTTGTCGGCCGTGCTCGGGACAGCGCTTGAGCATCACGACCTCGCCCCTGCGGAAGACCACCTTGGCGTCGACCCGCCGCAGGCAGTGGGGGCAGAGGCTCAGCGTGAAGTCGTAGTAGATGTAGTCGCGGTCGGCCATGGTCGGGGCGCGAGCAGCTCGCGGGTAGGGGAGGTGAAGATACGTCGGTAGTAGACGAGGCCGAGCGCGCAGGCGATCTGGATCGCCGAGAGGCCGAAGAGGAGCTCGACCCGCGGCTTGAGCCCGTCGACGCCGAGGCGGAAGGCGAGGTAGCTCGCGAGGAAGATCTTAAAGCGCGCCCCGTCGGCGAGGACGACCCTGGCCTCGAGGCGGGCGATCGTCCACCAGAGGGCGATGAGCGCCGCGATCTCGTAGAGCGCGGTCGGGTGGCGGGGGATGCCGTCGCCGAGATCAAGGCCGGTGATGAAGGCGGTCGGCAGGCCGTGGGTACCGTCGGTGAGACCGCTGAGGAAGCAGCCGATCCGGCCCAGGATCATCCCGAGGAGGATCGGTCGGACCATCAGATCGCCCGAGGAGCGGGTGACCCCGAGGCGACGCTTGGTCAGCTCGACGCAGAGGAGGCCGCCGAGGAGGCCGCCGACGATCGTCTTCGAGGCGATGAGGGCCATGAGATCGTCGCCGCGGAGCACCCAGGGGTCCTCCAGGAGGCCGAGGAGGCGGGCGCCGAAGAGGGCGCCGACGCTCGCGGCGATGAAGATGAGCAGGCGCGGCGTCTCGGCGATGGTGTCGCCCTGGCGAGCCCGGAGGCGCAGGAAGTAGCGGAAGCCGACAGCGAACGCGGCGATCTCAAAGATCGTGTGCACGGGTATCGTGGTCCCCGCGATCGTCGGCGGAAGATCGAGCGCGAGGGCCAACGTCAGCACAGGCGCCAGGATACTCGGAAGAGCGGAGGCCGTGAGGAGGCCGCCGTGGAGGCCGCAGCGACAGAGGTGGCGCGGGCGAGCCTCCGCGGGAGCGCTCTTGCGCGTCGTCGCGAGCGTCGTCAGGACCATGGTTGGGGCCGCTGGGCCCCTGCCGGCGCCAGCACATTCGCTGACGTCAGCCGCTGCGGCTGGTAGGATCCCGGCGATGTCGAATGAAGAGCGTAGCAGCGGCGATTTCGGGCTCGGAGAGGCCTTTGCTGGCGGGGATCCCTACCCCGCCTACGCGCGGATCCGGGAGGAGGCGCCGACCCACTTCAACCCGGCGGTCCAGGGCTGGATCGTCAGCCGCTACGTCGACGTCGCGGCCGCCTTCCGTCACCCCGGGCTCTCGGCCAACCGGATGGGCGCCTACGCCAGGGTCCTGCCGCCGCCGCTCCTCGCCAAGGTGGAGCCGCTGATCCGCAACCTCTCGTCGTGGATCCTGATGATGGATCCGCCGGCGCAGACGCGGATCCGCAGCCTGATCGCCGCCGCCTTCACGCCGCGCTTCGTCGAGGCCCTGCGCGGGAGGATCGAGCACATCGTCGATGAGCTGGTCGACGCGGTCGCCGGTGAGGAGAGCTTCGACGTGATCGCGTCGATCGCCTATCCCCTGCCGGTGCGGGTCATCGGCGACATGCTCGGCGTGCCGGCGGAGGACCACGATCGCCTCAAGGAGTGGTCGGACGCCCTCGCGACCTTCCTCGGGATCGCCAAGATGGACCCGGCGATCGTCGCCAAGGCGGTCCGCTCGATCGTCGAGATGGAGGGCTACTTCAACCAGGCGATCGCAGCTCGGCGCGAGAGCCCCGGTGATGACCTGATCTCGCTGATGGTCGCCGCCCACGACGACGAGGGGCGCCTTAGCGATCAAGAGCTTGTGTCGAGCTGTTGCATGATCCTCTTCGGCGGCCACGAGACGACGACCAACCTGATCGGCAACGGCCTCCACACGCTCTTGGGTCATCCCGAGCAGGCTGCGCTGCTGCGATCGGAGCCCGCCCACATCGACACGGCGATCGAGGAGATGTTGCGCTACGAGGCGCCGGTCCAGCGGATGGGGCGGCTGAGCGCGACCGATGTGGAGCTCTCGGGGACGACGATCCCCGCGGGGCAGCGGGTCTACCTGATGCTGGCCTCCGCGAACCGCGATTCGGCCGAGTTTCCGGACCCCGACACCTTCGACATCACCCGCAAGGGGAGCCGTCACCTGAGCCTCGGGGTCGGGGTTCACTACTGCCTCGGGGCGGCGCTCGGGCGGATGGAGGGCAAGCTCGCGATCGCGGCGCTGCTGCGCCGCTTCCCGGCGCTCACGCTGGACTCCGCACGACCGCCGGAGTGGATCAACAACATCACGATCCGGGGCTTTGAGCACCTCCACGTGTTGACCGGTGCCGCTGCTAGCTAGCAGCCCGCTCTCCCGTCGCCCGCGTCGGTCTGCCCGTCGAGGGGCCTGAGAGGAGGCAGCATGGGGCGAGACGGCGACGGCGATGGTGATGAGACGACCGTCGAGCGCGTGACCGTGCCGCGGGGGCCCAGCTCCGGCGACGCTTCGACCCTCGTCTCGGGCGCCGATGCTGGCGCCGATGCTGGCGCCGACGACATCATCACCGCGGTCGAAGGACCGCCGCCGAGCCGCCTCGCGGACGAGGAGGTGCTCGCCCGCCTCCGCGCGGTCCCGAAGATCGGGCGCTTCACGATCCTCAGGCCCCTAGGTGAGGGGGGTATGGGCCAGGTCGTGCTCGCCTACGACGAGGAGCTCGACCGCAAGGTCGCGCTGAAGATGATCCGCGGCCGCCATGCCGAGGACCTCGGGCTGCGTCGACGCTTCATCCGCGAGGCCCAGGCCCTAGCCCGGCTCAGCCACCCCAACGTGGTGACGATCTACGAGGTCGGCGAGCACCTCGGGCGACCCTTCTTAGCGATGGAGCTGGTCGTCGGCCCCGACCTTCGCCGCTGGCTCCGGGCGGAGAAGCGGCCCCGCGCAGAGATCCTCCGGGTGTTCTCGGAGGCGGGTCGTGGGCTCGCGGCGGCCCACGCCGCCGGGATTATCCACCGCGACTTCAAGCCGACGAACGTGCTCGTCGGCGATGATGGTCGGGTGCGGGTCGTCGACTTTGGCCTCGCCCGGGCGGCCGCCGCGGACGATGGGCGGGACCAAGGCCTGACGGTCGTCGGCACGGTCCTCGGGACCCCAGCCTACATGGCCCCTGAGCAGGTTCTCGGGGCAGAGGTCGACGGCCGCTGTGATCAGTACGCCTTCGCGGTCGCCCTCCACGAGGCCCTCAGCGGCGCGCGGCCGAAGCTCGGGCGGACCCTCCAGGAGCGTCGTCAGCGGGTGATGGAGGAGCCTGTGCTCAACGCCGATCTGCAGCCTCGCCTGCGGCGGATCCTGCGGCGCGCGCTCGACCCCTCGCCTGCGGCGCGCTACCCGTCGATGGACGCGCTCATCGCTGAGCTGAGCGTCGATCCCCAGCGCTGGTGGGCCCGCGGCGCGGTCGCCCTCGCGCTCGTCTGCGGGGCCGCCTTCGTCGGCCAAGGCCTCGGCGCCGCTGTGGATCCCTGCGCTGGCGGTGAGGATCGTCTGCGCGGGGCCTGGGATCCCGAGATCGCGGTCCGCCTGCGGGAGGCGCTCGCCGGCGACGAGCCGGGCCATCGCGCCGACGAGGCTGACCGCCTGGTCGCGATCCTCGAGGGGCACGCGGAGTCGTGGGTCGAGAGCGAGAGGCTCGCCTGCAGCGCCCATCAGCGCGGCGAGAGCAGCGGCGCGACCTTTGACGAGCAGGGGCGATGCCTCGATCGGGAGCGCGACCGCCTGCGGGGGCTCGTCGGTACGCTCTTAGGCGGCGGGGTCGAGGAGCTCGACGCCGCGCTCGTCGCAGCCCAGCGTCTGCCGCCGCTCTCCCGTTGCCTCGATCTCGAGGGCGTGAGCCACGGACCGCCGCAGCTCTCGCCGGAGATCCGTGATGAGGTCGACGCTCTGCGGGCTGAGCTTGTCGGGGTCGAGGTCGCCCGCAGCCTCGGCACGTCCCCCGCGACGCTGGCGACCGCCGCCCGGATCGTCGACCGGTCCCATGAGCTCGACGCCCCGGGGTTGGAGTCCCAGGCGCTGAAGCTGCGGGGGCAGCTGCGGGCCGACCTCGGGGACTACGAGGAGGGCGCCCGGGACCTCGAGGCCGCCCTGTGGATGAGCGAGGCCAACGATGATCCGATCGAGGCCGCGGACGCGATGGCGTCGCTGGTCCACGTGCTCGGCGACAGGCTCGGTCGCCTCGAGGAGGCCGTGCGTTGGCGTCCCCACGCGGACATGCTGATCGCCCGGGTAGGGCAGGGGAGCCTCTCCGAGGCCCGCGTCGCCTGGGCCTTCGGCGCGGTCGCCCTCCACCATCGTCAGATCGATCGGGCGCTCGTCGATCTCCAGCGGGCGCTGACCGTCGCCGAGTCCCATGCTGGCCCTGAGAGCATGTTGGTCGCCGGCTACCTCGGCAACCTCGGCGCGGCCCTCGGGGGGAAGGGGGACTATGCCGGCGCGGGCGCGGCCTTCCGACGCTCCTTGACGATCATGGAGGCGTCGCTCGGCCCGGAGCACGGCACCGTGATGACGCTCCTCGGAAACCTCGCCAACGTCCACATCGCCGTCGGCGAGTCGGTGGAGGCCCTCGCGCTCCTCCGCGACCTCCTCGCCCGGGCCCTGCGCAGCCGGGGCCCGGACCATCCGCAGACCGCGTTGGTCCGGCTGAGCCTCGCGCGGGCGTTGATCCGGGTCGAGGCCTGGGCTCCGGCGAAGGAGCAGCTCCTCCTGGCTGTCGCGGTCCAGCGCGAGCGCCTCGGCCTCCATCGCGAGCTCTTCGCCGCGCTGGAGACGCTCAGCGCTGCGGAGAGCGAGCTCGGTGAGCACCACTCGGCGGGTGAGCACGCCGAGGAGCGGCTGGAGCTCGCCAAGGCCCTCTTCGCCGAGGACTCGCCGGAGATCCTCGAGGCCTACGTGACGATGGCCGAGCGAGAGCTCGCGGCGGATCACCCGGCGGAGGTCGCTCGGGTCGTCACCGAAGCGCTGGAGCAGCCGCTCGATCGGACAGCTCGGGAGTCCCCAGACGTGATCTTCTATTTGCGCTATCACCTGGTCTGGGCGCTCGATCGACAGGGTCGCCGTGGGGCGGCGGCCGAGCTGGCGGCCGAGGTCCACAGGGGGTTGGCCGAGGAGCCGACCGTCTACAGGGATGAATTGGTCTTCCTAGAGGCCGTTCGGGCGAAAGTCTCCGCTCGCGGGGGGTCTGGCGAGCACTAGGATCGGCTCTAGACGGCTCTGGCTGGCTCCAGGAGTGAAAGCGCGGAGGGGGCGCCGCTTGTGCATTTGCGCACATTCTGCGGACCTCCACGAGGGTGGACTGCGATCGATCCGTCCCTGTAGGGTGCGCGCTCGTTTGCGCTCTGTCTGACAGGACAGGTGCAACAGAGCACCGACCGATGAAGCTTCAACTACCAGGCCTTGGGACCGTAGAGACCGTCTGGCTGTGGTTGAGCTTTCAGCGCTATGCGCTCCTCCTCACCCTCCTGGCGCTAGCACCCCTCCTCGGCCTGACCACCTTCGGGGTGGTCGCCTGGTGGGCATGGGCGCTAGCTGCGCTTGTCTCGATCCGCCTCGCGGCCTATGCCTACGCGATCGGTCGTCGCGGGCCCGCGAAGATCCACGCCTATCGGGTCGCCCTCCATCGGATCGAGCGCGGCTCCTTCAGCCCCGAGCGGGTCCGTCGCCACTGCGCGGATCCCTGCTTTCGCGTGGTCGCCCACCACTCGCTGCGGCGCGCCGGAGTTCCGGCCGACGAGCGCCGTCGGCTCGTCCGCACCTACGCCCGCGAGCTCGCCGACGAGGGCTCCGCCCTGGTGGTCATCGATCACCGCCGCGGCGAGGTCCGCCAGACCGTCGGCGGGCAGATGACCACGACCTCTTTCATCCCCCCAACCCCATCGACCCAAGGCTCGCTAGACGCGAGCAGGACAGCACGACCATGACACAAGCCATCGCACTCTCCAACGTCGCCCAGAAGATGATCGCCGAGGTTGACCTCCTCAACGGTGAGGCCATCCACTACACGATCCAGGGAGACGGGTTCTTCTTCGGCTCCAACCCGCTCGCCAAGGCCGTCGCCAGCATGCAGGCGGCGATCGTCAAGCTCACCGGCGGGCACATCCGGATCCTCGTCGTCATCACCAACCTCCGGGTCGTCCTCCTCCACTCGGAGCAGGCGTTTTGCGGGGTTCGTCGCCTCCGCGCGGTCTCGGCGATCGCCCTCGGCTCGATCCTCGAGGCCGGCAGCAGCAAGGAGACCCAGGCCTGCTGCATCCACACCCGCACCGTCCACATCCAGTCGAAGACCCAGCGCTACACGCTGGTGATCAAGAAGCTCGACGATGTGGCGCTCCGCGAGTTCGTCCGCAACCTCAGCGAGATCGTCGTCACCAACGTCCACACTGGCCTCGCCACCTAGGACGTCAGCCTCGACCGCGAGAGGGCGAACCCGGCATGACGCCGGGTCTCGCCCTTTCTCGTGTCTGGTCGTCGGCCGCGAAGGCTCCCCCTCTCAGGGGCAGGCAGGCCAGCGTCGTCGCCGGACGTACGAAGGCGAGCCGGGCAGGTCGCCGGGCTCGCCTTCATCGCGTCTCCTCGATCGAGAGGAGAGGCCGAGCTGTCTACTCGTCGACGACCGCGGTGAAGAGATCGGCGATGACCTCGTGGCCCTTCGGCGTCGGGTGGATGCAGGTCAGGTCGAAGTAGTTCTTCTGGTTCGGGCCGCGGTAGCAGGGTCCGTCCTCTTGACCCGCGCGGTAGCCGTGCCCGCAGAAGTTCTCGAGCATGAAGATCATGTCGGTCTGGGTGTCGACCGCGATCTCCAGGTAGGACTCGTTGACGTCAGTAAGGAGATCGATGAGGTCCTGCGGGTTCTCCCAGGGGTCGAGGCCCGCGGCGGCGCAGGACGACACATCGCCGGTGCCGTCGGTGAACTCGTAGACGTTGGCGAAGACGACGAAGACGCCGTTGGGGAACTTATCGTCGTCGGCGATCCACTCGACGGCGTCGCGCATGAGCTGGACCGCCGCGTCCGCGTCGGCCTGGCACTCCTCGACCGGCTTGCCCTCCGCGCCGTCCTGGACGATCGCCGCCATGTCGTTGCCGCCCATGGTGATGACGACGAGCGTGCGCTTGTCCCAGGTGTCCTCGGTGAGGCAGTCGGCGATCTGGCCCTCAAAGTCGTCGGTCCGCGCGCCCCACTTGGAGCAGCTCGCGAAGTCGCCAGACTCCTGGACGAGGGCGACGCCGTCGAGCAGGTTGACCTGCTCCCACAGCGGCCCGGGCGGGGTCAGGGCGAACCTGTCGACGAACACGTCCGCCAGGCGGGCGCGGTAGAAGTCCTTGGCCTGGGTCGGCGGGGTGCCGACGGTCACCGAGTCGCCGAGGAAGACGACGCGCTCGATGTCGGTGATCTCTTGGTGGTTGGTGCCCTTGCAGTGGGTGCCGATCTCCGGCGAGAACTGATCGTAGTCGAGGGTCAGCTTGTCCTCGTTGAGGTAGTCCTCGTAGAGGCAGTCGTTCGCGAGACCGCCGCCCGTCGTCGTGTCGTCGGTGGTCGTGCCCTCGGTCGGATCGGTCGTGCCAGTGGTCGGGTCGGTGGTGGTCGGGCCGGTGGTGGTCGGGTCGGTGGTGGTCGGGTTCGTGTCCGAAGCGCTGGTGGTCGGGCTTGTGTCCGTGGCGGTCGGGTTGGTCGTCGCCCCGGTCGTAGTGCCGGTGCCTTCGGTCTCGTTGGCGGTGGCGGTCGCCGTGGTCGTCGGATCGCTGCCTTGCGAGGTCGACGAGCCTTCGCTATCGCTCGAGGTCTCCGTCGCGGTCGCGGATCCACCGATGTCTTCGCCCGCACAGGCGAGTAGAGGGACACAGACGCCAAAGGAAACAAGACACGTAAAACGCACGGAGGGACGTTATCACGCATCTCCCCCCTGGAGAACGGGAATACTCTGGCGATCTCAACATAAACATCGTTTGAGGCCTCGAGGCCCCACTTCGACCGGGCGCTGAGGGGCTCCCCTCCCGGGCGTTCGCGGCGACCCCGAGGCGGCGACGAGCGAGGCCTGACGTGCGGGAGCGCGGATGGGAGCGCGGATGGGCGCGTAGATCGACGGCCGCGATGCGGCGTTGCAACCCACCGGTCACCCCCAGGGACCTCAGGTACCTCAGGTACCCTGATTGACGCTAGGAGCCCCCTATGTCGACGCGCACGTTCTTGCCCGCCTCTCTCGCGCTCTGCCTCGCAGCGGCCGCTTCCCTCGCCTGTACACCGAGCCCGCGCGCCAACGTGGACGCGGAGCAAGGCGACGAGGAGTGCCGCCTCGAGTGGCGCGCACAGCCAGTGGTCGCGCCGGGCCAGGAGCCCCAGATCGTCTCCCCCTTCTCGCTGACGGCGAGCGACGGCACCGGCCTCGAGATCATCGGCGTCGAGGCGCGGGCGGTGGTCGAGGATCCGCTGGCCTTCACCGAGCTCAAGCTGACCTTCCGCAACCCCGAGCCCCGCCAGATCGAGGGACGCTTCGAGATCAACCTGCCGAGCGGCGCGGCGATCTCCCGCTTCGCGATGAAGATCGGCGACAACTGGCAGGAGTCGGAGGTCGTCGAGCTGCAAGCCGCGCGCCGGGCCTACGAGGACTTCCTCCACCGCAAGCAGGACCCCGCGCTCCTGGAGAAGAACGCCGGCAACACCTTCAGCGCCCGGGTCTTCCCGATCCCCGCCAACGGGGTCAAGGAGCTGATCGTCTCCTACTCCGAGGAGCTGCCGGCGATGGGCGAGCCCTACACGCTCCTCCTCCGCGGCCTCCCGGAGCTGCAAAACCTCGACGTCGACGTCGTCGTCCCCCGCGCGGACGGGCCGCACCACATGCGGATGCGCAAGAAGGCCTTCACGCCGCAGCAGGATCTGGAGCTCCAGGTCGACGAGCGGCCGACCGAGGTCGGGCTGCGCTTTGACAGGCTGGCGGTCGCCCGGGTCGCGCCCGTCGTCGACCTCCCGCAGGAGCCGCTCAAGGGGATGACCCTCCTCTTCGACACCAGCGCCTCGCGGGCGCTCGACTTCAAGGGACAGGTCGCCCGTCTCGGTCAGATCGTCGGCCAGCTCCGCGAGCAAAACGGCGAGTTTGACCTCCGGGTGTTGGCCTTCGATCAGGAGGTCCACCAGGTCTTCTCGGGCCCGGCCAGCTCCTTCACCGGCGACGCCCAGCAGCAGCTCCTCCGGCGGGAGGCGCTCGGCGCGTCCGATCTCAGCGGCGCCCTGGAGTGGGTCGCGAGCCACCCCAACGGTCACGCGCGGGTCGTCGTCGTCAGCGACGGGATCGTCACCGCCGGGGAGAGCGAGGGCGAGGATATTCGCGAGGCGGCGAGCTCCGTCAACAAGGCCGGGGTCACCAGGATCGACGCGATCGTCGACGGCGGGATCCGTGACGCGATGCTCCTCAAGCAGCTGACGACCGCGGATCTGCCGAAGGCCGGGATCGTCACCGACGCCGGCAAGGCGCCGAAGGAGGTCGCGTCGCGGATCCTCCGGGCGACCCGCTCGGGGGTCAAGGTCGAGGTCCCCGGCGCCGCCTGGGTCTGGCCGAACACCCTCGAGTCGGTCCAGCCCGGCGACACCTTCCTCGTCTTCGCCGATCTTCCGGCGGACAAGGGAATGGAGATCCGCCTCGGCGACAAGGGCGAGGACGTGCACACGGTCCAGCTCAAGCAGAGCGCCCGACCGCTCCTCGAGCGGGCCTGGGTCAAGGCGAGCATCGACCGCCTGACGGCGATGATGAGCGACGAGGCGGCCGGTGATGAGGCGAAGAAGACCGAGCTGAAGAATCAGATCATCGACCTCTCGACCAAGTTTAGGGTGCTCTCCGACTACACCGCGCTCCTGGTCCTCGAGACAGAGTGGGACTACCAGCGCTTCGGCATCGATCGCCGCAGCCTCTCCGAGATCATGGTCGTCGGCCAGGGCGGGATCGAGGTGATCGACAGGCGTCAGCTGCCGGGCAAGGCCGGGGTTATCGCCCAGCCGACCGTCGACGGCTGGGCTGTCAACGATGAGCCGATCGCCGAGGCGGAGGAGGATGAGGACGGCGCGTCGTTCCTCGACTCGCTCTTCGGCGACGATGACCGGAGCAAGGATCGTGGGCGGGCGAGCGCTGCGGCCCCGGCGAATATGGAGGCCTTCGAGGAGTCGCCGCCGCCCGAGGAGCCGATGGCGGCGATGGCCGACGGGTCCGAGCGGGCCGGCAGCGGCCAGCGTCATCGCGGCGAGGAGGGGATGATGGGGACTCCATCGCCGAAGGCGTCCGCGGGCCTCGCTCTCGCCGACATGGAGGACGATGCAGGGTTCGGCCGTGGCGGCGGGGCGGAGCCTCAGGCTGAGCCTGAGCCGTCTCCCGTTGACAGCAAGACGGTCATGCTGGGCGACATGCGCGCGCCGATGCCGGGAACCGGCGCCGTGGCGGGGAAGAAGGAGTCCAAGCCGAAGCGGGCGACGCGGCAGGTGGCCGACGTCTCGCGCAACCGCGATCGGCCGACGATGGACGAGGTGATCGGCGAGCTCCGCGAGGAGATGCCGCCGGCGCCCCCCTCCAGGCCGCCGCTCATCGGCAGTCGGCCCCAGCCGGTGGCGCGCCCGGCCCCGACCTATGAGCAGCCCAAGAAGTCCGATCCCTACGACGGACGCTTTGCGGTGGTGATGGGGAAGATCGCGGCCCAGGACACCGCGGGGGCGCTCGCCGAGGCCTGGGACTGGAGGCGCGCCAACCCTGGAGATGAGCTGGCGATCCTCGCGCTCGGTGAGGCCGCGGAGGCGGGAGGCGATCGTGCGCTCGCGGCCCGGGCCTACGGTTCGCTCATCGATCTCTTCCCCGGTCGCGCGGACATCCGGCGGATGGCGGGCGAGCGCCTGGAGTCGCTGGGCGAGGTCGGCCTCGGCCTCGCGGTCGACACCTTCGCCCAGGCTGTGGAGCAGCGGCCCGATCACCCGTCGAGCCACCGGCTCTACGCCTTCGCCCTGGTCAAGGCCGGGCGCTACGAGGAGGCCTTTGAGGCGGCGCTCGCTGGATCCAAGGGGAACTACCCCTTCGGCCGCTTTCGCGGGGTGCCGCGGATCCTCCAGGAGGATCTCCGCCTGATCGCCGCGGCGTGGCTCGCGGCCCGGCCCGCCGACGCTGAGGCGATCCGGGCGAGGCTCGCCACAGAGGGGGTCACCCCCGACACCCAGCCCTCGCTGCGCTTCGTCCTCAACTGGGAGACCGACGCCAACGACGTCGACTTCCACATCTACGACGGCCAGGGGGGGCACGCCTACTACAGCCAGAAGGCGCTCTCCTCCGGCGGCGATCTCTACGCGGACGTGACGACCGGCTACGGTCCCGAGTGCTTCACCGTCTGGGGGCCGGCGAAGGCCCACCCCTACGTGCTCCAGGCCCACTACTTCTCGCGCGGGCCGATGGGCTACGGCATGGGCAAGCTGGAGGTCATCGAGCACGACGGCGCCGGCCACCTGCGCTTCGCCGAGAACCCCTTCGTGATAATGAAGGACAGCGCCTACGTCGACCTCGGCCGCGTCGACCGGCCGCTGAGCGAGCTCGACCTGACGGTCCCGCGGCTCAGCAACGTCCCCGGCAAGGGCGTCACCGGCTCCTACACGCCGCCGCCGCCCGGCGGCTACGCCCCGCCCGCTCCGGTCGGGGCCCCGACCCCCACCGGGCCCGCGGCTCCGGCTCCACCGGCCCGCTTCTGAGCGGAGCGCGGCGAGGTCTTGGAGGTCCGTCGACCAGGGACCCGACAGAAGAACGAGGGCGACGGGCAAGAGCTCGTCGCCCTCTCCGCGTCGGCCTGATCGTCGTTGTCACGCAGCAGCTGGCGAGCTGCGATGGACGAGGGGGCGCGTCGCCTCAGCGTCTCGGCCTCGTTGTCACCCTGCGGGCGACAAGGGGGAGGTCCGGCGAGCTGGCGAGGGGCGGGAGCCGGTCGCTCTCATCCGCCTGCCGGCGCCTTCTCGGGGGGGGCGGACCCAGATCCAGCCCTCGCGTCGGGCCAGCGCCTCGTCCTCCGGGCGGATGCCGTGGCCGCGGGCGAAGTCGGCCCCGGCGAGGACACAGAGGCCGGCGTCGAGGACATGGTCACTCGCCAACATCGGCCCCTTCGCCGCGGCGCAGCTCAAGACCTCCCCGGCCAGCCTCGCGTAGATCGTCTCGCGTACCGCTCGGCACTTCGCCTCACGGCATTTGTAGCCCATGTGGGGCCAGCCGCGCGCCCTCAGGGTCGCTGCTGGGTAAACCTCGATCGCCGAGGTCTCTCGGACATCCCCTGGCCTCCAGGCCAGATCGATCGGGCTCTCCGTCGCAGACCGGAGCCGGTCCAGCATCGCCAAGGCAGAGTGAGCCGTCCGGGCGATCCGATCGGCGCCGACGTCCAAGGGGGTCTGGCCGAGCCTCGCCTGGATCACGCGATCGGTCTCTCTGCGGAACATCAGGTTGCTCGCGGTCTCGATCGATCCGAGCGGCGCGCCTGCGACATGGGTGCGGAGGGCCTCTGCCATCGTCGCCGGCCAGCCGAGCGGGGCGTCGATGGCGAGCAGCGTGCGCGGGCCGAGCCAGCCCCGGATCGTCGCCTCGATCTCGGCGAGCTTGCCCATCGTCGGCGCGACCGCGTCGATCGAGAGCTCTCCTCCGCGGAGTCGACCCCTGGCGAGACCGACCTTCCGCGGACTCGTCGAGCAGTCGATCCCGATGAGGACGAGCTCGTCGTCTCGCTTGGCGATGTCCATCGCTCAAACTTGTACCAGCGTTGGAGCCGGTCAGCGCTTGCAGGCGGCTGTCTGGGTCCGCGACGCGCCTGTCAGCGACAGGGGAGGACGATCACGAAGCTCGATCCGACGCCGAGCTGGCTCGTCACCGTGATGTCGCCGCCGAGGAGACGCGCGAGGCGGCGTGAGATCGCGAGGCCGAGGCCGGTCCCGCCGTGGCGCCGGGTCGGCGTGTCGTCCACCTGCTGGAAGGCGTCGAAGATCCGGTCGAGATCGGCCTCGGCGATGCCGACCCCCGAGTCGCTGATCGTGATCATCAAGGAGGTCGAGTCGCGGCGGCGGAGGTCGAGGCGGATGTCGCCGTGGCTGGTGAACTTGGTCGCGTTGCCGAGGATGTTGAGCAGGATCTGGCGGAGCTTGGTCGGGTCGCTGTCGACCACCGCGAGATCGTCCTCGACCCGGATCCGCAGCCGATTATGGCCGCGGCGCACCTCGGGGGTGATGATCGCCGCGAGCTCGTCGACAAGCTCGGCTATCTTGATAGGCTCGCGGGCGACCTCGAGGCGGCCGGCCTCGATCTTCGAGATGTCGAGGATGTCGGTGATGATGTGGAGGAGGTGCCGGGCGGATCGCTGGATCTTGGTGAGATCCTCGGCGAGCTCATCGCTCTCGGCCTCCTCGGCCTCCTCCTGGAGGAGCTCGCTGTAGCCGATGATCGCGTTGAGCGGTGTTCGCAGCTCGTGGCTCATGTTGGCCAAGAAGGTGCTCTTCGCCTGATTGGCGGCCTCGGCGGCCTCCTGGGCCTGGATCAGCGCGTCGTAGTGGCGGGCGTTCTCGAGCGCGATCGCGACCTCGGTGACGAGGATCCGGAGGACCTCCAGGCGTTGCCGCGTGAAGGCGCCGGTGACCAGGTTGTTCTCGAGGTAGAGCGCGCCGAGGGTGATCCCCTGGTGGCTGATCGGCATGCAGAGCAGAGACCGCGGCTGCTGCAGGAGCACATAGGGGTCTCGGCGAGCGTCGGCGGTGGCGACCGCGTTGGCGCAGACCTTGGGCACTCCTGAGACGATCGCCTCGCGCAGGAGGAGCCCGGGGACGCCGTCGCAGGCGTGGAGATCGTCGCCGATCGTCGCCAGACCGTCGCGGCCGTCCGGGGAGTAGTCCGCCATCACGCGGATGCCGTCGTCCTCCTCCAGGAGGAGCACGCCCCGCTCTGCGCCGGCGTTCTCGACGACGATGACGAGGATCGTCTCGATCAGCTCGTCGATCCGGACGAGCGAGGAGAAGGCGTGAGAGGCCTTGAGGACGCTGCTGAGGTCGACCTCGTCGCCGCCCGAGCGGGCCTTGTCCCCCTTCGGCGTCGCGGTGCGTCGCGGCTGGGTGCTGCTCTCATCGAGCGCGATCCCGTGCTCGCCCAGGAGTCGGCCGAGGCGGTCTACCTTGGCGAGCGCGCCCCAGCGGGAGTAGGCCCGACGGGCGCTGCGGAGGTGCATGCGGGCCAAGGTCGGACGTCCGGCGGCGGCGTGGAAGCGCCCGGCGAACTCGTGGCCGAGGGCCGCGTGGGGGAGGTAGCCGTGCTCCTCGGCCCGAGCGATCGCGCGGTCGTAGGCGTCGAGGGCCGCGGAGTGGTCCCCGGCGAGGCGGTGGCGCTCGGCGTCGACGAGGTCGACCATGTGGCCGAAGGTGTTCGGCGAGAGCTCCGCCCGGCTGCGGAGGAGGTCCAGGCCGTCGTGCGCCCTAGCCCCGTCCGCCTCGCCTGTGGCCTCGAGGTCGGCCCCGAGGTTGGCCGCGGCGAGGGTCGCGTAGAAGCCCAAGAGGTCGCCGAGGAAGACCCCGGAGTTGCGCATCGGGTGCTCGCGGGCTCGCTTGATCAGCGCCTGGAGACCGCTCTCGCGGCGGTAGATGAGGGCCAGGAGGAGCTTGCTCGCGGTGTGCCAACCGTCGGCGAAGGGGGCGTCGCCGAGGCGCCTACGGACGAAGCGCTCCTCGTCGAAGGTGTCGTCGCTGAGGCTGGTGAGGTCGCGGGTCTGGCCGCGGAGGGCGGCGATCAGCTGGCGGCTTACCTGGAGGGACGCGGCTGCGGAGCTGATCTTGGTCAGCTGCATCAGCGCCGAGTATTTGTCGGTGAGGTCGGCGAGGGCGTCGAGCGGGTCGCCGAGGAGAAACCTGTCGAGGATCAGGTGGCTCGAGGCGAAGGAGGTGTGGAGGAAGTCGCCGCTGACCAGGCTCATCTGGTACGCGCGCTCGAGGGTCGGGACCGCGTCGCTCAGCGGGCCGCGATAGTGGGCGAGCATCGCTCGGGCGAAGTGGAGGTGACCGCTGACCCCGCCGGGAAGGTTGGCGAAGAAGGACTCCGCCTGATCGCCCCAGCGGCGGGTCTCGGCCGCGCGCTGCGGGTCGAGCCCGCAGTGCCCCGCGTAGACGAAGCAGGCCCAGGTGCGGGCCTGCGTCGCCGCGGTCTTGCTCAGCGGCGAGTCGGGGCTCTCTTCGGGGAGGAGGATCCAGGCCAGCCGCTCAAAGAGATCCGGGTCGGCGACGCTCGCGGCGATGATCAGATGGGCGAGGAGGGGGCCGAGGGCGGTGTCGAGGTCGAGGTCGACCCAGGCGAGCCGGCGGAGGTGAGCGAAGGGATCCTCCCCGTCGCCCGCCTCCGCATCGAGCTCCCCGCTCAGGGTGTTCAGGGCGTCGACGCCGATCCGCAGCGCCGTCTCGGTGTCGCCGTCCGAGAGGAGCAGCGAGACCCTGGCGGTGGTGATCCGAGCCCTGGCCAGGGGCGCGTCGGCGAGCTCTAGGAGCTTGGCGAAGAGCGCTGCGCTGCGCTCCTGTCGGCCGGCGACGTGCTCACACTCGGCGAGCTCGATGGTGCAGGAGAAGGCCAGCTCCGGGGTCCGCTCCCAGGGGTCCTCGCCGAGGAGCTCGATGCTCGTGCGCAGGTAGTCGACCGCGGCCTCGTAGGCGCTCGCCAGCTTGGCCCGACGCCCCGCGCGGAGGTTGAGCTCGGCCAGCTCGTCGCGCTCGTCGCGGGTCGCCAGGGCGGCTCGGCCGGCGTCGATGTGGTCGACCGCGGCGAGGAGGAGCGCGTCGTCGGCCCCGGACTCGCTGGAGGTCGCCAGGAGGTGACGGCCGACCCGGAGGCGCAGCCCCGGGAGCATCGGCTCGGGGATGCCGACGTAGACCGCCCGCCGGATCCGCTCGTGGGCGAAGCGGAGCTCGCGTCCGCCGTGGCCGAGGAGGAGCCCGCTGCGGAGCGCCGGCAGGAGCACCCGAGTGGTCTCCTCGGCGGTCTCCTCAGCGATCGCGGCGACGGCCGCGACGGCGAAGCTGGTGCCGAAGCAGGCGGCGATCCGCAGGCGCTCGAGCATCGCCTCGGGCATCTCCGCGAGGGCCGCGGTGGAGAGCTCTCCCTGGCCGCCGTCGACGACCGCCGAGAGCTCCGCGCTGGACCAACGCCAACGCCCGTGCAGGTGATCGAAGGCGAGGGCGCCGCGGCGGACGAGGTGGCGCAGGAGGTGGTGGAGGTGGAGCGGCGCGCCGCCGGTCGCGTCGTGGAGCGCCCGGGCCAGCTCCCGGACCTCCTCGGGCGGGGTCACGAGGGCGTCGCTGACGAGGGCCAGGACCTCGTCGCCCGTGAGCGGGTCGAGGGTCAGGGTCTGGAGCTGGGGGTGCCGCCGCGGGCGAGCGTCGACCTTGGCCCGCGCGGCCCCCTGGAGCAGGTCGTCGCCCCGGGTGAGCACCCGGCGGAGCTTGGCTATCAGGAGGTTGTCTGTGCCCCGCGGATCGTCGTGCTCGCGGGAGCTCGCGACGACGAGGATGTGCTGGCTGTCGGGGTCGCTGAGCAGGCTCTGGAGGAGCTCCAGCGTCGCTCGGTCCGCCGCCTGCAGATCGTCGACGAGGAGGACCAGCGGCGCGTCGACGCTGGCGAAGGCCTGAAGGAGGCGCTCGATGGCGATCTGGAGGCGATTCTGCGCGGCGTTGGTCCCCCCGCTGGGGGTCGCGCTCAGCTCGGGGAAGTACGCGCGCAGGCGCGGGAGCACGTCGAGGACCGCGGGGAGCGAGGGGCCGAGATGTTCGCCGATCCGCGAGAGCTTGCCCCGCAGCGGGGCCGGGTCCAGCGTCGCGAGGTGCTCGCAGAGCATGTCGAGCGCCCGCAGGAGGGCGGCGAAGGGGACGTCGCGCTGGTAGGGATCAAACCCGCCCTGGACGAGCACCGCCGAGGTCTCCTGGATCTCCGCGGCGAAGGCGTTGAGGAGGCTGCTGCGGCCGAGCCCCTCGCGGGCCCGGACGACGCAGAGCTGGGCGCTGCCGTGGGACGTCGCCTCGAGGGCGGCGCGGAGCTGCGAGAGGGGGCGCTCACGCCCGTAGAGCCGAGGGCGGAGGTCTAGGCGGCCGCGCCGATCATCGGTGGCCAAGGGGAGGGCGGGCGCGTCGAGCCCTGCGGCGGCGGCCCGATCGAGGTCGCAGCGCAGGCCATAGGCGCTCTGGTAGCGATCGTCGGGATCCTTGGCGAGGAGCTTGTCGACGATCGCCGAGAGCATCGGCGGTACGCCTAGGCGTTGCAGGGGATCGGGTCGCAGGGCCAGGTGGGCGTGGATCAGCTCCGCCGCGTCGCGGTCGACGAAGGGGGGCTCACCGGCGAGGAGCTCGTAGAGGGTCACGCCGAGGGCGTAGAGGTCGCTGCGGTGGTCGACGCCGCGGGTGATCCTGCCGGTCTGCTCGGGTGCGATGTAGGTCAGGGTCCCGGCCAGCATCGGCGCGCGGAGGCTCGCCTCCTCAAAGGTCATCGCCAGCGACAGATCGGTCAGCTTGACCACGCCCGAGCGCGGCTCGATGAGGGCGTTGCTGGGCTTGATGTCGCAGTGGACGACCTGTTGGCTGTGGAGCTCAGCGACCGCGGCGATGAGGCCGCGAGCGACCTCGTAGAAGCGGGGGAGGGCGAGGGGGAGCGGCCTTAGCTGGCGGAGCGGGATCCCCGAGAAGTCGTCGAGGACCAGCGCCAACAGGCCCTCGGCCTCGATCAGGGTGTGGACCCGCGTGACGTGCTCGCTGTCGACCGAGACGCTCAGTCGGTGCTCGCGGCGGAACTCGTCGACGGTCGCCGGGCTCGGCGGCTGCTCACGGGCGACCTTGAGGATCACCTGGCGACCGTCGCGGTGTCGCGTCGCTCGATACACTGTGGAGCGGCTCCCGGTGTGGAGCGTCTCGACGAGCGTATAGCCGGGGGGGGCGGCCATTGCGGCCCATCATAACGACGCTTGGACGATCGCCCCGGAAAAGCCACACCCGCGCTGCGTTCCGGCTTGGGAGCTGGCAACGGGGTTGGCGATCGACACTGCCAACGTCAACGATCTTGACGGGCGAGGGGGCGATGGACTGATCTAATGGCTTGAGATCATTAGATATGTGAGGGGGTGAAGCGCTTGCATGGATTGGAGGGCGTCCACTCGGAGGTCCCCATGTCGCGCTCACACCTGCTCTCTCGTCTCGCCGTCCTCACCTGCGCAGCCCTGGCGCTGCCTCAGCTCCTCGGGTGTCTGGAGCACCCGCTGAAGCTGGTGGAATACGACAAGACCCAGGTCGAGCAGACCGGGATCCAGCTCGCCGTCAACAAGGACGTCGACATCCTCTTTGTCATCGATGACTCCGGGTCGATGGCCGAGGAGCAGGCGCTCCTCGCCAGCAACTTCGGCGCGTTCATCGGCGTGCTCGAGGCCGACGACGTCAAGGCGAACTACCGGATCGGCATCACGACGACCGACATGGGCAACCCGCGCTGCGGCAAGGACGACACGACGCCGACCAACGGTGAGCTGGTGCTCTCCTCCTGCCTCGATCGGATCGACGATGGCGACTTCGTCTTTAACGGGGTCGAGCCGCCCCTCGACGCGAGCTTCGCCTGCACGGCGGTCTGCGACAAGACCGACGCCGAGCTGGCGATCCGACCGACGGCGACCGAGCGCGATCCGGAGGCCAAGCCGCGCCCCTGGCTCGAGAACATCGAGGGCCAGACCAACATCCCCGACGACGTCACGACCCTCGAGGCGTTCCAGTGCTTCGGCCCGCAGGGCGTCGCCGGCTGCGGCTTCGAGTCCCACCTGGAGAGCATGTACCAGGCGCTGACGAAGGCCGACACCAACGGCGATCCGAACTTCGGCTTCCTCCGCGACAAGGCGATCCTGAGCGTCGTCTTCCTCACCGACGAGCTCGACTGCTCGCTCAACGACGCCCACAAGGACGTGTTCATCGGCAACAAGATCTTCTGGAACGACCCGGAGGATCCGCTGCCGACCAGCGCCGTCTGCCTCCGCGCCGGGGTCGAGTGCTCCGGCAGCGGCGATCCCAGCTTCGAGTCCTGCTACTCCCAGGACTACGACGAGTCGGGGGCTCCGGGGGCGAGCGCCGAGGATGCCGTGCTCTTCCCGGTCGGTCGCTACACCGACTTCGTCCAGTCGATCGAGGACGTCAAGCGAGAGGACGATCAGGGCCAGGACGTGCTCGTCGCGGTGATCGGCGGTGTGCCCGAGGGCTACGCCGCGGGCGACGCGGAGATCAGCTACTCCGGGGTCGCCGACGACGCCTTCCTCGACGACTTCGGGATCGCCCCGGGCTGCACCCTCGGCGAGGGCAAGGCGCTGCCGCCGGTGCGGCTCAAGGAGTTCGCCGAGTCCTTCGCCGTCGACGAGGAGCGCAACATGTTCTCGATCTGCCAGGACAACTACTCGTCGGCGCTCAGCGCTATCGCCGACAAGATCCGGGATCAGATCAAGCCCGCCTGCATGCCGCAGTGCGTCAAGGACCAGGACGAGACCACGCCGATCCTCGATCAGGAGTGCACGCTGGTCGAGGAGAACCCGCTCACCGGCGACAGCGTGCCGGTGCTCCCATGCGTCGACAGCGGGGGCGCGTGGGTCCCCGAGGGCGACAGCACGGTCTGCTACGTCGCGCTCAACGACGACGAGGGTCTCACCGCGACCGAGGACGACGACCTCTCGGACTACTGCAAGGAGCTCGGCTACAACCTCGAGTTCGAGATCGTCCGCGACGGTCCGGCGGCCGCGGGATCCCAGATCACCGCGACCTGCCTCCTCTCGGAGCTGAGCGAGGTCGACTGCCCGCTCCTGGGCGGCTGAGATCGCCCGAGGCGAGGGATCGTGGGCCGTCGGCGACCGAAGAGGGTCGCCGCCGGTCTTCCGCTTCGGAGGGGCGCTGGTGACAGCCTTGCGCGCTCTCGCGCAGACGCGGAGGGCTCGGAGAGACGTCGATACGGCGCCCGGGACCGGGCTCGGCTGGAGCTGAGAGGAGGCGTCTGGCGCGGGTCTGCGGACTCTTGCCACGGCCTCCGAAGGGCCGGGTCCCCTCGTCGCTCGGTGATAGTCTGCGGCGGGCGCTCGATCCGGGCGCGCCGAGGAGAACCACTGACGATGAGCACCTCCCCCTTCACCCGACAGATCATCGCCACCACCGAAGCGCCGGCAGCGATCGGTCCCTACAGCCAGGCGGTGTTGGTCAGCGGCGGCCGCACCCTCTACTGCTCCGGTCAGATCCCGCTCGACCCGAAGACCGGCGAGATCGTCGGTCAGGGCGATGTCGAGGCCCAGACGACGCAGGTCCTGGAGAACCTCCAGGCGGTGCTCAAGGCGGCGGGGATGGGCTTTGGTGACGTCGTCCGCTGTGGGATCTTCCTCGCGGACATGGGCGACTTCGCGGTCGTGAACCGGCTCTACGCCGAGCGATTCCCGAGCGATCCGCCGGCGCGGGCGACCGTCCAGGTCGCGGTCTTGCCGAAGAACGTCGCCGTCGAGATCGACGCGATCGCGGTCGCGCCGGAGCCGGCGAGCGCCGACTGATCCATGGCCGGGGAGCGGATCCCGTCGATCCTCGACGGACGTGCGCGGATCATCGTCGTCGTCGTTCTCGGCGCGGTCGTCTCGCTCGGCGGCGTTGTGGCGCTCCGGGGGTGTCCGCCGCCGGAGGGCGTGGGACCTTCGGAGCTCGCACCGACGGTGCCGAGCTTGCCGACGGCCCCGCCGATGGTCCACGAGGGGGTCTCGTTGCGGGGGCGGGTCCGGGTCGAGGACTCACCTCGTCCGCCGCCGGATCCCTCGGCATCGGCCGCCACAGAGGGCACGACCACGACGACGACCGCAACGGCGACCACGACGACGGGCGACGGGTCGACGAGCGCCGACACGACAGGGACGACGAGCGAGCCGGGGACGGGCGAGCCCGAGCTGGGCGTGCTCCGTTCGCCGCGCTCGTGCGCCGTGATCGCCTGGTCCGCAGGGCGACAGCTCGGCGCCCCGGTCCGCTGTGACAGCGACGGATCCTACGAGCTCGAGCTCGATCGGGCGCCGGCCACCGTCGCGGTCGAGATCCTGGTCCCCGGCTACCTCCGGGGGATGCTCGAGGCGGAGCCGGTCAGCGGCGCCGAGGTCGATCTGCCGACGGTCGCGCTCGGGCCGGCGGTGCACCTCTCGGGGCAGGTGATCGATCCGCGGGGGCAGCCGGTCTCCGACGTCCAGCTGCGCGCCCGTCCCCGTCCGGACCTGGGCGAGCCCGAGCCCTGGCGGGTCACGAGCGACGGCGACGGGTCCTTTCGCTGGGACACCCTGCCGACCGGGCCTGTCGAGATCGAGGCGGAGAAGCGGGGCTACGCGCCGACGATCGTCGACGTCGTCGCCCCCGAGGACGGCATCGTCGTCGTCCTCGAGGGCCTGCGCGATCTCAACGGCGAGGTGCTCGGCACCCCCGAGCAGCTCGCGCGGACCCGGGTGCGGATCGAGGGGTCGTCGATCTGGCCGCCGATCGTCGTCCCGGTCGCGGCGGACGGCTCCTTTGTCATCCCCCAGATCGCCGACGGGGTCTACGGCCTGGTCGCCGAGGCCCCCGCGAACGTCCCGGGGGAGCCCGAGTACGCCTCGATCCCGCTGGAGAACGTGTCCCCCGACATGCAGGTGAGCCTCGCGCTTATCGAGGCGGTGCGGGTGCCGGTGGAGGTGCGCGATCCCAACGGTCTCGCGATCCGCGGGGCGCGGGTGACGGTCAGCGGATCCTCGGTCGGGATCCTCCAGCAGATCGCCGAGAGCGACGACGCCGGCCTGGCCCAGGCGGGTCCCCTCGTCCCCGGGCCCTACCTCGTCCACGCCGACGCCGACGGCTACCTGCCGAGCGAGACGATCGCCGTCGACGCCCAGATCGACGTGCCGATGCCGCCGATCGAGCTCCGCCTGATCAAGCCCGGGCGGGTGCTCGGTCAGGTGATCGACGAGCACGGGCAGGCGGTCGCCGAGGCGCGGGTGACCATCGAGAGCGACGTGCTCTACAGCCCCGGCGAGTCGATGGTCCGCGCGGGGATCCTCAACGCCCTGGTCTCCGGCGGCACCCTCGGGGTCACCCGCGGGACAGTGCCGCCGATCCCCCTCTTCGATGAGGCGAGCGCAGGCCCCTGGATCGAGGGGGGCCTGCTCACCGACGGCGACGGTCGCTTCTCCATGGGCGCGCTGGTGCCGGGGACCTACCGTCTGCGGGCGGTGCACGAGCGGCACGCGGCCTCTGCGGTCCAGGTCGTGCGCCTGCGCGCGGGCGAGCTGATGGACGACGTGGTGCTGGTGCTCCAGCGGGGTCAGGCCCTGACGGGGCGCTTTGTCGACACCAACGGTCAGCCGGTGATCGGCGCGCGGATCGAGCTTGACGACGGTCTCGTGGTCCTCACCGACGAGCTCGGGACCTTCGACGCCGGGCTGCACAAGGGGCGTCGTCGCCTGGTGGTCCGGGCGCCGGGGATGATCCCGCAGGCGATCGAGGTCGAGGTCGGGGAGCGCCCGGTCGACCTCGAGCGGACCTTGGCGCCCGCCGCCGGGGCGGTCGAGGGGCGGCTGCGGGATCGCCACGGTCGCCCCGTGGTCGGCGCCCGCGTCGCGCTCTTCTCCGACGATGGCATCTCGCCGACCGTCGTCACCTACACCGACGATCGCGGCCTCTTCGAGCTCGATCGCCTGACCCCGGGGGGCGCCGAGATCGAGGTCGATCACCCGAACTTCGCCCCCTATGAGCGGCGCATGCGGGTGCCGCCGCGGGCTGACGGGCGCCTCGTGGAGATCGGGCTGAGCGCCGGCTGGCTGCTCGCGGTCCACGTCCGCGCGAGCGGCAGCGGCGATCCGATCGCCGGGGCCAAGGTCCGGGTCGGCGATCAGGTGACCGCGACCGACGCCGCTGGCGACGCGCTCGTCCGTCGCCTCGCCCGTGCCCGCGTCGACGTGACGATCGAGGCCGAGGGCTGGGTGCGGGAGCGCTCCAGCGTCGCCCGGCCGGAGGACGATGAGGGCGATCTGGTCGTCGATCTCGAGGAGGGGGCCGCGATCGAGGGGAGCATCCAGGACGAGCGGGGCGAGCCTGTCGTCAAGGCGCAGATCTCGATCCGCGACCGCCGTAGCGGCGAGCTGGTGGCCGAGACCGAGAGCGACGCGGACGGCGTGTGGCGGGTCGATCGCCTCTCCGAGGGCGACGTCATCGTCGAGGCGACCCCGCCGGGGGACCTGGCGGAGATCCTCGCGCCGGTCAGCGAGAACTCCGACGTTCTCCGGGGACGTGTAACCCGCGGCGTCGCCCTGCGTTTCGATCGGCTATGATGCCGCCCGGCGGCCGTGAGCGCGCGCGAGCGGCCGCATCAGGAAGAGCCCCCGAAGATGACCTACCGTTCGATCATTGCCCCCTCGTCTGTCCTTAGCGCCCTCGCCCTCGTCTTCGCGGTCGGCTGTGGCGGCGACAAGGAGACCGCGGCGCCCGCCTCGTCGAGCGCCGCGGAGGCCGCTGCTGGCCCCGCTGCTGGCGCAGACGACGCTGCCGCACCCAAGGCGCCCGAAGGCGAGAAGACCAAGGTCATCGACGGGCCGGATCCCGCCGACGAGCGCTTCACGGTGAAGATCGATCCCCCCGCGGACGCGAGCGTCGGCGCCGAGGGCAAGGTCAAGGTCACGGTCCTGCCCAAGGAGCCCTGGCACATGAACCTCGACTACCCGACCTCGCTGGCGGTCAATTCGCCCACCGACGTCAAGCTCGCCAAGGAGAGCCTCGCGAAGGAGGACGTGCTCCGCCTGGAGGACTCTGGGCTCGAGTACGAGGTGGCCTTCACCCCGAGCGCCGCCGGCGACAAGAGCTTCACCGGCGAGCTCAAGTTCGCGGTCTGTCAGGACGACGCCTGCGCGCCTGTCACCCAGGCTGTCGACTTCCGCGTCGCGGTGAAGTAGCGACGAGCCCCCCCCGCGCGCTGCCGCCCCGCTCGAGTTTAGCCAGCGGCGTGGCGACGAGGTCGACGGTACAATCGCCGGCCCGATGCCCGTCTCGTCATCTCCGAAAGAGCGGATCGCCGCGATCGCAGGGTCGGTCGCGGATGAGTTTGAGGCCACCCGTCAGATCCTGTCCTTTGACGAGTGGTTTGAGCTCCTCTGCGCAAACCCGCGGACCCACGCTCGCAACGCAGCGCAGTACCTCCGCGACGCCTTTGACTTCTTCGGCCGTCGCGAGGTCCGCAACCCGAGCGGGAAGATCAGCCGCTTTCGCCTCTTCGACTGCGAGTTCGACGGGGGACATCGCCTCGTCGGCCAAGAGGCGGCGCAGTGCGGCCTCTACGACGCGATCGAAGGCTTCGTCCGGATCGGTCGGGTCAACAAGATGCTCCTCCTCCACGGCCCCAACGGGTCGGCGAAGACGA
This sequence comes from Polyangia bacterium, assembly GCA_030424595.1. Classification (GTDB taxonomy): domain Bacteria; phylum Myxococcota_A; class Polyangia; order Nannocystales; family Nannocystaceae; genus JADJRG01. The sequence continues at coordinate 63,785 of JAUHWG010000025.1, forward strand.
CGATGCTGGAGGCCCTCCACCGGGCCCTGGAGGCCTACTCGCGCTCGGAGGAGGGGGCCCTCTATCGCTTCTCTTGGGTCTTCCCGACCAAGGTCGCGGCCAGGGGGTCGATAGGCTTCGGCCTCGCCGACTACACCGATCCCGCCGGTGCCTTCAGCGAGGGCTCCTCCTACGCCCGCCTGCGGACCGCGGCGATCGAGGCCAAGCTCGGCGACGAGGTCAAGGACCCGCCGCTCTTCCTGATCCCGAAGACCCAGCGCGCTCGCCTCCTGGAGGATCTCTGCGCCGACGACGAGACCTTCGTCCTCAGCGACGTCGTCAAGGGCGGCGAGCTCTCCCAGCGCAACCGGAGGATCTTCGACGGTCTCCTCGCGAGCTACGGGGGCGAGCTGGCCAAGGTCTACCAGCACATCCAGGTCGAGCGCCTCTTCCTCAGCCGGACCTACCGCAGCGGCCTCGTCACCGTCGAGCCGAAGCAGGCGGTCGACGCCCGCTCGTTCGCGGTGACCGGAGATCGGGCCTTCGCCAGCCTGCCGGCGAGCATCGGCGGTCAGGTGCTCTTCGCCTGTCAGGGGGACCTCGTCGACGCCAACCGCGGCGTGATCAACTACAGCGACCTGCTCAAGCGACCCTACGAGCACTACAAGTATCTCCTGACCGCGACCGAGTCCGGCAAGGTCGCGCTCGACCACGTGATGCTCGGCCTCGACGTCGTCTTCACCGGCTCCGCCAACGACCTCAACCTGCTCGAGTTTCGGACCCTCCGCCCCGGCGAGTACCAGAGCCTGCGCGGCCGCCTGGAGCTGATCCCCGTCCCGTACCTGCTCGACTATCGGGTCGAGCGGCGGGTCTACCAGGAGCAGGTCGGCGATCTGCTCCGCGGCATCCACATCGCCCCGCACGTGACGGCGATCCTCGCCCTTTGGGGGGTGATGACGCGGCTTCGCCCGCCAAACCCGGAGAACTACCCCGAGAAGCTCGCCGCGGTGCTGCGCGGCCTGACGCCCCTCGAGAAGGCCGACCTCTACTCCTACGGGCGAGTGCCCACCGGCCTCACGAGCGAGGAGGCCCGCGAGCTCCTCGCCGCGGTCCCGCACATGTACGAGGAGCGCTTCCCGATGGCCGTCGTCGGTGACCAACCGCTCGGCGACTACGAGGGGTCCTTCGGCGCCAGCGTCCGCGATCTCAAGCGCCTCCTCCTGGCCGTCGCCTCCGAGCCGGGGATCCGCTCGATCACCGTGCCTCGGCTCTTCCGCGAGCTCCGCCGCTATTGCGGCGATACGATGCAGCATCGCTGGATGGGCCTCGCCCCGCAGGCCGGTTTTCACAGCCTGGACGGGGAGGGGAGCGTGACCGAGTCCGCTTGGGAGCGCTGGCTCGATCTCTCCGATCGTGAGGTGCGCGAGGCGATGGGCCTGGTCGACGAGGTGCGCTACCTCGATCTCTTCCGCCGCTATGTCGTCCACGTCTCGCACTTCATCAAGCGCGAGCGGCTCTTCGACCCCGTCACCGGCGTCCTCACCGATCCCGACGTGAAGTTCATGAAGAGCCTCGAGGAGACGATGGATCCCAACGCAGGACCCTCGTTTCGGGCGGACGTGCTCTCGCGGATCGGCGCCTGGGCCCTCTCCCATCCCGAGGAGGAGCCGGACTATCCGGCGATCTTCTCCGACTACTTCGGCCGCCTGCGCGAGGACTACTACCGCCAGCAGAAGTCGACCGTCGCCAAGGGGATCGCGAGGATGCTCGAGCTCTTGGGTGACGGCGATGAGCGGCCGCGGGAGTCGGTCAGCCTCTCGGTGTCCGAAGAGGAGAAGAGCCGGAAGGCCCTCGCCGCGCTCCTCGGCGACGACGACAACGAGGGCTCGACCCGCGGCGACAGGCATACCCGCAGCAGCCTCCGCGAGGCGCTCGTCCTGCTCTCAAAAGAGCGCTACTAGCAGCATCGACGCTGGCGGCTCCGCCAGTACCTGCACGACGGCCCGGTAGAGCTGCGCTCTGTCGAAGCCGCGACGACCCACGATTGCAGCGTGAGAGCCCACGTGCCTCGCACCAGGGGCGTCCTAGACGCGCGTGGTCGGGAACAATGCGAGCGAGCGCTGAAAGCGCGGTCACGGTCGATCGTCGCTCGCTCAAGACAAGGGGGACAGGAGAGGGGAGGCCCTCCTGTCCTCGCTCTCCACAGGCTCAGCTCCTAGCGGGCCGAGAGCTTGTCGCGGAGGAGGTCGCCCAGGCTGCCGAGGCTCCCGCTCTTGGCCTTCTTCTTGGCTTGGTTGAAGTCGCGGTAGTTCGAGCGCTCCTCGGCGCGGGCGACCCCGCGGATGCTGAGGCGGAGGCGGCCCTCGCTGTCACGGCCGAGGAGCACCGCCTGGACCTCCTTGCCCACGGGATAGGCCCGCTTGGGATCGGCCCCCGGGGCGAGCTCCAGCTCGCGCAGCGGGACCAGGCCGCGGCCCTGCTCGGTGTCGACGAAGACGCCGAAGGAGGTGACGTCGCCGACCGTACCGTCGAGGATCTGATCTTGCTTGCCGCCCTGCGCACGGGGAGCGGCCGCGTCGTCGCCGGTCCGCAGCGAGAGGCTGATCTTGAGGTCGTTGGGGTTGCCGTCGCGGGGCTGGATCGAGAGCACCCGGACGCGGACCGTCTCGCCGACCTGGAGCACGTCCTCGACCCGCTCGACGCGGCCGCCGGTGAGCTCCGAGATGTGGGCCAGCCCCTCCATGCCGCCGATGTCGATGAAGGCTCCGTAGGGCTGGACGGTCTTGACGATGCCCTCGAGCTCCGCGCCCTCCTTGAGCTCGGCCCGGAGCGCGAGCGCTCGCTCGGCCCGCTCGTCGGCGAGGACCGCCTTGCGCGAGACGATCACGGAGCGGCCGGCGTCGCGGACCTCGATGACCTTGAACTGGACCCGCTGATCGACCAGGGGCTCCAGGTCCTTGATGAAGCCGATGTCGACCTGGGAGGCCGGGCAGAAGGCACGCACGCCGCCGATCTCGACCTCGAGGCCGCCCTTGACCGCCTTCGTGAAGGTGCCGTCGATCGGCGCCCCGCTCTGGTGGGCGAGGTCGATCGCGGCGAGGTCAACCCCGCCCTTGCGGCCTAGGGAGGTGACCAGCTCGATGCCCTTGCGGCCGGCGCTGGCGACCCGAGCGCGGAGACGATCGCCGACGGCGACGGTCAGCTTGCCCTCGCGATCGCTGAGCTGCTCGCGCTGGATCGTGGCCTCGGACTTGGCGCCGACGTCGACAAAGATGTTGTCTTTGCCGATCGCGACGATGATCCCCTCGACTTGCTCGCCTGGCTTGACCCGACGGGCGATTCGGGCAGCCTGGCGGGGCTGCTCGGCCTCAAACATCGCGGCGAAGTCTTCGTCTTGCTGAGCCATAAGGGGCGGAGGATCGCACTCGCGCGCCCCATACACAAGGGGCGGAGGGCTCTTGGCCTGCGTGCCTCGCTCCTCGTCGCCGTCTGCGCGGCTACTTCTTCCGCTTCTTCGAGCGCGGGACCTCGATCGTCCCGCCCAGCGGCTTCATGTCCGGCATCGGCGGGAAATCCTCGGTGATCGTCATCGGCCGCCAGTTCTGCATGACGTCGATGTAGCCCTCCTTTTTGAGCCGGATCTCGTGGATCGTATCGTCGCCGACCGGGATCTCGAGCTGGCAGGGGGCCGTGCACTTGCGCTCTCCGTCGAGCCAGACCTCGGCCTCTTCGATGTTGGTCCTGATCAGCGGTCGGCTCAGGGGGAGCGCGAGCTCCTGGCCGCCGGTCGAGCCGGTCGCCTCCGCCGCGTCGTTGGCCGTGTCGACCTCGTCGCCGTTGTTGGTGGCCAGGACCGCGGCGATGACGATGACGGACACCGCGGCGATCGCCAGGAGGATGACCATCCCCCGGCCGCGGGCCTCGTTCTCGACGGTCGCCAAGGTCGCCGTCGGCGACTGCGAGAGCGTCGTCGGCGATGGGCCGCTGGGGAGGGCGTTGAGGCTTCGCGGGGTGTGCGAGAGGAGATCGTTCGGCGGCGGAGCGCGGCCCTCGTCGGTCGCTCGGACGACGCTCATGCACTGGCTGATGAGCTCGGCGAAGCGACCTGCGCTCTGGATCCGCTTGCTCCGGTCCTTTCGCAGCGCCCGCATGAGCAGGCGGTTGGTCGCCTGGTTGCCGTTGCGCAGCGGCGGCACCTTGGCCCGGACGTGCTTGAGCATCGTCGCCATCGGCGTCTCGGCGGTGAAGGGCGGGCGCCCCTCGATCATCTCGTAGAGGATCACGCCGAGGGAGTAGATGTCCGTGCGGTGGTCGAGCTTCTGCCCGTTGCACTGCTCCGGTGACATGTACTGCGGGGTGCCGAAGACCTCGCCCGCCTGGGTGAGCTTCAGCGAGTCCGCGCCGCCGGCGATCCCGAAGTCGAGCACCTTGAGCACGGTCGTCACGCCGACGGTCTCGATGAAGAGATTGTCCGGCTTGAGATCGCGGTGATAGACCTCGTGCTCGTGGGCCTCCGAGAGGCTCTCGGCGATCTGCTTGGCGTACTCCAACGCCTGGATCTCGGGGATCCGCCCGCGCTCGAGCCGCTCTGAGAGGCTCTCGCCGGTGAGCAGCTCCATCACCATGTAGGGGCGGCCGTCGTCGGTCTCACCGTGCTCGTAGACGCGGATCGTCGACGGGTGGCGGAACTGGGTGGTGACCTCGATCTCGCGGCGGAAGCGGGTGATGAACTTCTTGTCGGAGAGGCACTCGCGGCGCATCAGCTTGATCGCGACGTCGCGATCGACCTGCATGTCCAGCGCACGGTAGACGACGCCCATGCCGCCCTCGCCCAGGAGGCGCGAGATCTTGAAGCGGCCGCTGATAATCCGGCCAATGTCACCGCGGTTCACGTTGATCTCGATTGACGATGCGGAGGCCTCCCGAGGGTCTGGGCGGGGGCCTCGAGGAGAGTTCGATCGGGGGCGCGTGGGCATCGGGGCGGTCTGGCCGCTCGTCGGTGCGAGCTGTCACTGGGTATAGTCCCTTGAGTGACACGAAATGTGTAGGGGGTAGCGCCACAGCGCATGACCCGCACTGAGTTCGCGCGAGGGGGCCCTCGGGGCCGCGGGGACGATGTTTGTCGGCTGCGGGGTCGGCCTAGCGACCGGCGAGGCTCACGTAGGGGTCCACGGGAGAGCGCTGATCGGCCTTGAGATCTAGGTGGAGGTGATTGTAGTGGGCGCGATCGTGATCGGGCGTCAGGATCGTGTGCAGGAGGCCGTGGCGGACGCCTTCGCAGACGAGCGCGTGGTAGATCTCCGACGCCGAGGCCCGGTCAGGGGGCGCTGCCGCGACCTGCGGACAGCTCCGGAGGCGCCGCTTTCGGTAGTTCTGCTCGACCTTGGCGATGTCCTCACCGGCGCGGCGAAAGCCGAGGAAGTCGACGGCGAGGCCGACGTTGTGCTGGCTTCGGGGTTTGGCGAGCGCCGCCTTTCCCCCGCGCAGGGACGAAAAATAGGCGATCTCGACGACCCCGTAGCTGGCGAGCCAACGGGTGAAGGGGACCATCGCCGCGACCATTCGGCAGTCCCAGATCGTGTGGATGTCGGTGGCCTCGTTCTCCGACCAGGGGATCCTCCAGGTGACCCCGGCGATGGGCCCCGTGAGCCGCACCGGAATGTCGACGGAGCGGGCCTCCCGGCGGCTCACCGGCGAGAAGGGGACCTCGCTCTGGCGGAGGTAGGCGTGGCACTGACGGGTGTTCATCGCCATCAGCGCGTTGGCGTCGGGGTAGCCGCGCAGATCGGGGCGAGGGCTAGGCGGGCGCGCCGACGGGCGAGGGCGCGGGGTCGGCTGCGGTCTTGTCGGGCGGGTCGTCGGCGGGGCCGGCCGCGGCTGCGGCGTGACCCCGGGCTGGGGGCTCGGCCCGGGCTGGGGGCTCGGACCGGGGGCCTTCGCCGAGGGCGGCGTCTCCTCGGCGCACTTGGCCTTGCCCAGGCGTGTGAGGAGGCCCCACCGATGCTTCCACCGCTTGCAGGCGGGGGGGCGATGTTTCGGCAGGTTCCAGCGCGGCGCGCTCGACCAGCCGGGGTTCGCAGCCTCGGCGGTCGTCGGGGCGGTGGAGAGCGTGAGGCCCATCAGAAGGGCCATAACCCACCCTAGACCGCTGCTAGGTCGCTTTGCGGGATCGGCGCCCTGCGGTGCTCCGATGTGCGGCCTAGGCATACATGGCAGTCTCGACGAGGAGGCCCATGCGAGCAAGAATTGGGCGTTTGTTCTGGCCCCAAGGGCGGGAGCGGGCGTCTTGATCGGCCTCGGGGGTGCTCGTATGGTCGCCCACGGCCATGAACAACGTCACCCCGAACGACACGATCCCCACAGCTCCGGCGAGGCCCGGGGTCTATCGAGCGCGCAACAAGATCCGGGTGGTGACCGCGGCCGCGCTCTTCGACGGCCATGACGCCGCGATCAACGTCATGCGCCGGATCCTCCAGGCGACCGGCGCGGAGGTGATCCACATGGGGCATAACCGCGGCGCCGAAGAGGTCGTCGACGCGGCGATCGCCGAGGACGCGCAGGCCATCGCCGTCTCCTCCTATCAGGGAGGGCACGTCGAGTACTTCAAGTACATGGTCGACCTCCTGAAGGAGAAGGGGGCGGGCCACATCACCCTCTGGGGCGGCGGCGGCGGAGTCATCGTCCCGCGCGAGATCGAGGAGCTCCACGCCTACGGGGTCAAGCGGATCTTCAGCCCTGAGGACGGCCGTCAGCACGGTCTTCAGGGGATGATCAACATGATCGTCGAGGGCGCCGACTTCTCGACCGCGCCGGCGCAGCCGCTCGCGGAGCTCGCCAGCCTCGGCGAGCGCGAGGGGGGCGTCGGCCGTCTCGCGCGCCTTATCACCCTGGTCGAGACCCCTGAGAGCTGCCCCGAGGGGCAGCAGGTGATCGACGCGGTTCGGGCCGCGTCGCTGCCCTCGATCCCGGTCGTCGGCATCACCGGCACCGGCGGCGCCGGCAAGAGCTCGCTGACCGACGAGCTCGTCTCACGGCTGCTCCGCGATCATCCCAAGCGCCGGGTCGCCGTGATCTCCGTCGACCCGACGAGGCGGCGCACCGGCGGCGCGCTGCTCGGCGACCGGATCCGGATGAACTCGCTGCGGACGCCGCGGGCCTACATGCGGAGCATGGCGACCCGCGCGTCGGGGGCGGAGCTCTCCTCGGCGACCGACGACGCGGTCCGCCTCTGCAAGCTCGCGGGCTACGATCTCGTGATCGTCGAGACCTCGGGGATCGGCCAAGGCGACGCCGCGATCGAGCGCCTCGCCGACGTGACCCTCTATGTGATGACCGCGGAGTACGGCGCGCCGAGCCAGCTCGAGAAGATCGAGATGCTCGACGTCGCCGACCTCGTCGCCATCAACAAGTTCGAGCACAAGGGGTCGAAGGACGCCTTCCGCGACGTCCGCAAGCAGCTCCGCCGCAACCGCGAGCTCTTCCACGCGGCGGACGATGAGCTCCCGGTCTTCGGCACCGTCGCGAGCCGCTTCAACGACGCCGGGGTCAACGGGCTCTTCGCCGCGCTCTGCGGGCTCCTGAGCGAGCGCGGCGACGCCGTCTGGGAGGCCAAGATCCCCGCCGAACAGCGGCGGATCGCCTCCGAGTGCGACGATTTGATCGCCGCCGACAGATCCCACTACCTCGCCGAGATCGTCCGCACAGTCCGCGGCTACAAGGCCGAGGTGGAGGCTCAGGTCTCCCGGGTCCGCGAGATCTCGGCGCTGAGGCAGGCGCGGACTCTCCTGGCCGAGGAGGCGGCGGGGGAGGGCGCCCTCGCGACGCTCGATCGCCGCATCGAGGCCCTGGGCCAACGGGTCGGCTCGGACGCTCGCCGGGCGCTAGAGGAGCTCCCGCGCCTGCGCGAGGCCTACGCCAGCGGCGAGTACGTCATTCAGATCCGCGGTCGATCCCTCCGCTATCCCACCACCGTCGAGACCCTCTCCGAGAGCATCGTCCCCCGGGTGGCGCTCCCGCGTGACGATGAGCCCGGGGCGGTCGTCCGCTACATGCTCCTAGAGGGACCCCCCGGCTTCTTCCCCTTCACCGGCGGGGTCTTCCCCTTCAAGCGCGAGGGGGAGGACCCGAAGCGGATGTTCGCCGGCGAGGGGGGTCCTGCGCGGACCAATGAGCGCTTCCACTATCTCTCCGCGGGCGAGCCGGCGACGCGGCTCTCGACCGCGTTCGACTCGGTCACCCTCTACGGTTGGGATCCCGCCGAGCGCCCGGACATCTACGGAAAGATCGGAGAGAGCGGTGTCTCTGTCTGCACCCTGGACGACGCCAAGCTGCTCTATCGGGGCTTTGACCTCTGCGCGAGCAATACCAGCGTGTCGATGACGATCAACGGCCCCGCGCCGATCGTCCTCGCGTTCTTCTTTAACGCCGCGATCGACCAGCAGGTCGAGGCCGCCGAGGAGGAGCGCGGACGCCCGCTGACCTCCGAGGAGCGGCAGGAGGTCGTCGACAATACGCTCAAGGTGGTCCGCGGGACGGTCCAGGCGGACATCCTCAAGGAGGATCAGGCCCAGAACACCTGCATCTTCTCGGTGCCCTTTGCTCTGCGAATGATGGGCGATATCCAGGAGTTCTTCATCCGCAAGGGGGTCCGCAACTACTACTCGGTGTCGATCAGCGGCTATCACATCGCTGAGGCCGGGGCGAACCCGATCTCCCAGCTCGCCTTTACCCTGGCCAATGGCTTTACCTATGTCGAGTACTACCGGTCGCGGGGGCTCGACATCGACGCCTTCGCCCCGAACCTCAGCTTCTTCTTCTCGAACGGCCTAGACGCCGAGTACACGGTGATCGGCCGGGTCGCGCGGCGGATCTGGGCGGTGGCGATGCGGGACCTCTACGGCGCCAGCGAGCGCAGCCAAAAGCTCAAGTATCACATCCAGACCAGCGGCCGCTCGCTACACGCGATGGAGGTCGACTTCAACGACATTCGGACCACCCTGCAGGCCCTCTTCGCCTACTACGACCACTGCAATAGCCTGCACACCAACGCCTATGACGAGGCGATCACGACGCCGACCGAGGCCAGCGTGCGGCGGGCGATGGCGATCCAGATGATCATCACCAAGGAGCAGGGGCTGGCGAAGAGCGAGAACGTGCTCCAGGGATCCTACGTCGTCGAAGAGCTCACCTCTCTCGTCGAGGAGGCGGTGCTCGCCGAGTTCACCCGCCTGGACGAGCGCGGAGGGGTCCTCGGGGCGATGGAGCGGCAGTACCAGCGCTCGAAGATCCAAGAGGAGAGCCTCAAGTACGAGCAGCTCAAGCACAGCGGCGAGCTGCCGATCGTCGGGGTTAACACCTTCAAGAACCCCCACAAAAGCGGTGTTGAGGAGGCCTCATCCGTCGACCTCACCCGTGCGAGCAACGACGAGAAGGACGCCCAGATCGATCGCCTGCGGCGCTTCCAGGCCGACCGCAGCGCCGCCTCTGCGCATGCGCTAGAGCGCCTCAAGGGGGTCGCCTTGGCGGGAGGGAACATCTTTGAGGAGCTTATGGAGACTGTCCGCTCCTGCTCTCTTGGGGAGATCTCGCAGGCCCTCTTTGAGGTCGGCGGGGAGTATCGGCGGTCAATGTAAACATAGCTCGCCTCCCCGTATTTGATCCGACAAATACGTCGACACCGTCGGGTGCTGTGATAGCCTCCCGGCCATGTCATCGAAGTACGAAGCTGCATTTCAGGCGGCGGTAATCGACCGTGAGCGGCAAATCTGCATCGACCTGCTGCGCGAGACCCCCGAGTTGACGCTTGGTGAAATCCACAAGCTCAGCAAGGGATCGCTCGGCCGTATCTTTGACGCGATCTCGGTCGCCGAGATCCTCGCCGGTGCGGCCTCCTCGGCGCCGGCGAAGCCCAAGGGTCGGGTCGGCCGACCCCGCGGGAGCAAGTCCTCGCCGAAGGCGAAGGCGAAGGCGAAGGCGCCAGCGCAACAGTCCCTCGTCGAGCAGGCTGAGCCCGCCGCGGCCGTCGAGGACGCGGTCTCCGAAGCTCCGCCGACCGTCAACACCCGCACCCCCGCGGGACGTGCCGCCTACGACAAGGCGATCTTCCAGGCGCTGACCGACATCGGTGAGCCCGTCGGCGTCGCCAAGCTGATGGCCCGCGCCGGCGGCACCAACCTGCAAGCGCGAGCTGCGCTCAACCGCCTCATAGACGCTGGCAAGGTGTCGTGGACCGGCAAGGCCCGCGGTACCCGATACAACGTGACCTAGCGCTCCGCGCCCCCCGTAGAGTCCCTCGCACAGGGCCCTACCGCGGAGGTGGAGTCCGCCGTCCCGCTTGTCTCCAGTCCGACCGCGCCGCAGGGCGCGGGCCTACGGGTAGGCAAGAACTTTCGCAGCCGCAGCTTTGTTGCGGCTGCGTCGCTTTTTGGTGAAATTGACGGAGCTGTCGCGATCCCCCGGGTCGTGCGCTGGAGGTCCGATAGATGCTCGCTCGAATGCCCGTACCCCGTGCCCTCTACGTGATGCTCGTCGTCGCTGGTGTCGCCTGTCGACCGAGCACCGAGGACACGGCGACTACGTCCGCTTCATCCTCGAGCACGTCCCGCGACGACACGACGACCGACGGGTCGACGACCGACGATTCGGCCGGCGCGACATCTTCGGAGACGACCGGGATGGATCCGGACATCGGCGGCGAAGGGGGCCTTTGCTCGCTGATCTTGCAGGACTGTCCTGAGGGACAGAAGTGCGTGCCCTACAACATGAGCGGCGGGATCATCCCCGACGGGGTCAAGTGTGTCGAGGAGCCGATCAACCCCGACGGCGTCGGCGAGCCCTGCAAGACCTACAACAACTTTGGCTCGGGAGACGACTCCTGCGCCAAGGGCGGGATGTGCTTCGACATCGACAACGACGGCGACGGCAGCTGCGTCGGACACTGCTTCGGCACCCCCGAGTCGCCGATGTGTCTCAAGCCGGAGGAGAAGTGCGTGACCTTCTTCGATCCGCCGGTGCCGCTGTGCTTTGTCGCCTGCGATCCCCTGGTGCAGAATTGCCCCGACGGCGAGGGCTGCTACATGGACGCGCCCAACGTCGGCTCGGAGGGCTTCGTCTGCATGCCGACCGTGCTCGCGCCCAACGAGGACGGGGACTACGGCGACCTCTGCTACAACCAGGCGGGTTGCGCCCCGGGCTTCTCGTGCATCTGGCCGGAGAACGTCCCGAACTGTAAGTTCGAGTACTGCTGCTCGCCCTGGTGTGACTTCGACACGGACCCGGAGATCTGCTCGAAGCTCCACCCGACGATGGACTGCGTGCCCTGGTACGAAGAGGGCAAGGCCCAGCCGGGCCTCGAGTCCCTGGGTATCTGCGCGATACCGCTCTAGGCAGGTCGCTCCAGCCGGCCCGCTCTTGGGTGGTCCCCTCCTCGCCCTCGCGAGCCGCAGCGCCGGCCTAGCAGCTGCTCGTCACTGAGAGCAGGCAGCGGAGCCCAGCTCGGAGCCCGGAGCGTCGCCGACGCTCAGGTCGGTCTTCCGAGCTCGCCACAGCGGCGACATGCACGTAGCCGTCTTCAGCGGCTGCATGACCGGGAGCAGCCAGCCGAGCCCTGAGCTGGCGCCGGCCGTCTGCGCTGGCCTCCTACTGGGGAGTGCGCCGACGGGGCCCTTCGACACGAGGGCAGACGAAGGACGGCCGCCCAGGCGCTCGGCAGCCGTCATCGTCGCGCGGGGGCCTCCTCCGCACGCTCTGGCCAGAAGGGGCAGGGCATCCGCAACGCCGCCGCGGAGGGGCGAGGCGTTCGCTCTGGCTAGAACCGGTAGGTCATCCGCACACCGCCGCCGAAGGGCGAGGCGGTGTTGCCGAGGCGGAGGTTGGGAGCGCGCCGGGTGATCCGCAGGCCGTCGGAGTTGAGCGCGGTCCGATAGCGTCGGCGAGAGCGGGCGAAGAGGACGGTGCCGGCGACGCCCATGGAGAGCCCTGCGACCTGGGCGAGGCCCGGGAAGAAGACGAGGGCGAAGCGGCCGCTCATCGTCTGGACCTCGGAGGTGGCGAGGAAGGGGCCGAGGACCGGGATCATCAGGGAGCCGCCGAGCTTGCGACAGTCGTACCCGTCCGAGCTCGAGCAGTTGTCGATGAGCGCCGCGCCGGAGAGGGCTGTGATCCCGTAGCTGGCGGCGAAGAGCGACCAGCCGGTGATCATCAGGCCGATCCCGCGACGCCGCTGCGGTTGATACACGGGCGGCGCCTCGGTGGGCTCTGGGGGAGGCGCGGGGTAGGAGACCACGCGGACGTTGTCGACCTCGGTCGCCGGCTGGGAGAGATCCTGTCCTGGCTCCGCCGGCGTATCGCTGGTCTCGGCGACCTCGGAGGTGGTCGTCACGGTGACGGTCTCGGCGGCGGGCTCCTCGGCGACGGGACCTCCGGCGACCTCCGGGGTGGCCGAGGCGATGTCGCCCGCGAGAAAGGTTGCAGCAGTAATTAATCCAAGTAGTGAGCGCTGAAGCATGGTGGGTAACCCCTCCGCCATCCTAGCAGCGTCAGCGGCGGGGCGGCTAGGAGAGGGCGCAACGGCGCCTCGCTCGGCGAGGTCTGGCCGAACCTGCGCTCCGGACGTGGGCCGGTCAGGCGGCCGGCAGCGTGGCGATCGACAGGCTCGGTCCGAGCTCGAGGTCGATGCGATCGAGCCCGTGAAACTGCTCACCGTCGATGACCGGGTTGATGTGCTCCCCCGCAGCGGCGACGATCGAGACGTTGCGAACGCGGTTATCGAAGACCTGACCGCCGCGGATCGGCGTTCCGAAGACGATGTTGGGGACGTTGAAGACGACGCCGACCGGCGAGGTCGAGATCGCCTGGAAGTGGAGAAAGCCGCTCTCGTTGGCCCGCCGGAAGCAGCGGACGACCCCCGCGAGGTTGATGTCGATGGCGCCGATCTGGAGCGACATAAAGGAGGAGAAGGCGAGGCGCTTGCCGTCGACCTCGATCGACGCGGCGGTCGGCCGGAAGAAGTCGCTGTAGCTGTCGCCGGGGAGCCAGCGTCGCAGGGGGCTGGCGAAGGTGTCGACCAGGGCCGCGCCCGCGGCCGCGCCGATGACCCCGGCGATGGCCATCGCCCCGCGATCCTTGGGCAGCGCGTAGTACTTGTCGAAGAAGTTGTTGGCGACGCCGGCGAGGGCGGTCGCGAGGCCGAGGCGATCGAAGTCGACGGTCTCACCGTCGGCGTTCTTGCCCTGGCCGCGGTGACGGCAGGTGTCGACCTGGACGGTCCTCGGCTCGCGGCCCGCGTCGAGCTCGCGGACCAGGCGGTCGACGATCGAGATGGCGTCACCCTTGAGGCCGGCCTTGCGGGCGATGAAGTCGACGGTGCCGCCGTTGGTCGGGACGATCACCGGCAGCTGAGCGTCGGCGCCCCGGGAGCCGAGCCGTTGGTGGAGGGTGTTGAGCACCCAGTGCAGGGTCCCGTCGCCGCCGTCGCAGACCCAGTACTTGGTGCCCGCCTCGAGGAGCTCGTCGACCGCCCGCGGCAGATCGTCGAGGCTCTTGGTCTCTTTGACCACGCCGTGATGACCAACCGCCCGCTGGATCGCCCCCCGCCGCTCGGGGTGGCGCCAGTTCTTCTTGGAGTTCGGGTTGGTGATGACGCCGAGAGTGTTCTGCATGGAGTCGTCTCCGAAGACCGACAGAGGATAGGAGAATGACGGCGACGAGCGCAAATTACGTCTCTCTCAGATCCGCGCTGTAGACCCGTCTACGGGTCGTTCTTGCCGGTTTTTGCACGGGTGCGCAGGGGCATGCGCACTTGCATCGGAGACCCTCGATGTTCGAGGGAACAGGTGTTGCGTCGCATCAGCTCGGCCCCGCTCGAGATCAGCGGCGTCGACGTGCAGGAGGATGCACACCCCCGGCGTTTTCTGCCGTGCGAGAAAAATTAGCGGGGGTCGGCGTCGGCGCCCGGCGCAGAAGCTTCGGCGGCCGCTTTGGACCCGCTGGCCGCGACCGCGGCGAGGTGTTCGGCGATCTCGTTTTGCACCGAGCGGGCGAGGGTGGTCTTGCCGCGGGTGATGTCGCCGATGAGGATCGAGAAGGCGAGCGGCGCCTTGCCGACCGCCCCGGCGTAGCCCGAGAGCGCCGAGGACTCGTTGAGAGTGCCGGTCTTGGCCCGGACGTAGCGGGTCGCCGCGCTGTCGCGCAGGCGTCGACGCATCGTCCCGTCGACCCCGCTGATCGGCAGCGAGGCGAGGAAGTCGGCGCTTATGCGGAAGTCGTTGTAGGTGGCGACGAGGAGCCCGGTGAGCTGGGCCGCGGTGATCCGGTTGGCGTCGTAGAGGCCGGAGCCGTTGGTCAGCTGCAGCCCCTCGCTCGGGATCCCGAGGCTTCGCAGGTGAGCGCGGACCTTGGCGAGCCCGCCCTCGAAGGTCGCGGGGTGGTCGTCGCTGAGGTCGAGCGTCTTCAGGATCTGCTCGGCCATGAAGTTGTTGGAGAGCTTGTTGACCCCGCGGATGAGGGTGCTGAGGGGCTGCGAGGCGTGGGTCGCCAGCGCCTCGGCGTTGCGGGGGACGGCGCCGGCCTTGACTGTGCGCTTGCCGACCTTGATCCCGCGCTCCTCGAGGACGAGGGCCAGGACGTCGCCGGCGTTGGTCGTCGGGTCGGCGACCGGATAGCGGTAGTGGGCGACGTTGGCGTCGACGCCGATCGTCCCGGCGAAGGAGAGCGAGAGGCGGCCGTCCTTGAGCTCGCGCTCGACCGTGACTTGGTTGCGGCTGCCGGCCTCGGTGGTGATCGACGAGGTGACCGGGATCGAGGGGAGGGCAGGGTCGAGGGCCGCCTTCGCGGTCTCGCCGACGGCGGAGCCGGGGCGGACGTGGACGACGAAGGTGTTGAAGTTGACGGCGCTCGCCGAGCTCATCGCCCGGTACGAGGCGAACTCGTCCTTCTGATCAAAGGCGGGCGGGAGCTCGTCCTGATCAAACGCGGTCGAGTCGATGATGATCCCGCCCTTGACCTTGCGGATCCCGAGGGCGTGGAGGCTGCCCGCGAGCTCGTAGAGATCGGCGGTGACGAGCCACGGATCGCCGCCTCCCTTGAGGTAGAGGTCGCCGTCGACGGTGTCGCCCCGGCGCGCGCCCTTGGTCGTGAAGAGGCGGGTGAGGAAGCGGTGCTCCGGGCCCAGGATGCTGAGCGCGGCCGCGGTGGTCACCAGCTTGATGTTGCTCGCCGGGTTGACGGCGCTGTCGGGGTTGCGGCTGTAGAGCACCTCGCCGCTGGCGACGTCGGTGACGACGACGCTGATCGTCGCGTCCTTGAGGCGCTTGTGATCGAGGATGCGGTCGATCGTCGCAGCGAGGGCGCTGCTCCCGGCGGAGGGGGGGCTCACCTCTCCCATCACGGTCGCGGTCAGGGTCGCCGTTGGCGCGGTGATCGCGGTCGCGCCGGCGAGGACTAGCTCGACGAGGAAGGAGCCCATGGAGCCGCAGGGTACCGCCTTCGGGCGCCCGTGCAGAATTCGGGGCCACTTGCCGGTCTCCTGCCGGGTCGCGGGCCTGCACCCGGCGTGCTCCCGCGCGGCGCAGCCGGTCGGCTCGGCGCTCTGGGACCCGCTGGGAGGCGCTGCGTCGAGCTCGGTCAGGTCGACCGCTCGGGCGGCGGACGTTCTCTGCGCGCTGCCAAGGCGACGCCCATGCGTTATGCTGCTGCCATGCGCGATGGTGGGCGAGGCTCGGTGGGGATCCGTCTCGGGACAGGGCTGAGCTTCGCCGTGGGCGTGGCGGTCGCCCTCGCGTTGGTGGGCCCCTCAGGGACCGCCGCCGCGGCCCCGGAAGGGCCGGCGCTCGATCGCGTCAAGGCTCGCGAGATGCCGCTCTCGGCGGCTCGCGGGGTCATCGAGCAGAGCACGCTGACGCTCAACGGGATCCCGGTCCGCGGCGCCTTTGAGACCGCGGTCGTCGACCCCGACGGGGGGCGGCGCGTGGTCGCCGGATCGGCGCCGACCCTCACGCCTCAGCTCGCCCCCGAGGACGCGACGATCAGCGAGGCGGAGGCTCGGACGATCGCCCTCGGGCACGGCCTCGAGGGACGCCCGACGAGCAAGCCGATCCAGGGCTCGCGCCTCGTCTACCGGGTCATCCTGGGCAGGCCGGTGTTGGTCTGGGAGGTCGAATTGCCGCTGGTGCTGAGCCCTGAGCCCAGCATGATGACCGTCTGGGTCTCAGCGGCGACCGGTGTCGTCGTCGACGATGAGGAGCAGGTCCGCGCCTCGAAGGCGGAGGTCTTCCCGTTCAACCCCGCCCATACGCCGGTCACGATCGTCACCGAGCTGTCGGGCGTGCACGCGGAGGGCCCCGGCGAGTACCTGATCGGCGACCGCGTCCAGGCCTTCAACTGCACCCTCGAAGCCCCGGAGAACGAGGAGGACATCTCGCCGTGGTGGGACGAGGGCGAGTGCTACCCGACGCAGGTCGCGGCCTCGGACGACAACGGCGACTTCTTGGTGCCGATCCCGGACCTCAAGTACCCGGACCAGAACATCCTCGGCGACGACCTCTACGCCGAATTGTCGATGTACTACCACGCCGAGAAATTCCTCGACCACATGGCGGGGTTCGGTATTGACACGTTCAAGTGCGAGTTCTCGTCGATGCTCGCCAATTACCGCTACTCGAAGATCGCGGTCTCCTACCCGGATCTCGACTACGGCCCGCTCAACAACGCCTACTACACAAACCAGTGCGACCCCGAGAAGGGCCCGACGATGATCTTCGGCCAGGGATCGGGGGTCGACTTCGGCTACGACGGCGACGTCGTCTACCACGAGCTCGGCCACGGCATGGTCTCGCACCTGACCCCGGCGGGGCTCTCGGCGAGGCGGCTTCGCGGGGACGCGTCCCTCGTCGACGCGGGCGGGCTCAACGAGGCCTTCGCCGACTACTTCTCGCTGATGCTGACCGAGCAGCCGGAGCTCGGGGATTACGTCGCCCGCTTCTGGGCGACCTACGGCCGCGGCTACATCCGCACCGCGGAGAACACCAAGACCTGCCCCGGGAGCACGGTCGGCCAGGTGCACAACGACGGCGAGCCCTTCATGGCCGCGCTCTGGGCCGGTCGCAAGCGGATCGGCGGCGACAAGCTCGATCCCGCCTTCCTCGAGATGTTGATGCGCCTGCCGCCGGACTCCGACCTCGAGACCGCCGCCCACACGCTGCTGGAGGTCGGCCAGGAGCGGCTCGCCGCCGGCGAATGGGCCGAGATCGACATTCAGCACCTGGTCCGGGCCTTCGACGAGCGCAACCTCTACGACTGCCCGCGCCTGATCACCGACGCCAAGGTGGTCAACTCCGGGCGGACGATGTACCTGCGCGGCAAGTCGGACGCGGTGACGCCCTTCTATCCCGGGCCGATGCAGCTGCGCCACGAGGTGCCGGAGGGGACCGACAACATCGTCGTCCGCTTCCGCCTCTCGCCGCGGGGAACCTCGACCGGCAACCCGAACACCAACCCGGTCGGCGCGTTGGTCCTGATCAAGCGCGAGGACTCGCCCATCGAGTTTGAGTACGACCTGACGGAGGTCGAGGGCGCCTCGGATCCGGACCAGAAGAGCTCGGTCAAGGAGATCACCCAGGTCCGCGGAGACTGGGACATGGAGCGGGTCGCGAGCCTCGTCGTCGGCTCGGAGAACCAGCTGATCCTCCGCGGCTTCCGCCCCGGCGAGGTCGTCTGGGTGACCCTGGTCAACACCCTCAAGAACGAGGCGGTCGCCGGTTCGGTGTCGGTCGTCAGCTTTGATCCGGAGCTCCTCGATCAGGGGTCGATCCCCGAGGATGACTCTGGAGACGCGGCCTCGGACAGCGACTCTCCGGACCCTGCGGACAGCAGTCAAACCAGCGCGCCGACGACGGCCTGCGCTTGCCGAGCTGAGGGGGGAGCGGGCTTTCCTGCGCTCCTCCTGCTCCTCGGCGCCTTGCCATGGAGGCGGAGGCGGAGATGGCGTCGGGGGCCGCGCTAAGGCGTACGCTCGAGGCGCTCTGGGTGCTCGCGCTGGCGGCGTTGATCGTCGTCCCAGCTCTGCCTGGGAGCTGGCAGACGGAGCTGACGAAGGACGTGATCGGCTGGACCAAGAAGGTCAGCCTCTCGCAGCATTGGTCGATGTACGCCCCCAATCCGCAGCGGGGCATCGCCTACCTCAACATCCGCGGTCGTCACCTCGACGGCCACGAGGAGCCGCTCGAGGAGGCCGGGCGCGCTGAGGCAGGGTGGGGGACGGTCTGGGGCTGGGAGAAGCGACGTCGGGACATCTGGGCCTTCTACGCTGGGGTCTCCAAGAAGAAGGGCGGCAATCTGCGGCGGACGTGGTTCGTCAAGTCGATCTGCATCCGCGAGGCCCGGCGCAGCGATCACCCGCCGCGCCTGCTCCTGGTCGATCGTGTGAGCCGTACCTTCACCCACCCAGACAAGGTCCGCGCAGGCGAGCCAGACCTCAGCCCGCTCGTCCGCACCCCGGTGCAGAAGATCGACTGCGGGTACCCGCCGATCCAGCGGATGATCGAGGAGGATAGGCGTCGTCATGGTCCGCGAGGGTAGGGCGGGCGGGCCGACCTCGTCGGCGGAGCCCGAGAGCGGGCAGGCGAGCACCACCCAGGCCGAGGTGGCGGCGGGGGAGGCTGTGTCGGGGGAGGCTGTGTCGGGTGAGACTGTGGCGGGTGAGGCCATGCGGGACGAGGTCGTGTCGGGCGGGGACATGCAGGGGGAGGCTGCGCAGGGGGAGGCTGTGCAGGGGGAGGCTGCGCAGGAAGAGGACGTGCGGGACGAGGCGGCCTCGGGCGAGAACCGGGACGAGGCGGCGCTCGGGGAGCTCGCCGACGGCACGGTCGCTCGCGGCCCCTGGGGTCGCCTTGTCGACCGCGCTCTGCTCGGACGCGAGGACCCGACGGCGCTCGGCCTCCTCCGCGTCGCTCTCGTCGCGGTCTTCACGGCCAACATGCTCGCCCATGTCGGCTCGGTCGCGGAGTACTTCTCGGACGCCTCGCCGCTCTTCGGCGAGTGGGCGCGCGAGGCCTTTCCGACGCGCTGGTCGCTCTTCTTCTACGTCGAGTCCGCCCCCGCAGTGCAGGCGATCTTCGGCCTCGGTGTGGTCGCCCACCTCCTCTGGCTCGTCGGGCTATTCACCCGGCCGGCGGCGATCGTGGCGGTCGTGGTCTGGGTGTCGATGGTCGGGCGCAACCCGCTGCTCTACTCGATGCCCGACAACCTGATCACCGCGCTCTCGATGTGGCTCGCGCTGCTCCCGAGCGGCCGCGGTCTCTCGCTCGACGCGCGCTGGAGGGGCAAGGGCGGGCCGGTCCCGGTGTGGTGTCGTCGTCTCCTCCAGCTCCAGGTCGCGGTGGTCTACACCGGCACGGGGCTCCTCAAGAGCGGCGTCACCTGGAAAGAGGGGACGGCGATCTACTATTCGCTGGTCAACCCCTACAACCGGCATTTCGCCGTTAGCGGCTTCCTGGCGATGATTCAGCCCTATGTGCTGAGACCGATGACCTGGGCTGTGCTCGTCTGGGAGGTCGGCTTTGGCGGCTTTGTTCTCCTCCACTGGCTCCGAGAGGCGACCGGTTGGCGACGGATCCCGGACCTCCGCCGGGCCTTCCTCGGCTTCGGTGCGGCGATGCACCTCGGGATCCAGAGCATGCTCTTCGTCGTGTGGTTCACGCCGCTGATGCTCGGCTCCTACTTCGCCTTTCTCCGGCCAGACGAGGCCGAGCGCCTCGTCGCCTGGGTTCGCCGACGGATCGGTCGCTCGCCGGCGCCGCAGGGCCGTGCCGCGAGCTCCGAGGAATAGGCAGACCGGCCGCTCGCCGCGGGCTTCCCACTCTCTCATCGCTCGCTCGTCCTTCGCCGCAGTGCCGAGCGCGTCTCTCGGTCAGTGGTGATTCGCGTTCGACGGTGGTGATCCGCTGAGGACGCTGGTCTCGATCCGATCGGCGCATCATCCCTTGTTCGTCGTCTGTTGTCTGTTGTCTGTTGTCTGTTGTCTGGTGTCTGTTGTCTGTCGTCTGTCGTCTGTCGTCTGGGCCGACGCTGAGCCCTGCCCATCGGCTACACTCGGCGCCGTGCCTGCCCGTCGCCGTCACCGTTGGGTCTTCGCGGGCGCGGTGCTCGTCCTGCTCGTCCTTCACGTCGACGTGTGGAACCAGGGGCGGGGCGATGGCTTGATCCTGGGCTTCATCCCCTACGACCTCGCCTATCACCTCCTGTGGATGCTGGTCGCCTGGGCTGTGGTCATCTACATGACCATCTTTGTCTGGCCCGACGAACAGGTCGATCAGGTCGATCCGACATCGCCGACACCAGAGAACAAGGAGGTCGGGGGGGGAGCGGCGAGACCTTGACGACGATCGCCCTGGTCAACGTCGGCTATCTCCTGATCACCCTGACGATCGGCGCCATCGCCTATCGCCGGCGCTCGTTGGGCGCGGACGACTATTTTCTCGGGGGTCGCAGCGCCCGGACGGTCGTGCTCTTCATGGCCCTCTTCGGGACCAACGTGACCCCCTTTGTCCTCCTGGGGATCCCGGGGCTCAGCTATCACCACGGGATCGGCGTCTTCGGCCTCAACGCGGCGATCATCGCCTTGGGCGTCCCGCTGACCTTCTATCTGATCGGCTATCCGGCCTACCTCGCCGCCCGCCGTGTCGGCGCCCTGACCCCCGCAGAGCTCTACGCCGAGCGCTTCGCCAGCCCGGCGGTCGGCCTCGTCCTCTTCCTCGCCTACTTCGTCTACACGCTGCCTTACATGGTCACCGCGGTGATCGGGGTCGGTCTGAGCGCGGCGGTGCTCACCGGAGGGGCGCTCTCGTTCGCAGCGGCGGCGGCGGCAGTGCTCGTGATCACGCTCCTCTACACGACGCTCGGGGGGATGCGGGCGACGATGTGGACCAACGTCTTCCAGGGGACGGTCTTCCTCGGGCTGATGGTCGCGGCGACCGCCTGGATCGCCGCCGATCTCGGCGGCCCGACGGCGGCGATGGAGCGGGTGGCTGCGAGCCGACCAGAGCTGCTGGTCAAGGCCTCGGGCGGCGCCATGGCGCCCGGTCCCTGGGCCTCATGGGGCCTCGCGATCGCCCTTACGGTGATCGGCTTCCCCCACATCCTCGTCCGCCTCTTCGCGGCCCGGGACGCGACCGCGATCAAGAACGCCTGTCGCCTTTATCCGCTGATCATGATCGTCCTGTGGATCCCCGCGGTCTTGCTCGGGGTCTGGGGTGCGATCGAGTTCCCCGGGCTCGTCGCGAAGGCGAGCGACTCGATCCTGCCCATGATGATCGAGGCGCACCTCCCCCCCGCGGTGATGGGGCTGGCGCTCGCGGCCGTGCTGGCGGCGGTGATGTCGACCCTCGACGCCCAGCTCCTCACGCTCTCGTCGATGCTCACACGCGATGTGCTCGGGCGCTACCTGCCTCGCTTTACGGAGCGGCGAGAGGTCGCCTTGGGGCGGGCCTTCCTGCTGGTGATCGCGGTCGCGGTCTTCGCCATCGTCATGCTCGAGCCGGCGTCGATCTTCGAGATCGCAGCCTTCGCCTTCTCCGGCTACGTGACCCTGGTGCCGGTGCTCTACCTCGGGCTCCGCTGGCGGCGGATGAACGCCGCCGGTGCGATCACCTCGATCGTCGCCGGCAATCTTGTCCTCCTCCTCGCCTGGGGCGGACTCCTCCCGAAACCCTGGGTGATCCTCCCGGTGGTCTGGGGGCTGGGGGCTGCGATCGTCGGTGCATGGCTCGGCGCCCGGTTTGGGCCGGCGACCCCAGAGGCCGCGCGGAGGCGGGTGATGGGGCCCGTAGACGAGGTCTTCGCCGGGCCAGAGCGGTCGGGATAGGCCGGGGGCGAGCGCCGACGGGGCTCCCAGAGCGGCGCGTGTCGGCAGCTGAACGATGTTCGTATAGGAGGTCCACCCGTCAGCGAAAGGTGACCGCGAGGCGGGGGATTGGCTAGACTTGGGGCCATGGCCAAGACGCTGGAATACAACGCGACGCTCGTCGAGCGTGAGGACATCACGCCGCAGCTCGCCGTCTTTCGCATCCGTCCCGACGAGCCGATCGCAGGCGAGGGGCCTTGGTTTATCCCCGGTCAGTACATGGTGATCGGCCTCAACAACGAGGCCGTGCCCGAGCTCGGCTCCGTCCGCAGACCGATGTCGATCGCCTCAGCGCCCGAGCGTCGCGATCTGATCGAGTTCTACATTCGCTATGTCGAGCACGCCGAGTCCGACAACCCGCTGACGCATCTCCTGTGGACGATAAAGCCGGGCGATCGGATCTACGCGCGGACCAAGCCGACCGGGAAGTTCACCCTCGCCGACACCTGCGGTGAGGATGATCCGCGGCTCAAGGTGATGGTCGCCGCCGGCACTGGGCTCGCGCCCTTCCTGTCGATCGCCCGTTCGCGGGCGATCCGGGAGCCGGAGCGCTCGCAGGCTGATCTCGCGCTGATCCACGGCGTCTCGTACTCCGCCGATCTCGGCTACGTGGACGAGATCCAGGGCCTCGTCGACAGGACGGGCCTCCACTACCTACCGACCGTCAGCCGCGCGAGCCGTGACCCCAACGGTTGGACCGGCCACCCCGGGCGCGCCGAGAGCTTCTTCCTCCCCGAGGAGCTGGGGGCCCTGGAGCGCTCGGTCGGCCTCGATCCCGGCGGCTTGGTCCCGAGCAAGGTGCAGATCCTGATCTGTGGCCTTCAGGGGACGATCGGAGCGACGATCACCCGCCTCCTCGGTCGCGGCTTCATCCCGGACAACCGTCGCCTCCGGCGGGCCCTCGAGATCCCCGAAGAGCTCCCGGCGAGCATCTTCTACGAGGCCTACGACACCACGCCGCCGATCGACGTCAAGGACGAGGCCCTCATCGCCTCGCTCAAGGCGGAGCTTCACGCAGCCCTCACAGCCCAGGGCCAGCAGACCGCTAGCTGACCGCCGTCGGCCTCGCTCGACGCCCCGCGCTCACGCCGGACCGGCTGTCGCTGACGGCGGTCCGCGATCATGCCATGCAGGCACCCGCAAGCGGAGCCAAGAAAGACCACCTCGGGCGAGCGAGGGGCGACGGGTGGACGCAGCGGGCGACCTGTGCCTCGCGCGGAGACACGCGTACCCTGTCTCTTCAAGCAGCTCAGTCCCTTGGCGAGCTCGTGCCTACCCTCAAGACTAGGTGCTCGTCAGCATCGACGGCGGCAGATGTCCCGCGTCGTTGTAGCGGACGAGCGCCTCAAACCCGTCGGAGAACACCTTGATCTCGGTGATCCCACAGTGCGAGCAGTCGAGCCGGCCCCACGCCTCAAAGGGGAGGCGGAGCGTACCCGCGACGAGGTAGCGGATCAGGTTACCGTGGGTGAAGAGCAGGTACGTGGTCAGCTTGCGCGCCGGGTGGAAGAAGCGGTCGCGGACACGGGACACCTGGCGCACCGTGTTGGCGTGATCCTCCGGGGTCGTCAGCGGCAGGCCGTGGGCCGCTCCGTAGTCGCGTGAGAAGGACGCGTCGACAAGCGGGACCGCCTCGTGGAGGTAGGGCTTCACCGTCACCGACTCGCTGCCGATCTCGCGGGCCGCGATCTCGGCCGTCTGCCGGGCACGGGGCCACGGGCTCGCGTACATCCCCTCGAAGGAGGGATCATGGATGTCGACGAGCTGGACCAGGCGCCGTCCGGTCCGGGCGGCCTGCCGGCGACCGAGCGCGGTCAGTCCCCATACGGTGTCGCCGAGATCGCCGATCCTCTCGTAGTGTCCGTGGCGGACGAGGAGGATCCGAGTGACCGCGATCTCGTGTTCGTTGCTCATCGGCGAGGGATGGATCGTGGTAACACGCCGGCAAATCGGCCGACCACGGTCGTTATCGGCCTCGGGCAGCGCTTCCGCGCGGCGCCGGGGGCTGCGCGCGCTCCGGCCAAGGGTCGTCGGCGCAGGGCGGTCCTGAGGATAGAGCCGAATCCCCGCGGAGCGGGTCGGACCAGCTCGCGCGACGGGGGCCTCTCTTCGCGGTTGCTTCCGCACCGAGGAGGTCAGGGGGCCATGGTGGATCGTCCTGACGGAGGCGCCCTCGGAGGTCGAGCCCCGGCGAGCGTGCGCCGGGCCGATGGGCGTACTGAACGGCGAGGGCGGCTAGCTGCGTTGGCTCTGGGCGACGACCTCGAGGAGACCGTCGCCGTACTTCTCGGCCTTCGCAGGGCCGATCCCGTGGGCCATCTTCAGCTCTTCGATCGTGCGCGGGCGGAGGAGGGCGACGTCGCGGAGGCTGCGATCGCTGGCGACCACGTAGGGCGGCACGCCGTCGGCCTTGGCGACCTCGAGGCGGTGCGAGCGGAGGGCCTCGAAGACGGCCATCGCCGCCGCGTCGAGATCGGCGGTCGGGCTCTCGGAGCGCGACCTCGACGCACCTTTGCCGTCCCGCTTGGCGCGGGAGCTGGCGTCGAGCTTGGGCGGGAGGAGGAGCCTCGCAGGGGCCTCGGCCTTCATCACCCGGCGGCCAGCCTCGGTGAGAACGGCGACGGGCCTATCGTCCCCGCTGAAGTCGACCCAGCCGGCGGTGACGCAGCGTCGGAGGAGCCGGTTTAGCCACTCGCTCGGGTGGTCGGCGAGACAGCCGAAGGTCGTCGTCCGATCGAGACCGGCGCGCCTCAGGCGATCGTCGTCGGCGCCCTCGAGGAGCTTGGCCGCCGCCGTGAGGCCGAATCGATGGTGGATCCGGGCGACGGCGGAGAGGGCCTTGCGGACGATCAGCGTGACCTCGGCCTCGTCGACATCGTCGTCTCCGTCGAGGCTGATGCAGATGTCGCAGCGACCGCAGCCGCCGAGCTCTTCGCCCTCGTCGCCGAAGTAGCGGAGGATCGCGTCGTGGCGGCAGGTCCCGCCCTCGGCCCAGCGCATCAGCTCGAGGAAGAGCCCCCACTTGTGCTCGATGATCGCCGGATCGACGGCGTTGTCCCCGGCGGGGCGCTGGATCAGGCGCTTGCGGAGGACGATGTCGCGGGCGGTGAAGAGGAGGAGGCCGAAGGCGTCCTCGCCGTCGCGACCGGCGCGGCCGACCTCTTGGTAGTAGGCCTCGATCGAGCTCGGCGGCGCCAGGTGGACGACGGCGCGGACGTCCGAGCGATCGATCCCCATGCCAAAGGCGTTGGTGGCGACGACGATGTCGAGGTCGCCGTCCAGGAAGGCTCGCTGGGCCCGGTCGCGGCGGCTCGGGTCGAGCCCCGCGTGGTAGGGGAGCACCCGCCAGCCGAGCTTCTCCAGGCGCTCGGCCTCGGCCTCGGTGCCCTTGCGGGTCGGCGCGTAGACGATCGCCGAGCCCTTCGCCGGCCGCCCTCGGCGGCTCGGGGGGCCGCCGAGCGCCTCGGCGAGGAGCGCGTCGACGAGGCCGCAGCGGTGCTTCTTGTCGGCGACCTCGGAGACCCGAAGCGAGAGGTTCGGCCGGGCGAAGCCGCGGAGCACCTGCGGGGTCTCGGAGGTGAGGCCTAGGCGGGCGAGGATCTCATCGCGGACGACGGGGGTCGCGGTCGCGGTGCAGGCGAGCACGCGGGTGTTGAGCGTGCGGACGAGCTCGCCTATCTGCAGGTACTCGGGCCGGAAGTCGTGGCCCCACTCGGAGATGCAGTGGGCCTCGTCGATCGCCAGGAGGGGGATCGGGATCCGATGGATGAGCTCGCGAAAGCCGGGCGCGCTCAGGCGCTCCGGGGCGACATAGACCAGCTTGTACTCGCCGCGCGCCATCGCTGACATGCGCGCGCTGACCTCGGCCCCGTCGAGGGTGGCGGCGAGGTAGGTCGCCGCGATCCCGCGCTCCTGGAGGTGGCGCACCTGATCCTGCATCAGGGCGATGAGCGGCGAGACGACGAGCGTGGTCCCCGGCAGGATCGTCGCCGGGAGCTGGAAGGTCATGCTCTTGCCGCCGCCGGTCGGCGCCACCAGGAGGAGCGCCCCCTTGGTCAGGATCAGCGTCAGCGCCTCGCGCTGGCCGGGGCGGAACGAGGTGTAGCCGAGGCGCTCGAGGCCTGCGTTGAGAACCGTGTCGATCTCTTTGGCGAGGGGCCCGTCGTATTCGGAGTCGGCCAAGGGGTGCGAGGATGCTGCGCATGGGTCCACGATGCAAGGCGTCGGAATGCTCGATCCGTGCCATGTGCATCGCGAGGAGAAAGCCGCGCAGGAGGCCCTCTAGGACCCATTCGGGGCAACTCCGCGTCGGCCGCCGACCCATCGCCTGGACGGGCGGTCGACCCCTGGGACGGGAGCGGGCTAGCCGCGCATCTTCACGGCGACGACGATCGCCACGATCACGGCGATGATCGCGAGAACCAGGCCGACGATCTTGCCGACGCTGTATGGACGCTCACCGGAGACCTTGCCGCTGCGGGCGTTGACGACGAAGCGATAGACCTTGTCGTTGAAGCGAAAGCTCGAGATCCACAGCGGCAGCAGGCAGTGCTTGAAGGTGATGTCGGTGTGGCGGATGTCCATCGTCGAGATCCGCTGCTCATCACCGCCGATGTCGCGGCAGATCGCCGCCTCGACCGCGGGCTTCATCAGCACCTGGGCGCGGCGCCAGCCGTCCTCTAGGCCGACCTTGTACTGCTCGGTGATAAAGCCGCTGAGAAACGCGGCGCTGTAGGGCTTGAGCTCGTCGAGGTCCCAGGGCCAGAGCTTGCGGATGAGCTTCTCCGGCAGGGTCTCGGAGGCGCAGACCAGGACATCGTCAAAGGGGATCTCGACGCGACCGCGGGTCCGATGCCAGCGGGTCTTCTGGACCCGGCGGCTCTTCTCGTTGCCCTCGCTGTCGGTGTAGGACTCGGTGACGTAGTAGTGCTCGCCGCGCTCGCCGGTGTAGCGGGTCGTGCTCTCGCTGTCGTAGGTCCAGTAGGGGATGTAGACGCCGTCCATGCCCTGGGTCTCCGCCCGCGACTTGAGGGCGTTCGGGGCGAACCAGCGCTTCTTGACCCAGGTCTTGAAGCTCTCCTTGGCGATCTTGCGGTCGATCTTGAAGGGGAGCACCGAGTCGGGGACGAGCACGGCCTCGTCGTTCTCGACGGCGACGACCACCGGCGACCCGCAAAAGGCGCAGTGATCGGACTGGCCGGCGATCATCGTCTCGGCGCCGCAGCCCTCGCAGCGGATCGTGTGCCCGCCCTCGACGATCTGGCTGGCGGGGGCGGTGCGGGCGTTGACCAGGGCGTCGCGGAAGTCGTGCTCGACGACCTCGCCGTCGACCTCGATCTCCTGCTTGTGCCCGCAGTAGGGGCACTCCAGGAGCTCCTCGCCCGGCTTGAAGGTCAGCGACGAGCCGCAGGAGTCGCAAGGGAAGGTGTGCTTGCCGGCGTGCTCGTCCTGGTCTGCCATCGCCCGGGAGGATACACGCGGGGCGGCGAGTCTGGCCACTGCTGGCCGCTGCTGGCGACTCCTGGCCGCTGCTGGCTGGCCACTGGGGGCGGATCCTAGCCGGGCTCGCGCTCGACCACCAAGAGGTACTCGCCGGCGGTCTCGATCCCCTGGCTGACGTAGGTGTCGAGGACGAGGTGGTAGGTGCCCGGCGAGAGCTCGGCGGTCAGCGAGCCGTCGGCGCGGGCGATGCAGCCGTCGCCGCTCGCCGAATCGTCGACCAGGTGGAGGTCGACGTCGACGTCACCGCGATCGATGACGATCGCCCGCAGCGTGGTCGTCTCCGTGATCTCGAGGCGGTAGTAGACCTCCCGCCCGGACTCGTCTTGATCGGCGTTGCAGCCGGGGTAGCTGTCGATCTCCGCGACCCCGTCGACGCTGGTGTCGCGGCGATCGCCGAAGGGGAGGGCGGGGATGAGGTAGGGGTCGCCCGGGAGCCCTGCGCCCGCGAGCTGGTGCAGCGGCGGATCGAGCTCGTCGACGCCGCCGAGGGTGATGCGGGCGCGGTCGAGCGCCTCCAGCGAGAGGAGGTTGCGGATGTTGGCGGCGTAGGCCATCGCCCCGGGCTCGAAGACGCAGGCGCCGGCCTTGGCGGCCGCGCGGTGGATCCCGTCGTCGGCGAGCCCGTGATCCTCGAGGTCGACGAGCTCGCGGTGAAAGTCGATGAAGGGGATCTGGTGGGCCTGGGCGATCGAGCGGATCACCGCGTTGTAGATCGGCACCTGCGCGTCGGCGTCGGGGTTGTCGTCGCGGGGCATGATCGAGGTGAGGATCGGGACGACCCCCTGGCTCGTCAGGGTCTCGACGAGGGTGAGCATCGACCCGCCGTAGGCGTGGACGCTGCCGAGGTTGATGTCGTTGGTGCCGTACATGATCACGGCGAAGCGGGGGTCGGCGGCGTCGATCTCGAGCTGGAGGGCGGAGGGGTCGCCCTTGATCGCCGTGACCGCGCTCCAGCCGACGGTCGCGCAGAGGCTGGTCCGGCCGAAGGAGCTGGTCCCGTCGACGTCGGCGCGGAAGGTGTCGATCGCGTCCCAGAGCTGGTCGCGGCCGAAGAGGTCGATCTTCCCGTTGTCGTCGAAGCAGTGGAGGAAGTTCTGCGAGACGGTCGACGACGCGCCGATCTTGGCGAAGACATCGCCGCGGCGGGGCGCCGCCTCGGCGATCGCCGCGATCGAGGCGGCGACGTAGGGGGTGACCGGCGAGTGGGTGCGGCCGTCGACGTAGAGCTCTGGGGCGAAGGGCGGCAGGTCGCCGGTGTCGGTGTCCGAATCCGTATCGGTGTCGGGGTCCGTGTCGACGCCGGTGCTGCTCTCCGACGTCGGGCCTGTGCTCGTTGAGCCGGCGTTGCCAGTGGCGCTGCCGGTGGCGCTGGTCGTCTGGTCGCCGGTCTCGGTGGTGCCCTCGGTGGCGGTGCTCGCCGTGGCGCTGTCCGAGGAGCTCCCGGCCTCGTCGGTCGCCGTGAGCCCCGCGCTGTCGTCGCCACAGCCGACGGCGGCGGAAGTGAGCGCGACGAGGAGCGGTATCGGGGGCAGGCGCGACATCGCGCAGAGCCTAGTTCTGATTATCGCCCCTCGCCAGCCAGATCGACACTCTTTGGGGCGCCCCGCAGCGGCGCCGGGCATACTCGGCGGATGTCTCGTCGCCTCCGCGGCCTCCCACGCGTCCTCCTCTCCGGCCTCGCCCTCCCGCTGGCGCTCTGTCAGCTGAGCGCTTGCAACTGCAACAAGTCCGGGGGCGGAGGCGAAGGCGCGGCCGCCGGCTTCGCCCCGATCGACTCGCGGATGCCGGGTCCGGTCTTCGAGGAGCTGTCTTCGCCCGCGGGCTTCATCGACGGCGGTCTCGGCTACATCGCCTTCAAGCCGGGGGTGGCCCAGAAGTGGCTCCAGGGGGTGCCGATGCCCTCGGATCTCGCCCGCGATGTCGCCCGCGCCGGCGACGAGCTGGGCGTCGATCTCCGCAGCGGCGACGTGCTGACCCACTTCGGCGTCGACCCTGAGGGGGTCGTGTCGATGACCCTCGGGCGGCCCCTCCTGGGGGACGGCGAGGCGCTCTTCGACGAGATGGCGAACGTGCCGCCGCCGAAGCCGGACGCGTTCCCAGGCGACGGTGACAACAGCGCGAACGTGCCGCCGGCGCTCGCCAGCCGGGTCGGCGCGGTCGGCTTTCACTTCCGGGTGCACGTGCCGATCCTCAACAGCGAGCCCTTCGCCCGCGAGCTCAAGCGTCTGCCGCCGGACGGCAAGCTGAACGCGCCGATCTGCGCGGAGCTCCAGCCGAACGTGCTCTGCGCCGCCGACGCGGAGGCGCTGGTGCTCGTCCGCGAGATGGGCAAGGCCCTGGTCGGCGACGTCTTCCTCTACCCGGCGAAGATGGGCTCGATCTCCGACGCCGAGCGCCGGCCAGCGATCGACGCGGCGCTCAAGATCGAGAAGGGCTCGGCGCCGGTGACCCTGAGCGGCGACGCGGCGGGCTATGTCGACGCGACCAAGCTCCGCGAGTTCGCCACGGTCGTCTCGGTCGGCGACACCGCCAGGAGCCTGCGCTGGTCCGACGCCGTCGGCGAGCGGGTCGAGCGGGAGCGGCGTGCGCTCAAGGCGCTCGACAACCTGCGGGCGACCCGGCTCCTCCTCCGCGGCGCCCGCTACGAGGTCGCGATCTCCGACGAGGCGATCCGCAGCACCTTCTCTTGGGAGCCGACCGACGCCGAGGCGGCGAAGACCCTCGAGACGATGCTGAGCCACACCGGTCTCGCCCTCGACGCGCCGTCGATCGACGGGCTGTGCAGCAACAGCCTCGTCTGCTTTCGCAGCGGCGGTCTCCCCTCGCTGGACGCCCTCAGCGAGCTCGCCACCGGCATCTACGCGGCGCCGGTGAAGGAGTTCGGCCGGGTCATGGACGACGCCGACGACTTCGGTCCGCTGGTCATCGCCCTCGAGACCTGGCCCAACGTTCTCGGCGCCGCCAAGACCTGGCCGCAGCAGGAGGCTCGCGGACCCGAGGCGGCGATCATCAGCCAGGTGATGGGCGCGCTCGACAACTTCGCCGGGGCCGGCGGCTCGCTGCGCTCCCTGATGATGCCGAAGGGCAGGGGGGTGCCGGCGCTCGACTTCGTCGGCTACATGCGGGTCTCGGGGGCCGAGATCGGGATCGTCCGCGGAATGCTCGCCCTCGCCGGTCAGCGCCTGAACCCGGTCGAGATCGAAGGGGTCTCCGGAAAGGTCGAGTCGCTCGCGATCCCCGAGGAGGTGCAGGCCTCCCTCTTCATGATCACGGACGAGAAGACCGCGAAGGTCGGCGATCGGGACGTCGAGGTCGGCTGGATGGCGGCGGCGGACGGGGTCGATCGGATCACCTGGCTCCTCGGCCTCGACCGCGAGTCGTCGATCGAGCCGGCGGTCTACTTCGAGATCCCGGATCTGACCCGCCTGATCGCGTCCGTCCCGGAGGCGGAGCGGGAGATCGGGACCTTCCGGGCCTGGCTCGCCGGCAAGAGCGTCCGCTTCGCGGCGGACGTCGTCGACGGTCGCCCGCGCTTTGACTCCTTCTTCGGCAAGGTCCCGGGGGCGGCGAAGGCGGAGTAGCTCGCGCTGGGTTTGCGCCGCGCTCCCGCGGCGCTCGTCCGAGATCGCCGGGCGCCCCTGAGCTCTGGCCCGGCAGGCAGTGGGGCCTCCGGAACCCAACGCGCGGTCGGAGGCTGGGCGCTGCTGTCGCGGGCTTCTCAAGGGGGGGCGGCGGTTGGTATCCTCCGCCCCGCGGCGACCTATGGGTTCGTACCCGATCACGGCATTCTCGGCGACCAACGCGATGGGCAACACGACCGCCGAGGTGGTGGCGGCGCTCGACGCTGGGCGTTCGGGTTTGCGGCCCTGCCCGCCGGAGTTCGGGCTCGAGGGGATCTGCGGCGTGGTCCCAGGGCCGCTCCCGCCGCTGCCCTCGGCGCTGGTCGACTACGACTCCCGCCTGACCCGGATCGCCCAGGTCTCGCTCGACGACCTCAGTCGACCCCTGGAGGCCGCCCGCAAGCGCTGGGGCGCCGATCGGATCGGCCTCATCCTCGGCACGAGCACCGGCGGGATCTACGAGACTGAGCGGGCCTACCGTCACCTCGCGGAGCACGGCGCGTTGCCTGCGGGGTACTCGGTGGAGCGTCAGCACGCGCTCCACGCCGGGCTCCACGTCGTCCGCATGCTCACGGATCTGCGCGGGCCCTCCTATGTCGTCTCGACCGCCTGCTCGTCGAGCGCCCGGGTCTGCGCCGGGGCGATGCGCCTCCTCGACGCGGCGGTCTGCGACGCGGTGCTCGTCGGCGGTGTCGACAGCCTCTGCGGCCTGACCTTGCGGGGGTTCTCGGGCCTGGAGGTGCGCTCGCTCGACGCCTGCCGGCCCTTCTCGAGCGAGCGAGCCGGGATCAACATCGGCGAGGGCGCGGCCTGGCTGCTCCTAGAGCGCCTCGGCGACGGTCCTGCGCGGCTCCTCGGCGTCGGCGAGAGCGGCGACGCCTACCACATGACGAGCCCGCACCCGGAGGGTCTCGGGGCTCGTCTGGCGATGGAGCGGGCGATCGAGGCCGGCGGGATCGACCCGTCCGAGGTGGGCCACGTCAACGTCCACGGCACCGGCACCCAGCAAAACGACGCGATCGAGGGGAGGGCGATCCTCGATCTCCTCGGCCCGGAGGTCGCTGTCGTCGCGACCAAGGGCTACACCGGTCACCTCCTCGGCGCTGCCGGGGCTACCGAGCTGGTCCTTACGGTCGCTGCGCTCGACGGCGGCTTTCTCCCGGCGAGCGTCGGCTCAGCCCCTGTCGACGCCTCGATCGGCGTCCAGGTCAACGTCGAGCGCCGCGACTTCGTCAGCCGGGCGGCGCTCTCCAACTCCTTCGCGTTCGGCGGCTCGAACGTCAGCGTGCTCCTCGGGAGAGGTGGATGAGCGCGCTCCTCCCCGAGCTCTCGATCACCGGGATCGCCTTCTGGGCGCCGGGCTACGACGATCCGCTCAAGCTCGAGGCGGCCGATCCTGCGATCAAGGCGCCCGAGGCGGAGCTCCTGCCGGCGCGCCTGCGACGGCGCTGCTCGCTCCTCACGCGGATGAGCGCCGAGGTGGTCGCCCGCGCGAGCGACCAAGCGGGGATCGAGCCCAGCGCTGCGACGGTGATCCTGGCCTCGGTCTACGGCGAGATCCTGACGACCGGGCAGCTCCTGTCGATGATGACAGAGGATCCGAGCAGCCCGCTGTCGCCGACGCGCTTCCACAATAGCGTCCACAACACGGCGATCGGCTATATCTCGATCGCGACCGAGAACCACAGCGGCAGCACGGCGATCAGCGCCGGATCCGCGACCGTGGCGATGGCCCTGCTGGAGGCGGCGACGACGGTGGCGGCGGGGCAGGGCCCGGTCGTGGTCGCGATCGTCGAGGAGCCCCTGCCCGAGGGGCTCGCCAGCGATGGCGGCGTCTACGACGGGCTGGCGGTCGCCTTTGTCGTCGAGTCCCGCCGCGAGGCCGGGGTGCAGGTGCGGCTGACCCAGGCCAAGGCCCCAGAGCCCCTGCCGGAGCTCCCCGAGAGCTTCGCCGCGAACCCCTGCGCCGGCGCGGTCGCGGTCGCCGCGGCGCTCCTCGGCGATGTCGCCGTCGTCCCCCTGGGGCCGACCAACTCGCGGGACCGAGGCTGGGTCCTCGAGGTCGAGGGTCGAGGGCGCCGATGAGCGACGAGCAGGGGCGGGAGGGGGCGCTGCCGGAGGTCGATCTCGCGGCGCTGCCGACGATCGCGGAGATGCTGCCCCACCGGCCGCCGATGATCCTCATCGACGCGGTCACGGCCTTCGACTTCGAGACCATCACCTGCACCCGCCGAATCGACGCCAGCGAGCCCTACGTGATCGACGGCAAGGTCTCGGCCGCGGTCGCGATCGAGTACCTCGCGCAGACGGTGGCCACCCAGCGCGGCCTCGACGGGCTCCTCCGCGGCCTTCCCGTGGTCAAGGGGGTGCTCGCGGCCTGCCGGAGCATGAGCCTCCACGTCGGCGAGTTTGCGGTCGGTGATGAGCTGACGATCCACGCCCAGTCGCTCGGCCAGATGGCCCACATCGCCAGCTTCCGCGGGAGGATCGAGCGCGCCGGGGTGCTCGTCGCCGAGGCGGTCATCCAGGTCGCCGAACTACCGGCCGATGCGATGCCGACTCCGGCAAGCGCGCAGGCCGCGACCTAGACGCTGCGCAGACGCTGCGCCAACTCAGGACTTCTATGCCGATCCCCACAAAGGACGAGAACCCACCGCGGGCCCTGATCACCGGCGCGAGCCGGGGGATCGGGGCGGCCGTCGCCGAGGCCCTCGCGGCCGCCGGCCATCCGGTCATCATCAACTACCGAAGCCGCTCCGACGCGGCCGAGGAGGTCGCCGAGCGGATCCGATCGGCCGGCGGCGAGGCCGTGCTGAGCGCCTTCGACGTCGGTGATGCGGAGGCCTCGCATGCCGCGCTTGCTGCGCTCCTGGAGGACCCGCGACCCATCGGCGTGGTCGTCAACAACGCCGGGATCGCCCGCGACGCCCCCTTCCCGATGCTCCGCGCCGAGGACTGGCGAGACGTCCTGCGGACCACCTTGGACGGCTTCTTCAACGTCACCCAGCCGCTGGTGATGAAGATGGTCCGCCGCCGCTTCGGCCGCGTGATCAACATGAGCTCGGTCTCTGGCGTCGCCGGCAATCGCGGCCAGGTGGCCTACGCGGCCGCCAAGGCCGGCATCATCGGCGCGACCAAGTCGCTCGCGATCGAGCTCGGCCGCCGCGGCGTGACCGTCAACGCGGTCGCCCCGGGGCTCATCGATACGGAGATGCTCGAGGGGGTGCCCCTCGATCGGGTGCTCCCGCGGATCCCGAGCAATCGTCTGGGGACCCCCACAGAGGTGGCGGACCTGGTCGCGTTCCTCGCCAGCCCGAAGGCGTCGTACATCACCGGCCAGGTGATCGGCATCAACGGCGGGATGATCTAGGAGGCCGTGCTCGCCTCGCGGCCTTGGACGTCGGCTCTTCGCGAGGGATCCCGCACTGTGAGGGCCGGATCGCCGGGGCTGGACTTGGCCGCGAGTCGCGGTAAGGAGTTCGTCGTCGTGCCCTGTCCTGTTGTGCGTGTCGTCGAGAACGAGGGGGCGAGAGCGAGCGCAGCCGCTCCTCGTGACTGCTAGGATGGCCCTTCGCGCATGAGCAGCTCCCACGATGTCGTGATCATCGGCGCCGGGCCCGGGGGCTCGACCGCCGCCAATCTCCTCGCCGCGGCGGGACATGACGTCGTCGTCGTCGAGCGGGCGGTGTTTCCCCGCTTTCATGTGGGCGAGTCGCTGCTCCCGGCGGATCTCCCGCTCCTGGAGCGGCTCGGGGTCGAGCTCGACGGGCGCAGCTTCCAGTTCAAGGGCGGCGCCGAGTTCATCGACGAGCGCAGCGGGGATTGTGTCACCTACCTCTTTCGGGACGCCCTCGACGGGACGCCCGACCACGCCTGGCAGGTCGAGCGTGCCGTCTTTGACAAGCTCCTCGCGGACGCCGCGACCTCCCGCGGCGCTGTGATCCGCTACGGCGAGGCGGTCCGCACGGTGAGCTTCGACGACGATGCGGTGAGGGTCGAGAGCGACGCCGGCAGCCTCCGCGCTCGCTACCTCATCGACGCCAGCGGCCAAGACGCGCTCCTCGCCCGCGAGCTCGGGGCGGTCGAGCCCATCCGCGATCTCGGCCGGGCCGCGGTGTTCGCCCACTACGAGGGGCTAAGCCCCGAGGTCCAGGCGGAGCTCGGGGCGCAGGGCAACGTCAAGGTGTTCATGATCGAGGACGGCTGGATCTGGGCGATCCCGCTGGTCGGCGGTCGCCTCAGCGTCGGCGTGATCAAGTGGCGCGGCAAGATCGACGAGGCGCTCCACGAGCGCGCGGTCGCGGCGTCGCCGATCCTGCGCCGCTTGACCCGCGGGACGACGCGTCGGCCCCTGCGGATCCTCGGCAACTTCTCGTTTCGCAACCGTCGCGCCGTCGGCCCCCGCTACATCTGCATCGGCGACGCCGCCTGCTTCCTCGATCCGGTCTTCTCGTCGGGCATCTCCCTGGCCATGCTGGGGGCCGAGAGCGTGACCGATCTCCTGAGCTGCGGCCTAGAGCGCGGTGACGAGGCGGACCCGGAGCTGATGCAGCCGCACATCGAGCGCATGGAGAGCGCCTACGGCAGCTTTGAGCAGCTGATCCGGCGCTTTTATCACTCGAAGATGATCCACAACCTCTTCTTCGCTAGCGAGCAGGATCCGGAGCTTCGGCGGGGGCTCATCTCTGTGTTGGCCGGGGACGTGTGGCGCGACGACAACCGCTTCCAGGCGCTCCTCACCGCCTCGAAGCGGCGCGGCCGACCGCGGGTCGCCAGCTGCTAGGGACTCGCCGAGCGTCGGGCTCAGGTCTCACGCCAAACTCCAGGTAGACCCTCCGGTCGGAGGGCAGATCCCTGAGCGCGGCCGGGAGTTCGCCCTTCGGCGGGGAGCAGGCGAGAGCTTTGGGGCGAGCCGGGCAGCGGCGCTCGGCGGCTCGCCGAGGCTCCCGAGGCCGATGCCGATGCCGACTTCTGCGGGGGGCCTTGAGGGGGGTCTCACCGGATTGGGGCCTGCGGCCCTCGAGTTGGGCTACGCCGGTCCCCCGGTAGGTCGCCATCGCCGGGTCTTCGCCGGGTCTTCGCCGGGTCTTCGCCGGATAGATCGCCCGAGAAGTTGAAAAATGCCGGCAAAAGCGCTTTCCTCCGGTCAGCCCTCGGCTTGCGAAGGATCCTACTGACCATGACCATCCGTTCTTCCTCGTCCCTCTCCCTAGCGACCCTCGCCCTGACCTCGGTCGCCCTCGGCGGCTGCCTGAGCCCCGGCGTCCAGCCGACCACCGACTCGGAGAGCGCCAGCGAGACCGGCAGCACCTCGACGACGACGGAGACGACGGCGACGGAGACGACGGAGACCGAGGGCACGACGAACGTGACGATGACGACGATGACGACGATGACGACGACGTCGCCCGGGGTCTGCGGCGACGGCAACGTCGACGGTGACGAAGAGTGCGACGACGGGGAGAGCAACGGTGACGACGCGGCCTGCACCGCCGACTGCCTCAACAATGTTTGTGGGGATGGAAAGCTCAACACCGGCGTCGAGGAGTGCGACGACGGCAACACCGAGGACGGCGACGGCTGCACCGCGAGCTGCAAGAACAACGTCTGCGGCGACGGCGTCGTCCACGAGGGCGTCGAGATCTGCGACGACGGCGTCAACGACGGGTCCTACGGGGGGTGCATGGAGAACTGCGCCCAGCTCGGGCCCTACTGCGGCGACACCTTCCTCCAGGAGGAGGAGGAGGAGTGCGACAACGTCGACATCTCCAGCGGCTGCCTGAGCACCTGCAAGCGGGCGAAGAGCTGCCTCGAGATCATCACCGACAACGACGGCGCGCCCTCCGGCGTGTATCCCCTGGGGACGGAGGGCGACATGCTCGACGTGTACTGCGAGATGGACGCGGACGGCGGCGGCTACACCTTCCTCAAGATCACCAAGCAGAACGTGGTGAAGGCGACAGACGCCAACGCGATCTGCTCGGAGTACGGGATGCAGCTCTTTGTCCCGCGCTCACCGGAGCACCTGGCGGCCGCGTGGACCATCGCGACCAACGACAACCTGCTCGCGCTCGGCGACGGCGGGACCTCGACCACGGACACCTATGTGACGATGTTCGGCATCTTCCCCGCCGTCGTCGGTCAGAGCTGCCCGGGCGCCCCCTTCAACAGCGTCGACTGCCCGGAGTGGGTCGCTGTCGATGGCGGTCCTTTCTACGTCTCGGACGTGCCCTACGAGCAGGAGCCGAGCGCCAACAACTGCGAGGGCTGCTCGATGGAGTACGCCTTCGATGATCAGGGCGTGCTCATCGGCTATGCGGTCATGAAGGGCGTCAACGAGACGGGCTTTCGGGCGACCGAGTTCTTCTGCGATATCGGCGACAAGACGCCCTAGCAGCGGCAAGAGTCCCGCGCGCTCTCCAGCCCTCATCGCCCCTCTCGGCCCCGCCGAGAGCTGCACTACAGCCCGCGGCAAGGCCTGCGCCCTGCCCGGATCTTCAAGGTGTTGTAATTTCGAGCATAGGCGAGGTACACAGCGGCCCCGCAACTCTATGTCTCCTCCGGAGATGCAAACGTCATGATCACCAAGAACCTATCCTCTACTCTCCTCGCGTCTGTTGCGCTCCTCCTCGCCGCTTGTCCGCCTGCCCCCGCCGGTGACACTGACACCGTCGGGACGGAGTCCGACAGCGACACGACGACGACGGGCGGTCCCAGCACGACGACGCTGCCGCCGACGTCGACGACCAACACGACCAACACGACCAACACGACGTCGACGACCACCGACGCGACCGAGTCGGACACGGCGGACACGACGACGACCACCACCGCGACGACCGGCGACCCCGATCCGGTCTGCGGCGACGGCAACGTCGACGACGGCGAAGAGTGCGACGACGGCAACTCCGAGGACGGCGACGGCTGCACCGCGGAGTGCAAGAACAACGTCTGCGGCGACGGCATCGTCTACGAGGGCACCGAGGTCTGTGACGACGGCGTCAACGACAACTCCTACGGCGGCTGCAACGAGGACTGCTCGGCCAAGGGCCCCGGCTGCGGCGATGGCGTCCTCCAGGCCGAGGAGGGCGAGGTCTGCGACACCGAGGAGGAGTTCGTCGGCTGCCTGAGCAACTGCCAGCAGGCCCAGAGCTGCCTCGAGATCAAGACCGACGACGACGCGGCGCTCTCCGGCGTCTACAAGATCTCGCCCGAGGGCTACGAAGAGATCCTCGACGCCTACTGCGACATGGACACCGACGGCGGCGGCTACACCTTCCTCAAGGTGTCGCAGAACAAGGCCGCGACGGCTGGCGAGGCCGAGGGCGTCTGTGAAGGCTACGGCATGGGGCTCTTCATCCCGCGCACGGCCGATCACCTCTTCTCCGCGTGGAGCATCGCGACCGTCGACAATGTGCTCCCGCTCGGCAACGGCGGGACCTCGGCCTCGGACGGCTATCTCGCGATCATGGGCATCTACCCCGCCGTCACTGGGGAGAGCTGCGTCAGCGCCCCCTTCAACAGCAACGACTGCGCGGAGTGGCTCGCCGGTGACGGTGGTGCCTTCTACGTCTCGGCCGAAGGTATCGAGGGGGAGCCCAGCACGATCAACTGCGAGGGCTGCTCGATGGAGTACGCCTTTGACATGGAGGGCGCGCTCATCGGCTACGCCGCCTCCAAGGGCGTCGGCAACACGGGCTTTAAGTCGGCCGAGTACTTCTGTGACGTCGGCGACAAGGTCCCCTAACCCGCATCGCGGACGGTGAGCGTCGACACCCTGGGGTCCGAGACCTCAGGGTGTCGTCTTTGGTTGTGGGTGCGTGCGCGTCCACCTCGCATTAGCGGGCGCTCTCGCGATAGGTTGGGCTGTGCTCGGGCGACTCGCCGTCGGAATCCTGCTCAGCGCTCTCATCGCTGGGTATGCGCGTAGGCGCGGCTCCCTCTCGGGGTCCGGAGCGGTGGCGTCGGTCGTCGTCGGCGCGACGATCTACAGCGGCGGTGGTCTGCGCTGGTTCTCGGCGCTCTTCGTCTTCTTCGTCACCTCGACGCTCCTCGGTCGGGTCGGCCGGGGGAGGAAAGAGGCGCTGCGCCGCGAGTACTCGAAGGGGGACACCCGCGACGCCTGGCAGGTGCTCGCCAACGGCGGCGTGGCGTCGCTCTGCGGGCTTGCTGTGGCCCTCTTGGGCGCTGGAGGGAGCGCCGAGGCTTGCCTCGCGGGGGGCTTTGTCGGGGCGTTGGCGACCGCGACCGGGGATACCTGGGCGACGGAGATAGGTCCGCTCTCACGTCGATCGCCGCGCTCCCTGGTCGGCCTGCGCCGCGTCCCGGCGGGCACCTCGGGCGCCGTCTCAGGGCTGGGGCTCGTGGCGACGGCGGCGGGGGGCGGGCTTGTCGGCCTCGTCTTCGGCCTCTGGGAGCCGAGCCGGCTCTTGGTCTGGGTCGCGATCGGGGGCCTCTCGGGGGCCGCTGGGGCCCTCGTCGACAGCCTCCTCGGCGCGCGGCTACAGGCCCGCTTCTTCTGCGATCGCTGCGCGCGGAGGTGCGAAGGGGCTGTCCATCATTGCGGCGCGACGGCCCGACATTGCGGCGGTCTGCGTTGGTTCGGCAATGACACCGTCAACCTCATCGCGACGATCTCCGGGGCCCTGGTCGGGGCGTTCCTTGGGCGCTGAGGAGCGCGGCTCGAGCCTCGCTTGGCGGGCCGAGCCCGCGGCACGGACGGTGCTGGCGGGTCGCGGGCGAAGTTCCTCTGGACTCTCGCGCGGCTGTCGTCAGTCCCCCTCGGCTACGATGAGATGCAGCCGCGCCGGGACGTACCGAGCGCCCTGGCGGAGCCCAGGCTCCGGACCTGCGGCCTGATGGTCGCGGCTCGCCGCCCCTAGAGCTAGAGGCCGGGCGCCGGGAAGTCGCCGAGGAACTCCCGGATCTTGGCGCCGAGCGCCTCGGCGAGGGCGCTCGGGATCCGCTTCTTGCCGGCCTTGATCGAGCCCTGGATCGCGTCGTCCATAAACTCGGCGACGCCGGGCATGTCCTTCTCCAGGAGGCCCCGCGAGGTCAGGGAGGCGAGGCCGACGCGGAGGCCGGAGGGGTCGAAGGGGCTGCGCGTGTCAAAGGGGACGCTGTTGGCGTTGAGCTCGATGCCGCAGCGGTTGAGGTCGCGGGCGACCTTGCGGGCGCCGACCCCCTGGGGGGTCAGATCGACCAGGAGCAGGTGGTTGTCGGTGCCGCCGGTGACGAGGCTGTAGCCCCGGCCCATGAGCGCCTCGCCGAGGGCGCGGGCGTTGGCGACGATCTGGGCCGCGTAGACCTTGAAGGAGGGCTGTAGCGCCTCGCGGAAGGCGACCGCCTTGGCCGCGGTGGAGTGGTTGTGGGGGCCGCCCTGGAGGCCCGGGAAGACCGCCTTGTCGATCGCCGCGGCGTGGGCCTCTTTGCAGAGGATGAGGCCGCCCCGGGGCCCGCGCAGGGTCTTGTGGGTGGTGGTCGTCACCGCGTCGGCGTGGGGGACGGGGCTCGGGTGGACGCCGCCGGCGACGAGCCCGGCGATGTGGGCGATGTCGGCGGCGAGGTAGGCCCCGACCTCCGCCGCGATCTCGGCGAAGGCGGCGAAGTCCAGGAGCCGCGGGTAGGCCGAGTGACCGCACCAGATGAGCTTCGGCTTGTGCTCGCGGGCGAGGTCGCGGAGCTGGTCCATGTCGATCCGGTGATCGCTCTGGCGGACCCCGTACTGCACTGCGTTGTAGTAGATGCCGGTGGCGCTGACCTTCCAGCCGTGGGTCAGGTGACCGCCGGCGGGGAGGGAGAGGCCCATGATCGTGTCGCCCGGATCGCAGAGCCCGAGGAGGACGGCGAGGTTCGCCGGCGAGCCGCTGTAGGGCTGGACGTTGGCGTGCTCGGCCCCGAAGAGCTCCTTGGCCCGGTCGATCGCAAGGGTCTCGATCGGATCGACGCACTCCATGCCCTCGTAGTAGCGGCGCCCGGGGTAGCCCTCGGCGTACTTGTTGGTGAGGCTGGTGCCCGTCGCCTGGAGGACCGCCTTCGAGGCGTAGTTCTCGCTCGCGATCAGCCGCAGGCTGTCGCGCTGGCGACGATCTTCGGCTTCGATGAGGCCGAAGATCTCGGGGTCGACTTCGCGCAGATCGGGCTCACCGGGGGCGTTCATGGCAGGGAGCTTTGCGCCGCCCAGGCTGCGAGTCAACGCGATATGCCGCGGCTGCGTGCGGGCCCGCTGTGTGCTCGCTCGCGACCCTCCGCAGGGCGGCCCTGGGGCCCTCTAGGCGACGAGCGCCCCGCACTTTGGAGGTATCCTCGGGGGGTGGACGGGACTGGACTCTGGGCCGCGGCTGCGGGCGCGCGGATAGTACCGGTGGGGCGCGAGCTCCTCTGTGATGGTGACACGCCCGTCGGGGTCTACGCCCGCCTGCGGGCCTGGGCGAAGGCCGAGGGGGAGCGACGGGGAGACCCGCTCGCGGCGGTGACCTTCCTCCTGGAGAGCGTCGGCGGAGGCGAGCACTGGGCCCGCTACAGCGTCGTCGGGGTCGGCTGCCGCGCCCACCTCCGCGGCGACTTCGACGGCGACGACCTGCGGGTGACGCTCACGCCGGGGCCGGGCTTCACCCTCCCGGAGGGGATCGACGGCGACGCCGGGATGGCCGCGATCGAGGCCCTGCTAGGGGTCTACAAGGGATCGGCGGCGCCGGAGCTGCCTCGCTTCTGGGGCGGCCTCGTCGGGGTCTGGGGCCATGACATCGTCCGCTGCTTTGAGCCCATCGGCGCGCCCCCCCACGCCGGAGATCTGCCGCCGATCGACCTGCTCGCGACCGACCTCGTCGTCGTCTTCGACAACTTCAGCCAGCGGGTCCAGGTGATCGCGACGGCCTGCGCCGAGACCGACGGCGGCGCTGAGGAGGCGAGGCGCAGCGCCCTGGCCCGGGTCGACGCGGTCGTCGCTGTGCTCCGTCGGCGGTCGCCGCTCAAGGCTCAGACGCTCGCCTGGGATCCGCCGGTGGAGGGCAAGGTCGCGCCCCCCTTCAGCCGCGAGGGGTTCCTCGAAGGGGCTGCGCGGGCCAAGGAGCACATCAGCGCCGGCGACATCTTCCAGGTCGTCCTCTCGCAGCGCTTCGCCGAGGCCCGCGACGGGCTCGACCCCCTCAGCGTCTACCGGATCCTCCGGGTCACCAACCCCGCGCCGTACATGGTGCTCCTGGACCTGCCCTCCGCGGCCCTCGCCGGCGCTTCGCCGGAGGTGCTCGTGCGGATCGACGGCGCGCCTGGGGAGCAGACGGTGACCCTGCGGCCGATCGCCGGGACCCGGCGGCGGGGGGTCGACGCCGCCGAGGACCAGGCCCTGGAGCGTGAGCTCCTCGCCGACCCGAAGGAGCGGGCGGAGCACCTCATGCTCGTCGACCTCGGCCGCAACGACGTCGGCCGGGTGAGCAAGCCCGGGACGGTCCGGGTGCCGCAGGCCTTCGTCATCGAGCGATATTCGCGGGTGATGCACATCGTCAGCCAGGTCGTCGGTGACCTCCGCCCCGAGCTCAAGGCGCTGGATGTCCTCAGGGCCACGTTCCCGGCGGGGACCCTGAGCGGCGCGCCGAAGGTCCGGGCGATCGAGATCATCGACGCGCTGGAGCCTGCCTCGAGGGGCTGGTACGGCGGCGCGGTCGGCTACCTCGGCTACGACGGCGCCGCTGACTTCGCGATCTGCATCCGCTCGGTCGTCTTCACCGACGATGAGGTCCGGGTGCAGGCGGGGGCGGGGATCGTCTACGACTCGGATCCGGCCGCCGAGGACGCGGAGTGCCACGCCAAGGCGAGCGCGGTCCTGCGGGCGGTGGCGATGGCCCGGGCGATCGGCTCGAGCCCGGCGAACCCGGCGAACCCGGCCGACGACGAGGAGGCGTGAGCATGGACGATCCGCACGATCTTGATCAGGCGTACCCGCAGCTCCTGGCGGCGAGCGGCGAGCGGCTCCTCCCGAGCCGAGGCTCGCTCCGTCGCCCTGGCGTCCGCGTCGTCGTCATCGACAACTACGACTCCTTCACCTTCAACCTCGTCCAGTACCTCCTGGAGCTCGGGGCGACCGTCGACGTCTACCGCAACGACACGGTCGAGGCGGAGGCCGTCTTCGCCGACCGGCCGAGCCACGTCCTGCTCTCACCGGGCCCTGGGAGGCCGTCGGAGAGCGGCGTCTGCCAGGCGATCTGCCGCGGGATCGTCAACACCTCGATCCCGCTGCTCGGGGTCTGCCTCGGGCATCAGACCCTCGCCGAGGTCCACGGCGCGCGGGTCGAGCGGGCGGGGCGGATCATGCACGGCAAGGTCTCGCCGGTGCGCCACGACGGCTCGGGGGTCTTCGCCGCCTTGCCCTCGCCGTTTATCGCCACGCGCTACCACTCGCTGGTGGTCGCCGAGGAGACCCTGCCGGACTTTCTCCTGCCGATCGCGCGGACCGAGGACGGCGAGCTGATGGGCCTGCGTCACCGCGATCTTCCGATCTTCGGCGTCCAGTTCCACCCGGAGTCGATCATGACGGAGCACGGCCACGCCCTGCTGCGGAACTTCCTCGATCGGGGCGCTGAGCCGACCGCCGAGCAGGCGACGAGCGAAGGGCAGGGGACATGAGCGGAGAGACGACAGACGCCGCCAGCCGCCCGGGCGTCGGCCGGTCGCAGGGAGCCGAGCGGGCGACGAGCGAAGGGCAGGGGACATGAGCGGAGAGACGAACGCAGCGATCCGAGCGGGCGTCGCCCGGCCGCAGGGAGCCGAGCGGGCGACGAGCGAAGGGCAGGGGACATGAGCGGAGAGACGAACGCAGCGATCCGATCGGGCGTCGCCCAGGTCGTCCGCGGCGAGGACCTCAGCCGCGCGGCGATGACCTCGATCGTCCGCGAGATCATGGCCGGCGGCGCGACCCCGGCCCAGGTCGGCGGTCTCTTGGTCGGCCTCGCGGCGAAGGGCGAGACCCTGGAGGAGATCGTCGGCGCCGCCGCGGCGATGCGCGAGGCTGTGATCCCGATCCCGACCTCCCGCACGCCGCTGGTCGACACCTGCGGCACCGGCGGCTCGGGGATCGCCAGGCGCAACGTCTCGACCGCGACGGCGCTGGTGCTCGCGGCCTGCGGCGTCGGCACGGCCAAGCATGGCAACCGCGGGATCTCGAGCAAGTGTGGCAGCGCCGACGTGCTCGCGGCCCTCGGCGTCGACATCACGGCGCCGCCCGAGCGGGTCGCCGCCTGTATCGACGAGGTCGGGGTCGGCTTCCTCTTCGCGCCCTCGCTGCACCCGGCGATGCGCCACGCCGCCGGTCCTCGGCGCGAGCTCGGGATCCGGACGATCTTCAACCTGCTCGGCCCCCTGACCAACCCCGCCGGGGTCCGGCGTCAGGTGGTCGGCGTCTACGATCCGCGCCGCTGCGCCGATCTGGCGGGGGCCCTCGGCGCGCTCGGGAGCGAGCGGGTCTTCGTCGTCCACGGCCTGCGCCGCGGCGCCGAGCCGACCGCCGCCGCCGCGGCCGGGATCGACGACCTCAGCACCGAGGGTCCGAGCCTGGTCGCCGAGTACCGCGACGGCGAGGTCCAGGGCCACGTGCTCCGGCCCGCGGACGCAGGCCTGAGCGAGCACCCCTGGGCGGAGCTCGCAGGAGAGGACGCGACTGGCAACGCGGCGGCCCTGCGCCGGCTCCTCGAGGGTGAGCGAGGGGCCTACCGGACGGCGGTCCAGCTGAGCGGCGCGCTCGCCCTCCTGGTCGCCGGTGAGGGCTCGCTCGCGCGGCTCCCCGAGAAGGCGGCCGAGATCGCCTCGGCGATCGACAGCGGCGCCGCCATGGCGGTCCTGGAGCGCCTCGTCGCCTGCAGCCGTGGTACACCGCAGACGTCATGAGTGGCACGTATCTCGACAAGATCCTCGCGGCCAAGCGGGCGGAGCTCTCGGGGGCGCGCGCCGGCCGATCGGCGGCGCTCAGC
Organism: Polyangia bacterium; assembly: GCA_030424595.1. Lineage (GTDB taxonomy): Bacteria > Myxococcota_A > Polyangia > Nannocystales > Nannocystaceae > JADJRG01. Next base: position 108,742 of record JAUHWG010000025.1, read on the forward strand.
GACAAAGAGCTCGCCGAGCTCGGCGCCCGTCTGCCGCCTGCCCGTGACCTGATAGGCGCGCTCCGTGATCACCGTCCGGGGCCGGCGGTCATCGCTGAGTTCAAGCGCGCTTCGCCGAGCGCCGGGGCGCTGCGCGAAGACGCCGATCCGCGGACGATCGCCACCGCCTACGCCGAAGCGGGCGCGACCGCGATGTCGGTGCTCTGCGACCGTCACTTCCAGGGATCGCTGGAGGACCTCCGTGAGGTCCGGCAGACCGTCACCCTGCCGCTCCTGTGCAAGGACTTCATCCTCGAGCGCTGGCAGATCGTCGAGGCCAAGCGGACCGGCGCCGACGCGGTGCTGCTGATCGTCGCCGCCCTCGAGGCGCCGCTTCTGCGCCAGCTCATCAGCTTCGCCCACGACCTCGGCATGCAGGTGCTCTGCGAGACCCACGACGCCCACGAGGTCGATCGGGCGATGGCCGCCGGAGCCCGGCTCATCGGCGTCAACGCCCGCGACCTGCGGACCTTTGAGATCGATCTCCAGCTCTGCGTCGATCTCCGCTCGCTCGTCCCCGCCGGCTTCACCTACGTCGCCGAGAGCGGCGTCAGCTCGGTCGAGGACGCGAAGAAGCTCGCCGAGGCCGGCGTCGACGCGATCCTGGTCGGCTCCTACCTGATGAAGGCGGAGAGCCCCGGCGACAAGCTCCGCGAGCTCGTCGATTCGTTCTAGCGGAGCCCGCGAGGGCTCGATCTCAGGAGCGAATCGGATCGGAGAGATGTTCGCGGGGAGACGGGAGTGCCGCCCCGAGCGCATCGGCGCGGTACTTTGCGCCCGATCGAAGATGGGCGATAGGCAAGTGTGTTCGCCTGTCCGGGATGAAATCGTAGCCTCGCCCCGGTCGCGTCGGCTGCTTCTGGACTATGCCCTTGTTCGAGAGGATGAGCCCGCGATACTCGATCGTGGGCACCACGGTCGGCCGGAGGTGGAGCAGGGTTACGTTGATGATCTGCTCCGCGAGGAGCATGCCCCCGTGGATCTGGTGAACCGCGCCCCTTGGGTTGCCCGACTTCAGCTCGCAGAGCAGGACGACGAGCCGCGAGTCGGGGCTCTGAGGCGAGAAGAGGATATAGTCGCAGAGCTTCGTGCTCTTCGGCACTTTCGTACAGAAGAGCGGGAACAGGAGCTGATTCAGGGAGGCGATGCTCGAACCCTGGTCGTCCGTCGCGAAGGCTGGGCAGGTCGGCCTGATGATCAAGCCTTTGCCCAGGCCGGTGATACATGTCTGTCCCGAAGTGCTGCCGGGGTCGTCCTCGACGAGCGAACTGTCGCAACACTTCTGCTCCTGGCTGATCAGCAGCGAGAGCTGCTGGATGAGGGTCGTCGGGCTCATTCGCCGTCGAGGAAGAGGCGCGAGTAGATCATCTGCGCGTCTTGGTTGAGCCTGTGGATCTCTCGATCGATCGTCTCGACCTCAAAGCCGGTCTCGCTGACCTCAAGCTGCTCGCAGAGGCCATCCCGCCCGAACAGATAGACGCCGAGCTGCTCTGGGCGGAGCGTCATCTCCGGCTCGATGCTCAGCTCGTCAGCGACTCGTCGTGCCTCCTCGCTGTCCTGCGAGAGCATGATCAGGTTGTTCAGCTCCCGGATCAGGTAGTCGCTGTGGGTGCTGATGATCAGCTTGATCCCCCGCTGGACCAGCTTGGCCAAGATCCTCGCTACCTTTCGCTGGTTGTCCGGGTGGAGGTTCAGCTCCGGCTCGTCGATGATCAGGCGGTCGTCTTCCTCTGCGCGGTGGCGTAGGTAGAAGACGAGGCTCGCGAGCGACTTAACTACGGAGGCGGTCTGTTGGATGCGGAGCTTCGCACCAGACGCGCCTGCAGGACTGAACTCGAGGACGTTGTGCTCGCTGACGCTGACGCGGCCGCCGAGGATGGTCGACTCGAGCTCATCGGCGAGATCGGCGAGGGTCGACTCTTTTCCAGCGGTGGACTCTAGTCTAGTCGCCGCGTAGAGCGCGTCCTTGATCGCCGTAGGGTAGCGATCGACCCGTCGAGTGACCTCATCCATCACCTGAGCTCCGTCGCCCTGTTCGACGAGGCTGCGGAGTTCATCGGTCAGCATCGTTCGTTGCGATGCTAGCTCCTTCGAGAAGGTGTTGATCGCCAAGCGCTCGACTGGAAAGATCTCGCTTCGGCGGCTCTCCCGGATGAGTCCGTGGATGTGCCCTAGCAGTCCCCGTGTGATCCAACGGCGGAGATTGTCCGCGTCATCTGTCCAGGATAGTTGTGTCGTCTCAGATCCACGCAGAAGTGTGCCTTCTTCCATGAGAAATGCCTCAAGGAACACTTTCTGATAAGAGAAGTTCAAGATCGGTAAGAATGTTCCTTGTAGACGCGGGCTGAACGACGACATCCGGACTCCATGGCTGGAGTCTCTCAGCCGGTGGACATCCTGTTGGAGCTTCACTAGGGTCTTCGCGAAGTCTTCCTTCGGGGCGCCGAACTCCCCAGCGAGTGAGCGGGCGCACTGTTCTCCGAAATTTCGGAGGAAGTCCGGGTGCTCCAGGACGGGGGCCAGGCTGTGTTCGTCCTGCGGTCGCGCCAGAAGATCGTCGACCAACTCGGCAACACCTGGGAGCGTGTCGCGAAGCTGGAACTTGTCGAGCGCGTAGACAGCCCAGGCGAGATACGTCTTCCCGGTGTTGTTCGGGCCTGTGAGGACGATCAGGTCCTTCGAGAGGTCCACCTCTGCCTCGCGGATCGGCCCGAGGTTTTCAACGCAGAAGAACATGCGTCGGTGAGTACGCCTGAGACATCGCGGTTGCGTCAAGAAAAGTGCGCGCGGCTTCGCTCGCCGAGGGTCACGATCGGCGTTTGCTCGGGCGGAGCAGCCTTGGCCGAATAGCGTGGGAAGGGCGCACTGTGTCATGATCGCCGCCGATGGTCCTCCTCCCTCCCCGCCACCCTGCGCTCAAGGTCTGCGGCGTCACGCGGGCGGAGGACGTCGACCTCTGCGCGGCCCTCGGCGTCGACGCGATCGGCCTCAACCTTTGGTCGGGATCGCGGCGGCATCTCTCCTTGGAGAACGCCGAGGCGCTGGTGCGCGGCTGGCCTGCCGAGGGCCCCGAGAAGATCGGCGTGTTCGTCGATCTTCCGGCGAAGGAGGTGCGCAGCCTCGCGGGGCGCCTGGAGCTCGACATGATCCAGCCCCACGGGGAGCGGCCGATCGAGGACTACGCGGGGCTCGGGATCCCCTACATTTGGGTGATCCGCGGGACGCCGGAGCTAGGCTCGCTGCGGGTGCCGGATCCGCCGCCGGCGCGGATCCTCCTCGACGCCGCGGTCGCCGGCTTCGGCGGGGCAGGGGTGACGACTGACTGGGTCTGGGCCCGGGCGGCGCGGGAGCAGCTCGCGCCCCATGAGGTCTGGCTCGCGGGGGGGATCACGACCGCAAACGCAGCTGCCGCGCTCGCGGCGGTCGGCCCTGCGGGGCTCGATGTCGCGAGCGGATCGGAGCGCGAGGGCGCGCGTCGTGGCGAGAAGGACCGCGACAAGATCGCCGCCCTGGTCGACATCTGTCGCCGCGTGGGGCTCTAATAGCGACGATGTCCGCTCCAAGCCCCAGCGGCGCGCCGCCCTTGCTCGCCGACTTCGGTGAGTTCGGCGGCCGCTACGTCGCAGAGACCCTGATGCCGGCGGTCGAAGAGCTCGCCCGCGAGTGGCCCAAAGCCTGGGCCGATCCTGACTTTCAGGACAGCTACCGGACGATCCTCCGCGACTACGTCGGCCGCCCGACCGCGTTGACCGAGGCCCCGCGCCTGGCGAAGTCCGTCGGCGCCGCGCAGCTCCTGCTCAAGCGCGAGGACCTCTGTCACACCGGCGCCCACAAGATCAACAACTGCATCGGTCAGGTGCTCCTGGCCAAGCGCCTCGGCAAGACCCGGATCATCGCCGAGACAGGCGCGGGTCAGCACGGCGTCGCGACGGCGACGGCCTGCGCCTACTTCGGCCTGCCCTGCGTGGTCTACATGGGGGCGGAGGACGTCGCGAGGCAGGCGCTCAACGTCGTCCGCATGCGCCTCCTGGGCACCGAGGTGCGGCCGGTCCACAGCGGCTCGGCGACCCTCAAGGACGCGATCAACGGGGCCCTGCGCGACTGGGTCGCGAACGTCCGCGACACCCACTACGTGATCGGCTCCGTGATGGGCCCGGATCCCTATCCGCTGATGGTCCGCGAGCTCCAGCGGGTGATCGGCGAAGAGGCCCGCGAGCAGGCGCTGAGCAAGTTCGGCGCTCTGCCGGACGCCGTTGTGGCCTGCGTCGGCGGTGGCTCTAACGCGATGGGGATCTTCACCGCGTTCGTCGGCGATCCCTCGGTCGAGCTCATCGGCGTCGAGGCGACCGGCGAGGGGATCGCCAGCGGTCGTCATGCGGCGACGATGGCCGAGGGGGCGCTCGGCGTCTATCACGGGATGCGCAGCCTCGTCCTCCAGTCCGTCGACGGCCAGCTCCAGGAGGCCCACTCGATCTCGGCGGGGCTCGACTACCCGGGGATCGGCCCCGAGCACGCCCATCTGCGGGCGACCGGTCGCGCGCGCTACCTCGGCGTCGGCGACACGGAGGCGCTCGAGGCGATGGAGCTGCTCGCCCGCACCGAGGGGATTATCCCGGCGCTCGAGACCTCGCACGCGCTCGCCGCTCTGCCGCGGATCGCAGGGGAGCTTCGGGCCAAGCTCGGCCGCGATCCGGTGATCATGGTCAACCTCTCGGGCCGCGGCGACAAGGACATGCACACCGTGATGAAGGTCCGTGACCAGGGCGCTGAGGCGATGGTCGGCGAGGGGATGTTGCCGTGAATTCTTCCACCGAGAGCGCTCCTCTGGACGCAGGCGCGACGCGGATCGGCCAGCGCTTCAAGGCCTGCCGAGACGAGGGACGGGCGGCGCTCGTCGGCTACCTCACCGCCTTCGATCCCGACCGCGAGGGGTCGCTCGCCCGGATCTTCGCCGCCTGCGAGGCCGGCCTCGACGTGCTCGAGCTCGGCGTGCCCTTCTCGGATCCGGCCGCCGATGGGCCGACGATCCAGGAGGCGATGGGACGGGCGCTCGCCGCAGGGGCGACGCTCGAGGGCAGCCTCGAGATCGCGGCGGCGGTGCGCGAGCGCTTCGATCTGCCCGTCGTCCTCTTCGGCTACGCAAACCCGCTCCTCCGCCGCGAACCCGCGGATCTGTGTCAGTCGCTGGTCGCGGCCGGCGTCGACGGCCTCCTGGTCGTCGACCTGCCGCCCGAGCACTGCGGGATCCTGCGGGATCCTGCGCGCGCCGCCGGCCTCGACTGGATCGGCCTGTGCGCGCCGACGAGCACCGAGGCGCGGATAGGGCGGGTCCTGGAGGTGACGACCGGCTTTGTCTACGCGGTCAGCCTGACCGGCGTCACCGGGACCAAGCTCGACGTCACGGACCCTGGGCTCCACGCTCAGCTCGCTGCGCTCCGCGAGCGCGCCGGGATCCCCGTGGCCGTCGGCTTCGGCGTACGCGACGCTCAGCAGGTGCACGCGCTCGCCGGCCACGCGGACGGCGTCATCGTCGGCTCGGCGTTGGTCGAGGCGGGGAAGGCCGGACCCGAGGCGCTCGCCGCCAAGATCCGGGAGCTCGCCGCGGGCCTCGCTCGCTGAGACGCTCCTCGGCTGATATCGTCATGGCCTAGGATGTCTGGGTCTCCTGCGCTGTGTTCGGTGAGCCTCCTCGGGGGGCACGTGCTCGCCGGTATTCTCGGGGCCAGCCTCCTCGGCTGTGTGCTCGGGAACCCGGGCTTCGACGAGAGCGAGAGCAGCGACGCGAGCGCGGCTTCGGCGGGCACGACCGAGGCGAGCCTCGGCTCTTCGGCGACCCTCACCTCCTACGGCTCGGAGTCGAGCGGCGCCTCTGCCTCGGGCACGACGACGTCGACGTCGACGGCGACGACGGCGACGACGGCGACGACGGCGACGACGGCGACGACGGATGGCACCGGGGCCGAGAGCACGGGCGTCGCCACCGAAGCGTCGACCGGCGAGAGCGACGGGACGTCGACCGGCGAGGAGCCGGCGCTCTCCTGTCCAGACGAGGTCAGCGTCGACGTCGAGCTGGTGCCTACGGAGAACACCTACGTCGTCACCAGCGCGGGCGCGCTGTGCACCTGGACCGACTCGAACTTCACGCTCGTCAATCAGGATCAGCCCTGTGACATCCTCAACTTCGGCGCCGAGGTGACGAAGTACACGGTCATCGGTCGCAGCGGTGATTCGCGCGGGGAGTACCTCGTGCGCTTCGGCGTCCATCAGGCGCTGCAGGGCTACCCTGGGATGGGGATCGCAGAGGCTTCCCTGACGATCGTCCCGTGGTGGTCGAACACCCGCAGCGACGTCCTCTTCCGGGTCGGGGTCGTGGACTACGCGGATGTCTGGGTCCCCGGAGACAAGGCCGCGATGCCGGCCGCGGAGGGGGACTCGAGCTGGACGAGCCGCAAGATCGAGGGGGTCGGCCTGCCCTGGTCGAGCGGCTACGGTCCCGCGGCGGGGAGCCTCGAGGCGGCGACGATCAGCCTCGACCAGCTCATCGGTGGGGAGCATCCGGTGGCCACGAGCACGCCGATCTCGCCCTCGCTGCTCGCGCCTTGGGTCAGCGACGCTGGCGACGAACAGGGCTTCGTCATCCACACCGAGATCGAGCCGATCCTGGTCAAGAACAAGGACACGCCGTACACGCCGGTGCTGCACCTGCGGCTCTGTCCGCTGTAGCAGCCCGCGGCAAGAGTCCCGCGCGTTCTCCAGCCCTCGTCGCCCGCCAGCCCCGAGGTGGCGGTGGTGAACGTCGCCTATGCTCGCGCCGCGATCGTCGGCCTTCGCGGCTTCGGCAGAGCGCAGTGCCGGGGCTCAACCGACCGTCGAGATCGTCGACGCAGGGCCGGGGCGGTCTCCAGAGGACGGAGGGGCGTGGGCGCTAGCGGTGGCGTCGACGCTTGCCGGCGCGAGCGGAGCTGCCGGCGTGAGCGGAGCTGCCGGTCGCGTCCGCGGGACGTTCGGCGACGAGCCAGTCGACCCGCCAGCGGCCGCCTTGCTCATCGCTCGCGAGACGTCTCGCGAGCCCCGGCAGCGCGGCTCGGAGCGACTCGTCGAGGCGCCACGGCGGGTTGACGATGACGAGGCGCGAGCCGACCATCCGCTCCGGCGTGTCCGGATCGGCGGCCTTCGGATCGAGGTCGGCTCTCGTCGACAGCTCGACGCGGAGGATCTTCGGGATCCCGGCGGCGGCGAGCGAGGCCTCAAAGGCGCGCAGCGGAGCGCTCCGCTTGACCGGATACCAAGCGGCGAGGATCCCCGCGGGGAAGCGGCGGTGCGCGAGCTGGAGGCCGCGGACGAGGGCGTCGTACTCGTCTGGCCGCTCATAGGGAGGATCGATGAGGACCAGGCCGCGACGCTCCTTCGGCGGCAGGAAGGCCTTGAGCCCGTTGTAGCCGTCGAGGCGGTGGACGCCGACACGAGGGTCATCGCCGACCTGCCGACGCAGCGCCTGGTGCTCCTCGGGGTGGAGCTCGCAGAGGGTCATGCGATCGTCCGCCCGCAGCAGCGCTTGGGCGAAGGTGGGTGATCCTGGATAGTGCCGCAGCGACGTCGCCGCGGCGTCGCTCGGCCTACCTCGGCCCCGGTCTCGGTCTCCGTCGCCGCCGTCCCGACCACCGTCGTTGAAGCGGGCGATGATCTCGAGGTAGCGGGCGAGCGCCGGTGAGCCTGGGGGCTCGCCCCAGAGCCGGCGGATCCCGGACTCGTGCTCGCCGGTGCGGCTGGCCGCGTCCGCGGCGAGATCGTAGAGGCCGCGGCCGGCGTGGGTCTCGAGGTAGGCGAAGGGGGAGTCCTTGCGCCGGAGGTGATCGAGCAGGAGAACGAGGACGAGGTGCTTTAGGACATCGCCGGGGTTCCCCGCATGGAAGGCGTGACGGTAGTTCATGGGGGCTCCGGAGGCGCCAGCGCGCGACCATAGCGGTCGACACAGGGCCCGGCAACCAGGCGCTCAAGCGCCTCCTCGAGCGCTCCCGATATCGCCGGCGAGGACAGGGTGGCGGCCTGTCCGAGGATCGCCCAGCATTGGCAGGCCCATGCCCGCCTCGCGCCCCTACCTCGGCCACGGTGTCGGACTCCGCCGGCGACACTACGGTCGAGCGCTCCGCGGCGAGCTCGACGTCGACTGGGTCGAGGTGATCAGCGAGAATTTCTTCGGCGACGGGGGGCGTCCGCTTGCGGTGCTCGAGCGCGTTCGGGCGGACATGCCGGTCGTGCTCCACGGGGTCTCGCTCGGGATCGGCTCGCCCGAGCCGCCCTCGGCCGACTACCTTCGGCGGCTGCGCGAGCTCAGCGATCGGATCGAGCCGGCCTGGGTCTCGGATCACCTCTGCTGGGGCCACTTAGGCGGGCTCTACAGCCACGAGCTGCTGCCGCTGCCGCTCACGGAGGCCGCGCTGGACCGTGTCGTTCGCCACGTCGACGCGGTCCAGGAGGCGCTCGGCCGCCGGATCCTCCTGGAGAACGTGTCGAGCTACCTGACCTTTCGCACAGACTCGATCCCAGAGTGGGAATTCCTCGCGGAGGTCGCACGCCGGGCGGACTCTCGGATCCTCCTCGACCTCAACAACGTCCTGGTCTCCGCCCACAACCACGGCTTTGAGCCGGACGAGTATCTCCGCGCGATCCCAGCGGATCGGGTCTGGCAGTTTCACCTCGCCCGTCATAGCGATCGCGGAGCCTATCGCTTTGACGATCACTGCGGCTCCGTGATGCCCGAGGTCTGGGCGCTCTTCGAGGCCGCGCTGCGGCGCTACGGGCCGGTGTCTTCGCTCGTCGAGTGGGACGAGGGAGTGCCGCCGTGGGAGCTCCTGCGGGCGGAGCAGCGCGAGGCGAGCGCGCGAGCAGAGGCGATCTTTGGCCTGTCTCTCAGGATAGATCCTGTCGCAGGACGGGTCGCAGAGCGGGTCGCAGCGCGGGCGGCAGAGCTGGGGGGAGAAGCAGGGGAGGCGCGGGGCGCAGCGCAGCTCGGCGAGAGGATCGCAGAGCGGGCGGCGGAGCAGCTCGGCGAGCGAGCGCCGGGAGAGGGCACCCCCGTGGCCGGAGGCTCGATGGTCGCCCCCGCTCGCTCGCCCTCGTCGCCGCGGTCGACATGGTCGACATTGTCGACATTGTCAGAGGACACCAGCGCTCTGCCTTCGGAGCCAGGAGACGCGGACGATCGCTCGTTGACCGCCGCTCAGCGGGCGCTGTGGACGGCGATGACGACCCCAGGCGGCAGCGCAGCCGTCAGGCGCGACAGGCCTGAGCTCGCTCGCTCCCTGGCGGCGCTCATCGCCGAGACCGAGCGCTTCCCCCTCGGCGCTCGGATCGACGTCTACGCCCAGTCGTCGATCTGGCGGCTCCGCGGGGCGCTGGCAGAGATCTTCCCGACCCTGCTCTGGCTCCTCGGCGAGGAGGACTTTGACCGCCTCGCCGCGCGGGTGATCGCGGCGGCGCCCTCGGAGCATCCCGATCTCGGCCGCGTCGGGGCCGGCCTTCCGCCGGTGCTCAGGACGACGGCCTGGGCCGCGGAGGATCCCTGGATCGTCGACCTCGCCCGCTGTGAGCGGGCGATGGCCGAGCTGCTCGACGCTGCCGATCCGCCGGGCCCCGTGCTCACGCCCTCGGCCCTGGAGGAGCGCCCGCCGGAGGCGTGGCCTTCGCTGCGCCTCGCGCCGATACCGGCCCTGCGGGTGCTGGGTGGGGGGGTCGACCTAGGGCCTCTCTGGGCCTGCCGCGAGCGTGGTGAGCCGGCGAGCGAGGGCTGGGCCGCCGCTCGGGCGGCGCAAGCGAGCGGCGTGATCGCAGGATCCCTCCTTTGGCGCCGAGGTTTTGAGGTCTTTCGCCGGAGCGTCAGCGAGGCCGAGGCCGCGGTCCTCCAGGCGCTCTGCGAAGGCGCTCCGTTGGCGGGCGCGCTCGACGCAGCTCTCGCCGCGGAGCCCGAGCTCGAGCCGACGCGCGTGGTCGGCTGGGTCCTCCGCTGGCTCCGCGACGGGCTCTTTGCCGGGTGATCCGGGGCGTCGGCAAATCCGTAGTAACGTCCGACCGACCGATTACGTGGAGACATGCATGCCAAGGACGATCGTCTGGCTCGCCACCGCAGCGCTCTTGCTCGGCGGATGCGGCCCAAAGCTCGCAGGGGGCGCTGAGACCGAGAAGGCGCTGGAACAGCGCCCGGCGCTCCCTGATTACAACCTTTCCCGGGAGAGTCTCGCGATCGAGGGGTACGACCCCGTCTCGTACTTCCCGGAGGGTGGCGGCGCCCCCAAGGCCGGAGATCCGACGATCTTTGCGACCTACGAGGGGGTCACCTATCGTTTCGTCACGGCGGAGAACCGCGACCGGTTCCTGGCCGCGCCGCGCCACTACGAGCCTGCCTACGGGGGCTGGTGCGCCTACGCGATGGCCAAGGGGAACAAGATCAGCGTCGATCCGGAGGCCTACGTGATCCAGGACGACCGCCTGCTCCTCTTCTACCGGACGGCGCTCAACGACACCCGCGACAAGTGGGCGGAGAAGCCCGATGACATGATCATCGACGCCGACATCAACTGGCGCAACTGGACCGGAGAGTGCCCCAACACCCGCCTGGCCGGGGATGCGCCGATGTCGTCGATCGACGGTCCGGGCGAGGCCGAGGAGGCCGGCGAGGCCGCGGAGCCCGGCGAGGCCGAGGAGGCCGGCGAGGCCGAGGAGGCCGGCGAGGCGGCAGAGGAGCCAGCGACGGACGAAGCGGCGTCCGAGGATGGAGCAGGGGAATGAAGTTCGACGGCAAGATGATGGCGACCTCGGTCGCGTCCCTCTTTCTCGCGGCCTGTAGCGGGTCGAAGACCCAACACGCGGACGTCTCCTGCCCCGATCTGCCGCAGCAGCGGGCCAGCAGCGGCGTGAAGTGCCTGGGCGTCAACACCTGCAAGGGCCTCTCCGAGTGTCTGACCAAGGGCCCTGGCGGCAAGGTCGATCACAACTGCGGCGGGCAGAACACCTGCTCCGGCAAGGGCTGGCTCACCGTCGAGAACGAGGCCGCCTGCAAGGAGCAGGGCGGCAAGCTGATGTGATCGCGGCCGGGTCTCGCGACCCGGCGCTTGCTCACAGCGATGCGGCCTCCTCAGCCGCTGGCGGCCTGCCCCTGTCGAGGGCGCCCGGTTGACAGCGTTTACTGGGAGTCGTGAACGGGCCCGGTCCGCCGATCGAGCTCGACCGTCCGAGCCCCGATCGGCGGCCGCCGCGGGTCGTCTTGCGCAAAGAATGTCCCCACGCAGGAACGGTCGAATGGGAGACATCTGCGATAGCTGAGGCTACAATCCCCCGGCAAATGTCGCGCTCCCACAAGGCGTCCGGTCCCATGACAGCAAACGATCCCATGGTTGGGGCGCTGGTCGGTGATCGCTACAGGATCAACCGGTTGATCGGTCGCGGCGGCGTTGGTGTCGTCTATCTCGCGGACGACACCGAGAAGGGAGGCGAGGTCGTCATCAAGATCCTCGCCCCTAATTGGGTCGGCAACACCGAGATCCTCGCGCGGTTTGATCGGGAGGTGGAGCGCCTTAGTGGCCTCCAGCACCCAAACATCGTCGACCTCTACGACTTCGGCCACCACGACGGCCGGGCGTACATGGTCATGGAGTACATCGAGGGCGAGCTCCTCAAGAGCTACATCAACCGCAAGAAGCGGCTGAGCCTCGAGGAGTTCGTGCCGATCGCGGGCCAGATCCTCAAGGGCATCGGCTATGCCCACTCGCGCGGGCTGATGCACCGCGATCTCAACCCGGCGAACATCATGCTCTGCGTCCGCGAGAGCGGGGCGAACTTCGTCAAGATCCTCGACTTCGGCCTGGCCAAGCTCAAGGAGGGCGAGGTCAAGGTCACCGAGCAGCACGACCTGGTCGGCACCGCCGGCTTCCTCGCGCCGGAGCAGATCAAGGGCGAGGACGTCGATCTCCGGGTCGACGTCTACGCGCTCGGGGTGATGTTCTACAACATGATCTCGGGGCGTATGCCCTTCGAGGGCGAGCACAACGCGACGCTCCTCTACAAGCACGTCCACGAGCCGCCGCTGCCGCTCGGGGAGATTCTCCCGGTTCAGCACAGGATCCCGGTCCACCTGATCCGGCTGGTCCACGACTGCCTCGAGAAGAGCCCGGATCAACGCCCGGAGGACGCGAACGAGATGGTCGAAGACCTGATCGACTGCGTCCCGGCGGCGCTCTTTCGCCTGCCAAAGGCGGAGGAGAGCGACCTCCACCTGGCGGGCGTCGAGGCGAGCGGGGAGACGATGGTCGGCCTCGGGATCGAAGGCGCCGCAGCGCATCTGCCGGGGCCGCCGCCCGTCGGAAGCTGGCCGACGATCCAGGGCTCGCCGATGGGCGGAGGCAAGGGGCCGCCGAAGCCGATCCTGGTCCATGAACCAGATGAGGATGAGGAGGACGACCGCGCCGACGAGACGGTGACGGGCGAGGGGATCGCCGGTCCAGGCGCGACCGGGACGCTCGGGGAGATCGATCCGGGCGACTCGTCGATGCCGACGCTCCGCGAGAGCACGACGGCGCTCCTCGACGCGGGGATCGAGGCCTCGACCTCAGCCCTGCCGTCACGGGCCTACGTTCCGCACCAGGCGGGCACCTCCGCGGTCACGGTCAGCGATCCGCCCAAGCGGGGACGCAGCGGCGTGATCCTCCTGGGGGCGAGCTTTGCGCTCCTCCTCGGCGCAGGGATCGCCTACATGTACCTCGGCGGCGACAAGACTCCGCAGCCCGAGGTCCAGACGATGGACGAGGCGACGGTCCGGACCTCGCTCGACAGAGCCGAGGCTGCGATCACGGAGGGGGACTTCCGCGCCGCGACACGGGAGCTCGACGCGACCAAGGCCTACATCAACGCCTATCCCGCAGAGCAGGCCCGCGCCGAGCGGATCCGGGAGCTCTTGATCGTCGGCCAGCTGATCTCGACCGCGCGCAAGCTCGAGGGCGAGGGCAACAGCGGCGCAGCGCTCGCGACCTTCAAGGATGTCCTCGCCCGCGACCCCTCGAACGCCGAGGCTCGCGAGGCCCTGACCCGGCTCACGGCCGAGGACACCTCTGTGGAGTCCGCGGCCGGTGTGGGCTCGGTGATCATCACCTCGAACCCGACCGCGGATCTCTACATCGACGGCACCTCCTACGGAAAGACCCCCTACTCAGGGCAGCTCCCGGTCGGCACCCACACGGTGCGGATGGAGGCTCGCCTCTACGAGACCTGGGAGTCCTCGATCGCGATCAAGGCTGACAAGAACGACCCCTTCCAGATCAGCATGCGGCGGGTGCGGAAGGGCGGGGCGGGGCGGCCGAAGGTCGAGGGCGAGAGCGGCGGCGCCGCGGCGAGCTCGGCAGGGGAGAGCGGTGATACTCCGCCGCTCGACCCGACCGCGGGTGAGAAGCCAAAGGACGGCGACGACGGCGGGCTCTTCCTGCCGGACAAGAAAGACAAGGGTGGCGGGATCTTCCTGCCTGTCGGAGACACGTGAGCAGCCAAGCCCGATTCAACCCCACGATCATCCTCGCCGCGGTGACGCTCTGTGTCGCCTCGCTAACCCCTCAGGGTGTCCACGCCGCGCCCGCGGCTGCGGCGGTCGTCCCAGCGGATCGACCGCTCGTCGAGGACGGGGCGGGCGAGGCGGGCGAGGCCGGCGAGGCCGGCGAGGGCGGAGCGGAGAGCGCTGCCGAGACCCCCGAGGAGCTCCGTCAGCAGGCCCTAGAGCGCTTCCAGGCCGAGGACTACGCTGGCGCGGTCGAGTTCTTCAACCGCGCCTACGCGGTCGATCCGAACCCGAACTACCTCTTCAACATCGGTCGGGTCTACGAAGAGGCCGGCAACCTAGAGGAGTCCGTCGCCTACTACGAGCGCTTCATCAAGGAGCCTGGGGTCGACCTCGACTCGCGTGGCACGGCGCTGGAGCGGCTTCAGATCCTCCGCGCAGTCCTGACTGAGACCAACAAGCGGGCGGAGCCGGAGCCGGAGCCCGAGCCCGAGCCCGAGCCCGAGCGCGTGCCTCCCCCCGAGCCCGATCCGGAGCCCGCGCCGAAGAAGGGCAGGGGCCTGCGGATCGCCGGCTACACGCTCCTCGGGGTCGGCGGCGCGGCCTTGATCGGCGGCGGGGTCTTCGGCGGGATGGCCCTCTCGAAGTCCAACGAGCTCGAGTTGACCGACAACTTCAGGCCGCGCCAGGATCTGATCAAGACCGGCCAGACCAACGCGACGATCGCCGACGTCCTGTTCATCTCCGGCGGAGTCTTGGCGGCGACCGGCCTGGCCCTCGTCATCACCTCGCTGCGCGGGCGCAAGGCCGCGAAGGCCGACGTCCAGGCGCGGAGGCGCACCGTCGCCCCGGTCGTCGGCCGAGAGGTCGTCGGCGTCGCCCTCGGCGGTCGATTCTAAGGACTGGACGACACGATGACCTATCCAAACCTCGCACGTCTCGTCACCCGCCTCGCCCCGGGCCTCATCGCCGCAGGGGCCGTAGCGGGGCTCTCGTGCTCGCTTATCGTCGACTTCCCGGAGTGCCGGACCCACGCGGACTGTGCGGGCGCGGACGAGCCGCTCGCCTGCTCCGCGGAGCAGACCTGCGTCACCGCCGATGAGTTCCCGGCCTGCGACTCGCACCAAGTCTGCGCCGACGCGTTCGGCGATGACTTCCTCTGCGGGACCTCCTCGACCTGCATCTCGGCCCTCACCGACGAGTGCACGAGCGTCGTCTGGCCGGAGGGGGTCAGCCGCGACAAGGTCGTCTTCATCGGCTCGCTGATCCCGGTCTCGCCGCCCTACGACGCGATCACGGTCCCGCTCCAGAACGCGGTCGAGCTCGCGATCGACGACTTCAACGACACGACGTTGCTCCCCGGCGGGCGCAAGGTCGCCTGGATCGCCTGCGACGATCAGGGCCAGTCCGAGCTCGCCGTCACCGCGGCGAGGCACCTGGTCGAAGAGGTCGGCGCGCCGGCGATCATCGGCCCGACCTTCAGCGAAGAGGTGCTGCATGTCGCCGAAGAGGTGACGATCCCCGGCGGGACCCTCCTGATCTCGCCGACGGGCTCGAACAAGATGATCACCGACCTCGACGACAAGGGCCTGGTCTGGCGGACCATCCCGAGCGACGTCTACCAGGCCTCGGCGCTCCGCGACAGGCTCCTCCTCGACCTCGATCCGAAGCCGGAGAACATCGTCATCCTGAGCAAGGACGACACCTACGGTAACGGACTCGCCGACGACATCGTCCCGGCGCTGCTCTCGGGCGCCAGCAAGGTGACGACCTATCGCTACGCCGACCCGACCTCCTTCGCGAGCGAGGAGGAGCTGCTCAGCGCCTACGGCAGCGCGATCGCGGGGGCGTTTCAGGAGAGCCCGGACGCCCTTGTCCTGATCGGAACCAGCGAGATCGCCCAGCTGATCGGCGCCTACGTGAAGACCTGGGGCGAGCTGACGCCGGGCCAGCCCCTGCCGCGCTTCATCCTCTCCCACGGCGCGGTGCCGGTGATGGAGGACGCGGTCAACCAGATCACCTCGGGTCCGCTGCGGGAGACCCTGATCCCGCTCGTCGAGGGGACCGCGCCGGTCATCCAGGACACCGAGAACTTCGGCTTCTACAACATCCGCTACAAGATCCGCTTTGACGAGCAGGACGCGGTGACGAGCTCATCGCTCAGCTACGACGCGACGATGGTCGTGATGTTCGCGATGGCGACGGTCGGCGAGGCGGAGATCAGCGGCGCGGACATCTCCGCCGGGATCTCCAGGCTCGTCGACAAGGGCGGCACGGCGATCTCGTTCGGCTCCGATCTGAGCTTCATCAAGGCGACCGTCGACACCCTCGCGATCGGCGGAAACGTCGATCTCCGCGGTGTCAGCGGGGAGCTCGACTTCGACCTCAGCACCGGCGAAGTGCGGACGAACATCGTCGGCTGGGACCTGACCAAGCGGGTCGGCACCGAGGACATCGCCTCGCTCACACCGGCGCGGGTCTACGCCCTGGGGGAGCCGCCGTCGACCGACGGTGTCTGGACTCCGCTGCCCTAGCAGCGGAGCGGCGGCGGGCCAGAGCGGGCTCGCAGGTCCCGTCGTTCGTCGGCCTCTGCGGGGACGATGCTCGACATAGCGAGGCCCCTCTCCCGGTCGGGAAGAGGGGCCGATCGTGTCTCTACACGCCGCTAGGCGAGGGAGAGCGGTCCCGTGCCGTCGTCGCCGAATTTGTCGTTCGCGACGCCGAGGGTGTTCAGGATCGTCGTGAAGAGGTTGGCGATCGGCGGCTCGTCCGGGAAGCTCAGGTGACGCCCTGCCTCGACGGCCCCCCCCGCAGAGCCCGCGAGGAGCACCGGCAGGTTGTTGTGGTTGTGGGCGTTGCCGTCTGAGATCTCGGAGGAGAAGAAGACGAGCGAGTTGTCGAGGAGGTTCGAATCCTCGGTGTCGGGCGTGTCCTTCATCCGCTGGAGGAGCTTGGTGAACTGGAGCACCTCCCACTGGTCGATGATCTCCAGCTTGTCGTAGTTCGCCTGGAGGCTCATGTGGTGCGAGGTCTCGTGGTGCGACCCAGGGGCGCCGATAAACGCGTAGTCCCGGTAGGCGCCGGCGTTTTGGAACATGAACGTGATGACCCGGCTCATGTCGCACTGCATGGCCAGGACCATGATGTCGATCATCAGATCGACGTGCTCCGGGAAGTTGTCGTAGTCGCCGTTCCAGTTCGGCGGCAGCTCGCAGACCGGGGCGATCGCCTCGTCGTTGATCCGCTTCTCGAGCTCGTTGACGCCGGTCAGGTACTGGTCGAGCTTCGCCTGGTCGGTCTTGCCGAGCTTTACCCGCAGGGAATTGATGTCGTCGAGCGCGTAGTCGAGGACGCTCAGCCGCTGCGTCCGCCTGGCCTCGAGCTCCTCGGCGGTCGCCTCCGGGTCGAAGCCGGCGAAGAGGAGGTCAAAGACGACCTGCGGCGCGGTCAGCTTGGGCATCGGCGTCGTCGGGTTGGCCCAGGAGATGTTGCGGGTGTAGGCGCAGGAGTAGCCCGAGTCGCAGTTGCCGATGTTGCCGCCGCCCTCGATCCCGAGCTGGAGCGAGGCGTGCTGGGTCTTGTCGCCGATCGCGTTGGCGAGGACCTGATCCATCGAGATGTTGTTGAGGATGTCGGACTCGGACTTCTTGACGTGGGTCGCGGTCAGGAAGGCCGAGGTGCCGCCGGCGTGGTCTCCGGGACCCTCGGGCTTGGCCGGGAGGTTGGCGAGGCCGGTGAGGACCGAGACGTCGGCCTGGACCGGCGCGAGCGGCTCTAGGATCATCGGCAGATCGTAGTTCGCGCCGAGGTTCTGCGGCGTCCACGACTGCATGTGCATGCCGTTGGGGACGTACCAGGCGAGGAAGCGGAGGGCGACCTCGTCGGCCGCGCGGGCGTTGCGGCCCGCGGGCGACATGGCCTCGAGCCAGGGGAGGGCGAGGAGGGCACCGGCGCCTCCGAGCATGGCGCGACGGGAGAGTCTGAAGGGACGTGGCATCTTGAATGAGCTCCTAAGTGCAGGGTGTGCAGGCTGAGGCGGGCTCAGGGTTAGTCCGGCTCTCCCCGGCGGGAGCGGAAGACATCGCTCGTGGCCAGGGCGACCACGAGGTCGGCGAATCGGTAGTCGCTCATCTCAAAGTCGGCGACGACCTCGTCGATGTAGGGGGCGTCGCCGAGCGTGACGCTGCGGCCGAGGCTGTAGATGAAGGTCTTGCGGACCATGCACTCGACGAAGCCCTGCTCCTGGCTGAGGAGGGAGGACATCTCGACGCCGTTGGTGAAGGCGCCGCCCGAGGGGATGGTGCCGCTGGCGTCGACCGGCGCGCCGTTGTCGAGCTCGCGGTAGGTGCCGATCGCGTCGTAGTGCTCGAGGCCAAAGCCGAGCGGGTCCATGATGTTGTGACAGCCGGCGCAGATCGGGTCTTCGCGGTGCTTCTCCAGCACCTCGCGCTGGGTCGCGCCGGGCTCTGGCGGTTCGAGCTCCGGGATGTCGAGTCCGTCCGGGATGGGCGGCGGCACCAAGCAGAGGACGTTCTCCATCAGGAACTTGCCGCGCTTGACCACCGAGGTGTGGTCGGCGTGGGCGAGGACGCTGAGGAGCCCCGCCTGGGTCAGGATGCCCTGGCGCGGGATGCCGTCGAGGCTGACGGGGACGAACTCCTCGCCCTGGACCCCGTCGATCCCGTAGTGGGCGGCGAGGACCTCGTTGACGTAGGTCTCCTTGGCGCTGAGCAGCTCCAGCATGCTCCGGTCGCCCTCGAAGAAGGTCGCCGTGAAGCGCTGCATCTCGCCGAGCATCGCCATCCGCAGCTCATCGGTCCACGCCGGGAAGGTCTGCTCGTCGTGGAAGGCGTCGGTGACCGCTCGGATGAGGAACCACTGCCCGGCGAAGTTGTCGACCAGCGCCCGCGCCTTCGGGTCCTCGATCATCCGCATCACCTGCTCCTCGACCACCAGCGGATCGCTGAGCTCGCCGGAGGCGGCCAGATCGAGCAGCTCGTCGTCGGGCATCGTGCTCCAGAGGAAGTACGAGAGGCGGGTGGCGAACTCGTAGTCGGTCAGCGGGTGGGGCTTGAGCGACTTCGGATCGGGGTCGAGCTCGACCCGGAAGATGAAGTGGGGCGAGACGAGGATCGCCCGCAGCGCGAGCTTGAGGCCGTCATCGAAGGATCCGCCGGCGGCCTGCGCCTCGGTGAGCAGGGCCATCAGACGATCGAGCTCGCCGTCGGTGACCTCGCGACGGTAGGCGCGGCGGCCGAAGGTCGCGAGGATCTGGCGGCCGCACTCCTCTTCGCCGTCGACGACGGGGTCACAGACGAAGATCCGCTCGCGCTGGGCGTTCGGCTCGCCGGCGAGGCCCTGAGGACCGCTCACCTCGAGCCAGTCGATGAGGAGGTTGCGGTCCTCCATCAGGTCGGGATCGTAGAAGTCGTTGGTGAAGGCGACGCTGAAGATCCGGTTGCCCGCGGTCACCGGGAGCTCGACCTCGTAGACCTGGGGGCCGGTGTTGATCGCGTCGACGTCGAACTCGGCGACCGTCGCCCCGTCCATCGCCAGGACCATGTGCGGCAGGTCTGGCCCCGCCTGCTGGCCGTAGGCGCGGACCTTGAAGAGGTAGTCGCCGTCGGCCTCGACCTGGACGTTGGTGGTGATCTCGCCGTTCGAGAAGATGTTCCAGTACTCACCGTTGGCCGCGCCGATCGACGGCGTGACCTCCATGCCCTCCGCCTCGCGCTTCCAGGTGGTCGGCTCGAGGATCGCGACGGCCATCGCCTCTTCGATCAACGTCTCGGCGGCGCGCTCGTAGAGCTCCGCCTGGAGCGGCGAGAGGGTGAGCACGTCGGCGATGTTGTCGAAGCCGAGGCTGACGTCGTCGGCGGCGAAGTCGTCCGCGGGGGTCTGCTCGGTCCACAGGAGATCGCGGACCGTGTTGTTGTACTCGACCTTGTTGAGGCGGTGGAGGGTGACCCGTCCCGGGTCCTCTGCGGGCTCGCCTCCGGTGTCGGTGTCGGTCTCGCCTGCCGAGTCCGAGGTCATCCCCGAGTCGGTGCCCTCCGTCGCCGAGGCTGAGACCGAGGCTGAGACCGAGGCTGACACGGAGGTGTCGGTCGCCGTCGCGGACTCATCGTCGCCGCCACCGCCGCTACAGCCCGCGGCGAGGAGAGACGCGCCAACGAGCAGAGCGCAGGCCTGGGGAGTAATACGTGCGAAGGAGGCCACCATCGGGGACATGGTAGCGAGCGAGAGATACGCCGTGTCAATCGTCTCGAGGATCCAGATCACGGGATTTGCGGCCGTATGCGGGGGCTTGCCCCCGAACTCGTCGCCGGCGCTCGAGTCTCCGTGGCGCTCAGCCCCCTAGCGCGGACGTCATCGCGCCTCTGCTCGCTCCTGCGCCTGATCTCCCGGCGATTGACGGTGAACTCGCGGGGCGAAGACGCGAGCGGAGCGGAGGCCCATGGCGGCGCCGGACGGCGAGGGCCAGCGTCGAGCCTCTCGGCTCCGCCAAAACTTGCAGTACACCCGGTGAGGGCAAGCGAGAGTGCGCGGGACTCTTGCCACGGGCTGCTAGACGCCGAGGAGGCCGCGGATGTTGCCGGTGACCGCCTTGGTCGGCAGGCACATCCGGACGCCAGCGGCCTGGACCGCCTCGCGCATCGCCTCGCTCGGATCATCGTGGACGGCGATGATCGTCGGCGGCCGAGATGTCCCTTTGAGCAGCTTCGCGATCAGATCGGTCTCGCCGAGGTCGGGGAGGCTGAGGCTCATGATCACGTAGGCGGGCGGCGCCGCCTGGGCGACGAGGAGCGCGTCCTCGGCGGTCTGGGCGGTGAGCACCTTGACCGTCGCCTCGCTGAGCTCGTCCTGGACCTTGGCCCGGAAGTCCGCGTTTTGCGTGATCAAGAGGACCTTGGCGTTCTCAGGGCTGGCCTCCTCGGCCCGGCTCGGCGGCTCCTCGCGGAGGCGGAACGACTCGATCACCCGACGGCGCACGTCGGTGACGTCGAGCGGCTTGCGGAGGCAGGCGACCGCTCCGGCGCCGAGGATCCGCTCGGTGTTGGCCTCGGTGTAGTAGCCGGTGATCGCGACGATCTCGGTGTGGGCGGTCGCCGAGTCCCGCTTGAGCCGGGAGCAGACCTCGAAGCCGTCGACGCCGGGCATCATCAGGTCGAGGAAGATCAGCTGCGGCTTGAAGAGGGCGACCAGACGGCCAGCGTCGAAGGCGTCGCGGGCGACCTCGACCTCGAAGGAGTGGGTGATGTCGTTGACGACGTCGCGGACGAGATCGAGGACGACCGGCTCGTCGTCGACGACGAGGATCCGGCCGGTCTCGTCGCCGGTCTGGACGTTGAAGGGGATCCCGCGCTCGCTGCAGACCTTCTCGAGGTCTTCGCGGCGGACCCGTCGGTGGCCGCCGACCGTCTTAAACGCAGGGATCAGCCCGTCCTCGATCCACCGGATCACGGTGGTCGGGGTGACGCAGCAGATCTTTGCGACGTCGTGGGTGGAGTAGGTGTCCTTGACTGGTGGTGTGCGTCCGCGGCTCATCGGCTGCTCGCTCGTCTAGCGGTGCTCAGGGGAAGGGGTCGGCGTCGGTCCGTCGCCGGATGGTGGATCCAGCGGTGGACTGGCGGGCAGGAGGACGGTGAAGGTCGTGCCCTTGCCTGGGGCCGAGTCGATGAGGATATCACCACCGTGCTCCTTGATGATCCCATAGGAGATCGCGAGCCCGAGACCGGTCCCCTTGCCGATCTCCTTGGTGCTGAAGAAGGGATCGAAGACCCGGGCCAGGATCTCGGCGGGGATGCCGGTCCCCTGGTCGCTGATGGCGAGGCGGGCGCCCTCTTCGTCCTCGCTCAGGTCGATACCGATCGTCCCGCCGCGCGGCATGGCGTCGACGGCGTTGGAGAGGAGGTTCAGGAGGACCTGCTCGATCTGCTCAGCGTCGGCCTTGATGACCACAGGGGCCTCGGGATAGGTCCGTACGACCCGGACGTTGTGCATCCTCCACTGGTACTCGCCAATGCCGATGACCCGGTCGACGGCGTCCGAGAGGGCGAGGCGGCGGCGCTTCCCGCCCTCCTGCTGGCGTGAGAAGAGGAGCACGCCCTCGACGATCTTGCGGCAGCGCTCGCCGCTGTCGGCGATCTTGGTCACCCGCTCGCGGACCCAGGGGTCGAGCGGCTTGTCCAGGAGGAGCCGCGAGTAGCCGACGACGCCGCTCAGGGGGTTGTTGATCTCGTGGGCGATCCCGGCGGCGAGGAGGCCGACAGCGGCGAGCTTCTGGCTGCGCAGGACCTGATCCTCGAGGGCGCGCCTTCGCCGCAGATCGAGGCCGACGAGGACGACGCCGGTGACCTTGGAGGAGTCGCGGAGGAGCCTCGCCTCGAGGTGGAGGGGGACGGCCTCGCCGGCGGCGGTCTTGATCACGAGCTCGCGGACGATGCTGCCGTCGCGGAGGAGCGCCGCCCAGAGGGTCGTCCAGACCTCCCGATCGATCGCGCCGACGTCGATCCCGAAGCGGCGTCCGCGGGCGTCGTCGGCGGAGACCCCGAGGAGGCTCTCGCTCGCTCGGTTCCAGGTGACCACGCGGCCGTCGGCGTCGAGCGAGTTGAGCAGCACCGAGGTCTGGTCGAGGAGCATCGCCTGGTAGTTGGCGAAGGCCTCGGTCTCGACCATCAGCAGGCCGTTGGCGAGGCCGAGGGCGAGGGGAGGGGCGATCAGGCTGAGGAGGGAGGTGGTCCGCCGATCGAAGGCGTTGGGCCGCCCTGAGATCAGCAAGAGGTAGCCGATGAGCCCAGAGGGGCCCGTCAGGACCACGCGGACGGCCTTTCGGCCGCGGGCGAAGGGGCCGAAGACCGCGGCGGTGGTCGGGCTCTCGGTGTCGATCGTGTCGACCTGGCGGGCGCCTCGCCAGCTCTCTGGGGGGGCGCCAGTGAGGAGGCGGCGGTGCTCCTCGTCGCGCTCGATCTCCCAGCGCTCCCAGTGGTCAGCGCGGTTGACGACGAGGGCGGCGCGGTCGAGATCGAGGGCGTCGAGGAGCACCCGGCTGGCGGTGGGGATGCTCTCCTGAGGTCTCGGCGAGCTCAGGAGGATGCGGTCGATCTGGGCGAGCAGGCGCTCCTCGAACTCCCGCTGACGCCGCTCCTGGAGGTCGCGGAGGAGGGCGACGAGGGGGGCGCCGTGGCCTCGACCGGCGGCGAGGGAGAGCTCGATCGGCAGCGACTCTCCGTCGAGGCTCCGCAGCTCGATCTCGCCGTGCCAGTTGCCGGCCTCCGCCTGGGAGAGAGCCTCCGCGAGGCGGTCGACCTCGCCTGGGCTGACCAGCTCCAGGAGCGAGCGGCCGACCAGGCGGGTGCCGAGGAGCGAGCCGGCGGCCGGGTTGGCGTGGACGATCTGGCCCCGGCTGTCGAGGACGAGCATGCCTTGATCGAGCGCTTCGAGGCCGCGGACGACCGCCCGCCCCATCGCCGCCTCGGGCGAGTGATCGAGCCGGCTGTCGACCTCGCAGGTGGTCAGTATGTTGCCGGAGGAGAGCTTGCAGGCCCGCGCTAGGCAGGTGATCGGGGAGCCTATCGCCGGCACCAGGGTGAGGCTGGTGTTGAAGGCGTGTCCGGCCGGTCGTTGGCGGAGGCCGAGGAAGGCGCGGCCGAAGGCTCCTCGCTCGCTGGCGCGGCCGATCCAGGCGAGCAGGGGCTCGCCGATGACGGTGTCGAGGGCGAGGTGGAGGCGATCGACGAAGGCCCGGTTGGCGGCGAGGATGAAGCCGGCGTTGGAGAGAACGACGGCCGGGATCGGCAGGGCGTCGAGGAGCTCGTCGTAGCTGCCGGGGGAGGTCTTCGGCGGCTGGTGGCGCAGCGTCCCGTCGCTCTGCACCCGAAAAGAGGAGGTGGTCTGTCCTTTGCTCACGTACGCCCTGCGGTTTGCTGCGCCGAGACAGCGATAACAGAAAAGAGGCCCGGCGCACTCCCCGACTGTGGGCCGAGTACGCGCAAGGTCGTCGGCGATCCCCAGGGGTCGAGGTTTCGCGCGCGCGGGGGGCCCGCTTCGGCTACCCTGGTCGACCTCCGCGATGGCTCCGAGTACGACAGAAAAACCGCCCTCTGGGACCGCAGCGCCCCGTCTGGCCGCGACCGTCGTGGTCCTCCGCCCGCGCCAGACCGGGCCTGAGCCCGAGATCTTCATGGTCCGGCGTTCGGCCCGCTCCGCCTTCATGCCGGACGCCCTGGTCTTCCCCGGCGGAAAGGTCGATCCAGCGGACGGCGCGGCCGAGAGCGACGCCGCCTTCGTCGCCGGGGCCCGCCGTGAGTGCCTCGAGGAGGCTGGAATCGCCCTCGACGGCCGCCGTCTCCATTGGTTCGACACCTGGATCACCCCCTCCGCGGAGCCGCGGCGCTTCTACGCCCGCTTCTTCCTCGCCCAGGTCGGCATCGACGAGGCGAAGGAGGCGGCCGCCGACGGCCACGAGACCCACGCGGGTCGTTGGGCGACCGCGGCCGAGCACCTGGGGGCGTGGCGCAGCGGCGCGGTCGACCTGCCGCCGCCGACCGCCTGCACGCTGATGCGCCTCGCCGTGCCGGGATGGACCGAGATCCTCGGCTGGGCCGAGGCGATCGCGAAGCCGCCGATCCTGCCGAAGTGGCTCGGCGATGCGCGGGGAGAGGGGCGAATGGAGGTCGTGATGCCCCACGATCCCGAGTACGCGGAGCTGCCGGGGGAGGGGATGCCCGCGGGGCCCCGCCTGGGCGGTCTACCTCGCCGATTCGTCCGAGAAGGGAGCACCTGGCGTCCATGCGAGTGACAAAGAAGCTGTCCCTAGGGGCACGATCGTTCCTGAGGACCCTGACGGTGGTGGTCGGCGTGGCCTCGGGCTGCGGCGCGATCGAGGACGGTCGATCGTCACCGGCGAGCAAGCCCGCGGAGGCCAGCGCGGGCGCCGATGCAGAGGCCCCCGTCGACGCCGCGGCGGCCGGCGACTCGGCGGCCGGTGAGCCCGAGGGGGCAGCGCCCGCGGAGTCCGCGACCGGGAACAGCGGCAAGCTCCTGCGTTGGCTCGACCCCGAGTCCGTCGGCGCGACCTGGGTCGGACGGTCCCACGATCTCGACGCCGACGCCCTGGCGACGCTCTACGCGGTCCCGCCGCGGGCGGCGCGGATGCTCCGCGACATCCAGTTCGTCGACGAGGGGCTGGGGATCGTCCTCGGCAACGCCGAGGCGAAGGAGTGGCTGCGCCCAGAGGTCCTGGCGATGCAGCCCGCGGTCGCCCGCGGCACCTACGTCCTGCGCCTGCTCGACGCCCCGCGCTCCAAGGTCGAAGAGGCGCTGGCCGAGCACGAGATGACCGAGAGCAAGGTCGAGGGCTTCTCCCTGTGGGAGCCGGACGGGGTCTTCCCCTGGCGGATCCTCCTCCTCGACGATGAGACCCTGGCGATGATCCCGATCCAGGAGATGGGCAGCGGGATCGGTCCCCTGACCGCGGGACGGGACCTGCCGGCGTCGATGCTGGAGCAGGAGCTGAACAAGGCGATCGCTGCGGAGCCGAACCTCGTGCTCGATCTCTTCGCCGAGGGCCCGTTCCTCCATATGGACATCTCCGCGGACGTCGGCGTCGTCCGCCTCAGCCTCCGCGAGTGGCAGGGCAGCGGCCTCGACGCCAACGTCCTCCTGCAACCTCTGGGGGACCCTGCGACCGCCGCCGAGGAGCTCGAGGCCCGCGACGGTGCGGTCGAGAACGACGCGATGCGCGAGCTCATCGATCGGATCGCCTTCTCTGCCGAGCCGCCGGTGGTGCTCGGGCGCCTCCAGATCCCGGCGGAGGATCGCGGCCCGCTGCGACGACGACTCTGATGCCGCGACGCAGACGATCTGGGCCCTCCGTATCGGTCCTCTTGGGGGCGCTCTTGGCCGGCTCCTGCGGAGGCGAGCCGTCCGCGGGGAAGGCTTCGTCTTCGCCGCAGCAGGAGGCGCCTGCGAGCGCGTCGGTGAGCGAGCCAGTCGCTGCGCCGACGGACGCCGCGGGGGCCTGCGACGGAGAGATCGGCGCGGCCCTCGAAGATCCGCTCGAGCTCCCCGAGGATCTGCGCCTCGCGGCTCGGATCGACCTTCGCGACGGTGAACTCGCCGCTGCGCTGGAGCACCTCGAGGCTTGGGCCCGATCGGACGCGGAGGCGCCGGCCGGGCTTGAGGCGAGCCCTGACGGGGGCCCTGACGGGGGCGATGACGGGGGCCCAGACGGGGGCGGTGGAGCTCCGCGGCCTGCGGCGGCAGCAGGGCAAGACGGCCCCTCGGGCCAAACGGCGGACGCCCCGGCGAGCGGCGACGACCCCTCCCTGGCGAGACCCGCTGTGCGCCCGCCGACGGTCGCGGGGCTCGCTCTCTCCCAGGTCGGGTTTCAGGTCGGTCATGTCCGCACGCTCCTCGGCGGGCTGGGGATCGACCCCCCGGAGATGCTCCTGCTCCAAGGGCCAGACGGAGAGCTCGCCTGGCTCTGGCGCCTCCCCTGCGATCACGATCGCCTCCGGGCCCTCGTCACCTCCGCTTGGGGGCTCGAGATCCGGACCCTCGTCGCCGGCGCGCTCGGGGAGAGCCTCGACCCGCAGCGCTTTCCCTTTGATCTGCTCTTCCTCCCCGGTGACCGCCTCGCGCTGGTCCCGGCGGGGGGCGGGCTCAGGCTCCTCCGCTGGCTGACCGACGGCGGGCCGCGGGTGCCGGCCCTGGGCGCGCCGCAGGCCGAGGAGGAGGGCCCCGCCGAGCTCCTCGGCACCCTCGCGCCGGCGGCGATCCGACTCGTCATCGCTGACCGTGTCGGCGGCGTCCTGACCCTCCGCCCGGCCTCGAGGTCGAGCGGAGCGCTCCGCGTGCGCGCCAGCGCAGCCGGCCTCGAGATCAGTGATAGCCTGCCGACTCCGCCATGACCGATTCGCAAGAAACCGATCGGCGAGAAACAGAAGGGAACCACGAGATGAACGACGCAGCCCCCACGCCCTCTCCCGCGACGGACAAGCCCTCTCTCATCGCCCTCCTGGGGCCTGTTCTCGCGCGGGTCGCCGCGTTGGATCCCGAGTCACGGACCACCGCCGAGGCGCAGGCCGAGCTCGAGCGCCTGCTCGGCGAGGACTTCCCCGCCGATGGCCCGCTCGCGCGAGCGATCGGGGCGACGCTGGAGGCCGGCGTCGCCGATGGTTGGCTCTGCGATCGGGGAGCGCCTGACGCCCGCTTTAGCCGGGTCGCCAAGCCCTGCGAGGAGACCCACGGGTTGTCGATCGACGTGGTCCGCCTCGCGGGCGCAGCTCTCCGTCACGGTCACCCGAAGGGGGAGGTGACGCTCGGTTTCGCGGTCGAGGGGACGCCTCGATTCGACGGTCGCGATCCGGGGTGGACCTTCGCGGGACCCGGCTCTGTGCACGTTCCAGAGGTCAACGCGGGGCGGATGAATCTGATCTACTTCCTCCCGCAAGGGTCTGTGGACTGGGAGCCAAAGCCTGGCGCGAGCTGACCGTAGGGGTCATCCCAGCCCGCGACGGCGGGCGGTGAGCGCTGAAGCGCGAGACCCCCTGCGAGCGCCGACCCTGCGCGTCTTTAAGCCCCTCGGTGTCCTTGCACGATCAAGGTTCATGCTGGGGATTTTGTGGTACGTTGCCGGCCACTCTGAGGAGACCTGAGCGTGAAGCTGCTTCAAACACTGGCAATCCCCTGTTTGGTCCTGGCGATGAGCATGGGCTGCGGCAAAAAGACCCCCGAGGGCACGACCCCTCCCGGCGAGACCGGATCCGAGGCTGACGGCGGTTCTGATGGATCGGACGGCGACGGATCTGGCGACGGTGGCGATGCCAGCGACGGCGGCGACGGTGGCGATGGTGGCGACGGTGGCGACGCCAACGCGGTCGCCGAGTGTCCGGCCGAGGTCAGCGATACGCCGACCGCTCTCTTCGCCGACAAGCTGGTCATGCGCCTGCCGAAGGGCGTCGAGCTCGTCGAGCGCACCCCCTTCCTGATGACCGCGAACAACGTCGACTCGACCTGTGACGCGATCATCTCGCGGATGGCCGTCGGCTACTTCGAGTACGATCCGAACAAGGCGATCAAGGACGTTCGCGACGGGATCATCGGTCAGCTCGGCTACGCCGAGGGCGACGTCCAGGGCTGGGCGGACGAGACCGAGAAGGGATCGTCCTACACCGGCACCTTCGACGTCGGCGAGGGCCCGCAGGGCGAGCCGCCGGTCAAGGGCTTGATGACGATGAAGGAGGCCGAGGGCATCCACTACTGGGCGGTCTTCGAGACCCACCCGAACGCCTGGCCCGCGATCAAGGCGACCTTCGCCGAGTCCGCCAAGCGGATCCTGATCCTGCGCAACTAGTCCTGCGCAACGAGTCCTGCGGGACGACAGCGCCGCCCTGCGGGGCGGCGAGAGCGAAGCCGAGAGTGACGATGAGGGAGTGGAGCATGGGAATGCGAAGTGTCCGGTCGTTGCTGTCGGCTTCTCTGATTTGCGGGGCCCTCGCGCTCGTGGGCTGCGACAAGCCGAGCTCGTCGACCGCGCCTGGTGGGTCCGCGAGCGCCGGTGGCGGGCCGGCGGCGCTCGGGGAGCCTGGGGACCCGGGGGTCGCCGGTGACGGTGCAGGTCCGGCTGCGGCCGCAGGGGGTGCCGAGGCGGGTCCGGCTGCGGCGCCGCCCTGTGATCCAGAGCTCGACATACAGGCGACCTCCTACTTCGCCGGCCGGATGCTCCTGACCCAGGTCAAGGGGACCGAGCTCGTCGAGCAAAACCCCTTCTTCGCCCGCTCGACCGACGGCAACCAGCAGGACACCTGCGGGCGCTCGGTCCCCTTCGCCGCGGTCGGCTACGTCCGCTCCGGGGCCTCCCTCGCGGAGATCCGCGACCACGTCCTGCTCCTGCGGGGCTTCGAGGAGGTCCGCTACAGCGGTGAGTCGGCCCAGGGGGACACGACGGTCGCGACCTACGAGGTCGACGCAGGTGGGACGGCGGTCAAGGGCCTCGTCCTCTTCCGACGCGATCGCGGCTGGTACTACTGGTCGCTCTACGAGACCACGCCAGAGCTCTTCCCCCAGCAGGAGGCGATCTTTCGCCGCTCGTTCGGGTCGCTGATGATCCGGCCGGTCCGCGAGGGCTAGCCCAGGCTCTTGGCGCCCGTGACTTCGCCGCTTTGACGGGCGGGATCGCCTTTCCGGAGCAAAGCGAGGGCGAGCAGCTCCGCGCTTCGCTGATTCGACCTCTCTGCGGGCTGGGGACGCCGACCGACGCCGTGATCCATGGACCCTTGCGGCCCCTCCCGGCTTGGGGTAGAAGGCTCCTCCCCGCCCTGTCCATCTCTGACCCCATCGTCCAGAGGCCTAGGACAGCGGCCTTTCACGCCGCCGACACGGGTTCGAATCCCGTTGGGGTCGTCGGACTGGGCGGGGCTTGGGCTCGTAGCTCAGTTGGTAGAGCGACGGACTTTTAATCCGTTGGTCGCAGGTTCAAGTCCTGCCGGGCTCAATCAGTCGCCGCCGCGCAGGCGGCGATTTTTCTTGGTTGGGCTGTGTGACCGGCCGCGCCCGAGCAGGCCTCACGTCAGTCGAAGAGCCGCTCGACCGTGAAGTCAGCGGGCAGGGTCGGCTCGCCGGTGACGCGGATGAAGCCGACCGGATCGTGCGGGATGGGCTCTCGCTCGACCCTGCACCCGGGGCTGCAGACCATCCCCTCCATGTAGTGGAAGCGGAGGATGAGGCTCCGTCCGTCGTCCGCGTGGGCCTGGTGTACGTCGATCCGGTTAAAGCCGGCGTCGACCTCTCCGTGGCCGCCGCGGATGTAGGAGGTCGGCCGGCGGACGCGGAAGATCTTGTGCTGACCGATCGCGCGGACGGGCTCCAGGAGGTCGCGGCGAGCCTCGATCTCCGGGAAGTAGGGGTGGGAGAAGACGATGTAGTCGACGTAGTAGTCGGCCAGGTAGGTCGCGAGCGCGTCGCCGTGGTAGCGGGGCTCGTCTGGGCGCAAGCGGAAGATGTTGGCCGCCTCGTGGATCACGCGACGATCCGGGAAGCCGCCGATCACCGGGCGCTCGATAGCCCCCCGAAGGTACTCGCCGACGAGCCAGAGCTGAACGAGCACGCGGCCATCGCCGGGGAGCTCGTCGAGGGTCGTCGCCAGCTCGCGCATCGGCTCGTCGAGGGCCGGGAGGCGCATGGTCCGTGGTTGGGTGGGGACGCGGGCGCCGCGGTAGTCGACCGCCGTCCGCTCCAGGAGCGGCTGGACCAGCTCAGGGACGAAGAGGCTGATCTCGCCGACGATCCGGGGCGTCAGGAGAACCACGAGCAGGACGAGGAGGCCTCGAGATCGCCTCGGCATCGCCCGCAGCGCGGATGGCCGCAGCTGCTCGAAGAGCCAGGGGGCCGCGAAGAGGCCGGCGAAGAGCGCCCCGCTGACGGCGAAACGATAGGGCTCGGTGAGCTCGATGAGGGGGACGAGCGAGCCCACGTAGCTGAGGCCGAAGAGCCAGACTAGGGTGATGATGGCGATCGCCTGGCGCGGGTCCCGTTGTCGCCGCCAGCGAGCGATCGTGGCGGTGGCCCCGACAAGCGCCGCGAAGCGAAAGAGGGTCTGCGGCAGCGAGAAGCCGGTGGTGACCGGGTTGACGAGGACCTCGAGGTAGTCGGCGAGGAGGTAGGCCGGGGTGGCCTGGCCGACGACGGCGGAGGGGGTCACCCAGTCCAGGTGGGCGAGGGCGGGCGCGAGCCAGTAGAGGTTGAGGGCGATCGTCGCCAGCGCGGCCGACCAGACCCGGAGATGCCCGGCCACGCCGAGCCGTCGCGCGTGCCGCAGATAGAGCGCGCCGAGCGGGACCACGAGGATGGCGAAGGCCCAGACGTGGGTGAGGAGGGCCACGGGGAGGAGCGTCGCCAGGCCGAGCCAGGCGAGCCAGGGCCTGGAGCCGCGGAGCATCGCCCACATCAGGCCGACGCAGAGGACCGCGAGGTGGCTGGCGGTGGCGAAGGAGACCATCCCCGCGGCCCAGAGGAAGTGGACGGTCGAGTCGAAGTGCCACAGGAGCACCGCGACGCCGGCGACCGCGACCACATGGGCGCCGCGGTAGCCGAAGAGCCGCGCGGCGGCGGCGAGCGAGAGGGGCGCGAGGAGGGCGGAGACCACCGCGAAGAGGTTGAAGGCCGCCGGAATTGTCAGCCCCAGGCGTGTGAGGCCCAGGACCCAGAGGAAGTGGGCCTTGTTGTCGACGTCGAAGATGAGGCCCAGCGGATGACCGGCGAGGAGCCCCGGGTCGTAGGCCCAGAGGCGACCGGTCTCGCTGTAGACCCGCAGCAGCACCTGCGTCTGGTGGTAGTGGGTGTGGTAGTCCGGCATGTTGAAGCCGGCGTCGCCGAAGACCACCGCCGCCGGGAAGGCGTAGGCGACGAGGGCGACGTGGAGGATGGCGATGATCCCCGCGGCGATCATCACCGAGCGGCGACGGGGCGGCGTCGGCGGTGCCGGCTGCGCTTGCTGGGCCTGCTTGCTCTGCATCGGGGAGAGGGTTCCTGCGGTGTGGGGCGGCTAGAGGCTTCGCCGCGTCCGGTCTTGATCGCCCCGCTCGGCCCGGATCGTCGTCCGCAGCGCTCGGCGGCGAGACCCCAGGCGGCCAAGCCCGAGGGGCCGGGGCGGGAGCGCGCGCGGGGTTGGGCCTAGGCTCGCCACGGGATCCTACGTGACCTCGCCTGCGCTGATCGTCAGCCAGAGGCCGGATGTGTGGCCGTAGACCCATACCCACGCGATCTCCGCGAGGAAGGTCAGGCCGAGGAGGAACCGGATCCGCGTCCAGTAGGCGGGGATCGAGGCGCGCGAGATCGGCAGCCCGAGGGCGACGAGCGGGAGGAGCCCGGCTATGGGGTGGACGAGCAGGCTGCCGTAGGCGGCGCTGACCAGGAGCATGATCCGGATGAGCCGGCCGGTGCCGACCTCGCCGAGGACCACCGCGGTGGTGCGGACCCCGACCGCGAGGTCTTCGGGGCGATCGCGGAGGACCTGGATGCTCTCGAAGACCCCCGAGAAGAGGCCGAGCTGGAGGACCAGCGCCCAGGCGAGCGGGCTCTCCAAGGGGGCGCCGACCAGGGTCATGGCGACGCCCCAGAGGATCATCGCCGCGACGTCGAGGCCGGCGATCTTCTTGAACCGCGCCGAGTAGGCCCAGCACAGGCCACCTCCGGCCAAGAGCGGCACGAGGAGCGTCGGGATCCAGAGGAGGGCGATCGCGACGAGGAGCCCGAGGAGCCCGATCTGGGCGCCGATCGCCGAGCCGCGGTGGGCCGCCAAGAAGCGGGTCATCTCCGGCGCGCGGGTCGTCGACGTGAGGTCGGCGTCGACGTCGAGGAAGTCGTTGTTGAGGTAGACGAGGAGGTTGAGGAGGGCGCCGAAGCCCAGGCGACCCGCTAGCTCCGAGGGGGCCAGGCCGACCGCGACGCCGACCGCCGCCGCGCCGGCGAGGTTGGCCATCTCGAGGCGTCGGAGGCGGAAGTCGGCGACGTCGGCGATGATCCGCAGCGCCGCCCGGACCGGTCCTGTCCTCCGAGCTGCGCGGGAGCTCGCCGGCGTCGAAGGATCGACAGCGCTCACGGGAGCACCACCTGCTCGTAGGGGTTGACCACCCCGTAGGTGTTGAGGATCTCGAGGTCGGCGGGGTGGGGCGCCGGGATCTTGATGAAGCCGACCCTGTCCTCAGCGTTGATCGGGGAGCGCTCGATCCTGCAGGAGGGCTCGCAGGCGAGGGTCTCCATCCAGTGGAAGCGGAGGACGACGTCGGCCTTGGGATCCGATCCGCGCAGCTCGATGCGGTTGGTCTCGGAGCGGACCTGGCCGCCGCCGCGGGCGACGAGCCCCGCCGGCGAGAGCACCTCGTAGACGACGATGGGGCCGAACCTCGCCGCCTGGCGCAGGCTCGCGTAGGTCCGCAGCCAGGGCGCCTCCGGCGTGACGACGATCCAGCGGATCGCGTAGGTCTTGAGGTAGCGCAGCAGCGGCGCCTCGGCGAGGGCGCCTGTGGGGTAGCGACGGTAGAGGTTGGCGCCGGAGTGGGCGAGGTTGCGGTAGGTGAAGCCGCCGATCACCTGGGCGTCGGTGGCCCGCGCCAGCATCTCGCCGAGATGGCCGACCTCGACGAGGAAGCGGCCCTGACCGTCGTCGTTCTCGCGGACCCACTCGGTGAGCGCCTCTGCGTCCCCGTTGGCGGCGGTCAGCCGATAGTCGGGCGTGCCGGCGAAGCCGCTGCTGCCGATCCACCAGTGCTGTCGCGACCTCGGCTGCTCCGGCTGCGGCAGCGACCCGTGGACGTAGTAGGTGAGCTCGGCGAAGAGGTGCTGGGCCGCCGGGATCATCAAGAGGCCGAAGATCATCGTCGTCGCCCGTGACCACTCTCGCCAGGGGCGCGCCTCGAGGAGAACGCCGAGCTGATGGGCCGCGGGGATGACAGCCATCAGCGCCAGGGGTCCGACATGGCGGTAGGGCTGGATCTGGCCGGTGACGCTGAAATAGCCGCCGACGTAGGCGATGCCGCCGAGGGCGATGAGGGCTGTCGCGAAGGGCAGGTGGCGAGGGTCACCGCGGCGACGCCAGCCGATGAGGGCGAGCACCGCGAGGGCGAGCACGAGCCAGCGGATCGTCGTCCGGCTGCCGATGAGGCCGGTGGTCGACGGGTCGATCGACCACTCGAGCAGATCCGCGCCGAGGATCGACAGGCGCGACTGGCCGTAGATCGCCGAGTCGAGGATGTAGTGCCAGAAGCGGCGGGCGACGAGGAGCCAGTAGCTGTTGACCGCGATCGTCAGGGCCGCGATCGCGAGGACCGCCCCGTGCTCTCTCCGGCCTAGCGAGCGCCTCGCCCGCAGCCAGAGGGCGAGCATCGGCGGCGCGAGGATGAAGAACGAGTAGGGGTGGACGAGGTGGCAAAGCGCCAGCGTGAGCCCGCAGGCGAGCGCCTGCCAGGGGCGTCGCTCCTCGGTGAAGCGGTAGAAGAGGGCGAGCGGCAGGAGGGCGAAGTAGGTCGCCGCGTCGTAGGCGACCATGCCGATCCACCAGCACCAGTGCAGCCAGGCGTCGAACCACCACAGGGCTGTCGCGAGGGCTGCGGCGAGGGTCGAGCGCCCCGGGCTCAGGCGAAAGAGCCGGGCCGCGGCGTAGACCGTCGGGATGAGCCCGAGGTGGACGAGGAGGGCGAAGCTGTTGAAGGCGTCAGCGTCGCTGAGGCCGAGCCCGCTAAGGGCGTAGGTCCACAGCTCCCAGCCCTTGTTGTCGGCGTCGAAGATTGCGCCGGTCGGGTGGCCCGCGAGGAGCTGGACGTCATAGACCCAGCTGCGGCCCCATCCGCGGAGACCCTCGAGGACTCGCC
Source organism: Polyangia bacterium (assembly GCA_030424595.1). Classification (GTDB taxonomy): domain Bacteria; phylum Myxococcota_A; class Polyangia; order Nannocystales; family Nannocystaceae; genus JADJRG01. The sequence goes on from JAUHWG010000025.1 coordinate 142,690, forward strand.
AGGTCTGGTTGGCGTGGGTCTCGAAGTCGACGTTGGGCAGGGGCCTCCCGGAGAACCACAGCTCCGGGGCGATGAAGAGGAGGAGGAGCGCGAGGTGGACGAGCACCACCGCCGCGATTCCGCCCCTGCCGACCCCCAAGCGCCTCGCCATCGCCCGCAGGATATCGCACGGGGCGATTGCGAGCGATCGGAGCGTTCCCCAGGGTTGGGAGCCCGAAAAGCGCCGGTCGGCGGGCCTCCTCCTAGGCAGAACGTTGGTAATGTTTGCGAGCGCGCATACGTCTGCTAGCGTGTGGTCTCTTTGTCCACCTTTGAGAGGAGCTCATGCGACAAGTCTGGATTGGAACATTTCTCGCGACCCTGGCCGGTCTCGGGCTGGGCGAGGCCATCGCCGCTCCTGCCGGTCCTCAGAGCATGGAGGCGCAGCTCAAGGCCTGCGTGAAGTCCTGCTCGGCGTCGTCGCTGAAGGCGGACGACCGCGCGACCTGCAAGCTCGAGTGCCGCTATCAGTTTGAGGCTCAGCCCGCGGCGGCGCCGAGCCCGAGCCCGAGCCCAAGCCAGACCGCCCCGCGACCCGCCGCGGCCCCGGCGCCCACGCCCGCAGCGTGGACAGCCGCCGACCTCGCCCGCTGCGAGGGCGTCTGCAACGCAGAGGAACTCTCGACCGATCGCGCGACCTGCAAGCTCCAGTGTCGCTCGAAGGCCGCCGAGCTCTCCGCCAGCGCCGCGCCCCAGCCAGCGCACCAGCCCGCCGCGCCCAACACCCAGGCCAACGCCAGCTGGAGAGTCCCGCCCGCACAGCCTGCGACGACGACGCCGACGATGGGTCAGTACACCCCGAGCGGACGCCTCTCGGCGAACGGTCCGATGGTCTACTCGCCAGGGATCCCGACGATGGCCGGACCGGCCCCGGATCGCGCCGCGCTCCAGGCCCAGGTCAACCAGTGCCGGGCCCAGTGTGATCGCGGCTCGTACACCAACAGCACCGACAAGGAGACCTGTCGGCTGACCTGCAACACGATCCTCGACTCGGCGCCGCAGGGCACCGTCTATCACAACGCCGGCAGCTCCGCGGCGGACGCTCGCCGGGCGGTGATCGAGTCCTCGGGCGGGGTCGCCGGCAACAGCCCGCCGAGCTATCCCGTCTACCAGCCGGCGCCGAGCTACCACGCCCCGCCCTCGACCGGCACCAGCCCGCCCGCGCCGACACCGAAGACCCACGGGACGATCGCCGCCGCGCCGAAGCCGGCCCCGAACTGCGCCCTGGTCGCGTCCTGCGGCCAAGGGTGCACCGCCGAGCAGAGGAGCTGCACCAGCTCCTGTGACCAAGCGAGCTCGAGCGCGACCGATCGGGCCACGTGCAAGCTGAGCTGCAAGAACAACCTCGAGGTCTGCTCGGAGCAGTGCGGCGAGAAGGCCGCCCAATGCAAGGCGATGTCCGCCAAGTAGGCTACACGAGCGCTCCTCGGGGGCGATGAGGAAGAGGAGAGGCCGAGCCCCGTCGGGGTTCGGCCTTCCTTTGTCTGGGTGCTGGCATGTCGTCGCGCCTTGCTCCGAGGTGCGCGGCGGGTGTAGGGATCGTCCATGGCCGACCACAACGATGACCGGATCAACCGCCGAGAGGCGCTCGCGCTGGGCGGAAAGGCGTTGACCGTCCTGACCGTGGTGGGCTGCGGGGGCACGATCGAGGGCCTCACCGACGTGCCGTCCGAGGGGGGCGTGCTCCGCCTCGCCTTCGCGGACCATCCCGATCTCGGCAAGGCTGGGGGCTCGGCGATCGTCCGGGCCGACGGCAAGGGCAAGCCGATCCTGGTCCGGGAGACAGACGGGGCCTACCTCGCGCTCTCGCTCAAGTGCACCCACCTCGGCTGCACCGTGAAGGTCGACGAGACCGCCGGCGAGCTCGCCTGCCCCTGCCACGGCTCGCGCTTCAGCCTCGGCGGTGAGGTCCAAGAGGGCCCGGCGAAGGAGCCCTTGGCCCGCTACACGACGAACGTCGAGGGCGACGCAGTCCTGGTCAGCCTCGCCTAGGGCGGCAGAGCGCCCGCAGAGCGCCCGCAGAGTGACCGCAGCTCGCACGCAGAGCGACGCGAGGCCGCGGATCCCCACGGGATGGCGTCGCGTGAGTCTGCCTTGCCTGCGTGCTGAGCCGTGTCCGCGGGAGGACCTCCCGCGCAGGTCGGCTACGGGCGAGGACTCTCGCCTCGGCTTTGTCCGAGCGCCCGCGCGGGCCTGGCCTTCGCTACAGTCGAGGACCCCCTCGCGTCGTCAGCGTCTGAGCGCCCGGCGAGAGTCGGAGCTCGGCTCACGCTCGGCTCGCGCTCTACTCGGCCGCGGCCTGGTCGTCCGCCGGCAAGAGCATGATCGGCAGGACCTCGCGGATCGAGCGGACGAAGTGGAGCGTCATCTCCTCGCGGACCTGCTCCGGGAGCTCGGGGACGTCCTTGCGGTTGCGCTCCGGGAGGATGACCTCGCGGATCCCGGCGCGATGGGCCGCGAGCACCTTCTCGCGGACGCCGCCGATGGGGAGGACATGACCCCGCAGGGTGATCTCGCCGGTCATCGCCACGTCGACGCGGGCGGGGCGGCGGAGCAGGGCGGAGACTAGCGCCGTGGCGATCGCGATCCCTGCGCTCGGCCCATCCTTCGGGATGCCGCCGGCGGGGAAGTGGACGTGGATGTCGCGCGTCGCCATGAAGTCCTCGTCCAGCCCGATCTCCACGGCGTGGGAGCGGACGTACGAGAGCGCTGCCTGAGCGGACTCCTTCATCACCGAGCCGATGCGTCCGGTCCTGCGGAGGATCCCCTTGCCGGGGGTGATCATCACCTCGACGAAGAGGAGGGTGCCGCCGGTGCTGGTCCAGCCCAGACCGGTGACCACACCGGGGCTCGGCGCCTTGGCTGCGAGCTCGTCGTGGAAGCGCGGCGGGCCGAGGATCGAGGCTATCGACTCTTCGGTCAGCGCGCCCGGCGGGGGCTTGCCCTCGGCGATGTGCATCGCCACGTCGCGGAGCACCGACGCCACCGCACGCTCGAGGTTTCGCACCCCGGACTCGCGGGTGTAGGCGGTCGCGAGCTTGAGGATGAGCGGGGCGCCGAGCTCGATCCCGAAGTTCTCGATGCCGTGCTCGTGGAGCTGCTTGGGGAGGAGGTGCTGCTGGACGATCGCGACCTTCTCGTCGATCGTGTACCCCGGCAGCTCGATGATCTCGAGGCGGTCGCGGAGCACCGCCGGGATCCCGCCGAGGTCGTTGGCGGTGGCGATGAAGATGACCTTGGAGAGGTCGTAGTCGACGCCGATGTAGTGATCGGAGAAGGCGTCGTTTTGCTCGGGATCGAGGGCCTCGAGCAGGGCGGAGGCCGGATCTCCGCGGAGGTTGGGCCCGCCGAGCTTGTCGATCTCGTCGAGCATCAGCACCGGATCGCGGGCGCCGGCCCGCTTCATCGCCTGGATCAGGCGGCCGGGCAGGGCGCCGACGTAGGTCCGCCGGTGGCCTCGGATCTCGGCGTCGTCGCGGACGCCCCCGAGCGAGATGCGGACCAGCGGACGGCCGAGCGCCTCGGCGATGCTCCGCCCGAGCGAGGTCTTGCCCACGCCGGGAGGCCCCGCCAAGCAGAGGATCGGCCCGCGCTTGCCGGGCGCGAGCTTGCGGACGCTGAGGTACTCGAGCACCCGCTTCTTCACCCGCTTGAGCCCGTAATGCTGCTCGTCGAGGAGCTCGCGCGCGGCCGTCAGCTCGAGGCCAGGCGGGCTCTCCGTGGAGGCGCTCCAGGGCAGGCTCGCGAGCCAGTCGAGGTAGGTGCGGGCGGTCTGGGCCTCTGAGCTCTGTCGGTTCATCCGGCGCAGGCGACCGAGCTCTCGGTCGGCGGCGGCGCGGGGCTCCGGCGGTAGCTCGGCCTCGTCGAGTCGGCGCTCGATCTCGGTGAACCAGCGCTCCTCGACCTCGCTCTGGGTCTCGCCGAGCTCGCTCTGGATCGCCCGCAGCTTGTGCCGGAGCAGGGCGTTGTGCTCGTGCTTGCTGAGGTGTTCGCGGACCGCCCGATCCAGGTCTCGCTTGACCTGGAGGGTGTTGGCCGCGCGTGAGACCAGCTCGATGACCTTGCGCAGGCGCTCCGCCAGGGCCACCTCCTGGAGCACCTCGCTGCGCTCTTGGTCGCCGAGATCGACGTGATCCGCGGCCTTGTCGGCGATCTCGCTCGGGGCTCGGAGGGCGGCGATCCTCGCCAGCTCGTTGGCCCGCGCCTTGGTCTTCGCGCTGGTCGGCAGGAGCGCGTCGTGCTGCTTGAGCAGGTCCTGGAGCGCGCCTGCGAGGGCGTAGGCGAGGGTCGAGTCGCCGAGGGGCTCGACGCAGCGGGAGAAGGTGCAGGTCTGGTGGTCGTCGGCGGAGCTGATCTCGAGGATGTTGACCCGGGCGATCCCGCGGAGGATGCAGGTGAAGCGGCCGGGGACGCCGTGACGGACCTGGACGATCTCCGCGAGGACGCCGACGGCGTAGAGGCTCTCGACGGTGGCCTCGCTGGAGCTGCTCTCGCGCTGGACCGCGACGACCAGGAGGTTGGCGTTGGCGTCGCCCCGCGGCCGCTCGCTCGCCCGTTTGACGGCGGTCGACGACGCGGAGGAGCTCCCGAGCTCGATCGGAGCGCTCGCCCCGGGGAGGAGGAGGACGCTGCGCAGGGCGAGGAGGGGCAGGGTCCCCTGGGTCATTCCGAATTCTGGCATCCGCGTCGGCAGCCTAGCAGCCTGCGGCGGCGATCGTCACGGTCCGCCGCGCACTCGTCGTCCCTGCTCGCTTCGGGCGTCGCTCGCGGCGCCGCGCCTCTGGTACAACCGCCCCGTGTCGCCGTCATCGAGCGCTCCTCGTCGGCCCTCGCCCGCAGCGATCGCCCTCGCGTGCTGCATGCTCGCGCTCGTCGGCCCTGCGCTGACGGTCGAGCGGGGGCTCATGCCGGCGGCGCTGGGGCTCCTCGTCGCGTTCGCGATCGGCCACGGGCGAGCTCGCCGATCGGCGGAGCTCGGCGACGAGGACGACCTGCCGATCCTGCTTCGGAGGATCGGCGCGGCGGTGCTCCTGATCGCGGCGGGGGTCTTCGCGGTCGTCGCCGCGCGGATCCTCGCCGCGGTCGTGATCGCCTTCCCGGCGGCGCTCTGGGTGCTCGGCTTGGGCCTCGTGATCGCGCTCGCCGGGCCCTGGCTCGGCGGACTCGGCCGCAGGGGCGGCGTCCTCCTCGTCCTCGGCGTCGCCGCGGTGCCGCTGCTCACCGGCGCCGGGCTCCGCTTTGAGGCGGACGCCGCAGACGCCCGCGGAGGCGCGACCTCTGGCCCGATCCTCGGGATCCACCCGTTTCAGACCACGGCGATCGTTATCGACGGCTACGGTCCTTTTGACCTCCCCTTCAACGACTACGTCGAGCCCGACGGCGAGCGCGGCTACGGCCCGGTCGAGTACGCCGACGCCTTTGAGCGGGCGCTCCATCAGATCGCCGAGATCCACTTCGCAGAGGGCCCAGCGCGCGCCTATCAGGCCTTCGCCGGCGCGACGGTCGAGGCTCTCGAGGTGCCGGCGGTGGTCGAGCGGCTGGATCGGCCGGCGCCCCCCGGTGATGAGCCGCGGATCCGGATCACCTCGGGGACCACCGGCCAGCGCTCGCGGGTCGAGCTGGTGTGCCCGGGGACTAGGGGCGATCCCCGCGGCCTCCAGCCGGACACGGTGATGGAGCGGATGTGTCCCGATCGCTACGCGGCCGAGGGCTCGGCCGGTCTCGGCCTGACCGGCCGATGGACGGGGTACACCGAGCGCCGCGGCAACGAGCGCCTCGGCCTCAGCCGGGCCCTCGGCTGGGTCCGCTCGGACGATCCGCAGGGCTGGAGGACGACGCTCAAGGAGGAGCGGACCGTCGCCTTCATCCTGGTCGTCCTGGCGCTGCTCGGCCTCGGCGGGAGCATCTCGCGGCGATCAGGGCAGGGCGAGCTCGGCCGGCGGCGGGCCTCGGCGGCCCTGAGCGCCTGGGGGGCCGCGGTGGTGGCCGTCGCCGGGCTGACAGCGGCGCTGATGATCCTAGCTGCGGGACCGACCCCCCTCGTCGGGCTCTGGGAGCGACCCGCTGCGGGGACCGATCTCCTGAGCCTCGGCCCGTGGCTGCCGGCGCTCTTCGTCGGCAGCGCTCTGTGGGAGCTGCCGACGCTCTTCTCGGGGCCCAGAGATCAACGGCAGCGCCCGAGCGCCGGCGTTGGCCGGCTCCTCGCGGCGCTGGGGATCGGCCTCGGCACCCTCGCCGCGGCGTCTTGGGTGGCGAGCGCGGCCTGGCTGCAGCCCTCTCTCTGGCATCAGCGGGGCCTCGGGATGGGGGCCAACACCCACCTCCTGGCGATGGAGCGCTGGATCCTCGAGGTCGGCGAGCTCCTCCACGGCGGCCTCGGCTGGGACGTCGCCGTCGCCGAGTCGGCCGTCGCTGGGGCCCTCGTCGCGGCGATGCTGGGCCTCCTCGCCGCGATCTCGGAGATCTTTCCCCCCCTCAGCCGGCGGCTCGCGCCTGGCCTCGGCCGCCTCGCCCCGCTGGTGCCGATCGGGGTCGCGGCCGGCCTCGTCGTCTCCAAGCAGACCCACGGAGGGGCGCTCCTCCTGGGCCCCGCGCTCCTCCTGACGGCCCTCGTCGTCGCCGCCTTCACCGTCTCCAAGGGTCGCGGAGGTCGTCCTTGGGGCTCCGCGGCGGGCCTCGTGATCACCGGACTCCTCGCCCTCTGGAGCCTGATCGACGCCTGGCGGACGACCACGAAGGGGGGGCCCTTCCTCGACGCATGTGTCGTCCTAGGGGGTGTCATGACCGTCACTGTGATGATCGCGGCGTGGGCGCGGCCGAGACAATCCCGCGCTTGAGCCCCTGGGGCGCGGTCGCTATCATGCCGCGACCTCTTATGCGCCGACTTCGAGCACGTACCCGCACTTCCTCCGCTGTGGTCGCCAAAGGGGCGCTGAGCGGCGCCTTGAGCCTTTGCCTCGCGGCGACCTCGCTGCCGGCGCTGGCAGCACCCGCAGCCGAGGCGCCTGCCGCCGAGGCTGCCAACGCCAAGACGATCGGTCTGATGCGCTTCGCCGGGGATCCGACGATCGCCTCGGACGTCCGCTCCTACGTCCAGTCTGAGTTTGAGGGCGCGGGCTACACGGTCCGCGGCGTGGCGATGGACATCGAGACCGCGGGCTCGAAGGCCAAGTGCAAGACCGTCGACGACGGCTGCCTCAGCAAGATCGCCAAGTGGCTCTCCAAGGGCAAGGCCGAGGTGCCCTACGGCTACCTCATCTATGGCACCGCCGCTCCGTCGGACTCCGGTGACCTGACGAAGGTGATCATCTACGACCTGAACTCGCAGGCCACGGTCAAGGAGTTCAGCGCGTCCTTCACCAGCGACGACTACATCCTGCCGATCGCGCTGCCGCGGGCGATGGTCCGCTCCGTCCTCGAGGCGAAGAACCCGCCGCCCGAGCTCTCCGCCGAGGAGCAGAAGGTCCTCGCCGAGCTCGACGAGGGGCCCGCGAAGACCCCGGAGGAGCTCCAGGCTGAGGCCGAGGCGATCGCCGACGCGACCGCGGCCATCGACGAGATGCCGACCGAGACCGCTGACACCAGCGGGATCAAGGTCGACCTCAAGAAGGACCACAAGGAGTTCTGCCGCAACGAGCCGCGCAAGAAGCGGGAGTCCCGTGATGATCCGCCGGACCTCCGCCCGAGCTGCAAGGGCGGCACCTTCTGGGGCTACTGGCAGCCCCGCGCGTGGGTCGCCCTCGGCCTGACCGGCGTCGGCGTCGTCGCGACTGGCGCGCTCTACACGATGGGCCTCGCCGCTCGTGGTCCCTACAAGGACTCGGTCGCTACCCTTGAGAACTCCGGGCTCAGCAACACCAACCCCCTTGACGGGGCGGAGTACACGGCGCTCGCCGCAGACGTCGCCGACAAGGGCAACCGGATGCGCACGCGCTTCCTCGGAGGCGACATCGCCCTCGGCGCGACCGTGCTCCTCGCGGGCGTCCTCGGGGTGATCATCTACCAGGACCGCAACGACGCGAAGAACTTCCTGAAGACCGAGAAGGCCCTCAAGGCCCTCTCGAAGGTGAAGATCGAGGACGTCAAGATCTCACCGATGCTCGGGACGACCGTCCAGGGCGCGGGCTTCGGCTTCCGCTTCTAGCGGACGATCCTTCGCCGCGAGTTTGGCCCCGCGTCGAAAGACGTCGGGGCCTCGCTGTATCGCGCGTGGTAGTCGCGCGTCTGGGGCGCGACAGGGGCGCGTCAGACAGGGGCGAACAAGCCTGTGCCTGATCATGTATGTCTGATCGAGCATGTTCGTTTGGCCAGCCTGATCGCGCCGCGCCGAGGGGAGCGCAGCACAGCCGCGCCTGACCAGGCCAGAGCACGCGGTGCGTGACCGCCCCCGCTCGTTCGGCGCGAACCAAGAGAAGAACCCCACAGCCTTCGCTGCGGGGCTCCGTTCGATCGCGCCGCCTCGGCTAGAGGTGGGGCTGGACGAAGTCGGCGATCTTCGACTTCCGTCCGGGGTTGCCGACCATCGTCCCCGCGAGCTCTCCGCCCTTGAAGAGGAGCAGCGTCGGGATGCTGGTGACGCTGTAGGCGGCGGGCGTCTTCGGATGCTCGTCGATGTTCAGCTTGACGATCTTGAGGCGATCACCGAGGTCCGCTGAGAGCGACTCCAGGAGCGGTGCGATGGCCTTGCACGGGCCGCACCAGGTCGCCCAGAGGTCGACAAGGACGGGCGTCGGCGACTCGAGGACGTCGGATTGGAAGGATTCGTCAGTGATGTTGCTGATGTTCGCGGACGCCATAGTCGTCGGCTCTGCAGTCGAGGCTGGGAGAATACGAGCGCCGCGGGGCCCCGTGCCCGGCGGCGGAGAGTGAGCATGGGGCTTGCTGCGGGTGAGCGCAAGGTGTTGAAGGCCGGCCCCGCGTGGGGCTACCATCGAAGACGGTCATGCCCCGGATCTTCATCGCCCAAGCCCTCGTCGACACTTGGATCTCCGAGGGAAAGGCGGATCTCCAGCGCGATTTCCTCCGCGTGCCCTCCGGGACCGGGACCGTCGACCTCTTCATCAACCCGGCGGTCTACTTCGATCGGATCGACGGCACGGAGACCGACGAGGCGGACGTCATCGGCAAGGTCAAGACCTCGCAGGAGCTGGCGCAGATGGACGCGGAGCACTACGACACGTCGGTGGTCCTCGGCGACGCCGCCTACACGGTGGTCCCCGGGATGCTCGCCACCGCGGTCGACGCCCAGGGCGAGGAGCTGGATCTCGACGCGGGAGCCTGGGGTCGCCTCGCGACCGCCCTCGAGGCGCTCCCCAGCTAGGCTCTCGCGCTTCGATCGGCGGCCGTGATGGTCGGTGCGATGGCCAGCAGGAGGTCGCGCACAGGAGGTCGCGCACAGTCCTCTCGCCGGCCCGACGGCGAGAATGGGCAAGACACTAGCCGCTGTCTGCTAGGCTGTCTGCTAGGCTGGGCACGCCGATGACGGTCCTGGTTCTCTTCATCCTCGCGGCGCTCACCTACGCCGCGGCCTCGCTCGCCTACGGGGTCGAGCGCAGCGGCGACTCCGAGCGAGCAAGACACCTCGCCCAGGTGCTCCTGGCGATCGCCGGGGTGCTCCACTTCGCGGAGATCGGGGCCCAAAGCGCGGGCGGTGAGCACCCCTTCGGCAGCGTTTGGCGGGTGATCTCGTTCGGCGCGATGATCACGGTCGGCCTCTTCTTCGTGATCGCGCGCGGCCGCTCGCTGACCAGCTTGGGGGCGATCATCGCCCCCCTCGGGCTCGTCGGCCTCGTGCTCGGGCAAGCTCTGGATGCCGACACGGCGACCCGGATCCCCGCATCGGTGGGCCTCACCCGTCTGCATATCGGCCTGGCGACGGCGGGGCTGGCCGTCTTTATCCTCGCCGCGGGGGTGGCTGCGATCTACTTGGCGATGGAGCAACGGCTGCGCTCGCGGAAGTTCAAGCCGACCGCCGGCGGTCCTGGGATCTCCCTGACGGGGCTCGACCGCCTCCACCACCGAGTGATGATGGCGGCCACGCCGATCTTCACCCTGGCGATGGTCACCGGCGTTCTCTGGATCATCCAGGCCGGAGGGCTCGTCACCCTCCGCGAGCGCTGGTTTGAGATCCTGATCGGCGGCGTCGCCTGGCTGGCGAGCGTCGCCGTCCTCGCGCTCCGGGCTGCGCTCGGGATCCGGGGGCGGCGGGCGGCGCTGCTGACCTTGGTCGCCTTCGCCTGCACGGTCGTGATCCTCGCCTCCTACGGGGTCCGGGCATGACCGACCTCGTCGCCGTCGGGATCAACCACAAGACCGCTCCGGTCGAGCTGCGCGAGACGGTCGCGAGCTCCGGAGAGGAGCTCCACGAGCTCCTGCTCGCGCTCCAAAACGAGGCCGGTCTCCAGGAGGCGATGGTCGTCTCGACCTGCAACCGGGTCGAGATCTACGGGGTCGCCCGCGGCTGGGCTCAGGCCGGTGAGCGCTCGCTCCGGGTGCTCGCCGAGCGTCGCGGCGTCGCCCCCGACGCCCTCGTCCACCACGGCTTTGTCCGCGGCTCGAGGGAGGCCGCGGAGCACATCTTCCGGGTCGCGGCCAGCCTCGAGAGCATGGTCGTCGGTGAGCCGCAGATCCTCGGCCAGGTCAAGGACGCCTTCGATCTCGCCCGCTCGCACGGGACCGTCGGCGCGGTCCTCGATCGCTGCCTCACGAGCGCCTTTCGCGGGGCCAAGCGGGTCCGGACCGAGACCTCGATCGCCCGCGGGGCCGCCTCTGTACCCTCGGTGGCGGTCGATCTGGCGCGCTCGATCTTCGGCGACCTCAGCGACTGTGCGGCGCTCCTCGTCGGCGCCGGCGAGATGTCCCAACAGTCAGGGATGAACCTCCGCTCGGCGGGGATCTCGACGCTCACCGTCGTCAACCGTTCGGCGCCGCGAGGTGAGGCCCTCGCGGCCGAGCTCGGCGGACGCTACGTCCCCTGGGAGGGGCTCAGCGAGCAGCTCGCGCGGGCCGACATCGTCATCACCAGCACCGGATCGCCGCGGCCGGTGATCGATCGGGCGCTCCTCCGTCCGGTGATGCGGGCCCGTCGGGGCGCGCCGATCTTCCTCGTCGACATCGCCGTGCCTCGAGACGTCGACCCCGACGTCCTCAAGATCGAGGAGGTGTTCGTCTACAACATCGACGACCTGCAGGGGATCGTCGACGCCAACATGCGGACGCGGGCCGCCGAGGCGGAGCGGGCCGCTGAGCTGCTCATCGGCGAGATCGACGGCTTTGTCGGCTGGCAGCGCAGCCGCTCGGTCGGGCCTGTAATCCAGCGCCTCCACGCCCACGCGAGGGCCGTCGCCGAGGGGGAGCTCGCGCGCCTCAGCGGTCGCTTCGGCGAGATGACGCCGAGCCAGCGCAAGGCGGTGGAGTCCTTGGCCCACGGGATCGTCCGCAAGCTGCTGCACGGCCCGGTGACCTCGCTCCGCCGCTCTGCGGAGGGCGAGGAGGCCTACGCCGCCAACGCTCTCGTCGAGGCGGTCGAGAACCTCTTCGGCCTCGAGGAGCAGCCCGCCGATCCCCCGGCGGAGGAGAGCGCGGCGATCGTCGCCGCGGAGCCGGTCAAGTCGCCGCTCTGAGATCGTCCCCGGTCTTGGGCTGGGATCTTCGTCACCCGGTGCGCGGGGCCGCAGCGGACGACCACGCTGGCCCCGAGAGAGCAGCCCCGATCTGCCGCTCTCGGAGGGGCCCGCGGGGCGAAGGCTCAGGAGAGCGAGGGCGTCTTGGTCTCGGGGCTCCCGTTGTTGTTGGCCTCGCGCCGGGCCTCACGGCGGCGTCCCCGTCGACGTCCGCGCCTGCGACCGCGTCGGCGCCCGCCGAGGCACCCGGCGCCGAGGAACGTCATCGCCAGGAGGCCTGCTGCGCCGATGAGAAGTCTGCGTCGTTGGGGTTCTTCGCTTGGCCGGGTCATCCACGGAGCGTAGCGGCTGGAGGACTCGTCGCCAGAGCTCGCAGCCGAGGTGCGAGAGCGAAGGTCGCGAGCGCGGCGCGGTCTCGCGCAGGGCTGGTCGTTCGCCGGTGAAACGGGCATCGTGCGGTCCATGGTGACGCCATCCCCGACGGACGACGCTGCGCTCCTGGACAAGCCCCTTCGGATCGGCACGCGCGGGTCGAAGCTCGCGCTGTGGCAGGCGGAGCACGTCCGCGATCGCTTGATCGAGCGCTGGGGCGAGGCGCTCCGCGTCGAGCTGGTGATCATCAGCACCAAGGGCGATCAGATCCAGGACCGGCCGCTCTACAAGATCGGCGGCAAGGGCCTCTTCGTCAACGCGATCGAAGAGGCGATCGCCGATGGCAGGGTCGATCTCGCGGTCCACAGCATGAAGGATCTGCCGGGCTCCCTCGCGCCGGGGATGATCCTGGCCTGCACCCCGCCGCGGGAAGATCCGCGCGATACCGTGCTCTTCCGCGCAGACCTCCCGCCCGAGCAGCGCTCGCTGGCGGCCTTGCCCGCTGGCTCACGGATCGGCACGACCAGCCTGCGACGGTCGGCGCTCTGCCGTCGGCTCCACCCCGGGGCCGAGATTCTCCCGCTGCGGGGCAACGTCCAGACGCGGATGGCTCGCCTCGAGGCGGGGGACTTCGACGCGATCCTTTTGGCGGCGGCGGGCCTGCGCCGCCTCGAGATCCTCAGCGATGAGATGGAGCTGCTCGACCCGGAGGTCTTCTGCCCCGCTGCGGGGCAGGGGATCCTGGCGGTCGAGTGCCGTGAGACAGACGAGCGGGTCCGACGGCTCCTGGAGCCCCTCGGCGATCCGGACACCACGATCGTCGCCGCGGCGGAGCGGGCCTTCCTCGCCCGTCTCGACGGCGGGTGCCAGGTGCCGATGGGGGCCTACGCGACCCTGGCGGACGGTGAGATCGAGATCCGCGGGATCATCGGCGATCCGAGCGGTCGCCCCTTCTTCTCCGGCCGCAAGTGCGGCTCCCCGGAGAACGCGGCGGCGCTCGGTCGGGAGCTCGCGGAGACCCTCCTGGGCCTCGGCGCCGACCGGGTCATCGAGCGCTTCGTCTCGCGCGCCTGAACGGGGACCTGAAGAGGCGCCATAAACAGGCGCCTGAAGAGGCGCCGGAACTGGCACCTGAACTGGCGCCTGAACTGGCGCCTGAACTGGCGCCTGTTCTGGCTCTTCGCGGAGGGCCGGCAGGGGAGTCGCCCCACCGGTTTCCCGCGCGACGAGAGTGAACCTCTGCGGGGGGATGCGGTACCTTCGCGGCGATGCGCCGCTTCTTCGGACCTCTCGCCGCACCCCTCGCTCTCGCCATGGTCACCGGCTGCGCCGCGACGCGTGAGAACGCCGGGCCGCCCTGGAGCATGGCGGTCACTCCGGGGATCGCCGAAGACGACGCGGAGGCGTCCAAGGGCGACGCAAAAGAGGAGCCGAAGTGGGACGTCAACGCGCCGCAGGGGCACGACGGCGCGAACTTCTCGGAGGTGCCGATCGACACCGACACCGGGACGTGGATGAGCGTCGATGTCAGCCCCAACGGCCAGGAGATCGTCTTCGACCTGCTCGGCGATCTCTACATCATGCCGATCACGGGCGGCGAGGCGAAGGCGCTGACGGAGGGCATCGCCTGGGACATGCAGCCGCGCTTCAGCCCGGACGGCCAGCATATCGCCTTCACCTCCGATCGCGGCGGCGGCGACAACATCTGGGTGATGGGCCGCGATGGCAGCGATCCGAAGCCGGTCACCAAGGAGACCTTTCGCCTGCTCAACGGCCCGGTCTGGTCGCCCGACGGCAGGACGATCGCCGCGCGCAAGCACTTCACCAAGCGGCGCTCGCTCGGCTCCGGCGAGATCTGGCTCTACCACGCCAGCGGCGGCAAGGGCCTGCAGATGACCACCAAGCCCAACGACCAGAAGGACGTCAACGAGCCGGCCTTCTCGGCCGACGGCCGCTACGTCTACTACAGCCACGACGCGACCCCGGGCGAGCACTTTGAGTACAACAAGGACCCGCACGCCGGGATCTACGCGATCTCGCGGCTCGACCGGGAGAGCGGTCGGATCGAGCGGATCACCGGGGGAGCGGGCGGCGCGGTCCGGCCGACGCCATCGCCCGACGGGACTCGCCTCGCCTTCGTCCGTCGCCTCGGGGGTCGCTCGGTGCTGATGATCCGCGAGATCAACTCGGGCATCGAGCGGCCGATCTTTCAAGGCCTCGACCGCGACATGCAGGAGGCCTGGGCGATCCACGGCGTCTATCCGACGATCGCCTGGACCCCCGACAGCCAAGCGCTCGTCGCCTGGGCGGAGGGCAAGATCTGGCGGATCGCCGCTAGCGACGGCGCGGCGGCCGAGATCCCCTTTCACGTCAAGGGGACCCGCAGGGTCGCGAAGGCGGTCCGGCACTCGGTCGAGGTCGATCCGGTCACCGTCGACGTCAAGGCCCTGCGCTGGGTCGAGGTCGCCCCCGACGGGCGCTCGGTGGTCTACCAGGCGCTCGGCCACATCTACGTCCGCGCTCTCCCGGACGGCGAGCCCCGCCGCCTGACCAAGGACGACGACGTCGTCGAGCTCTTCCCGACCTTCTCCCGCGACGGCAAGACGATCGCCTACACGACCTGGAGCGACAGCGCCTTCGGCAGCGTCCGCGTGGTCCCCAGCCGCGGCGGCAAGGCGAAGACGATCACGAGCACGCCCGGCCACTACGTCGAGCCGCGCTTTAGCCCCGACGGCAAGACAATCCTCTACCGCAAGGTCCGGGGCGGCTGGAGCCGGTCACCGGCATGGTCTGCGGATCCTGGGATCTACGCCGTCGCGGCCAAGCCGAGCAAGGGCGCGACGCCGCTGCTCGTCACCCGCGACGGTCGAGGGGCCCACTTCGGCGCCGCCTCGGACCGGATCTTCTTCACCACGTCCGGCGGCGGCGAGGACTCGGAGAAGGTCGTCCTGAGCTCGATCGAGCTCGACGGCAGCGACCTCCGGACCCACGCCACGACCGAGAAGGCGACGGACCTCCAGGTCTCGCCGGACGGCCGCTGGATCGCCTGGAACGAGGGCTTTCACGCCTTCATCACCCCGCTGCTCGAGACCGGCAGGGCGGTCGAGCTCGGGCCCAAGGCGGAGGGGCAGCCGATCGCCCGGGTGACCCGCGACGCGGGCGACTTCATCCGCTGGAGCGGCGACTCTCAGCGCCTCTACTGGTCGCTCGGGGCGGAGCTCTACAGCCGCGAGCTGCGCGACGCCTTCAGCTTCATCGAGGGGGCGCCGGAGACCCTGCCGGAGCCGGCCAGCGCCGGCCTGCCGATCGGTCTCACGATCATCGCCGACCGACCCTCGGGGTCGAAGGCGATCGTCGGCGCGACGATCGTGACGATGAAGGGGGACGAGGTGATCAAGGACGGGACCATCGTCATCGACGGCAACCGGATCGCCGCCGTCGGTCCCCGAGACCAGGTCACGGTGCCCGGGGGCGCGCGGGTGATCGACGGGGCCGGGATGACGGTGATCCCGGGGCTCGTCGACGTCCACGCCCACGGCTCGCAGGGCGAGAACGGGATCATTCCCCAGCAAAACTGGCTCCACCTGGCGACGCTCGCCTTCGGCGTGACGACCGTTCACGACCCCTCCAACGACACCCACACGATCTTCGCGGCGAGCGAGCTCGCCCGCGCAGGCCTGGTGACAGCGCCGCGGATCTTCTCGACCGGGACCATCCTCTACGGGGCCCAGGCGCCCTTCACCGCCGAGATCGACTCGCTCGACGACGCTCGCCGGCACCTCCGCAGGCTCAAGGCGATCGGCGCCTTCTCGGTCAAGAGCTACAACCAGCCGAGGCGAGACCAGCGGCAGCAGGTGATCGCCGCGGCGCGCGAGCTGGAGATGATGGTCGTCCCCGAGGGGGGCTCGCTCTACCAGCACAACATGACGATGGTCGTCGACGGCCACACCGGGATCGAGCACGCCCTGCCGGTCGCCAGGGCCTACGGCGACGTCGAGCAGCTCTGGGGGGCGACCGAGGTCGGCTACACGCCGACGCTCGGGGTCGCCTACGGGGGCCTCTCCGGGGAGCTGTACTGGTACGCCCACACCGAGGTCTGGAAGAACGAGCGCCTGCGGACCTTCGTCCCGCGGCACATGATCGACCAGCGCTCGCGGCGACGGGTGATGGCCGCCGACGACGACTGGAACCACATCCGCGTGGCGACGCTCGCCAAGCAGCTCCTCGACGCCGGGGTGAAGGTCCAGCTCGGGGCCCACGGCCAACGTGAGGGGCTCGCAGCCCACTGGGAGCTGTGGATGCTCGTCCAGGGCGGCATGAGCCCGCACGAGGCGCTCAGGGCCGGGACGTTGCACGGCGCCGCGTACCTCGGGCTCGACCGCGACATCGGCTCCATCGAGGTCGGCAAGCTCGCGGATCTCGCGATCCTGAGCGCCGACCCCCTCGCGGACATTCGCGCGAGCGAGCAGGTCCGCTACACGATGGTCGGCGGTCGTCTCTACGACGCGGCGACGATGGACGAGGTCGGCGGCGCCAAGCGGGCTCAGCCTTTCTGGCACGGCACCGAAGCGCTGCCCTCGGGCGAGGTCCCAGAGCACGCGTACTGTCGGGCCGAGGGGGCGCACTGAGCTCGATCGCGAAGCTTGAACCGCTGCGGGGGCGCCTTCGGATCGGGCCTCGGGCGAGCTCTCCGAGCACGCCTAGCGCAGGGAGGGGGCGCGTTGAGCTCGAGCGCTGAGCTTGCGCCGAGGAGGCGCGCTGCCCATTCGGGGGCGGGCCTGTTGTGCCACACCGAGGCGCGGCGCATCACAGGGCTTCGGGGTCGGCCGCCCGGGGGATCGTCGGCTCGCCGCAGGGGAGTCGGACCGTGAAGGTCGTCCCTCTGCCGGGCTGGCTCGTGACCTCCAGCGAGCCGCCCATCATCTCGGTGAAGCGACGGCTGATCGTGAGGCCGAGGCCGGTCCCGCCGTAGCGTCGGGTCGGGGTCGGGTCGGCCTGGCGGAAGGGCTCGAAGACCGCGGCGATCTGGTCCGGGCTCATGCCGATCCCGGTGTCGCGGACGCAGAAGCGGAGCATCGGCCCGCGCTGGTCGGCGGAGTCGAGGCGAACGTCGAGCTCGACCGTCCCGCGCTCGGTGAACTTGCAGGCGTTCCCGAGGAGGTTGATCAGCACCTGGCGCAGCCGCGTCCGGTCGGTGTAGAGCGGCGGCAGATCGCGCCCGGCGTCGCAGCGGATGATGTTGTGGTTCACCCCGGCGACCGGCTCGACCGAGGTCACCGCGTCGCGGCAGAGCTCCTCGATGACGACGTGCTCGATGTAGAGATCGATCTTGCCGGCCTCGATCTTGCTGACGTCGAGGATGTTGCCGATGAGCTCCAGGAGGAGGCGGGAGGAGGTGTGGATCCGGCCCAGGTCCTCCAGCAGCGCCTCGTCGTGGCGATCTTCAGCCTCGTCGCGGAGGAGCTCGCAGTAGCCGATGATCGCGTTGAGCGGCGTCCGCAGCTCATGGCTCATGTTGGCCAGGAACATGCTCTTGGCCCGGCTGTTGGTCTCGGCTGCGTCGCGGGCGAGCTCCAGCGTGGTCTGCAGCTCCTGGCGCTTGCGGAGGTCGGTGAAGACGTGGATCGATCCGCCGCTTCGCCGCGGCGCCGACGAGACGATCGCGAGGACGCTCTCGCCGTCGCCGCAGCGCAGGAGGTACTCGCCGGTCTCCGCGAGGCTCTCGCTGTCGTGCAGCGACGCGACGCTGCCCGTCTCGTCGTCGTCCGCGGCGGCCAGGAGCAGATGGAGGGGGTTGCCGAGCACGACCTCCTCGGGCCAGCCAGAGAGCTCGACGAAGGCGGGGTTCACCAGCGTGACGAGACCCTCGTCGTCGGTCGTCACCAGCCCTTGGGCCATGTTCATGGTGATCTGGAGGGCGAAGTCCCGCTCTTGACGGAGCGCCTCGGTGCGCTCGATGACCTGCGCCTCGAGATCGGTCGCGTGCTGGGCGTTGCGGACGGCTTGGTTGGCGAGCCCGAGGTAGCGCTGGGCGAGGGCCGATCGGGTCGCGGTGAAGAAGCCGCGCTCCGCGTGCACGCAGACGAGGATCGCCTGGGAGCCTGGGGCCACCAGCGGGACGTGGAGCGCGCCCCGAAAGCGCTCACGGACGGCGGGGTCGACCCCGCTCCAGTCATCCTTGAGGTTGAGGTCCAGGAGGGCGAGGGTCTCGCCGGCGAGCACGCGCTCGGTGAAACGACCGCCCCGCCACGTGATCCCCTCGAACGAGGGATCGGTGCTCGCGACCACCTCGGACGCTCCGTCCTGGCCCAAGAGGAGGATGAAGGCGGCGTCAAACTGGAGGACGCCGTGGAGGACCCCGAGCACCCCCGCGAAGATCTCGTCGACGCTGCGCGCTTCGCTGATCACCCGCAGGCCTGCGAAGAGCTGCTCTGCCTGGGTCGCGACCTCCCGCAGCCGCTCCCGCGCGTGCTGCAGATCGATGCGGAGCTCGCCGCGCTCCTCCTCGGCCGCGATCCGGGCCCGCTCCGACGATGCCAGCGCCGCCTCGAGCTCGCGTACGCGGGCTGAGAGCGCGAGGCGCTGATCGTCCGAGGGCTGATCCATCAATCGCTCTCAAAGACGACGACGGAGATCATGAGGTTGCCGTGATAGCTCTCGTGGTTGGCGAAGCATCCCTGCTCGCCAAAGGTGAAGGTGCCGAGGAAGGGGCTGCCCTCGAGCTCCTTGGCGATCCCGTCGGCGACCTCGCCGATCTGATCCTGGATCGTCATCAAGCAGCCCGCGCAGTAGACGACGAGCGCGCCGGCGATGGAGTCGGCGAAGCGGTTGCCGGCGTTCATCGCCGCCTTCGTGACACGACCTGCCCGGGTGAGCAGGTGCTCTTTGGCGCCGACCATCTGGATCAAGCGCTCGCCGACCGCGACCTCGGTGAAGAGGGTGAGGGAGCCGTCCGCGGTGACGGAGTCGGGGTGGGAGAGGCGGAGGAAGGGGATCCCGCCGTGCTCGCCCGAGGCCCGCCCGAGCGGGTGGAGCGTGGTCATGCCGAGGACGTTGCCGCCGCTGAGCTTGTCGGTGATGACCCCGGAGGTCCACTCGTTGTAGACCTCGGCCGCCGGGCGACCGTCGATCTCCTGCAGGGTCCGACCCTCGGCGCGGGTGACCACGCCGCTCAGCTCGGTCGCGGAGTAGCCGCTGTGGAAGGCGAAGTGGAGCGAGGTCGAGGGGTAGAAGACCGTGACGACGACCGAGCCCCGGTGGACCTGGCCGTTGGCGAGCTCGAACCATCCGCCGCCGACGTCGTTGTCCGCCGCCGAGCCGCCCGCGATCGGCACGCGGACGCCGAGGACCTCCTTGAAGCCGCGGATCACGGCCTCTTCGCTGCCCGGATCGCTCGCGATCCAGACCAGCTCCGGGGGCTCTCCCTCGCGGTCGGCGGCGGCGATCGCCGCGAGCAGGGCCTCGCGTCCGGCGGCCTGCGGATCATCGCCGAGCTCGCGGGCTGCGACGCCGTAGTCCCCGTCCGGATCGTGGATCCCGAAGAGGCCGAGGCCAACCCCTTCGGACCCGGCAAAGCCGCTCTCGGTCATGACCCCGAGGCAGGTGGTCGCGCCGTGCGTCGGCACTCCGGGCGCGACGTCGCGGAGCCCCGCGGCGATCGCCTCGAGGTCATGGCCGACCGTCGGGTAGACGATGAGGAGGCTCGGCGTGGCGCCCAGCTCGGCCTCGATCTCGGCGTAGCACTCGCGGATCGCCGCCGCCGAGTCCGCGTCGGTGGTGGACGTCGTCGAGATCTTGAGGGGCATCGTGGGATCGAGGATCCGAGATCGTGACCTCCCGAGCAACCGCAGATTCCCGCGTCTACGGGGACCTCTGCAGCGCTCTAGGGCATCTCTTCCGATGCGGGGATCAGGCTCGCCGACGACGACCGAGCAGGATCAGTCCGAGCAGCGCGAGGACGTTCAGAGACTCACCGAAGCGCGCGTAGGGGGTGCGGTACTCCGGGTCGATCATCGGCACCTCGACGACGAAGCCGGTCGGATCCTGGAGGCCCTCTGCATCCGGATCGGTGACCTCGGTGACGACCTCGAGGCGACCGACGGGGTCGACGTAGGCGGAGGGCCCGGCATTGACCGCGCGCAGGAGAGAACGGCGATTCTCGATGGTCCGCAGCACCGCCAGCCCGAGGTGCTGGTTTTGCTCCTTGGTCTTGCCGAACCACGAGTCGTTGGTCAGGTTGACGAAGGCTGAGATCCCCTCGTTGGCCATGTCCCGGGCGAAGCGGGGGAGGATGTCCTCGTAGCAGATCAGCGGTCCGTAGCTGAAGTCCCCGACCTTGAGCGCCTGCGGGACGGTGCCTGGGTTGATGTAGGAGGCCGAGGGCACCTGCTCCAGGTACCACTCGGGGTCCACGATCGGGATGTACTCGCCGAAGGCCAGCGGGTAGTTCTTGTCGTAGATGTCGCCGACGGAGCCGTCCGCTTCGAGGACCATCGCCGTGTTCCAGGGGAACTGGGAGGCCTTTGTGTCGGCGGTGACGAGGCCGAAGATCAGCGGCGCTGTGAACCCTCGACGCACACGTCGCGGGTGCCGCTCGGGGAAGTCCTGGGCGTTGCGGCGCGGCAGCGCGCGGGAGAAGGGGTAGGCGGTCTCGCCCCAGAGAATGACCTCTGCGCCCTGCTCCTCGAGGCGCGCAGATTCTTCCTGCAGTCGGTTGAGGATCACTCGCTTGTAGCGAGGGTGGGTCCACTGCGTGATCCCGAAGTTGCCCTGGACGACGCCGACCTTGACCTTGGGGCTGGCCTCGGCGAGCGCGTCGACCTGGGCGATCCGGATCGTCCCGTAGAGGGGAACGCCGACGATCGAGGCGACGAACACGGCGAGCGCGCGACGGTCGAGGCGACGCTCGCGGAACCAGGCGCTCAGGGTGACGTAGAGGCCGCTGTTGATCAGCAGCATCACCAGGCCCACGGTGCAGACTCCGCCGAGCTCTGCGGTCTGGAGCCAGACCGGCTGCCAGCACCACATCAGCGCCAGGTACGAGGGGAAGACGTGGGGGAGGAGCGCCTCGCCGGCGCACCAGGCGAGGGGGGCTATCCAGAGGAGGCTCCGCCCGGTCCGGCGCTGGATGGCCGCGAGGACAGCCGCGGGGATCGCCCACTGGAGCCCCTGGAAGGCGGAGAAGAGGAGGTGGGTGCCGAAGGTGCCGAAGGTGCCGAAGTCGGCGAAGCGGGAGAGGAGCTCGGAGAGCCAGATGAAGCCCCAGAAGACGGTGATCGTCCCCGTCAACCAGCCGAACCAAAAAGCCTGCTTGGGCGAGCTGCGATCGATGAGCCAGAGCCAGGGGATCCAGCCGACGAGGCCGAGCCACCAGAGGCTGGCGTCGGGGGATCCCTGGACCATGCACGCGGCGCAGAGCACAGACGCCCCGAGCCTCAGGAGGAGGTCCTTGCGGCTGAGCCTCGGCGCAGCCTCGGAGGGCTTGGCCTCCTCGGAGGGCTTGGACCCCTCGGAGGCCTCCTCGGAGGGCTTGGACCCCCCGGAGGCCTCTCCCTCAGGCTCGCCCTTGTCGTCTCGCTCGTCGCTGGTCACTCCGGTCCCTCGCCTCGTCTGCTCGCCCGCCCGCTAGTCCGCGCCGGGGAGGGGCCTGTGGGTGATGTAGAGCTCGCCGAGCTGCTCGTCGTCGGCGGGGCCGGGACAGCTCGTCATCAGATCCTGACCGCGCGAGGTCTTGGGGAAGGCGATGACGTCGCGGAGGCTGTCGGCGCCGCACATCAGCATCGCGATCCGGTCGAGGCCGAAGGCGACCCCGCCGTGCGGCGGCGGTCCGTAGCGGAAGGCCTCGAGGAGGAAGCCGAACTTCTGCTGGGTCTCCTCGGGGCTGAGGCCGAGCACCTTGAAGACCTTGGCCTGGACGTCCGAGCGGTGGATACGGATCGAGCCGCCGCCGATCTCGTTGCCGTTGAGGACGAGGTCGTAGGCCTGCGCGAGCACCTTCCCCGGATCCTCGTCGAGGAGCGGGATGTGCTCGGTCCGCGGCATCGTGAAGGGGTGGTGCGACGAGACCCAGCCGCGCTCGGTCTTCTCGAAGAGCGGGAAGTCGGTGACCCACAAGAAGCGCCACTGGGTCTCCTCGCCGAGGAGCGAGAGGCTGTCGCGCAGCTCCAGGCGCAGCGACGAGAGGGCCATGTGGGTGGTGTGGAAGTCGTCGGCGACGAAGAGGAGCGTCGACCCCGGGACCGCGCCCATCTGCTCCGCGATCGTCGTGCACAGCTCCGGTCCGAGGGCCTTGGCGAGCGGCGACTGCCAGCTCCCGTCCTCCTTGATCTTGGCCCAGCCGAGGCCCTTGGCCCCGCCGTGCTCGCGCTTTTTGACGAAGTCGGTGAGCTTGTCGAGGCGGCCGCGGCTGAAGCTCTTGAGGTGCTCGGGCGGGACGCAGATGCCCTTGACGTAGGGGGCCTCGGCGAAGACCGAGAAGCCGCAGCCCTTGACCGCCTCGGTGATGTCCATAAGCTCCAGGCCGAAGCGAATGTCGGGCTTGTCGTTGCCGTAGCGGGCCATCGCCTCGGCCCAGGTCATCCGCTTGAAGGGGCGCGGGAGCTCGACCCCGAGCAGCTCACGCCACTGCCGCGTGACCAGCTCCTCCATCGCCGCGAAGACCCGCTCCGGGGTGGCGAAGCTCATCTCCACGTCGATCTGGGTGAACTCGGGCTGCCGGTCGTTACGCAGGTCCTCGTCGCGGAAGCAGCGGGTGATCTGGAAGTACTTGTCGAACCCCGAGACCATGAAGAGCTGCTTGAAGATCTGCGGCGACTCGGCGAGGGCGTAGAACTTGCCCGGGCTGAGGCGGCTCGGGACCAGGAAGTTGCGCGCGCCCCCGGGCGTGTACTTGACCATGTAGGGGGTCTCGAGCTCGAGGAAGCCGGCCTCGGCGAGGGTCGCCCGGGTCAGGGTCGCGAGCTTCGACCGGAGGATGAAATTGCGCTGGAGCGAGGGCCGGCGCAGGTCGAGGTAGCGGTAGCGCAGGCGGGTGGTCTCGAGGGCGTCGAGGCGCTCGTCGTCGGCGATCGTCAGGGGCGGCGGATCCGACGCCGAGAAGAGCTCGACCGCGGTGCCCTCGACCTCGATGGCGCCGGTGGGGATGTTCTCGTTGGCGTTCTCGCCGCGGCTCTTCACCTTGCCGGCGATCGCCACACAGTACTCGGCGCGGAGGCCACCGGCGGCCTCGTGGGCCTCCGCGTGGAGATCCGGGCCGAAGACGACCTGGGTGATGCCGGCACGATCGCGGAGATCGACGAAGATGCGACCGCCGCGGTTGCGCTGGCGATGCACCCATCCGAAGAGGACGACCTCGCGGCCGTCATCGCTCGCGCGGAGGCTGCCGCAATCGTGTGTACGACCTTGCTCGAGGAGGCTTGGCATGGCGCGAGAATGTAGTCCAAAACCGGCCGGGGCGCCCCCCATTCCGTATGCTACAACCAAGCTTCGGCGTCGCCCTGGACGTCTGCGTTTTCCGCGCGAAGCCCCCTAGACGCCCACTACACCCCGGATCGCGACCGACCGATGGCCCTGCGTTTCGTCCACTGCTCGGATATCCACCTCCTCGATCTCGAAGGGGTCGGAGTCCACCGCTTCCTCAACAAGCGCCTGACGGGCGGGGTCAACCTCGCCCTCGGCCGGCGAAAGTCCCACGCGCCCCACCTCTTCGACGCGATCATCGAGCGGGCCCGCGCCCTCGATGCGGATCGCCTGGTGGTCACCGGCGATGTCACCAACCTCGCCCTCGAGGCGGAGTTTGAGCTGGTCCGCCGCAAGTTCGGCGAGGCTGGGCTGCCGGTGACGGTGATCCCCGGCAACCACGACGCCTACACCAAGGGCTCGGTCCGGGTCCGCCGCTTCGAGTCCTACCTCGGCGCTTTCATGGAGGGGGATCGCCAGTCCGGCCACGACTACCCCTTTGTCCAGCGCTTCGACGGCGCCGCGCTGATCGGCCTGTCGACGGCGATCGCGACCCTGCCGCTCTACGCGACCGGCCGCCTCGGCCACGGTCAGCTCGCCCGCCTCGACGCGATCCTGGAGCAGCTCGGCCGCGAGGGCATCGCCCGGATCGTCCTCATCCACCACCCGGTGATGGACGGCGTCGCCAAGGCCCGTCACGACCTCCTCGACCTCGACGCCTTCAAGCAGGTCATCGCCCGCCGCGGCGCGGAGCTGATCCTCCACGGTCATGAGCACGTGCACATCGAAGGCGCGCTCGCCGGGCCAGAGGCGGAGGCGGTCGTCCACGGGATCGCCTCCGGGACCAGCCTGTCGCAGAAGCCGGGACGGCACGGCGCCTTCTCCCTCTACAACGTCGCCCCCGAGGGGATCGCCCGGGTGCACTACACGTGGGACGGCGACGAGTTCATCGCCGGCGGCGAGACCCTGCATTGATCGATCGGATGACCCTTGGGTGGGCCTTTGGCCCACGCCCGCAGTCGGAGGTGCTGTGGCGGAGCTGATCCTCTGCCAGTGCACCTCGGTCTCCGAGCGCGAGGTGATCGCCTGCGCGCGACGTGGGGCGACGACCCTGGAGGCCATCGCCGAGGCGTGTGATGCTGGCACTGGCTGCGGAAGCTGCTGCGGTGCGATCACGACGATCCTCGAGGAGGAGGAGGCACGACGAGCCGCCGGTGTCGGGATCCCCGCGGCGCTGCTCCAGCTCCCCCTCTTCCAGTTCGGCCGTGACAAGGGCTGAGCCCCGGTGTGAGCCTCGGTGTGAGCCCCGGCCTGAGACCCAGTGTGAGCCCTGGTCTGAGCCCCGGTGTGAGCCCCGGCCTGAGCCCCGGTGTGAGCCCCGGTCTGAAGGCGCCTTGATCGGTTGACGAGCTCGCGGCCGAAGCGGCAAGGTTGCGCGGCCCTCGATGCTGATCGTTCAGAAATTCGGTGGAACCTCCGTCGGCACCCTCGAGCGGATCCGGGCCTGCGCCGCCCGCTGCGTCGCCTCGCAGCGAGAGGGCCATCAGCTCGTCGTCGTCGTCTCGGCGATGGCCGGCGAGACCAACCGCTTGATCTCCCTCGCCAACGGCCTGCGCCGGCTCGGCGCCCAGGGCTCCGAGAGCGCCGGTAAGGGGCCCTATGTCGCGGCCTCGGGCGTCGGCGATCGGGTCCACGAGCGGGAGCTCGATCAGCTGGTCTCGACCGGCGAGAACGTCAGCGCAGCCCTCTTGGCGATGGCGATCCATGATCTCGGCGGTGACGCCATCTCGCTCGTCGGCCACCAGATCGGCATGATCACGGACGCGACCTACACCAACGCTCGGATCCAGGAGCTCCGCGGGGAGCGGATCTGGAGCGAGGTCGAGGCCGGAAAGATCGTCGTCTGCGCCGGCTTTCAGGGGCTCGACGCCGCCGGCAACATCACCACCCTGGGGCGCGGCGGTTCAGACACCTCGGCGGTCGCCCTGGCGGCGGCGATCGGGGCTGACGTCTGCGAGATCTACACCGACGTCGACGGCGTCTACACGACCGACCCGCGGATCGAGCCGAAGGCCCGCAAGATCGCCGAGATCACCTGCGAGGAGATGCTCGAGCTGGCGAGCCTCGGGGCGAAGATCCTCCAGATCCGGTCGGTCGCGTTCGCGATGAGATACGGGGTCGCGGTCCATGTTCGATCGAGCCTCAACGACAGAGAAGGGACGTGGATTGTGTCCGAGTACCGATCGATGGAGGCGCCTGAGGTCGTCGGCCTAGCGCTCGACCGCAACGAGGCGAAGGTGACCCTGACCAACGTCCCCGACACCCCGGGGATCGCGGCGCTCGTCTTCAACCGCCTGGCTGGGGCCGGCGTGGTCGTCGACATGATCATTCAGAACGCGAGCCGCGACGGGAGGACGGACCTGACCTTCACCGTCCCAGAGAACGATCTCGATCGCTCCGTCGACGAGCTCAAGTCCCTCGACATCCCCGGCTCCGGGCAGCTCGAGATCGTCAAGGATCCGGACATCTGCAAGATCTCGATCGTCGGCGTCGGCATGCGCTCGCACAGCGGCGTCGCGGCCAAGGCGTTCCAGATCATGGCCACCGAGGGGATCAACATCCATATGGTCTCGACCTCGGAGATCAAGGTCTCGGTCGTCGTCCAGGAGCGTTACGGCGAGCTCGCGCTGCGGGCGTTGCACGCGGGCTTCGGCCTCGACAAGGCGCCGGAGCTCGAGGCCTAGACCAAGGCCGAGCTCAAGGCCGAGCTCAAGGCCTAGGCCAAGGCCGAGTTCAAGGCCTCGATCGCTGGGGGGGGCGTCGGGGCGACCTGAAGCTGCATCGCTCGGCGGCTCGGAGCGCTCGCGATGATGGCGGGACGGGCTCGTGGTCCGCTCGGAGGGGGAGCAGATCGTCACCGACTCGCCTCGGGCCGGAGATACGACGGCTCGGAGGCGATCTCCGCCCGGGGCTCGAGCGCGCGGAGCTTGACCGGGCCTATCCCGCGGACGCGGCGTAGCTCCTGCGTGTCGGTGAAGGGCCGCGCCTCGACGATCCGTCCTGCGAGGACCGGACCGATGCCCGGGAGCGACGCTAGCTCGTCCGCCGAGGCCAGGTTGATGTTCACCGGCAGGGCGAGGGCCGCGAGGTCGTCGGGGTGCATCCGCGACCAATGCGGCCCGCCGGGGCTCGACGCTGGGACGCTGCACAACCCGGCGGTGTCGAGCGCATCGCCGCTGCGGAGCTGAAGTGCGGGGTCGATGCCGGCGCCGGGACAGAGCTCGACGACGAGCTTGGGCGCACTCTCCCCGCAGCTCAGGACGCCGTCTATCTCGACAGCGTAGTCACAGGGCACCCCGAGGTGCAGGAGCGGGCTCGGAGCCCACAGCGGGCCCAGGAGGGCGGCGAGGGTCGCGGCGAGGAGCCCGGCGGAGAGCGCAGCACGGATCGGGCCTCGCCAACCGGGTGATGCAGACATGGGGCCGAGATCGGCGAGCCCGGACGACTGTTGCACCGTCGACCTCGTCGAAGGCCCAAAGCCGGTGCGGAGCCTGTGGAGGCGGCTGTTGCCGCGATCCGGGTCGTCGACCGCCTTGGACTCCGGACCGTCTGGACCGTCTGGACCGTCTGGACCATCTGGACCGTCTGGACCGTCTGGACCGTCTGGACCATCCGGACCGTCTGGACCGTCCGGACCGTCTGGACCGTCCGGACCGACAGGGGGCTCCGGACCATCCGGAGTATCGCTCCGGACATCGCTCCGCTGCCTGCGCGGAGCGACATGACGCGCCAGCTCAGCCCTCTGGCGTCACCGGAGGCTGCGCTCCAGCCCCGGTCTTGGGCTGAGTGCCGGCGGCGCCTCCGGTCTTGGGCTGAGTGCCGGCGGCGCCTCCGGTCTTGGGCTGAGTGCCGGCGGCGCCTCCGGTCTT
>JAUHWG010000026.1 GCA_030424595.1 Polyangia bacterium
CCGCCGGCGGCAGCTCGATCTTGTGCTCGTTGAAGAAGCCGACGTCGTCGATGGTCTCCGGCGCCGGGATGTCCCCGTCCTCCAAGATCTTCTTGAACTGGCCGAAGTCCTGGGCGCCGCCCTGGCCGACGCCAGCGCTGTCGCCCCCGCTCGCATAGGAGCCGGAGTCCTGCGCGGCCATGCAACCGCCGCCGAGGGCGAGGGCGAGCGGGAGGGTGAGGAGGCGAGCTCCAAGGGCGGGCGTCTTGAGGCGAGAGAAGGTCGACATGGTCAGGTCTCCAAGCGGGCTCGCGGGCGATCCCAGCGGCTCCAGGGGGGTAGTCGCCGCGGTCGTCCGCCGGTTCACCCCTGCTCGATCTTTTCTTGATCCTGCCGAGGATCCCCGGACTCTCGCCGATCTTCGGGGGCGGACCCGAGCGCCCGCCATCGCCCCCGGCCCGCAGCCCCGCAGACACCGGCGAGACCGCAGCTGCACCTCCACAGGCCCGTGCTAGCCTCGAAATGGGTCAGCGATGGAGCCCAGGCGAGAGGTCGACAGGAGCGATGCAGGAGCCGCCCAAGGGGAGGCGGGCGGCCTCGGCGAGGGGCGGGAAGACCCGCTCTCGGTCGCGCGAACGCTGGTCCTCGACGCCGGCTACCAACCCCTCCGGATCATCGGCTGGCGTCGCGCGATCTGCATGAGCTTCCTCGACAAGGTCGAGGTGCTCGCCCACTACGCCTTCGACATCCCGACCCCCTCCCACTCCTATCCGACCCCAGCGGTCGTGCGCCTGCTCGGTCAGCTCCGCGTCCGCCCGCAGGTCGTCCGCTTCTCGCGGCGCAACGTCTACCTCCGAGACGATCATCGCTGTCAGTACTGCGGCGTCGTCTTCCCCGCGGCGGAGCTCACCCTCGACCACGTCGTCCCCCGGGTCGCCGGCGGCAAGACCAGCTGGACCAACGTCGTCGCCGCCTGTCGCCCCTGCAATCGGCGCAAGGGCGGACGGACCCCCGAGCAGGCCGGCCTCACCCTGCCGAAGCCGCCGCTCCGCCCCCGCTGGAGCCCCCAACGTCTGCTCCCGCGGATGCCCGCGGCGGTCCCCGAGGCCTGGCTCGACTGGATCTTCACCCGCTCCTAGCGGCCCGCTGCTCTCGCCGCGCTCGTCGGTCATCTCAGCCTGGACGGAGCGCCGCTGGCCCGGGCTCTAGCCCGAGTGTTCCCGGAGGAGCGCAGGACGACCCGAAGAGCGGGGACCTTCGCCACGGCCTGCTCGACCCGACCGACCTGCTGGGGCGTCCAGGCCCCAAGAGGTCAAGAGGTCGCGCTTCGATCGAGACAGGTCCCCCCTCCCGGTGGCTCGCGCGCGCGTCGGCCGAGAGCAGGGCCTTGAACCAAGCCTTCGGCCGAGCGGCGGCGTACTCTGCCGAGACCGGCAAGTTCGCCGGTACATCGGCGGAGCCCGACCGAGCCCCGGCGGGGACCCAGATGTAGGTCCGCGCCCCAGATCGCGGCCGATGTGATGGAGCCGTCGGAATTTTGCTCCGCCGGGCGTGTCGTGCCAACCCTTGGGGCACAACCTCAGGACCGCGGGCCAACCACATCGTGCTCTACCAACTTCTATTCTCTCTGCACGATCAGGTCAGCTGGCTCAAGTGGCTCAACGTCCTCCGCTACACGTCGACGAGGATCCTTGCCGCGACCCTGACCGCGCTCCTCCTCTCGCTCGTCCTCTACCCGTGGTTCATCCGCACCCTGCAGAAGATCCAGCTCGGCCAGGTCGTCCGCGACGACGGGCCTGAGTCCCACTTCTCCAAGCGCGGCACCCCGACCATGGGGGGCTCCCTGATCCTCTTCACCCTCATCATCCCGACGGTGATGTGGGCGGACATGGGCAACCCCTTCATCCTCCTAGCGACGGCGATCACCGCCGGCTACGGCGTGATCGGCTTCGTCGACGATGCCCTCAAGGTCCGCCGCAAGAGCTCGGCGGGCATGCCCGGGAAGGTCAAATTCCTCCTCCAGATCGTCGTCGCGGCGGCCTGCGTCGCCTATCTCTACTCGTCGTCGATGATGCCGGAGAGCTTCCGCTTCCGCCTCGCGCTGCCGCTGCTGGACTTCTACTCCTACGACATCGCCCTCCCCGCGTTCCTCTATATGGGCCTGGCGACCTTCGTGATCGTCGGCTTCTCGAACGCGGTCAACCTGACCGACGGCCTCGACGGCCTGGCGATCATGCCGGTGGTGATCGCCGCGGGCTCCTTCCTGATCCTGACCTACGCGGCCGGGACGATCATCGCCGGCTTCGACATCGCCCGCTATCTCAACATCCCCCACATCCCCGGGGTCGGCGAGCTCGCGATCTACTGCGGGGCCATGTGCGGGGCCGGGATCGGCTTCCTCTGGTACAACACCTTCCCGGCGAGCGTCTTCATGGGCGATGTCGGCTCGCTGCCCCTCGGCGCTGGCCTCGGCTTCCTCGCGGTCGCCTCCAAGAACGAGTTCACGCTGGTGATCATCGGCGGTCTCTTCGTCCTCGAGACCGTCAGCGTCATCGTCCAGGTGGTCTCCTTTAAGCTGACCGGTAAGCGGGTCTTCAAGATGGCGCCGATCCACCACCACTTCGAGCTCAAGGGCTGGAGCGAGCCCAAGGTCGTCGTCCGCTTCTGGATCATCGCCTTCATGCTCGCCCTCGTCGGCCTCGCCACCCTCAAGCTCCGATGATCGACGACATCCCCCCGCTCCCCTGGCGTCGCGCCCTCGTGATCGGCCTCGGCTGCAGCGGCCGGGAGTCCGCGGCGCTGCTGTGCCACCTCGGCCTCGAGGTCCGCGCCTACGACCGCAACCCCGCAGCGACCGCGCCCGACGGTGTGGAGCTCTTCCTCGGCGACCCAGCGCCGACGCCTGAGGCCTTCGCGGGGATCGACCTCCTCGTCCTCAGCCCCGGCGTCCCCCCCGAGAGCGTCCGCGCGCTCGCGCGCCTCCACGCCCCAGACGCCGCGATCCACGGGGAGATGAGCCTGGCGCTCGATCTCCTCGGCCGGCGCTGGCCGGGGTTGCCGACCGTCCTCGTCACCGGCACCAACGGCAAGAGCACAGTGACCGCCCTGACCGGCGCCATCCTCAGCGCCGGCGGCCTCGATCCCTTCACCGGCGGCAACCTCGGAGTGCCGCTCTCGGCCGCCATCCTCGCCCTCCTCCGCGGCGAGCGACGGCCGCCCGGGAGCCTGGTGCTCGAGTGTTCGAGCTTCCAGCTCGAGACGATGAACGAGGCCGTGCTCCACCCGACGGACGTGGCGATGATCCTCAACATCTCGCCCGACCACCTCGATCGCTACACCGACATCCACGCCTACGCCGCGACCAAGGCGCGGATCTTCGCCGGCCTGGGGGAGCAGGGCCTCGCCCTCCTCGATCACGAGGATCCCTTCACAGCTCGCCTGCGCGAGCAGGCCTCGGGCCGCTTGACCCTGGTCGGCGGTCCAGACCCCGAGTCGCCGACGATCCTCGGCTCTGGCGCAGGGGAGGCGCTCCAGCTCGGCGACGGCGCGCTTCTCCCGAGGGCGGCGCTCGCCCTCGCTGGCCGTCACAACTCTAAGAACGCGCTCTTCGCCCTCGCCGCGGCGCGCCACCTCGGGGTCTCCCTCGCCGCGTGCGAGGCGGGCCTGCGCTCCTTCGCCGGCCTCCCCCACCGGATGATCCTCGTCCGCGAGGTCGACGGAGTCCGCTACTACGACGACTCCAAGGCGACCAACGTCGCCAGCGTCGTCGCCAACATCGACGGCTTTGATCGACCCTACGTGCTCATCGCCGGCGGTCGCCGCAAGGACGACGACCTCACCCTCCTCCGCCCTCACCTCGCGAAGCGTGCCCGCGCGCTGATCGCGATCGGCGAGTCTGCCGACGCCTTCGCCGCGATCGCCGAGGGCGTCGTCCCCTGGGCCAAGGCCACCACCATGGACGAAGCCGTCGCCATGGCCCGCGCATACGCCGAGGCAGGCGACGCGGTCCTCCTCTCCCCCGCCTGCTCGAGCTTCGACTGGTACCGCAACTACGCGGAGCGCGGCGACGTCTTCACCCGCGCGGTCGAGGCGCTCGAGGAGACGCGCTCCTAGAGGCAGGGCGCGCAAGAGACCGTGTCACTGACGGTGACACGTGAGTTGTCGAGGACGCCCCACAGCAGCGCCTATTTCAGGGCTAGGTCGTCAGCCCGCCGTCACAGCAGCCGACCGCGATCGCAGCCCGGACCACCAAGGCGATGATGCAGAGGCTCGAGAGCGCGAAGAGGGCGAAGCGGACGATGACCCGATTGACGATCGCCTGCACCAGGCTGTGGGCGATCCGCAGGCCGACATAGGCCCACGCGATCGTCAGGTTGATCCCGTCACCGTGACCACAGAGCGCGAGAACGATGCAGATCGTGTAGAAGAGCGTCGGCTCAGCCAGGAGATGGTTGTAGTTGTGGGCCTTCCACTGGACCTGCTCCGGAAGCAGCTCATCGAGCGTACCGCCCCGGTTGCCGACCTGGTTCATGCTGTCGATCCCGGCGCGGTTCATCGCCGGAATCCGGGTGACGTACATCCACAGCCACATGACCATGGTCCAAGCGACGAGGGCGACGACGGGGGCGAGAATCGGGCTATGCATCGGCAGTGGATCCGCGGCGAAGGTTGACGGCGCGCCGAAGCCTTGTCAACGACGCGCGCCCCCTCGAGGTCGTCGGTCGCCCGAACGTCGCTCCTCAGCGCCGCGGAGGCTCGACGAGAACGCCGCGCCGCGGACGTCCCTGTCCGCCCCCAAGGGGGTGACCGCAGCGCGACGCCGGACGACGCGGCCCGCGGCTCGAGGGGGCTTGAGTAAAACCGCGCTCGGGATCCCTGATGGCCGGAGATGAGCGCTGCGAGCCCCTTCCTCCGACTTTGCCCGGGGCCTCGAACGGGGCCTTGATACTCTTCACCGATGGAAGCCATCGCGATCCGACGCCTGCGCGCTCTCCCGCTCAAGCGCGGCGCGGGGATCTCGACCAAGGGGCGCCTCTCGGTCCTCGCCGAGCTCGCGGCCCTCGGCTACCGCCTGCGCAACCCGGAGCTGCTCGATCAGGCGGATCCCTCCTGGCTCGAGGGCCACCGCCTCCGGATCGCCGAGCTCAAGGCGCTCCGCGGCGGCGACGTCGACCACGTCCACCTCTTCCTGAATTTTCCCGACGACATCCCCGACGATGACGCGCACTTCGCCAAGCGGGTGGTCGCCTACTTCGGCAACCTCACCGGCGCCTACGATGGACTGGAGACCGGTGAAGAGGGCGAGCGGCTCGAGAACGGGGTCTTCGTCCCGCGCTGGCTCTTTGACCTCCGGGACTTCGGCGCGGATCCGATCACCCAGCTGCAGAGCCCCTCGCTCTACGCTCGGGCGAAGGCCCGCCTCAAGCGGCGCAAGGCGGACCGGCACGTCGAGTGGATCGACCTCGAGCTGGTCTGGGAGGAGGAGCTCACGGGACGTCTCGCCGCCTACCTCCGCGACAACCTCTACGCGAAGTCGTCGATCAAAGAGGCGCTCCACGACGACATCAAGGCGCTCCTCCTGAGGCTCGGCGATGGGGCCACGCTCGACCCCGACCGGATCAGCCAGAGCGAGACGAAGGCGCTGGTCCTCGCCACCTACTGGCAGACCCAGCGGCCCGACGCCGTCCTCGCCCTCGCCCGGACCCCCACGGATCTCCTGCGGATGCTCGCGTCCATCACCGGGACGGACATCAGCCTCGCGACGAAGATCCGCTTCCCAAAGCTGAGCCGCCGGCAGCGACGGGTCCTCCTCCAGGCGCTCGAGCGCAGCCCGAGCCTCGCCGAGGATCTCCGGCGCCACCGCGGGCTCTGGCTCGCGCTCGGCAAGAGCGTCCACGTCGGCGAGTACGCCAGCGCCTACCCGAAGAGCGCCGCGGCCTTCGCCGCCCTCCGCGAGGGGACGATCATCACCTACGCCAGCGAGACCGAGCGCCTCCTCCAAGAGCGCGATCTCGACGGCGTGCTCGCCCACCTGCGCGGCCGACCGGGGCTCCTCGGCCGTCGCCTCCACGAGCTGCTCCGCCGCTTTAAGGGCGGGGAAGAGCCTATCTTCGCCGCCTTCTCCGAGGCCGCCGAGCGGATCCCGAGCAAGGCGTTGTTGGTCCTGGATCCCTACTTCGCGACGATCAACCGCTCCGAGCACCGAGCGGTGATCAACAAGCGCGGCAAGCTCAAGGTGCTGCCGAACAACTCTCTAGGGGCGCTCCCCCCTGCGGTCGCCCAGAGGGCCCGGACGCTCGCCCGCGACGCGCTCCTGCGCCGCTTTCGCGCCCGCGGACCGCTGCCCGGGGCCAAGGTGTGGATCGACCCGGAGCTCTCGCGCTACACGGTCCCGCTGCAGCAGCGCGCGACCTCGGACGCGCTCCTCTCCTTCGGCCGCGGCTCGCGGATCCCTGTCGACTTCGGCAAGGTGCTCCGCCTCTTCATCTACTGGCGGCAAAAGGAGTGGCGCACCGATCTCGACCTCTCGGTGATCCAGTTTGACGCCGAGCTCAACTACGCCGGCCACGTCAGCTACACCAACCTTCAGGGGGCGGGGATCGTCCACTCCGGGGATATCGTCTCTGCCCCCAAGGGCGCCGCCGAGTTCGTCGATATCACCCTTCGTCAGCTCCCCCCGGAGGCCCGCTACCTCGCGGTCGAGGTCAACCGCTTCAGCGGCGAGGAGTTCGCCGAGATGCGCTGCCACGCCGGCTGGATGATCCGCGAGGAGGTCAACGCGAGTCTCAAGACCTTCGACATCAAGACCGTCGCCAACAAGCTCGATCTCAACGGCACCGGCGACTACGCGGTGCCCCTGGTCGTCGACCTCGAGGCGCGCGAGATCATCCTGACAGACCTCTACATGGGCGGGAAGACCCTGCACAACGACGTGGAGGGCAGCTACGCCAACGTCTCGCTCGCCTGTCGGGCGCTCCGCGAGTTCACGACGACGAGGCCGTCGATGCTCCAGCTCGCCGAGCTCCACCTGGAGGCCCGCGGCGGCGCCCGGGTCGACGAGCGCGAGGGCGCCGACGTCACCTTCGGCGTCCACGACTGCACCTACAGCGCGACCGACACCGCGACGATCCTGAGCGAGCTGCTCTAGCCCCTTGGGCGGGCGAGAAGACGCCCCTCCGGCGCAGGGCTGCCGCGCCCGCGACCACACCGTTCGTCGAGCGCCGATCGTCCGAGCGACGCTTGAACAGGGCTTGCCCGCGCCGGCGACCTCGTCGATACTGGGCGGCGGAGGCCTGGGCGTCGCTTCCTTCTCAATGTTCCCTTGCTATAGCGGCGCCAATCTCCTCCGCTAGTCCCCGAGCCCAGGCATGCCTGGGCTCGCTCTTCTCGCGGGTCCCAAGCGAGCCCTGAGGCCCACCGTACGCCCGCTCAGAGCCCATGGGGGGCGACGGTGACCTGGACGGGGGGCGACGTCCGGCCCATGGTTGCGTCGATGGACCGACGCCGCCTCACGATCCCCGCGACGCTGACCCATAGCGACGGGGAGTTCTTCGCCGACAACCGCCGCGGCGCTCGCTACCACAACCCCTGGGACAGCCCGCCCCTCCCTGGCGCGCGGGACCTCATCAAGTGGCAGACCTCGCGCGACCGCGGCGCGCGGCGGAGCGCCACGATCAAGACGATCGCCGAGCCGCTCGATCGCTTGGCGGCGCTCGCGGGCGACGCTCGAGTTCTCTGGATCGGCCACGCGTCGTTCCTGATCGAGCTGGACGGGCTCCGCGTGCTGGTCGATCCGATCTTCGGACGCGCCGCGGGGATCGTCGCCCGGGTCAGCCCCGCCGCCCTCCAAGCCGCCGAGCTCCCGCCTATCGACGCTGTCCTCGTGACCCACGGCCACCACGATCACCTCGACCCCGCGAGCCTCCGCGCCCTCGCCCGTCGCTTCGGCCCCGAGCTCCCCTTCATCGTCCCGAGCGCCCTCGGACGTTGCCTGCCCCGGAGCTGCCGGAGGATCGTCGAGCTCGACTGGTGGGAGGCGGTGTCACTCGGCGGGGTCGAGGTCTCCCTCGTCCCGGCCCAACACTGGCACCGACGGATCATCGACACCAACCGGGCGCTGTGGGGCGGCTTTGTCCTCCGCGGATCCAAGACCGTCTACCACTCTGGAGACACCGGCTACTTCGGCGGCTTTCGGGCGATCGGCGAGGTCTTCGGCGGGATCGACATCGCCTGCCTCCCGCTCGGCGCCTACGAGCCCCGATGGTTCATGCACTCCCAGCATATGGACCCCGAGAGCTCGCTCCGGGCCTGGCGGGATCTCGGTGCGGGCCACTTCGTCGGCATGCACTGGGGCACCTTTGATCTCTCGGACGAGGCGGTCGACGCGGGCCCGCAGGTCCTCCTCCGCGAGATCGCGGAGCGAGGCCTCGACCCGCGACGGTTTCACATTCTCTGGCCAGGCGGAAGCGTCGGCCTCGATCCGCGGGGGGCCACGGCCTCGACCGGGGTCGCGACGTTTGCCGCCAGCGACCCGGACGATTAGCCACAGATCGTGAGGGGCCACGGCCCGCGCCAGCGTCCTGATCCCGTACTCGCTCAGCGTGCGCATGTCCCAGAAATCGTCGGTACGCTCCGCACGGTGGAGAGGTCCTCGTCGCGGCTTGCGCAGGTCACGTCGAGCTCGTAGAGGGGGCACTCCTGGAGATCCGCGCGGCCGTGGGGGCCGACTCCGGAGGGTCGGCGGGACCACGCCCGCCGGCTGGATACGCGGACCCTAGGGCGGGCATGCACACCGCCGAGGCGAGCATTCTGACCTGCCCCCCATCTCGCGCATGCCTCGGTCCTCAGACCAGGTCCGGTTGCTCTGTCCGCACCACCCCAGCGCCCACCCCGGGACCCCCACGACGAGGGCAGCCGGGCCCGTTGGACATAGGAGCCGACCCGCGTCACGGTCCCCGCACCCTAAGGATACCTATGCGATCACTCCAGACATCGAACGCCACAGCCGTCTGCATCCTCCTCCTCGCCTCCTTCGGCTGCGGGACCAGCTCCGAGGAGACCGCCGCCTCCACCACCGGCAGCAGTGACACGTCGACGGCGACCGACGCCAGCAGCACCAGCGGCGACGACACGACGACCACGACCAGCGCCGGTGAGACCGAGAGCTCCGCCTCGACGACCAGCTCGACCGGCGAGCCGACGAGCGATGACTCGACGAGCGAAGTGACCACCTCCGGGACGACGCTCGAACCGTCCACCGGCGACACGACAGGCGATACGCCGGTGATGAACTTCTTCGTCTCGAGCACCGGGAGCGAGACCGGCAACCTCGGCGGCCTCGCGGGCGCCGACACCCGCTGCCAAGAGCTCGCCGCCGCCGCGGGCTCCGAGCTCGGGACCTGGCGCGCCTACCTCAGCGCGGAGAAGGGCGACGACGATCAGCCCGTCCACGCGCGCGATCGGATTGGCGAAGGGCCTTGGTACAACGCCGAGCTGGTGATGCTCGCCGCTGATCTAGGCGAGCTCCACAGCCTCGACGGCGACAAGGACCTCTTCCTCGACGAGAACGGCGAGAGGATCAACGGCCAGTGGGCGGACTCGCCTTCGCCCAACGAGCACGACATCCTCACCGGCTCGGACAAGGACGGCATGCTCCTCGAGGGGAAGACCTGCGCCGACTGGACCTCCGAGGACCCCGAGCTCTTCGCCCAGGTCGGCCACTCCGACGGCCTCGGTCCGATGATGAGCGACGACGAGTTCTTCCGGCCGTGGAACTCTGTGCACGAGAGCGGCGGATGCCACGACACCGCTCCCAAGGGCGGATCGGGCAAGGTCTACTGCTTCGGGATCGAGTGATCTTAACGGGTCGCCGGGACCCTCGCCCGGACTACCTGTTCGCCGCCTTGACCGCGGCGACGGCAGCGTCGAGCCCCGCGACCTCGTGCCCCCGCGACTCCTCCGGCGACCAGCGGAGGAGCAGCTCCCCGTAGACCGTCAGCGTCAGCTCGGCCACAGACTCCGAGCGCACCCGCAGCGTGCCCCCCTCGCCCGCGACCAGATCACAGCTCGCGGGGCTCCGCTCCCACCTCGGCTCCATGCCGCCGACGTCCCGCCAGCGCGCGCAGCCCGACCGATCGCCGACGATGATCCCGTCGGCGGTGCAGACCACGAACCCCTCGCCGCGCAGCAGCCCCATCGACGCGCCTGCCCGGTAGACACCGTCACCGGTCGCGATCATCGTCCAGTAGTTCGACGTCTCGCTGAGCCCGCCGCGGACGACGTGGGCGATCTTACAGGGAGCCAGGAGCTCGAGCGCCCCCTCCTTGGTCGCGCCTTCGTGGTCGACCAACGTGAAGGAGGTGCCGTCGACGCGCCAAGCGGTGGCGATCGGGTTCACGCCGCCGGAGAAGACCCAGGCGCCCTGGAGCTTCTCTTGGAGAGCCGCCATGCCGAAGGGCTCCATCAGGGCGCGAAAGCCCTCGGCGTCCAAAGGTCCGGCGGGGCCGCTCCACTCCCCGGAACCCGCCGGCGCGGACGGCTGGGCCGCGGCAGAGCCCTGGGAGCTGTCGGCCTTCGGGGAGACGCTCGCGGGCCTCGCCGCGACGACCCCGGCACCTTCGCTCCTCTCCGCTCCCGAGCCTGCGGCCGAGCCCGGCCCTGCACCACAGCCTGTGGACGCCGAGGCGAGGCCGAGCAGAGCGAACGCGACCGCTCGGGAGGGGAGAGAGCCCGCGCACGGACTGCTAGGCATCCCCCTCCGCAGCCTCGACCGCCTTGACGTTGTCCTTGATCCGGCGGTCGATCAGCTTGTGGTAGGGGTCGATCCCGACCTTCGCCGGCGCCCCCTCGACGATCACCTCGACGCTCGAGCTCTCCTCGGTGAAGCGGTGCTTCTCGATGTAGAGCGCCTCGCCGAGCTCCCCCTCGCCGTCCTTCGCCTCGGCGAAGACGCCGACGTCGATCCAGTCGCCGAGGGCGACAGCCTCCTCGTTGCCGACCTCGTCCGCGCGCAGCTTTCGCACGGAGACCTCGATCGTCACCTTGGTCTTGCCGTCGCCCGCAGCCTCGGTCTCCGCCTTGATCACCTTGTTGTCGTAGAGGGTGATCGTCTCGAAGAAGTCCTCGATCAAATAGGCGTACTTCTCCGGCGCTCGGGCCCGCAGCGCGTCGACCAGGGCCCTTGAGGTCGGGAAGGGAGGACCCTTGAAGGCGTGCTCCTCGATGACCTCGCGGATCGCCGCGTTGACCACCTCCTCGCCGAAGTAGTCCTTGAGCGCGTAGAAGATGAGCGAGCCCTTTTGGTAGTGGATGTACTGCTGGTTCTCGACCAGCATCAGCGGCAGCTCCTTCTTGCTCTCGCCGCTGCGGCCCTGGAGATAGCCGCGCAGCTCGTGCTTGAGGAACTTGTGCATCTGCCCGGGGCCGTACTCCTTCTCCATCACCATCAGCGCCGAGTACTGCGCGAGCGACTCGGAGAGCATGGTCCCGCCCTGGACGTTGCCGCCGATCACCTGGTGCGCCCACCACTGGTGCCCGACCTCGTGGGCGGTCACGTAGAAGGGGAAGTCGATGTCCTCCTCCTCGTCGCGGACCCGGGCGATGAAGCCGATCGACTCCGAGTAGGGGATCGTGTTGGGGAAGGACTGGGCGAAGCTCGCGTAGCGCGGGAACTCGAGGATCCGCACCTGACGATGCTGGTAGGGCGAGAAATTCTCGGTGTAGTAGTCGAGCGACTTCTTCACCGCGTCGATCATGCGATCGACGTTGTACTCGTGCCCAGGGTGGTAGTAGACCTCGATCGCGACGTCCTTCCAGGCGTCGCGGCGGACCTCGTAGCGGGCCGAGAGGAACGAGAAGAAGTTGAGGATCTTCGCGTCCATCACGTAGCGGAAGTAGCGGCGGCCCTCCTCCTCCCACTCGCGCTCGAGATAGCCGGGGGCGATCGCTACCTGGTCCGGCGTGGTGCTCACCGTCGCCGCGAAGTCGATCCAGTCGGAGTCCGAGCTGATGTAGGTGTTCATCCGCGCGGCCTCGTCGTCGATCGACGCCATCCGCTCCTTCGGCTCCAGCCCCTGCTCCTTGCGCGTGTCGTCGTCGACCAGCTCGTACTGCTCCAAGTAGCCGACCTGCGGCAGCATCGAGTTCGAGTGGAGGAAGGTGCCGTTGGCGACGATCGCCGAGCTGCGCCCGCCGTTGCTGAACCCCTCGCCGGCGTAGAAGAGGTCAAAGTGGAGGCCTAGCTCCGCGCCTGGGGCGAGCGGCTCCTTCAATCGGTAGGTGCGGACCCCGAAGCGCTCGTCGTCGCGCTCGAGGGTCGCCGGCCTGTCGAGCTCGAGGCCGCGGATCTCGACGTCCTCATCGGTCATCGTCAGGTAGACGAGCTCGACCGGAGCGTCTGTCTTATTGACCATGCGGTAGTCACCGACGGCGCCCCACTGCCCCGCCTCGGGGAAGAGGTCGACCGCTAGATCGACGCCGACGACCCGCGGCTGAGGCACGTCCTTGGTGGGCCGATAATCCCGCTCGTACGCGGCCTGGAGCGCCTCCTGCGTGTCGCTCGCGCGGTACCTGTGGAGAACGTTGGTGTTGTAGAAGATGAAGGATCCGAGGCCGGCGAAGGCGACCGCCGCGACCGCCGCAAAGGCGACGACCGAGCGGCTGAGCCGACCCCGAGCGCCCCGCAGGCGATCGCGAAGCCGCCCCTCCTTGCCCCGCTGGAGGACGAGGAGCCCGACGCTCACCAGGAAGAGGCCGCCGGCCAGCCAGTAGGCGCTAAACCACAGGTAGGGGCCGACGTCGGGGCCGAAGCCGTTGAGGTCCGAGTAGGTCGGATCCGGCGCGCTGCTGTACTGATAGAGCCGGTGATCGAAGTCGAGGAAGCTCAGGATCGCCTGGCAGAGCCAATAGGCGATCACGACCACGTGGCCGAGGAACTTCGAGCCGACGATCGCGTGGACCGAGAAGGTCAGCAGGGTGATGAGGATGAGCCACGGGAAGGTGATCCCGAAGAGGTGGCCGACGTAGACCCAGAGCTCGACGTTGAAGAAGCCCTTGCCGACCTGGATCGCGATCCCGGTGCCGATCAGCGCCAGGAGGAGGACGGCGTGGACCAGGATCAGGGCGACGATCTTCGAGCTGAGCACGAGCCCGGTCGGGATCGGCAAAGCGTCGTGGATCTGATCGCAGCCGAGGCTGCGCTCGCGCCAGATGAGCTCGCCCGCGTAGAGCGTGGTCAGGATGAAGAAGAAGAGGGTGAACGAGCCCGTGATCACCTCGGCCATCACGTAGGTGACCGGATAGACGCGGGTGCCGTAGAGCGCGTCCGCGTCGATCGCGACGGTGATCATGAAGATCATGCCGATCGCGACGATCGCGAGGAAGAGCGCCGAGCGGACCGTACTGCGAAAGTAGAGCGAGACCATCGACAGGAGCTGGCGGACCCGCGCGGACATGTCGTCGCGGAGGTTGACCGGCGGGAGGTCGACGCTCGCGGCGATCGGCACCGAGGCGCCGTTCTTCTTCGCCCTCGCCTTGCGCTTGCCCTTGCGCCGCCAGGGACGCCAGCCAGCCAGCCCCTGCGCGTCCATCTTGAAGAGGCGGCCGACCCCGGCGAAGAGGGCCATGCCGGCGCCGACCCAGATCGCCCGGTTGAGCAGGAGCAGCCCGGCGAAGGGGACAAGCTCGCTGTTCTTCTCGGCGATCGTCCAGTCGCGGGTGACGAGCTGGGTCGCGCCGACGCCGAAGGGGTCGAGGAGCGCCCCGAGGGTCTCGTTGTCGAGGTCGCTGACGAACGACATCGCCACGCTGTAGCCGATGAAGAGCGCCATCCCCTGGACGTAGACGGCGAAGAGCGAGCGCGTGGTGACGCCGACCGCGAAGAAGAGCGCCGTCACCAGGAGGGTGTTCGGGACCGTGTAGACGAGGAAGGGCCAGACATGCGCGGCCAACGAGAAGGGGCCGAGGCCGTCCGCCTCGACCCAGGGCATCGCCGCCCCCAGCATCAGACCCAAGGGGATCGCGGTGAAGACCACGAGCGTGACCAGGTAGGCGCCGATGAAGCGCCCGCCGAGGTAGGCGGTCTTGCCCATCGGCGTCGAGAAGAGGAGCTCGTGCGCCTTGAACTCGTAATCTCGGAGCACCGCCGTACCGGCGATCGCCGAGGTGATGACGACGCCGAAGATCGACAGGATCATCGTCGACCAGTTGATGACGTTCGGCGCGTTGTCGTGGACCCGGCTCGAGGCGCCGCCGATCCGGACGACGTCGCTGCTCATGAAGCCGAAGGCGAGGAGGAGGAGGACCCCGAAGTAGATCCAGGTGACCGGCCTGCGCAGG
This sequence comes from Polyangia bacterium, assembly GCA_030424595.1. GTDB lineage: Bacteria > Myxococcota_A > Polyangia > Nannocystales > Nannocystaceae > JADJRG01. The sequence continues at coordinate 14,314 of JAUHWG010000026.1, forward strand.
TGGTAGCGGAGCTCGAAGCGGGCGATCGAGAGGAGCATCAGGCCGCCTCCGAGGCGCCCGCGGCGGTCACCTGGTGGAAGTACACGTCCTCGAGATCGGGCTCTTCGATCAGGGTGAACTCATCGCCCGGCCGCTCGTCGGCGTAGACCCGGATCTCCGGCGTGCCGGCGATCAGGCGGTTCGAGATCACGCGGTGACGCGCTTGCGCCGCGGCGAGCTGCTCACGCGGGATCCGACGGCGCCAGATCTTGCCGCGGATCTTGGCGATAAGATCGTCGGGGACGCCCTCTTGCCGGACCTGCCCGCTGGCGATAATCGCGACGTTGGAGCAGAGCTCGCGGACATCCTCGACGATGTGGGTCGAGAGGATGACGACGATGTTCTCGCCGACCTCGCTCAGGAGGTTGAGGAAGCGGTGGCGCTCGGTCGGGTCGAGGCCCGCGGTCGGCTCGTCGACGATCACGAGCTTCGGCGATCCGATCAGGGCGATCGCGATCCCGAGGCGCTGCTTCATCCCGCCCGAGAAGCCGCCGACGTTGGCCTTGCGGACGTCGCTGAGGTTGGTCTGCTCCAGGAGGGCGCCGACGACCTTCGCCCGCTCCTTGCGGTGGGTGATCCCCTTGAGGGTCGCGAAGTGGTCGAGGACGACCTCGGCCGAGAGGTTGGGGTAGAGCCCGAACTCTTGGGGCAGGTAGCCTAGCGCCTGGCGGACCCCCTTCTTGTCGCGGAGGACGTCGATCTCGCCGAGGCGGATCGAGCCGCTGTCGGGCTCCTGGAGGGTCGCGATCGTCCGCATCAGCGTCGACTTGCCGGCGCCGTTGGGCCCGAGGAGCCCGAACATCCCCGTCGGGATCGTCAGGGAGACCCCCTGAAGGGCCCGGACTCCGCCGGGGTAGGTCTTGGAGAGATTCTCGATGACGAGTTCCATGGGGCTCCTGTCGCGCACGGCCTGTGCACGTCCTCAGACGCTACCTGGAGCCCGACGGTTTCGGGGCCTGTGGATCGAGCGTTCTCGCGCGCTCCGGATCCGTCGCTAGGCGAAGCTGATGAGCCCGAGCCCGTGGAGGATCCCGACGAGGAGCGCGGCCAAAGCCATCATTCCGCCGTTGATCGCCGCGAGGGTCGGCGCCATCCACATCTCCGTCCAGCGCTCGACCGTCGCGTTCTCGAGGTTGTCGGGGTCGTAGATCACCGTGACCTCCGGACCTGGCGCGCCGCCGAAGACGATCCCCCGCTTGCCCTCGATCGTCCCCTCGCTGCCGTCGGCCGCGGTGAAGCTCACGGTCCACCGCCGCCCCCGACCGCTGACGGGGGAGCCCCTGGCGGGTACCTCGCAGACCCTCCCCGGCGCCCGTAGACCACGCGCCACGAGCTCGCGCATGTTCCCGACGAGCCAGCGCGCGAGGAGCACCTGGACGAGCCCAAAGCCGAAGATCGAGGCGTAGATGAGGCCGTGGAGCGCGGTCACGGCCGGAGACTACACCAGGAGTCGATCGCCTACGCCCCGCCATGCTCGCCCGCCGCGGCGGCCCGCTCGACCCCGCCGGATCTTGCTGTACAACCCAGAGATCAGCCACGACCCTCACCTCGCCCCTGCCCCCTCGCCCCTCTCCGCCATGGACGACCCCGCAGAGCAACGCCATGACAACGCCGAGGTCGCGGAGATCCTCCGCCGCGCCATCGAGCTGCAGTCCGAGGCGGGCACCTCCGCAGAGGAGCGAGGCCTCGCCCGCGCCGACGGCTTCACGACCGAGGAGCTCAAGCAGATCGCGAGCGAGGCCGGGATCGACGGCCGCTTCATCGACGCCGCCCTCGCCGACAGGAGCATTCGCCTCTCCGATCCGGCGCCCGCCGGCCTCCTCGGCTCCGCCCGCTGCAGCCTGCACGGGAGCGTCGCGGGGACGCTGAGCCGTGATCGCCAGGCCGCGATCATCGGCTCTCTCCGCAAGTCCACCGCGCTCCAGGGGCGGGTCAGCGAGACCTCGCTCGGCATCGAGTGGCGCGCGGACGAGCTGTCCCAGCTCGCGGTCTCGATCTCTCCGCAGGGGGACTCGACCGCGATCGAGCTGGTCGCTAGCCGCGGGGCGATGATCGCCCTCCTGAGCTTTGCCACCTTCCTGCCGACCCTGATCCTCATCGTCGCGCTCGCCGAGGGGTTCTCGCTCGGCATGGCGCCCGGCCTGGTTCTCCTCGCGGTCGGCCTCAGCGCTTGGCTGACGACGGTGAGCACCATCTCCCGCAGGAACTCGCGCCGCTGGCAAGCGCACCTGTCCAAGGTCCTCCGCGACGCGCTGGCGGCTGCCCGCGCCGTGACCCCCGCGGAGCTCCCGACCGAGACCAGCGCCCCACCGAGGGCGCTCCCCGAGCCCGCGCGCGACGACGACACCGCCGCCTGATCTCGAGGCCGCGGCTCAGGTCAGCCCGTCGATGATCGAGCCGCCGTCGACGGTCGTCAACGGCCGGCCCGCGGCGCTCATCCGGGTCTCCTCCGGGTCGAGGCCGACGAGGCCCGCGAGGGTGCGGAAGAGGTCCGGGACCGCGATCGGGCGCTCGACGATCTCCATGCCGTCGGCGTCGGTCTCACCGATCACCTGACCGCCCCGGATCCCGCCGCCGGCCAGGGCCGCTGCGGCGATCTTCGGGAAATGATCGCGACCTCCGCGGGCGTTGATCGTCGGCGTCCGGCCGAAGTCGCCGACGCAGAGGACCAGCGTCGACTCCAGGAGGCCGCGTCCCTCGAGATCGTCGAGGAGCGCGGACATGCCGGCGTCGAGCTCGGCGGAGAGCTTCTTGACCCGCTCAAAGTTGTTCTCGTGGGTGTCCCAGCCCTTGAGCGAGACCTCGACGAAGGGCACCCCCGACTCCACCAGCCGCCGCGCGAGCAGGCAGCCCTGGCCGAAGGGCGTGGGCCCGTAGGGGCGGCGGACAGCGTCGGGCTCGCTGTCGAGCTCGAAGGCCCCAAGCTCCGGCGAGCCCATCATCGCCAGGGCCTGCTCGACGATCGCCCGGTGACCCTCGACCTCCGGACCGCCGACGCGGGCCGAGTAGCGGCCCTCGAGGCGACGCCACATCGCGACCCGGGAGCGCAGGCGCTCGTCGTCGACCCCGCGGGCGAGCTTGAGGTTCTTCACCGGACCGGTCGGGTCGGCGACGACGAAGGGCGCGTACTGGGCCCCGAGGATCCCCGCACCCTGCCCCGGACCGGCGACGGAGACATAGCCGGGCAAGGCCCCAGGATCCCGCGATGACGCGACCAGGGATCCGAGCGACGGGTGGACGACGCCCCCCTGCGGCGGATAGCCCGAGTGCATCAGGTAGCGCGCCCGCTCGTGGTTCCCCTCGCGGCTGGTCAAGCTGCGGAGGACCGCGATCTTGCGCATCCGCTTGGCGAGGAGCGGCAGGTGCTCGCTCACGCGAACGCCGGGGAGCGCGGTCCGGATCGCGCGGAACTCTCCGCCAGTGTCGCGGCCCGGCTTTGGATCCCAAGTGTCGAGCTGGCTCGCGCCGCCGTGCATGAAGAGAACGATGCAGGCCTTGGCCTTCGCCGAAGCCGCTGCCGGAGCGGTCGCAAGGGCCGAGGAGGGGCGCATGAGGGCGGCAGCGAGGCCGCCGAGGCCAAAACGGACGAAGGTGCGGCGATTGTGGCTGTACATCGGGTCCTCTGGTTCTCCGCGGCTATCGGCTAGTGATTGGTCACGAACTCTGAGCTGAGCAGGAGCGCGTAGTGCAGGTCCTCGTAGGCCTTGGCCTGGGCGGCCTTCTTCGCCGGCTTGCCCTGCTTGCTCTGCTTGCCCTGCTTGCCCTGCTTGCCCTGGACGCCTCCGCCATAGGCGCGGATGAACTCGAGCGCCGCGCTCGTCTCCTCCGCGTCGGGACGCCGGCCGTAGGCGCTGAGGTAGAGCGCTTCGATCGCCGCAGCCTCCCCCCCTTCGCCCTCCGCGAGCGCTCGGGCGGCCGCGACCGTCCCCCCCGCCCGCTCCCGCACACCGGCGTTGCTCAGCTCGCCGTTGAGGAGGAGGAGGGCCTGGGGGACGTTCCCGGCGAAGCTCTCGGCCTCGGCCATCTCGTCGTCGACGAAGGTGAAGACGTATTGGGCCAAGGCCCGCTCCCGCCTCTCCTCGACCATCCGCCGGTAGTTCGGGCGGTCGCTCTCGCCGAGCCCCGTCGCCGCCGCGAGGCTGCCAAAGAGCTGATAGGCGGAGAGCGGCCGGACCTGCGCCCGCGCGAAGACCCGAGCTGCTGCGCCCTGGTCGTCGGCGCCGGCGGCCGAGCGCTGATAGGCCGGCGAGAGGGCGATCTGCCGCAGCAGCGCCCGCTGATCGTAGCCGCTCGTCGCGAAGCTCTCGGCGAGGAGGCGGAGGCTCTCCGGGTGGCTGGCGTCGTTCTCCCCGACGAGATCGTCCCAGGGTTCGACCAAGCCCCGCCCGAGCATCGTCGACCAGATCCGGTTCACCGCGGCCTTGGCCAGGAGATCGGACCCGCGGATCGCCCGCGCCAGGGTCTCGCGCCGCGTCTCGCCCTCCGCCGCCTCGACCTCGCGACCGAGGAACGCAGGCTCGACGACGACGCCGGGGCTACCGTCGGCGAGCGGCACGTGGACCTCGCCGCGACGCCGCTCCTTGACCGTGATCACCGGCGGCTCGCCCTTGTCCTTCTTGTTCTTCTTGTCCTTCTTCGCCTGGCGGACCTGGGTCCGGCCAAAGTAGGCGGCGAAGCGGAAGAAGTCCTCCTGCTTGTACTGATCATAATAGGGGTGGTCGTGGCATTGGGCGCACTCGATCTGGACCCCGAGGAAGATCCGCGCGGTCGCGCCGGCGAGGGCCTCGACCTGCTTTTGCCGCCCGCGGACCAGGAGATAGCCCGCCTCCTGCCCCCCTGAAAAATCGCCGGTCGCGGTCAGGAGATCGGCGACCATCTCATCGTAGGGCCGCCCCGAGGCGATCTGTCCCTCAAGCCAGTCGACCATCCCCGCGCGGATCTTCTTCTGGGTCGGGAGGGCCTGGCCGAGGAGGAGGCTGGCGTAGACCTCAGCCCAGTAGCGCGCATAGTCATCGCTGGCGAGGAGAGCGTCGACCAGCCGCTCCCGCTTGTCCTGCGCAGGGTCGTCGATGAAGCGCGCGGCATCCTCGGCGCTCGGCACCGACCCGGTCAGGTCGAGGGCGATCCGCCGGTAGAATTCGCCGTCGTCGACGGTCGGCGCGACCTCGACCCCCGCCGCCCCCCAGGCGGCGGTGAGCGCCCTGTCGAAGGGGCTAAGCTCGGCCTCGGGCGCCTCCGTCGGCCCTGCGCTCGTCCGCGCTTGCCCCTCCGGGGGCGCGCCCGGAGGCCGCGCCTCCGCAGCGACGCCCGCGACCGTCGTCTCGCCGCTCTCGCGACGACAGGCGTTGCTGCACATCGCCAGGACGGCGAGCGCCCCGACAGCTCCAACACCCCGGCGCAGACGATGTCGACCGCCGAACAAGCCCTCTGGCATGGCTCCCTCCACCGACACAGTCTGCCTGACGCTCGTAACCCGCGGGTGAAGCTCTGGACTACGGCGCGCAATTTTCCCCAGGAGGCTTGTCGCCTGGACGAGTTCCGACGGGCAGCCCCGCTCGCTCGGCACACGACAGCCTTTTCGCCCGCCGCGACGGGGATCCTGGGAGAATCCGCCCACCAGGAGCGCACCACCGAGGGCGCCCCTCAGACCTGTCCCCGACGCGATGAGGCCCTACGACGACCCCCGGTTGCGTCGACCGCCTCGCGTATAGTCCCAGCGGAGACGCTTCTATGAAGATCGGCATCCTCTCCTGTGAACCGACCAACTACAGCACCAGCCGCCTGGTCGCGGCCGCCAAGGAGCGCGGCCACAGAGTCCAGGTCTTGAACACGCTGAAGTTCAACATCCTCGTCGAGCACGGCCGACCGAGCGTCGTCTACAAAAACCAGCCCTGCCCCGAGGTCGACGCGATCATCCCGCGGATCGGCGCCTCGATCACCTTCTACGGCCTGGCGGTGGTCCGCCAGCTCGAGCAGATGGGGATCTTCACCCTCAACACCTCGCACGCGATCGGTGTATCCCGCGACAAGCTCCGCGCGAGCCAAGTCCTCAGCCGCCACAACGTCGGCCTGCCGGCGACCGCCTTCGTCCACGACCGCGCCAGCGTGCTCCAGGCGATCGAGAGCGTCGGCGGAACGCCGGTCGTCATCAAGCTCCTCGAGGGGACCCAAGGCATCGGCGTGATCCTCGCGGACTCGGTCAAGGTCGCCGAGGCGATCATCGAGACGCTCCAGAGCACCCGACAAAACGTCCTGATCCAGAAGTTCGTCGCCGAGAGCCGGGGCCGAGACGTCCGCGCCTTCGTCATCGGCGACCGCGTCGTCGCGGCGATGCGCAGGGTCGCGAAGGGGGACGAGTACCGCTCGAACGTCCACCGCGGCGGGGTCACCGAGTCGATCGAGCTTGACGAGACCTACGAGCGCACGGCGATCCGAGCCGCCCAGATCATGGGCCTCCACGTCGCCGGTGTCGACATGCTCGAGGGCAAGGACGGACCCTTGGTGATGGAGGTCAACTCGTCGCCGGGGCTCGAAGGGATCGAGGGCGCGACCAAGGTCGACGTCGCCGGCCTGATCATCGACTCGATCGAGGAGCACGTCGCCTTCCCCGAGGTCGACGTCCGCCAACGTCTGACCCTGGCGAAGGGCTACGGCGTCGCCGAGGTGCCTGTCCCCGTCGACTCCGCGCTCGCCGGCAAGACCCTGAGCGAGCTCGATCTGCGCGACCGTGACGTGCTCGTCCTCAGCGTCCGGCGCGGCAGCGTCGTCTTCCCCAACCCCGGCGCTTCGTTCTGCCTCGCGACAGGGGACGTCGCGCTCTGCTACGGCAAGCGGATCGTCGTCCGCAACCTCGTGCCGAAGCGCGGCAAGGCGACCTAGCGGCGGCGCTCCGCGCAGTGCCTCTTCCGCGGCGAACCTGCGCCGCGGGCCAGGCCGAGACGCTGAGGCCTCGCGCGCCGGGGAGCTGACCTCGGCTGACCTCTGCCGGCCCGGCCTGTCGCGGAGGGAGCCACCCCGTCCGCGCCGCCTACACGGCAGCGTCACCGACCGCCTAGCCGTCCGTCGCAGGGCCGTACCAGATCGGGCTCGTCCAGGCCCGCTCCTGGATCGTCTCCTCGATCGTCGGGTCGTCGCAGAGCTCCGGCCGCTCCCCCTCGGGGATCGCCAGGCAGTCCCGTGTGCTCCAGCGGCAGGTCGGGTTCTCGAGCACGCGGACGTAGTAGAAGGCCCGAGCGTCCGGATCAAAGCTCGGATCCCGCCAGACCGCGCACAGAGAGTCCGCGCCGGCGCCGACAGGCTCGCAGGTCGTGGGATCGACGGACGCACCGTTGTCTCCGCCGGCGACGTCGAAGACCTCGATGTGCCCCTCGCCGCTGCCGTCGAGCCATCCCTTGATCACCTGCGCCCGCTGCAACGGCGCCCCGAGGCGGACCGCGCTGCCCGGATCGCGCAGCGCCGAGACGACGATCTTCGGGCCCTCATCGCCGCTGCGAGGCGGCAGCGCCGAGCCCATCGGCACGCCCGAGGCGTCGGCGGCCGCGACCAGATCCGGGCGCTCACAGAGGTCATCTGCCAGGTCCCAGCCGCCGAAGACCCGGACCGCGATCCGGGGGCCGCTGGTCCCGTAGGTCTCGCGCCGCTTGAGGGCGTCGAAGATCGACTCGCGGCTCTTCTCCTCCGACCAGACCGCGACCAGGCCGCCCGGGCTGTTGCGGGCGCCCGCCGGCCTGGCGCCGGTCAGGCGGTCGATCGGGGTCGCGTCGCGGCTGCCGAAATGCCCCATGAACTCGTCCTCCGCGACCGCGCCGGGGGTGCCGTTATGGGTGTCGGTGCTGGCGATGACCCCCAGCATGTAGGGGTTGACGCCGATCCTGGCCTCCTCGCGCAGGCCCTCCAGGAGCACCCCGCGGAGGTAGTCGAGGCGCGAGATGCAGCCCTGGCCGACCATCCCTTGGGTCCCGGTCCCGTCGCCGCAGTCCTCGAGCGGCGGCGGCCTCAGCTTCTCAAAGTCGCAGAACTCGTCCGCCGAGCCGAGGATCCCCGAGAGACCGTTGATGCACTCCGAGTCCCCCTTGTGCTGGAAGACCTCGACCAGCGGCTCGAGGTCGGCGCGGAGGGCCGCGGCCTCGCCCTCGTCCTCGCCCTCGGGGTAGTCGGGGAAGAAGAGCTGGCCGTTGGACCAGTTTGCGTTGTGCGGGATCGACATCACCTCGCAACCATCGATCCCGTCGCGGCACTCCGACTGGAGGCGGGTCAAGAGGCTGTGCGGCGTCTTCGCGTCGAAGCGCGAGATCGGCATCGCCGGGACCTGGCTCGAGCGGAAGATGACGTTGCGGTGGAGGTTGGAGAGGTCCCGCGAGCCCGACCACTCGTAGGCGATGAAGGTCGTCATCTCGCAGGCGGAGGTCCGATCGTAGGCCGCCTCCGCGGCCGACTGGATCCGCGACCAGACCTCGCCCGCGAGCGCCGGACAGTCGAGCTTGCCGTCGCCGCAGAGCGCCGGCGAATGATCCGCAGCGTCGCCGTCGAGGCCGAGGCCGAAGCTGACGAAGGCGGAGGGCGAGGCCTCGCGGAAGGCGACGCAGCGGTCGGTCTCGAAGATCGCCGAGCTCGGCGTCGTGCAGCCCTCGACCTCCGCCAGGTACTCCGAGTGGTCGGTCACCGCGACGAAGTCGAGCGGCCGATCGAGGGCGAGCGGCCGGGTGCCCTCGCCGGCCTCGTTGAAGGGCGGGAGGGCGACCGCCTCGCCGGCGGCGAAGCGGTAGGCCCGGGCGGGGTCGACCCGGACATCGTCGATCCAGGCGTCGAACGAGTAGGACGAGTGGATGTGGAGGTCGCCCCAGTAGAGGTTGCGCTCCGGGTTGTTGTCGTCGCAGGGCTCGCGCTCGTCGACCCAGGGCGCAGGCGGCTCGGCGCAGCCGACGAGCGCGAGGGCAGAGGCGAAGAGAACGGAGGACGTGCGCAGGACCATGGGCGCCTGCGAGCGTCGCACAGCGGCCCTGCTCGGGCCAGTCCTCTCGGGAGTCTGGCGGCCTCCGATCGGAGCTCGGCGCAGCCGCCTAGAGGACCATGCTGAGCGCTCGGTCGAGGGTCCAGGCGACGGCGAGCGAGCCCAACGCGGTCCCGAGGACGATCCGCACGGCTCGGTCCCCGGAGGCGCCGAGACGGCGAACGCCGAGGCCTAAGGCGAAGCCGAGGCCGACCAGCGTCGCGAGGGCGACCGCGACCTGACCGAGCTCCACCCCGAGGTTGAAGAGGAGCAGCCCGGTGAGGATCGATCCGCTCGGCAGGCCGATCTGAGCGAGCGCGCCGGCAAAGCCGAGCCCGTGGAGGAGTCCGCAGGCGAAGGCGAACCCCCAGGGCGAGCGCACCGGCGCCTCGGGGCGGACCACCTCACGGGCGAGGAGGACGATCGAGAGGGCGATGCAGGCCTCGACCGGGGCCGACGGCAGACGAAGCCAGCCGAGCGCAGCCGCGGCGAGGGTCAGCGAGTGGGCGACCGTGAAGGCCGTCAAGAGCCCCAATACCCGGAGAAAGAGGCGGAGCAGCACCGAGCACGAGCGCTGAAGCTGAGCCCGCCACGGCAACCGCCCCGCAGACCCGGCGACCCCCCGAGCCGGCCCCTCCTCCCCCGCCCGCGGACGCACACCGAGGAGAACGAGGCCGACGACGAAGAAGAGGTGATCGAGGCCGGCGAAGATGTGCTCCACCCCGAGGCCGAGATAGCCCGCCGCAGCCCCGGAGCTCGGGCCGACGCCAGCGTCCCGACCGTCCCCGAGCGCGAGGCTGGCGGCGCCGCCGTGGAGCACCGCCGTGGTCGCGGGAGCACCAGAGCGCCGGAGATCGACCACGACCTCGAGGCCGCGCCCGAGCCCCTCGAGCGTGAGAAGCCCCGGCGGCCCGCTGCAACGACCCCGCCAGCTCCGCCGCTCGGCGCTCACCTCCGGAGCCTGGAGCGTGCAGATCGACGGCAGGCGAGGCTCGATCCTCTCAGCCATCGCCGCGCTCACCTGCGGCGGCAGCCGAAGGTGTAGCTCGACGAGCACATCACCGGAGTCGCCCGGGGGCGCGACAAGGTCGACCCGTAGCATCGCCGGGCGCAGCTCATGGGCGGGGCTACGACCGGAGCAGAAGAACACCGCGAGGGCGAGCAACCCCGCGCTCAGGCGACCGCCCCTACCGCACCTACCGGACCTACCGCCCCTACCGCCCCCACCGCTCCCCTTGAAGAACACCTAGAGGGCCTCCTCGAGCGCCGCGCGAAGCCCCTCGTCCTCGAGCTCGAGGACGATCTGCGCCCCCTCGCGCAGCCGCCGAAGCCCCGCCTCGGCGGCGCGCTCACGCAGCTCCTCCGCCCGGTCGCGCTCCACCCGAGCGCGGATGAGCGAGAGCGCTGGCAGCGACGCGGCCTCACGCTCGTCGACCCGGACGACGTGCCAGCCATAGCTCGACCGCAGCAGGGCAGCCTCGCCGACCGGGACGTCGACCAGCCCAGCGGCGAAGCCCTGGCCGAAGAGCGCCTCGAGATCGGCGGGCGTGCGCAGGCCGATCCGCTGCCCGTGCGGGAAGGGATCGCCGAGCCCCTCCAGCGCCCCCCCAGCCCGGAGCTCCGCGAGCAGCTCGGCCGCCTTCGCCTCGGGATCGTCGTGACGATCGGTCGCCGCGAAGGCGTGCGTAAGACCGACCCGCGCCGCCCCGACATAGCGCTCGCGATGCTCGGCGAGGTACGCCGCGAGCTTCTCATCGCTGACCCCCTCGAGATCCGCCCGGTCCTCGTGGAGAAAGCGGGTCTTCTGAATCAACCGCCGGCGCACGATCGGATCGCCGCGATCGAGGCCGAGCGCCAGCCCCTCGCGGAAGAGGAGCTCATCGTCGACGGCTGCGCGCAGCGCCTCGGCCAGCTCCTCCGTCGTCGGCGCCCGCCCGAGCCCGCGGCCGAGCCCCGCCTCTACGCCGGAGACCCACGCCTGATCGACGACCACCGCCGAGCCCTCCGGGGCGCCCTCGCCGAACCATGCGTTCGCCGCGAAGATAAGGCCGCCCAGGGCCGCGAAGTGGAGGAGCGGCTCCCTGAGGAGGGCGCGGATCCGCATCACCAGCCTCGGCTCACCCGGGCGTCACCGGCTTGATGAACTTGAGGACGAAGCGATCGCTCTCGCCCCGCTTGCCCGACTCGGCGGCGGCCCGCGGCGCTGCGTTCCAGTCCCGCGCGTCCTCCGGATTGCGGAGGAAGTCGGCCTCGGCCGCGAGCTCAAAGCCGGCCGCCGTCAGCTCTTCGCGGACCGTCGACTCTTCGATCCGATGGAGGGTCTGGGCCTCGCTGACGCCGCTCCCCGGCCGCCCCGCGTGATCGATGACCACGTAGGCGCCGCCCGGCCGCAGAGCGTCGAAGATCGCCTTGTTCATCGCCGCACGGTCCGTCTTCATCCACACGCTGTCGTGATAGAAGAGCACCATCACCACCGCGTCGAGCTTGTCGGCCTCGGGCGGCAGCGGATCCTCGAGCTCCCGATCGACGCGGACGACCTTCGCCATCGCCTCACGCGAGAGACGCTCGCTCCACCCGGCCTCGGCGAAGCGCTCGAGGACAAACGCGTTGTTCTGGCCGTAGACGACCCCCTCAGGCCCGACCGCCCGGGCGAGGAGCTCCGTCGTGTAGCCAAACCCAGCCATCAGATCCGCCGCCCTCATGCCGGGCTTCAGGCCGACGAAGTCGAGGAGCTCCTCTGGGCGCCGTTGGGCGTCGAGCGCCCGGTCCTCTTCACTACGATCTGGAGCGGCGACCAGGGCTGCGCTCGCGGGAGCCTCGGCCTGCGCGGCCTCTGGTTCCCCGGGCTCGTCAGCCTCCACCGCCGCCGGAGCCTCGAGCGCGGCCGGCTCCGGCGCGGCCGATTCGTCCCCCCCCTTGCAGCCCCCCCCGGCGACGCCGATCAACGCAGATATGCACCCCCCGGCGACGAGGCGACGGAGCGTCGTGAGGAGAGCGACCCGTGGGACGCGATCGGTGGAGCCAGGAGCGAAGAGCGACACGGCCGAGACACTAGCACGCTCGTGATCGCCCGCGCCCCCATCCGCTGCGACAGCCGACGCAGCTCCAGGCCCCGAGGAGGACGAGGAAGAGCTCCCGCCCGGCGCGCCCCTAGCCGCGATCAGGCTCTCCCCGCAACCCCCGAACGAGCCCACAGACTGCCCCCCAGGCGAGCGCGCCGTAGCCGAGCAGCCACGGGAGGTTCGCCCCGTAGAGGAGCCCGAAGGTCCACAGCGAACGGTAGCGCATGTCCGGATAGCCCGTGAGGTGGGCGGAGGCGTAGTAGAGGATCACCGAGTAGACGACGTAGGAGCCGAGGCCGAGCTGGAGGATGTAGCGATAGCGCTTGCGGGCGATGATCGCGGCGACAAGCCACAGGTTGAAGATCTGGGTGATGAAGATGTTGATCGCCTCTTGGCCGACCGCCATCGGCGTCACCTGGTCGTAGATCCCCCGGTCCGCGTCGCCGTAGATCCGGAAGAGCTTGGCCATCCACTCGGTCTCCGCCCGGAGGACCAGCTCATCGCGGTAGGTGAACCAGTAGAGCTCGAGGGTCAGCGCCGCACAGAGGACGAGAACGAGGAAGGCGATGGCGAGGCGATCGTTGCGAGACATCTGCTCTCCGCAGGGGGCTCCACAATAGCCGCTCGTCGTCGCGTCGTCCTGGGCACGTGCGCCGCGGACGGTTAGAGGATCCGAGCGACGAGCCCGCCCCCGTGGACGATTTACCCTCCCCTCGACCTGCGAACCACCGACGCCCAGACCTCCGCAATCTACGGGAGGCACGTCTTCCCCTGCTCGGCGAAGACCCGGAGCCGTGCTTGGGCGGGCCAGTCTAACGCTCGCCCGAGCGGAGCCCGCGGAGGAAGAAGGTCCGCATCGAGCCCTTCCCTTTTATTGCGATCTCGCCGCGGGGCTCGCAGAGAAAGTCGTCGCCGAGCTGGGCCGCCAGGCGCTCGCTCACGTGGATCGAGCCCGGCTCACCGTGCGACTCCATCCGACTCGCGGTGTTCACGGTGTCCCCCCAGAGGTCGTAGATGAACTTTTTGCGGCCGATCACGCCGGCGACGACCGGCCCGCAGTGGATCCCGATCCGCACCCGGAGCGGCTCACCGCTCGGGTCGGCGAAAGCCCCCGAGACCTCGAGCATCCGCAGCGCGAGGTGGGCGATCGCCGAGGCATGATCCGCGCGCGGCACAGGCAGCCCCGAGGCGACCATGTACGCGTCGCCGATGGTCTTGATCTTCTCGACCCCGGCGGTCTCCACGAGCCCGTCGAAGGCCGAGAAGACCCGGTTGAGCAGCTCGACCACCCGCTCCGCCGAGGCCCCGGCGGAGAGCCCCGTGAAGCCGCAGATGTCGACGAAGAGAACGCTGACATCGTCGAAGGCGTCGGCGATCGTCAGCGCCCCGTCCTTGAGCTTGTCGGCGATCGTATGCGGCAGCACGTTGAGGAGCAGCGCCTCGGACTTCTCTCGGGCCTCGGCCAGGGCCGCGGCCTGCCGCCCGAGCTCCTGCCGCTGCCGGTAGTTGTCGCGGACGAGGCTGAAGAGCGCGTGGCCGACGATGATGCTGGCGACCGTCGCGAAGAGCTGAAAGACCATCGACGACAGGGCCTGGCGCGACCCGTGGAGGAAGTCCGAGTAGATCAGGAAGTAGGGGATCGAGTAGGCGAGGGCGATCGCGAGGTTCGAGCAGACTCGCAGCCACAGCGGCGAGAGGAGGGGGATCGTCGCCATCGGGATGAGAAAGCCGCAGGCGAAGAAGATCTCGCCGTGCCCTCCGAGGAGGCCCATCGCCACGCCGCAGACCGCCGCGCCGGCGGTGACGATAAGGGCCGTGTAGATCGCCGGGTCGCGGCGGACCACCGGCGCCCACCGAAGGCCGACGATCGTCACCACCGCGAGCGCGGTGATGAGCGGCCTCCAAAGGCCGAAGACGTCGAGCACCTCGGGCTCGTCGTGGAAGAAGTAGAGATCGGTCGGCCACAGCACCGGCGTCAGGATCGCGAGGAACCACGCGATGATCCCGGCGAAGCGCACGGTCAGATCGCTGCAGTACGCCTTGAACCCCGCGTCGAAGCGCTCGTCCGCGCCCTGCGGCTCCCCCACCCCCTGCGGCTCCCCCACCCCCTCCTGGGCGCCGCTCATCGCTTCGACCCGCCGCCATCGCGACCGCCTGAAGCCTGTGCGACCAGGCCCTCGACGACGCTGGCCGCGAGCCGCTCGCTAAAGCCTGTCACAAAGGCCAGACCGATGTAGAGCTGGGTCTTCGAGGCGCCAGCCGACGGGCGGAAGGGGAAGAGCTCCGCGTCGAGCAGGTAGTAGACCATCCACGCGAAGAAGACGCCGATGAAGGGACGAAAGAGCCCCTCGAAGAAGGCGTCTCGGGTCGAGAGCTGCCATCGCGCGCGGATCGCATGAAAGCGCAGCATCAGGCTGGTCAACGCCCCGACAAAGCCGGCCTCTGTGACCAGCTGGAGGGTGATCAGGTCCGCCCTGGGGGTCAGCGGGATGAGCACGTGTGTGAGAACAAACGAGATCACCATCGCCAGGACGGCGCCGGCCGCGACGATGACATGGGGGGCCGCGGACATCACCAGACGGAGCAGACGCTGCGCCCGGGGAGGACCGCAGCGCGCCTTGAGGTGCTTGAGCAGACGGTCGGCGAGGACCAGGTTCGGCGGCTCGTGATCCAGCTGGTGCAGGAGCAGCTCCGCCTGGTCGAAGAGGAGCGCCCGCTCCCGCGGCAGGCGCAGGCCCTCGAGCATCTGGACCAGCTCCGCGAGCCGCTCCTGGATCGGCTCCGGGGCGCCGCTGCGGCTCTGCACCATCCGCACCAGCTCACGAGCGCGGAGCTCGGAGTCCTCGTAGGAGAGGTTTGGGGCCCCGCGCGCCCGCTCGCTCGGCGCCGCCGGTCGATCCTGAGGCTCGTCCATCCGGCAAGGTCTACCACCCGAGCCTGTCCGCGAGAACAGCGTCAGACATGGTCGCCGGTCTCGCGCGATGGTGACCGCGGAGCCGCGCACTTCCGGACCTTGAGAACAGGAGCTCCGACGGTGGCGCACGACCGCGCCCCCTTTGGTGAGGTCCTCGACGTCGAAGGGCGCTCACCGTCCGCCCCCCCCGCGCGACTCCGCCACAGGATGACATGTCCAATTGGACAGACTGTGGTCCAGACCTTCGCGCCCTGGGGCTTCCCGACACCAACCCGCGGGCGCTGGGCCGCCTCGCACGCCCGCGAGAAGCGCGATACACAGGGAAGGATGGCATCGACGAGCAGCGGCGGCGAGCCGGGGCCCGGCGTGAACACGACGACCCCGCTCCCCTTCGGCGACCGCGAGCGCCAGTCTATCCGGGGCTCGTCAGAGACCGCGGCGCGGATCGATCGCTACGCGCTCCTGCGAGTCCTCGGCGGCGGCGGAATGGGCGTCGTCTATGCCGCCTACGACGAGCACCTCGATCGCAAGGTGGCCCTCAAGGTGCTGAGCGAGCGCAACACCATCGCGACCGCGGCCGACCGCATGCACCGCGAGGCCCAAGCCCTCGCCCGCCTCAGCCACCCCAACGTCGTCGGCGTCCACGACGTCGGGATCTCGGAGGGACGGGTCTTCATGGCGATGGAGTTCATCTCGGGGCAGACCGTGAGGACCTGGCTGCGCGCCGAGAGGCGGAGCCACGAGGCGATCCTCCGGGTCTTCGTCGAGGCCGGCCGGGGCCTCGCTGCGGCCCACGCCGCGGGGATCGTCCACCGCGACTTCAAGCCGGACAACGTCATCGTCGGTGATTATGGCAGTGTGTGCAGAACCGCTCTATCTCTGCAATATCTTGAGTTTACAGCCATTTTCGATGACGATTGAGCGCTTGCGTTGGTTCGATATTTGGTTCGATTTTGGACGTATGAAAATGACCCGATTGACCGAGAGAGAGGTGCTGCGCGCCAAACCAAGAAGATCGAAGTACGAGATCTCGTGCTCGGTTCTCACCGGCTTCATGTTGCGCGTTCTGCCCAGCGGCAAGAAGGCCTACTACGTCCGCTATCGAGACGACCGCGGCAAGGACCTCCGAGTGAGGCTTGGCGCGACGACCGAGCTCTCCTTCGCGGAGGCGAAGGTTCTCGCGGGTGAGAAGCTCTCCAGCATCGAGGCGACGCCAAGTAGTGTTCGCCCCCCGGTCAGCCGGCCCCCTCGCTCCGTGAAGCCGGCCCCCCTCGCTCCGACCTTCGCCGAGTTTGCCCCGCGCTTTCTCGAAGAGCACGCCAACGTGCGGTGCAAGTGGCGTACTCAGCAGAAGTACCGGCAGATGATCACCCGCAACATCCTCCCGGTCTTCGCCAGGCATCGGCTCGATGAGGTCGAGGTCTCCGATGTCACGAGGTTCCACGCCTCGATGAGGGAGACCCCGCACGAAGCGAACGCCAACCTCCTGCTCTTGAGCTCGATGTACCACCGAGCGATCGCCTGGGGCCTCTTGGAACATGCCCACGCCCCGCCAACGCGCGGTGTGAAGAAGTTCCCCAGCAAGCGACGAGAGCGCTTCTTGACCGCATCGGAGAGGGCCACGCTGGATCGCTTCCTCGAGCGAGCGCTGACGATCCCAGCGAACCAACCGGGACACCTCCGCTGGCACTCAGTCGCTGCGATCCGGTTGCTCGCCCTGACCGGGATGCGAAGAGACGAGATCCTTGGACTCACCTGGGCGACGGTCGACTTCCGCCACCGCTGCTTCCGCCTACCGGAGTCGAAGACCGGGCAGAAGGTCGTGCCGGTCTCTGACGATGCCCTCAACCTCGTCCGCGAGTGCCGCAAGGTCCGTGATGCATCTGGTCTCAGTCCCCTCCCTGCACACGTGGTCTACACCAAGGCCGGGAGGCAAATCGGTTCGTCAACGCTGACCGAGACGTGGTCCACGCGTGTGCGAGACCGAATCCCTGGCTTCGAGGGAGTACGGCTCCACGATCTCCGCCACTCCGCCGCCAGCGACGCCCTCATGGCCGGCGTGCCTCTCGCCGTGGTGGGCAAGATCCTGGGCCACCGGAAACCCGAAACGACGGCACGATACGCTCACATCGCGGACTCGGTGATGAGCGATGCGGTCGACGCGATGTCTCGGGCGATCCGGCACGGCACCAAGACGGGGAAGCGCCTGAAGACGGGCTGAGACCTCCACCCCGGTCGCCGAGCTGCGCGAGCTTCACACGGCGAGCACGAAACTCTCGCCGCCGACCCCGAACACCGTCGAGGAAGCGGCGGACGATGCGTCCTGCCAACGCGCGGAGCTGGCGAACGAGCCCACGGGGCTCCAGGACCTCCTTTGCCGACCGAGTGTTCGATCGGACATCAGCAGGATAGAGTCCACGCAGGACCGTCCGATGCTGAACGGAGTCATAGCCCTGGCGTTGCTCAGCCCTGCCCTTCCATCGGCCGAGGAGTTGAGTCACGCAGGCGAGGAGACTGCGACCACGTCCCCCTCGACGTCAACGCTAGGGTTTGCCGTCTCGTTTGGGTTTGCTCCCCGGTTCGGCTCCTTCACCGACCTCGACGACGAACTCCAGGACTACGGCTTCGCGCCGGTCGCCAAGCCCTACCTGTTGACGTATGGGCTGCGCGCGCGGGTGTACGCGCCGCGCGGGGTGATCTTCGGCGGGACCATGAACTACGCCTTTGCCCGGTCCGACGCCCCGGGCAACCCCGTGCCCACGACCACCTCGCGTATCGAAGTCCTCGCCCGCGCAGGTCATCAGCTCGGGTACAACTTCGAGGCCTCGCTCAACCTCGGGTTCGGCGTGCACTCCCACAGCCTCGGCTCCGAGCGACAGGGGGGAGCGCTCGTCTACATGGGACCCGTCCTCCAGCCGCAGCTCGGCTACACCTTGCCGATCACGCCATCCTTCGTGCACGTGAGCCTCGGCTACTCTCTCCTGGTTCCGTTGGGCGCAGCCCATGACCAGCCCCTGTGGGAGGCAGACTTTCGTCGTCCGGTCATCCACAGCTTTATGCTCGGGGTCGAGTCCGGATTCGGCTTCAACCGGAGACGCCTGCGGTGGCGCCAAAGGGGACCTCGCCGATGAGGCATATCCGTCCACCCTCGGTGTCGCGGGGAGCGCTCTGGCTTGGGCTGGCCGTACCCGCGCTCACCCTGTCGCTCCAAGCCTGCAGCGAGGATGCCTGCGAGCCTCCGCGCACCAACACTCTGGGCGAGCTGCAAGCCTGGGAGCAGGACTTCATCGCCAACGGCGGGGCGCCCGAAGCACCGCCACCGAGCTTCGTCGACGCCGAAGACGGGCTCAGGCTCGCCGTCCACGACTGGGTCCCGGACGATTGGTCCGAAGACGGGGCCGTCGTCCTCCTGATTCCCGGCTCCTCGGCCTACGCAGAACTCTACGCCGTGCTCGGCGAGGAGCTCTCCCAAGCCGGTGTACGCGCACGAATTATCGATGTTCGAGGTCACGGACGCTCGACCTGCGCCGACCCCAACATCGCCGGAGAGGACTGCGGTGCCCCGCCCGAAGGCGGCTACCCCTACGCCGACGACGGTCACTATTGGGTCGGCAAGCCAGGCGACAGTCTCGATGCCAATCAGATCATCCGCGATCTCGGACGCCACGTCGCAGCTGTCCATGAGAGCTTTCCACAGGCGCGTGTAGTCCTCGCCGGCCACAGCAGCGGCGGTGGTGTCGTCTCACGCTATGTCGAGCATGGCGGGCTCGCGACCGTCGACGCCATCGCCCTGATCGCGCCCTTCAACAACGCGGACCAACCTCAGAACAACGATCAATCGCAGCGCTTGTGTCCGGACCAGGCAGGCTCTCCCTACGCGCAGCTCGACCTCGGAGCCCTGGGCGACGCGCTCCGCGGGAACACTCATCGCTACGTGCTCGAGCTGGTCAAAGATGAGGCCTACCGGGCCCCGCTCGACACCCAGCGCTACACGTACACGACCATGTTGGGGATGGCGACGACCGATGCCGAGGGGTTCCTGCAGGCCTTCTCTACACCCACGCTGTGGATCGCAGGGCGTGCAGATGCCCTTTTTGACCTCGAACGATCGCGGGCCCAGCTCGAGGCGACGCCAGGGGGCGGCCCCTTTGTCGAAGTACTCGACACGAGTCACATCGGCCTGACCTGGAGCCCGAACGTCGCCCAAAAGCTCGCAGATTGGGCGCTCGCCCCAGAGACGGTCGTCAGTGCGGTGATCGAGCCAAACTAGCTCGGGGGATCGGACAACGAGGTCGAGATCCACCGCGGTCTCCTCCCCGATAGAGATGGAGGACAGGTGGTTCATCCTCTGGGATGGCGAGGACCTCCACGTTCATCGGAGCTGGACCGGCCTCGAGATTTGCTCAGTCCGCTTCGAGTCTACGGCTTCGGGAGCACGCCTTGGACGAAGTCGGGGAGCGGTGCATGACTGCCTTCAAAGGCGCGCTCTAGGAAGCCGTCGTCGGCTCCCGAAGTTCAACCGACGCCCGGGCTCGATCGCGTCGCCGGGCGCGAGGTCGGCCTTGGGGTCGAGGGCGATAGTGAGATGTTCACGGGCTCGATCGAGGTCGCCTTCGCCACCGCGCTGGCCGAAGGCCAGGGCGAGGTTGTTGTGAGCCTGCGTCAGGCCCAATCGTCGAGCGAGCTCCCTCGAAGGCCCGCAACGAGCAACCAGGCGCAGAAGCCCAGCTCCACGACCAGCGGGACGACGTAGGCCGGAGCCAGGGCCTCGGCGAGGCCCGGGACCGCGAAGCGGGTGACGCTCCCGGCCAGGTAGACCGCGCCCGAGGCGATCATGCCAGCACCGATCGCCGAGGGGACCTTGCGATGGCGGATGACCAGGATGCCGATGAGCACGCAGTTCACGGCGAAGAAGAAGAGGCCGAGGTCGTAGCCGACGGCATGGGCCTCGAGCGCGTTCGAGACGAGAGCGTCCCGTTGGGCGGGGTCGAGCCCCGTCGTGTGGGCCCAGGCCAGTGCGCGGTCGAGGTGCAGGAGGTTTGCGCCCAAGACGGCCGCCTGGGCCAACCGGAAGGCCATCGCCAGCAGCGAGAGCGTGCGGTCCACGGGGACGAAGAGGACGTAGAGCAGGATCCCAACGCCGACATCCGCGAGGACCATGGCCGCATCGCCGAGGATGCTGAGGCGAAACGACACTTCGGCCGCGAGCAGGTTGGTCGTGGTCTCGGCTGCGTCGGCGCCGAAGATCGGCTCTCGGACCAAGGCCTGACCGACGACACCACAGACGATGATGACGAGGTAGAGCAGGCCGGCGTAGAGGGCGAGGCGTTTGGCGGAGCGTGCGGTGTCGAAGCTGGTCATGATCGGTCTCGCTGGGCTCGGAGGCGGTCGGGGGCAGCGGCAGCCGCGGCCCTGGCTCTTGCGTCGTCGGTCCGCAGCCAGGGGGCAAACATTCGTTGCAGCGCGGGCATGATGAGGTAGGTCATGACGATGACGATGCTCGCCACCGCCAGCACGACGACGGCGAAGGGGCGCCCGGGAAGCTGGGCCGTCAACGCCGGTGGAATGAAATAGACCGGCGCGAGCAGACCCAGGAAGGTCAGCAGCGCTCGCTTGTAGCGCGGAGGACCAAGGCACGGTTGGGCGCGAGTCTCGAGCTGAGTTGTGGCCATCGGTAGGCTCCCGTCGATCGTGGGTCGGGCGATCAGGCCGAGGCCTGCTCGATCGCCGCGCTGCGGACCTGGCCGACGAGGGTCGCCCAGTCCATGTCGAGGGCCCCGTAGACCTCCCTGGCCACAGGCCGGGCGTTGTCGCCGAGGGTCTCGACCATCAGGCTCGATCCGTCGGCGACCACGACCCCGCTCTGCAGCAGCCGGAGGATGCCGGTCTCGCGCTTGGTCGGGTTGAAGGTCCCGCTCGCGTCGACGGCGACGTAGGCCTCGTAGCCCTCCCGTACCGCACGCATCGCCGGGAACGCGGCGCAGACCTCGAGCGAGACGCCGGCAAAGATCAGCTTCTTCCGCCCCGTGGCCTCGATGGCCGCGGCCACACGCGGATCGTCCCAGGCGTTGACCGTTGTCCGGTCGATGAACTCCTGGTCCGGAAGCGCCGCGACGAGCTCCGGGAAGGCCGGACCCCAGAGCGTGTCGGCGGACGTCGTCGTCGTCACGATCGGCAATCCGAGGGCTTTTGCGGAGCGGGCCAGGCCGACGACGTTGTGCTTGAGCTCGGCCACGGAGTAGTCGCGGATCCCGGTGATCAGGCCGACCTGGTGATCTACCAGCACGAGCGCGGCGTTTTCTTGGTTGAGGGGCTCGGGGTTGAAAGGCTTGAGGGTCATGATGCTTCTCCTGTGGGTTGGGGTTGGGGTTGGGGTTGGGGTTGGGGTTGGGGTTGGGTTGGGGTGGGTCAGTCGATGGAGCCGAGCTCGCCGGCGGCGTGGGCCGCCGTGACGGCAGCGAGCTCCTCGCGCGTATTCATGACGAAGGGACCGCGCTGGACGATGCGCTCGCGGATCGGCTGCCCTTGCAGCAGGACGACGTGGGCGCCAGCCTCGCTGCGCAGCTCGAGCGCCACCGCCTCGGCCTCGCTGCGCACGGCGACGGCGTCCCCCTCGGCGAGGACCGTGACCGCGCCCTCCACGGCGAGCTCCACACCTCCGCCCACCACGTGGATCCATGCGTCGAAGCCCGCGGGGAGCCCGTGGACGTAGGCGCCCGTGGGCTCGAGCTCGGCGTCGAGGATCGTCAGCGGCAGGGCCGGCGACGCGAACCCGGAGACGCCCTGGCTCTCTCCGAGCACTACACGGACGCGGTAGCCGGGGCCGCGCAGCTCGGGCATCTGCGCCGCGGGGACGTGCAGCGCGTCGGGAGCGTCGCGCTTCGCCCTCGCTGGGAGGTTGACGAAGATCTGCAGCGCGTGGGTTTGGGCGCCGGGGCGCGGACGCTCGTCGTGAACGGCCCCGCGCCCCGCCTTGAGCCAGTACAGATCCCCGGGCCCGAGATCGAGGTCGTTGCCGAGGGAGTCGAGGTTGTGGAACTGACCCTGGCTGTCCTCAAAGAGCACCGAGACCGCCGACATCCCGGCGTGCGGATGGGGACCGAAGGTCGGCTCGCTCATGGTGAAGTGGTCCACCATCACGAGCGGGTCCATCAGCCCGTTGAACTGCGTGTGGTCGAAGCTCAGCGCCGAGAAGCCGGTCCCGATCCGGACCTGTCGGCCGCGGATGGGGGCCGTCGCAACGACGCGCGCCGCGTGAATGTGACGATTGATGTGCATGAATGCCTCGTGTGCGTGGGGTGTCCGGCGGGTGCCTTCCCCGAGCCATTTGAATGATATTCAGGACGAAATCCTTGACAACGGGCACAGGTGAAACATATCGTCCCGAATATAGGACGATGGGCGCCGACCAAGGCGCACAGTCTCCATGGATCTCAACAGCTATTGGTACTTCGTCCACGTGGTGGAGAAGGGCGGCTTCACGGCCGCCGGCAAGGCCCTCGGCGTGCCCAAGTCACGGCTCAGCCGCCACGTTCAGCAACTCGAAGATCGGCTCGGCGTGCGCCTGATCCAGCGGACCTCTCGGCACTTCGTCATCACGGAGATCGGCGAGGTGTTCTATCGCCACGCCCGCGCCGCTGTCGACGACGTCGAGGCCGCTGAGGCCGAGGTCAAGCGCCAGACCAACACCCTCTCGGGCCAGGTTCGGCTGTCTTGCTCCGTGGGCATGGCCCAGTTCGCGCTCGTCGATCTCATCGCCGACTTTCTGTCCGAAAACCCCAGGGTTGACGTGATCCAAAACGTCACCAACCAGTCGGTCGATCTGCTCGAGGCGGGCATCGACATCGCGATCCGCGGCCACGCGGGCCCGCTCCCGGACTCGAGCTTCGTCCAGCGTCGCGTCGCGCGGACGCCTTGGTTTCTATTCGCCGGCCCGGCCTACCTCGACCGCAGCGGATGGCCTGCGAGTCCCGACGACCTCGACGCTCACCAGGGACTCAAGGTCGGTTGGAAGCCCGAGCTCGGCCAGTGGTCGCTTCGCGGACCCGATGATGTGCGCGTGACGATCCCCTTTCGGCCGCGCCTGTGCAGCGACGACATGTCGACGCTCAAGCAGGCCGCTGCCGCCGGCCTCGGCGTCGTCGCGCTGCCCGGCTACGTCTGCCGCGACGACGTCGAGGACGGCCGCCTCGTCCGCCTGCTGCCCGGCTGGACCGCCGGCGACGCACAGCTGAGCATGATCATGCCTTCGCGCCGCGGCCGGCTGCCAGCCGTCGAGGCCCTCGCCGAGCACCTGCGCCGCGAGCTGCCGCGCTTCGTGGCGCTCGAGTAGCGCCTCACGGGCCGGCTGACGAAGTGTGATTTGGACCTGGGCTTGAAAGTGCCAACGCCAAAGCCCCATCGGTAGGCGATCAGGCCGAGCGAGAATGGGAAGAGCACCGCACCGGCGAGCCTTGAAGGTAGGTGCCGGAGCTCACCGTGACCGGTCAGGTCGCTCGAGCCCTTCGAGCCCGTCGAGCACCAGGCGCAGGCCCAGCTCGAAGTCACGGCCACCGTCGTGGCGGCGCTCAGCCACCGCCCGGGTCATCTCGGTCAAGTGCGGGAGAGCCTCCGCGTCCAGCGAAGGCAGATAGGCGGCGGCGGTGTCCGCATACTCGTCCTGGTCGAGGGGGAAGTCGAGCTCCTGCAGGACGAAGCCATAGACATAACTGTCCAAGATACCCCAGGCTTGGTCGGCCATCGCGATGGAAAAGCCTCCTCCTCGAAGCGCGCCGATAGTGGCGTCGATGTAGCGGAGCATGTTGGGCCCGACATTGACGCGCGACATGAGCAGGACCGCCAGCCAGCGATGCGCGAGCAAGACTTCGCGAGCGCTGCGACAACGGGCTTCCATGGCCGCGCGCCAAGGCAGCTTTGGGTCGGGCACCCCGATCTCTCCGACCATGAGATCGACGATTCCGTCGAGGAGCGCGTCCTTGTTCGCGACGTGGTTGTACAGCGACATCGCCTTTACGCCGAGCGCGCTCCCCAGTCGACGCATCGAGAGCGCGCCGAGCCCTTCGACGTCGGCGAGCGCGACGGCCTTCCGCAGCACCCGCTCGCGCGTGAGCGGAGCTCGCCGGCTCACTTCGCCCGCACCGTGATCACGCGCTTGCCCCGAGCTCCCCCGGCTTGCTGGTCGGCGAGCGCGCGAGGGACCTCGCGCAGGTCGTAGGTTCGCTGCACCACCGGCCGAAGCTCGCCACGCTCTACGAGCTCGGTGAGCTGCTGCAGGCTCTCGGCGCTGGGGGTGTCGATGAAGCTGATGAACTTGGCGTCTCGGCCGATGTTTCCGACGTTCATCGCGATCATACGCGGGAGCGGGCCGAGCCAGTCGCCGCCGTTGCCGGCGCTCACCGCGACCCAGCGTCCGCCCGGTCGCAGCATGCTGCGGGCCGCCGACACGGGGAGTGTCCCTGAGGTGTCGATGACGACGTCGTAAGTGGCGGTCGCCTCCGTGACGTCCTCTCGTCGATAGTCGATCACGCGCGCTGCTCCCAGCTCGCGAGCGAGGTCGGCGTTCTTCCCACTGCAGACCGCATCCACCTCGGCGCCGTCCGCTACGGCGATCTGGAGCGCGAAATGACCGACGCCGCCCGTGGCGCCGATGACCAGCACGCGCTCGCCAGCGGCGACACGTCCGTGCTCGCGCACGGCCTCGCGCGCCGTCATTCCCGAGGTGGGTATGGCGGCCGCCTCGGCGAAGCTCAAGCCAGCGGGCATCTTCGCGAGCAAAGCTTCGGGTCCAACGACGAAGTCGGCGAACGAGCCTCGCTTCAGCTCCCCGTAGACCGCGTCCCCCACCTTCAAGCGGCTCACGCCCTCACCCACGGCGTCGATCACCCCCGCGACGTCCAAGCCCGGAAGGCCGTGCTTGGGCTTGACGAGGCCGAAGCCAGCCAGCCGCATCAGATAGGGGCGCCCGGTCATCATGTGCACGTCGCCGGCCGCGACCGACGAGGCGTGAACGCGCACACGGACTTCGCCGTGCCCAGGGGTGGGGACCGGCTGCGCATCGTTCAGCGACAGCGTCTCGGGGCCTCCGTACTCGCGCTGCACCACCGCGCGCATCGTCTCCGTCATCGCCTCTGTTGGGTCTGCGGTCATCGCTCGTTCCATCCTGTTCGCCGAGCGTCTAAACATACGCCGTAAGCTTACGGTGTATGTAGTACTTACAGTGTAAGCTCGTGTCAAGCCGGACATCGATCTTTCGCTGAATTCCCCCCAGGGTTCGGCAAAGACGACCGTAGTCGTCACCTACGGGCGATCCTACCCTTCGTCGACGAGCACCAGACCGACGAAGGGAGGCGCCCTCCGAGCTGGTGAGGGCAGCGTGCGGCGCCACGACAGGGGGCCCCTCAGCCCAGCCACGGAGCGAAGCGCCTGCGGTAGGGGGCAAAGCGCGCCCGGATGTCGGCCTCGTCGAGCTCGAAGCGCTGGAGAGAGTAGCGGTGGCGGCCGTGCTTGTGCTGGCGGTTGGCCTCGGCGTAGCGCCTGAGGCGGCGGGCGTGGTCCTCGGTGAACGGCAGCCCGAAGCCCTCTCGGATCTCCCGGGCGACCTCCACCGGCTCGGAGAGCAGCCGCCGGTAGTCCACATGGTGCACCCGCTTTCCCGCCTCGGTGTCGGCGAATTCCGCGGTGCGGTTGGCGTAGACGGTGACCTTGTCGAGGTTGGCCTGGACCGAGCGGCGCCAGTCGAGGCTGCGGGTGGCGGTGGCCTGGAGGGCGAGGATGAGGCTGCCCTCGCTGGCGGAGATGACCTCCGGGGTGCGGTGGGTCTGAACCAGCAGGGCCTCGGGGATCGCCTCGACCAGCGCCGGGAGGTAGGCGCAGTGGGAGGGGCACTTGAGCGTGAGCCGCTTCCCGGGGGAGCGGTGCTGGATGTGCTGCAGGACCCGGCGGTAGGTCTGGTAGGCCTCGCGCATGTCCTGCTGGAGCACCCACTCCAGGTAGGAGTAGATCGGCGCCGTGGACCAGAAGACCATGCTGCGCATGCCCAGCCGCAGCGAGAAGTTGCACTCGTCGGCCTCGCCCGGGCGCACGAAGTGGATGGCGTCGAGGTGGTACTGGTCCGCCACCATGCGCCAGGGCACGAACTTGACCTCGAGCTCCAGGCGGCGCAGATCCGGCCCGCGCCCAGGCACCGGGTGCACATGCTCGTAGAAGGGCAGGGCCCTCGCGTCGGGGGTGTCGCACAGGAGCCGGTGCAGGAAGGTCGTGCCCGAGCGGGGCAGCCCCAGCACCACCAGCGGCGGCACCAGCGGGGTCTGGGCCAGCGCAGGGTCCTTGCGGAACGCATCCTCGACCCGCAGCAGCGCCGCCAGACCGGTGACGATGAAGTCCTGCTGGTTGGCGCGGCCGAACCAGTGCAGCTCGGCCTCCTCGTTCAGGGCGGTGCACAGGCGATTCAGGGCCTCGTGCACATGGGGCGGGAACAGGGGCGGGAGACCAGCGGCTCGGCCTGCAGCGCGCATGAGGCGCTCAGGCTCTAAGGTCCAGGGCTTCCAGCGCAGGGCGTCGAAGAGTCCGCCCAGCAGGCGCATGCTCCAGGGCAGGGGAACCTGCTGCAGTCCGGTCTCCGGGGCCGCCAGGGCCTCCTCGGCTGTGTGCGGCATGCTCATCTCCAGTGCTCCATGGCGCCAAAGTCCTCCTGGCCGCCCTCCACCAGCTGCTCGCGGAAGGGCACCTCATCGCTCAGGGCGTCGTCGAGGCCCGCCAGCAGGGGGTGATCGCTCAGCTCCAGCCGCCCCCTCTCCTCCTCGTGCTCTCCGAGCCAGCCCTGCATCTGCACCGGGGCCTGGTACAGTCCCTCGGGACCTTGGGCGAAGCACTGGAACAGGCGCGCAGTAGGCTTGAGATCGCAGCGGCTCACCTCCAGCTTTAGGATGGTGCCCTGGGCGTCGGAGATCTCCACAGACTCCCGCGAGCCGCCCCGGGCAAAGTCGCAGCGGATGTCCTGCGCATAGACCGGCAGGCGAAGCCGCTCCTGCGCCAGCTCGCGAGAGGCGGCGGTCGAGGTCGCCAGGAGCCATGGATAGAGGCCGATCTCAGGCAGCCCCTGCCCCGGGCGGGCGTCCGGCGGGACCAGCAGCATGAGGGCGAGCTCGGTGAACGAGCCGGCCTCACTGTCGACGAAGTCGAAGGCCATGAGCGAGAAGATGGCCTGGCCCAGGCGGAAGCCGAGGGGGTGCAGTCCCCCGGGCAGACGAGCGCGGGCGTAGTCCTCGTCGAGGTGGAAGAGGCCCCCGATGGCGTGGCGGTAGAGATAGCGGGTCACTGGATCACCTCATGGGAACGGAGGACATCGCCGATGACGCGGGCTGCGCGGAGGAGGTCTCGGGGGCTGTGGGTCGCGGAGACAGAGATGCGGAAGCGCGCGTGGTTCTTCTTGACCGCCGGGTAGCGGACCGGGTTGAGGTACACGCCCGCCTGGAGGAGGTCGCGGGTGATGTCGAAGATGCGCTCGTCGTCGTGCACGAGCACCGGGATGACCTGGGAGCGGGTCTGGCCGATGTCGACCCCCTCGCCCAGCAGGGCCTCTTGCATGACGCGCACGTTCTCCCACAGCCTGGTTCGTAGCTGAGGATTCGCACGCAGCACCCGAAGCGCGGCCAACAGGCCACCGGCCACCGGTGGGGCGAGCGCGCAGCTGAAGGTGCGGGAGCGTGCATAGGTCCGCACGTAGTCGATGAGCTCAGCCGAGCCGCCGACATAGCCGCCCATGCCGCCCATGCTCTTGGAGAGGGTGCCGATGTGCACGTCGACGCCGTCCTCGACCCCCAGGTGCTCCACCACGCCCCGGCCGTTCTCGCCGAAGACAAAGGCGGAGTGGGCCTCATCGACGAGCAGACGGGCGCCGTAGCGGCGGCACAGGGCAACGATCTCGGGCAGCGGCGGCAGGTCGCCGTCCATGCTGTAGACCCCCTCTACCGCGACGAGCACCCGCCCCTCGGCCCGGCGGAGCGCCCGCTCCAGGCTGCGCATGTCGTTGTGGCGGAAGTACACCATCCGGGCGCGAGAGAGGGCGACCCCGTCGACGATGCTGGCGTGGGCCAGGGCGTCGGCGATCACCACATCGCCCGGCCCCACCAGGGCGGAGATCACCCCCACGTTGGTCGAGTAGCCGGTGGGGAAGATCAGCACGTCCTCGACGCCCTTGAAGTCGGCCAGCTCCGCCTCGAGCTCCTGATGGACCGCCAGCAGGCCGGAGAGCATCGGGCTTCCCGAGGCCGAGAGCCCGTAGCGCTGCACCGCCTCCGCCGCGGCCCTGGCCACCTCGGGGTGGGTCGACAGGCCCAGGTAGTTGTAGGAGGCGAGGTTGATGAGGCTCTCGGCTCCCGGAGCCTCTCCCCCGAGCGACACCCGGGCAGAAGGTGCGGTGGTCAGGGGCTGATCGTAGAGTTCGTAGCCGCCGGGACGCGCCTCCCGCGACCAGCGGGCGAAGTGCTGGTGGATCTCGAAGAGGTCGTCGCCGGTGGCGCTCTGGAAGTGAGAGACGTCGCGGCTCTGCCAGTCCATGGGCGCCTCGGCGGCGGGCGCTGCGGTGAGCTGGTCGGCGATCTGCTGCAGGCTGGCGCCCTCCAGGCCCTCCACGGACACGGGGCGCCCGAGCTGATCCTCCAGGTGAGCAGAGAGCTCTGCGATCACCACGGAGTCCAGGCCGAGCTCCGCCAGGGTGGCGTCTGGGCGCAGGGCCTCACGGGAGACGCCGGTTACCGTCACCAGCGCATCGACCAGCAGCGCGAGGGAGGCGGGCGCCGGCGGAGCCTCGGCGGTGGGCGCGGGGGCAGCGGTCTCTTGGGCCAGGTAGATCGCACAGCACGCGCTCCGCATGAGCTTGCCGCTCGAGGTCTTGGGCAGGCTGCGGCGGGGGACCGGGAGGATGGCCTCCACTGTCACGCCTTGGCGCTCGGAGATGGCGCGCCTCGCTGCCCTGATGACCTCGGCGAGCGCCTCGCCCTCCAGCGAGGTCTCTATCAGCATGCCGACCACCTCGCCGCCCTCACGCGGGACACCAAAGGCCGCGAAGCTGCCGGGGCGCGCGGCGGGGTGCGATGCCTCGGCCGTCCGCTCCAGGTCGTGGGGGACCACGTTGCGGCCGTGGAGGATGATGAGCTCCTTGATGCGCCCGGTCACAAAGAGCTGCCCCTCCGCGAGGAAGCCCAGGTCGCCCGTCGCGAGCCAACGACCCTCGTGGCCCTCCAGGGTGTGCCCGAAGGCGCGCGCGGTGGCCTCGGGGTTGTTCCAGTAGCCCTGGGCCACGTGGGGACCCTGCAGCCAGATCTCGCCCACGCGCCCGTCGGCCACCGCCTGGCCATCCTGCACGATGCACAGCCGCGAAGGTGGAGCCTTCCCGGAGGCCGCCAGGAGGCGTCCCTCGGGGTGAGGATCGGCGATCCGGCGCTCGAGCAGGCCCGGGGAGAAGCGCTCGATCGTCGGCTGCTGCCCGGCAGGCCCGCCGGAGGCCAGCAGCGTGGCCTCGGCGAGGCCGTAGGTGGGGAACAGCCCCTCTGGGCGGAAGCCGCAGGGGGCGAAGACCTCGGCAAAGCGAGCGAGCACGGCCGGGTCCACCGGCTCTGCGCCGTTGAAGGCCAGGCGCCAGCGCGAGAGATCGAGGCGCTCGATGTCCTCCGGACGCACGCGGCGTGCGCAGAGGCTGTAGGCGAAGTTGGGTGCACCAGAGACGGTCGCGCCGGTGTCGGAGATGGTCCGCAGCCAGGAGAGAGGGCGCCTCAGGAAGTCGAGGGGCGACATGAGGTGCACCGGCGTCTCGTTGCACAGGGCCGTGAGGGTGGTGCCGATGAGCCCCATGTCGTGGAACAGGGGCAGCCAGGACACGGCGACATCGCCAGGGCGCAGGTCCATGGCCCGGGCGATCATGCCCATGTTGGCTACGAGGTTGCCGTGGCTGATCATGACACCGCGCGGGGTGCCGGTGGAGCCCGAGGTGTACTGGAGGAAGGCCAGCGCCTCTGCGCTCGGGTCAGCGACCGTGTGGCCGTCGTCCTCGCGGAGCTGATCGACCGCCAGCCACGGCTGGCTCGCCAGCTCCGGCGGAAGATCCGGCAGCGCCTCTCGGAGGCCGAGCACAAAGCTCTGGGTGAGGACCACGCTCACCTCGGCGTTGCGGGCGATGGCCGCGAGCCTGGGGAGGGTCCGCTCGAGCCGGGCGGGATCGGGGGGGTAGGCCGGGACCGCGATCACGCCTGCGTACAGGCAGCCGAGGAAGGCGTCGATGAAGTCGAGCCCGGGCGGAAAGAGCAGGAGGGCCCGCGCCCCAGAGGCGACGCTCTGGCGGAGACCGGCGGCCACCTGGCGGGCGCGCATGTGCAGTTCCTGGCAGCGACGGTTGGTGCGGGCGCCGCTGGGATCGCCCTCGTCGAGGAAGGAGAAGGCGAGGGCCTCAGGGGTGCGCCGGGCGCGTTGATGCAGTCGCGCGACGACGCCGGTGGGCAGCGAGAAGCCGACAGGGGGCGGGGAGCAGGCGTGCCGGTCCAGAGCGGTCATGGTCAGTTCCTAGTCGGGGGTTGGGATGGCTGTACCAACGAACGCCGCCGAGCAGCCGGAGTGAGCCGGAGATGGCGCTGCGCGCGGCCTGCCGCTAAGGTACCGTGAGAGGCCGCTGACAGGAACAACGATGCAGCTCTTCGTCACCGGCGGGCACGGGTTTATTGGCTCGCGACTCGCCCGCCTTGCGCTCGAGCGCGGGCACACGCTGCGGTGCCTGGTTCGCCCCACCAGCGACACCCACCGAATCGACGATCTCGACTGGACGCCTGCGGTGGGCGACATCCGAGACCGAGACGCGCTGCGGGGCGCCATGGACGGCTGCGAGGGCGTCATCCACCTCGCCGCCGTAAGTTCCTGGGAGGATCATCGCTCCCCGGCCCTGCTCCCCACGATCGACGACGGCACCCGGAACGTGCTGGAGGTGGCCGAGGCGCTCGGCCTCCGCCGCATGGTGCATGTCTCCTCGCTGGCGGCCGTCAACGGCTCACCGGATCCGGAGCTGTTCGACGAAGAAGCACCCTTCACCCTATCTGACCGCGGCCTGCGCTACGCCGAGGCCAAGCTCGCCGCGGAGGCCCACGCCCGCGCGGTGGCGGCCCGCGGGCGCCTGGAGGTCGTCATCGTCAACCCGGCGGAGACCTACGGGCCCGGAGACCACGGCCTCGTGACCGCCAGCAACCTCCTGGACATCCTGCGCGACTGGCCCGCGGTTGCCTGCGCAGGCGGGACCAGCGTGGTGCACGTCGACGACGTGGCGGCAGGCATCCTCGCCGCCCTCGAGCGCGGCCGCAGCGGCGCCCGCTACATCCTCGGCGGCGACAACCTCAGCGTGCCCGAGCTGGTCCGGCTGACCCTGCGGCTGGCCGGCCAGCGCAAGCCGGTGCTGGTGCTGCCGCGGGGCCCGCTTCGCCATGGGGTGCGGCTCCTCGATCGGCTCGGCCTGCCCACGCCCCTCCTGCCCGAGGTCCTCGACTACGCCACCCTCTACTGGTTCGCCGACAACCGGCGCGCCCGCGAGGAGCTCGGCCTCTGCTTTCGCTCTGCTGAAGACGCCATCCGAGACACCCTCCGCTGGTTGCTCGCGGCCGATCTGCTCCCCCCCAGGCTCGCCCCCGCCCTGGCCCCCAGGGTAAAGTGCACCTGAGGCGCAATCCATCACGCTCGATTGCACTGGATTGCACTTTTACTTGCGGCTCGTCGGCTGCGACTCTTTGCTAGCGGCTCGTCGGCTGCGACTCATCATATTGCCTCTCAGACTATCCTATTTGGCGAAGAGTCCTGTTATGAGTCGCTCCGTCAAAAAGCGAACAACCGCTGAGCCGTAGAGCCGCAGCTGCTGAGCCGCTAGCTGACTACCCAGAGCCCTCGGCGTCTGCGCTGCCGCCGCCCATCTTCTTCGCCGCGAGCTTCACCGCAGCGCGGATGCGGGGGTAGGTGCGGCACCGGCAGATGTTGGCGGAGAGGGCGGCGTCGATGTGCGGTTATCGCGGTAGGGCCGACCCCGTCGACGATGGTCGCCGCGTGGAGGTGCATGCCGAAGGCGGAGACGGTCCCCGGCCGCGGCTCGGTGTCGGCCGGCGCGGCGAGCCGCGGGCCTCCGAGGTATTGCTGAACACAGGTCGCGAGCGCGGGGTCGTGAGACCGGCGCGTTGAGAGCGCGGCGCAATCGCTCGCTATCGCTTCTTGACGACTACCTCGAGCACTCCGGCCACGCTCCGCGTCCCTTCGAGCACTCCTTTCAACGGCTGACGGCGACGAGCACCCCTGTTGTAGTAGCCGATCCCGGATGCCCACGTGCGTACGCTCGGAAGATCGCGCGCGAGGCAGGCCCAGGGCATTCGCCAGATATTCGCGGTGTCCGTGCTGTGCGGATGTTGTAGGACCACGGTCGGCCGGAAGATACTGGCGCACTTCCGCATCTGATCGCAGCGACGCCGACGCAGCCCCTTCGCGGCTTGGTTCGCCCTCCCACGATTGCTGAACATGTTGAGGTCATGGCAGCCGAGGATGAGCACCCGCTCGCCTGCGACCCGGAGGAGATGACTCGACAACCGAGAGACCTGAATGAGCTTCTTCTCTTGAGAGAAGACCGGGTACGACTTCCCCGTCCAACGGATGACATCACCCGTCGCGCAGTCGACGACCGCGACAAGCTCGGCGTGGATATCGTCCTCATCGCAAAGGTCGACGCCGAGGGTTAAGACACGCGTGCGCTTCTTGGCCGCGCGGAGGACCGCCTTCGTCATGGTCTTTCGGACATAGGGCTCGGCGAGCCTGGCCAGGTGGCGAAGCTCCCCCGGGCTTGATTCCCAGCCGCGGCTCCGTGTCCACGGCTCTGCGAGCTTGCCCTTAATGAAGCCGCCCGGAGTGATCGCAAACTTCGTCAGCTCGGCAGTCGGCCAACGTTGCCCAAAGGCGTCGATGAGCATCGCCGTGGCAGCTCCCGGCGAGCCACTTGGCGCGCCACGGATGACGATCCGGGCGATCGATGGTTCAGCAGTCGTCTCATGGGGGCCGGCAATCGTGAAGCCGAGGCGCTCAAGCACCAGGTTCGTCGCGGCTCCGCCAAAAAACTCGTCCGGGCCGAGTTCGCGACCTGTCGCGTTTCCCACGGCGAGCGAAATTACGTACTTCGGCGGGTACTGCTTCGAACGAGCTCGGAGGTGGTAGCGTGTTGATCTTCGAGACGGCGGGTACCCCTCTCGATCGATCCTGTCGAGGGCTGCATACACGTTCCTTCGCGTGATCTTGGGAATCGCCGTCATCGCGCGTTAGAATACACTCGGCAGCGGAGGCGAGGCACTCCCTCTCGGAGATCATGTGGTACCGCGCTATCATTCTGAGACGTAAACCAAGTAGACGCGAGCCCTGGCGGGGAGCAGGTCTCGCGCAGTTGTTCCTCTTCCTTCACTGTCCGACATCGGCTCGATCGGCTGCTGCGAGGAGGGCACGGATGCGAACTTTTCCCAGTCGTCTGCCTCCGTGAGCCGCAGGGCCACCGCCGGATTGTCCCCCAAAAGTCGCGGCCCGAGGCCGATCCAGCGCAGGCGGAAGAGCACCACCCCCCACTCGTGATCCGCGAGGCTAAACCCATCGCCGCAGAGCCAGCCGCCGTCGCGAAGGGTCCGTCGCGAAGGGTCCGTCGCGGAGCTGGGCTGCGAGGACAGCGATGCTCTCCTCCGTGTCCTGGAGGATCGCGTCGATCCCAGCTTCGCTGCCCATCGCCGCGATCATCTGCTCGACGAGCTTTCGCTTCTTGGTGTAGGCCCTGTACAGGGTGGGGTCATCTCCGTGCTCCCGGGTGTCTGGGCAAGAAGGTGTAACCCTCCTCTGGCCGCACCTCTTCCTCATCATCCTCCTCACAGATGACGCCGGTGCGGTGCCCACACACGTTCATGAGGAGGGGGCGAGTGCGAGGTGAATGGATGCGCCCGATGGGTCGTTGCTCGATGGGTCGTCGCCCGGTGGGGCGGCGAGGTGGTGGGCACGGGTTCGCGTCTCTTGAGCTCCTCGACGGCGTACGCGACTTCGTTGATGACCTAGCCATGGGTCTTCTGGGTCGCGCCCAGCTCATCCACGGCGCTCTGCGAGCGGCTCCTTGACCAGGACGTAGCGCCCGTCCTCGAACTTCGTCGACGGGCTCACGAAGTCCAGCAGCGCCTGCCTCGGGCTCCAGCTCGGCCGCCATGGCCGCAGGAGCTCAGCGCCCCGCGGGATCGACGTGTCTCGCTTCCCGAGCCGGATCTTGACACTATCGACGGTGTCTAGCTTGTCCGCGTAGAGTCGTATCAATACGTTTGTGGCGCAGCCGGGGGTCATTCCGCAGCCCAGGAGCGCGGTTAGGCCGTAGCGTTCGAACTCACCGTGAAAACGATACTTCGTGTCCACTGTGAGCCCCCCGCCCGCCTCGCCGAGCATGACCACCTCGTCCCATGAGGTGTTGACGTAGTGGACGCGCGCGCGGATCGCCGCGGCCATGGCGTTGGTCGAGACTGAGAGGCTCATCATGTCGATGATGACGTCGACCCCTCGGGCCGCGCGCGTAATCTCCTCCACGCTGCTCGCGTCGAGCGTGACGAGGGTCAGCTTGGCGTCATCGATCTTCTTGAGGACCTCTCGGATCCGAGGGCCCTCTCGACAGCCGACACGGACCTCCTCGACCTCTGGGTCCCTTGCGAGGATGGAGGCGCAGGGGCCTCCCTGGGCGCCGAGGCCGAGCAGGAGCACCTTCAAGGGCCCCTCCGCCCCGGGGCTCCGATGGCGTCGCGGATGCGTGTTGAGGTCGCTGTCAACGAACGCCGATACGCCACCCATGGATCCTAACCCGGTGCCACATGATCAGCGACATTTTGTTCTTCCGGTCGCGTTGCCTCAGTGAAGAACGCGCATCATCAACGAGGCTGTGGAGACTGTTCGGCCGCGTCAACGAAGCCTTGCGGGCTACACAGACTTCTCCCGCGTGCACTCCGGCTCCTTCACCGCGACGGACTACGAGGAGGCGCCACGCTGAAACGCATCCGTGACCTCCCCCTGCCGCACCAGAGGAATACCCGGGCCGTCGTCTCCGACGCAGAGTTCGCCATCGGCGACCTCGATCCAACGCCTGTGACCAGGCGCATGCTGGGCGCTGTTGCGCAGCAGCTTCCGTAGCAGGCGAGCGACCAGGCGACCGTCGATCATCGCGGTCCCTGAGCCCCGGATCTCCACATCACTCCACTCCTCCTCCTCGACGACGAGCGGCGCGAGGCCGGCGAGGTCGACGAGCTCGCGGCGCATGGTCTGCTCAGCACGGGGTGACCTGAGCGCGGAGGCGATAACGCCCGCAAGTACGCCCAAGTCGCGAGCCTCTGATGCTGGAGGATGGCGAATGTGACAGATCGATGACGGATCGCAGAGCGTCGGCGAGATGTCGCCGGATCGTCGTCAGGGTGTCGTTGAAGCTCGACCCCAGGGTCACCGCGCCATGCCTCAATCAGGGCGGAGGAAGTGCCGATGCTCACACGAACCTGCCGCGCCCTTTGGACTCTTGTCCTCGGACTCTCCCTGCCCTTCGCGTCCGTCGCCTGCGGCGACGCTCACGGGACCTGCGAGACGACTCCGGTCGCCTATGTCTTCCCCGACAATGCAGGGGCGATGCCCCGAAGTGGCCTCCGCGATCAGCTAGAGGCCGCCGGGTTCCGCGTCCGCACGCTGCCGCTCGACCGCTCGCCGCGAGAGCTCGCCGGGCTCATCGTCTTCCCCTCGTACGTCAGCTCGCAGCCGACCTACAACGCGTATATGGGCGTCTACGCCGCGGACCTCTACGCCTTCATCGACGCCGCGAACGTCGTCCTCCAATTGACCCAAGATGACGCGAGCGAGGGCGAGCCGCCCTTCCTCCCCTCCACACACGGGGCGATCCGCTCTGACGACTCCTTCGCGGGCGTCGAGATCATCGCCCCCGACCACCCGCTCCTGGCCGATGTCCCCGTCCATGACTCGGAGGTGACCTGGACCGGAGCCCTCTCCCGCGACACCTTCCTCGAGCAAGCCGGCTTTGAGGTGCTCCTGGCCGCCAGCGACGCGCAAATGCGCCCGGTCCTGCTCGAGGGGGCCTATGGGCAAG
This sequence comes from Polyangia bacterium, assembly GCA_030424595.1. Lineage (GTDB taxonomy): Bacteria > Myxococcota_A > Polyangia > Nannocystales > Nannocystaceae > JADJRG01. The sequence continues at coordinate 50,472 of JAUHWG010000026.1, forward strand.
GGCGGGTGATCCTCGCGTCGATGGCCTTCGACAGGCCCCTCGACGGCGAAAACCCCGGCGGTGAGCTCTTCGCCGGGGCCTTCCTCAGCAACCTCGCCGATCACGTCAGCTCCGTCTGCACCCGCTCGACCGAAGCGCTCACGCCGGACGCTGGAGAGCTTCCCGAGCGCCCCTTCGCCGCCGACTCCTGGACCCTCGCGGCCCTGCCCGACACCCAGGTCTACTCCCTACGGTACCCCGGGATCTTCGACGCCCAGACCAGCTGGATCGCCCGCGAGGCCGAGCCCCTCAACATCCGCTACGTCGCCCACCTCGGCGACATCGTCAACAACAACAGCCACGAGGAATGGGGCCGGGCCCGCTCGTCGATGGCCCTCCTCGACGATCTCGTGCCCTACGCGATCGTCCCAGGAAACCACGACTACGGGCCCTCCGGCGACGCGTCCACCCGCGACACCCTGCTCAACCAGTACTTCGACTTTGCTGAGGCCTCCGGCCGCCCCGGCTTCGGCGGCGCCTACCTCCCCGGTCAGCTCGACAATACCTATCACCTCTTCTCCGCCGGCGGCGAAGACTGGATCCTCCTCGCGCTGGAGTGGGGCCCGCGCGACGAGGTGATCGGCTGGGCTAACGAGGTGATGGACGCCCACGCCGACCGCCTCGGGATCCTCGTCACCCACGCCTACCTCAACAACGACGACCGTCGCTATGATCATACTCTGAAGGGCAGCTCCCAGCCCTTCAACCCCCACGAGTACAGCACCCCTGGGGGCGTCAATGACGGCCAGGAGCTATGGCAGAAGCTCGTCCGCCACCACGACTTTGTCTTGACCTTCAACGGCCATGTCCTCGGCGACGGCACCGGCTACCTGCTCAGCGAGACCGACACCGGCGCCCGCTGCCACCAGCTCCTCGCCAACTACCAGATGCGCGACCTGGGCGGTGAGGGCTACCTCCGCCTCCTCGAATTTCGCACGGACGGCCAGGTCATCGTCCGCTCCTACTCGCCGCTCTACGACCGCTTTCTGGGCGAGCCTGATCAATACTTCGACTTCACCCTCTGAGAGTCTTCGCTTGGTCTGTGCGCACCCGCGGTGCTCCGCTTGTTACCTGTCAACGATTTTGAGACAGGATCTCCCATTATGCGTGAGTTTTCGGCTCAGCGGGTTGATGTAGACCGCCTCGGGCAGACGGCGCCGCGAGGGCGGGCCGTGGACGAAGCGCTCGGGGTGGGCAGAGTAGGCTTGGAGGCGGCCAATGGGACCTAGGGCTCGCCTACATTTAGAAGGGCGGAATGCTCTGCAACAACGGGAAGCTCGCCGGCGACATCGTCGAGGCGGACGTCATCGATCTGACCATCGTCAACGGGGCATCTCACGTGCCCTCTGAGGACCCACAGACGACGGTTGAGGTCCTGATCCCGCTCCTTTAGGAGCGTCTCCCTCCTGCCCTCGCGTCTCCTCCCGGTGGGGACAAGTCGGCCTTCGACGACTCCCTCGCCAGAGCTGAGCCGCCGCTCCTCGGTCGGCGTTGAGTCGGCGAGCGTCCCAGTCCTGGCCGGTCAGACGCGGCGATCAACCTCGAGCGTCGCGAGAGGTCGCTCCATCGCGACGGAGCAGACCCGTCGAATCGGCGAGCGTCCTAGCCCTGCCCGTTGGACGGAGACATCAGCCACGCTCGTCGCGAGAGGTCGCTCCATCGCGGCGGAGCAGACCCAAGGCGAAGTCGCGCCCCAACACGATCGAGAGGCGGATCCACACCATCGCCAAGGGCTCTAGCAACCGGGCCTGGCGAAGCTCCCCGAAGTCGAGGGCCTCAAAGCCGAGTTCGCGGGCGAGGTCGAGAGCGATCGCACGGGCGTCGTCATCGTCGCCGCAGGCGAGCATCAGCGACTTCGCACCACCGTAGGCGGGCGCAGCCATGTTCTCGCGGCCCGTGGTGTTAAAGATCTTGACCACCCGTGCGCTCTCGGCCCACCGCGCGATCTGTTCGGCGCCGGAGTCTGAGTGCCCAAGGGTGAGCTGTAGGCCGGGTCCGATCGGATTCGTCGCGTCAAGGAGAGGTCTCCCCGCAAAGTCCCCTGCGGCCGCGAGCGCGTCCTCGGCCGCCCCCCAGGGGGTCGCTAGGAGTACCGTATCGGCCTGGACGACGCCCTCGCGGATCGTCGTGAGGAGGGCGTGACTGCGCAGCGGAGCGTACTTCGGGTCGCTCGGGTCACGGAGAGCGTAGGCGATTGTGTGGCCGGCTCGGGCGAGTCCGTGCCCGAGCGTCGCGCCGACGTTGCCGGCGCCAATGATCGTAATTCTCATCGATTCACTCCTCGGTGTTGGCTTCTATCTTCTAGGTCTCACCAGTAGGCGGGTCTCGGGGGCAGGTCTGCGCCGCACCCGGAGCAGGTGAGTCGATCGTCGGTCCGATCCTCGAGGGCGCCGCACTCCGGGCAGCGCATCCATAGCCGGCCGATCCGCGTGGGGGTCCAGACGCTGGTCCAGACGCTGGCTACGAAGGGCTCGTCGAAGAGCTCCCTCATCGCGCGGGCGTGGCTCCCCCGGAGTGCCCGCCTCAGCGCGGCCTCGTCCTCCCAGGCCGTGACCGTAAAGCCGCGCAAGCCGATGAAGCCCGTGACGATCGAGATAAACCCCGGCTCCGCCCGAAAGTCGGCGACTGAACGCTTGGCGTGGGCTCGGATCCGCTCGCGCTCGTGCCTGTCCCGACCGCAGATCCACGTGAGGCCGACCGCTCCGGGCGGCCGCGGGTTGTCACCCGGGACCCGCATGGCGTAGCCGAAGCTCGCGGCACCCTGGGCGATCGGTCCGGCGAGCGCGAGGGCGACGAAGTCCTCCGGACTCACCGTCCGAGCGCCTCGATCACGAGTGCGGCGGCTGCAGCACCCGAGAACTGCTGCTGACCCGTGATCAGCCGGCCGTCGCGGATGGCGAAGGCGCGAAAGGGCTGGTCGACGATGAAGTTGGTCGCGGCGATCGCCCGAGCCTCGTCCTCGATCCAGAAGGGCTGGAGGCGACGACCGACGATCTCGTCCGCGAGACGCTCCTCGCTGTTGGCAAAGCCCGTCCAGCTCTTCCCGGCGACCAGGAGCTCGCCGTCAAGGCGGGTCTCGAGGAGCGCGCAGGTCGCGTGACAGACCAGGGCCGTGACCTTGCCGGCGCCGTAGAACGCGGCGATAAGCTCCTGCAGCGCCTTGTTGCCGCGGAAGGTGAACATCGGCGACTGTCCGCCGGCGAGGAAGATCGCGTCGTAGTCGGCGGGGTCGACCCCTTCGATGCTCGCCGTGTTCTCGAGCAAGGCGGCGTGCTTGGGAGAGCTCTTGAATCCGAGGCTGAGGATATCGTCTGCCGAGTATCCGCTCGCGTCCTCAGGATCGCTGAAGCTGTCGCCGACGAGGGCGCCCCCCTCGGGGCTGCGGATCTCTACCTCGTACCCGGCTTCGACGAAGGTCCAGTACGGGTGGGTCAGCTCAGCCCACCAAAACCCGACGGGCCACCCCGTGACTGTCGACGTCGAGGGGTTCGCGGCTACGATAAGAACCCTCTTTGGGCTCGCTGAATTGGTGATGTTGCTGCTTGCGCTCATCTCGGCACCTCGCGGACGTTTGCTCCTCTTCTAGGGTGGGGTGGGTCTTGAGATGCAACAAGCGAACACTTTGAAATGAATCATTGCATGCTGTGCAACCTATGATGAGCGCCGAGGACGTCGCTTGCGGCCCCCGCCGGTGGTCGGGTCGCTCGCGCTCAGCCGTCGGCGCGCCCCCGGATGGTCCAGCGCCTGGGTTACCTCGACGAGCTGCTGCCGGAGCCAGGTGTGCCCGGGGTCGCTGGCGAAGCGCGGGTGCCAGACCATGCTCAGGGCGAAGGGCTCGAGGGGGAGCGGCGGCTCGAGGAGGCGCAGCCCGAGCTGAGGGCCCAGCGCTCGCGCGATCCGCTCGGAGACGGTGAGGATGTAGTCGGCTCTCGCGGTGGTCTCGAGGGCGACGCGGAAGTAGGGGAACGCCCGCGCGACACGCCGCGAGAGCCCGCGCTCTGCGAGGAGGTCGTCGACGTAGCCGCCAGGTCGCCCGCGGGGGGCGATCTGAACATGCGGGAGGCGGGTGAATTGCTCGATCGAGAGCCGCTTGCGGACGACGGGGTGCCCCTCACGGACGACACAGATCAGGCGGTCGGTGATGAGCGGGCGCGTGCGCATCTCCGGTGGGAGCTGGCCGTAGATGCCGATCGCGAGATCGGTCTCCCCGCTGCGCAGTCGCTCCGGATCATCGACCGCGTTGGCGAGCACCCGCAGGTCTAGGTTCGGCGCTCTAGCGCAGAGCCTCTCCTCGAGGGCTCCGCCGAAGACCGCGAGCACATAGTCCGTCATGCTCACGGTGAAGGTGCGATCGAGGGTCTCGGGCTCGAAGAGTGTCGGGGAGACGAAGACCTGTGCGGCAACCGCGAGCGCTTCGTGGACCTGCGGGCGCAGGGCCTCGGCCCGCGGAGTCAAGACCATCCTTCGCCCCGCGCGGACGAGCAGCGGATCTCCGAAGCGCTCACGGAGCCTGGCGAGCGCGTGGCTGACCGCCGGTGTCGAGAGACCGAGGCGGCCGGCCGCTGCGCTAACACTGCTGGTCTGGAGGAGCGCGTCGAGGGTCACGAGAGCGCCGAGGTCTGAGGGGTCCATCACCCGTAACTATAGAAGAGCGGTGCTCCTCCTCGCTCTCCTTTGGTCGCGTGGAGGGGCCGCTGCCGGTCGACTTCGCCATCGGATCTGCGCGCGAGCTTCGGTCCGGGGCCCGCCGAGGCCGGAGCCGAGGGCGCGGATGCGACTCTGATGAGGCGGCCTGTTTAGCTCCTTCGCTCTACATCGTTGGGCAGGAAGGTGTAACCCTCCTCTGGCTGCTCCTCTTCCTCGTCATCGTCATCCTCCTCACAGATGACGCGCGGGTGCGGTGCCCACACACGCTCATGAGGAGGGGGCGAGTGCTTGGTGAATGGATGCACCGCTCGATGGGTCGTAGCCCGGTGGGGCGGCGATGTCGTGGGTACGGGTGCGCGTCGCTTGAGCTCCTCGACGGCGTACGCGACTTCGTTGATGACCTGCCCATGGGTCTTCAGGGTCGCGCCTAGCTCCTCCACGGCGCTCCCGAGTTCGTTGAGGACCTGACTATGCGATGTGATGTGTCCACCGATTTGCTTGAAGTGCCGAATGATCTTGGCCACGAGGTCATCGTGCTCGGCCTCGATTCGCGCTTCGACACGCGCCACACGCTCGTCAACAAGGGAGGTGTCCCGAGCCTCGATGGCCGCAAGACGCTCCTCGACGCAAGCCTCGATGGCCGCCATGCGCTGCTCGACATGGTGGGCGACAATCCTTGGAATGTGTTGCTCGAAGTAGCCCTGGATCGCCAGATCCACAAGCGCTGCGGTCTTGAGCATCTGCGGTTCAAACGCCGACGACACCCGTGCGTCGACTTGAGCCACGAGGTCCTCGGGGGCGGTCCTCGCCAACTCCTCAAGGCGAGATTCCAAGGCGCGAACCTGCGCCTCAAGACGGCTGACCCGGTCGTCCGGGGCCGACGACTCAGTCGTGGGTGGTGCGTCGGCCGGGGCCGCGGCAGATGGCGGAGGCGCTGCAGTGCTAGGCGTCGCTGAGGCTGACCGGGGCGCTGCGGCGACCGGGGGGACCGCGACTTTCCGCCGGCGGAACCGCCTGCGTAGTCTGTCGAGTATCCGTGTGAGCCGGCTCGGGCGCTCGGGCGCCGCGACGCCGGCCGCTTCGTGGTCCTCTCGTGCGCGGGTACCCAGGCCGGCGGGTTGTGCGAGGTTCGATGCAGGAGCGGCACATTCCGCCGGCGGAGCGGCCTGCGTAGTCTGTCGAGCATCCGTGTGAGGTGGCTCGGCCTGATCTGCCTGCGCACTGTCCTGCGTGGCTTGCTGCGCAGCCACCCGGGCCCGTTGCTCCTCGCGCAGACGGGCCATCTCGCCGTCCCTACCGTAGTCCTCGGTGTCGGGCTCGCCCTCCGCTGTCGTCTCGGCTGTGGCTTCGGGCTTCGGCTTCTTCGCCTCGGCCGCGCTCTTCCGGTTCTCCGCCGCCGTGGCCTTGGTCTTCCGCGTCTTCGCGTCGGCCGTAGCTTCGTCTTTCGGCTTGACCACCCCGTCGGTCGTCGCGTCTGGCCCCCCCCATTCCGCTCAAGCGCTTCCTTGATCATCGGCTCGGCCTTGATGATCACTGCCTCACTCAGAATTCTCATCCATGTACGCATTATTGCTATCCTTCACCGCCTCGGGCGGAGTGAGCAAGCAAGCGATCTGATCGTCGTCGCCGTCGTCGAGTGCGGCGTCGGACCGCAGCCCGTCGAGCTTCTCAGAGACATTCTCGACACTACTCGCCTCGAAGAGCGAGACGGCCTGACGTCTCTTCCTGTCGTCCTTGATCTAGGTTCTCGAGCCCGTTCATCCGCCCTTCGGGTCCACTGTCACTCATTGCCATTCCCCGTTTCCAGCAACGCCAAGTGTTTCTTCCACAGCCCCAGCGCGACTCCGGCCACCTCAACGACTGTGTGCAGGGTCTGTTGCCCGATTTGGTGAGAAGTCGCCGCCGAAGCCTGTTGCTACCCGAGTGCGTCGAAGCGTTGGTCAACGTGCATCGACATCCCCTTCACGTGTTCCCCCATCTCCTTCACGTGTTCCCCCGTCTCTCTTGCGAGGTCGATGTGCAGCTCAGCCGCTTGTTTGGTGGCGTGCTTCTGCCTGGCCTCAGCCTTCTCGCGCTTCTTCTCCTGGCGCACCTGACACTCGACCAACTTGGCTATCGACTCGACCACCAGCGGCATCTCCGATTTGGTTTGTCTCGGCGATGGTGCTTCGGCCGACGACCGGGCCTCATCACCAGGACGCATTGACAGGTCTTCGAAGTCGAAATTCGCCATCACCCCCACACGATCAAGCCCAACATTCTTGAGGCTTCCGGCAGCGTACACAACCTTCCTCGCAGTCGGAGAAGAATTTCGGGGTCTCTTATTGCCCCGCGCACCAATGAGCACATTCCCCTTTGGGCATACAGTGGTTTGGTGCGACTGAGGGGGCCGCCGACCTCGAGTTATTCGCGGCCCGACACGGCCCGACGAGCCGCCCGACGATCCGCCCGAGCTGCCCAACAACGCGCGACCATGGCCCGGTTGCGGGGTGACATTGGGCAGGACATTAGGCGGGACATTAGGCAGGACATCGGCCGGATAGACGCATTTCCTCTGGCCGGGTAGACGCATTCCCCCGCGCGTGTAGACGCATTCTTCCCCCGCGATGCGTTCCCCGGGGCCGGGGGCGGCGGATAGACGCATTCCCCCTGGCGCGGAGCCTGGCGCGGGGCATCACCCCTCCGCCGCCGCCGCAGCGTCCTCCTCGCCCTGCGAAAACCAGCCGCGTTGCCTCGACGGGGCCGCACCGCCATCTGTCGCCGCAACGATCGAGGGCGCCAGTCGCGAACCGCAAACGCATACTCGCAGCCCCGCGGTCGTCTCGACCCCAGCCAGGCCCGCCACGCTCGCCCCGAGGAGCTGGCCTGGCGCACCTGTGGCGCCGCGTTGAAGCGGGCTTTCGGGATCGCCGACAACGTCCCAGCTCACGCACTGAGCTGGCCACGGCCGGCCGGGTGGGGGGTCTAGAGGGTTTTGCCTTGCGCAAAACCGCGCTTTGCGCGATCCTGGCGGGGATGATGTCCCCAGTGCGGATGGGCCTCCATATCGCCTGTGCAACCGCAGCGCTATGTCTCACGGCTTGCTATGACGATTCCGTCTACACAGATCTGGTCCGCCTAACCAGCTCGCGAGAGACCGCGACATCGACGGGTGACGGAGAGTCTGCCGGTCCAACGACGGTCACGTGGACTGGGGGCGATGACACAGACGGCAGCTCGATCGGCGACTCGACCGGGGCGGAGACAGGCGCCACATCGAGCGGCGGCGACGGCAAGACCGGCGGCGGAGCGGGTCTCGAGGTGAGCCTGAGCGTGGCGCCAGAGATCCTCTACGCGGCGGGGTTCGTCGAGCTGACCGTCGAGCACAACAGCGCCGCCGTCCTCCTGGAGCTCTGGGACGAGATCGACGATGAGCACCCACAAGCCTCCTGGACGCCCGATGAGCCGCCGCCTCCGTATCTCATCACGCGGGGCACGGAGCGGGCGCTGACGATCCGGGCCTACGATGATGAGGGCAACGTCGGCATCAGCGATGTAGCCACGGTCGAGCTCCAGCTCCCAGATCCGGGTGCCACGCTTTGGGAGCAGACCATCGAGCACGGAGTCGTCGCGCAAGGTCGAGCCGTCGACGCAGGCTACTTGAAGTCGGAGCTGACCATCGCGACCGGCTTCGACTCGGACAACAAGGCGATCGTGGGCCGTCACTCTTCGCTCGGGGCTCCGGGCCTCTTCGCCCCCCCAGGATCCGGGGTGTCGACGACGACCGGCGTCGCGCTCCTGCCCGACGGCTGGATCCTGGCCACGGGCGTCGACGTGATCGGTTTGGCGCCGCGCTCTTGGCTGGCGCGGGTGAACCCGATCACGGCCGAGGTTGTCGTTCTCGACCAAGGCGATCTCGGCGATGCGGCGACCGGGCTCGCGGTGGATCTCGAGCTCGGGCGCGTCTACATCTCGGGGCACTCAACCCCCAAGGGAGCGGAGGCGGCCGACGCCCGGATATGGGCGCGATCTTTGATCGGGGGAGATCTCATCTGGACCAGAGTCTGGGAGCGCCCCGTCCCGGAGCTTGGCGACGTCGGCAGTCCCAACGACCTCGGGCTTGCGGTCGCGGTCCTCGACAACCACGACCCGGTGCTCGTCGGCGAGACGAGGTTTCTGTCCAAGGGGATGGGCTCCAAGTTGGAACACTGGGCCTTCGTCCACCGCTACGACGCGAGCGGCGGCTTCGACCCGAAGAGCAAGAGCTGGACGAGCCCGGAGATCTTCAACGCGGCCGGGGCCTACGCGGTCGCGCGCGACGAGGACAACGGCCTCCTCGTCGCAGGCTGGACGAGCCTAGACGTGGAGAACGGCCGCCAGGCGACGATCCTCGCCTTCGATCCCCTGCTGACCGAGGCCGAGTTCCACGACTACGGACCGAAGGGCTCCTGGAGCGCGAAGGGGGTCGCCCGGCTCCAGACCGGTGACATCGTCTACCTCACGGACGCCGACGTCGAAGACGAGGGGCGCCACGACTTCGAGGTCCGCGGGCTCGATGCGTTCTCCTTCGGACTTGCGAGCTGGACGAAGGTCGTCACGGGCGAGAAAGGGGCCCGCGCCGCAGGGCTGACGGTGACGCCCGAGGGCCATATCGTCATCATCGGCACGTCGATCCGGGAGGGCGGGACCTCCTTGATCCTCCAGGGGATTCACCCCTAGCCTCGTCAACCTAGTTCTGTGAGCCGTTGGCGCAGAGGTCGGCCGCCATCGTCGCAGCCTCCGCGAAGAACGGGGCGAAGGTCGGGGCGCAGATGCTGCCGAAAACGCGGTGATCGAACTCCTCGGCCCAACGAAAGGTCTCGTGCGGAGGATCGCCGATGCTGCCTGGGCCGCAGAGCGCGGGCTCGATCGCCTGCCAGTCGTCAGCGATCCCCAGCGCGACGATCATGTCCTGGTCGAACTCCTTCGCCTCGAGCACCCGCTGCGCCCACACATAGGGGTTGTAGGGGGAGTAGTCGTGCATGGACACGATCACCGCGAAGAGCAGCGCGTCATCCCGGAGGAATCCGGTGTTGCAGCCCTCCTGAAGATCTAGCGAGACAGCCTCGCCGAGCGCCCAGCCGAGCTCGCTGGCGGTTCCTCCGAGGCCGGTCCGGCTGAGGCAGGAGAAGCGCTCAGCGAAGAGGGGATCGTCTCCCTCGATGAAGCGCTGACCGGCGGGGAGAGAGCATGGCTTGTTCGACGCAGCGTGTCCCGCGGGGAAGATGATCCCAGCGCCCGACGTGTTGTCGCACTTTGTCAGCGCATCCTCATCGTAGAGGGCCCAACAGGGGAAGTCCTCGTACCCTTCGACGACGCAGCCGCCGTCCTCGGGGCACATGCCCTTCGGACATACGTGGTTTGTGCCCCACGCGTTATTTGGGTCGGCGAACATCACATGCAGGTCGAAGTCGGCGAAGACCTCTTGGATCGTCGCCATGATCTCCGGGTATGAGTCGTAGAGCGTGCCGATGTACTCGATGAAGGAGCCCTGCTGCGTGATGACGAAGACCAGATCGATCTTGCCGTTGCACGCCGACCCCTGCGGCAGGTCTGGCAGGCCAATGTCGAGCGGGAACCCCTCCGTCGTCGACGAGGCGTCACTCGTCGAGGTCGAGGCTGACGTCGAGGTCGCACCAGCGGAGGTCGACGTGGCGGCCTCGCCGGTCGACGTCGACGCGTCGCCGGCCCCGCTCATTGGCGACGAGCCGCCACCACCGGAGAGGCCGGTGTCGGCGCTGGGCTGTCGCTGGCACCCAACGGCGAGGAGAACGAGTGCGGCCAGGCTGCTTCGCATCCGTCAAGGATAGGCGCGAACCCGCCCTTTTGCACCCCGCCGCCCAGGGCGGGCGGAGCAGGTAGCGGCAGACCCGCTCTAGTCGTCGGCGGTCGCGGCCGTCGACGGTCGTGGCCGCGTGCAAGTGCATGCCGCGACCGCCGGCGGCGACGGGAACGCGGCCTTGTCGAGGACGAGAACCGGCACCCCCGCGCGGGCGAGGCGGAGCGCCAGCGATGGCCCCCGCAGGGCGCCCGCCGACGATGTCCACGGCGCTCTTCGGCCATCGCCGGCTAGCCTACTCCCGACCACCAAATGCAGCGGTGAAGTGGCTGATGACCGACTCCGCGAAAGTGTCGGGGAACTCCTCGTGCACAAACAGCTTGCCTCCCGGCACCTCGACCAGCGTGGCCGGCCCGGCGAACTGCTTGACCATGCGCTTTGCGGCCTCGAGCTTGAACCACGGGTCGTCGGTGCCCCAGATGAGCCGCACTGGCGCGGTGATCTTGTGGTGGGCCTCGTAGCACCCGTCGAAGTCCTCCGCCCGCAGGGCGTCGGCTAATATGAAGACTCCGGCGAATCGCCGGCGGTCGCGGGCGAGCGGACGGACAAACAGCTCCGCGAGTTCCTTGCGCAGCGCGGCGTCGGTCACACTCGTCCGCCACGCCTTCTCTCGAACCGACGCGAACTGCAGCCCTAGCCGCATCACTGCCTTCGCCCCGAATCTACGTCCATTGCGCAGCGCGGCGAGGAACAGGCGAGAGTAGTCTCGAGGGGTCTCGGTGTTGCCCAACGCCAGTCCGACGACGCGCTCGGGCATCTCGGCGGCGACCTTCCGGGCGAAGCCGCCGCCGCTATCGAAGGCGACGAAGCCGAAGCGCTCGTCGACGTCCATCTCCTGGAGCGCCTGGGAGAGACATGTCGTGAGGCCGTCGCATCCGCGCGGCGTCTCACGGGTCCACGTGCTCCGCCCGGCGCCCGGCAGGTCGATGACGTGACAGGTGAAGCGCTCGGCGAGCACAGGCACGACACGCCGCCACGTCCGTGCGTCGACCGGCCACCCGTGCACGAGGACGAGATCGGGGCCGTTGCCGATGATCCAGTAGGGCAGCCGGGCGTGGCCGAGCTCGAGCCAGCGCTCTGGCTCGGTCATCAACTCCTCAGAGATGGTCAGTTCGGCGACGCGCTCGGTGAAGGTAGGCATGGGTGTTCCTAGCCGACTCTACCCGTCGATCAGCGCATGCGGTCTAGGGGTTCGAAGCGGGAAATCGAGGAGGGCGTAGCCAACAGCCCGCGGAGGTGGCGGGCGCACTCGGCGCGCCAGCATCGCCCAGCTGGAGCACCGTGCTCCACGGCGCGTGAAGCCGCAGTTGCCCAACTCACGGCCCAGGCCGGCATCGCCGACGAGCGGTGCCCGGGCGACTATAGGTCCGCGAGGAAGCGCTCGGCGAAGCCGCCGCGTCAGCACGCTCGGACTCTCAGAGCACGCCGAGCGGCGGCACACAACCTCCGACGCCTCCAGCCCTCCTGCCGAGCTCGGGCGAGCACGCCGAGGCCGGTGTAGGTCTTGCCGATGCCGGCTCCGGGGGCACGACCGGAGGGGGCGGCAAGAGCGGGGGTGGTATCGGAGGGGCGAAGGAGGCGGCGTCGGGTCCGGGAAGGGCAGCGGCACCTCTGGAAGCGAAGCAGACAAAGACGAAGGCGGCGACCTCTTGCGCCGGAGCACCCGGGTCTACCTCGCTCGCCTCGATGCCACCACGTCTACCTCGCCTCGATGCCGCAAGTCGTTGAGCACCCGAGGCGTGGAGCAAGAGTCCTGTCAAAGGTAGTCATCGCTCGGCACAAGAAGGCCGGTTCGCAGCTCAACGGCGGCACAGAGCGAGTGTGCGCGCGGCTCGGAAGCCGATCCGAAAACCATCCCCCGCCATGGATCGATGGAGGCCCGACGGCCGCGGTGATACAACCCCAGGCAGCCCCCTCGCAGGACGCGATGAGCGGGAGTGATCTCCCCAAAATTGGGTCGATCCTGGATCGATTCTGGATCGAGGGCGATAGAACTTCGGAATTCGGGACCTAGAAGGCCATACGACGCACACCAGGCCATAATCGGTGACGACGGTCGGGTCCGGGTCTTCGACTTCGGCCTCGCCCGCCCGACCGGGTCGACGAGCGAGCAGGAGCTCGACTACGCCGCCGCGTCAGCCCACGAAGCCCTCGGCGAGCTCGCGGCGATCACCGCGACCGGGACGATCCTCGGCACCCCCGGCTACATGTCACCGGAGCAGCACATGGGGCGCCCGGCCGACGCGCGGAGCGACATCTACGCCCTCTGCGTCTCGCTCTACGAGGCCTTCTACGGCCGACGCCCCTTCGTCGGCGAGACCCACTCCAAGCTCGCCAACGCGGTGATCCGCGGCGAGTACCAGACCCCGCCGCGAGGGGTGATCCCGCCGCGGATGCGGAAGATCATCCGCCGCGGTCTCGACGTCGATCCGGGCGCCCGCTGGCAGAGCATGGAGGCGCTCCTGAGCGCACTGACCGACGATCCGGTCCGCCGGCGGCGAAGGGCGGCGCTCATCGCCGCCGGTGTCTTCACGCTACTCGCGCTCCTCGCCGTCGCGCCGACGCTCGCGCTCAAGATCTACGAGCGCTGGCAGAGCGAACGCCACGAGCGGATCGCCGAGGAGCGCTGGCGATCGACCTCCGCCCAGATCGGATCGATCGACACCCTCGCCGACGAACGCCAGCGAGCCCTCGAGAGCGAGCGGATCTTCAACACGTTCGCCAGCGCCGTCGATCATCGCGGCACCCGAGCCCTGACCAAGGCGTGGATCGATCGCGGGTCCGCGGCCCGGGAGAAGGGCGACACCAAGGGCGCCTTCGCGGCCTACGCTCAGGCCTACGCCAACGCCAACGACCAAGAGCTGACCCGCCAGGCGCTCCTCGAGCTCGCGGAGCTCGCCCTCACCCGTCGCGACTGGCCGGCCCTAGGGACCCTCCTCTCCGAGCTCGATGAGCGCCAGGGCAAGGCCGAGGGTGAGGCGAGCTCGCGGCTGGCGGAGCTCCGCCTCCATCACGCCATCGCCGTCCGCTCCGCGAGCCTCAGCGACGCGCCGCCGCCGGGGATCAACCGCGAGCAAGCGGCGCTCGCGAAGCTCGTCGCGCCGCTGACCCAGGGTCGTCGCCTCAGCTATCGCATCTCGGCGGCGAACCTCGCGGACACCGATGACGACGGGATCGATGAGCTCATCCTGGTCTCCGACGACCTCCACTCCGTGGTCGTCCTCGACCGAGATCTACGGCTCCTCCTCCGCCACGAGCTCCCGTCCGGCCTCGGTCACGCCCTGCCGATCCCAGGTCGCCCGCTGGTCCTCACCTACGGCGACGCTCATCTCCGCCTCCACCGGGTCGGCGATCGCTTCGACGAGCTGTGGCGGATCCCGGCGGAGTCCTCCCCCTATGCGGCGATCAGCGGCGATCTCGACGGCGACCAGAGCGACGAACTCTACGTCGGCCTCGCCGCCTACCGCCGCGGCCTCCACGTCCTCCGGACGCCTGCGGGCGAGCGGCCACGGCTCGAGATCGCCGAGCCGTCGATCGACGCCAGCCGCTCCGACATCAACGACCTGAAGATCGCCGATCTCGACGGCGATGGGGAGCAGGAGCTCATCGCCGCGCTCGGGCCCTGGCACGCCTACGACCTCCGGATCCTCCGCCCCGGCCCTGAGGGGCTGGAGCCCGTCGACAGGGTCCAGCTCGGCAACGTCGCGAGCCTCGCGGTCCTGCGCGACAGCGAAGACCGGCCGCTCCTCGCCGCGCTCAAGGACGACCGCTGGCCCAACCGCCGGGTCTTCCCCGCCGCGCCGCATACGGGCGAGCCGGCGGGCGTCTACCTCTACGGGTTTGACGGCGAGCGGCTCCTCCCGCGCGGCTACGTCGATCCCCTCGCCGACTTCGCCACGCCCGCCCGCAACTTCCCGGGACACCTCCTGGTCGGCGACTTTGACGGCGATGGCCTCGACGACCTCGTCCTCAACGCGAACACCGACGAGAGCACGCTCGGGCGGATGCTGATCGTCCTCCGACAGGACGAGCGCAGCTTCACCCCCGCTCGCCTGCTCGGCCTCCACGCCTTCGCGATAGCCGACCTCGATGACGACCCGGAGCCCGAGCTGATCGTCCGCGACTACGCGGAGGTCAACAGCTTCTGGGCGATCGGCCTCGCCGATCAGCCCCTGCCCAGCCCCTACACACCGACCCCTCACGCAGGGATCCCCCAGCGCCTGACCGACGACGCTGTGCGGGACGGCTGGCGTCGCGCCGAGCGCATGGCGTCGATCGGTCAGACGGAGGCGGCGGCCTCGGCCCTCCAGGCGACCGCTCTCCGCACCGAGCCCGGCAAGCAGCGCCGGATGACCGAGACACGCGCCGCCCAGCTCTACGCCGCCGCCGGCGATGACAAGCGCGCGCTCGCCCTCTACCGCGCCGATGAGCGCCACCCCGCATCCCAGGCCAACGCTGACGCGGCCCCCTCCTTGATCCGCCTCGGACGATACGACGAGGCCGCCGACTTGCTGACCCGCGCCGACCCGGATCTCCACCTCCCCGACCGCCTCCGCCCGGCGGACCTCGGGCATATCGTCGACGCTGCGCCGCGCTCGACGATCACCTTTGAGTCGCCGCTCGCCCCGAGCTGGGAGATCCTCGATCCGCTCGCCGTCCGCCGCGATCCCACGAGCGACACGCTCCGGGTGCGAGCCGCCCGCTCGTCGACCCCGATCGCCCGCCTCCCGCTCCTCTGGGACGGCGGCCCCTTGGCGCTCAAGGCCTCCTTCGCGGTCGTCCACAGCGAATTCGCAGGCGCGCTCGACGTCTCGATACGCGGCGGCGATGGCCAGAGGATCGCCGGCTTTTGGATCAACACGATCGGCGGCGCCGAGGTGTACGAGCATCAGGTCGGCTGCCTCACCCACAACCGCGACGACGGCAGCGGCCTCCTCCTCGCCGAGCCCAGCGAGACGATCGACCAGCGCTTCGAGCACACGCTCACCCTGACGATGATCCCGAGCCGCGGCGCGTCGACCTGCCGCCTCGACGCGCCCCTGCTCGAAGAGCTCCACAGCAGCCTCCCCGACGCCCTCCCGCCCGGCCCCTACACCCTCGAGATCACGACCGGCGGGCGCAGGGACGACGCCGGGACCCACGTCACCGTCGACTTCACCGAGCTCGAGCTCCGCGGTGCGACCCTCTCCGCGCCGACCTCCTCGGGGTCGACGGCAGCGGCCGCAGGCGCGCGTCTCCTCGCCGACGGAGAGACCGCCGCAGCCCTCGCGAGCTTGGCCACGATCGTCGACGGCCCCCCTGAGATCGAGCTTTGGCGCGCCCTCGCCCACGTGCGCCGCGGCGACCTCCGGAGCTCCCGCGAGGCGCTCGCGACCAACCTCGAGCTCGACCCGCGACCGCAGCTCCATCGCCCCGACCTCAGCCGCCTCCTCCGCCTCGCGCCCGAGCTCGCGCCGCTCCTCCGCGAGGCGCTCGATGACAGCTTCACCGACCTCCTCCTCGCGGCTTGGGCCGGGACGATAGGTCAGCACCCTGACGATCCCTACGTCACCCGCACCCTGATCGAGGAGCTCGAGCGTCTCGGGGTCACCGCAGAGGACCCACACGCAGCGCTCCTCCTCGCCGCTCGCGGCCGGGCGTGGCACCACGTCGGCGAGCCCCAGCGCGCCCTCGTCGACCTCCTCGCCGCCGAGGCCCACGCTCGAGCCGACGACGACGACGAGCTCCTCGCGGACATCGCCGTCAGCCTCGCGCGCCTCCAGCTCGACCTCGGAGATCCGAAGAGCGCTTTGGCCTCGCTTGACCTCGCGCTATCGCTCAGCCCGACGCCGGAGCTTCTGCTCGAGATCCTCCTGCGCGACCCTGCGCTCGCGCCTGTCCTCGAGGCCCGCTAGCCCGGCAATTCCGGCCCTTCAGACGGCCCCTCCGAGGCCCCGCCAAGAGGGCGGATGATCTCCACTGGCACACTCGACAGTGGCACCCTGACGAGGCTCGTGAGCTACCGAAGCCTCATCACCGTCCGCGTCCGCGTCGCCGTCGTGATCGACGATCGCGGGCGCTATAACGCCTGCGGCTGGAGCGGCGCGGAAGATCCCGCGCGCTGGGCGAGGGACGGCCTCGACCGCGGCGACGGAGCCGCGCAGGTCGAAGAGGTTCACTTTATCGAGGCGGAGATACCTCTGCCCGCGCCCCATCGCGCCGGCGTCATCGCTGGCACGATCGAGCCGGCTCGCGCGCCGACGCTCGACGCCCCCCATGAATAGGACCCACTCCCCGGCGGACGATTCTCGGTCGTCGACGCCGACAAAACCCTGTACCGTAGTCGCGTACACGTGCGGTTAGGGATAGGGATATGACGATTCGCCTCCATTGGTTTCCAGCTTTTGCACTGCTCTCCTTCGGCTGCGCCGGAGACGACGCGGCCAGTACTGACACCTCAGCCACGGCGTCGGTGACCGCGACCGACACCGCGAGCGGGACGGCGACCAACACAACGCCGGGGACCGCGACCGACACCACCGTCGGCACCGCGACCGACACCACCGTCGGCACCGCGACCGAGCCGAGCGGTAGTGACACCGCGGGAGAGAGCGACAGCACCACGACCACCGCCGGCATGACGACCGGCATGATGACCGAGAGCGACAGCACCACCGACGGCGGTGACGGGACGATCATCGAGGTCAAGATCGATCCGCTCGATCCGATCATCACGGTCGTCGACGGCGTGATCCCGCCGGCGCTCGGCTTTAGCGCGGTCGGTGTCACCGACAAGAACGTCGAGGTGCCGATCACGGGCAACTGGGACTACGACCGCCTCGACCTCGCCGGGATCGACAAGGCAAGCGGCGACTTCACGGCGACCGGCTTCGCCGGCGGGGTCGGGACCGTCACCTTCGACGCGGGCGGCGGCCTCATGGCCCAGACCTCGGCGACGGTCAAGCTCAAGTTCCAGGACGAGCCGAACCCGGTCGATCCCGAGGACAAGATGGACTTCGACAACGCCGTCGATCCCGACCCGTCGATGGCGCTCCTCTACCCCTACGACAAGACGGTCTTCCCCCGCGGCCTCCAGGGCCCGACGGTCCAGTGGAACGGCGGCAACCCGGACGACCTCTACTACCTCCACGCGGTCTCGGAGTTCTTCGAGTTCGAGGGCTGGTACACCGTGCCGCCGCCCTCGCGCTTCAACTGGCCGCTGGTCCCCGACGACGTCTGGACCAAGCTGACGGCCTCGACCGACGGCGACGTCGTCTTCGACATCCAGCGTCACGACGGCAACCAGGCCTACCTCGCCAAGACCCAGACCTGGACGGTCGCCCCCGCGAACCTCACCGGCGCCGTCTACTACTGGGAGGTCAACAACGGCAACGTCGTCCGCCTGACGATCGGCGCCGACGCCCCCGACAACTTCATCCAGAAGGACGGCAACACCCAGTGCCTCGCCTGCCACTCGGTCTCCAAGGACGGCTCGCGGATCGCTGCCGCGGCCCAGGGCGGCTGGAGCCCGTGGACGACGATCGATCCGGTCGACGGCAACATCCTCTACTACTCGGCCCAGGCCTCCGGCTTCCAGGCGATCTCGCCCAACGGCTCGCACGTTCTCTGGGGCCAGTCCAACGGCCAGGGGCCGCTCAAGCTGAGCACGTACAACTCGAACGCGGTGCTCGGCCAGCTCACGATCCCGGGCGCCTACTTCGTCCACCCGGCCTGGGCCGGCGACACTACGCACGTCGCCTTCGCCCAGCGCCTCAACGGCAACTGGCTCGACTTCACCGCCTCCCACCTCTGGATCACCGAGGTCGACCTCGACAACAACTCGTTTAGCGAGACCAAGAAGATCGTCGACTCCGCCGGTGAGCTGACGACCGTCTCCTTCCCGACCTTCAGCCCGGACTCCGAGTGGATCGCCTACATGCGGGCCAACCAGGTCCGGACCCGCGGGGCGACGGCCGAGGTCTGGGTGACCAACCTCGACGGCAGCACCCAGATCCGCCTCGACAACACCAACGGCCAAGGCATCATCGAGCCCGGCCAGGACAAGCTGACCTACGAGCCGACCTTCCTCCCGGTCGCCCTCGGCGGCTACTACTGGATGGTCGTCGGCAGCGAGCGCAAGTACGGCAACACCCTGACCAACACCGGCGCCAACAACCGGCCCAAGCAGCTCTGGGTCACCGCGATCGACCCCAACCCGAAGCCCGGCGAGGATCCCTCCCACCCCGCCTTCTGGCTCCCGGGTCAGGAGCTCAACAACGCCAACATGCGCGGCGAGGTCGCCCTCGGACCCTGCAAGGACAACGGCGACAGCTGCGCTGGCGGCTTCGAGTGCTGCGGCGGCTTCTGCTACGACCCCGAGGGCGGCGACGACCCGATCTGCAACGAGGGTCCGGACGGCGAGTGCTCGGAGATCGGCGACGCCTGCGAGCTCGACGCGGCCTGCTGCGACGACGAGGCCAAGTGCATCGGCGGCTTCTGCTCGATCATCCCGGGCTGATCGAACCAACCGAACAGACCGAACAGACAGAACAAAGGACAAGCGCCCGTCCGCTCTCCGCGGTCGGGCGCTTCGTCGTCGTGGCCGAGCTCTCCTCGGCAGCGACGATGCTACTCGAGGCCGAGCTCGGCGACGCCGTCCTCGTCGAGGCCGAAGTAGTGGCCGATCTCGTGGAGGACCGTGACCCGCACCTCCTCTTCGAGCTCCTCGGGATCCGCGAAGGAGACGACGAGGTTCGCGGTGTAGAGGACGATCCGCGAGGTCATGGGCGCTATCTCTAGCACCCGCTGGCCGTAGTCGTCGGGCCCCTCGAACATCCCCAGCGCCCGCGGATCAAAGCCGTCGGCGACGATGTCCCAGTGCGGCCGGGTCTCGACCACGACCGCGACGTTCCCGAGCCGCTCGCTGAGTTCCTCTGGCAGGGAGCCGAGGGCAGCCTCGGCGGCGGCGACGATCTTCGCCTCCTCGGCCTCGCCGACCGCGGAGGTCTCCTCGTCCTCCGCCGCGTCGAGGGCGAGGACAGCGATCATATGCCGAGCGCTGAGGATCGGCTCGCCGAGATCTTCGTAGACGCCGGCGAGGGCGTAGTGCGCGTCGGCGAAGCTCGGGTCCTCGACGATCAGCGCCTTGAGGAGCGGCTCGGCCTCCTCGGCGCCGTCCCTTAGCCAGATCCCGGCCGCTCGGAGATAGCGGTCGGCGCTGTCCTCGGGGTCGAGCCCGAGGGCGTCGAGGGCCTCCATCGCCGCGTCGGGATCATCGGCGAGCATCTCCTCGATCGCACCGAGCTGCTCCGCCAGCTCCTCTTCGCTCTGGGTCTCGTCGTCCTTCACCATCGCCGGAGGCTAGTGCACCGGGCCGGGCCCGTCGACCTCAAAGCGACGATCTCAACCGCTCGTCTCGAGCTCGAGCGGTCGCCGCCCGACGACCGTGACCTTGGTGATCCGCTCGATAAAGGAAGTGCGCGATGAGCCCCGCCCGAGCTCGAGGTTCGAGACCTGGATCCGGTCGACATGGACCAGCGTCTCGCGCTCGCCCGCCGGCATGTCCGCCGTGCGCCCCTCACAGGGCACCAAGTACTCCGCGAACGAGTGCAGGGCCATCGGCACGCCCCCCTCATCACGGCCGAGGTAGAGCATGATGTGGTTCGGGAAGTGGAGCAGCACCAGGCCTCGCCAATGGGCCCTGTCGATCACCTTGAGGCGCTCGACCTCCGAGAGACCCGGCCCGACCTCGATCACCTCGCCGGCGACCGCCTGATCGCTGCTGTGCCGCGGGAGGTCGACGCCGAACCCCGCGAAGAGATCCATCAGGAAGCGCGAGCAGTCGCGCCCCTCGTGGTAGCCGCCCCAGCCGTAGAGCTGCCCGCGATAGCGAAAGGCGTCGGTGAGAAATTGCCGACGGGTCAGGGAGCGCCCGGTCGGCGCCCAGGCGAGCGCGTCGACCGGAGAGGCCTCGACGACCCCCCGCTCGGTGGCGACGAGGATCTCTCCGGGACCGCCCTTGCCTCCGCGCCCAGCGAGGAGCGGCGCCCGGCTCGCGAAGGGGATCCGGCGGAGCTCCCCCTGCGCGGTCCGGGCCTCGCCATCGCGCGACGCGACCATCCACGGGCCCAGGACGAAGGCCTCTCGCTCCTCGCGCGAGGTGAGAGCCGGGGAGAGCCCCGACGAGGCCGGGATCCAGCCGAGCACATAGCCGGAGCGGGCCAAGAGGAGCTCATCGGACCACTGCATCAGCACCTGCACCGGCTCCTGAGCGCGGATCACAGAGCAGAGGTTGCGATCAAAGGCCGCGTCGAGGCTCGCTGTGAAGAGGCCGTCCAGGCGGGGACCGCAGTGCACGGGGACAGGCTCCAGAGCGACCCGGAGCTCCGGCTGGAGCCGCGGGAGCGCGTGGACCGGGGCGAGCGCGGCGGCCTCCTCCTCGCTCGGGACGGTCCCGTCCGCCCGAAAGTAGGCGCCCGCGGCCAGCTTGCCGCTGAGGTAGGCGAGGCGACGATCGACGGCTTCGACGATCCGCGGCGCCTGCACAGGGGCGAGGAGATCGTAGCGGACCCCGACAGACTCTGCGCCGATGGTCCGGTTGTGCTCGGCGATCGCCCCTGGCGAGAGCACCTCGGCGTCGAGCTCCGTCACCGCCGCGGTCCGCTCGAGCCAGTACTCCAGCGTGTCGTGCTCGGGGCGCACGCCCGGGAGGGACGCTGGCGCCGGCGCGCTCGCGGGACACTCGCTCTCGGCCGCCGCGGGCTCTGGCGCCTCCACCTCGGGGGTCTGCACCTCCTGCGGTCGCACGCTCGGTTCTCCGCAGCCCGCGAGCACGAGCCCAGCGCCGAGGAGCGCCGTCCGCAAGGCAGCTCCCCTCATCCACAGGAGAGGGCTCGCGATCCCTGAGCTGGGGCGCGTGGCGGCCACCAGACGATCATCTCGGGAGGAGGTCAACAAGGCTGGGTCCCCAGTGTACGGGCTCGCCGACCGTTGGCGAAATCAAAGCCGAGCGCGGCGCAGAGCCGCCGAAGATCGTCATGCGCGTCCCCCCTGCGCCCCGCCGCGATCGCCCCCCAAAGCGCCCACACCGGGCCTTCCGCGCTCTGTCGGGCGCGCGAGCCAGGAGAGCCGATCGCCTGCGTCCGAGGCACCACAGGCTGTCCTCGGCGCCGAGAGAGGCGCGCGAGCGGGCGCGCCGACCGGGTTGCGCGAGGGTGCCACCTTGGGGATACGCGCGCACGCCATCACCTCTTCCCGACTGGCCTCCCCTGCGCTTCCCTCCGCTCCCTGCGCTCCTCCCCGCTCGACCGCCTCGCCCCCCCGGCGCCTCGGACCAACTCGCCCAGCCCGCGTCGCCCGTGCTATCTCCAGAGTCGGTGCAGCCCCAAGACCCGGCAACTCGGCGCCCTGAAGGTACCCAGCGTCGGATCGCGCGGGACCGACGGCGTAGGCTCCCGCTCGCCGTCCCCTTCGCCCTCCTCGCCTGTGTCGGTCGACCTCCGGGCGGAGACGCCGAACCTCCGCCCCCCACGGCAGTCGCCCCTAGCCCCGCACAGATCGCGCCCGCCGGTGTTGCCCCGCCGCGGCCCGAACCGCCCAGCGAAGCGCCCTCAGCCGAGGCCGCCGACGAACCCGAGCCGGCTCCTCCGGCCCCGCCCCTCCCCGACACCTATCTCGCCTTCGCGACCGCCTGCGGCGAGCCCTCCCTCGGAGAGACCGGCGACGATGCGGGCAATTCGGGCGAGGACAAGGCTCCAAGCCCCTCTGCGAGCCCCGGCGCGACCGTCACGATCGCCGCGGTCGGCGACGTTCTCCTCCACCACGAGCTCCAGATCCAGGCCTTCGCCGCCGACGATCGCCACCGCGCGCTGTGGCGCTCCATCGAGGATCTCCTCGGCGCCGCCGACATCACCTACGCCAACCTCGAAGGGCCGATGGCCGCGGGGATCGACAGGAACGGCGAGGACGTCGGTGATCCCGGCGAGGTCTTCGACAGGGTCGTCTACACCGCCTACCCCCGCTTCAATTTTCACCCCAGCGTCGCCGTCGATCTCAAGCGCTCCGGCGTCGACGTCGTCTCGACCGCCAACAACCACGCGCTCGACCGACAGGCGATCGGCGTCGACCGGACCATCGACGCCCTCAAGGCCGCAGGCCTCGCCTACACCGGGACCCGCCGCGGCGACGACAGCGAGGGTCCGTGGCACACCGTGATCCGCCGCAAGGGGCTGCGGGTCGCCTTCATCGCCTGCACCGGCCTCCTCAACGTCCGCCCGGACAGCGGCGGCCAGGTGCTCCGCTGCCGCGGCAAGGACTTCGAGCGTCGGGTCGCCGCCCTCGCCAAGAACCGGAGGATCGACGCGGTGATCGTCACCCCCCATTGGGGCAAGGAGTACGAGCCCGAGCCCCGCCAGCGAGAGATCGAGCTCGCCCACCGCTGGGCCGAGGCCGGCGCCACCGCGATCATCGGCTCCCACCCGCACGTGCTCCAGCCGTGGGAGCTCTACCGGACAGCCGACGACCGCGAGGTGATGATCCACTACTCCCTGGGCAACTTCGCGAGTCACCAGCCCGAGCTGCCCAAGCGCTCGACGATCCTCCTCTACCTCGGCATCGGCCGTGACGGCGACGGGATCACCCGCGTCCGCGGCGTCCGCTACCTGCCGCTGCATGTCCGCCAGGACGGCGAGGAGTTCTTCGTCGAGTCGGTCGATCGGGTCGGCGGTCCTGCGGACGCGCGCGAGCTCATCGTCAAGATGTACGGCGAGGCGAACCTCATCGCCCCCGACGAGCCCCTCGAGGTAGCCCCCCACTGCGATCCCAGCTGGCGCCCCTCAGGGTCCTAGCGGCCGCTAGCAGCAGGCTGCGTTGCCTCTCGCAGGGGCCCCACGATCCCGGCGCGAGAGCACACGGGACCTCCACCACCGCCTCCTAGCCGAGCGCGGCCCGGCGGAGGCGATCCATCAACGCTCGACCTATCCCGAGCTCGGGCACTGTGACCGCGAGGATCCGTTCGACCGAGAGCTCGTCGAGGGTCCGCAGCGCTGCGAAGAGCGAGCGCGCGTACTCCTGCGAGGTGCTCCCGAGGCGGAGCCAGGAGACCCCGCTGAGCTGCGGATCCTCCCCCTGCCCCGGACCGCCGTCGATCACCCCGAGACGGAGACCATCCCCGGCGAGCTCCCTCGATCGACGCTGGAGCATCGCAGGCTCGACCAGCTCGACCTTCGCCCGCGGCGCGTAGTGGCGATGACGCAGGCCCGGGGAGCGGGCGAGCGCCTCCCCGTGGGCGTCCCGCACGGCGCCGATCTTCGCCGCCAACGCCTCCCGCGTGATCGCCCCCTGGCGCAGGAGCAGCGGCGCATCCCCGCCCTTCTCTCCGCTCGCTCCGCTCCCACCGCGGGGCCCGAGCTCGCTCAGATCGAGCACGGTCGACTCGATCCCGTGCTCCGTCGGCCCGCCGTCGACGATCATCGCGATCCGACCGTCCAGATCCGCGGCGACATGCGCCGCCAGGGTCGGGCTCGGGCGACCCGAGCGGTTCGCCGAGGGGGCCGCGAGCGGTCGACCGCAGGCGCGGATGATCGCCCGCGCGACGGGATGCGCCGGCACCCTGACCGCGACCGTCGCGAGGCCCGCGCTGACGATCGCCGGGACCACATCACGACGACGGAGCACGAGCGTCAGCGGCCCCGGCCAGAACGCGGCCGCGAGCTCAAAGGCGAGCTGCGGCGGACGCTCGACGATCCCCTCGAGCTCGCCCGCCTCGCTAAGGTGCAAGATCAGCGGGTTGTCGGCGGGTCGACCCTTGGCCGCGAAGATCCTGGCGACGGCCGCAGGGTTCAACCCGTCCGCCGCGAGGCCGTAGACCGTCTCGGTCGGCATCGCGACCAGGCCCCCCTCGCGGAGGATCACGCCGGCACTGGCGATCGTCTCCGGGTCCGCCGGGCGTACAGGGGTCTCCGTCACGGGCGCACCATAGATCACGACCGCGCGCC
This sequence comes from Polyangia bacterium, assembly GCA_030424595.1. Classification (GTDB taxonomy): domain Bacteria; phylum Myxococcota_A; class Polyangia; order Nannocystales; family Nannocystaceae; genus JADJRG01. The sequence goes on from JAUHWG010000026.1 coordinate 74,988, forward strand.
GGCGGGATCATCCTCAACAGCGCCGACAGGCGGCTCTCTCCGGGCGCGACACCTCGCTCTCATGCCGCGCAGGAGGCCACCGCGCCGAGCCCGATGACCCCTGGCCGACGTCCCCGAGAAGACGCACGACTCACCGAAGAACGGAGTCCGCCCGTCGGCCCCCGGCACCGGCTCGATGGTTCGCAAACCCCAACTAGGTACACGGCGGCGACAGCGGCCCGAAATTTGCGAGATCGAACCATGTTCTGCCGCAGACCTCCGCTTTTTCGCCGGATCGATTGATATCGCGCCCCACTGCGAGTATGAACGGCGCCCGCGCGAACGCGCGCGGAGCAAGATGAGCATGAAAACTCGCAGCATCATCCTCTCGGCACCCCTTCTGCTCCTCTTCGCCGCCTGCGCGGAGCCTGAGGAGGGTGAAGACAACCTCTCCAACTTCAGCGCCACCGCGAACTCGGGCGCCTCCGTCGGCGAGAGCTCGATCGGCATCTCCTCGCTAGGCACCTCAGTCTCGGCTTCTGGCTCGGCCTCCGCCTCTGCCTCCGCCTCGAGCACCGACGGCACCGACGGCACCGGCACCGACACCGACACCGACACCGGCGTCATCGACACTGACACCGACGGCACCGACTCGAGCACCAGCGGCGACACCGACACCACCGACGGCACCGACTCGAGCACCAGCGGCGACACCGACACCACCGGCACCACCGGAGATACGGACGGCACCACGGGCGACACCGACACCACCGGTATGGAGTTCCCCGACGACGCGATCTTCGTCCACGGCGAGGACGGTCTCGACTCCAACCCCGGCACCGCCGACGAGCCCAAGCGGACCATCCAGGCCGGCATCACCGCCGCCGCGGAGCTCCCCGAGGGCAAGGTGTACGTCGCCGAGGGCACCTACGAGCTCGACTTCCAAAACAACAAGTACATCACCCTCGTCGACGGCGTCTCCCTCTACGGGGGCTACAGCGCCGACGACTGGGAGGTCCGCAACATCAGCGACACCCCCTCGGTGCTCATCGACAAGAGCGCCTCCGGAGGCTCGAGCTCAGAGCCGAACCGGGCCCTCGACGGTGGCGACGATGTCGGACCCGACACCGTCGTCGACGGCTTCACGATCCAGGGCGGGACCGGCTCCTACGCCACAGCCGTTCGCGTCTACAAGTCCGAGCCGACCTTCACCAACAACACGATCATCGGCGGCGCCGCCGACGGGCTCACCTCCTACGGCGTCTGGATCCTCGACGCCGAGCCCACCTTCACCGAGAACGATATCCGCGCAGGCGTCGCGGCCGGCCTCACCCGCGGCTACGGTGTGTTCATCAACAACAACGCCCACGCGGTCATCGACGGCAACCACATCCACGGCGGCGGTGGCGGCAGCTACTCCACGGGGATCGCGGTCTACTCGTCAAACCCGATGATCTACAACAACGTGATCAACGGGGGCAGCGGATCGAGCAACGTCCGGTCCATCGAGCTCAGCACTGCATCGCCGTCGATCTACAACAACACGATCATCAGCGAGAAGCCCTCGACGGCCTACGGAGTCTTCATCAGCTCGAACTCTCAGCCGAAGATCGATAACAACATCATCACCCTCGCCAGCTACTGCATCTACGAGGGCTCCAACACCGCCAAGTCGGCCTCGATCCGCAACAACGATCTCATGTGCACCAACTACGCCGCGCGGATCGGCTGGAGCGCCAAGACCCACACGGACCTCGCGCCGATGGAGCTCGACTGCAAGAACGGCGGCGGCTTGGCCTCCGGCAACATCAAGATCGAGCCGACCTTCGTCGACATCGCCAAGAACGACGCTCACCTCCTGGGTGACGGCGACACCTTCTGCGATCTCAGCCAGGGCGCGATGGACCACTCGATGAGCTTCACCCTCGACCGCGACCGCGAGGAGCGCAGCGACCCGTGGAGCATCGGCGCCCACGAGCTCGACGGCGCTTGCAAGTAGGCGACCGCTCCCGGAGACGCAGGGCGGCGCAGGCCTCGGCCAGCGCTGCCCTTTTTCGTGGTTGTCGTGGTTGTCGTGGTCGTCGTGGTCGTCCTGATTCGACGGGGCCGAGAGGGGCGACGAGGGCTTGAGCGCGCGGGACTTTTGCCACGGCCTGCTAGGCCTAAAGTAAGCGCTGGTGTGAAACCGACCCCCAGTTCCGTGTAGAAGTGCACTCACGCGGACTTTTGCCGCCCGAGTTCTCGGGCGCGGGTGAAGGCTCACCTCCTGCTTGGCGACGGGCGGAGCTCGGAGGCTGAAGGCGGGCGGGCGAGGGGCGACGAGGCGGGTCCCTCGCGGACGCGGGTCCTCCCATGCCACGTGCTCGCCACGGGTGGGGCAGAGGTGCTTGAAGAGACAGGTACGCGTGTCTCCGCGCGAGGCACGGGTCCTCCCGCTGCGTCCCACCCGTCGCCCCTCGCTCGCCCGAGCAAGTCTGTCGGGGCTCCGCTTGCGAGTACGTGGATCGCTTGCTCGCGTCGGTCCTCGCTCGGTACGTGCTCGTCGCGACTCTCGACGATGATGAGAAACAACGCGCATCGTCGGCCGAACTTCGGTCCGTGTCGAAGTCCAAGCGAGCGCGAGCCTCCGAGGCCCCAGTGAGAACACCGAGCGGGACAACTCGCGCGAGTCATCTCAAGGCCGACTGTCGGCGAGAACGGAGCCCACAGGCAAGCGCTCGACCGAAGTGCAAGAGCTTCGAGCCTCCGCCGGTAGAGTTGGTCGTCGACCCGGATCCTGTGACTCCCTCCGCTGGGCTCACGCTCGCGGCTCGATCGCCTCAAGCTCCGGCGCTCGATCAGCGGCCGCGTGAAGGTCTTCGAGAACAAGCGCGGCTACGATGAGGCGACGGATGTCCTGAGCCACGTCTACAACCTCTTCATCGGCGGCAGCTGCATCGAGGACATCGACAAGATGCAGGCCGACGAAGGCGTACGGAGGATCGTCGGGATTGACCAGATCCCCGACCCGACGACCGCGGGGGACTTCCTCCGGCGTCTCGATCCCGAGAGCCAAGAGAAGCTCAACCAAGCGATCGATGAGGCGCACGAGCAGGTCTGGCGCCAGCGAAACGGGCGACGGAAAGCCCCATGGGCCGTGGTCGACCTCGACTCTCATGTCCACCCGGTCTACGGCTCGAAGAAGAGCGGCAGCGGCCGAGCGCTCTTCCGGGTGTGCTCGGGTCGCCGACGGTCGGCCTTCTGGTGGCTCGCGCGAGTCGTCCCGCTCGGTGTTCTCACAGGCGTTTCGGAGGCTCTCGATCGCTCTGGCTTCGGTACGGACCGAAGTTCGACCGGCGATGCGCGTTGCTCATCATCGTCGAGAGTCTCGACGAGCATGTGTCGAGAGAAGGTCTGCACTCACGAGTCCTCTACGCACCCGGTAGCGGAGCCCAGGACGACTTGCTCGGGCGAGCGAGGGGCGACGGGTGGGACGCAGCGGGAGGACCCGTGCCTCGCGCGGAGACACGCGTACCCTGTCTCTTCAAGCAGACCAGCCTATCCCGTGGCGAGCACGTGGCATGGGAGGACCCGCGTCCGCGAGGGACCCGCCTCGTCGCCCCTCGCCCGCCCGCCGACAGCCCCCAAGCTCCGCCCCTCGCGAATCACGAGGTGAGCGCTCACCCACACGGATACAGCGCGAAGCGCAAACCCCGTGTCACTGACGAATTCTACGCGGGCTGTCTAGGACGCCTCACAGCAGCGCTTATTTCAGGGCTAGGCGCCGCCCATGCCGACGCTCTGGATCAGCTTCGACAGCTCCGTCATCGCGCCCTTCATCTCCGACGCATCCTTGAAGCGACCCTGGACCTGCTTCGAGCATGCCTTGAAGAAGAAGGCATCGATCGCATCCCGGAGCTCCTTCGGCACGTCCGTCGACATGTAGTGGCTGACTGGCACCGGGTCACGCTCGCGGTGAGCCCGGAGGAGCTGACGCGGGTGCTGTTCGAAGAGATCCTCGAAGGGGTGGCGGCCGCCGGTCACCAGCTCGAAGAAGGTCATCCCGAGGGCGTAGAGATCGGCGCGGTGGTCGATGTAGCCCCCGGCGATGGTCTGCTCCGGGGCGATGTAGCGGGGATCGCCCATCACGTGCGCCTTGCTCTGCGGGGTCAGATCGCTGAGATCCCGGGCGACGCCGAAGTCGAGCAGCTTGACCACCCGCAGCAGGGGATCGTGCGAGTCGCGGGTGACGAAGACGTTCGACGGCTTGATGTCGCAGTGGACGATCCGCCGCAGGTGGACGTAGCGCAGCGCCTCCAGGACCTGGAGGAAGATCTCGGCGATCACCGGCACCGGCACCGGCGTGCCGTTGTCGATGAACCAGCCGACGTCCTTGCCGCGCAGGTACTCCATCGCGAACCAGAGGAGGCCGAATTCCTCGGCGGTCCCGACCTGCATCACCCGGACGAGGTTGTTGTGCATGAAGTTCGCGCACATCCTCGCCTCGCGCCGGAAGTGGCGATGGGCCCACTCCGGCACGTCGTTCTTCATCACCTTGAGGGCGACGTAGCGGTTCATCAGGCGATCAAACGCCTTGTAGACCTTGCTCATCCCGCCCTCGCCGAGCCGCTGGACGATCTCGAACTGGCTGCCACACTTGACGACCGTGCCGGTCGGCAGATCTGTCCCTTGGTACCCGTAGTATTCGGAGGCGCTCGTCGACGTGCCGCCGCCGCTGCCGGGGGTGCGGGTCTCGTTACTCATCGAGGTGTGGATCCTGGTGTGTACACCCTGTGACGGTGAACTCGAGCACACTACAACGACAGGGTCGACGGCCGTGTGCAAGGTTACGCAAGCTACACTACCTAGTACCCCATTTGGGCTCCCTTCGTGAACCTCGCAAGCGCCGGAAAGGTGCGGGGCGCGCCCTTCCCGCAGAGGGTCATTCCGGCCATCAGACCCCATCTGTCGCCCCACGCCCCCATTCTCACCCCTTGGCGCGGAGCCCCGGCCTCCGCGCGAGGTCTGGCGAGCGCGGGGACTCAGACGTGCGCAGCCAGGAGGGCGTCGAGCGCCTTGCCCATCACAGCGCCGGACTGACGCTCGATGACCTTGCCGCCGCGGTAGACCAGGAGAGTCGGGATCGCCTGGATCCCGAGGCTGCTCGCGACCTCGTTGGCGGCGTCGGTGTTGACCTTGACGACGATCGCCCGGCCCGCGTAGCGCTGCGCGAGCTCGACGATGTGCGGCGCGAGCATCCGGCAAGGACCGCACCAGGGCGCCCAGAAGTCGACGAAGACGGGGACCGGCGAGCTCTTGATCAGGCGACGCAGGGCCGCGTCATCGATGTCGGCGGGGCTCGCGGCGAGGTCGATCTGCGCGCGGCAGCGGCCGCAAACCGGTCCCTCCCCCAGACGCTCCGGGGGGATTCGGTTGAGCCCGCCGCACTGGTGGCAGCGGAAGAACGAGGACTTGTCGGACACGGTCACCTCCGAGGCCTCTTCTAAGCTCTTCCGCGGAGGACACAAGCCCTGCGGCGGACAGCTCACACTTCGGCTATCGTCGCTCCGCCCATGCGGATCGCCGCCCTCTCCGACCTCCACATCGGCGCTCACCGCTGGATGGACGAGTTTCGCCACCGCGAGGCGGACTTCCTCGGCTTCCTCGACAGGCTCGAGGCCAGCTTCGACGCGATCGTCCTGGTCGGCGACGTCTTCCAGACCGACCACGCCTGGCTGCCCGGACGACGAGGCGCGCTGCGCCAGCTCCGCGCAGCCCAGCGACGCCTCCCGCAGCTCGCCGAACGCTTCTCAAGGGCCCCCTACCGCTACGTCCACGGCAACCACGACGCCGTCGCCCGCGAACACCTCCAGGCCCCCGAGACCCTCCAGCTCGAGGCAGACGGTCGCCGCGTCTTCTTCATCCACGGTCACCAGTTCGATCCGCTCTTCCGCCGCGCCTACGCCCTCACGCGGGCCGCATCCTGGTTCACCGGCCGCCTCCGCTACGCCGGCCTGCGGCCGGTCGCAGAGTGGTTCGAGTCCAACGACATCCGGATCAAGCACGAGCGCTTCCACCGCGACGACGGCCCCTATCTCCGCGCCGGCCGCGACCTCCTCCGCGAGCACGGTGCGGACATCGTCGTCATGGGACACACGCACGTGCCCGTCCGCGTCGAGTACCCAGAGGGCCTCGTCGTCAACAGCGGCTCATGCAGCGTCGGCCAGCACAGCTACGTCGCCATCGACACCCGCAGCGGCGAGGTCGAGCTGCACCAAAGCTGAGCTGCGAGCGCGTCCGAGAGCAGGCCGAGCCCCGAGGCGGACAAAGCGCACGAACCGGCGCGCGCCAGCTCAGACGAAGGGCGAGATCGTCCGCGCCAAGCCGGGCACCGCCTGCGTGACGTGGTCGTGGGCGGAGCCGCGGAGCTTCTTGTAGGTCTTGAGCAGCGGTCCGCTCGCCTTCTCTGCCCGCCGGTCGGTCACCTGAAGGAGCGCCTCCGCGACCGCCGCGTCGTCCTGCGCGAGTCGCTCCGCGAAGACCCGCGAGACCGGACGCTTCTCGGCCTCGGCCGCCGCGACGCTCGCCGCGTAGAAGGGCTCCATCGCCTCCGCAAACTCCGGCAAGAGCCGATCCACGACCTCACCGACCATCGTCGGCTTGACCGCGCGGACGAGACGGTACCCGGCCTTAACCGCGATCCCGGAGATCCCTTTCTTGGAGTCGACCTCAGCCTCGATCAGGTCGCAACAGGCACGAACAACCCGCGGGCGGGTCTCAGACGTGGTGAGAAGATCGACCAGGGAGGCCATAGGCTGGTCACCATCGCCGATTTGGCGTACCCGCGCAAGCGCCCCGTAGCGTGGACAGCACCGGCTCGCGCTGCGATCATCCCGCGATGCATGTGCCCCCGGCCCGGTCGCCGCTCCTCACCGTCGCCCGTGTCGTCGCGCCGGTGCTCATGCTGCTCGGGGGGAGCGTCAGCTGCCTCCCCCCACAGCCTCAACCCCGAGGCCGCCCAGCCGCCGGCACAGCTCCTGGCCCCGGCGATGAGACCCAAGGCGAAGCGTCGATGAAGCACACGAAGACCACGATCGACCCCGAGAACTCCGGGACCCCCGAGGGGGCGCTCACCACAGAGGACGTCGCTCGCTACCCCCTGCCGGGGATGCTCCAGCCGAGCCGCCTCGCCTTCTCCGCCGACGATCGCTTCATTACGTACCTCCGCAGCGAGGACGCGAGCCTGAGCACCCAGCTCTACGCCTTCGACCCGACGACCGGCGACGAGCGAATCCTCGCGCGGCCCCCCGGCGGCGGCGAGACCGAGGAGAACCTGTCGCGCGAGGAAAAGCTCCGACGCGAGCGCCAGCGGGTCCGCGGCCTCGGGATCACCCGCTACGCCTGGTCTCACCATGAGGCCCCGGTGCCGCGGATGCTCGTGCCCCTCGGCGGCGGGATCTACGTGATCGATTCGCCGACCGCCGCCGGCGACGGCGAGCTGCGTCAGGTGGTCCCCCCCGGAGACAAGCCCGCCCTCGATCCCCAGCTCTCCCGCGACGGGGACATGATCGCCTACGTCTACGACGACGAGCTCTACGTCGTCCCGACCGCCGGCGGTGCCCCGCGGCAGTTGACCAAGGGGGCCCGCGGGACCGGCCGCAGCCACGGCCTCGCCGAGTACATCGCCCAGGAGGAGATGAGCCGCAGCCACGGCTTCTGGTGGTCCCGCGACGGTGAGACGCTCGCCTTCACCGAGGTCGATGAGACCCACATCCCGAGCTACCGAATCGTCCACCAGGGCCAGGACAGCACCGGCCCGGAGGCGGAGGAGGCTCACGGCTACCCCTTCGCCGGCGCCGACAATGCAAAGGTCCGCCTCGGCCTGGTCTCCGCCAAAGGGGGGTCGACCCGTTGGCTCGACCTCAGCGGCGATGAGCCCGGCGACGATGAGTACCTCGGGAGGGTCCACTGGCTCAGCGACGGTCGCCTCGTCGCGGAGGTCGAGAACCGCGAGCAGTCGCGCCTCCGCCTCCTCGCCTTCAACCCGAAGACCGGAGCCCGCACGGAGCTCCTCCGCGAGGAGTCCGACGTTTGGATCAACCTCCACCACAACTTCCGCGCCCTCGACGACGGCGGCTTTCTCTGGGCCTCGGAGCGCAGCGGCTTTCTCCACCTCTACCTCTACGACGGTGAGGGCGCGCTCGTCCGCCAGCTCACCTCAGGCGAGTGGCCTGTCGACAGCGTCGCCGGCCTCGACCAGAAAAACGGCACGGTCTACTTCGTCGCCGGCCGCGAGCACCCCACCGAGAGACACCTCTACTCCGTCCCCCTCGCCGGCGGTGAGCCGACCAAGCTCACCGAGGCGGCCGGCACCCACGGGGTCCACCTAGGCCACAGCTTCACCCGCTTCATCGACTCCTTCAGCTCCCCCGAGCAGCCGCCGACGATCACCCTCCGCGACCTCGCGGACGGCAAGGCGATCCGATCTATACCAGTCCCAGAGGACAGCCGACTCTCGACCCTCGAGCTCCCGCCCCCAGAGCTGGTCGAGCTCGACAGCCGCGACGGGGTCCGCCTCCACGGCGCCATCTACCGTCCGCCTGAGCGCTTCGGGACCGGCCCCTTCCCGACCCTGGTCTCTGTCTACGGCGGGCCACACGCCCAGCGGGTGACCAAGTCGTGGGGCCTCACCGTCGACATGCGAGCGCAGCTCCTCGCCTCTCGCGGCTACCTCGTCTTCAAGCTCGACAACCGCGGCTCCGCCCGCCGCGGCCTCGCCTTTGAAGGGGCGCTCCGCCACGACATGGGCAACATCGAGATCCAAGACCAGGTCGACGGCGTCCGCTGGCTCGCCAACCAGGGCCTCACCGACAGCCATCATGTCGGCATCTACGGCTGGAGCTACGGCGGCTACATGGCGGCGATGGCCCTCGCGCGCGCCCCAGAGACCTTCCGCCTCGGCATCGCCGGCGCACCCGTCACCCACTGGGACGGCTACGACACCCACTACACCGAGCGCTACATGGGGACCCCGGCGAGCAACCCCGAGGGCTATGCCCGCAGCAGCGTCATCGATCACGTCGACGGGATCGTCGGCGATCTCATGATCGTCCACGGGCTCATCGACGAGAACGTCCACTTCCGCCACGCCGCCCGCCTGATCAACGCCCTCATCCGCGCCCGCAAGCCCTACGAGCTCCTCCTCTTCCCCGACGAGCGGCACATGCCCCGCCGCCTCGAGGACAGGGTGTACATGGAGGATCAAATGCTCGGGTTTATCCGCGCCAACCTCGGGGGCGCAGGCGACCCGCGGAGCCGATGAACAAGAAGTACGTCATCAAGTCGACTGGGCCCCGCCGGGTCCCCTTCGATCTCGGCCGGGACCTCAACCCGCAGCAGCGGGCCGTGGTCGACGCGCCCGCCGGGGAGATCCTCGTGCTCGCAGGGGCAGGGACCGGCAAGACCCGGACGCTCACCTACAGGGTCGCGCGTCTCGTCGCCGGCGGTGTCCACCCCGAGCGGATCCTCCTCGTCACCTTCACCAACCGCGCCGCACGAGAGATGACAGCGCGGGTCGAGGATCTGCTCGGGATCGACATGCGCCGCTCCGCGGCCGGCACCTTCCACCACGTCGGCAATCGCATCCTGCGAAAGCACGGGCAGGCGCTCGGACTCTCGCCGAGCTTTGGGATCCTCGACCCCGAGGACGCGCGCACCTTGCTCGCAGGGGTGATCGCGGAGCAGGGCTTGGCCGCCCTCAGCAGCCGACGCTTCCCCACCCCGAAGGTGCTCAGCAACCTGATCTCGCTGGCCCAGGGGACCCGTCGATCGCTGCGCAAGGTGGTCGAGGAGCACAAGCTCAAGCTCCTCGACCGGGCGCCGATGATGGAGGCGGTCGCAGAGGCCTACGCGGCGCGCAAGCGGTCGATGAACCTGGTCGACTTCGACGATCTCCTCGGCCTCTGGGCGGAGCTCCTAGAGAACCCCGAGCACCAAGACATCGCCGCCGAGCTCAAGGCGAGCTACGACCACGTGCTGGTAGACGAGTACCAGGACATCAACGCCCTCCAGGGGAGGATCTGCGATCTGATGGCCGCCGATCACAGGTCGCTCGTCTGCGTCGGCGACGACGCCCAGTCGATCTACTCCTTTCGCGGCGCCGACTTCCGCCAGATCTCCCACTTCGCCGTCCGCCACCCGAAGGCGACGATCCTCAAGCTCACGGTCAACTACCGCTCGACCCCTGAGATCCTCGCGCTCTCGAACCGGAGCATCGCCCACAACAAGGACCAGCACCCCAAGGAGCTGCAGGCGGTCAAACCATCGGGAGCTGTCCCTGCGGTCATCCCACTCCGGGACGTCTACCAGCAGGCGGAGCTGGTAGCCCAGCGTGTCCTCGAGATCCACCACGAGCAAAACCTCCCGCTCGCGAGGATCGCCGTCCTCTACCGCAACCACAGCCACAGCCTGGAGCTCCAGGTCGAGCTGACGAAGCGACAGATCCCCTTCGCGATCCGGAGCGGCCTCCGCTTCTTCGAGCAGGCCCACATCAAGGATGTCGTCGCCTACCTGAGAGCGGCTCAAAACCCGCAAGACACCCTCGCCTGGGTCCGCCTCCTCCGCCTATGGCCCGGCATCGGCAGCCAGACCGCGGAGCGAGTCGCGACCGCCCTCGCCCAGGCGCCCGCCGGGATCCGCTCCGAGGCGATCTTCCAAGAAGAGGCAGGCAAGGCCCGCGGCCGCGCGAAGACGGCCCTTGTCCGCCTCGGCGATCTCTGGCGAGTACTCGACGACCCCGAGCTCGACAGCCCTGGGGTCGCGATCCGCACGATCGTAACCGAGCACTACGGGGACTACGCCGAGCGGACCTTCTCCAACGCGTCGGTCCGCAAAGAGGATCTCGATCAGCTCGCCAGCTACGCCGAGCGCTACGACGACGCTGACGAGTTCCTGAGCGAGCTCTCGCTGATCCAGGGGATGACCGCCGAGGCGGTCCTCGGCGCCAACGATCCCGACGACATGCTCGTGCTGTCGACGATCCACCAGGCCAAGGGGCTCGAGTGGCCGATCACCTTCGTCCTCTGGCTGAGCGAGGGGCGCTTTCCGATGGCCACGTCGCTCCGGCTGCCCAAGGATGAGGAGGAGGAGCGTCGCCTCTTCTACGTCGCCTCGACGCGCGCCGCCGATGAGCTCTATCTCTGCTATCCGGTGATCGAGGAGTCCCACGACGGACCCTCGAGAATCCTCCGACCGAGCCGCTTCCTCTCTGAGATCGACCGTCCGCCGGCCGTATTCGAGCGCTGGGAGATCGAGGAGCAGCCGCTCGAAGACCCAGACGAGTCCGCTCTGTAACCGGCGCCTTTTTGGGCCGTGTATCCGACGCTGGCGTCGCTGCGCGAGCTCCCTTGAGGAGACCTCATGGGACCGCTCAAAGCGCATGAGCGCGCTCTCGTCGGCCTCTAGCCCGTGGCAAAAGTCCCGCGTGCTCTCGCGCCGCAATCGTTGGCCCTCTCGGCTTCGACGAAACGCCGCTGTACTGGGTCGTACCGCAAGTTTCGGCGGGGCCGAGAGGGGCGAGGAGGGCAAGCGAGAGCGCGCGGGACTTTTGCCACGGGCTGCTAGGCTCAACCTCCGACAGACCACATAGAAATGGCCCCTCCCATCCTAACGGGAGGGGCCATCGGGCGGGCTGGTCAGACTAGCGGCGACCGCGCGCACTCGAACGGCCACGCGAGCTCGACGGGCGGCTCGGACGTGAGGCCGGACGGGACCGCGACGCTGACGGGCGGCTTGGCGAGCGCGACGCCGAAGGACGACTGCTCGGGCGGCTCGGCGAGCGCGACGCCGGCGGCCGACTGCTCGGACGGCTCGGCGAGCGCGACGCCGACGGCCGACTGCTCGGACGGCTCGGCGAGCGCGATGCCGACGGCCGACTCGGGGCGACGCGCGTCCGGGAGGGCGCCCGCGACGCCGACGGACGACTCGGAGTCCGGGAGGGGGCACGCGTCCGGGTGGGCGCGGTCGGTCGCGGCTGAGACATCGACGGACGCGCTCGCGTCGGCGCGCGGTTGGTCATCGGCTGTGTCCTCGGGCTGCTCGGACGCGCCCCCACCGTGTGGCGGGTCGGTGGTGCGGAGGGGGTGTAGCGCGGAGCCCTCGCCCCCGTGGGCCGTCCGCTGCTGGTCCGGCCGACACGACCGGGCTGAGGACGATCGCTGCGTGTTGCGTGGACGGAGCTAGCTCCCTGTGGCCGACCTGCGGGCCGAGCCGCCGGCTTCTGCGGCCTCACCGCGCTCGCGCCCTGCGGCCTTCCCGCGGGTCGGGCTCCAGGCTTGCGGCCGGCGACTACGCGCCCCTGACCCGGCTGACCCGCGCTGGGGCGTGCGACGGGAGTGACCGGCGGCTTTCCGCGGTCAGCGCGCAACGTGTCACCGCCCTGCGGCCGCGGGCTCGGCCGCGCGCCGGGCTTCGGTCGACCCGTCGGGCCCCCAGGATGTCCGCTCGGACGGCCGCTCGGACCCCCTGCATGGCCGCTCGGACGCGGTCGCCCGGTATGCCGCCCGGGATAGACATCACGCGGCGCGTAGGCGTGATAGCCGTGGTGGCTAACTCCGCCCCAGTACCAACCAGCGCCGTAGTAGCCGCTCCCCCAGGCGTAGCGATGGCTCGGGTGGTGATGGTTCCACGCGTACACCAGACCGACCGGCGGGCCCCAGTAGTGGCAGTAGCTGCCGAAGTGCGGGCTGTAGTAGACCAACGTGCCGTTGACGTTGTGGTAGTAGCGCCCGGACCAATAGACCTTGGGGTAGCTCTCGATCGGCTGCTCGTACGTGTGGACGTACACGACGACCTCGACCTGCTCGCCGGTGGAGAGCGTCTCGTACCCGAGCAGCTCATCGTTTTCGCCCACGTCGTAGGCCACTGCGCCGTCGACGTACGCGTAGTCATCGACCGGCGCGGGTCCGCCCATCACCTCTGCCGTTCCCTGCGGATAGGCTGTCTCCGCGAGATAGACCTGCTGCCCCGGGATCTCGACCACCGTCTCGACCACCGTCGGCTCGTAAGCGGGCGCAGGCGCCTGATGTCGGTGCGCGCAACCGCTTGAGATACCGATGAGGCCGATGATCGAGGGGACAACCCAGGCGAGGAGGCGAGGTCGGGGCATGCACCTGAGACGCCCAGGAGCACATTCTCTTCAGTTCTCAGGCGATTCCCGCCAAGAAAAAGCCCCCGACGTCGCTGACGCGTCGCAGGGGGCCCATAGAGGGTCGTTTCCGCCCTTACGGCACGACGCAAGCGCCGACGTGCTCGAGCCCGGGAGGTGCGTCCATCTCAAACCAGGGGACGCACTCCTGACCCATGTCCTTGCCTGCGCAGGTGTTCTCCTCGTTGATATCGCAGTACTCCGAGCAACACCCGCCCGCCTGGCAACCGGGGACGTTCTCGGGGTTCGCGCAGAAGAGCCCAGGATCGCAGACGTTGATGTACTCGCAGGGGTCGCCGTACGCGCCGGCCTCACCGCTCCCATCAAAGTCGCAGATGAAGTCGCCCGCCAGGCTGCTGTAGAAGCAGATCTGATCCCCTGGACAGTCGACGAGGAGCGGATCGCAGGTGGGCAGGCAGAGCGTCAGCACGCCTTCGTTGGTGACGTCGCAGACGGTACCGGAGGGGCACATCGGCGCCTCCTCCGTGCCCGTGCACTGATCGATACACGAGCCGATGTTCTCCTCGTTGACGTACCAACACAGGAGACCCAGGTCGCAGTTGTCGACACCGCTGACAGCCCCGCCCTCAGCGATGCATTCATCACCGGACTGGCCGGGGTTTGCGTCGACGGGGGAGCACTTCAGCGCGTTCCAAGAGCCGCCGCCGTCGTTCGCCCACGGCATGCACTTCTCGCCGTCAGGGCAGTCCTGCGCCCAGATATCGCACTCGTTGGTGTCGGGAGCGCCGCCATCCATACAGCTGAGGAAGGTGCAGCCGGTCGTCTCGGTCCCCCCCGTCGGGTCGACGTCCGTCGTCGTCCCCGTCGCGCTCTCCGTGCCGCCCTCGGTCGCGGTCGCGGTCGCGGTCGCGGTCGCGGTCGGATCTTCCGTCGCGCTCCCAGAGGTCGACGTCGCAGAGTCGCCGGTGGTGGACGTCGCCTCCGACGTCGTCGTCATCGTCTCCGGATCTTTGCAGCCGACGAAGGCGACTGCGCCAGCGAACAACAGGCACGAAATTCTAATATTGCTGATCATCATCGTTTCCTCGTAGCCCCTTGAGGGGGTTGTCCCGCACCAGTCATTGCCGCGAGCGCTGATGGCCATGCTCCCACACTTCTGCCGACGGGCGCAATCGCGTGTCTCTCGGTCAGCGCGGCGACTCCTCTCGGCCCGAGTCCGACCTGGAGAGCGGACGTCAGCAGCCCTCGGCGCGAAATCACCCTGCATCCAGGACGCTCCTCTCGCCCTATACTCAGGGGCCCTGGAATCCGGGCCCCTCTACCGTGCTCTCCGTCTCGGGATACGACATCGACGGCGTCCTCTATGCCGGGCGTGACGTGATCACCCACCGCGGTCGGTCTCTCGCCGACGGCAGGTCGGTGCTTCTCCGGTGCCCCCTCAGTGAGCACCCAAGCCGACATGTACTCGCTCGCCTCCGCCGCGAGCTGACGATCCTGACGACGCTCGACGGCGATCGCATCAACCGCGCCGTCGAGCTCGTCCCCTGCTCTCGCGGCCTCGCCCTGGTCGTCGAGGATCAGGGCGCCGACACGCTTCGCCAGCACTTCGAGCGCGGGCCGCTCACTCCGGCGAAGTTCATCGAGCTCGCCGTCGGGATCGTCGACGCCGTCGCCGCCCTCCATCGACATGGCCTCGCCCACCGCAACCTCTCGCCAGAGGCGATCATGGTCTCGGAGGACGGACTGGTCACGCTCACCGACCTCAGCGAAGCCGCTCCCTTCAACAGCGGTGGAGCGGCCGGCAGCGATCCCGAACGGTCCTTTGAGTACGTCGCGCCCGAGCAGACAGGCCGCCTCAACCGTGCGGTCGATCAGCGCAGCGACTTCTATGTGCTCGGCGTGATCTTCTTCCAGCTCCTGACCGGGCGCTTGCCCTTTGTCCAGAAGAACCGCCTCGAGCTCGCCCACGCCCACATCACCGACCAGCCTCCGCGACCCAGCTCCTTGACGGCGGCGACCCCCGCTTGTCTCGACGCGATCGTCCTCAAGCTCCTCGCGAAGATCGCCGATGAGCGCTATCAGAGCGCCGCGGGCCTTCGCCACGATCTCGACCGCTGCCGCGAGCTCATCGCTGGCGACCAGACATCCGCGACCTTCCAGCTCGGCGCTGTGGACCCCGCCCCACGGCTCTCCTTCGCGGACCGGCTCTACGGCTCAGAGGGCTTGGTCCACGAATTCCTCGCGGCCTTCGAGCGCGCGAGCAAGGGCTCACGGGAGCTGGTCCTGATCGCTGGCGCGCCGGGATCAGGCAAGTCGCATCACCTCAGCGATATTCGGCACAATCATCTGCCGAAGCGAGGTCAGGTCCTAGCTGGCCGATGTCAGCCCCGCTCGAGCGTCCCCTACGGACCCCTACTCACCGCTGTCCGCGCCCGGTTGCAGGTGATCCTCGAGGCCGAGGAGGCCGAGCTCAGCATCTGGCGAATGCAGATCGAAGCTGCGATCGGCGAGGGTGCAGCCCTCCTCGGCGGCTTCATCCCAGAGATCGGACAGCTCCTCGACGAGGTCGGCTCCTCTGCGTCTACGCCCGCGACCGAAGATGAGGATCGCCAGCGGTTTCAGTCGCTCTTCGATGCTCTCCTGCGGGCGATCGCCACGGCCCAGCCGCCCTTTGTGGTCGTCCTCGACGATCTCCACCGGATCGACCCGTCCAGCGCAGGCGCGCTCATCCGCCTCTTTGAAGATCCCCGCGGTCACGCCATCCTCGTCATTGCGACCTACTGCACCGATAGCCCGGGCTCGGCACACCTCGTCCGCGAGCTTGCGAGCACGATCTCTGAACACGGCGCGACCGTGACGGAGCAAGCGCTCGCCCCCCTCAGCGGCGGCGACACAGTCGCGCTCCTACGCGATAGCTTGACGCCGACGGAGAGCTCACTTCGCACGCTAGCCGACCATGTCCTAGGCGGAAGCGGCGGAAACCCCCACCGAACCCGGCTCCTCCTCGAGACCCTGCACCGCCGAGGGTCGATTCGCTACGAGACGGCCAGCCACCGGTGGAATTGGTCGGTCGACGGCGAACACCCCGAATATGATCTCCTCGCGCACCTCGGAGCGCAGCTCGCCGACGCCCCTGCACCGACGAAGGAGGCGCTGGCTTCGGCGGCCTGCATCGGCCTCCACTTCGACCTCTCGCTCCTCCGCGACCTCGTCGGAGTCAACGCGGGTCCGCTCGCCCTCGCGCTGAAGCCGGCCCTCGAGCGCGGGCTCATCTGCTCGATAGGCGAACCCGACTCGAGCACCATCACCTACACGTTCACGCATCCGAGCTTGCTCGAGCCTGCGCTGGCGAACCTCGACGTCGACGCGCGCAAGGACTGCCAACGGCGTCTTGGGAGGATCCTGCTCGACCGAGGAGCGGCGAGCGACGAGCGTATCTTCGACGCCGCCGAGCAGCTCTCGCTCGGCCTTCGCGACAGCGCTGGCTGGGCCGAGCGGAGCGAGTGTGCCCGGATCTGCCACGAGGCCGGCACGCGAGCGATGATCTCAGGCGGATATGCGACCGCTGCGACGTTCCTCGAGCGAGGCATCGACCTGATGCCGGCCGTCGCCTGGCAGGACGAACACCGGCTCATGCTCGGCCTCTTCACGGGGCTCGCCGACGCGCGCCTCTTCCTCGGCGACTCTGCGGGCGCGAGCACCCTCTTCGACCAAGCCCTCAGCGAGATGCGCTCCTCGCTCGGCCGCGCCGAGCTCCTCGCGTTCAAGATCAGCCGTGAGATCGGCCTGCGGCGCTTCTCCGACGCGCTCACCACGGGTCGCGCAGGCCTCAAGCTCCTCGGCGTAAAGCTCCCCGCGGCGAGCTCTCGCACGTCGCTCGCCCTCGAGTTGACCCGTCTTCGCTGGCAGCTGCGCAAGCGCTCGATCCGCTGCGTGCTCGACACGCCAGAGTCTCTCGACCGACGCACCTACGTCATACACAACCTCCTGATGTATATGGCGCCGGCCGCCGTCTTCACGGACTTCAAGCTCGCCGCGCTGATCTTCCTCCGCCTGACGAACCTGACCCTTGAGACTGGGCGTACGGAGTTCTCCGCCTTCGGAGTGGCGGGGTACGGCCTCTTCCTGGCGACGATACAGGCCGACTACAGCGGCGCAGCCGAGGCGAGTGAGGTCGCGGATGCCCTCCTCTCCCTGCTCCCAAGCCCGACGACCGAGCCCAGGGTTGATCTCATCACCGGTCTCTTCGTCCAGCCGTGGAGCGGCGCGGTGCATGACGCCAAAGGTCGTCTGGAGCGCGGGCACGACGGTGCGCTGCGACGAGGCGATCTCGCCTACGCCTGCTTCGCCGGCAGCCAAGTGGCGCCGATGTCCTTCTTCGCCGGCGACAACCTCAGCCGCGTCGAGGACCAAGCGGCGACCTACGCGGCCTTCCTCCGCCACTCAGGCGCCGCCGAGGGGCACCACTTCGTCGCCGCGCTCGAGCGCCTGTGTCATCACCTCCGCGCCCTCGACGATGCGCCGCTCGACGCGAGCGCCGCCAGGCCCCCCAAGGACCGCGACGGCCGTGCCGGTCAGAGCATGGGAGGCCTCTACATCCCGCTCTACTACGGGATCTGCCTCTACCACGCGGGGGATCACGGCGAGGCCCAGATCCACTTCGACGCCGCAGCCCAAGACCCGACCCCCCTCGTCGAGCTCGTGACCCGCGTCGACCTCGACTTCTTCTCGGCGCTCAACCTCGCGGAGCTGGCGATGCAGGCCAGCCCCGGCGAGCGCCGCCGCATCATGGGGCGGATCGCAGAGCACCACGAGCGCCTCCTCCGCTTTGCCGCCCTCTCTCGGCCGAGCTTCGGCGCACGCGCTGAGATCGTCTCCGGGGCTCGGGCCTGGATTGAGGGGCGGACTCACGAGGCCCTCCCCCACCTCAACGCCGCGATTAGCCTCGCGTCTGAGGCTGGCGACTCACACCGGGAAGCCCTCGCCGCCGAGCTCGCGGCCCGCGTAGCGATCGCCACCGAGACCACCTTTCTCCTCGATCACTACCTCGCTCTGGCCTTCGACGCCTACCAGCGCTACGGCGCGATCGCCAAGCTCAGCGCCCTGCGGGCCAGCTACGGCGAGCGCAGGCCGGCGAACGAACCGCGCAGCCGAGCCCCGACGGAGACCTCAACCTTGGTCCCCATCGACGGCGGCACCGGCAAGTCGCTCGACGTCGGCACTGTCATCAAGGCGACTCAGGCCCTCTCCGGCGAGATCGTCCTCGATCGCCTCCTCGACACGCTCATCCAGGTCGTCATGGAGAACGCCGGGGCGCGACGTTGCTTCCTGGTGCTCGTCCACGAGGGGCGGCTCCTGATCGAGGCGGAGGGGTCGGTCGACAGCTCAGAGATCGAGGTGCTCCGCTCGACGCCGATCGAGAAGCACGACGATCTTCCCCACTCGATCCTCAAGTACGTCATCCGCTCAGGCTCGAGCGTCGTCCTCGAGGACGCAGGTCAGCGCGGCGCCTTCACCAAGGATCACTACGTCCGTCGCGAGGCGCTGAAGTCGGTGCTCTGCATGCCGATCATTCACCATAACAAGGTGATGGGCGCCCTCTACCTCGAGAACAACCTGGCGACCGAGGTCTTCACCGGTGACCGCCTCGAGCTGCTCAACCAGCTCGCGGCGCAGCTCGCGATCTCTGTCGACAACGCTCGCCTCTACGAGTCCCTCGATCAGGCCCGCGAGAACGCGGTCAACGCGGACCAGGCGAAGACCCGCTTCCTCATGAACATGAGCCATGAGCTGAGGACGCCGCTCAACGCGATCATCGGCTACACCGAGCTCATCGAGGAGGACCTGATGGACGGGGTCTCGGACGGCTTCGTCGACGACATCGGCAGCATCCAGACCGCGGCGCTACGCCTAGAGCGGACCCTCGAGAGCGCCCTGGAGCTGTCGCGGATCGAGGCCGGAACCTTCACCATCGAGCTCGAGGATGTCGACGTCAACGAGCTGATCCGCGACATCCTCCGCGAGCTCGCGCCGGTCGTCTCGGAGCGCAACAACCAGCTCAACCTAGAGATCGACGAGGTCGGCCTGGTCATCAGCGATCGTCTCCGTCTGCGCTACTGCCTGCGCAGCGTCCTCGACAACGCGATCCGCTTCACCGAGGGCGGCTCTGTCAGCCTCAAGGTCCAGGTCCTCGGCGAGGGGTACCTGTCGCGCCTCGGGATCGTCGTCAGCGACAGTGGGATCGGGATCCCGCCCGAGCACATGCAACGGGTCTTCGCCGCGTTCACCCAGGCGGACGACTCGACGACCCGCAGCTACGAGGGTTCAGGCGTCTCGCTGGCGGTGACGAGGCATATCTGCGATGCGCTCGGCGGGTCGATCACCGCCGAGTCGACCGTCGGCGTCGGCTCGGTCTTTAGGATCGACCTGCCGATCCGACGCCCGTCAGCGCAGACTCGGGCTAGCTAGGGGCCCGAGCTTCAGCCAGGCCCTTCGGCGTGCCGCCCGTTACGTCCAAGTCTACGACCGTTCTCTTCGTAAGCTTCTGCTCCGCCGCCTGTGTATGCAGCCCCATGCGCTTCACCCTCGGCGAACGCCGGCTTGCCTGCGCCCTCGCGATCGGGCATATCGACGGCTCGACAAGGCCAAGGAGGCGCACGATGAAGACTATCGACTGGTACTATCACCGCAAGAGTTGAACGTCCTGCAAACGATCGCAGGAGTTTCTTGCGAACAACGGCGCGGCGATCGCTGAGACGACAATCGCCAACAAGATCCGCTTTGAGGGCGAGGCCGCCCTCGAGATCGCGCGTCAGACCAAGCGTGTCTGGGTCGCGAAGGGCAAGAAGATCACCAAGCTCGACGTCGCTGAGAGCGCCGATGAGGAGCTTCTCCGGGTCATCCTCGGGCCGAGCGGCAAGCTCCGTGCGCCGGTGCTCCGCGCGGGTGACCTGCTCTTGGTCGGCTTCAACGCCGATCTCTACAGCGAAGCGCTCACCTGAACGACCAGGCCTGAGCGAACCCGCGGCCGTCGCACGGGACCCGCCCTCGCAAGACTCCGCGCGTCCCAGCGCGAGCCTTGACGGCGTCCGGTCGGCGGTCGCGGGTGTGTGCGCGACCACGACCGGAGGCCACCGCCGGTGGCTTCGACGGACGAGATGGAGACGAGCCTTCTCCGCGCCGCGGCCCGATAGGACGCCCGGCCCCCTCGCCCATGTCGTGCCTCCGCGAGCCCGTGACGGTCGCACGCGGTCGCACTGTGTCGAGCTAGCGCAGGCTCGGCCTATGCTTCTGGCTCGGGCGATCTTCGCGACCGAGAAGATGAAGTACACAAGACCCGCCCTGGTGTTGGAGGTCGCTGATGATCCGGGGGTCAGCTTCGCGCCTTGACCGCACTCTCAGCCTGGCCGATCGTCAGTGTCTACGATGGCGGATGAGGACCAGGCGGACGGACGCGGCCAAACCCAAGGCTCAGCCGAGACCCCGGACCCAGCCGAGACCCGAACGCTCGGCGCGACCGATCCGATCGCCGAAGACGAAGACGTTCCGACCAGCCGGTGGACCCGCACGATCGATCGGGTCACGTATGTCTTCCTCCACCGGGGGAGCGCGCTCCTCTACCAGCTGACGATCGCGATCACGCTCGGCACGCTCCTCGGGACCGTGATCGCGCTGGTGCTCTTCGGCGAGAAGAACCTCGAGATCTTGATCGGTGGTGTCGGCGGGATCGCCGTGGTCTCAGCGCTCCTGCGCTGGGTGGTCGCCTCGGTCCCCGAGCTCGACGATCACAGCCGGGTGCTGTCGGCGAAGCGGCGGGTCTTCATCCTCACCGTCCTCGCCGCAGCGATCGCGTTCTACGGCCACTATTGGACGATTCGCAGCGGTTTCCCGCTGATCCCGCTGGGTCAAGACACCGAGCTCTATCGCCGGATCAACCGCCTCGAAGACCAGGTCAAGCAGGTCGAGGTCGACCTCGGGACCGTGCCGATGCACCGGCATAGCCTGACGACGGCGCCGCAGGTCCGGAGCTGGCGGCGGATCCCGGTCAAGCCCGGCAAGCCCTACAACCTCCGCCTCGAGACCGGCGACACCAGCCGCGATGTGTGGGTAGAGCTGGTCGTCACCGACGAGAAGGGCGACATCCTCGGCGCACGTCGTGCCCTGAGCAGCCGTGATCTCCGGCTCACGGTCCTCACCGAGGATCACTGGTCGATCGGCGTCGGTGTTCGCTGGTGGCCCCGCGGCACGGGTCCCCTCGACATGATCGACGACGACCCGCCCAAGGCCCCCCTCGAACTCCAGCTCACGGCGACGGAGGCCCAGGCCGCTCGGATCTCGAGCGCCTGGACCGGAGAGTTCGCCGACCTCAGCTTCGACGGCAGGGAGCTCCGCGCCAGCGGTGATTCGAGCGAGAGCAGCAGCGACACGATGCGCAGCCGCTGCGGCGGTGATGGGAGCAACGAGCTGCTCTATCGCCTGGATCTATCGCAGGCCACCTCCGGCGGGTGGTTGGCGATCGCCGCCCAGTCCGAGCTGACGATGGCGACGATCGTCGGGCTCTACGCGGAGGACGGAAAGAGCCTAGACGATGAGGGGATCGAGACCCTCACGCTGCGCGAGCTCGCCTGTGATGGGTCCGCTTTCCTCTTCGAGGGCAACCCGGACAGCCTCCGCCGCGACAACCTGACGTCTACGCTGCACGTCGCGGTTCCTCCAGGTATCTACTACCTCGCGATCGACGGTCTGCCGGCGCAGCGTCGTCGCGAGCGACCGCTCGCCCTCCCCTTCACCCTGCGCGGCACCTTCACCCCCTTCGACGCGACGAGCACGCTGGAGATCGACAGCGACGCGCCCTCGTCGACCCACCTCGTCGATCTCCTCCACGCCCGCTCGGTCGAGCGCTGCGAGCGGCGTGACATCAACTATGTCGACCTGCCGGTGCGGATCGACGGCGAGCAGAAGCTCGTCACCGCGAGCCTCAGCGCCGAAGGCTCCCACGTCGCGAGCCGCCTCGTGTGGTTGCCCGATCAGCCCGTCGACCCCGGCTGCGACCTCTACGAGAGCGCCGAGAGCCGGCCCTTTGTCACCGTCGGCGCCGAGGAGCCGAAGACGATCCGCCTCTTTCGCCCCGCGCCCAACCGCCAGCCGGCGATCGAGTCGCTCTCGTTCCGCGTCGACACCCCCGCCACCGAGGCGCTGAAAGAGGCCTGCAAGAACGCCCCCGTGCTCGCCAAGTCGAACAGCGGCTCCCTCTACGGTCGGACAGGCTCCGGGACAAACCCGATCATCGGCCTCGACAACGAGCCCCTCGTGCAAAAGGACGAGCCTCAGTCGCAGGTCTTCGCCGTCGCCGCCTGCGCTGCCAACGCCCGTTGGCAGCCGCCCAGGAGCGACGACCCTTCGAAGCCGATGCGATCGATAAACCCCCTCGCCTACGCCCCCGGCGAGGACACCCCGGAGTCGATCTGGACCCTGTCGCTGAAGGAGGCCTCGACGATCGACCTCATGGTCACGTCTTCGGCCCAGGGGCAGCTCCTCTACACGTCGATCATCCGCGAGTGCCAGACCATCCCCCAGGTCATCGCCTGCGAACAGGCACGCGGACCGCAACAGGTCACCGCCCACGTCCGCCTCCCCGCGGGGACCTATCAGATCATCGCTGACGGCCCCGGCCCGCACTTCTTGGCGATGGACATCGACCCTGTGAAGAGCAGCCCCGGCGATCCGCTCGATCCGCGCAACGACCCGCTCGGCGACTAGGGGCCGCGGCAGGGCCCGCGCGCTCCGGCCTGCGTCGGCACTCTCGGCGCCGCCAAGAGTCGCGGTACAGCCGGACACAGCGGCGTCTCGCTCGCCGCCGAGAGCCCAGGGGACCCTCGCCGCAGCCGCCGAGGAGCGGCCCCGCGCAGACGCCCGCGGGCCTCTAGGGCGCGCTTGACGCTCTCCATCGAGCGCCCCCAACGGGCGTATAGTCGCCCTGGGGCAGGTTTTGGGCCTTCGCGAGAAAAATGCGAGCTGGCGTGAACCGGCGGCCCCCCGCTCCGACTACCTTCCACGGAGAGTCCGATGTCCCTGCTCAACTGGCCCAACTTTACTGCTTCCGTGGAACCCCAGACCGAGGGCGCCGACGCTGAGCTCGGAGCGCTCAGTCCTGAGCGCGCCCTCCTGTCCCCCGTATGGATCGCGTCGCTCGCGATCCTCGGGCTCAACGATCACCTCTTCAAGGGCTCGGGCCTCCTCCCCGATGTGCTCACGGGCAAGCTGAGCGACGTCGCCGGGATGCTGGTCGCTCCGGCGCTGCTCGCCGCCGTGACCCGCACCAAGAGCCGCCGCGGGCTCTTCCTCTGTCACCTCGCGGTCGGAGCCGTGTTCGCGGCGATCAACCTCTCCGGCGACGCTGCGGCCGCATGGAGCGCCCTCATGGGCCTCGTCGGCGCGCCCTGGACGATCACCGTAGATCCGACCGACCTCATCGTCCTGCCGGCGCTCTTCCTCTCCTGGAGGGCGCTCGCCCCGGACATGACGAAGCCTGTCCCAAGAGGCAGGGTTCGCGCCATCGAGGGGACCCTCGCGAGCGTCGGCGTCTGCCTCTCGGTCGCGACGAGCCAGAGCGAGCCCTGGGAGGGCGAAGAGGGCTGGTGGACCAACCCGATCAACGCCGATGTCTACGTCCAGAACACCTCGGACGTGAGCACGGTCGTCCGCCTCCGGAGCCCCCGCGCGGGCGTCATGCTCGACTGTTTTGAGATCGCGGCGAACCCCGGCATCCTCTCCGAGGAGATCTTCGGCGAGGCCGTCTCCTACACCCTGGCGCCCGGCAACGTCGTCGCTGCCCGCGACACCGGCGTCACCCAAGGCCAAGCGTGCTACGCGGTGCTCGTCGAGGGCGACACCTTCCCGCAGACGCTCGTGTTCTGGGAGAACGGCGACATTCCGGTCGAGTGGATCGACGGCGATCGGGCCCTCGAAGGCGGACTTATCCTCGAGTGGGAGGACGACCACCACACGATCGAGGCGATGAAGCGCCCTGAGCTCATCCAGCCCCTCGCGGACAGCGACGATCCGCCCGCCGGCGCCTGCACCCCGCAGGAGGACGGCGGACGGCTCGCCTGGACGCAGCCGCAGAGCGGGTCGCGGCGGGTCGCGGCGCTCGACGTCGGCCCCGACGGTTGCATCGCCGTCGACTTCTCCTCGGGCGAGCCCGACGGTCTCACCGACTGGTACGTCTGCGCACCGCCGGAGCTCTTCCCCTTCGTGGTCGGCGATTGGATCCGCAGCGAGACGATCAACGAGGCGCTCATCACCCGCCGCGTCATCGGCCCCGACCAGGAGCCGGTCGCGTCCGCGGAGCTCTTCCTGAGCACCGGCAGCGCCCTCCCGCCGCTGATCGACACGACCCTCAGCCTCCGCGCTGACTTCGACTGCGGCCTCGCCCCGGACGCGTGCGGCAGCGTCTCTCGCAACGCCAGCCTGACCGCCCAGCGGAGCGATCTTCCGGTCGCCTCGATCGCCGTCGGCGAGACCGCGCACCTCGACCTGCCCGGCTCCGACCTGGCCATCCACCTAGTCCACGCCCAGGAGCGGGTCCTGGTCAACACGGAGTGCTCCGAAGGACCCGCCGCGACCGGCGATGACATCGAGGTGGTCGCGGTCTACACCGAGCCGCAGTAGCCCCTCCAGAGCAAGCGCGTCGCCGACCGGCGGCGGTCGTTCACCGACCGCGCCGGTCGGCGAACTTAATTGGCCGACTCGGCGGGAGCGAGACGCAGGCCGCCCCGCTGACGATGACTCCCAGCGTGACGCCTGCGCGACCGCGCTCGATGAGAGCGGCTGACGTCCCCCTCTGCGCTCGTGTAGGATCAGCGGCGAATGCCCGCGGACGATCACGGCTGGCTCCCCTCGCAGGGGGGCCCCCAAGCCCCCCAGGCCGGCGGCGGCCCGGGGGCTCAGGCCGCGACCATCGAGCTGCACAGGCGCCCGCGGGTCCGCGACCAGGGTGATGTCGGCTGCTGCGTGTCGATCGCG
Source organism: Polyangia bacterium (assembly GCA_030424595.1). Lineage (GTDB taxonomy): Bacteria > Myxococcota_A > Polyangia > Nannocystales > Nannocystaceae > JADJRG01. The sequence goes on from JAUHWG010000026.1 coordinate 100,135, forward strand.
ATCACCGGCGCCTTCGAGCTCCTCCTCGCCCGCGGCGGGCGCGTCCCGGAGCTCTCGCCGATGTTCCACTACTATCGGGCCCGCAGCGACCCCAGCGGCCTGGTCTCGCTCTCGCTCCTCGACGGTCTCCAGGTCGCGGTCCGCGAGGGCATCTGCGATCAACGCCTGCACGACCAGCCGATCACGGACGTCGGCGCCCGCGTGCCGCCGAGCGACGCCGCGATCGCCGACGCCAAGGCGCTCGCAGGGACCCGCTACAACCCCGCCACCGGCGGCATGAGGGGGAGCTTCGAGTTCTTCCGCCTGCCCGACTACGATCGCCGCGATGCCTGGCGAGGGGCCCTCGCGAGCGGCTGGCCGATCCTCCTGGGCTTCTGGCAGACGCCGGGGTACGCGGCGATCCACGCCGGGTCGCCGCGCCACGGCGCGCAGATCAACCCCCGCGCGTCGATCGGCCACGCGGTCCTCGTCGCCGGCTATCGCCGCGGCAGCGGCTTTCGGGTCGTCGACGCCAAGGGCCGGAGCTTCGCCGAGCGCGGCATGTGGTGGCTCCCTGATGATCTCCTAGAGACCCCCCTCGTCCAGGAGAGTTGGTTCCTCAAACCGACCTCGTCCTAGACCCGTTGGATCGCAGTGTTGTCATGAAGCGCGCTCTCCCCCTTGTCGCCCTCCCCCTCCTGCTCGCCGCCTGCCAGACCGGACACCGCGTCTACCACGTGTCGGTCGCCCCCGCGGAGGCCCACGGCGTCCACTACGCCCTCCCGCGGAAGGTGCTGACGGTCGACCTCGAGCTCGAACGCCAGAGCGAGGTCCGCGGCGAGTGCCTCGGCGAGACCGCGCTTCGGGTGGAGCTCGGGCTCGAGGCGGCGAGCACCCCCCCGCCCAAGAGCCGACGGAGCCAGGCGACCCAGACGAGCCAGACGAGCCAGACGAGCCAGGCGACCCAGACGGTCGTCCCGATGGTTCAGGCCGACCTCGCCTCGCTCACCCTCCAGGCGTCGCTGCGCGAGCGGGTCGAGATCGATCCCGATGAGGTGTACCTGATCGATCTCCGCGGCCGCGCCCTCGAGTCGATCGACGGCGCGATCGACCTCAGCCCCGAGGGGCTCCTGACCTCGGCTTCGATCACCGCGGAGAACCACAGCGTCGACATCGCCCTCGCGGCCACCGGCGCCGTCGTCGACATCGCCTCGATCGCCCTCGGGGCGACCTTCGCCGGCGACTCGAGGCAGACCTCCTGCGACCGCTACGCCAACCGTATCAAGGAGCTGCGGAGCCAACGCAAGTCGATCTTCGGCGGCACCTGGCAGGGGCTCGTCGGCGGGATCCCGCGCGACACCCTCGACCGGATCCTCACCGGTCTCGACCGTCAGGAGCGGGCGCTCATCGCCCTCTTCACGACGACCGAGCAGACCCTCCGCGGCACCGTCAGCTGCACGGTCGTCCCCACCGCCCCCTCCACCGCGGCCCCTGAGCAGAGCGGCAACCTGGCGATGGTCTTCCCGCTCGTCCACATCGATCGAACGACCGGCACGGTGTCGCCCGCAGATCCCAGCGTCTCCTGCGTCATCCCGGCGCAGCTCCAGGCCGCCGCCAGCGCAGGCGGTCAAGCCCAAGCTGCGCAGGCCGCCCAGTCGACCGGGGCCGCGGGCCAGACGACCGCATACCTGACCCTCGAGCTCAGGCGGGACGATCTCGCGAGCCAGGTCCGCCCCGATCGCGGCTGCACCGAGACCCGTGAGGGGCGCTGCGCTAGCCCACAGGGCCTCTACTACAGGATCCCGCGGGAGGTGGAGGCGACGGTCTGGTGGACCCCGAGGCAGCAGGAGGTCCTCGCGACCCGCAACATCCTCGTGCCCCAGCTCGGGACCACCCTCGCGCTGCCCGCCAACAAGGGACGGCAGCGCAGTCAGCAGGGGATCGCCCTCGACCCGGAGACCGGCGCCCTTCGGGCCTTGAGCAGCGGCAGCGCGTCGATCTCGAGCGACCAGGTCCAGCGCCTCGCGGACGATGCCGTCCAGCTCTACGGCAGCGCCAAGGGCCGCGACAAGGAGCTCGAGCGGCTCCAACGAGAGCGGACGATCCTCGAGGAGGCGGTCCGGATCAAGGACGCCCAGGAGCAGCTCGGCGAGGGGGGCCTTGGCCAGCCGTCAGACATGGGTCCGGGCGATCGCGGCTCCACGCAGCCCAATCCGAAGCCGCCGAGCCGCCTCGATCCATGACAGACTCGCCCGACTCGCCCGACTCGCCCGACTCGCCCGACGAGACCGACGAGACCGACGAGACCGACGAGATAGGGCTCCTACGGCGGTCACGCTCCTCGGCAGCGCTGCAGCCCTGACGTGTCGCTGTGGAGCGGCGCCGCGAGGTGGTCTAGGTGCGCCCCGTCGACGCCCGAAGTGGGATCTACTCGGGCACTGAGCACGCCTCGTCAGGCGGCGAGCTCTCCTGGAGAAACGCGCACTCCCTGCCGAAGGCTCCACCCTCGTAGCAGGTGAGCGAGCCGTAGCAGTCCTTCTTGCCCTCATCGCAGCTCTCGCCCTCATAGCGATAGCTCACGCACTTCCCCTCGTAGCAGTGGGCGTAGTCGGGGCAGGTCTCGGAGTAGTAGTCCTCGGAGTCGCACTCGTCACCGACCTTGGGCCGGACACACTCCCCGTCGACGCAGCGATCGCGCACTCGCTCGCAGCCGTTGTCGCCGTACATCTCGTCGCAGGCACCGCCGGTCTTGGATCGCTCCGCGCAGGTCCCTAGACCGTCCACCCAGTCGTACGCACAAAAATCGCTCAGACACCCCCCATCCCAGACACAGGCGCCGCCGACCGCCTGCTTCGACACGCACGTGTCTTCATCGCAAAAGGCCCCCTCCTCGCACGCTCGCGTCGGGCAGGGCTCACCCACCTTCGGCAGCGCGGCGCAGCGTTGCTGCGGCTCATCCACGGTCGCCGGCGGGCAGTGGAGCCCCTCAGCGCACCGTGTCCGCCCGCCGCAGATCTCCCCCTCGGCGAGGCTGTCGGCGATGTAGCGGCAGACCCCGGGACAGCACGAGTCCTCGACCGAGCACGCGCTGGGGACCGTCGCGCAGAGGGAGGACTCACCGACACACTCCGCGCCGCGATAGCAGGGCTCGTCCGGGCCGACCTTGCCGGTGAAGACCGCGGCGCACTCCGCATCGACCTCGCTCTCGTCCTCGTCGCGGAGGCACTTGAGGCGCTTGATCGCGCGAATGCACCTCCGCGCGGCCCATTCGTCGTACTCGATCCGACCGGCGTCGATCGCCGCCTCGAGGTAGGGATCCTCGTTGTCCGCCGGAGATGCGCTCATGCAGTCGGAGATCGACCTGAAGGAGCCACAATCGACCGCGTGCTCGCACCAGGCGCGGGCCCGTCGTTGGGTGAACTTCTCCTCGCGGACACAGCCGACGAGCGCCGCACCTGCGAGCGCGAAGGCGACAAAGACACTCGAGCGGATCACAGACACGTCCCAACGACCATACGACGAAGCCCGCGCCTCCGTCCCCCACAGCCGTCGATCTAGGTCGAGGAGACGCTCGATACAGGACGCTGTGGCCCTAGGAGCCCGTCGACGGAGCGCCGCTGCACCGGGCGACCGCGAGTCCAGGCGGAGGCGAGAGGCGACACGAGCGACCAACACCGCCGCCCAAGCGCCGCTCCAGCCACCGTCCGGCGGGCCGCGCCAGACCGCCATCACACCGGCCGACCCTCAGAGGACCTCGCTAGCGATCGCGGCGCGAGAGCCCACGAGACCCTTGCCAAGGGCTGCTAGCCCTGAAATAGGCGCTGCTGCGGGGCGTCCCCGACAACCCGCGTAGAACCGTCAGTGACACGGGATTCGCGCTTCGGCTGCATTCGTGTGGGTGAGCGCTCTCCTCGTGCTTGGCGAGGGGCGGAGCTTGGGGGCTGTCGGCGGGCGGGCGAGGGGCGACGAGGCGGGTCCCTCGCGGACGCGGGTCCTCCCATGCCACGTGCTCGCCACGGGATAGGCTGATCTGCTTGAAGAGACAGAGTACGCGTGTCTCCGCGCGAGGCACGGGTCCTCCCGCTGCGTCCCCCCCCGTCGCCCCTCGCTCGCCCGAGCGAGTCGTCCTGGGCTCCGCTCGCGGGTGCGTAGAGGACTCGTGAGCGCAGACCTTCTCTCGACACATGCTCGCCCGTGTCTCTCGCGCACCGGATGAGCAACAACGCGCATCCCGTGTCATCAGGGGTTCTACGCGGGCTTGTGAGGGCACCTCACGCCAGCGCTTATTTCAGGGCTAGCGCTCGATCTTGAAGCTCTGGATCAGGTTGTAGACGTGGGAGCGAGCGACCTCGAGCTTCCTCGCGGTCTGCGTGACGTTCCACTCGCACTCCACGAGCGTCCGCTCGAGGAGGCGACGCTGAAAGCGACGGGTCGCCTCCGAGTAGCTGAGCGCGCTGTCCGGGGACTCATCGTAGACGTCGGGGAAGACGTGCCGACGATCGATCATCCCGAGCCCTTGGCCGTCCGCTGCGATCGCTGCGCGGACGATCACCTCCTGCAGCTCGTCGAGGTTGCTCGACCACTCGTGGGCCTCGAGCGCCGTGATCGCGCCGAGAGAGAGGCGCAGCCGCGAGAGGTGCTTCTCCTCGCAGACCTTCGCGCAGAAGTGCTGCGCCAGCTCCGAGATGTCCTCGCCGCGCTCCGAGAGGGGCGGCAGGTGCGTCTTCATCACCTCCAGCTGATAGCAGAGGTCATTGCGCAGCATCCCCTTGCGCGCCCGTTCCCGCAGATCCATCGACGACGAGACCAGGATCCGGACGTCGTTCTCGCCCGCCCCCTCGCCAGGGGCCGCGTGACTCCGGCGCTCGAGCACGGCCATCAGCCGCTCCTGGGCCGACGGCGAGAGTTCTCCGATCTCCTCGAGGAAGAGCGTCCCCTTCTCCGCCCGCGCGAGCAGGCCCGACCTGCCGCCGCCGAAGAGCTGCTCCTCCGCGTCATCGTCGCCGCAGTTGAGGTGGACAAAGGGGGCGTCGCACCGCCGACTGTTCTCGTGGATCAGGCGGGCCACCAGCGACTTGCCGACGCCCGAGGGGCCGCAGAGCTGGACGATGGCGTCGATCTTCGCGGTGAAGGCGATGCTGGTGAGCACCTGTGCGACCGCCGCGGTCCGGCCGAGGAAGGACTCGACCTTGAGCTCCTGGCGGAGGCCCTGGGTCGGATCGTTCCTGTCGCGCTCGGTGTTGGCGGCGACGATCCGCCCCGCGTGGGGGCCGAGATGCCGGGCGAAGGCCTCGATCCGCCGGCGGTCGAGGGTGTCGAAGGGCGTGTCGCCGACCCTGCCCTGGAGGTAGACGACGCCGACCGGCTGGCGCACGCCGATCGGGGCGCAGAGCACCGCCCGAATGCTGTTTCGACGGACGCTGTCGATGTCCTCGTAGCGGCTATCCCGAACCGCGCAGGCGGTCTCCACGACCTCGGCCCGGGCCAACGCGCCGGCGATCAGCTGACCCGAGAGCTGACGACGAACGCCGATGAGCTCCTCGGCGCTAAACCCCTCGGCAAACCACCAGGGCGGCGAGCAGTCGCGGCTCTCGGGGCTGTAGAGCTCGATGTACCCGCGCTCAGCCCGTGAGGAGTCAACCAGGAGCTCTAGCGCCTCTTCGAGGAAGGGCTCGATCTGCTCGTGAGTGTTGAGCTCCAACAGCTTCAGGTAGAGATCTCTCTCGCAGGTCAGGGCGCGCACCGTCTCGTCAAAGCTAGAGCTGTCCACGCGTCCGACGCTAGCACGCGCAGCGCGGGCTCCGGCCGATCATGGGCTGTCCTGAATTATGGACAGTGTCGGCTCCATGCCCCTTGTCTCCGACCCGCTGAGGCCGGCATCGTCGGGCCATGAAGAGCGGACTCGCGGGGCGAAGCGTCGTCATCACCGGGGCATCGGGTGGGATCGGCTGGGCGACCGCTGAGGCCTTCGCGGCTGAGGGCGCCAATCTGCTGCTCCACGCCCGCCGCGGCCTCGCGGAGCTCGAGCGGCGCGTCTCCGCGTCGCCCTGGGCCAAGAGGGCGACCTGCGTCGCCGCGGATCTGCGCGAGGAGGGGGCGAACGACGCGATCTTCACGGCCGCCCGCGAGCGCTTTGGCCGGGTCGACGTGGCGATCCTCAACGCCGGGATCTGGCCGCCCGAGCCGCTCCCGCTGTGGGAGATGGACGCCCAACGGATCCGCGATGTGATCGACACCAACCTGATCGGGGTCATCCTCGGCGCCCGCGCGTTCGCCCGCCAGCTCGCCGCCCAGGGCCCGCGGGGCGACGGAGAGGGCGCTAGCGTCGGCCTCGTCGGCTCGACCGCGGGGCGCTTTGGCGAGGCCGATCACAGCGCCTACGCGATCACCAAGGCCGGGCTCCACGGTCTGATGCGCAGCCTGAAGAACGAGCTGTGTCGCCTCGACCCCTACGCCCGGGTGAACATGGTCGAGCCGGGGTGGACGGTGACGCCGATGGCCCGCGCGACCCTCGAGGAGGATCCGAGCGTCATCCCTAAGGTGCTGGCGACGATGCCGCTGCGCCAGCTCGCCCGCCCGGAGGACATCGCCCGAGCCCTCCTCTTCCTCAGCTCGCCGCTCCTCGCCCGCCACATCAGCGGCGAAGTCCTGACGGTCGCCGGCGGGATGGAGGGGCGCCGGCTCTGGGAGCCTGGATCGATCGACCCTGACGAGGTCCGCCGCCGACTCGACCCCGATCCGGAGGACGGAGACAGCTGAGAGGGGAGCGACCCGAAGACCGTAGCGAGAGCGCGCGGGACTCTTGCCACGGCCTCCTAGGATCGGAGCTGACGGCCCAGCGCTCGGACGAGAGCCTCGACGCTAGCCCCGCTGAGGCGGCTGAGATCATCGCCCAAGGCGACCTCGCAGCCGGCCTCCCAGAAGCGGGCGGTCGCGGTCGGGAAGGCCGAGAGGGCCGCGAGCACGCCGCTCTCCTCACCGCCGACGAGGCGAGGATCACCCCGCAGCCTGTGCCCCTCGTCTCCCCCCGGCAAGACCTCGGCGTCCGCGCTGCCGCGGCCGATCATCCCGAAGCGGAGGAGGATCGTCCACCGCTGTCCGTCCGCCGAGCGTGCGCGCAGATCGAGCGCGTCGCGCAGGTGCTCCCCGCGCAGGGCGATCACCGTCCCGGACGCCTCCTCGATGACCACCGGCGCCTCGATCTCGAGCCGCTCGGCGACCTCCGCCAGGATCAGCTCCGGCTCATCGGGCGGGGGGCAGAGCACCGGCTCGACCGGGATCACGTGCCCCTCGCGCAACGACGCGAGGAAGGCGAGCGTCCCCGCAGCGTGCATCAAGAGCAGCTGCGGCGAGGTCAGGCCGAAGCCGGCGATGACGATCAGGGCGAGGCCGAGCGCGCGCGGGCGCAGGCGCGAGTCCAGGAGCGCCGCGACGATCGCCGCGGTCATCGTGAAGATCGCGACGATCGCGGTGGCAGCCTTCCACCAGACGACGAAGGTCGGATAGGGCAGCTCAAAGCCGAGGAGCGAGCGAGCCAGACCGCCGACCCGCTCCTCTAGAAATTGGAACCTCGGCCCCTGATAGAGCGCGTCCAGCTTGTAGCTGACGCCCGCGCCGACCGCGAGTGAGACCACGCGGGCGAAGGCGTCGACCCGAGGACGCAGGAGGACAAAGGCGGTGATCCCCGCGATCGTCAGGGCGGTCACCATCGGCAACGCCCCGGCGACCCCTGGCGCGCTCCCAGAGAGACCTCCGGTCCCGCCGATCGCGACCCGCACGGCGAGCGGTCCGATCGCGGCGATCGCCAGGCCGCGCTCAGCCCAGCCGAGCTCCCGCCAGAGCAGGAGGAGCGCCGCCGGGATCGCGAGCAGGAGGGCGACGCTGCCGATCTGCCAAGGCAGCTCGAGCTCGGCGCCGATGAGCGGGAGCGAGGCGAGGTGCTGACCCAGCAGGAGCAGCGCCCCGAGCGAGGCCAAGAGCAGCGGCGCCGCCCGCAGGCCGCCGAGCTCCGGCTCGTGAAGCCAGCGTTGGCCGACGATCAAGCAGATCGCGGCGGCCAGCAGGGCGAGGAAGTGATGGGCGAGGAACTCCCCGTAGTAGATGAGCCCGAGCGCGCTCGCAGAGGAGGCGCTCAAGCCGATGGAGAGGGCGCTGCCGAGGAGACCGATGCCGAGGCTGAGCCCCAGGCGGGCGCGCAGGAGCCAGGCCACCAGCCACGACGCCGTCACCCCGGAGATCGCGAGGATGTAGACCATCGACCCCTCGCCCGCGGCCTGGGCGAGCGCCTCCGGCTTCGCGAGGCAGAGCAGCACGCCCGCCATGATCTGGAGAAACCCGACGATCACCGCGACGGTGACGAGCTGGGCCGGAGCTGACGCGCGCGCGGTCACGATAGGACCGACGATCTAGCACGCCTGGCCGCCCGCGGTGGAAGTCGCGTCTGCGCCGCGCTCCTCCGCCACGCCGGCGCGGACCCGCTGAGCGAGCGTTTAACCGCGCTCGTTCGGGCACGACCGAGGCTCAGGCTGCGAGAGTGCGGCCCTGGGCCTCGATCTCAGCGCCCTAGACCGGACCGCGACCTCGACGAGCGCGCGGAGCACGGACCTCGGTTCAGCGCAGGTCCGCCATCCGCCCCGGCCGAGGCCCGGTCGACGATCCCAGGACCCGTCGCCGAGGAGCCCGTCGCGACAGTCCCGAGCGCTCTCGCGTGCCCGCGTCGCCCCCCTCGATCGGGTCAAGACCTGCGGTGCAGCCCAGCAGGGCGGCATCTCGTCGAAGCCACGACGGCCGACGATTCCGGCGCCAGAGCACACGGCACCTTCGCCAAGCGCTTCCTGGGGCGAAAAAAACCCCGCAGACCGAGGTCGACGGGGAATTCGTCTTGGAAGGGCGACTAACGGGATTCGAACCCGTGACCTCTCGGACCACAACCGAGCGCTCTAACCAGCTGAGCTATAATCGCCGTGCGTGATGCGGTCGCGGTAGTTAGCACAGATCCGCGACCCCTGAAAAGAGGTCTTCCGAAAAAATTAGGGGTCGGCCTGGGGCGCCGCTGCGGGGCTCTCAGGCTCCCCTCGGAGCACGCGCAGCCACTCCGGCAAGACTGCGGCGATGTCGCGGGCGAGGGGCGCAGGGACGACCGCATGGGCGAGCCCGTGGTTGGACATGAAGGCGACGATCCCCGCGCTCCCCGCCTCTAGACGCTCGCGCAGGGCCGGCTCGACGAACACCCGACCGACCACGCCCCCGTCGCCGGCGAAGTGAAAGGGCTCCGAGGCGGCGCTGGGGATGGGTCCCGCGCTGTCGAGGCGCTGAGCGGTGACCGCCCGACGGATCATGTCGTAGCGCTCTCCCTTGCCGGCGGCCGCGAGCGCCGCTCGATTGAGCCCCTTGGGGCCCCCGCCCTTACCGCTCTTGCCGCCCTGGCCTCCAAGACCCTTGCCCCCACGCTTGCGCGGTCCCTGTCCGCCCCGACGGGGCTTGCGTGCCTTGGCCTCCGCGGCCTCGACCTCCTCCTTCGTGACCAAACCTGCGGCGGCGAGCTGGGCCTTTAGGTCGAGCATCGCCGGACTCTACAACGACTGCCGGGGCGATCCGCGGAAAAATCCCGGCGTCTCCGCTCTCCTCAGCCGCGCTCGCCATCGACGAGCATCCCGCGCGAAGTCGCGGGAGCCCCGAGCCACGACGTTCGCGACCGCGGAGCCGAGAGCGGACGATCGACAGCGCGCATCGACGCCCCTTGAGCGTCCAGCGGGTGGCCTCCGCTCGCGATGGCCGCCGGTCGTCGACGCCGCTGCAAAACACCCTTAGGACGACCGCAGTACGCCCTGCGAGCCCTCTGGGGCCCACGCGCCGGAGCCCCGAGGACGGGCGCCGAGCCGTCTAGCACGAGCGCGCGAGGAAGGCGACGCACCGCGGACGAGCGGGTCTCTACGGCCGGTTTCAGCTCCTTGACCCGTCGCAGGTGAAGGTCCATCCTTGCGCGCCTTGAAGCTCCACTTCATAGGGATCGGCGGCACCGGAATGGGCGCCCTAGCAAACCTGCTCAAACAGGCAGGTCATGATGTCCGCGGCTCCGACACCGAGCTCTACCCGCCGATGTCGACCCAGCTCGCCGAGGCGGAGATCCCGGTCCTCACCGGGTTCCGGGCCGAGAACCTCGACTGGGGGCCGGACCGCGTCGTCGTCGGCAACATCTGCACAAAGGATCATGTCGAGGCCGTCGCCGCGATCGAGCGCCAGATCCCCCTCGAGAGCTTCCCCTCCCTCCTCGCCGCGACCCTCCTGAGCGAGCGCCGCTCGCTCGTCGTCGCCGGCACCCACGGCAAGACCACCACCTCATCGATCCTCGCCTGGCTCCTGCGCAGCGCCGGCACCGACCCGAGCTTCCTCATCGGCGGGATTCCGCTGAACATCGGCAGCGGCGCCCACCTCGGCCAGGGCGACGCGATCGTCCTCGAGGGGGATGAGTACGACACGGCGTTCTTCGACAAGGGCTCGAAGTTCCTCCACTACCGGCCGACCCGGGCGATCCTCACCGGCGTCGAGTTCGACCACGCCGACATCTTCGCCGACCTCGCCGAGGTGATCGCCGCCTTCGAGCGCTTCGTCGCCCTGATCCCCGAGGACGGCGACCTGGTCGTCTCAGCGACGGACGCCAACGCGATGGCGATCGCCGAGCGAGCCGCTCGCTGTCGGGTGAGCACGTACCGCTTGGCCGACGATGACGCCGAGATCGCGAGCGCGACCTACGTCGGCCGTGTCCGGGTCCGGCGCGGCACGAGCCGGGCCGACCTCGAGATCTTCGAGGAGGGGACGAGCCTCGGGATCTTCTCGACCTCCCTGGTCGGCGACCACAACTTCAGCAACCTGCTCGCGGCGATCGCCGTCGCCCGCCGCGAGGGCATCGGCGCCGCCCTGCTCCAGGACGGCACGCGCCGCTTTCGCGGGGTCAAGCGCCGGCAGGAGCTGCTCGGCCTCGCCGCGGGCGTCCGGGTGATCACCGACTTCGCCCACCACCCGACCGCGGTCCGACTCACCGTCGCGGCGCTCCGGCACCGCTACCGCGGCCAGGATCTCCACGTCTGCTTTGAGCCCCGCAGCGCCTCTTCGCGGCGCGCCGTGTTCCAAGAGGCCTACGCCGAGAGCTTCGCCGGCGCGAGCCGGGTCTACCTCGGGCCGCTCTACTCGCCGGGCAAGATCCCCGAAGACCAGCGCCTGAGCCCCGCAGATCTCGCGCGCGATCTCAACCTGCGTGGCACCGAAGCCCACGCCTTCGCGGATGTCAGCGCCCTCGCCGAGAGCGTGCTCGCCCACGCCGTCCCTGGCGACACCGTACTCATCCTCACCAGCGGCTCCTTCGGCGACCTCGGCAACCGTCTCCTCCGCGGCTTCGGCGACGCCGTGATGTTCGCGACGGCGGCGGACATGCCCGCAGCCAACGCCCTGTGCGCCAGCCACGGGCTTCCGCCGATCGATCCATCCCCCCACGCCGAGACGATCGTCCTCCGCGACCCCGAGGGACGGCTCGCCGGCGTCGTCTCCCTGCTCGCCGAGGGGGACAGCGCGCTCCTCTTTAACCTCGCGATCGCCAACGATCGCCGCGGTGAGGGGCTCGGCTGGATCCTCGCCGACACCGTCCTCCGCCGGTCACGGATCCTGGGGGCCAGCTCGGTCTACCTCCAGACCAACACCGCCGCCGAGTTCTTCGGCTCAAAGCTCGGCTTTGTCCCGACCGAGGTCGCGAACGTCGACCCCGCGATCCGCCGCAGCCCCAACTTTACAGCCCCCGAAGACGCGGTCTGCATGGTCCACGATCTCCGGAAGCGACGACGCTAGGCCCGGGCCTTGAGACGATGACCCCGGACCTGGTCCTCTTCGACGTCGCCGCTCTCATCGCCCTCGGCGCTGCGGTCCAGCTCCTCCGCTGCCGTGAGCCCAGGGCTGCGATCCGGTGGTTCGCCGTCGCGGTCGCCGCGGTCGCCGCGGTCGAGCTCCTCCTCCTCGCGCCTTTCGTCGCCGTCGCGGCGCTCTTCGCCGGCGCTTGTCTGGTCGCGATCTTCGTCTTTGTCAGCGACCTCGCGGGCCCGAGCGTCGCTGCGAGCGGCGGACGTCGACGGCGCCCCCTCCTCCTCGGAGCGGCGACGATCGGCGTCCTGGCCTGGGTCTTCTTCGGCACCTGGGGTCGTCAGCTCGCCTTCCCGGGCCATGATCTCGCGCCCGGCGCCTCCTTCGGCGGACTCCGCCAACTCTCCGCCGGCGTCGCGAGCGACAAGCTCGTCCTGAGCATCGCCCTCCCCCTCCTGCTCTTCGTCGGCGCCCTCGGGGCCGTCGCGCTCGCCTCCCGCGCGGAGTCCGAGCCGGGCGATGGTGATCGGCCTCGCTAGCCGCGCTCGCACCTCCACGCCCTTGGACCTGCTCCCGCGCCGTCGTATCGTGCAGCGCAAGGCTCCCCATGAAGAAGCTCGCGTTCACGATCCTCCTGCTGCTCTGCGTCGGCGGCGCGGCGTCGATGGTCTACACCCAGTACGCCTCACCGCAGGCTCGCCTCTGCACCACGATCGAGAACCAGTGCGGCGCCGACGTGCTGCCGGCCGACGGCTGCCGCGATGCGATGGCCGGGCTCCCCAGCGACGAGGTCGCCGAGCTCGCCCGCTGCGTAGAGCCGAGCGGGAGCTGCCTCGAGTCCCTCGGCTGCATCTCCGGCAGCGCAGCCCGCCGCTTCGGCCAGGGCTTCGCCCGCGGCGTCTCCGGCCGCTGAGGCCCGCCCCGGAGTCCACCCAGGATCCCCGCGAGCTGTCGTTCACGTCGACCGACGGCTCCGCTGACTTGCCCCCGACGGCCTGATTCCGCCACTCTCTGTGCGAGCGCGCCTCGGGGCCCAGGAGGCCGGGGCGAGGAACGACGATGCTCCCGGTCACCAACGCCTTCTATCTCGCGAGCCTCCTGCTCCTCATCGGCCTCGTCGGCCTGCTGCTCCGACGGCCGCTGCTGATCACGCTCCTCTTTCTGGAGCTGATGCTGACCGCTGCCCAGCTCGCCCTCGTCGCCTCCTCGCGGCTGTGGGCGAGCATCGACGGCCATGCGCTGGCCCTCCTGGCGATGACGATCATGACGGTCCAAGGGGCGATCGCCGCGGGCCTCGCCCTCCTCTGGCTCCGCGGGCGCAGGCCCGACGAGGACCCCCCGCTCCTCTAGCGAGCTCAGCCAACTCCCTCCGGATCCCCCCGTCGGTCGTGATGTCTTCGTCACGGGCCACGCAACGCCGGAGAACGGTCGTAGCGGGGACTAGCGTCCTCTTGCGAGCTGTTCTCGGGCGCCGCCCAGGCGGGGAGATCGCGAGGGGACGTCGACCTGATCGAGGAACGGGTGCCGGGAGAAGCTCTCCTCGCGTCGCTCCCCTCTGGCCTGGTCGGTCCGTCCTGTAGTACGTCCACTGCGGCGACCCGCGGGCCGACGCCAACACCACGCCCCGAACGCGAAGCCTCGACACGGATGGACGGCGCAACAGAGCTGATCTCGCTGCTTTGGATCCCGGCACTGCCGCTGATCGCGGCGCTCGTGGGTCAGCTCCTCGCGCCACGGCTCGGTCGATCGCCGGCTCGCTACGCGGCGCTCGCCCTCCAGCTCAGCGTCGGTAGCGCTCTCCTCGCCGGCCTCCTCGCCCTCAGCGCTACGAGCGGCCTCTTCGCCGACGCGAGCGCGGTGCGGATCAGCGAGACCGCCTGGACCTGGATCGAGGTCGGTACGACCACCGCGCTGCGCTTGGACCTGACCCTCGACCACCTGGCGGGCACGGTCATCGCGGCGCTGCTCGGCTTCACCCTCTGCGCGCAGATCGCCGCCGCCGGTCGACCGCAGCAGCTCCTGCGGCTCACGGCCTCCCTCGGGGCCGCGCTCCTCGCCCTCCTCGGCGACTCGCTCCTCGTCGTCGCGCTAGGCTGGCACCTCCTCGGCGCACTCGCCCTCCTCAGCGGTGAGCGGCCAGGCCCTCGCCGCCTCCGGGCGCTGGCGATCGGCGACAGCGCGCTCTGGCTCTCCTTCGGCCTGATGGTCTATGGCGCGGGGGCACCGAGCATCAGCCAGGTCCTCCGCGCGACCCTCTTGGGCGAGGCCTCTCGCCCGGCGCTGCTCGAGATCGCAGGCGTACCAGTGGCGACCCTCGCCGCCCTCAGCCTGACCGTCGCCGTCATCACCCGCGCTCTCGGCTCTCCGCCCGCCAAGGGCGGGCCGACCAGCCCCGACGGTCCGCTCGCGGCGCTCCTCAGCGGGCCGATGGCGCTCCTCCTCGGGATCTACCTGCTCCTCCGCCTGAGCCCCCTCTTCGCGGTCGGTGCCGGGGCACTCACGGCGCTCGCCGCCGCCGGGGCCGGGCTCGCGCTCTTCGCCACGGTCGGATCGCTGGTGGCCACGACCCCGGGGACGGCCCTCGTCTGGGTGTCCCGGGCGCAGCTCGGGGTCATCCTCGTCGCCGTCGGCGTCCGGGCCTGGGTGCCAGCGCTGGTCCTCGCCCTGGTCGTCGCCGCGACCCGCCTCGGCCTCGGCCTCGCCTCGACCTCGCAGGCGGAGGGCGGCGAGACGCACCGCCCCTGGACCCGCCTCGGAGCCGCCCTCAACGGCCTCGCCGCCGCCGGAGCCACGCCCCTCGGGATCCTCCCGCCGATCGCCCTCATCGCCGCCGCGGCATGGGGCCTCGGCGGGGGCTTTAGCCTCCTGGCGGCACTCCTCGTCGCCATCACCGCCCTCCTCGCCCTCGCCCTGGCCCGCGCCCACCGACGCCTCTACGCCGAGACGCCGGGGCGGCCGATGGAGGAGCCGCTCGTCGCCCTGCCGACGATCGTCCTGGGGCTCGGCGCCCTCGCCCTCGGCCTGCTCAGCCTGCCGGACCTGCTCGCCGCGACCGGTCTCCCGGCGCTCCTCTCCCTCGACCCCTGGCCCGGCATCCTCCAGCCCTCGCTGCGCCTGGCGGAGCTCCTCGCCCCGACCGGCGCCGCGGGGCCGCAGCTCCTGAGCGGCCTCCTGCTCCTGCTCCTCGTCGCCGGCTGGCTCGGAACCGCTGCCGGACGGCGGATGAACCTGCCGCGCTGGGCCTCGGGCGGGCCGCTCCCCCGCCTGAGCGCGGTGAGCCAGCCCCTCGTCGCCGTCGCGAGGGCCCCCGGAGCTCTCCTGCGCTGGATCGAGGGGCTCCTCGCCGAGCTCCGCGGCCATCTCTACCGCCGCCTCTGGCTCGCCGACGCAACTCCCCGCCCGCAGGTCGTCGTCGCCCTCCTCGCCGGCCTGGCGACGACGCTCGGGGTCATCTACTGCAACCCAGAGGTCATCGTCGTAGGCCCGACGGAGGTCCACCCGGTCGATCTCGGCGGGATCAACCCCCTGATCCGGGCGCCCAAGCGGGACGCGAAGGAGTCCCTCAAGCGCGCGCTCGCCCCAGAGCCGCCCCGCGAGGTCAACCCGATCGAAGAGGCCCTCCCGCCCCGGGTCGAGGAGGACTACAGCCGATGAGCAGCGCCCGAACATATGCCCTGCGCCCGGCGGACCGCCCACCTGCGGTCCCCCCGAGCGCCGGGGTGAGCCCCGGGCCGAAGACGCGGCCCGGAGCGCGGCCGGGGACGCGGCCGGAGACGCGGCCGGAGACGCGGCCGGGAACAGTGCCGGAGACGCGGCCGGGAACAGTGCCGGTGACTGGGCCGAAGACTGGGCCGGTGACGCGGCCGGGAACAGTGCCGGTGACTGGGCCGAAGACTGGGCCGGAGACGCGGCCGGGAACAGTGCCGGAGACTGGGCCGGAGACTGGGCCGGGAGCGGCGCCCACCGGCGTCCCAAGCCTCCGCCCTCGACTCGCCGACGCCCGCGGGGGCTCCTGCGCGGAACCCCAGAGCCGCTCCCCCCAGGAGGTCCGGCGATGAACGCCCTGTGGCTGCTCGTCCTCCTCCCCTCTCTGGGCGCGCTCGGTACATCGCTCAGCCGGGGAGCGATCGCGACCGCCTTCGCTCGGGCGACCGCCGCGGCTACGGCCCTCCTCGCGACGATCATCGCCCTCAGCGGGACGATCGGAGCGGCCGCGGAGCTCCCCTGGCTCCCCGAGCGTGGCCTCCGCTTCGCCCTTCGCCTGGATCCCCTGGCGATCGCGGGGATCCTGACGGTCGCCTGGGTGACGGCCCTCGCCGCGGCCCACGGCCGGGGTCGAACGCTGTGCCTCCTCCTCGTCGGCGAGGCCGCCGGCCTGGTCGCTTGGCTCGCCGACGACCTGGCGACGATGGTCGCGGCCTTCTCCCTGCTCTCGCTCGTCGCCGCGGCGATGGTCGGCCGATCTCGGCAGACCACGCTTGCCGTACTTCTGCCGCTTTCGGCCGCCGCCGCGTCTCTCACGGTCACCGCCCTCCTCCTCGGACTCAGCCACCACGAGGCCTCGGTGGGTCAGTGGAGCCTCGGCCTCCCCGCGACCCTCGCCGTTCTCTCCCCGTCGACCATGGAGATCGCGATCGTAGCCTCGTCGACGCTCGCGGCGCTCCTGCTCGTGGGCGCCTGGCCCCTGCACGGCTGGTGGCGGAGCGCCGCCGAGGACGCCCCGGCGGCCTTCGGCGCCTGGTTGCCGGCCGTGCTCCGGCCCCTCGGCGTCGGTCTCCTCATCCGCGTGACGATGCCAGCGGCCGCGGCCACCATCGCCGCGATCGCGCCGGCGCTCGCGCTCCTCGGCGGCGCCCACGTCCTCATCGGCTTGCTCGGCGCCGCCAGCGACCGCGGACCCGGGGCGACCGGACGACGCCACCTGCACCTGGGTCACCTGCCCACCGGGGCTGCCCTCCTCGGCGTCGCGACCCTCACCCCCGAGGGGATCAGCGGGGCGCTCCTCATCGGCCTCGGCGGTGGGCTCGCCTTCGCCCTCGTCCACATCCTGGTCCACCCAGCCGGGCGACCCGAGCGACCGGTCCACCGTCTCTTGGCGACGATCGGACTCCTCGGCCTCCTCGGCCTCCCCGGGTCGCTGAGCTTCGCGGGGGTCCTGCCTGTCGGACTGGCGAGCCTGGGCCAGGGCGCTTGGCACCTGCCGGCCGCGCCGGCGCTGGGGCTCCTGCTCCTGAGCGCGCCGCTCTTGGGCCTCGCGCCGCTCCTGGCCACGCTCCGCGGCCCTCGCCGACCGCTGACGACGGCCGCGACACCGACGAGCAGCCCTCCCTCTCCGCGAAACCTCGGGGTTCTCCTCCTCGCCGCAGCGCTCCTCGTCCTCCTCGGCCTGGCGCCAGCGCTGGTCCACCACAGGATCGGCGCGGCGAGCTCGGCCCAGAGCCACGAGGTCTACGTCCGCTGGTGCTCCGTCACCGCGGCCCCCCTCCTGCGCGCGCGCAGGGCCCCGGAGAGCGCCCCTGAGGGCTGCGAAGAGCCGCTCAAGACCCTCCGCGCCCTCGCCCGCGGCGATGAGCCCGCTCTCTTGCGGGGAGACGAGGACTCGCCATGACCCTGGAGGGCCTCGAATACCTCTCGCCGATGGCGATCCTCGGGCTTTGGTCGCTCCTCCTGGTGAGCGTCGCCCGCTGGCGTCCGGAGACCCCTGGCGTCCACCGGATCATCGCCCTCATCGGCGTCGTCATGGCGCTCCTCGCCGCCCTCAGCCTGGCCGGCGACCCGGCGATCGACGTCGGCGTCGAGCTGCTGGGCGGCGCCCTGGTGACAGACCCGCTCGCGGCCCTGATCGACGTCGCGATCCTCGCAGCGCTCCTCCTCGCCATCGCTACGGACCGGCGCTTCGCCCAGGAACCGACCTCGCTCGCGACCGCGGTCGTCGGCACCGCCGGCCTGACCCTGACGATCCACGCCGCCGACCTCCTGCCGCTCGTCGCCGGCCTCGAGATCGGCGCCCTCAGCCTCGTCGTCATCCTCGGCCGCGAGCCCGAGCACCGCCCGCTGGCCCTGCGCTGGCTCGTCGGCCAGGGGATCCTCTGCGTCGCCATGCTCTTCGGCGTCGCCCTCATCGTCGCCGCCACCGGCACCACCTCGATCGCGGGGATCGGCGGTCGGGCGGCGATGATCTTCACCCGCTGGGGCGCCGGACCGGCCCAGATCGCGGTCGACCTGCTCCGCAGCGGCGTGCCGATCCCCGACGCGCTCGAGGCCGAGGCCCGCAACCGGGCGGTCACGGCGATGGCACCGGCGGCGCTCTTCCTCCCGGGGATGCTCCTGGCCTTCGCCGCCCTCGTGCTGCGCTTTGGCGCGGTGTTCGGCCACCGTCTCCTCGTCGGGCTCTACGACCGCGGCTCCGCGGCGTCGCTCCTGCTCTTCGAGGGCGGGCTCCGCCTCGCCGCGCTGGTCGCCCTGATCCGTCTCTTTGTCACCGGCCTCCACGTCCCCCGCCAGCTCTTCGCCCCCTACGGGTGGTCGAGCCCGGCGGTCCTGCTGATCGGCGCGACCCTGCTCGTCGGCGGCCTCCTCGCGCTCCGGGCTCGGGAGCTCCGGACATGGTTGGCTGGGCAGGCGGTCGTCGGCGGGGGCTGGCTCCTCCTCGCCGCCTTGGCCGCCGCCAACTTCTACGCCCACGCCGGTCTTCGCAGCGGTGCGATCACCGTGACCGACCATCACGAGTGGGGCCTGAGCAGCGGTGATGCCGCGATCGCCGCGCTTATCGGCCTCGCCCTCGCGCAGACCCTCGCCAGCGCCGGCCTCCTCGCCGTCCTCTCTGCGCTCGGCGATCCCCGCGCCCGCGGGCCGCTCCTCCTCCGCGGCCTCGCGACACGCCGCCCGCTCCTCGCCGCCGCCGCGACCGTGCTCCTCCTCGCCCTCGCCGGCTCACCGCCGACGGCGCTCTTTATCGCGCGCTTCGAGCTCCTCGCCGCCGTCGCCGGCGACACGAACTTGCCGGTCCGCCTGCTGCTCGTCTTCGCCCTCCTCGCCGCCGTCGCGGTCACGGCGGGGGCGCTCCGCTTCCTCGTCGAGATCTTCGCCGCACCGCCCGCGAACGAGCCGAGCAGCGAAGGCGCAGAGAGCCGCGCTCCGACCGCGGTCGCCGTTGTCGCGGCCGTCGCTGTTGTCGTCACCGGCGTCGCCCCCGAAATAGTCCTCCGCCAGCTCGAGCTCGCAGCCTGCGCGGTCGGTATGAACCCCGGACAGCGCTCCCGCGGCGAGCGGTTGGAGGCCCTGCGGTCGCGCTGGTCCGGCGAGCCCGCAGCCGACGACCACGGGGGACCGGCCGACACGGATGACGACGCGACGCCGCCCATCGCGCCGACGACCACGGTCCAGACCCCTTCGCCTGCCCTGCGAAATGCAGTAGAGATCCAGCCGATGCCCCCGACCAAGGTTGACCGGGAGAAGACCCGATGAGCAGGCTCGCAAGGCTGCAGCAGCGGCTCATCCCTGCCCTGCCCGTGGTCCGAGCGGGCGCAGCGATCGCCTGGACCGTCGCCGAGCTCGCCCTCGTCGAGGCCCGGATGCGCCGACGCGAGACCGCCGAGCAAGAGGCGGTCTTCGACGTGGAGATGCGCCGCTGGTGTCGCGGCCTCCTCCGCGTCACCGGGATCCGCCTCCATGTCTCGGGCTCGATCCCCCCGACCAAGGGCGCGCGCTTGGTCGTCGCCAACCACTCGACCGCCGTCGACATCCCGATCATCCTCTCGCTCTTCGGCGGCTCCGTGCTCAGCCGCGGCGACGTCAGCGACTGGCCGCTCCTCGGCTACTGCGCCCGTCGGGCGCAGACGATCTTCGTCGACCGAGACTCCCGCAAGAGCGGGATCCTGGCCCTTCGGGCGATCCGCGAGCAGCTCCAGCGGGGCCGGACGGTCTGCGTCTTCCCCGAGGGGACGACGACCGCCGGCGATGAGCTCCTCCCCTTCTCCGCCGGCGCGTTCGCTTCGACCCGCAAGCTCGACGTCGAGATCGTCCCCGTAGGCATCGTCTATCCCCCCGGGACCGCCTACACCGAGGACTCCTTCGCCGAACACATCCGCAACGTCTGTAGCCACAGCCATATCGACGTCCATGTCGCCCTAGGCGCGCCGATACGACCCGAGGGCAAGGCCCAGGCGATCGCCTCCGAGGCGCAGGCTGCGGTCCAGGGTCTGGTCGCCGAGGCCCGGGCGAACTCGCAGCGCTGAGGCTTCGGCACCCACGCTCGCGGAGACATCGCGAGCCCTCTGCCCTCGGCGCTCGCGGGCCGAGCTTGCGCCCAGGGCCCGCGCCACATGAGGGTCACGCTCGCGAGAACGTCTGAGCGCTTAGACGCCTAGACGCCGCGGAAGAAGCGGAGCATGCTCTCGAACCAACCTGGCTTTCCAGTCAGCTGCTCGAGCTCACCGTCGTCCAGGAAGACACCGCCGCAGGAGAAGCACTTGTCGACCTTGACCTGGCGGAACTGGACCTCGGAGAGGTTCGTCCCGCACTTGGGACAGCACATCCAGTGGAGCTCCTTGAGCCGCTTGAGCTCGCCCTCGCTGAGCGCGGAGTTCCGCCTCCGGGCGTCCTCACGACGCCGCGAGATCTCTTGCAGCTCTGCGGTGTCCCGCTCCGCGTCGATCTCACCAGGTTGCTTGCTGCTCATCGCCCACCACCTTGCCCTTCGGCCCGCCTGTTCGGGGAGTCTAGCCGCCCCCGCCGAGCGGGAGGAAGGGAGATCCGCCGGAGTCGTCCGCGGAGTCCCCATCGGACTCGTCCCCAGCGCTCGCCTTTGCGTCACCGGAACCTGAATCCGCCCCTGAATCCGCACCTGAGTCGCCGGCCGAGCCAGCGCCTGAAGCTCCGCCAGACCCGCTGCCAGACCCGCTGCCAGACCCGCTGCCAGACCCGCTTCCACCCGAGCTAGCCCCCCCGCCCGCCTTCACGCCCTTCGACGCGAGGTAGCTCTTGGCCGCCTCGTTGTTCGGGTCGACGGCCAGCAGTCGCTTGTAGAGGTCGATCGCCTGGGCGTCGCGGTTGAGCTTTGCGGCGGCTCCTGCCGCGCCCGCGAGCGCCGGCTTGTTCTTCGGGGCGATCTTCACCGCGCGGCCGTAGAACGACAACGATGAGCCCGTATTGCCCATCTTCATGTAGCCCTCGCCGAGGCACATGTAGGTCTCCAGGTTCATCGCGTTGGCGTCGATCGCCGCGAGGAGGAGCTTCACGCCTGCGGTCGGATCACCGCCGCGGACCTTCTCGCAGCCGCGCGGGGTGAGGCTCGCCGGATCGCCCGACGCCGCATCATCACCGCCCGAGGGCCGCGGGCGGCGGACCTTCGGGGTCCCTGCCTTTGGATCGACGACCTCGACAGGAGCCTCATCGACCCCCTCCGCGGCGATCGCCGCCGCCAGAGCGCGGTCGAGCGTGATCGCCAAGGGCTGATCCGGGACCGTCCGGTTGATGTCGATGACGATCCTCTGCGCCCCCTCCTCGTCGCCGGAGCGCCACAGCGCCAGCGCGTGCAGGGAGCGGCTCAGGGTCGAGGGATCCTGGAGACCCTGGAGCCCGCCTATCAACCCTGAGGGCACGGGGCCGTCGGCGATCTGCCACAGCGGCGCCGCCTTGACGACGAGGCCGAGCTCCGTCGCGGTCGGCGGGACCAGGGTCGCGGCCTCCCCGAGGCGCCCTTCGACGAGGGCGTGCAGGCCCTGGGTCCGGCCCCAACGCTCCTTGTCGACGACCTTCTCGGCGTCGATCGTCGCCAGGAGATCGGCGGCCCAACGCGCGTCCTCGTCGGCGCGCGAGCGGGCGGTGCCGTTGACGGCGGTCGGATCGAGGCTCACGGCCGCCCGGAAGGCGACGGCGCGGGTCAGGATCAGCTCGACCTGCGCGAGCTTGATGTCGTCCGCCGACTGCTCGCTGGACTCGCGCGCGTCGATCATCTTCTGTAGGGTCCCCTGAGCGCGGGTCGTCTCTTCGAGACCGAGGCTGTGGATCGCCCCGTCGACGACGCTGAGATCGACCGGCGCCAGCTCCTTCGGCGCCTTGTCGGCGCCCACCAGGGCGGGCTGCTGAGCGACCGGATCGCTGCCGCCGAAGATCTTCGCCCGGATCTCGGGGACCCCGAACATGACGGCGAGACCCGCCGCGACGCCGAGGATCGCGAGCCAGCCAAGGCCGCCCCCCTTGTCCTGCGCGGTCTCGGGGCGCTCCCCGAGCTTCGACTCAGCCGGCGCGCTCGTCAGCGCCGAGGCCTCCGCCGCGGGGTTTCTCGACGAGGGCTCCGCCGCCGCGGCTGCTGCGGCTGCACCGACGGCTGCCCCGGTCGCGAGCGCAGCGGCGACAGCCGTGCCCGACGAGGGAGTCCCCTCGGCGACGGCGACCTTGGAGCTGCTCGGCGTAGAGGGCTCGCGGAGGCCGGACGACGCACCGCTGGCCTCGCCGAGCTGGCCCCCGAGCTGGCCCCCGAGCTGGCCACTTGTCTCACCGCCGCTCGGGGTGGAGGGCTCGATCGCACCGTCCACGACCGAGTCCTTCGCCGCGAGGTCCGCGACGAGGATCGGCTGAGAGCGAGCCGCTTGGCGCCGCTGGACGATCCCATCGCCGACCTTCTCGGGCGCCGGCGCCGGTGGGGCGCTGACAGCCTTGGTCACCGCGTCGAGCATCGACGCCGGCATGCTCTGCGATTCATCCGCCGGCGAATTGCCGACGCCGAACGCCGGGATGTCGCCGAGGCCCTCGCCGAACGCCGGCGGAGGGCCTAGCTCACCGCTGGGGGCCGGGGGGTCGTCGAGGGCGCGGAAGACCCGCGGCAGCCCGTCGAAGCCGACGAAGACCGTCGACAGCTCAGGGAGCTCGCCCAGGCGGAGCCAGTGGCTGCCGGTGCGCGAGATCTGATCGTCAGGGCGGAGCTGGCCGTCCTCGATCCACTGGATGACCGTCGCGAGGTCAGGGAGGGTGAAGAGGTGATTCTCAGAGTTGCAGAGCTGCCACGGCTGGTGCACACCCGCGTCGGGGTTGGGCTCCGCGTGGAACATATGCTCGCAGACCGAGCACCGCAGGGTGACCCCCTCAGGACCGACCTGCTGGGGGTTGAGATCAAACTCAGTACTACATTTGGAGCAGCGGACGATCACGGCTGGCTCTTGGGAGGGGGCAACGTAGCACAAACGCTCGGCGACGACCTACGGTCGAAGACACCGAGACAACATCTATCGGAGCAGCGGCGCAACTAGCCGCCTTGAGCCGACAAGACGCCGCCTACGACGGTGACCACGAGAGCGCAGCCGAGAACGAGGCCGAAGAGGGCCATCGCCGTCGGGATCTTTTTGTGAGGCTCGAGGCCCGCCTCCGCTTTGCAGCTCGGGCACGCGTGGGGGGAGTCGCCGTCGGCGACCGAAATTGCGGTGTGGCACCGAGCGCAACGGTACTCCATGGGGATTGGCGTACGACGGGCCCCAGCCGGTGTCAACACCGGCCGGCCCCTTCCTCCGGGCCGCTCGGCCCCGGGTTATTCCCACCCCGCCCTGAATATGGCAGTCTCAGGCCGTGCGTGTGCTCCTCGTCGAAGACGACAACCGCTTGGCCGAGCGCACAGCGGAGTATCTGCGCGACCACGAGATCGAGGTCGTCGTCGCCGGTGACGGCGAGCTAGGGCTCGCTCAGGCGCTGCGCGGGGGCTTCGACCTGATCCTCCTGGACCTCATGCTGCCCCGCTTGGGGGGCCTCGACGTCCTCCGCCAGCTCCGCGAGCGGAGCTCGGTCCCGGTGATCATGCTGACGGCCCGAGGCGAGGAGGCCGACCGGGTCCTCGGGCTCGAGGTCGGCGCGGATGACTACGTCCCCAAGCCCTTCTCGCCGCGCGAGCTCGTCGCCCGGATCCGCGCGGTCCTCCGCCGGGCCCAGCCGCCGGTCAAGGCTGAGCACACGGCGACCGTCGGGCCCCTCGTGATCGATCGCGATCGCCGACGGGCGGAGATCGACGGTGTCGCCTGCGACTTGACCCCCTACCAGTTCGATCTGCTCTGGGTGCTCGCCGAGGCCAAGGAGATGGTCCTCTCGCGCGATCAGCTCTACAACGGCGTCCGCAGCCTCCGCGGCGAGACGCCGACGGAGTTCGACCCGACCGTAGATCGCTCGATCGACGTCCACCTGTCGAAGATCCGCCAGGCGCTGACGACCGCGAACGCCAACGGTGACGGCCTGATCCGGACGATCCGCGGCGTCGGCTACGTCCTCTCCGCGACCCCATGAGCGCCGCCAAGCGCCCGCCAGCGTCGGGCCTCTTCCGTCGGATCTACCTGACCTTCGTCGGTACGGTGATCATCTTCGCCGGGCTCAACGCCCTCTTGGTGCTGGTCGCCAGCTCCCGCTTTGACGACGCCTGGGTCGCGGACGTCGACGAGGCGTTCGAGGCGATCGAGCCCGATATCGTCGCCCACCTAGACGACCCCGACGCGCTCGACCGCGACCTGCGGCGGATGGCCGAGCGCTACGATCTTCGCCTGGGGCTCCGCTCGCCGAGGGGCACCTACCTCGCCGGGACCCGGGATCTCCCCCCTCCCCCGCGCCGCCGCCGGCTCAACCGCCTCGACAACGGCAAGCCCGTGGTCATGCGCGGCCCGCGTTTCGGCCCGCCGATCCTCCACTGGGGGATCCGCGGCTCAGAGCCGGGCCGCGGAGACCAGCGCCGCCTGGTCGCGGTGCTCACCGCGGACGCCGGCGATCCCGGACGCTTTCGCTGGATCGTCGGCGGCGCCGTGCTCGGCCTCCTGGTGATGCTCGGCCTCGGCGCCCTGCCCCTCGCGCGCTCGCTCGTCCGCCGCCTCGCCGCGGTCGAGGACGGCGCCGAACAGATCGCCGACGGCGCCCTCAGCCATCGCCTGCCCTTGCCCCCGGGCGGCCCGCGCGACGAGGTCGACGGCCTCGCGGCGACCTTCAATCGGATGGCGGAGCGCCTCGAGCGGCTGGTCTCGGGGCAACAGATCCTCCTCGCCAACGTCTCCCACGAGCTGCGGACCCCGGTCGCGCGGATGCGGGTCCTGGTCGAGATCCTGGAGGAGCGCGTCGAGCTCCTCGGCCAGCGCACGGGCGACGCAGAGGCCCCGCTGGTCGGCCGTCTCTCGCGAGGGCTCGGCGAGCTCACCGAGGACCTCAAGGAGATCCAGGCGCTGATCGGCGACCTGCTGACCAGCGGGAAGCTCGAGCTCGCCGCCGACGGCGGTGTCGAGCGGGCGCCGCTGGTCGCCGCCGAGCTGACCGAGCGCCTCGCCGATCGCTTCGCGGCCGTCGGCTCTGCGGAGCCGCCGGATCTCGTGCTCCAGGGCGACCCGATGCTGCTGGAGCGCCTCCTCTCCAACCTCCTCTCCAACGCGCGGCGCGCCTGCCCCGAGGGAGAGATCACCCTCCGGGCCGCGGCCACGGCCGACGGTGGCGCGATCTTCACGGTCGAGGATGAGGGGCCCGGTATCCCCGTCGCCGACCGCGAGGCGATCTTTGAGCCCTTCTCTCGCCTCGACGGCGCCCGCGACCGCGACCAGGGCGGTGTCGGCCTCGGCCTCTACCTCTGCCGCCAGATCGCCCGCGCCCACGGCGGGACGATCGTCACCGAGGACAGGCCCGATGGAGCCCGCGGCGCCCGCTTTGTCATCACCCTCCCGGCCGCGCTGCCGGCGACGGGTCCGACCGCCGGAGCAGAGGCGAAGACGCCGGCCCCCCCCGCCTGACCCGGCGAGCTCGCGCGCCCCGCAGCGGCGGTTTCGATCTACTCTCTGCGGCCATGGAAGCCTACCAAGCGGCCTTCGTCGACCTCCTCGTCCGTCATCAGGTGCTCCGCTTCGGCGACTTCACCCTCAAGTCCGGGCGGCGCTCCCCCTACTTCGTCAACGCAGGCCAGCTCCGCACCGGCGCTGCGATCGGCGGCCTCGGCGAGGCCTACGCGGCGGCGATCCTCCGCCACAAGCTCCCCTGCGACCTGATCTTTGGACCCTCCTACAAGGGCGTCCCGCTCGCGGTCGCCACCGCCACCGCCCTCGCGGGCCGGGGCCACGACGTCGCCTTCACCTTTGATCGCAAGGAGGCCAAGGATCACGGCGAGGGGGGGATCTTCGTCGGTCAACCACCGGAGGCCGGGATGCGCGTCGTCCTCGTCGACGACGTCGTCACCTCGGGCATGTCGATCCGCGAAGCGGTCACGCTCCTCCGCAAGACCGCCGAGGTGACGGTCAGCGGGGTCATCGTCGCGGTCGACCGGCAAGAGCGGGGGCGCGGGACCAAGACCACCGTCGCCGAGCTCGCCCTTGAGCTCGACCTGCCGGTCCTGCCGATCGTCACGATCCGCGAGGTCGTCGACTACTTGGGTGACCGTGACGTCGACGGCGAGCGGATCATCGACGACGCCCGTCGCAGCGCCATCGATGCCTACCTGAGCGCACACGCTGGCGCCGCCTAAACGCGCGCGAATCAGCCCGTGGGCCCGCTTCCTGCGGGTTGCCGGCTCTCGTACACTTGTGGGCATGCGAGCGCTCGCAGGTGCTGCCCTCTCTCCGCTGCTCTGGAGCTGTGTGCTCGCAAACCCCGACTACGACTCTGCAGGGAGCGCGGCGCAGACCTCGACGACGTTGACCGCGAGCGAGTCGGCCCCGTCGACCGTCGACATGACCGGAGAGACCGTCGCGACCGGCCCCACGTCGACGACCTCCGCCGACTCCACCGCCGGCACGACCTCCACCGCCAGCACGACCTCCACCGCCAGCACGACCTCCGCCGACTCGACGACCTCCGCCGGCTCGACGACGACCGGAGAGCCATGCACGCCCAGCACCCCCCAAGCGGCGGGACCGGAGCTGGTGCTCGCCCCAGAGTTCAGCGATGCCTACGCCGGCTTCGTCCTCGGCCAGGTCCCGGGCTTCCCCCCCGACAGGATGCTCGGCGGGATCGCCATCGCCGAAGAGGACCCGGGGACGCTCCTGGTCGCCGGCGACGCGGAGACCCCCGAGGGAAAGCTCTTCCAGATCGGCGTCGTCCGCGGTGAGTGCGGCCACATCATCGCCTACGACGGCGAGGCGACCCTCGTCACCAAGGCCTCGAACATCAGCCATATTCTCGTCCTGAGCGGCGGCCCCATCCTCTACAGCGAGTGGGACGACAATTTCCTGAGCCAGCTCGTCGGCGACATCGATCCGCCGATCCGTACCGACCTCGCCAAGCTGACGCCGCCGGTGCCCAAGAGCATCGCCGGCTTCGGCCTGGTCCCGCCGGGGCTCGCTGCGGCGGGGGAGCTGCGGGTGCTCTCGTGGGACACCGGCGATTGGTTCCACCTCGCGCGTACGGGCAAGGGCGACAGCTTTGAGTTCAGCGACCCCACCTACATCACCTCGCTGCCGGACGAGTCTGGCGGGGTCGCCTACGTCCCGGCCGGGTCGCCGGGCTTCGCCGAGCCCCACGTCGTCATCACCCGCTCGGAGGAGGCCGAGGAGCATGTCGTCGTCTACCAGGTCGACGCACAGGGCGATCCGATCCTGGAGACCCGCAAGGCGCTCCTCGACCAGCTGGCCCTGGCGAGCAACGCCTACTTCGATCGAGTCACCGGCGACCTCCTGCTGAGCACTCTCGAGACCAAGGAGGGCGATCGGATCTACATCGTCCAGGGCTTCGCAGAGCCGCCGCCGCTGCAGGAGTAGGCCTTCCTCCCAAGGCGCGGGGCGAAGGTCGGAGCCACGCGCCGCTCGCCGCGGCGCTCCTCCCGTCCCTTCGAGCCCGCCCGGAGCCCCCTAGCCGCGCGGCTTGGGGAGATCGATCCGCTCGCCGACCTTGCCGTAGACGATCTCCCCCGCGCCCGAGCTGATGAAGTCGTGGGGGAAGCCGAGCTCGATCTTGCTGACCTCGTGGAGGCGGGCCATCTGCTCCGCGGAGAGCGTGACCTCGGTAGCGCCGATAACGTCCTGGATCTGCTCCGGCTTGCGCGCGCCGGTGATCGGGAAGACGTCGGCGCCCTGTCCCCGAAGCCAGGCGATCGCGACCTGAGCGGAGCTCGCCTCGATCTCGTCGGCGATCGCGTCGACGACCCTGGCGATCTCGAGGTTACGCTCGGTCAGCCGTCCCTCGTTGAAGGCCGCGCGCTTGCTGTCTCCGGGGCCCTCGCCGCGGGTGTACTTGCCGGTCAGCACGCCGGCGTGGAGCGGACCCCAGGGGGTGATGCCGATGTCGAACGCCCGAGCCATCGGCACCAGCTCGCGCTCAACCGTACGCTCGCAGAGGCTCCACTGGACCTGGAGACCGACAAATCGGCTCCAGCCCCGCAGATCGGCGACGGTGTTGGCGTGGGCGACCACCCAGGCGGGCGCGTCGCTGATCCCGACGTAGCCGACCTTGCCTTGGCGGACGAGATCGTCGAGCCCGCGCATGACCTCGTCGACGCCGCTGCAAAAGTCCCACGCGTGGACCCAGAGGAGGTCGATGTAGTCGGTCTTGAGCCGCCGCAGGCTGCCCTCGACCGCCCGCATCATGTTCTTGCGGCTGTTGCCGGCCGCGTTCGGATCCTCGCCGCGCATGCTCAGGGTGTACTTGGTCGCGAGCACCCAGTAGTCGCGATCGCGGGCGATGAACTCGCCGACGATCTCCTCCGTCTGGCCGCCGTGATACTTGTTCGCGGTGTCGAGGAAGTTGCCGCCGGCCTCGGCGAAGGTGCCCAGGACCGCGTGGCTCGTCTCGAGATCGGAGCCGAAGCCCCACTGGTCGCCGAAGGACATGGTCCCCAGGCAGATCTCGCTGACACGCACGCCGCTACTTCCAAGATGTCGGTACTTCATGCTCTCTCCCGCCTTGCCGCCGAGTGTACCGCCCCCTCCCGCCGTCCGCGGGACAGGTGTTCCCCTCTCCGGGGATCCCCGGAGAACGCCCGCGGAGTCGGGATATCCCCCTCCTGCCGCCGCGGACACCCGCGCGAGCGGCCCGTAGCGAGCTCCTAGAGGGGGGTGCGTAGCCCGGTCAGCGCCGAGGTCCCGCGGCAGTCGATCGCTTCTCCGAGATAGGCGCCGGAGAAGCGGTTGACCATCTCCCCGACGAACCCCTCGTCGTCGAAGGTGCCCTCGACGAGGCTCAGGATCTCCCCGCCGGTGCCGATGACCCCCGCGTCGAGGATCGACGCCACCGCGAAGCTCCCGTCGCTCCACACCCCGCCGATCAGCGAGATCGTCCCGCTGATCTCGATGACCACGAGCCCGTCGTAGTGGCTGACCGCGGCGGGGAGAACCGGCGCGTCGATCGACAGGATCCCGCAGAGGTCCAAGCCCTCGATCTCGGGGCAATCGCAGCCCAGCGCGTCGCCGCTCACGACGTAGTTCGCCGAGAGGTCCTGCCCCTCAGCGTCTCCTTGCGCCCGGGCCACCCGCTGAAGAGCCTCCAGCGAGAGGGGGTCCTCGTCCTCGGCGACGCACGCCGCCGTGCAGGCGACGATCATCGCGAGCGACAGAGTTCGGCCAGGGAGCGAAGTCCACACGGGACTCAGGCTACCCCAAGCCCCCCCGACCGCCAGACCCGATCGACAGACCCCCGAGGCACGCCCACGAGGCACGCCCACGAGGCACGCCCCCGAGGAACACCGGCTCACCGGAGACAGCGCGGACATCTCAAGCCTCGACCGGTCGATGTACGCCGAGACCTCCCCGACCGCTCGCGCCGAATCGCGCGCCTCCGCGACCCCGGGGTTGCCCTCCATGGGAAATCGCGCGCATATCGACGATAATCGTCCGATGGTTTCTCGACGCACCTTTCCCTCTTCGCTGATCGCGGCAGTCCCGGCTGCGCTCCTCATCCTTGGCTGCAGCGGCGACGACACGGCGACCTCCGGCACCGACACCGCCAGCACCGTCAGCACGACGGATCCGGCGACCGCCACCGCCACCGCCACCGCCACCGCGACGACGACGATGACCGGCACGACCGCGGACACCGGCACCGACTCCGACGGCACCTCGACGACCTCCTCCGAGACCTCGACGACGACCAACCCGACCACCACCGATCCGACCACCACAACCGATCCGACCACCACCACCGATCCGACCACCACCGATCCGACCACCACCGACGGCACCACCGACGGCACCACCGACGGCACCACCGACGGCACCACCGGAGGTTTTTGCGCCGAGGGCACCCAGATCTGCGAGGACGGCGTCGCCAAGATCTGCGACGGCATGGGCGGCTTCTCGAGCGAGGAGACCTGCGAGAACGAGTGTGACGACAACCTCGGCTGCGTCCTCTGCATCCCCGGCTCCTCGGTCTGCGTCGACGGTGACTCGGAGATCTGCGCCGACGACGGCCAGTCCTTCGACGGCAAGGTCGAGTGCGACGAGGTCCAGGGCGTGATGTGCGACGAGGATCTCGGCAGCTGCGTCGGCGTCTGCGCCCCCGACACCCTCGGCCTGAGCTACATCGGCTGCGAGTACTTCCCGACGGTCACGGCCAACGTCGTCTCGACCAACTTCAACTTCGCGGTCGCCGTCGCCAACACCTCGGACTCGGTCGCCAACGTCCGCGTCGACCGCGGCGGCAATATGGTCGCCAGCGACACCGTCGCCGCCAACAGCGTCAAGATCATCAACCTCCCCTGGGTCTCCGAGCTCAAGGTCACCCAGAGTTCCCCCTCCGTGAAGGTCAACGACGGCGCCTACCGCCTGCGCTCCGACCAGCCGGTCACCGTCTATCAGTTCAACCCGCTCCAGTACAAGATCGGCAACTCGTCGTCCTTCACCAACGACGCCTCCCTCCTCCTCCCGGTCAACACCTGGACCGGCGACTACTTCGTCGCCGCGCGCAACTCCTGGCGCTTCAACAACAGCCCGCCGGCCTACCCCGGCCTCTACGCGGTGGTCGCCGCCCAGGACGGCACCACGGTCGAGCTCGCTCCCTCCGCGACCGGCAAGATCGTCAAGGCCGGCGGCGGGGTCGCGGCCAACGGCACGGGCTCCATCTCGCTCGACCGCGGCGATGTTCTCCAGGTCTTCTCCGGCGACACCGGGAACAACCCGAGCACCGCGGACCTGACCGGCACCCACATCACCGCCGACAAGCCGATCCAGCTCTTCGGCGGACACATGTGCACCTTCGTCCCCTTCAACATCGGCTACTGCGACCACCTCGAGGAGGCCATCCCCCCCTTCGAGGCCCTGGCCAAGGAGTACATCGTCACGCCGCCGCTGATCCCCACCGGCGGCAACAACCCGAAGGCGGAGATGGTCCGGATCGTCGCGACCACCGACGACACCAGCCTGAGCTACGATCCGCCCCAGGGCGGGGCTCCGACCAACATCGCCAACGCGGGCGACTACGTCGAGATCTCGCAGACCAACAAGGACTTCAAGATCACCGCCGACAAGAAGGTGATCGTGTCGCAGTACATGCTCGGCCAGGACGCCGGCGGCAACTCGGGTGACCCGGCGATGACCATCGCCGTCGGGGTCGACCAGTACCGCTCGGACTACCTCTTCCACGCGCCGACCAACTACGAGAAGAACTTCGTCAACATCACCGCGCCCGACGGCGCGAACGTGCAGCTCGACGGTATGGCCGTCAACGGCTTTACGGCGATCGGCGGCACCGGCTTCGGCGTCGCCCGGGTCCAGCTCAACAACAACGGCGACGGCAACCACGACATCACGTCGAACCAGCCCGTCGGCATCAGCGTCTACGGCTACGGCCAGTACACCTCGTTCTGGTACCCCGGCGGCCTCAACCTCGAGGTCCTGCCGCAGTAGCACGAGCCGCTCAACGCAGCTCCAAGGGGTCCGCGCGAGCGCTCGCGCGGGCCCCTGCCTCGTCTGGCGGGGCGCGCCCTCCCCTGCTTGGAGCCCCGAGAGCTGACCGAGAGCTGACCGAGAGCTGACCGAGAGCTGACCGAGAGCGAGGCTCAGCAGGCGGCGAGCGGCGTCGGCGGTGCCGCTTGGAGGGCGAAGAGGAGCTGGGCCCCGTAGTAGAGCGGCAGGCCGAAGAGGCGGTTGTTGAAGTCGGAGGCGATGAAGCGGTCGCGGGCGACGAAGAGGTCAGAGACGAAGAACGCGGCGCCGGCGATGCCGATGGCGGCGTTGCCCGCCGACCAGCCCGCGGCGAGGGCGAGCGTCGCCATCCCGGAGCTCGCGACGACGTGGGCGATGGCCGCGAGGCGCAGACCCTGAGGCACATGGGGCAGGATCCGGCGGACGAGCCCACGGGCGATGACGGCGAAGGCCGCGGCGATCACCAGCGCGACGCTCGTATCGACGCCCAAGACGACAAACGCAGCGCTAAAGGCGATATGGGCGAGGAGGAGCGAGACCAAGCCCCCGACCAACGTTGACGTCTCCCGCGCGGCGAGGACCATGTCCCCCAGCGTCGACAGGCAGAGCGCCACCAGCAAGAGCTGTCCCCAAGGGCTCTCCAAGGCGCCGAGGCTCAGGGCGATGGTGATGACGCCCGAGGAGGCGGTGGCCTTGGTCAGAAGCCGGCCGGATCGGTCTTGTCGACGGTCCGCGGCGATGTGCAGGAGCACCGAGCCGACGGTGAAGGCTATGAGCATTGCGGCATCATGCATCGGACCACGCAAGTGTAGGATCGCCGAGCGAGGATCGTCCACGGTCGATGGAGCGCAGGCCCCGTGCGGCGATGCTCGGCGAGCCCGAGGGCGTGCGCTCAGCCCGCTCTGCCAGCAGCGCCTATTTCCGGGCTAGCGCCGCTTGTCAAAGCGCAGATCAAAGCTGACCTCGGTGCAGACCGGACTCGCCGCACCGGCGACGACGAAGGGCTTGAAGCGCCACTTCTTCACGGTCTCGCGGCAGATCTGGTTGACCTTCGGATCGTAGCAAGCGCCGACGCTTCGGACGTCGACGGTGCGGCCGCGCGGATCGACGCAAAAGCGGATCCGGCTGGTGCACGGGCGCCGATCAAACATCCCCGCCTTCGTGCTCGCGAGGGCCTTGGGATCCGGATCGGGAGCGTAGAGGCTGTGGGCCATCACCCCGACGATCGGCATGACCTTCGTCGGTCGCTGCCCGGGGCCGCCCTGCTTCGTCGAGCCCGGCGTCTGAGCCGAACCGCCAAGGCCGCCGGAAATACCCGCGGGCTCGCCCTTCTCGCCGGTGGCGACCCCTCCGGGGACTCCGACGCCGCCGAGCGCTCCGCCGACGACGCCGCCCTGGACGCCGCCGACAACGCCGCCCTGGACGCCGCCCTTCGCCCGGCCTGGGACGCCCCCGGGGACCGAGATCGTCGCCTCCTCCTCCTCGCTCGCCTCTCCGGCCGACGCTGCCCCCGGGACGCTGCCGGGGACCGGCGCCTCGCCGAGCGACCACTTGGCTCGGCTCGTCCCGCGCTCCGCCGAGGCGGTCGCGTTCGGAGAGAGCTCCGCGGGATGGACCCGACCCTCGTCGTCGAAGACGGCGCCGAGCCCCGGTCCGTCGACGAGGACGATGAGGACGATCGCCGCGGCTGCCAACGGCAACGCAAAGCCCCACCAGCTCCGCTCGGCCGAGCGAGGCTGCGAACCCGGCGAGACCGCGCTCTGGATCGGGATGACGTCAGCCCGCGGCCCCTCGTCGTCGACAAAGCCCGGAGCGCCGAGGCCCACGCCCGCGCCCGCGCCGAGGAAGTCGTCGACGACCCGCGCCGCGATCCGCTCCTCGGCCTCGGAGTCGAGCCCGCCGAGGAGCTCGCGCAGCTGCTCGCGATCGAGGCTCGCGCCCTCCTCTGCGTCCGCGAGGCCGTCCAAGCCCCCGCGCTCGCCCCCGTCTGTCGCGACGTCAAGCCAGGCGCTCGGGATCCCGTCACCGAGCTGGTTCAGCGCGTCATCGCTGAGCTCGCCGAGCTCAGGCAGATCTTCGGGTCGTCTATCCATGGGCCCTCCGTCCCCCCACGTCGCCCTCGCTCTGGAGGCGACGCAGACGCTTGACCAGCCGAGACTTCCGCGCCTGGAAGGTGTTCTCGGCGATCCCCAGGCGAGCGCAGCACGCCGCCTGCTCCGCCTGCTCGACGTAGATCATCGAGAAGAGGGAGCGGTCGCTCTCCGAGAGCGCCTCGACGGCCCGCTCGAGATCGATGATCTGGGTGAGCCGGAGCCACTCGCCCGGAGCCGTCGTATCACCGTCGATCCTCGCCATGTCTTCCTTGAGCTCCTCCCAGCGGACGCGCCGTCGCTCGTACGAGCGCAGGAGAACGTTGAGGGCCACACCTATCACAAAGCGACGCAGGCCGCGCTCGTCGTCGCCCCCCGCCTGCTGCCGCGTTGGGTCGAACTTCCGCAGGATCCGCCCGTCGTCGCGGAAGAGGGCCACGAGCACCTCCTGCACGTCGTCCTCCTTGCTCGCGCCCCGCCGCAGGAGGTAGGGGCGCCGCGCCAGGAGGATCGTCCGCCCGGCGATCGCCGCCGGGATCAGGTAGCGCGCGAGCTCGTTGAGCTCCGCCCGCTCGCGCCCGTCGAGGACACGCCTCAACCGCTCTGGGCTCCAGGACGCGGACATCGACGCACGCAGCTTATCGGATCGCGGAAGCGGACACGAGGCCGATGGCCGCGGCGACGCCCGCGGAAAGCGGGCCGCGACGAGGTTGCCCGCAGCTTCGCTCATAGGCGGACCTCGACCGGTCGGTGCCGGCGCTCGCGGGTCCCGTCGCCGAGCTGACCGTACCCGTTGTCGCCCCAGCACCAGACCGACTCGGAGCCCCCAGCTCCGGTGATCGCACAGGTGTCGTGAAAGCCGACGGCGAAGGCACGGACCGGCGGCAGCCCCTCGACCAGGGAGGGGTCCTCGATCCCGCCGAGCGGCGGAGGCGGGTGTCCGAGCTCGCCGAAGGCGTTTTGCCCCCAACACCAGAGCTCCCCCGCGGCTGTCCGCCCGCAGGCGTGACCACCGCTGGCCTGGAGCTCGACCATCGCCGAGCTGCCGACGAGCACCGACGGCCGGTAGCGCGGGTTGTCCTCGCCGAAGTCCAACGTCATCCCCGTCTGTCCCCACGACCAGACCCGTCCTGTCTCGTCGAGGGCGTAGCTGAGAGAGCCGCCGACCGCGACGCTGACGACCGCCGGCAGGCCCTTCGGGCCGACGGGCAAAGGGGCCTCCTTGCACTCCCGCGGCGGGAGACAGCGGCTCCCGGGGCACACCTCGCGGAGGTTACGACAGCCCCCCTCGCCGTTGCCGACCTGACCGCGGGAGTTGTCGCCCCAGCAGCGGACATGCGCCCCGCGGCGCAGACAGGCGTGACCGTCGGAGAGCGCGAGCGCGTCAGCGCCCCGGAGCTCCGCGATCACCTGCGGCTCGGCCCTGTAGTGGGCGGTCCCGTCACCCAGCTGACCTGTCCCCCAGCACCGGAAGCCGCCCTCCGTGGCCGCGCAGGCCCGTCGGAAACCAGCGGCGAGCCCATCCGCAGACGGGACGTCGACGCGCACCGGCGCAGTGCGCCGGTCGGAGGTGCGGTCTCCGAGCTGCCCCTCGTCGTTCTCCCCCCAACAATAGACCTCGCCCCCCACGGCGAGGGCGCAGGTGAAGTCGTAGCCGACGACCACCTCGAGCACCGGCGGCAGACCTGGGACCCGCTGAGGAGTGAGGATCCTGTCGACGTCCGGCTGACCGACGCCGAGGATCCCAAAGCGGTTGTTCCCCCAACAGCGCAGCTCACCCCGCTCGAGCGCGCAGCTGTGATGAGCCCCGAGCGCGAGGCGCAGCGACTTCGCCGACTTCTCCGACCTCTCCGACCTCTCCGACCTCGCCGACTTCGCCGACCTCTCCGACCTCTCCGACTTCGCCGTCGCCAGCTCCCCGGCGGCCGAGGGCTGGCTCAGCCCGTCACTGCGCGGCTCCTCCTCGCTCCGGCCATCACGCTCCTCCTCTGCGCCCCCCGCAGCTCCGGCGCCGGCAGGATGGCCCCCCTCTTGAGGGCTGTGCGCTGAGCAACCGACGATGATCCACCCGGAGACGACGACCGACGCAGCGAGCCCGCCGAGCCCGCGCCCCGACCTCGTCGCCGCCTGTGGTCGCTGTCGCAGTCGCCCTACTCCTTGAAGCTGAGATCAAACTGGACGGTGCTGCAGGTCTTCTTCGCCGCCCCGGCGACGATGAAGGGCTTGAAGCGCCAGCGCTTCACCGCATCGCGACAGATCGCGTCCACCTGAGGATCGTAACACTTGGACTTCGTCCGGACGTCGACGACCTTCCCGCTCGCGTCGACGCAAAAGGAGGTCCGGTTGACGCAGGAGCGCTTGTCGAACATCCCCGCCTTGCTCGCCGCGAGCCGCTTCTGGTCGGGATCGGGCGTGAACACGCCCTGGGCCATCACCGCCTGGATCGGCTTGGGCGGCGGCGCGGCCTCCTTCTTGCGCGGCTTGAGCAGGCTCGTCGAATCACCGATGGAGACGCCGATGGGCGACCCCGGCATGCCGATCGATCCGCCGCGCGGGATCCCCGGGACCCCGCTGCTGCCCCCGCCGCCGCGGAGCTTCGGCAGCTCCTTCGGCGCCTCGCTCGGGGGCGCGAGGGACTCCTCCTGCGGCGACTCCTCCTCAGGCACCTCCTCGCTCGGCCGCGCCGACTCCGAGTCATCGTCATCGGCCTTCACCGCCGCCGCTGCGGGTGCGGCGGGCGGCGGCGGCGGGTCGTCCATGTCGAGCTGAAAGATGAGGTAGTCGCTGGTCGGCGCGTCGACCCTGCTGATGTCCATCTTGTTGGCGGCCCAGGCGAAGGTGACCATCGACAGGGTCACCATGCCCGAGAGGATCGCCGAGACGCCCATCATCCGGGTGAAGCGCGGGTCGACGGCCTGGTAGGTCATGTAGTGCTCAAACATCGGTGCCTCCTCGGGACCCGAGCGCAGCAGCGCCCCAACGCGTCAGGCGATGACGACGCAGGACCCCGCAGCGGCCGCACAACGCGACCGGCTCCAGCCTCTGTCCACCTCTTCCCCGCACCCCAGACTTCCTGACAGCCCCGCGGAGATTTTTCTATTTCCCCCGAGGCGAGGCCTCAGGAGGCCCTAGCAGCCCACTGAGGTTCGGACGCGCGGCGAGAGCACTCGCGACCTTCGCGGATCCGAGACGCCGCGATCTTCATCAAGAGTTGGTGCGGGCCTGCCCGCATGTGGGTCTGCTAGATGTTCGTCAGGATGAAGTAGAGCGCGAACCCGTTCGTCAGGCAGATCGCGAGGATCAGCGCGAAGCCCGAGACTCTGCGCAGGCGTCTTCGCAGGACTTCACGCCCCGACCCCTCGCCTAGGAGCGAGGCCAGGCGCAGGCGCTCGCTGAAGGTGTACGCCCCGCCGGCGATCGCGAGCGCGAGGAAGCCGAACGCCAAGATCAGGATCTGGAGCTCGTACACGCTGAGGCCGTCGACGTTCGCCGCGACCCGGCAGCGCGACGGGTCCTCGGGATCAAAGGCGACCGCCACCGGCCCCTCATCACCGCACTTGGTGTCTGAGCCGCCGCACAGGTGGTCCTCGCCCCCGACCTCGATGACAAATCGACCGCCCGAGAAGGGTCCGCACTCGCTGTCGACGCTCTCCGCCACGGGCGAGCTCGCGTCGAGCTCCCAGGGCTGAGCCGCGAGCCCCAGCACCCCGCTGCCACCGATGAGCAGACCGCCAACCCCCACGATCATCAAGATCACCCCCGCCGAGCCGCCCCGACCCTTGTGTCGCATGATCGCGTCGAGGAGCGTCGGCTTCTCGCCAGCCCCGTCGCCCTCGCCCCCCTCGCCGCTGCTCTCTGCTTCGTCGCTCACCGGATCATCCCTAGCAGCCCTCGACAAGCGCCGACAAGCGCAGATCTCCGCGAGCCTTGAACCACTCCCCCCTCGCCCCAGTCAGCCGACCGGACAACCCGCGCCAGCACAGGCGCGAGGCAGCGATCGTGCGAATCCACGACAACCCCTCGACAAGCGGCCCTGCCCTCATCCTCAACTCACCCCTCCGCCCCAGGGCAACCCCCCGACAAGCGGCCCTGCCCTCATCCTCAACTCACCCCTCCGCCCCAGGGCAACCCCCCGACAAGCAGCCCTGCCCTCATCCTCAACTCACCTTCCACCGGAGGACGAGCCGCAGAGGACGGGCGAGGGGGGACACCGCGAACGAGTCTAGGACGCGCATCGACCCCTTGGAACAAGGGGTCGACGCGCGCTCCGACCTGTCTGAGAGAGTGGTGTCCCCTCTTGACCGGCCTCCGCCTCAGCCTCCCCCCAACCCCGAACTTTCGCCCCCGAAATCCCTCCCCGAAGAGCGAGCGAGAGCCCCGGCGAGCACCGACCGCCACACCTCGCCGAGGTTCTCCGAAAGAACCGTCGCACGCAGCCCACCACGCACAGCCCACCACGGGCCATCACGCAGCCCGAGTCGAGCCCCCCGCGTCAGCCTCCGAGCGCGCTCCGATCAGCCCGGGATGATCGGCACACAACAGCCGGTCGAGCAGAAGGTCCCGGCCGCGCAGTCATCGTTGCCCATCTCGTCGACCTTGCAGGCGTCGCCCTTGTCGCAGGTCGGCTCCTCACAGCCGTCCGGCAGCTCCATACCGAAGCAGACCTCGCAGTTCTCGGGGACGCAGCCGTTGATGCAGTCCTCGTTCTTGGTGCAGAGGGCGCAGTTGTCGATGTTGTCGACCGAGCAGTCCTCATCGCCGAGATAGATGTCGTAGTCCTTGCCGCCGACCGTGATCGAGCAGCAGCCGAAGCAGTCGCAGCCGTTGGGGACCGGACAGAACGCGTTGCACTGGTCGTCCTGCATCTCGGGGCAGTTCTTGTAGTCGGGATCGTAGGGGCAATCGTCCCCGCCGGGGCTCTCGGGATCACACTTGAGGCTCCAGTTGCACTTGTCGTCGCCCGCGCCGGAGTTGCCGTCGAAGTAGCAGTCCTGGTTGCACGGGTCCATGTTGTCCCCCGGCAGGCCGCTGGCGAAGACCGACTCGTCGTCGTCGCAGGGCGAGAGGCACTCGACGTCCGCGTTATCGGTCTTGCCGTCGCGGTCGTTGTCGATGCAGTCGCCGCACTGGTAGATCTTGCCCTCGCACTCGACGGGCACGCACTCGCCGACCTCGCCGGTGGTGGTCGTCGTCTCCACCCCGGTCGTCGTCGTCGTCTCAACCCCGGTGGTGGTGGTGGTCGTCGTCGTCGTCGTCGTCGGATCTGTATCCGTCGCCGTCGCCGTCGCCGTGGTCGTCGCCGTCGAGTTCGTGGCAGTCGCGGTCGTCACCGAAGTCGTGCTTGTGCTCGAAGTGCTCTCCGTGCCGGACGTCCCGGTCGAGCCGCTGCAGGCGAGGAGTGTCGAGGTCAACAGGAAGCCCGAGATGAAACGCATTCCCGGATTACACCCCGAGTTGTCTCCGCTCGGCCACGGAAACATTCGCGCCTCGGGCCGGCGCCGACCTCCGTCGCAGACCGACTGAGAGGTCGGAGGCGGGTCCGAAAAAAAATCGAACGCTCTTTGGAATTTGCCTGGATGTCGTAGTCAAAGGTCGCATATGCAGCGCTACAGACTACGAGCCGTCCTCGCCCTCGCCGGAGGCCTGGGCATCGCCCTCTCCTGCACGACCCGCGAAGTGAGCGTCGCCGCCGAGAAGGGCGGCGCCTGCGACTACGGGGCGACGCCCGAGGGCGACGCCCGCGTCTGCGCCGACGGCTACAGCTGCGAGCCCATCCAGGGCGGGACCGGCGAGTACGTCTGTGCGGTCCCGGTGATCATCCGCGGTCATGTCTTCGACGCCCTCTCCGGCGCTCCGCTTGAGGGCGCCCTCATCACCGCGCTCGACAACACCAGCGCCCCGGTGAGCGACGTCGCCGTCAGCGATGCGGCCGGCGCCTACGAGCTCGAGGTCGTCGCCCTCCGCGACAGCGACGGTGAGATCTCCGACGACGCTATCTACACTCTCCAGGCCTTCGCCGCCGACTACGCCCCCTTCCCCTTCGGCGTCCGCCCTGCCCTTCCGGTCAGCACCGCCGACGGGGTCGTCGAGACCGTCCCCGGCGAAGACGCCGACGGGGACGGCGAGCCCGACGACGTCGAGCGCCTGGTGCTCGAGACGCCGACGACCGAGGTCGCCCTGATCCCGCTCGCCGACGCCGGCGGCGGGACCATCCACGGCAGCATCCTCGAGGCGGACGGCGCCCAGCTCCCTGCGGGGACCCTCGTCATCGCCGAGGGGGCCGGCACTCCTGCCCCCTACGGCCTCGCCGACAGATCCGGCGAGTTCACGATCTTCAACGTCCCCCCTGGGACCGTCTCCGTCGCCGGGTACCGCACGGGGATCGAGCTCGCGCCGGTCAGCGTCGACGTCGCAGCGGGGACCACCCACGAGGTCGAGCTCACGATCGCCGCGAGCGGCGACGCCCTCGCCAGCGTCAGCGGCAGCGCGAGCATCGTCAACGCACCCGGAGGTAGCGCCACGAGCGTCGTCCTGGTCCCGAGCTCCGTCTACAACGAACCTCTGGAGCGGGGGCCCGTGCCCTACGGACTCAGGGCTCCCGGCCCGGGGATCGCCCCCGACGTCAACGGCGCCTTCACGATCTCCCAGGTCCCCGCCGGCACCTACAAGGTCCTCGCCGCCTTCGAGAACGACGATCTCGTCCGTGATCCCGACATCACCATCGCCGGCACCCAGATCCAAGAGATCACCGTCGCCAGCGGCGAGGCCGCGACCGTCGAAGAGAACTTCAAGGTGACCGAGGCCCTCGCCGTCGTCCGCCCCGGCAGCGAAGAGCCCGAGGGGGTGAGCGGCGCCCCGACCTTCGAGTTCGCCGACGACTCGAGCGAAGACCGCTACATCGTCGTGGTCTACGACGCCCTCGGCGATCTCGTCTGGGAGAAGACGGACATCCCAGGGGTCAGCGGCAGCCCGACGGTCGAGGTCCCGTACGAGGGCCCCGCGCTGATCTCCGGCATGTGGTACCAGTTCTGGG
Source organism: Polyangia bacterium (assembly GCA_030424595.1). Classification (GTDB taxonomy): domain Bacteria; phylum Myxococcota_A; class Polyangia; order Nannocystales; family Nannocystaceae; genus JADJRG01. The sequence continues at coordinate 140,874 of JAUHWG010000026.1, forward strand.
CGACCTCCGTGCGTGACAAGAAGGACGAGGAGACCCGGATCTCGCGGACCGAAGATCTGCGCGGCGTCTTCTTCGCCGAATAGCCCGCGCCGACTCTCAGGGGTCGGCGGAGGTGGGACGGGCAGCAGATAAGCCTAGCCCGCGGCGAGCACGTGGCAGCGCCTATCTCAGGGCTAGGGCTCAGGGCTTCTCAGCGCTGAGCTCTTCGCTCTCGTCATCCGCCGGCTCATCGTTGCCATCGCCCGCGGTGCTCTCGCCGGTCGAGTCTGGCGGGCTCCCATAGGCCGCGACCCCCACAGACATGCTCGAGTCATCGGACATCGCCGTGGTGGTGCTGGTCGTGGTGCTCGTGCTCGTGCTCGTGCTCGTGCTCGTCGCGTCCGAGGTCGACACCGTCGTCTCGCTCGTCTCACCGTCATCACCGGCACAACCGCTGACAGCCATACCTGCCGCGAGGGAGAGGGCGAGGAGGTGCGACGAGGGGAGCGGCGTCTTCGCCTGACAGAAGGGGCACGCCGAAGCGTCCGCGCGGAGGAATCGCGAGCATGACCGACAGAGCTTCATGTCCGCATCATACGGGAGCCGTGCTGGCCATCGGCGAGAGAATCCTGAGGTCTACGAGCGCCAGGCAGGCGCCTCCCCCCCCAAACCTGTCCCCGAGCGGATTCGCGCCGCTCGTGATCGCGAGCCGCTGCGCCCCCATCGGACGACGCTCGGGTCCCCTATGAACGGAGCGGGTGCGTCGGCGGGACGAGATCGAGCTGCGCCCGGCCCCGCGATGCGCGAACCCGCGGCGATGACCACCGGAGACGACGACGGCCAGCCCCGCCAAGTCACGTCGCCGGCGGAGCGCGGACCGCGAGGATCAGATCGGCCTCACCGCGAAAGTCCTCAGCGAAGGCCATCGGCTCCCCCCGGGCGATCTTCATCGACAGGACCTTGGTCCGGTCCTCCGGGCGCCGGGCGACGAACTCCTTCATCGTCCCGAGGTGGGCGGCGACGTGGAACTCGCCGACGATCAGGAGCACCCGGTGGTCGCTGTGGCTAGCGCGGAACTCCGCGATCGACTCCGCCATCGCGTCGTTCCACAGGGCCATGCTCCGGTAGAAGCTCGGCCCTCGCTTGGGGCCCATGAGCTCCATAAAGCGGCGCTTGAACTCGTCGTCCGGCGGGACCGACGAGCGCGGGAGGAGGGCCCGCTCCTCCTCCGTGAGGCTCGCGAGATAGTCGGAGTAGTCGAGCTTCGACTTGCGGTAGGCCGTGACCAGCGGCCGCGGGGCGTTGGCCGCGATCACCGGGATCCCTGCCTCCTTGCACAGCTCGATCAAGGGGCGGTGCGAGGCGTCGTAGCGCTCATCTCGACCGCTGCGCTGACGAAACTCAGCCTCGTCGATCCGCCCCGCGAGGTAGTCGTCAAGCGCCCCCTGGGTGTCGGCCTCGAAGAACTCCATCGCCAGCGCGACCGGGCGCGCTTGTCCGGCCATCGCCTGGAGCAGCTCGAGCTCCACCCGCGACCCGACCGGGTGATCGTGGAGCTCGCCGAAGCCGACGAGGTCGACGTCGGCGACGCTAGCGACGAACTCTTCGAGGGTCGCGGCTCGGCCTTCGCCGTCGTAAAACGCGTGCTCGTCGGCGTCGACCGCAGCCGGAGCCCCCTCGGCGCTGGGCGTCGCCGTCGATCCGCCGGCCTTGCACCCGGAGACCGCGAGGAGGAGCGAGATGAGGAGCCCCGACGTGCGCATCGCCGAGGACTCTCGCACGGAAGGCGCGCCCCCGAAACCGAGGATCCACAGGGCCCGAGCGGAGAGCCGCCGCTCGACGGGCAGCGAGGCGACGTCCGCTGGGATGAAGCTGTCCCCAGCTCTGCCGCTTCTGCCGCTTCTGCCGCTCTTCCTCGCTCCGAGGCGACTCCCAGCTCCGCAGCTGCCCTGCGCCGCCCTGGCCGCTCAGCCCCGCCGCGCTCCTCTGGCCGCGCTCCTCTGGCCGCGCTCCCCTGGCCCCGCTCCTCCCCCCTGCCCTGCCCTGCCCTCTCACACTCTGGCTCAGGCGGGCGGAAAACCCTGCGCCCAGGCTGTTACCGTGCCGTGCTCGGCGACCGCGGCCTTGACCACGTCGAAGGCGTTGAAGAGCGGCTTGACCCCCAGCTCTCGGATCGCGGCGACGTAGCGCGGGTGATCCTCGTAGTCGTCAGCCGCCGCCTCGATCTCCGCGGCGGTCCGCTTGTTCCAGCCCCGGCCCTTCGAGCGGGGCCTCAGCGCCTCCTTGAGGGCGTCGTAGATCGCCCCGGTGTCCATGGTCAGGAGCGCGAGGAGCTCGGAGTGCGACCGGGCGATCGGCGCCATCGGCTCCCCCTCCGAGTCCAGCCAGACCGCCGGCGCCTCGACCCACGGCGTCGCCGGGTCGACGCGCCACAGGGCGATCATCGAGCCGGAGCCGTGCATCCCGACCCCGCGAAGGTGGCCCGCAGGGATCCTCCGCCCGAGGAGGGCGTCGACGTCGAGCGCCTCCTCATCGATCGCCTCGTAGTCGTTGAACGAGCCATCAAAGCTGAGGAGAAGCCCGAGATAGTCCTTTGTGTCGTCCATGACGTCCTCTCTTCCCCGTCGCCGGGCGAGCTCGCGCGGCTCGAACGTACCACCCTCACCTCCTCGTGGCCGGGCCAGGCGCCGGGCCAGGCGCCGGGCCAGGCGCAGGGCCAGGCGCAGGGCCGCGAGATGACGACGGAGCTCAACGCCGAACTCTCCCCACCCAAACTAGCGGACTTAGCCGACCTAGCCGACCTAGCCGACCTAGCCGACCTAGCCGACCTAGCCGACCTAGCCGACCTAGCCGACCTAGCCGACCTAGCCGAGCCAGCCGAGCTAGCGATAGATCCGCGAGCGAACCTGGAGCGCCGCCTCGATCCGCATGAGCTCCCGGCCGAGCGCCATCATCCGCAGATCCAACGTCGGCTTGCCCTCGACGCGGAAGCGGCCGCGCTCGAAGGCCCCGTTCTCGGCGCTGAGCGCCGCCCGCACCGTGTCCGCCGAACCGCCGACCTCCTCGAAGCGCTGGCGGTCGCGCTCCGGCAGCCGGTCGACCATCGCAAGCCACTCGTTGACCTGCCGGCTCGCCTCCATCAGCGCGTGGTCGATCGACTCGATGTCCTCGTGGGTGCGGGTGATGTCGGTGTGGAGGAGCTCGCGGATCGAGCGGATCGGGCTCTCAAGCGAGATCCTCAGGGTCCGCGTGTCCTGGGCCAAGCGTCGCAGCGACGAGGGGAGGTGATCCAGCTCCAGCGGCTGCTCGTCGCCGTCCTCGAGATAGCGCCGCGCCGACGCCTGCGAGCGGACGAGCCGGTAGGCGCCGTAGCTGACGGCCGCGAGGACCATCGCGAGCTCAACGACCGCCATCGCTCACTCGGCGGCCGGCGCCCCCGCCTCCAGGCTCTCCCCGCGCTCCACCCTGACCGCGCAGTACTTGAACTCGGGGATCTTGCCGTCGGGGTCGAGCGCGTCGTTGGTCAGGGTGTTGACCGCCGCCTCGCGCCAGCAGAAGGGGATAAAGATCGCACCCACCCCGGGCGCCCGGCTAGAGCGCACCTTCAGGCTGATCGTCCCCCGCCGCGACGTGACGTCGACCCACTCGCCGTCGCTGATCCCGAGCTTCGCCAGGGTGTCGGGGTGCATCGTCGCGTAGGGCTCCGGCTCGATCGCCCCGAGCGCGGCCGAGCGCCGGGTCATCGTCCCGGTGTGCCAGTGCTCGAGCAGGCGCCCGGTCGTCAGGACGATCGGATACTCCTCGTCGGGGAGCTCCGCCGGCGGCGCGAACTCAGCCCCGACGAGCTTGCCCCGGCCGCTCGGGAAGCTCTCGCTGAAGAGCACCACGGTCCCGTCGCTGCCCGCGGGGTCCGGGCAGGGCCAGAGCTTGCCTTCGGCGCCGAGGTGCGCGTAGCTCAGCCCCTTGTAGTTGCGGGTGAGGCCGCAAAACTCGTCGAAGACCGCCTCGACCGAGCTGAACTCAAAGCCAGGTACGCCCATCCTCCGGCCGATCTCACAGGTGATCTCCCAGTCCTGCCGGGCCTCCCCGGGCAGGGCCATCACCGGCCTCCCGATCTGCACCCGGCGATCGGTGTTGGTGAAGGTCCCGAGCTTCTCGAAGAAGGACGACGCCGGGAGGATGACGTCGGCGAACTCCGCGGTCTCGGTCAGGAAGATGTCCTGGACGACGAGGAAGTCGAGCGCCGCCAGCCCCCTGCGGACCTTGTTCGAGTTCGGGTCGGAGATGAAGGGGTTCTCCCCCATGATGTACATCCCGCGGATCTCGGACTTGAGCGCGGCGGCGATGATCTCGACGACGGTCAGCCCCGGCTTCGGGTCGAGCGAGACGCCCCAGGCCTCCTCAAAGCGGGCCCGGATCGCGTCGTCGGCGACCGACTGGTAGTCGGGGAAGACCATCGGGATGAGCCCGGCGTCGCTCGCCCCCTGGACGTTGTTCTGCCCCCGCAGCGGGTGGAGGCCGGTGCCCGGGCGACCGACGTTGCCGGTGAGGAGGACGAGATCGATGAGGCAGCGCGCGTTGTCGGTGCCGTGGGTGTGCTGGGCGATCCCCATCCCCCAGAAGACCAGCGCCGCCTCGGCTGAGCCGAAGGTCACCGCGACGTCGACGATCTCCTCCTCGGTGACGCCGGCGATCTTCGCCGCGAGCGCGGGCGGGTAGCGATCGATCACCTCCTTGAGCCCGGCGAAGCCCTCGGTCCGTCCGTCGATGAAGGACTGATCGACGAGCCCGCGACGGAGCACCTCGTGCATCACCCCGTTGTAGAAGGCGACGTCGCTGCCGGGGCGGATCCGGACGTAGCGGTAGGCGTGGTCGGCGATCTCCGGCCTGTGCGGGTCGACGACGATGAGCTTGGTCCCGCGCTTCGCCGCCGCCTTCATGAAGGTCGCCGCGACCGGATGGTTGGCGGTGGTGTTGGTCCCGGTGAGGAGGGCGACGTCGCTGTTCTCGATGTCGCGGAAGGTCGTCGACACCGCGCCGGAGCCGATCATCTCCATCAGCGCCGCGACCGACGAGGCGTGGCAGAGGCGGGTGCAGTGGTCGATGTTGTTGGTCTGGAAGCCAGCGCGGATGAGCTTCTGGAAGAGGTACGCCTCCTCGTTGGAGCACTTGGCGGAGCCGAAGCCGGCGAGCGCGTCGCCGCCGTGCTCGCCCCGGATCTTGAGCAGGCGCTGAGCGACCAGCTCCAGCGCCTCGTCCCAGGTCGCCTCGCGGAAGTGGGGCAGGACCTCGCGGTAGTCGACGAGACCGCCGGCACGACGACCGCCCTTGCGGCCCTTTTTTCCTTTCTTTCCCTTCTCTCCCTTCCCTGCCCCGACGCCGCCCCGATCCTCCTCGCGCTCGAGCGCGCTCGACAGCGATCCCTTGGGATAGGAGCCCTCGCGGCGGATGAGCGGCACCGTCAGGCGATGGCCGTGGCTGGCGTAGTCAAAGCCGTAGCGGCCCTTGACGCAGAGCCGACGGTCCGAGACCCGGCTGTCGCGGCCGTCGATCCAGGCGACCTTGTTGCGGCCGTCGTCGACGTGGGCGGTGACCGAGCAGCCGACGCCGCAATAGGGGCAGAGCGTGTCGACCTGGCGGAGCTTGTCGGGGGAGACCAGCGGCGCCGCCAGCTCCTTGTTGACCAGCGCGTCGGTGGGACAGGCGTCCATGCACTCGCCGCAGGAGACGCAGCTCGACTCCCCCATCGGCAGGTCGAGATCAAAGGCGATCCTCGCCCCGTAGCCCTTGCCGGTCCGGGTGATCACGTCGTTCGACTGGACCTCGTCGCAGGCGCGGACGCAGCGATCACAGAGGATGCAGGCCTGATGATCGACGCCGATCACCGGCGAAGAGACGTCGCCGGGTCGTCCGCCGCCGCGCGGCAGCCCGAGCGGTCCGTCGGAGCCCGGGCCCCCGCGGACGCCGTAGCGATCGGCGAGGCCGTGGAGGAGGTTCCCTGTCACCCGGCGCTGCCGCGGCTCCTCGGGCTGGTCCGCCATCAGCAGCGCGGTCAGCATCGTCCGGTGCTTGTCCAGCGCCGGCGAGGTCGCCGTGACCTCCATGCCGGGTTCGATCGGCCGGACGCAGCTCGCCGCCAAGACCCGGCCGCCGACGTCGACGACGCACATCCGGCAGACCCCGACGGGCCTGTAGCGATCGTCGTGGCAGAGCACGGGGATCTCGATCCCGTTGGCCTTGGCGGCCTCGAGGATCGTCGAGCCCGCCGGCGCGCGGACCTGCTTGCCGTCGATCCTAAGCTCGACCAACGCGCTCCCCCCCAGATGGCTTTCATCGGACATCGCGGCGATGATAACGCCCCGATCACGACATCGAAGGCCCGCATGACCTCCAGGGCGGTTCACCTTCGTGCGGAAGGTGGCACCCCCGTCCCAGGCCGCCGGAGCGTCGCCGAGAGCTGCGGCGAGCTCAGGAAGAGGGCCGCGCTTCGGCTCCGCTCGGCGTGTGCTGCGCAAACAACGCGCAGGGGCCGCGGGCCCCCTCTCCTGGCCTAGGAGCCGCCAGCCGAGGAGCTTCGCACCCATTTCGCTCGCCCCTGCAGCCTCTCCGTGCCACACAAGGCGCAGGCCGCATCTGCGGCCAGAAAACCGCTATGAGCCTCCTCTCGCCGCTCCATCTCCTCCGCTACGGCGCCGCCAACGTGGCGACGCCGCTCCTCGCGACCGCCGCTGGCTGGATCGCCTACAGCCGCCTCGCGATCGACCACGAGGTGCCCCTGCCGCCGGCCCTCGCCGCCGAACACGAGCACTTCTCCAGCGTCGCCGGCAAGCTCGGCTACTACAAGGACCGCACCGCCAGCGGTCGGCCGCTGGTCCTGATCCACAGCGTCAACGCGGCCGCCTCCGCCTACGAGATGCGCCCGCTCTTCGAGCACTTCCGCGGCAGCCGCCCCGTCTTCGCCCTCGACCTCCCGGGCTTCGGCACCTCCGATCGCAGCGACCGCGACTACGCGCCGACGCTCTACCGCGACGCGATCATCGACTTCCTGACCGCCAAGGTCGGCACCCCCGCGGATGTCGTCGCCCTCTCCCTCGGCTGCGAGTTTTCGGCGCTCGCGGCCAACCTCCGCCCCGAGGCCTTCCACAGCCTGACCCTGATCTCGCCGACGGGCCTCAGCAGCGAAGAGCGGGGCGGCAACACCCCCCGCGCCCGGCGGCTCCACAGCGCCTTCAGCGTCAGCCTCTGGCGCCAAGCGTTCTACGATCTGATCGCCTCGCGGCCGAGCCTCAAGTACTTCCTCGGGCGCTCCCACGCCGGCGACGTCGACCCTGGCCTGCTGAACTACGCCTTCCTCACCTCCCACCAGAAGGACGCCGTCCACGCCCCGCTCTGCTTCATCAGCGGCCGACTCTTCACCCCCGCGATCGCCGAGAGCACCTACGTCCGCCTCCCGCGGCCGACCCTCGTCGTCTACGATCAGGACGCCCACGTCAGCTTTGAGCGGCTCCCCGAGATCATGTCCCGCAACGAGCAGTGGCGGGCGATCCGGATCGTCCCGACCCGCGGCCTGCCGCACTGGGAGCGGCTCCCCGAGACCGTCGCCGCGATGGAGGCGTTCTGGGCCGGGAGCGACGCGAGCTCGCAGGCCGCGGATGCCTCGGACGCCGCAGGTGAGGCTGACACCGAGAGTGAGACCGAGACCGCCCCGATCGCCGCAGACAGTGCGGACGCCCCCGAGGCCGGGTCCGAGGATCAAGCTCAGGAAGCGACCGACACAGGTGATGCGGGCGACTCCCAAGACGATGCCGAGCTAGAGCCGAGCGCCGAGGCCGACACCGCCGACGAGCCGGCTCCAGAGAACGACGCCTAGCAGGCCCTGGCGCGAGCACCGAGTGCTCTCGCGCCGCCCGCAAGGGCTCATCAGAATTTCCTCTCGCAAGATCGCAAGATCGCAAGGAAGAGTGCTCAAGAGAAGCGCCGACGAGCTGCTCGTCCCTGAGTCGGCGAACTCGTCGCTCCCAGGCTGCTCCAGGTGCACCAGGGTGTCGTAGGGCAGCAGCGCCGACCCCTGATCCGCGAAGTAGTACCAGATCGTCTCGAGCGGCCCCACCCCTGATCGAGGTAGACGAGCGCGCTCGCCCCATCACCCCACCCCTCGTCCGCGAGCGCGAGCCCCCCGCGCTCGTCGACGAGCTCGACCGTCGACGCGATCGGCGGGGGGAGAGGCGGCCCCTCCTGGGGCCCCGTCCCCTTGCAGGCGGCGAGCCCGAGGAGGAGGAGGAGGCCGGTGGACGCGTCGCGGAGGGTCATAGGGAGCTCGGGGTGGATGGTCGCCGCCGGATCCGGTCCTTGCCCGCGTCGCATCGGCGACTCGAAGAAAATTCTGAGCGCGGTGATCAAAGGGGGCCAGGTCGTCATTCCCTCTACAGACCAGGCGAGCACGGCCAACGGCCGCTCGCTGCGTCGATAGACCCTCCCCTGCGAGCGCTGCTCCACACGTCGTGGACCAGGCCTGCAGTCGGCGACAACCCCCGCGGGCCGCGGCCCGAGAGAGAGACGACACCATGAAGAACCGCATCCACCACAAGGTCATCCGCATCGCGGACGATGATCACCTCACCGCGCGCGCGCTCTTGCCTCCGCTGGTGAGCGCTGACGTCGAGGTCGACGCGGTCGACCGTCCACTGCCTCAGGCGGCGGCGTGGGGATCCAGGAGAACGCTCGGGTCATCGCTGATGAGCACCGAAGCCCGGGAGCTTCCGCTGATCGTCACCTTGGTCTGTCCCGCAGGCTCTCGATAGCCTCCGTGATGCTCGTTCACCCTGTCAACGGCCTCGTCGAGGGAGACGACGCCATGCCCGAGCACGGCGACGAACGCCCCGGGCTCGAGCACCCCCTCGCGAAAGCGCAGCTCGAAGTTCATGAGTTCTTCCAGATCTTCCGCGGCGAGCCGTCGCAGGAGCGCGTATTCCCGCGAAGTCGGGCTTTCTGACCAAGAGGACGTCGAATAATCGCGAGTCGCAAGGGCAACCCTCACATGCTCGGGATGGACGATCGCCCGACCGGTCATGTCGCGGATGACAAAGGAGACGCACTTCATCTCATACGCGACTGTACTATCGCCACGGCTGTGCTCGACCGCCACGACGTACCCGGCGCAGCGCCGTCCCGAGAGGGGGGCGGTGAGCGCGTCGTCGAGCAGCGAGAGTTCGCCAACAATGCGCCTCCTCGCGCCATTTGGATACTCACCAATGTGAACTCCGCGGGCATTGCGAAGAGCTTGTTTGACCTGTCGGTTCTTCGCGGCTCTCCATCCCCACACCGCGGCGAGTGCAGTGCTGGCACAGAGTCCGGCCATGAAGAGGTCCAGCAAGAACTCCATACCTGAACATGTACCTGAAGTTGTCCAGACGGAGGCCAAGAACGACGCGCTTCGGCTGGTTTACCTAGGCCTAGGCGAACCTCGCGCAGACGCAGACATCCAAGCAACGAACCGACGGCCATCGAGATCGCTGTATCGCTGGCGAACAACGCCTACTCATCGATCGTATAGACCCCGAGCGACTCCGAGCGCCCGCGCACGCTCAACGGCGCATGTTCGCTGAGCCCTGGGAGCTCCGCCTCGGCAGCTTGGGCGGCCCGAGCCGCGTCGACCGAGACATAGATGTCGAAGCTCTCGCCCTTCGTCGCCGACTCGAGGCGACTGGCCACGTTCACGACGTCGCCGATCACCGTGTACTCCATGCGCTCGGGGGTGCCGATGTTGCCGACGACCATCGCCCCGTAGTGGACGCCGATCCCGTGCTCGAAGGGCGGTAGCCCGCGCCGCGCCCGCTCGGCGTTGTGGACGACGAGGGCCCTGCGCATGCCGGCGGCGGCGCGGATCGCCCGGGCGGCGTCGTCCCCACGGGGCTTTGGCACGCCGAAGACCGCCATGATCGCGTCGCCGATGTACTTGTCGACGTGGCCCCCCTCCGCCCGGATCGCCGCGACCATCGCCTGAAAGTAGCCGTTGAGTTCCTCGACCAGGCGCTCCGGCGCGAGCTTCTCGGCGTAGCGGGTGAAGCCTCGGAGATCGGAGAAGAGGATCGCCGCCTCCACCGACGCGCCGCCGAGCTCGAGATCTGCGGTCCCCAACGCATCGTCCGCGATCGCCTCCGAGACGTAGATCCCGAGCCGATGACGGACCCGTTCGGCGACCACCGCCGCCTTGCCGCCCTCGACGAGGAGGTGCCGGGTCCGGTAGGCGATGCTGTAGGAGATGATCGAGGCGACGACGACGAAGGCCGCCGCGAAGACGATCTCGAGGTAGGAGTAGCGGAGGCTGTCGCCCCAGAGCGCCACGTCGACGACGAGGAGCATGACGAGGCCCAGCGCGTGGACGATCCCGCCGAAGATCGCCCCCCGCTCAGACAGGCGGATCCCGGAGGCGACGATCGCGATGTAGATGATCGCCGGCTCGTGCTCGCGCAGGAGGCCGATGTAGCCCTCGTGCGGCCAGATCACGCCGGTGATGATCGTCAGGTAGACGATGAAGGCGTCGATCGCCACCGAGACATAGACACCGCCGATGGTGATGTTGCCGCTGCGACTACGACGCAGGCCGTCAAAGGAGAGCAAGAGCCCGACCAAGAGCCCGCCGACGAGGATCCACGACTTCGGGTCCCCCTCGGCCATCAGGCCCGCGCGCATCGGCACGTGCATCGCCAGGAAGACCGCGCAGACGACACAGCGCGCGAGCGACATCCCGGCCTCGCCGCGCCTCTGCGCCCCCGCGAGCAGCTCCTCGAGCATCCGCTCGCCGGCCCTCGCGCTCTGCTTGGCGACCTCCCCTGCCACGACGCTAGACTACCAAGTCCGCGCGGTAATTCCTGCGTAGGACCGCGGTTATGCAGCCGCGCAAACGCCATCGTCCAGGGTTCCGCGCTGGATCTCGGCGGATCGGAGATGTGTGCTCCCGCGCCCGACCTGTCGATCTCTCGCACGTCGCTCCCGCTCAGCCCGGACACGTGAGACGCGGGCACGGGCACGCCAGCGCTCGGGCCCCCCCAGTCCTCGGGGAAGCTGTCCTCGGGACCCCTGTCCTCGGGCAACCTGTCCTCGGGGAAGCAGTCCTCGGGCAACCTGTCCTCGGGCAACCTGTCCTCGGGGAGCCGTCCTCGGGAAACCTGTCCTCGGGGAAACCTGTCCTCGGGAACCCTGTCCTCGGGAACCCTGTCCTCGGGCAACCTGTCCTCGGGCAACCTGTCCTCGGGAACCCTGTCCTCGGGAAACCTGTCCTCGGAAACACCTACACGAGAGGGCGACACGCGGGAATGCTCCGCTCGTTCACTCGCAGCGGCGGGGCAGAGCGAACGCCGCTCTGGCTTCGCTCACCCGCGATCGAGCCGCACAGCCCCGCACGTGATCGTTGACCATGCCCATCGCCTGGATGAACGCGTAGCAGGTCGTCGGCCCGACGAAGCGCCAGCCCCGGCGCTTGAGCTCGCGGCTCAGCGCCTTCGACGTCGGGGTCTGGCTGAGCGCGCCGAGGGTCGCCCGCGTGAGCAGCCGCGGACGCTCCGACGCGGGCGGCTCAAAGCCCCAGAAGAACGCCGCCAAGGAGCCGAACTCCTCCGCCAGGGCGCAGGCCCGCTGGGCGTTGCCGATCGTCGCCTCGATCTTGCCGCGATGGCGGATGATCCCAGGATCGGCGAGGAGGCGGGCGATCTCCGGCTCCCCCATCGCCGCGACCCGCTCGCGGTCGAAGTCGTAGAAGACCTCGCGAAAGCGCGGTCGCTTGCGGAGGATCGTCAGCCACGAGAGGCCCGCCTGAAAGCCCTCGAGGCAGATCTTCTCGAAGAGCCGGCGGTCGTCGCCCATCGGCAGGGCCCACTCCTCGTCGTGGTAGCGCTGGTACTCCGGGTCGTCGCCGGCCCACCAACAGCGGGGGACGCCGTCCTCGCCGACGTGGACGCCGGACTCCGCCGTCTTCGTCTTCGTCTTCTCAGGCATCGGGCCCCTCGCCGCTCGGGGGCCGCCGAACCAGCCATGGGCTCAGGGGGCCGTGCTCGGGCTCGCCTACGACCAGGCGCCCGAGGAGGCCGGAGCCGCGCTCTATCGGCGGGGTGCTAGGCACGGCGGGAGAGCACCCAGGTCGCGGGCAGGAGCGCCACGTAGCAGAGCAGGCCGACCCCCATGGTCGCCGGGATCCCTGCGACCATCGATGTCCCGAGGGCCAGGCCGCTGGCGCAGACCCCGAAGGCGCCGTTGATCCCCCACATCCAGGGGCCGAGGTCGACCGCGTGGCCGCGGGCGCGGATCAGGCGGAGGCCGAGGGGGAAGCCCAGGCCCATGCCGAGGGCCGGCGGCGCGATCAGGGCGAGCGAGACGAGCGCCCGCATGCCCGTCCCCGCGCCGGCGAACATCGCCGTCACCGGCGGCGTCGCGACGATCACCGCGGCGATCAGGAGCGCCGGGACGAGCGGGTAGAGCCAGGCTGCGCGGCTCTCCTCGACCGCGAAGCGCTCCGAGAGGAGTGAGCCGACGCCCGCGGCGGCGATGATCCCCCCGAGCACGACCGCCAGCGACAGGGTCGGATGACCGAGGAAGACCCCGACCACCGAGAGGAGGCTTATCTCGACGAACATGAAGCCGAGGCCGATAAGCCCGAAGTAGGAGGCGGCGGCGAAGAGCTCCCGCTTGGGCAGGGCGTAGAGCTCGCGGCGGCGCATCCCCAGCGGGATCAGGATCGCGAGCGCGGTCAGGAGCGACGCGGCGAGGGTCGCGTAGACAAGCGTCTGGGTCGCCCGCAGGTTGCCGAGGAAGGCGTGGTCGAGGCCGCGGGTGTCGACGTTTCCGCGCAGCCACACCTGCGGCCGGAGCATCGAGAAGAAGAAGGGGCGGTCGTCGGTCGGCGGGGTCAGGTCGAAGAGCTGGGCGTCGGCCCAGCGCCACAGCGAGTCGCGATCGGGGAGCTGGGCCAGCTCGGCGAGGAGCGGGTGGGCCGGCAGGCGGCGCGGGGTCATCAGCATGTTGACGCCGAGGCGGACCGCCTCGCGCTGCATACGGTCGAGATCCCCCTCGCTGAAGGGGCTGGGCGAGAGGAGCAAGGTCGCGATCTGCCGCTCCTGGAGGACGATCAGGTGGGCCCGCGGATCGCGGACGCCGCGGCGCCAGAGCACCTCCATCGCCAGGGCGATCATCCGCGCGGTCTCCCCCGGCGCGTCGCGCTTGTACCAGCGTGAGACCGTGAAGATCCCGTCGTCGGCGAGGCGCGAGGTGATCCGCTCCCACCCCTCGACCGTGTAGAGGCCGTTCTCCGAGAGCGAGTAGGCCCCGGCCCCGGTCGCCGCCCAGGTGTCGATGAGCGACATCGTGATCACGGAGTAGCTCCGCGGATCCCGGGTGAGGAAGGCGCGGGCCTCGTCGGAGACCAGCTCCACCCCGGGGACCGCGGCGATCCCCGAGAAGTCGCGGAGGCGACGGCGGTGGAGATCGACGATGTCGCGGTTGAGCTCGACGCCGACGACCGGCGTGTGACCGCTGCGAAGCGCCGCCAGCACGTCTCGCCCGCCGCCGACGCCGATCACCGCCGCCGCCCCCTCCGGGCGTATGCGATGGGCGAAGGTGGCGATGTCCCAGTCGAGGTAGGCGTGCTCGCTCGGGCCGCCGGCGAAGTCGATCATCGGCGTCCCGGCGGCGCCGTCGATCCGGATCGTCCGCAGGCGCCGCGGGGCCAGCAGCTCCGGCGGCGTGTTCCGCCCCCGCCCCCAGAGCATCGGCGCCTCGGTCTTCACCGGCGAGACGTCGACCCGCGAGTGGGTGTTCCAGGTGATGATGTCGACGAGCGCCGGATCCTCGCGGACCCCCTTGATCCAGGAGGGTCGCAGCGGCGCATGCTCAGCGGCGTTGTTGAGGCCGCCTGCGCCGAGGAGGAGCGCCGCGACGATCCCCCCGCGCAGCGCCAGCTTGCGCTCGCCCGCGCCGAGGGCGAAGGCCGTCGCCCCGACCGCGGCGACCGAGGCCGCGACCAGCGAGGCCGAGCCGCCGTCGACCAGATCCAAGAGCGGGATCACGAGCACCGCCCCCGCGGCCGCGCCGACGAGATCGACCCCGTAGGCCCGCCCCGCAGGCAGCCCCGCTCGGGTCAGCGCCAGCGTCAGGGTCACGCCGAAGAAGGCGAAGGGCAGCGCCAGGGCGACGCCCGTCACGAGGAGGGCGAAGAAGCTCATGAAGTCGGTGACCGCGACCAGCGGCGACGCCATCACCCAGGCGAGGGCCAAGGGGGCGATGATCGCCCCCCACAGCGCGCTCTGGGCGAGGCGCCGCCCTATCGCCGAAGGCTCGAACCACTGCGGCCGGAGGAAGACGACGACCGCCCCCGCCGTCATCCCCAACATCGCCAGGGCGATCACGAAGAAGGCGAGGTGGTACCAGGCGATCACCGAGGTGATCCGTGTCAGGAGAATCTCGAGGATCAGGGTCGACTGGGCGACCAAGAAGATCCCTGCGTAGACACTCCGCCCTCCGTGGCGTGATCGTTCCATGGTGTGCGTCTCGGGGTGAGGAGCGCCCGCGGCCTACTCGCCCTCCACAGGCGCGGCCGCTTCGGCGTCCGCCTTGCCGCCCTTGACCTCGTACTCGCGAAGCTCCGGGTCGGCGGCGATCGCCTCTTCGGTGAAGGCGATCGGCCGCCACTCCTTGGCGGAGAAGGCCTTCATCTGATCGGTGTGGTGCGGCGACTCGGGATCGTCGCTCTGCCCGTAGGTGAGCATCGCCTCGCCGCGGGGGCCGTCGTCGGTGAACTCCATCGCCATGACGAAGCTGCTGCCGTAGGTCACCAGGTAGCCGTCGGCGGCGAGATCGGTCACCTCGCTGACGACCTCGCCGCGGCTCGGCCGCGGCTCCAGGGAGGTGCTCAGCGATCCGTAGAAGACTTGGTTGGCGACGCCGTCAGCGGCCTGGCCGCCGTGGATCCGGAAGCGCTGACCCCCGCGCTCGACGTACTGCGCGTCGCCGAGGGGGGTCGTCACCGCGATCCCGGCCTCGCCGAGGTTGGCCGCCGCCCGGCCGAGCTTCTGCAGGACCGTGTCGGCGCCGTCATCCTCGGGCGGCGGGCGCAGGCCATAGGGCGTCGTGATCGGATCGGCCGGATCAAAGCCGTTGGCGAAGAGCGGCCCCGAGTCCTTGATGTGCTCAGTGTTGAAGGCGCCGACGAACTCGCGCCAGACGATCGCGCCGACGCTGTCGACATCGTAGAGGCCGTCCCAGCCGGCCAGGGCCGCGCAGGCGGGGCCGATGTCGACGCTCATGTCGTCGACCATCACCGGACCCGCGCCCTGACAGCGGGCGACGACGTCGGCGAGGAGGAGCTCGCTCATCATCGACCGGTTGCCGAGGATCGCCCCCTTGAGCTCGTCGACGTCGAAGAGCCCGTCCGCGCCCGAGGCACCGTCCGCGGCTGCCTCGGTGAGCATCACCAGGTTCATCCGCGTCCGCGGCGACTGCGGGACCTCTTCGCCGCCGTGGAGGGGCGAGTAGCCGACGAGCGGCTGCGCTGGGTTGGTCAGCCAGTGGCTGTCGTTGGCGTTCATGACAAAGTCGCGCCGCCCAGCGAGCTGCGGGACCTTGGAGATCGGCACGGTCGCCCCGGGAGCGCCGGCCTCGATCACCCACTCGTTCACCGACGACGACCCGTCCAGGACCACCGCGCCGGCCTGATCGTAGAGCAGCACCGGCAGCAGCTCGCCGTCCTCGATCGACTGCTTCCAGCCGTCGATCGCCGCCTGGCTGAGGTTCGGCGTGCTCGCGCCGTCGATGTAGAAGACCTCGCCGTCCTTGCCGGCGGCCATCGTGTGGACCCAGGGCACGCCGTCGAGATCGGCGAAGACCTGCTGGAACTCGGCGAGGCTCTTGGCCCGGTTCATGGACTGCCACTGGGCGATGATGTTGTACTTGCCGCGGTTGGCGTCGCGGTAGGAGACCGCGACCTCCTCGCTCCAGCCGAAGTCGTTGACGTTGAGCACCGGCCCGTAGTGGGTCGACCACACCGTCTTGGTCAGCTCGGTCGAGGAGCCGTCCTCTGCCCGGATCGCGATCGTGTAGTCCTCGGAGGTCATCTCCCGGACATCGCCGTCGTAGTAGTATTTGGTCGGCTCACCGGGGACGAGATCGACGGTGTAGAGGGTGAAGCGGTTGCCCTCGACCGAGAAGGTGTGGGTCCAGGAGACCGCCTCGTTGAAGCCGATCAGCGTGCCCGGCACCCCGATCAAGGTGGCGCCGTAGACGTTGAGCTCGCCGGGGACCGTAAGGTGGCTCTCCCAGAGCTTGAGCTCGCCGAAGTAGGGGAAGTGCGGGTTGGCGACGACCATGCCGCGGCCGTTGTGGGAGCGCTCGCCGCCGATCGCCCAGCCGTTGGAGCCGAGCCCCGACTCGGCCGCGGTGCGGAGGTCCTTCGCCGGCGGCCCCGGGACCTGCTCGCCCGAGCCGGGCGGCGAGGCGGTGGCGATGAAGTCGGTGAGCTGCCCGCCGCTGGCGACGAGGCCGAGGCTGACGTAGTAGGCCGCGAGATCGACGTCGGTGATCGGCCGGACCCAATCCGCGCCGCGACAAAAGCCGGGGACCCCCGCGACGCCGACGTCCTCGAGGTAGGCGTTGTAGCCGGCGACGTAGCCGTCGATCATCCCGCGGACCTCCGGCGGCTGGACCTCGAGCATCGCCTCGGCGTCGGCGTAGACCCCGAGGGCGAGGTAGCCGAGGTCGCTGTTGACGTGCCGGTCTCCGGAGCCGCGGCCGAGGAAGGCCGCCCGCTCGGAGCGGACCTTGAGGATCTGATCGGCGAGGATGCAGGCGTGGTCCTCGGCGAAGGCGTAGGCCTGGCCGAAGGCGGCCGAGGCCAGATCGTCGGCGACGATATGCGCGACCCCGTGGGTCGTCCGCCGGATCTTCGCCTGGTAGAGCGCGTCCTCCTCCTGGTCCACCGGCGGATCTGCGCGACAGCCGACGACGAGCATCAGCGGCAGGAGACTGGCGAGCGTCTTGGAGGGGAGACCGGCGCGGAGGGGCATACTCGCGCAGGGTATCAAGGATCCGAGCCCTGCGGCTACGACCGCCCAAGGCGCCCGAACCGCCCGCAGCTCCACGCTCCTGACGTGGAGGTGACGGAGCGCAGAGCTCTCCCGTCGGCGCGGGCGATGCGTCGGGGCTCAGCGGCCGCCGTGGTCGCCGCGGTGCTTGCGACGCCACGCCGCCGGCGTGATCGCGTACGCCCTCCGGAACTGGCGGATGAAGTGGGTCGGGTCCCGCCAGCCGACGGCCTGGGCGATGTCGGCGATGGAGTCGTCGGTGTGGACCAGCCGCGACGCCGCCTCCGCGACGCGAATTGACGTGATCCACGCGCCTACGGTGTGACCGGTCTGCTTCTTCACCGTCGCCGCGACGTGAGCCGGCGCGCGACCGACCGCTGCGGCGACGTCGCGCAGCGAGACGCCGCGCAGCGCCTCGCGCTGGATGAAGGTGAGCGCGTCCACGACGAACCCAGGCGAGTCGCTGGGTAGGGGCGCGGCTGGCATCGCGCGACGGACCTCTGCGAGGAGGAGGAGCAGCATCGACCGGAGGAGCTCGCCGGACTCCGGCTGCCCCGCGCGCAGCTCGCTCGCCATGTCGCTGAAGAGGTCGAGGACTCGGCCCCTCCGCGCATGTGGCACGCGGACCATCGGCAGCGCGCCGCGTCGGACCCGGTGGAAGGGGGACATATGCGCGTGGCCCTCGTCGAGGGCGAAGCAGCTCGCGCAGAATCGGAGCCCCCAAAACTCGAGCTCGTGCCCACGAACGGGCTCATGCGGGACGCCGGCAGGGAAGATGAGGACGCACCCTGGCTGCGCCTGAACAGTCTCGCCGAGGTGCATCTCGACGGATCCGGCGGCGACGTACGTGAGCACGTGATCGGTGTGGCTGCGCGGCGGGTGCCACCGCAGCTCGGCGAGCTGCCGGTGACCGACCGCCAGGGGTCCGCCCGCGTCGTTCATCGCTTCGGAACATAGCCCATCGGGTAGGCGAAAGATCCGCCGATAGAAACGCCGATAGATCCGCCGATAGAAACGCAATCGCCGCTCTGCGCAGGCGTGACAGGCCTGCGTACCCTGTCGCCATGTCACAAGCCGCCACCTACCCCTTCGACGAGGCGCACGCCGCTCGCTACGACGCACAGTTCCGCCCCCTCGCGCCTCTGCGCGACGCCCTCCACCTGGTGACTCAGTTCGCCTTGAGCGAGGTGCCGGAGCGCGCGCAGATCCTCTGTGTTGGCGCGGGGACCGGCGCGGAGATCCTCGAGCTCGCTCCACTGTTCCCCGGCTGGCGCTTCACCGCCGTGGACACCTCGGGGCCGATGCTCGAGCGCTGCCGGGCGCGCCTGGTCGAGGCCGGCCTCGACTCACGGTGTGTGCTCCACGAGGGGACGCTCGACACCCTCCCAGACCCAGACGAAGGGCTCTTCGACGCCGCCACCGCGGTGCTCGTCTCGCACTTCCTCGTCGACCCGGCCGAGCGCCAGCGCTTCTTCCAGAGCATCGCCGACCGGCTTCGTCCAGCGGCGCCGCTGCTCTTCGCGGACCTCGCCGCCGACTCGCTCGGAGGAGAACTCATGGAGCTCTGGAAGCAGGCCTGGCGGTACGCCGGGGCCTCAGGGGAGGATGTTGAGAACATGACCGCGTCGGTCGGCGAGACCGTCGCCATCGCCACGCCGGGCGAGGTAGAGGCGCTGGTCGCAGCGAGCGGGTTCGACGACCCGGTTCGGGTCTTCCAGACTGTGTTCATCCACGGGTGGCTCGCCCGCAGAGGCCGTCCGAAGGCCTAACACGGCGACGGCCTGGGTGCCGGGCCGCTCTGTCGGCGAGGAGGACGATCCACGGCAGACGTCCCGCGGTCCAGTGTATCGTTCGCCCGCCGTGGAACCGCCTCCCCTCGAGCTCAAGCCAGGCAGCTTCTCTGAGCAGCTCGCGTCGGGCCAGCTCTCCCTCTCCGCCGACGTCGGCGGGCTGAGGCTCGAGCTCGAGCTCCTCGGCGCCGAGCCGGCGGAGGGCGACGCGCTCGCGGTTAATTGGCGCGTCACAGTGTCCTCGGCGGGCCGAGCCCTCAAGCACAGCGCTCGGACCGTGCTCGGACCGCGCGAGCGGGCACACCTAGAGCTCCCCGCCTTCGCCCCACCCGCTCTGTCCGCGCGCTTCGAGCAGCGGCTCGAGCACGCCAAGGCTCCCGAGCGAGGCGGAGCTCGCCGAGTACGAGGACGCGCTCGAGCAGGCGATGTTCGAGGTCATCGACCTGCTCCGCGAGCCCTGGGTGCGGATGCTCCCCGAGCCTGCGGCCGGCACCGCCGCGTGGTCTCTGCGCCGCGAGCTCACGCCGCATCTTCGGGGCATGATCGCGGACGCCCGCGACACCGCCGCGCGCGCTCACCTCGAGGCGGTGTCGGTCGAGATGAACGGCGAGGGCGGGCTGTGGATGACGGCGCGCACGATCCTGTGGGACGATGACGGCGCGGTCTCTGACGTCCTCGAGCAAGCGCTCAACGCTGGCGAGCTGTGTGCCCCGCGCTGGTACGCGCCCGCGCCCGCGCTCGACGAGCAGCCCGCTCGCGGCGCGTTGCAGAGCTGGCGGCTGCTGCTCTCCGCCCACGTGGGTCGACTCCACGGCGACCCTAGGATCTTCCCTTGCGACGCGATCCCGTGGTTGCCGCTGCGAGGGCTCGTGACCGGCAGGTTCTCCGAGGCGCCCGAGCGCGTGCCCCCCCCCAGCCCGCAGGCCTTGCACGCGCTCCAGGATCTCCTCTCGCCGGACGAGCGCGTCGCGGTCAAGGTCGCTCGGTTTCGCCTGACGCTGCGCGAGCGCGAGGGCACCGTCGGGCTCTTGGCGCAGCGCGACCGGACGTCGCCCGGTCTCGCGGTCTGGTCGCACGGACCCGCGACCTACGCCGCCGATGGAAACATCGCCGCCGCCGACGCCCTGCTCCGCTGGCTGCGCGACGCGCTCGATGGGGGCGACGATGATCCGTCGTCCACGCTCCGTGGAGTGACCGCGCCTCTCTCAGAACACCTGGAGGCGCTGCGCGTGAGCCTCACCCCGCTCGAGGACTGGGAGTCCGAGCGCCATCATCTCCGACGCGCAGACTTGGTCGTCCCGCTCGCCGATCTCCAGCGCTACTACGGGCTCCTCCATCAGATCTTCCCCGGCTTTCGCGGGTGGCTAGAGCGCGACTGATCCGCGGTCGCCGACCCGCGGGCGACTCGTCGGATCAGACCAGATCCGATCCGATCCGACCGGCGAGCGAGGCGACAGGACAGGAGCGGCGTCACGAGCCCGCAGCCTACGACGGGACCGTCCTCAGTCCGCACAAAGTCGAGCGCTCCCGCGGGCGCCTCCCTGCTCGACCTCGACGATCTGACCGAAGCTCCCGGCGAAGGAAATCCCGCCCGTCGGGGGGTACGCCTCGAGGAGTTCACGGAGACCGTCGGCGAAGGCCCGGCCGCTCTCTGGCCGCCGGGTCCGGTCGTAGGCGAGGCAGCGCCCGAGGAACTCCTGCCAAGCGATCTGCCACGGTCGCGACCGTGCACCGCCGCTGACGTCGACAAAGACGCCCTCGCACTTGAGCAGCTCGACGGTCCGCGCCGCGCTTCCGCCGACCGGGACGACATAGTGGGTCTGCTCGCCGAAGGGGACACCGCCGAGGATCCGGGTCGCCAGCTTGCCGAGGGCGAAGACGTCAGCGCGGGGGTCGAGCGGGTGGCCGATGATCTGCTCGGGCGCCGCCCAGCTGAAGGTCGCGGTCGTCGCAGGGCTACCGGCGACGACATCGAGGCTGTCGAAGATGACAGGCGCGTCTGCGGTGAAGAGAACGTTGCCCGGCGAGAGGTCGGCGTGGACCCGCTCGCTGGCGTGGAGCCCCTCGAGGCCTGCGGCGATCTCGGCGAGGCCCGCGAGGATCCCGGCGCGGGGAGCCTCAAACTCGACAGTGCCGCCGTAGCGATCCTGCTGGACCCGGCGGATCGCCTCGCCGAGCGCATCGGCGTCGGCGAGCGGCACCCGGGCGGGGGGGAGGTTGCTGCGGACCACCGCCTCGACCGCGCCGAGCGCGGTCATGCGCTCTTCGATCAGCGGCCGGAAGGGCCCACGGGGCGCCCGCAGCACTCGGACGTCATCGTTCACCGCGCCCGAGAGCGGGCCCGCTTCGACGAGCGGGACCAGGAGACGCCGGCTCGATCGGCCGTCGACGATCGCCTGCTCGACCGCGGAGGCGAGCGCCTCGTCGCCCTGCGACGCGGCGATCGCCGCGACGGTCGACACCGCCTCCGCGTCGTCGTCGATCGCCGGCAGGCTCGAGAGGGCCGTCCGCGGGGAGCTCGGGCTCGCGGTCGAGGCGATGACCTGGCTGAGGAGGGTCGGACCCAGGAGGTCCCGGATCGCCCGCCGGCTGACGTAGACCTCGCGGGCGCCGCTCTCGCTGTCGAGCTCGATCGTGTGGATCCCCATCAGGCCGCTGGCGACGTGGTTCTCGACAGCGCCGAGGACCCGCAGCGGCAGCTCCTCGCGCTGGCGGACGCCGAAGACCTCACAGACCGCGCGGAAGAGCTTGGCGAGCTCGCGCGAGCGGTCCACGCGGAGGTGCCAAGGCAGGCCGTCCGGGGCGACGCCGAAGCGGACGACGAGCTGCGGGGCCTGAGCCAGCTCGCGGCTGGCGACGATCGGGATCGCGACCGAGGACGACGGGTGAATGCGGTTCACCCGCGGCATCATAGGCTGACCGACCCGCGCCGGGCGACGACGACGACCACGGAGCGCCGAGATGACCGGCACCTCCGCGGCAAAGTCGTTCAAGCTGCGAACTTGGGCGAGGCGCCGGGTGCTCGGAGGCCCCGGTCATCGGCGGTCGCGGCCGTCGAGTCTCTCGCGCACTTGATGAGCAACAACGCGCATCGCCGGTCGAACTTCGGAGCGTGTCGAAGTCCTGCCGATAGGGGCGCTACTCCTCTTCTGCGTACAAGATCCCAGACATTCCTCGCAAGGTGCAGCGGCCTCAGGCCATGCCGAAGCCCCAGGTGAGCTCCTCACCTGGGGCCGCGTCCGTCGTTAGGACCTCACCGGATCCTCGTGTCTCTCATGACCCCGCGCAGGGCGGCCGCGTCGAGCGGTCGTATCGCTTCCTCGTCGCCCCTCGGCTGCTCGCGGAGGATCTACGCCTCATCAGCCGTGAGGACCTCGCAGGTACCCTCCGTCGCGACGCTGACGCCCGCCGCGTTCGCCTCGCAGGCGCTGCTGTAGGTCTCGCCGTCGCAGCCGCATGCCTCGACCTCGTCCTCGAGGCAGCTCGTCGGCTTGGGCACGCACTCACCATCGGCCCTGCCCGTGTCGCAGGCGGGCCCGTGATCGCAGAACTCGCCCTCGCCGCAGTCGACGTTGAACGAGCAGTAGCCAGAGCAGCTACCTCCGTGCTCGACCGCTGCGCCCGCACACTCTGCGAGGCAGGTGTTGGCGTAGGTCTCGCCGTCGTCACCGCAGACGGGATCGTAGATGAGCTCGCACATGCAGCCGCACGCGCCGGGGTGGGCGACGCTGACGCCGATGACAGCAGCGACACAGCTGTTGGGATAGGTCTCGCCGTCGCAGCCGCAGGCCTCCTCGCCCTTGACGTCACAGACATCGGGCCGCGGGACGCAGGCGCCAGGGCCCCCGCAGGCGCCGTCGCGGCGGCAGTAGTCGAGCGGGTCGCAGTCCGCGTCGGAGTCGCAGTCGAGGAGGAGATCGCAGGCGCCCTCGTCGATCACCTCGGCGCCCGAGCAGGCCGCGGCGCAGGTGCTCGAGTAGGTGATGCCGTCGTCGCCGCAGACCGGGCTCAGCTCGGCGTCGTCACAGTCGCAGGGCTCTCCGTAGGCGAACTCGTCGGACTCAAAAGGATCGAGGGGCGGCGAGAGGCGCTGGCCGGGTTCAGGGTCAGGATCGGGGTGCGGAGGCGTCGGCGGCTCACAGCCGGTGAGGCCGAGGGTGAGGCCGAGGGTGAGGAGGCCGGAGAGGGAGAGGAGGGCGCGTCGGACAGCGCCACGGGTCGCGGGCATGGTCATGAGGATTCCTTCGCCGCACGGGTCGCGGGCCGACGGGCCCTCGCGTCTCAGCGCGCAGCACCAATGACCATAGGGGACCTCTCGCGTTTCGCAAGTCTCACGACCAGAAATTATTCAAACATGACCACATAGACATGTTGTTTTAGTCCGCCGACAAGCGCGAGGATGGCTGCCTAGGGGGCAGGATACGCTATCTCGCAAACTCGTCCGCGACGCCTTTGGAGCCGCGCCGCTCCTCCGCGCGCCGCGAGCTCACGGACGAGTTCGCAGGATTCTCGGCCCCGAAACGCGGCCCTCTCGGCGTCGGAGCGCGCCGGACCGCTCACTCCCTGCCGGCGCGCCGCTGTGTGAACGCGACCTGGCGGACTCCGCAGGCCCCCAGGGCCTCCACGGCGTCGTGGGCGAAGGGCCGGCGGAGCCCGTAGCGACAGACCCGCTCTAGTCATCGGCGGTCGCGGCCGTCGACGGTCGTGGCCGCGTGCAAGTGCATGCCGTGGGCAGAGACCGTGTGCGGCGGCGGCTCGGTGTCGGGCGCGACGCGGCGAGGTGCGGGCCTCGCAGCGAATGCTGGACGCAAGCTGCGAGCGCGGGGTCGAGGTCGAGGTCGAGGTCGTCGTGACCCGCGGCGGCGAGGACCTCGTGCGCTCGGCCGAGGATGGCGATCATCCGCTCGGGTGCTCTCCTTCTCGGGGCCCTTGGCGGTGCGCCTCGCTACGACCGCGAGCTCCTCGCCGCGGTCTCGGAGCGCCTCAGCCGAGCGGTCCATAAGGACATGCGGCGCTCGGTCAAGCACGAGCACAGGCTCGCCTCGGCCGCGCCGCTTCACGGTGGTGCTCGTCTGCGCCGTAGAAGGCGCTAGCTAGTCGCGACGAGCGTTATCGGGGTCGGTCATGAAGTGATACTCGAAGAGCGTGTCTCGAATTCCCAACGGCCACGTGCGGCTCCAGGAGCTTTCAGACTCAAATTGTCGGTAGGCGTTCTTCTCGTGGTCGAAGGTGAGGCTGTGCCAATAGATCAGGCCAGGCTCCAGGTCGAGGGTGCGCCCGTGATAGGTCAGCTGGAGGGTCGCGGTCGGGGCGTAGCTCGTCTCATCGCTGTAGCCGGCCAAGACCTGTTTGCTCCGTTTGATCTTGGTCGTGTGTTGAGTCCAGGTCACACCCAGCCTCGTCACCGACGTGCGGTACTCGTAGTAGTCCTCATAGCTGTAGTTCGGACGACGATAATCATAGAGCGCGATCTGGGAGAGATGAAGCTTCAGCTGAAGGTCGGCCTTGCTCGGCTCACGGACCTCGCGGAGCTCGACCCCACAGGAGCGAATCACGCCTAACACCATCTGCGGCAGCGTCTTGGGGATCCATTGGTGATCGTAGGCCGCAGGGGGAGACCCGCTGACCTCGATGTTCACGGTCAACCGCTCGGCGCCCGCGAAGAACTCTTTGAGCTTCTCGCGGATGATGAGGCCCTCCACCGCCAAGTCTTCCAGCTCATCAAAGCTCTTGGCCCAGGCGTCCAGGACTCGATCCCGATCGGCGGCAGAGAAAAGATCCGGGTAGTTCATGACGCAAAAGGTCAGCGCCTCCAGAGTTGGACGCTCCTGCTGGTCGAGAGCCGTGAGAAATGGGGCCACAATCCGGCGGCCGTCCTGCTCGGTCAACAGACCAGTATGAAACCCATCCTCGCTCTCCTGCGCCGCGATCCAGTCGAGCCCATGCCAAGGCTGCGGGTCGGCTTGAGACACTAAGCAAGCCAACAAAAACTCGGGGTCCGTCGAGCTGAGCTCTTGAACCGAGACTCCCATCTGAACCAGGCTCGCCAGGACGACCCGAGCCGCCCGAGGATCCTGGAGCAGGACCTCTCCAGACTCCTTAGCCAACGTCTCCAAGAGGATCCGATCGTCGGCCAAGTAGGGGCCCAGCCTGTAATCCGTCAGATCGCCGTTGAAATCGCGGCGCAACCCTGCCTCGTGGCTGGTGATCCCGAGGTTGGCGTGCAGGGCTTCAAGTCGGGCCGTCTGGTACCGTCCCCACCCTGTGCCCCACAGGGTCACCAGGAGAACGCTGAGAAGGCTGAGGGCCGAGGCGACGGGCCGTACGCCATGGCCTGGTGACCAACAAGGCGATGATCGCCACCAGCAGAAGAGCGACAATGGAGAGGTTATGATCGTTGAATAGACCCCACTTCCCCTTCGAATAGATCAGGCTTCGATTGTACGCGACAACCGCACAGAACCCTAATGCCGGGAGGGAGACCACCAGCTCCCAAGCTCGTACTGGAGACTCTTTGGTCATGATCCCGCTCCGAAGCTCGGAGAAGTTCTCGTCAGATCGGGAGGAAGGTCCCTCAGCATAGCGGAGTGTCTGGTGCCGGGTGACGCCGAAGCTACAGGGACTACACCGCTCAGGCCGCTACGATAGCATAGCCAAATTGCGCTGCCGAAGGTGAACCGGCCTACGAACGCATCTCGCGGGCCTGCTAAGGGGCCTTCAGGTCCGTACCCGCGCCGGGCTGAGCGGGGCCTCCAAGTGCGGCGGCCGGATGAAGATTCTTGAGGTCGTCACGGATCCCGAAGCCATCACCAGGCTCCTGCACGGCGCCCGCGCACCGCCGCGACCCTGTCTTCCTGGACAGTTGGGGTTGTTCGTCTGAGCCCGCGCCGAGGCGTCGCGGTCGGCTTCGCGCGTCCAGCCGCCGACCTCGCGTCGCCAAGCCCGGCAAGGGCGGTGAGTTGGCCGACGAACGCATCCCGCGGGCCTGCTGAGCGGTCGGCGCACCTCGTGGAGCGTCCGTGCGCCGAGCCTTCGGGGACTCAAGGAAGCAGTGGAAGGCAATGCTATGCCGCGCCTGCGAATGCTCGCCAACACTGCCGCGACCTCACTCGCGGGCGAGCGCCTCGCGGATCGCCGGCGCGACCAGCGAGGGCCCACGCGCGACGATCTCGAGCGCGCTGGCGTCGACCACGAGCACCTGCGGGAGCTCGTCGATCGCCGCCGCTAACGATCCCTCGGCGTCCATCAACACCGGCGTCGACAGGCCGTAGCGGGTCGCCCAGGTCCGCAGGTTGCCGGCGTCGGCGCTCTGACCCCGACGCTCACCCCCGAGCAGGATCGTCAGCGCCCAGGTCGATCCCTGGTGAAGCTCGCGCAGCTCGGCGACCGGCGGCGCGTCGGCCCACCCCGCCGTCAGCAAGACGACGAGCGCTTCGACACCGCGCCGACTCTACCGTATCGGCGCGCTCGCGCTCCAGGACTGCGGGCACAGGCGCCGGCCAGCGCGACCGGACGATCATGGCCGGGTCGCTCGCATGCAGCCGCTAGCCTCGCGGACAGACCGCCGAATCCAGAGGGGCCGCGCCGAGACCCGGACGCGCCGCCGCCAACCGGCGACTCTGGAGGCGCGCCCTCCCCTTCGCGCTCGCGCTCCTCGCCCGCGCCAAGCAGGCCGCGCCCCACGACGAACCGCCCGAGGTCTCGTCCTCGGGCTTTTCACCCGCAGCTGGAGATCGGCGTGAAGCAGCTCCGCGTCAAGCAGCTCCGCGTCAAGCGATGTCCATGCCGAGCAGGAGCCTTGGTCCCGCCGCCGCGCCTCCATATAGGCCCTCTATCGAATGTAGATCGTGTAGCGCCAGCCCGGCGTGTCCACACCCACCTCATTGCCCGTCGTACAGCAACCCTTGTCGGTAAACCAGTTGCCCCAGTGACCGTACTGGGTGACGTTCAGGTCATAGCCCCATGTGATCACCTGACCGAGGAAGCCCAGGCCAACATGAGGGTAGTTCGGGTTACTCCCGGTCCTGTAGGCCTTCGTCAGGTTCTCGGGATACGCGGTGATGTTCCCGAGGTCGGCGTAGTTGCCACAGTACGTATCGACATAGCAGGCGTTGACGAGACCGCCATTGACCGTTTTATGCCCCCAGCGCGAGACATCATCGTCAGACGACGGCGCCCACCCCCAGACGACCTCGGAAAAGTCCGTGAGGTCCAGACCTTGGCTGTAGATCGAGTCGCTGGTCGAGTCGGGCAGCACCTCCTGCGCCGCGGCGTAAGAGGTGATCGAGGCGTACATCTCCGCCGCGGCCGTGTTGTTGCCCGGCTTCTCCATCATGTTGTAGATCGCCGTCCAGCCGCCGCCGTCGAACGTCATCTCGCAGAAGACCGAGATCGGCGCGTACTGGTCGTCGGGCCCGTCGGGATCGACGGTGTAGACGCCGTCCTCCGCCGCGCCGAAGTCAAATGCGTCGCGACAGTGGCGCGGGGTCTGACAGGCGCCCTCGACGCAGAAGCCCGAGCCGCAGTCCTCCCCGACCTCGCAGGCGAGCGCGTCGGCGCAGGGCTCACAGCTCCCCCCACCACAGTCGATATCACTCTCAGCGGCGTTCTTCACCCCATCATCGCAGGTCGCGGCGACGCAGCTGTTTGAGCAGTCATCATCGTCGACATCGTTCCCGTCATCACAGCCCTCGACCTCCTCGTAGAGGTAACCGTCGCCGCAAGAGGCCAGCACACAGGTGACCAGGCAGGCGTCGGAGTCGACGTCGTTGGCATCGTCGCACTCCTCGACCCCCTCCTGAACATAGCCATCGCCACAGGCGGCCACGAGGCAGGTGTCGGTGCACGCGTCCGTATTGTCGGCGTTCCCGTCATCGCACTCCTCGTCCTCCTCGACGATCCCGTTGCCGCACT
>JAUHWG010000063.1 GCA_030424595.1 Polyangia bacterium
TTCCGCAGCGACCTCGGCCTCTACGTCCACCTCCACCTGCTCGTGACCGACGGCGCCTTCGAGGAGTGCGCAGGCGAGCTCCCCTTCCGGGCCGCGCCGCCGCCGACCCCCGAGCGGATGACCGCCAGTCAGAGCGTAAGCGCTGGACGACCGTGACGACGCCGCCGTGGAGCGCCGCGACGGAGGCGAGTCGGTGCCCGGCGCTCGCGGCCAGTGCGTCAGCCGGCCGGTGAGTTGTCCGCGGCTCCGAGATGGGACGCGACCGCCCCGCTGCTCGCGAGTCCCTGTGATGAGATCACGCCACTTTCTGAGCAGTCCTCTCCGGCCGCGGCGTTGCAGCGCCGGGAGCGATGCCGGTGTGCGCCAGCTCGGGGGTCTACGTCCCCCGCGACACCCACCGCTGCGACGCCGCCGTGCTCGTCCAGCATCACCTCGCGGGCTTTCTCGAGCGCGTAGAGGAGGGCAGTCATGCCCCGCTGCCCGACTTCGTCCGGGACGAGCTGCGGGGCTTCGCCGTGTGCGGCGACTTCTCGCAGGGCTTTGTCCGGACGGCATGCCGCCGCTGCGGCGATGAGCTGCGTGTGCCCTTCCCGTGCAAGGGCCGCGGGTTCTGCCCGTCGTGCATGGGCCGGCGTATGGCCGAGGGAGCGGCGCTCCTCGTCGACCACGTTCTGCCGGCGGTCGGCTACCGCCAGTGGGTGCTCTCCTTCTCGGGGCCCTTGGCCGTCCGCCTCGGCTACGACCGCGAGCTCCTCGCGGCGGTCTCGGGTTGCCTCGGACGAGCAGTCCTTCGGGACATCCGGCGCGTCGTCAAGCGTGAGCACGGACTCGCCTCCGTCGCGGAGCTCCACGGCGGCGTCGCGTTGGCGCACCCCGTGGATGGTCTGCCCCGCCTCGATCGGCGGCGTGGCGTTCTCCATGGAGGCGGTCGGCAGCGGGCACGGGCGACGCACCGTGATCCAGGAGATTCCGGGGAGCGACCTCGTGGCCTACGAGGCGGCGCATCGCCGAAATCCCCCGCTTAGACTTCCAACCGCCCCGCGGGGCGCGCCCCTCGTGCACACGGATCTCGTTTGGCTCGTCGCCCGCCGCCGGTCAGCCTAGGCTACCGTCCAGACTCCGACGCAAGTCGGGCTTGCATGATCGCCGATTTTGTCTGTTCATAACCATAGAGTCGTGAGTATGAGCGTCCCCTCGTCACCGATCCCAACCCTGGCTCACACGCCCGCTTGGACGCAGTTCTTTCACTCTCCGGGGGCTACTGGCTCGCGACCGGGCAAGGCCCGCCAGTTCACCCGTCCCCCGACAACATCCCAGATGGAGCTCGAGGTTGTCCTTGATGGACGTTTCAGGATCCTCTCGCGGTTGGGCTGCGGCGGCATGGCGTGCGTGTACCTCTGCGAAGACCTCGCACTCCGCAGCCAGGCGGCGGTCAAGATCCTCCAGAGCTCTGACCCGGACCTTCGACGACGCTTTCTCGACGAGGTGACGATCCTCGCCAACCTCCGGCATCCGCACCTCGTGCAGGTCTTGGCCGTGGGTGAGACTCGGAGCGGCGCGCCGTTCATGGCGATGGAGCATCTGGGCAAGAGCCTGGACCAACAACTCCGAGCGACTGGCCCGCTGCCTTGGCGCGAGGCCGTTGAGATGATCCGGCAAGTCGCGAGCGCTTTGCAGGCGCTTCACCGCGCCGGCGTGACCCATCGGGACGTGAAGCCCAGCAACATCGCCGAGCTCCGGGGCGTCACAGGGGAGCGGCGGGTCAAGCTCATCGACCTGGGGATCGCGCGGATCGAGGAATTAGCGCGGGTCCAGGGCGGCGGTGATCCCTTGCCCCCGCGGCGGCGCACGGCGGCCGGGAAGGTCATCGGCACGCCGGGGTATGTGCCGCCGGAGGCGGGCATCGCCGCTCCCGACGCACGCTTTGACGTCTACAGCCTCGGCGTCACGCTCTATCAGCTCTGCACCGGGAAGATGCCGGATCCGGCGGAGCTACAGAGGATGGAGGAGGCCCGGCCGGGGTGCGGAATCCCCGAGGGGCTTGAGGCTGTTGTTCATCGAGCGATGGCGATCCTCCCAGAGGACCGCTTCGCGACGGTCGCTGAGCTTCGCCGCGAGCTGGCGGCGATCCAAAGCGACGGAGCTGAGAGCCCGGCGTCGGACCAGCCGCTCTTCGACGGGTGCTACGAGCTTCTTGAACTCCTCGGGGTCGGCGCGAAGGCGGAGGTGTACCGGGCCTACCATCGCGATGCTCGCTGCTACGTGGCGCTCAAGATCCTCCGAGAAGAGGCGTTGGAGTGCGAGGAGGATCGCGCTCGCTTCGTCCGCGAGGCTCGGGTCCTCGCCGCCGTCGACGACCCCGTGATACCCAAGCTGATCGAGTGCCGCACGGGTCCGGGCGTGCGGCGTCCGTTCATCGCGATGCAGCTGCGCCGGGGCCAGACGGTCGCGGAGATCAGCCCGGAGAAGCTCGGGGCGAGCGAGGTGATCGCAGTCGGTCTCCAACTCGCGATTGCCTTGACGACGCTCCATCAGCAAGGAGTCCTGCACCGCGATCTCAACCGGAGCAACGTCCTCATCGACCGCCGCGATGGAGAGCCGGTCGCGTCGCTGATCGACTTTGGCGAGGCCGAGCTCCTCGATCGTTTCTACGCGCTGACTGACGAGCGCTACCCCACGCCACCCGAGGCGCGCACGCGGCCCGACAGCGAGGGGCTCCGCCACCTCGAGTGGACCGCTCCTGAGGCGAAGGCCGGTCACGGCTGGACGCCCCGCAGCGATGTCTACTCGCTCAGTCGGCTGCTCTATGGCCTGCTCACCGAGAAGCGGCCGACGATGGACGAAGAGGGGGAGTGGATCTCGCCTGCGGAGCACGTCGCGGACTGTCCGGGGCCCCTGGCGAACGCGCTCGTGGCCGCGCTCCAAGTCGATCCCGCCCACCGCTTGAGCGTCGCGCAGCTGCTCGTCCGCCTCCGCGACGCAGACGAGGATCTCCGGGAGATTGAGCTGGCTGAACGCATGGAGGAGTTGCGTGACGCGGCCGCCACTTCGAGCGAGCCAGAGATGATGGCGGCAGTCTCATCCTCGTCGCGCGTCGGCCCTCGATGGCGCTGGGTCCTCGCGATTGTCGCGGCGCTGAGCCTGGTGTTGCTGGGCGTGTGGATCGGCCAACGAGGGAGCTCTACGCCTGGGCTCGACATCACGCGGCTTGCCTTGGCGTGGGCCTCGCGCGTACCGGAGGCACACGGCGCACCTCTGCCCGCTGAGGCTGACCCCGCCGAGGAGGCCAACGCCTCGCGGGCTGTGATGGCTCCCCCCGAACCGGACGAGCCGGACCTGGCGAAGCCGATCGACTTGGAAGAGGTGGTCGCCGACCTCGAGGAGACGCCGGAGTCGGAGGTTCTGCCTACGAGGGCCAAACAGCCGGCGGGATCCGCCTCTGTCCAGAAGGCAAGACAGCGCGCGCTGAGCAAGAAGAGATCGGACCTCAACGGCTGCCTGTCGACCGACGCAGGAGCCATGATCGTGACGATCAACGTCGGCGCTGAGGGGCAGATCACCAACGTGTCGCACGATGCCCCCAACCTGCCGTCGATGGTGACGAAGTGCATCGAGCGACAGCTCCGACGCGTACGGGTCAAGCCGGGCGCGCCCTCGCAGCACCGGCTATCGCTCGGGGTGGTCTGACATCGCCATGGCGGAGAAGGCTTGATATCGTCCATGCCCGTGCTCGCGATCGCTCCACTCCTGGCTGGCCTCCTCGCCTGCCTCGCGCCGCTCGGCGAGGCCACCTTGGATGATCGAGGAACCCGCGACGCAGAGGCGAAGGCGCAACGCCTCGAGACGGAGGGCGCCCTGGTGCCCGCGGCCGAGGCCTGGGAGAGCGTCGTCGCGGAGGCCGTCGATCCCGAGACTCGAGGTCACGCTGCCTTTCGAGCGCAGAAGGCGTACCGCGAGGCGGCGCGCTCAAGCGGTGAGCACGAGCTGCTCTGCGAGGCCCAACGTGTCGTGCTCACGAACCTCGAGCGCGCCGATCTCGGTGACGATGAGCGCCATGACTTCGACGGGTTTCGCGAGGCGATCGCGGCCGCGCTGTCTACCACGGGTACAAGCTGCGAGGAGGATCCGCTCGTGCCCTTCCTGGGGCTCGACGCGAGCGAGCAGGCGACGATCCTCCCGGAGCCGGAGCCGGAGCCGGAGCCGGAGCCGGAGCCGGAGCCGGAGCGAGAGATCCCCCCCGTCCGGGCTTCTCCACCAGACGCGTCGATAACAGCGCCGGTAGGCGTGTCGGAGCCCAAGTCGCGCTCACAGGTCGCGCCCAAGAAGATCGCCGGGGGCG
>JAUHWG010000027.1 GCA_030424595.1 Polyangia bacterium
ATTGTTCACCGAGTAGGCGTGCTGATTCCACACACCTCGCGAGGAGGCCCAGCGGTCGAGCCTGTCGCGGAGCACTCGAACGCCGGTCTTCTTGGCGCCGTTGGGCCGCTGGGCGCGGCAGGTGTTGCCGCTTCCGGGGGTCCCAGGGAGCGGGCTGGTGCAGGTGTGCTCGGCCGGGCATTGCTCGGCGTTGGCGCAGCGACAGAAGCCAGCGTCACAGGTGCCGCTCGGGCACTCGAGGTCCTCCTCGCAGCGAATTCCGCGGTGGATCGGGTCGATGGCTGGACACGAGACGTTACAGTTGGGGTTCGAGGGGACGACGATCTCGGTGTTCTGATCGTTGTCGACGTCGGCGACGACGGGATTCTCGTACCAGGTGCAGGAGGAGCGGAAGGCCGAGTAGAGCACCTCGCCGGTCGGGCCCTCGTAGACCCGCGTGTAGCACTCGTCGGCGTAGACAGCCTCGGCCTCGCCGTCGCCCTCGAAGTCGAAGATCGACGAGCCCGTGGTCGCGGAGGAGGCGTCCTTCGACGGCTGCTGCCAGCGGATGTAGTTGCCAAGACAGCCGGGTCCGGCGTCCTTGCACTCGAGGTCGTAGACCGCGTAGAAGGTGCCGCCCGCAGCGGCGATCTCGGGGAAGCCGTCGTTGTCAAAGTCGCCGATGGTGGGCGGACCACCGCCGGATAGCGATCCTGTGAGGAGCTGCTGCCCCTCGAGGGTGTAGAGGCGGACGACGCTCCCACCGACCGTCACGATCTCGGCGATCCCGTCGAGCTTGGTGGCGTCGAAGTCTGCAGGGTTTTGCCCCGGGGTGCCGAAGTCCGCGACTGCGTAGTGACGGTTGGAGGGCGCGCCCGGATAGGCATACTCCCACTTGTCGGAGCCGATGTTCCAGGTGTGGACGGCGCCGGCGATGAGATCGATGGCCCCGTCTCCGTCGACGTCCGCGAGGACCGGGATCACACCGGCACCTGCGCCAGGGATGAGCTGGCCGGGGTTGATCCGAGTGCCGTCGACGCCGGAGAAGACGGCCGAGCCGGAGATGACCTCCGGCAGGCCGTCATCGTCGAGATCGTGGATCGACGGGCCGTCCCAGCGGTACTGGTTGACGATCCCGGTGTTCATCGCGGTCCAGAAGGTCTCGTACTTGCTCGTGTCCTCGTTCCACTTGAACGCGACAATGCCGGTGCCAGCGCGGTGGGTGACGATCTCGACGACGCCATCGCCGTCGAGATCCGCGATCGCCGGGGTGCTGGCGGCGATCATCTTGTTGTTGGGATCGTGGATCGTCTCCAACTGCTCGCATGTCCGCCCGTTGAGGATACGGATGACGCCGTAGTAGTTTCCGCTCGATCCCCAGCCAGACTGGGATCCACCGTCGGTGTAATTGTAGGTGACGATCACGATCGTCGAGATCCCTGGCCCCGTGTTGGGCAGGTCCGCGACGAGCGGCGTCGTCAGGACGTTGCGATGGGCCGGAAACGCGTCGCCGGGCGGCGGCTCGGTCCACTCGCACTGGATCCCGGGCTCAAAGAGGCCGATCTGAATGTCGCCCTTGCACTCCTCATTGATGTCCCCCTCAGGATCCAGGCCAAAGGGTACACATACGCCCTCCTCTTCCTCGTCGGGGAGACACCCGTCTTTACAGCAGAAGGTGTCGCCCTGACAATCAGCATAGGAGTCGCACGCGCCCTCCCCCGGGACGCACGCGCCGGCAGCACAGACCTCGCCCTCCATACAATCGTCGGAGGTCATGCAGGTATCCTCGACGCCGGTCGTCCCATCCGTCGTCCCCTCCGTCGTCCCAGCGCTCGTGGTACCGTCGGTCTCAGTGCCGGCGGAGGTCGGTCCATCGGTCTCCGTCGCCGTCGCCGTCGCCGTCGCCGTCGTCGTTCCAGCCGTGGTGCCGACGGAGTCGGTCGCGCTCATCGAGTCGCTACCACCGTCGCTCTCCGTGGCGGTGGCAGACTGAGAACCGACCGTAGCGGTGCTCTCCGTCGCGTTCGACTCCGTTGCAGTGCCTTGAGTCGCGCTCGACTCCGTATCCGCGATCGTATCATCGCCACAGGCCGCGAGGAGGACCCCAACGCTGACGGCAAAGAGAAAGCGCGCACTCGCCCGAGGAGTTGTATGTTCAGTGTTATCCATCATCAACCTACTTCCACCCAACCAACTGACAACGTCGAAACACGCTACGGCGCGGCCTGGGGGCCGTCAAGACCCACGAATGGGCACATTCCGGCGCACCGGCCTGTGCTCGCAGGCGCCCCGGCCAGCGGCTCAGTCGGTGACGTCCTGGGGGAGCGGAATGATGACCTCGAAGGTCGATCCTTCGCCGACGACGCTCGTCACTGTGATGTCGCCGCCGAGCATCTCGGCGAGACGCTTGGAGATCGCGAGGCCGAGGCCCGTCCCGCCGAAGTCGACCGAGATCTTCTCGTCAGCCTGGGTAAACGCCTGGAAGATCGCCTCGAGCCTCTCCGCGGGTATGCCGACGCCGCTGTCGCGGACCTTCATCACCATGAGCTCGACCTCGTCGCGCACGTCTCGGCCGCAGATGACCTCGACCTGTCCCTTGCGCGTGAACTTGCAGGCGTTGGAGATCAGGTTCAGGAGGATCTGCTTGAGCTTGGTCCGGTCGCTGGTGAACTCGAACGTCTCGTCGTCGCAGGAGAAGACGAGCCGGTTGTCGTTCTTCAGCGCGAGCGGCATCGTCGTCGCCGCGATCTCGCCGACAAGCACGCCGATGACGACCCGCTCCATGAAGATCTCCATCTTCGCGGCCTCGATCTTCGACAGGTCGAGAATGTCGTTGATCAGCTCCAGGAGATGCTTCGCCGCGCCGTGGACCCGCCCGAGATCGTCGACATAGACCGTCTCTCCGCTGTCGAGCATTTCGTCCGAGAGGAGCTCTGTGTAGCCGATGATCGCGTTGAGCGGTGTCCGCAGCTCATGGCTCATGCTCGCGAGGAAGGCGCTCTTGGTCCGGTTGGCCTGGATCGCCTGCTCCTCGGCCCGACGACGCTCTAGGATCTCCGTCGTGAGCTGATCGTTCGCCTCTGAGAGCGCCTCGGTGCGCTCGACGACCCGCTGCTCAAGGTCGTCGTGGGCCTCCTGCAGGGCCTCCTCTGCGCGCTTGCGCCGGCTGATGTCGGTGATCGCCACGAGCGAGCCGCGGTGGGTCCCGGAGGCGTCGTAGAAAGGCTTGGCCGCGACGATGCTCCAAAACTCGCTGCCGTCACGACGCCGCCAGCGGAAGTCGAACTCCTCCTCGACGCCGCCGCTCCGCCTGGCGAGGTTTCCTCGGGCCTCGGCGGCGCTCTCCTCGTCCATGTAGTCGAAGATCCGGCGGCCGAGCATCTCCCGCGGGATCGTCCCGAGGAAGCCCGCGAGGCGGTCGTTCGCGTACTCGATGACCCCGTCCGGATCGTTGACCAGGATACCGTCATTGATCGTCTTGATCAGGCTCTGGAAGTAGGCCTCCTGGTCGCGACGGGCGTCCTCGCGGGTGATCTCTTGGGTCAGGTCGAGGGCGACGCCGAGGACCCCGCGGACCACCCCGTCGACGTCGACGAGCGGAGCGCAGCGGAGGTCGAGGGTCATGCCTCGGATCCGCATGGTCTCGCTGACATGTTCGCCGCCGAGCGCCCGTTGGAGCACCAGGTGCAGTCCAGGGAAGTCAGGGAACGCGCGCTGGACGTGGAGGCCCACGACGTCGGTCCGCAGCTTCGCCCCGCCCGCCCGCGGATCGAACGAGAACCGCTTGAAGACCAGGTGGACGTCGACCAAGAAGAGCGCGAGGGGGGTCGCCTCCGTGACGAGCGAGAACCACAGAGCGAGCTCGCGCTCCCGCAGATCGTCGCTCGAGGGAAGCTCGTAGCTCTCGCCGCCGCTCTGCTGATCGTCCGGGCGGAGCGCGGCCTGAAAGCCGGCACAGGTCCCGTCCTCGCCGAGGATCGGATCGGTCACGACGTCGAAGACGATCACCTCGCCGTCCCTTCGGCGACAACGCAGCCGCAACGAGAGGGGTTCATCCGCGGCGCCAGCAGCGTCGAGCTCGGCCCGATCGTCAGGATGGACGAGCGCCCGGAGAAGCCTCGGGTCGCCGCACAGCCGCTCCGGTGCGAAGCCTAGGAGCTCTGTAATCGACGGATCGATCGACTCGATGATCATCGCCGGGCGACTTCGGAAGCGCGCGAAGATGACACCCAGGCGACGGGCGAGGCCCGGATGGGTCTCGAGATCCAGGTCGCCATTGCTTCCCTTGCGCTCCACGATCGACCGCCGGAGTCCGCGTAGCGCGACTCCATCGCGCAAGCTTATCAGAGCGGCCCGTCGGCGGAGACGCGATACGGCCGCGTCATTCGCGCTATACCGCGACCTCCGGGTCGCGGAGGAGCTGCTCCCCTGCCGCGACCGCCCGCTCGCATGAACGGCCGATACGCGCCCCCTTCCACGCGATCACATCCCGAACCACCACCCCCGCGTCGACGACAACACCGTCGCCGAGCTCGACGTAGGGGCCGATCTCAGCGCCTTCGCCGACGTCCACATCGCGGCCGATCCAGACCGGCTCGTGGAGCTTCGCGCTCGGGTGGATCCTAGCCGACGGATCGACCCCGCGAAGCGGCCTAGCCGCGTAGCTGAGCTCCGCCCGCCCGTCGAGCACGTTGCGGAGACCGGCGAGATATCGGTCGATGTTCGAGTGCTCCCACCAATAGCCGTCGGTGACGTAGCCGTAGTACCCGCGAGCGCTCTCGAAGAGCTCGCGGTAGGCGGTGCGGACGATGCACGGGGCTCCCTCGCCCGGGATTCGGTCGAGGAAGCGAGGGTCTACGATCTGGACCCCGGTGAACATGAGGGGGTCACCGAGAACCTCCCCGGCGCGCGCGAGGCCGAGGAAGCCGACGACCTCCGAGCGCTCGTTCAAGCGCAGACTTCCCCACTTTTCAGCCCGTGGATCTCGGCGGAGGACCATCGTCGCCTCCGCCTCGCTCGCGCGGTGCTGTCGCAGCACCGCGTTGAGGTCGAGGTCGAGGAGGATCTTGCCGTTGACGAGGACGATCGGCGTCCCCTTGCCGTCGTCGAGGAGTTCTCTGGCCTTTCGGACACCTCCCCCCGTGCCGAGGATCTCGGGCGCCTCCCGAGAGTAGGCGATCGAGACCCCGAGCTCCGCACCGTCACCGAGCTCCGCCTCGATCTGCTCGCCGAGGTGATGCAGGTTGATCACGATCTCGCGGATCCCCTGCGAGCGCAGCCACAGGGCTACCCAGCGGACGAGCGGCGTCCCGCACAGGGGCAGCATCGGCTTCGGGCGGAGGCTGGTGAGGGCGCCCAATCGGGTGCCGAGGCCGGCGGCGAGGATCATCGCGCGAGGTGTCGATCGCATGCCCCGGAGCATACCGACAGCGGCGACCGTTCACACCCGCCAGACGATCCGATCGAGCGCGGCCTCGACGAGCAGGAGGCCTAGGCCCATGACGACGACGACCGCCCACATCCGGATGAGCGCGCCACGCCTGGCCGCCGCGATCGCAGGGCCGATCTCTGGATCATCGATCCCGCCGAGCGCCTCGGCGGTGGCCCTGGCGGTCTGACCGTGCCGCCGCAGGATCAGCAGCGCCAGGACCAGGAGGAAGAACCCGCCGCCGCCGAGGAGGCCGATCCGAAGGCCCAGGTACCAGCTCTGCTTGGTCTCGACCATCGCCTCGAGCTCGCGGCCGAGGGTGCTCGTCGCCAAGGGCGGGCCGAGCACCTGCACCGGCAAGGTCCCGAGGAGAAAGCGGCGGGCCGCGTCGACCTCTGCGGGCTCGAGCTGCGTGCGCTCGATGTAGGCGAGGTAGCAGGCCTCGCTCGACCTGTCGAAGGCCCGCTCCACCCGTGGGGCGGTCAGGAGCTCTCGGTACTGCCAGAGCACGGGATCGAGGCTGCCGGCGCCGCGGGGGTCATCGTCGGTGAGCTGAATGCGGAGGATCTCGGCGGACTCGCCAGGATCGTTGGTGTAGAAGTAGGCCTCGGCCTGAATGAAGCCAGGCTCGATCCCGGTGGTCAGCCACGAGCGCGGCGGTTGGAGGCCGACGATCGGATCGAGCGCGTCGATCCAGGCGCCGTCGGGACCGTGCATGTCGACGTAGATCGGCCGCTTGCGTCGGAGGCCGCGAGCGGCGATCGAGGCCGGCTCGCCGACCCGGAGCGCCAGCGGATCCGCCTCCATTCGGACGGCCCCGGCGAAGGAGACCATGCGAAAGCGCCGCTGGCCGAGCACCCTGCCCTCTTCGGTGTGGACGAGCCCCGGCTCGACCACCCGCACCTCGAGCTCGAGGATCTCGCTGGCGAGGGAACCCTTGACCATCACGAGGCCGAGCTTGTCGCTCACCTCCTGCTTGAGGATCGGCGGGCTGTGGCTCAGCCCCCGCTTGCCGGCAAACTCACCGCCGAGGAGCGCCACCTCGACGGTCCCCACCAGCGGATGCCCGTCCTCGTCGGTGACACGGATCATCAGCGTGTTGTCGAAGCCGGCGAGGAGGCGCCGCTCGGGGCGGACGACGATCTGCATGCCGTCGGGCTGCGGCTCGGTGTTGTCGCCCCAGTTGAGGTTGGAGGTCGAGATCGTCAGCTCCCCGACCCGCGGCGCTCGCTCGGCGACGATCTCAACGTCGACCGACTCCCGCAGCGTCGGCACACCGGCGCCCCGCACCTCGAGGTCGAGCGTCGCCGGGCCCGTGGCGAGCTGCGGGACGACAAAATGCCCCTGGAGCACGCCTAGCTCCGCGACATCGCGAAACTCGCCGAGGGCGACGCTCCTCTCCCCCTGGCGGACAAAGGCGCTCAGCTCAGAGCCAGGTCGTGGCTGACGGGCTCCGTCGACGTGGAGCACCCGCAGGGCCAGCGGCTCGCCGACCTCCCAGCTCCCCTCGACCTGCGCGACCAGGGCCTGCTCGACCTGCCATCCGGCGACCCAGAGGCTGACGAGGATCACCAGCGCCATCCCGAACGAGGCGACGAAGACCGGGATCCAGAGCGCCCCCATCCCGGCCAGGATGCTCTCGGGCTCGTCCAGCTCGTCGACGGGGTCGTTCTCCACGCCCCTCCACACTAGCAGAAGCGAGCCCGTCGGAAAATCGCCGGGACCTCGCCAGTCGGGGCGCGCGGTCGTATCCTCCGCCGCACAATGAAGGTCAGCATCATCGGCACCGGGTACGTCGGGCTGGTCGCAGCGGCGGTCTTCGCCGACTACGGCAACGACGTCGTCTGCGCAGACGTCGATCAGGAGAAGGTCGCCGCGCTGAGGGGCGGCAAGGTGCCGATCTATGAGCCAGGGCTCGACACCCTCGTGAGCCACAACGTCGAGTCTGGGCGACTTCGCTTCACCGCAGACAACGCGGAGGCGGCCGCCCACGGCGACGTGATCTTCATGGCCGTGGGCACCCCGACCCGGGCCGCCGACGGCTCGGCCGACCTCTCATTCTTGATGCAGGCGGTGACCGACGTCGCCCGCGGCCTCCAGCGGCCGGCGATCATCGTCAACAAGAGCACGGTCCCGGTCGGCACCGCCGAGCGCGTCGCTCGGGTCATGGCTGAGCACACCGAGCAGCCCTTCGTCGTCGCCTCCAACCCCGAGTTCCTCAAGGAGGGCTCCGCGGTCGACGACTTCATGCACCCCGATCGCGTCATCATCGGCACCACCGACGAGCGCGCTCGCTCGGTCCTCCGCCGCCTCTACCAGCCCTTTTGCCGGACCAACGATCGCCTGATCTTCATGGACGCGCGCTCGGCGGAGATGACCAAGTACGCCTCCAACGCCTACCTCGCGACCCGAATCTCCTTCATCAACGACATCGCCAACCTGGCCGACGCGGTCGGGGCCGACGTCGAGCTGGTCCGCCGGGGTATGGGCGCCGATCCGCGGATCGGCCACAAGTTCCTCTATCCAGGCGTCGGCTACGGCGGCTCGTGCTTCCCGAAGGACACCCGGGCGCTGATCAACACCGCCCGCGAGTACGGCCTGACGCTGAGCATCGTCGCCTCGGCGGAGCGCCTCAACGAGGTCCAGAAGCTGGTCCTCGTCCGCAAGGTCCGCCAGCACTTCGGCGAGGGCAACCTGCCCGGCAAGGAGCTGACGATCTGGGGCCTCGCCTTTAAGCCGAACACCGACGACGTCCGCGAGGCGCCCGCGCTGCGGATCGTCCAGACCCTCGCCGCGGACGGGGCGAAGATCCGCGTCCACGATCCGGTCGCGGGGGCCAACTTCATGGAGGCGCTCGGTGACACCCAGGGCGGCGTGACGCTGGTCGAGGACCCCTACAGCGCCGCCGAGGGGGCCCACGCGCTCCTCCTGGTGACGGAGTGGCGGGAGTTTCGAAGCCCGGACTTCGAGCGCCTGCGCCGGAAGATGGCGGCGCCCGTGCTCTTTGACGGCCGCAACCAGTGGGATCGCGGCCACGTCGAGTCGCTCGGCTTCACCTACACCGGCATCGGCCGCTAGCGGCCCGGCGCGCTCGCGAGGCATTAGCTCTACCCGCGGACAGCAAGAGCGCTCGCGGAGGGGTCGACGTCATCGGCAACGACCCGTG
This sequence comes from Polyangia bacterium, assembly GCA_030424595.1. Lineage (GTDB taxonomy): Bacteria > Myxococcota_A > Polyangia > Nannocystales > Nannocystaceae > JADJRG01. The sequence goes on from JAUHWG010000027.1 coordinate 8,574, forward strand.
GACCTGGCGAAGCGCGGGACCACGCCGCGCTCGTCGACTACTGGAAGCCCGGATCGAGCTCGAGCTCGAAGTTCACGACCACCGGCGGACCGTCGTAGGTGGGATAGGCGACGCCGGCGGCGGCCTCCCGGAGACAGTCCTTGAGCTCGTCGCTGAGCCCCTCTGCGAGCTCTGCGTTGACCGCGAAGGGGCTCTTCTCCTTCGGGTTCAGCTTGATCGCGAGCTTGAGATCGCCCGGCAGCTGGTCCTCGCTCTTGAGCCGATCTTTCTCGGCGCCGACGCACTCGTCGAACGCCGGAAACGCGCCGTTGAACGCCTGCTCGATCGCGTACTGATCCGGCCTGTCCGCGCCGTAGGCGTTGAGGTCGAAATTCACTGCCTCATCGGGATCGAAGCTGGCAACATTGGCCTTGGCGATCGTCCGCACGCGGTCTCCCTTGTGCTCGGCCGGCTTCATGTTGCAGCCGAGCCCGACCGATACTGCCACCGCGCTCCAGATAAAAACCTTCGTCATCCTCATCGCCCTCACTCCATCCATGCGGATACCGCCGCATCATACCCGTGTCCTCAGGCCCCATGGTTAAAGAAGCTGAGGTGTCGTCATCGCCCGCGACGCGCCCATCCGCGCCGCCTGAGGAGCCGGTGTCGGCCCAGTGCCCCGCCTGTGCGCTCCACCAGATCGTGCCGGTCGAGATCTATGCCCGCGAGGACGGGACTTGGCACCAGCTCCTCGGCAAGGGGACGCGGCCCGCGAGCACGGTGACGATCGACACCTGTCCGGTCTGCTTCGGCGCGTGGTTTGACCCCGGCGAGCTCGATCTGATCGGCGACGGCGAGGTCGACAAGCTCCTGCGGGAGCCGGCGCCGACGCGCACGAGCGAGAGAGTCTGTCCCCGCGGCCATGGGCCGATGAGCGAGGTGCTCTGCCCACAGGTGATCAGCAGCCCGGTCGAGCGCTGTGACACCTGCTACGGCCTCTGGCTCGACGGTGACGAGCGACGCCGCCTCGCCGCGGCCTCGACCCGCGAGGGCCAGGGCAGCCGCCGGGAACAGCTCGCCCGCCGCGGCGTGATCTGGGCGGTCCAGCTCCTGACACACCTCCCGGTCGAGGTCGAAAACCCGGCCCGGGGCACGCCCTGGGCGGTCTACACCCTGCTCGCGGGCTACCTGCTCTTCTTCCTCGCAGAGGTCCAGGGTATCGTCTATTACCGCGACTGGGCGATCGTCGCTGGCGCGGTCGTCCGCGAGACATCCTCCGTCCATACGCTGTTTACCCACCAGTTTCTCCACGGATCGTGGGTCCACCTCCTCGGCAACGCGTACTTCATCTACATCTTCGGCGACAACATCGAGCACCTCTTCGGTCGCCTGCGCTTCGCCCTCCTGGTGATCGGCGGCGGCCTCGTCGGCGGTCTTATCCACGTCTTCCTGACCCGAGCGACAGCGACGCCGATGGTCGGCGCCTCCGGGGCGATCGCGGCGGTGATGGCCGCCTATCTGTGGAGCTTTCCCAAGGCCAAGCTCTTCCAGACCATCCCCTTCCTGCTCATCCAGGTGAAGATCCCGGCGTGGGTCTACCTCGTGATCTGGCTGGCCCTCCAATTCTTGATGGCCTTCTTCACCGACACCTTTGAGATGGCGTGGTTTAGCCACATCGGCGGCTTCTCCTTCGGCCTCGCGGTCACTCCGTTGGTGCTGCGAGGGCGACGGCGGCGGGTGGCGAAGACCGTCGCCGTCCCAGCACCCGCCTACGCCCGCCCCTAGCAGCCCGTGGCAAAAGTCCCGCGCGCTCTCGCTTGCCCTCGTCGCCCCTCTCGGCCCCGCCGAAACTTGCAGTACAGCCCAGTACAGCGGCGTTTCGTCGAAGCCAAGAGGGCCAACGATCGCGGCGCGACAGCACACGGGACTTTTGCCACGGGCTGCTAGGGTGCGCGGTACCTTCGCCACGGGATGCTGGTCTTCGGGGCCCGCGAGCGCACTTGCGCTCCCCTCACCGCCTACATTGCACACCTGGACGTCCCCGCGCGCATAGATTTCACATTCAAACGCACGACTTACCGGTCCTCGACGGATAGGATCATGCGTCGATGATCGAGCGCAGTGTAGATCGCCGCCCTCATACAGGGGCAGCCGAGGCGCTCGCGGCCGCGGAGCGCCTCGGCCAACGCCAACGCTGGGCCCTGATCATCATCGCCACCCTCGCCCTCATCGGCCTCGCGATCGCCGAGTTCGGCGCGACCAATCAGTCCGAGCTGATCAACATCGCCGGACGTCAGCGCATGCTCGGCGAGCGCACCGTCAAGGAGGCGCTCCTCGTCGCTCTGGCCGAAGATCCGACGCTCCGAAGATCCAGGACGACCCAGCTCGAGGTGACGATCCGTGAATGGCGCGGCGGCCTGCAGGAGCTCCGAGAGTTCGACGAGCTCCGCAGCATGCTCCGCTCCGACCCGCAGCTACGCGCGGATCTCGGGGCGATCGAGCGAGCGCAGGAGGCCCTGGTCGGCGCGACCCATCAGCTCGTCGACGCGCCGCTGCCCTCGCTCGAGAACACGGCGCAGCGCCACCTCCTCGCCCTCGACTTCAAGTTCATCGCGGCGATGGACGACTTCATCGTCAAGCTCGTCGAGGCGAGCGAGCGCGACGACAGGAAGATCACGCAGATCCAGGCCCTCCTCCTCCTCGTAGGGACGGTCCTCTTGACCTTCGTCGCCATCCTGCGTCCGCAGCAGGCGGCCCTCACCCGAGCGCTGCGCCGGCTCGACGCCCGCCACCGCGAGCTCCACGCGGAGGTCGCCGAGGCGGAGGCCTCGCAGCGGAGAAAAGCGCGCTTCCTGGCGACGATGAGCCACGAGCTCCGCAACCCGCTGAGCGGCATCATCGGCATCGCCGACCTCCTCGACCACACCCGCCTCGACCACGTCCAGGAGACCTATGTCAGCGGCCTACAGACCGCCAGCGACCACCTCCTCGGCCTCATCAACAACGTCCTCGACTACAGCCGGATCGACTCCGGGAAGCTCGAGCTCGAGCGCGGCCACGTCGACCCGCGGGCCTGCGTCCATGAGGTCCTCCAGATCACCGAGGCGCTCGCGCAGACCAAGAAGATCGAGCTGCGCTCCGAGATCGCCTCGTCGACGCCGGCCCGCGTCATCGGCGATGCGACCCGCCTGCGCCAGATCCTCCTCAACCTCGTCAGCAACGCGATCAAGTTCACCGAGCGCGGCGCCGTCACCCTCGCGGCGGGGGTCGAAGGCGACGCAGACGGCCGAGCGGTGCTGATCTTCCGCGTCGCCGACACCGGCGCAGGCGTGCCCCCAGAGCGCTTGCCGAGCCTCTTCGACACCTTCACCCAGCTCGACGCCAAGACGGCGGGGCAGCACGGCGGCAGCGGGCTCGGCCTGGCGATCGTCCGCCGCCTCGCGAAGGCGATGGGCGGCGAGCTCACGGCGACGAGCACGCCCGGCGAGGGCTCGACCTTCGCCCTCCGCCTGCCCTTTGAGCTCCCGCTCGACCGCAGCAGCACCGCGTCCTGGTCGGGCAACACCGTCCGCGTCCAACCCCCGCTCGAGAACTTCGCCAGCGAGCACCCTCGGCGGATCCTCGCCGTCGAGGATGAGCCGGTCAACCGCATGGTCCTGGAGGCGATGCTCTGCGAGCTCGGCTACACCCCGACGATGGCCTGCAACGGCCGCGAGGCGCTCCAGGCGATCGAGACGCGCTCGTTTGATCTTGTCCTTACGGACATGCGAATGCCCGATCTCGACGGCGCGGCGATGACCCAGGCGATCCGCCGACGCCTCGGCGACGCCGCCCCCTTCGTCATCGCAGTCACCGCGACCGCCGAGTCAGAGGCAGCCCAGACTACGGACGGCTTTGACGCCTATCTCGGCAAGCCGGTGACCCTCGGGCGGCTCAAGGAGGCGATCGCCGCCTCTCGCCCTCCGACGCGCCTTTCGTAGTAGACCGTGGCGAGGCGTCCCGTCTGCTCTCCCGCGGGAATGTAGTCAGGACACAACAATTACTGTCTCCGTAGCGCCGCGCGGCGGCCAGCTCTGCGGCATCATCCTCGGATGTCGAAGTTCGCCGGTTTTCCCGCGCAGGCCTCCGAATTCCTCGGCGGCATCGAGCTCAACAACACCAAGGAGTGGTTCGAGGCCAACCGGGAGGCCTACACGCTCCACGTGCTAGGGCCCGCGATCCTGTTCGTCAGCGCCCTGGGAGAGAAGCTCCAGAGCCTAGACCCCAAGCTGTCGGCGATCCCCAAGGTCAACGGCTCGCTCTTTCGGATCAACCGCGACATCCGCTTCTCGGCCGACAAGACCCCCTACAAGCACCACCTCGACGTCCGGATCTGGCACGGCGAGGACCGAAAGGCCGGCACTTCGAGCTTCTTCTTTCGCATGTACGCCGAGCAGCTGATCGTCGGCGCCGGGATCCACGGCTTCGACCCGAAGCGCCTCGCGCTCTACCGCAAGCTGGTCGCCGGCCCTAAGGGCGAAGAGCTGGCCAAGCTCGTCGCCAAGCTGGAGAAGTCGGGCTTTGACGTCGGCACCGAGCACTACAAGCGGGCTCCCCGAGGCTACGATCCCGAGCATCCCCGGGCCCGCCTCCTCCGCTTCAACGCGCTCCACGCCGCTGTCCGGCTGCCGCTGCCGCCGGAGACCCGCTCGGCCAAGCTGGTCCCGCTCTGCATGCGTCATTATCGCAAGCTCGCGCCGCTCCACAGCTGGCTCGCCGCCAACCTCTAGGGGCCTGGGTCGTCGATCCCAGCGGGCTCACGACGCGCCCTCTCGGCTCCGCCAGCGATGACCTCCGGGCGCTCGCCTCAGGCACGGAGCATCGATCCCGTCGCCTCACGATCGACGCGCCCGCGAGGACCTTCGGGCTCCTCGCCTCAGAGGGTGCACACGGCGTTGTCCGCCTGCGCAGAGCAGGCTCCGTCGGCCGGCGGGAACCATGTGCCGTTGGCGTGGGAGCACCATTGGACTTGCCCCTCGCCCGGGGTCCTACAGTTGTCACATTCAACACAGTAGTAGTCGCCGAAGTTGTGGACATCCGCGCCCTCGGCAGCGCCGCAATAGGCGGTCCAGCAGCCGCTCTCGGGGTTGAGCCCCTCACTGTCACATTGGTTGGCGACGCCGACCGGGACCTCGCAGCCGTTCTCCCAGCTCCCGTCGCAATTGCCCCAATCGCCGGTGCACTCCCAGGCGCCGCAGGCCCCCTCTTGGCAGGTGCCGACGGCGTTCGCGGCCTCGCAGGGGATCGTCTCGCCGACGCAGACGCCCGCCTGGCACAGGCCCTTCACCGTGCAGGCGTCGCCGTCGTCGCAGGGGAGGCCATCGTCAAGGTCCAGGTAGACACAGACCCCCTCGACACAGGTGCTCTCCTGGGATTGGCACGGGCCAGGCGTCTCAAGGCAGGGCGGACACGCAGGCTCCCCCGTGCTCTCAGCGGCGGTGGTCACCGTGCCGGTCGTCTCGGCGCCGCTGCTCGATCCGGTCGAGCTCGTGCTCGAGGCGTCGGTCGAGCCCCCGGTCGAGCTCTGGACCTCGCCGCTCGCCTCGCTGATGTCCTCCGTCGACGCCGGCGCGTCGACAAAGCAGCCGAGGAGCATCGCCCCGCACACCCACGCACTTGCCCCGAGTCGCACGCCGGGGAGCGTACCCTACGGGCGCCCCGACGGTGTTGGGCGCCCTGACCGCATGATCTAGGGGAGACTAGGCGACCCTCGTGGGTGCTCTCGCGCGCTCGACGATGGCCGCTCGAGAGCTCGACGCAGCAGCGCTATCTCGGGTGCAGACGACGCCGACGGAGCCGAGAGCGTAGGAGATTTCCCGGCCCCCGAGCCCGCACCCGCGAGCCCGCACCCGCGAGCCCGCACCCGCGAGCCCGCAGATGACGCGACCCGGCCCCGTGTCCCAGGATAGCGCTCGGGCCGAGCGCATCCACGCGCGTCCGGCCGGCTACTCGCCGCGCTCGACGTAGGCCGTGTCGGCCATCTCTCCGTCGTCGAAGCCGAAGAAGATCCGCATCTGCTTCTCGAGGAAGTCGCGGCCCTCCTGGCTCTGGAGGTCGATCCGATAGGTGTTGATGTAGCGCGGCGACTCGCGGATCCACATCTGCCAGGCCTCGATGCTGACGTTGTCGTAGATGAGCTGGCCAAACTCGTTAGGGAACGGCTTGAAGGGGAGACCGGGGGCCTCCTTGCCGAGCTTCTGACACTGAACGGTGCGCTGATTCATCGTGGTTCTCGCTCTCAGCCGCGGAGCGCGGCGAGGATGACGTCGACGGCTTCGCCGACGTGGATCCGCTCTTGGCGACGATCGTCACGGTATCGGATCGTGACGGTGTCGTCGCTCAGGGTCTGGGTGTCGACGGTCAAGCAGTAGGGAGTCCCGACCTCGTCGTGACGGGCGTAGCGCTTGCCTATCGAGTGCTGCTCGTCGTACTTCGCGTTGATCCCGGCGTCGAGGAAGCGCTGGACGATCGCCCGGCCGAGCTCGGGCATCCCGTCCTTCTTGACCAGCGGCAGGATCGCCGCCTTGATCGGCGCCAGGCGGGGATGGAGGCGGAGCACGGTCCGCGCGCCCTTGCCCTCGGCGTCCGCCGGCTCCTCGTCGTAGGCGTCGCAGAGGACGGCCAAGACCCCGCGGGTCGCCCCGGCGGCCGGCTCGATCACGTGCGGCAGGTAGCGCCAGCCCTTCTTGCCGGTCTCGGGGTCGGTCGCCTCGGGATCGAAGTAGAGGAGCTTCTTGCCCGACCCCTCGGAGTGGGCCTTGAGGTCGTAGTCGGTGCGGCTCGCGAGCCCCTCGAGCTCGTCCCAGCCCCAGGGGAAGCGGTACTCGACGTCCCAACAGCCGTCGGAGTAGTGGGCGAGCTCGTCGGGCTCGTGGACGCGAAGGCGGATGTTCTCGGGCTTGAGGCCGATCCCCTCCCACCAGGCGCGGCGGGTGTCCTTCCAGATCTCGAGGTACTTCGGGCCCTCACCGGGGGGGACGAAGTACTCGCACTCCATCTGCTCAAACTCGCAGGAGCGGAAGATGAAGTGCTCGACCGTGACCTCGTTGCGGAAGCTCTTGCCCATCTGGGCGATGCCGAAGGGGACCTTCATCGACATGCTCTGCTGGACGTTGAGGAAGTTGACGAACATCGCCTGGGCGGTCTCCGGGCGGAGGTAGACCGCCGAGTCCGCCAGGGTCTCCTCGACCTTGCGGCGGATGTCGCCGTCGGTCGCCCCCTCGCCGAGGTTTTCGCGGACGACGTTGATGATGTCGCCGATCCGATCGACGGGCCCGAGCGAGGTCCTAAACATCAGGTTGAACTGTCGCTCATCGCTGAGGAAGGGCGAGCCGCAGTTCGGGCAGACGTAGCCGCAGGCGCCGGCGAGCGCCCCCGTGAGGGTCGCCTTGCTCCGGGTCAGCGGCGCCTCCGAGAGGTCCTTGATCCGCTCTTGCGCCGCCTTCGCCCGGCCCTTGTCGGCGAGGGTGATCGGCGCGGGCTCGCCCTCGGCGAGGCGCGGCGCCTTGTCGGCCCGGAAGCGCTCGCCGCAGACCTTGCAGTCGACCAGCGGATCGCTGAAGCCGGCGAGGTGCCCCGAGGAGCGCCAGACGTCGGAGTGCATCATGATCGACGCGTCGAGGCCGACGATGTCCTCGCGGCTGTGGACCATCGCCCGCCACCACTCGGCCATCAGGTTGCGCTTGAGCTCCGCGCCCATCGGCCCGTAGTCGTAGGAGGAGCGGAGACCGCCGTAGATCTCCGAGCTTTGAAAGACGAAGCCCCTGCGCTTGCACAGGGACACGATCTTCGACATCAGGTCGGCTTCACTCGCGGCGGCCATAGGCGGGATGTGTAGCACCGGCCGCCGACGGCCGGAAAGCGAGGCATCTCACGAAGAGGTCCGGTTCGGCCGCTTCGTCACAGCGGCTCCTCGTCGATCGTCGAGATCAGGGTCGCCTGGCGGGCGACCAGGCGCGCGTAGGTCCCGTTTTGGGCCAGGAGGTCGTCGTGACGCCCGCTCTCGACGATGGCTCCGTGGTCGAGGACGACGATCCGGTCGGCGTCGCGGATCGTGCTCAGGCGGTGGGCGATGACCACGGTCGTCCGCCCCTCCTGGAGCGCCTCCAGGGCCTCCTGCACCAGGTGCTCGCTCTCGCTGTCGAGGGCGGAGGTCGCCTCGTCGAGGACGAGGATGGTCGGGTCGCGGAGGATCGCCCGGGCGATCGAGACCCGCTGCCGCTGGCCGCCGCTGAGCTTGACCCCGCGCTCGCCGACGAGGGTCTCGTAGCCCTCGGGGAACTCGCGGATGAAGCCGTCGGCGTTCGCAGCGATCGCGGCCGCGGTCACCTCGTCGTCGGTCGCCTCCAGGCGTCCGTAGCGGATGTTCTCCAGGATCGAGCCGGAGAAGAGGACCGGATCCTGCGAGACCAGGGCCATCGCCCCGCGGAGATCCGCCAGGCGGAGGTCGCGGATGTCGTGGCCGTCGATCATCACAGCCCCGGCCGTCGGCTCCCAAAAGCGGAGGAGGAGGCGACCGAGGGTGGTCTTGCCCGAGCCGCTGGGGCCGACGAGGGCGCAGACCTGGCCGGACTTGATCGACAGGTCGATGCCCTGCAGCACCGGCATCTCGCGGTCGCCGTAGGCGAAGGAGACCCCGCGGAAGTCGATGTTGCCGCGGAGCTCGGTCAGCTCCTCGGGATGCTCGGGATCGTCGATGTCACGCTCATGGTCGAGGATCTCGAAGATCCGCGCGGTCGCGCCGAGGGTCGACTGGAGGCCGCTGAAGAGCTCGGAGAGCGAGCCGACCGCGCCGGCGACCATCATCGTGTAGAGGAGGAAGGAGATCAGCTGACCGGGCTCGATCTCGTGGTTGACGACCATGTTGCCGCCGAGCCAGAAGATCCCGGCGATCGCCGAGAAGGCGACGAAGGAGGCGACCGCGGCGAACCACGATCGGGCGAGGGCGCGGCGGACGAAGAGGCTGAAGGTGAGGCTGATCTCGCGGTCGTAGCGCTCGACCTCGAAGTCCTCGCGGGTGAAGGCCTGGACCGTCTCGATCGCCGCGAGCCCCTCCTGGAGGCCGCCGGTCGCCCGCGCCAGCGCGTCCTGGGCCTGGCGGCTGAGCTTGCGGATGATCCGGCTCCAGATCCCGGCGGAGATCACCAGCGCCGGGACCACCAGGAGCATGATCCCGGTGAGGAAGGGGTTTTGCAGGAGGAGGATCACGATCCCCCCGATCAGGGTCAGGAGGTTGCGCAGAGCGATGCTCAGGTCCTGGCCGACCGTATTTTGCAGACGGGTGACGTCGTCGCCGAGGCGCGAGAGCAGCTCGCCGGTCCGGTTGGAGCCGAAGAAGCGCTGCGACATCGCCACGAGGTTGCGGAAGAGGTCGACCCGAACGTCGGCGACGACCCGCTCGCCGAGCCAGGTCATCAGGTAGTGGCGGAAGAAGACGAAGATCGACTGGCCGATGAAGACCGCCACCAGGATCAGCGTGTTGTGGTTTATCGAGGCCAGCGCCCCCGCGGCCTCGTCCGAGCTCAGGCCGGTGAAGGCCGCGTTCGACAGCTCGCCGAAGAAGTAGGGGTAGACGAGGCCGAGCGCGGAGCCGCCCGCGAGGCAGAAGATCGCCGCGACCAGGCGCCAGCGATAGGGCCTGGTGTAGCTGAAGAGCCGCCGCAGCCGCGCCCAGGAACGGATGCGATCGACCTCGTTGTCAGCGTCAGGCGCCGGTGCGGCAGGATCAGCCATAGGCCGGGCAAGCTAGCACGGAGTGGCTACTGATCTTTCACCGGCAACCGTTGTAGCCAGGTCCTCGACCTCGCAGCGTCCACACAAAACGCCATAATTTCAACGCCATCCAGATGAAGAGCCCGTGGCATGGCGATCGCATTAGTAGCGGGCAGGAGTACTCGACATGACCTCGCTCGCCTTCGCCGCTCTCTTCTGCTGCATCGTCCCCGCCCTCTCGGTCGCCGTCGGTGGCGTCATCGACGTCGCCAGGAGCCACACCCTCAGCCGCGAAATCACGCGGGCCTTCGCGGGCCTGCCGGTGCGGGTCAAGTAGAGGATCCACCCATCACCACAGGGATCCCCGCGCGGGATCCCTGTCCGACCCGGCGACCGCGAGCCGTTACAATCCAGCGGTCGCCATGTCCGCCCCCACCGCGCTCGCCATCGCTGCACTCTTCGCCGCGACCACTGTATCCGCCCCCGCCCCTGCTGCGGCGCCGGCGTCCGTCGACGGCGGCGGGATGGCAGCCGAGGAGGGCGACGCGGCCCCCGAGATCGAGGGGCCCACGCTCGAGAAGCCAGCCGTCTTTGACCAGCTGGGGATCAACCCCGTCGACTTCGACCGGCGCCGCAGCGGCGCCGTCGGCCTCTTGGCCGCGGCCGGTGCCCTCAACGCCCTCTCGTTCGGCCTGCGCGGCGTCCACTACTGGCTCGTCAACGATCGCTGCGCGCCGATCCCAGGGGACGAGAACGGAGCCCTCCCCGCGGACACCCAGTGCCCGAAGCGGATCTACATGCAGCTCCTCGCGGGCTCGCATCGAACGCCGAACATCGGCCTCTTCTTCCTCACGGTCGCCGGTGCCCGCAGGCTCGGGCGACTCCGAGCGGAGCGGGTCAAGTACGGCGTCGCTCGACCCTTTGACGCCAAGCGGCGGATGGCGATCACGACGCCGATCGCCTACTTCTCGGCGGTCGGCGTCCTGACCCTCGGCTTCCTCGTCTTCTACGACAACGCGACGACCCCGACCGGGACCAAAGCGCTCGAGCCACCGACCAACCAGCCCGCCTTCAACCCGCTCTTCCAGTTCGGCGTGCAGACGATGATGACCGCGACCGCGGTCAGCCTCGCCTACTACATCCACGCTAAGGCCTACTCCGAGCGCGCCGACGACCTCGAGCTGACGCCGATCGGATCGGTCATCCCAGGCGGCGCCACCTTCGGCCTCGGCGGCCGCTTCTGAGGCCCGCGCGCAGGGTCGCGGGCCCTCACCTGGCTCAGCCCTAGTACTGAGCGAGGAGGAAGCGGATGAGGTCGGTCGTCGTGACGACGCCCTTCAGATCACCGTCGTCGACGATCGGGATGCAGTGGAAGGAGCCGTTGGCGAGGGTCTCCGCGACCTCGCGGATGGTCGCGGTGGACGGCATCGTCAGGACGTCCTCGACCATCACCTGGGTGATCGTCAGGGTGTCGAGGAGCGCGTCGACGGTCCGCGTGTCCTGAGCGAAGGAGTCGCCGTAGCTCACGCGGAGGAGATCGTTGGCGCTGATGAGGCCGATGAACTTGCTGCCGCGGACCACCGGGATATGGTGGATGTTGTGCTCGTGGAGCAGCGCCCGGGCCTCGGAGGGCTTCTGCTTCTCGTGCACCGTCAACGGCTCGGCGGTCATCAGGTGAGAGACTTTCTCGCTTCTCTTCATGCTGAGGTTGTAGCCGGCGACGCACCGGATCGGACGCGCACATTTGGCGCCTCGCCCCGACCTCATCGTCGGCGACCTCATCGATGGGCTCTCGTCGACTCGTCGCCAGGTCTCCCCCTCGTGATCAGGCGAGCGTCGGTGAGCGAGCGCGAGGCAGCGATCGTACACACCCCGCCCACGCTCGCTCGCCCTCGCCCCGCCGCCTCACCCGGCGAAGCGACGCTTGGCGGGAGCCTCCTAGGAGCGAGGCCGCGTCGACCTTCGCCACAGGCTCCTAGCGGTAGAGCTCCGCGCCTCGGGTCCCGATCGACACCCGGACGATCCGGGCGCCGTCGAGCTCCGTGACGTAGATCGAGCAGGGATCGTAGGCCGGCCCGCGGCCGAAGGCCAGGCTCGCCGGGTTCATGACGTCGCTGGTCACCAGCTCCCCCTCGGTGACCACCTCGGCGTCGCCGTCGACCCGCCAGATCTCGCTGCGGAGGTTCGCCGCGACATAGACCCGGTTGTCGATGTCGACGGCGATCCCGTCCGGCGTCGAGCCGATCCCCAGGTGCATGATCTCGCGGGCGGTCGACTCGATCGGCATCCCTGAGGCGTCGACGTCGTAGCGCGTGAGCTGGCCGTCGTCGGTGAAGGTCGAGGCGACGTAGAAGGACGAGCCGTCGGGGCTGTAGGCCATGCCGTTCGGCGAGGGGACATCCTCGATCGCGACCGTGAGCTCCCCCTCCGGGGTCACGCGGAAGACCCGGGTGTCGAAGTCATCGGAGATCAGCGCGCTGCCGTCGGCCGCGATCGTGACGAAGTTGGGGCTGTCGATGCCGACGGCCAAGAGGGTCGCCTCGCCCTCCGACGTGACCGTGTAGACCGCCCCGTCGGGCTTGTTGTAGACGCCAAACGAGGCGACGACGAGCTCCCCGGCCTCCCCCCAAGGCGCGAGGCCGAGGGCGTCTGGCACAGCCGCGAACTCGCTCGCCTCGCCGTCCGGGTCGATCCGCCAGACCATCCCGAAGGTGGTCGTGTAGAGGATGCCGTCGGCGCCGAAGGTGATCCCTTCGGTCCCCTCAGGGAAGCCCTCGTAGAGGATCGCCGAGCTGCCGACCGCGAGGTCGCTCCAACACTCGAGGGGATCCCCCGTCGTCCCCGTCTCGGACTCGGCGGCCGTCGTCCCCGTCGTCCCCGTCGTCATCGCGGTCTCCTCGGTCGTCCCCTCGCTCGCGGAGCTCGTCGTGCTCGCGCTCGCTTCGCTCGAGGGGCCGCCCGCGCAGGACACCAACGGGAGCGCACAGGCGAGCGCTCCGAAGAGAACGAGGGGGGCGGGCACGGGAAGAGTCGTCATGGCGACCGCCGGGATACTCCATGCGACGTCGACCTTGGGAGCTTTTCGCGCATGACGTTCGATGCGCAGCACACGCTCGCGGTCGGCCGTGACCGGGCGCAGACCGTGCCACCGCGCGGCCGCCCGCTACCGCCCCTGGCCGCGACCGCGGGAGCGGCAAGCGACCGCGAGCGCCACCGTCCGCCAAGATCGCGGCGACCTTGGCGGAGGTGTCGCACACGCGCGGAGCGTCGCCGCCACGGGTCCAAGAGCCCCGCCGACGGATGCTCTCGACGGGCACGAGAGGACCCCTGCGGCTCCCCAGCCGCACGCAGTGGCCGCCCGCGCAGGCACCGCGCAAAGGCTTGTGCTCCCCGACATGCACAGCTAGAAACAGAGGCGGTGACGGTCAAGAAACAGCGATACGACATTCCTCCCTACTCCGAAGGTTGGTTTCAGGTCGGCTGGAGTGACCAGCTCGCACGCGGCGAGCTCCGGCAGCTCAACCACTTCGGGAGGACCTACGTTCTCTTCCGCGGGATGAACGGCAAGGCCGCGATCCTCGACGACATCTGCCCCCACCTAGGCGCCCACTTCTCGGAGGGCGGCTGCGTCAAGGGCAACTCGGTCCGCTGCCCCTACCATCACTGGGCCTTTGACGGCGCCGGCGCCTGCACCAACATCCCCTACAGCAAGAGCATCCCGGTCAAGGCCAAGACCCGCTCGCACACGGTCGCCGAGCGCTACGGGATGATCTTCATGTACCGCAACAAGGCCGGCACAGCCCCGACCTACGAGCTGCCCTCGATCGACAATTTCGACCCCGAGGACTACTCGCGGCCCAAGACCTTCGAGTTCAAGATCAACATCCACGGCCAGGACATCATGGAGAACTCCGTGGACAGCCCCCACTTCGCGGCGGTCCACGGCCACTCGATGCCGGTCAACACCTTCCGCTCCGAGGGGAGCGAGCTGTGGATCAGCCAGGATGCGTCGGTCCGCCGCTTCGGCACGACCCTCAAGTTCCGCCTCGAGTTCCACATGATCGAGCCGGGCTTCCACTACGTGCACTTCCCGGACATGCCCGGGCCCCCCTCGCACGTCTTCTCCTCGATCGTCCCGGTCGACGAGACCTCGGTGATCCACCGCCTCACCCTGCGGGTGAAGAAGACCCGCCCGAAGCTGGTCTCGCACATCGCCCGCCGCTTCATCATGTGGCAGATGATGCGGACCTATCACGAGGACATGCAGATCTGGGAGACCAAGGAGTACCTGAAGCACCCGGTGCTCTGCGACGGTGACGGCTCGATCATGAAGCTGCGCAACTGGTACCGGCAGTTCCTCGATCCCGAGGAGGGCGAGAGCCCGAAGCTGCGGGTCCTCCCCTCCTAGGACCGTCACCCAGCCCGCAGGAGCCCGCGGCCTAGCAGCCCGCGGCCTAGCAGCCCGTGGCCTATCAGCCCGTGGCCTATCAGCCCGTGGTAAGAACCCCGCGTGCTCTCGCGCCGCGATCGTTGGCCCTCTTGGCTCCGACGAAACGCCGCTGTACTGGGCTGTACCGCAGGTTTCGGCCGAGCGGGGCGACCAAGGCAAGCGAGCGCGCGCCGGACCCTCTCCACGGGCTGCTAGGCCGCTTCGGCTGCTGCGAGGCACTCCCGCAGGGTGACCTCATGGCGGTAGGTGAAGAGGCGGTCGAGCCGGCGGCGGACCATCCTCCCGCCGAAGAGCTCGCCGAGCGCCCCCAGCGGGAGCTCGTAGTCGACCGTGTCGACCAGGCGTGAACCCGTCGCAGTCGGCTCGCAGCGGTGCTCGTGGACCCACGAGCGGAAGGGGCCGCGGAGCATGGTGTCGGTGAAGCTGCGGCCTTTCTCATAGGCGATGTGCTCCGCCTCGATCCGCAGGGTCAGCGGCCCGAGCTTCGCCCCGAGCACCGCCCGTGCGCCGACCTCCAAGCTCTTCGGCAGCTCGATCACCTCCGACGCCTCCCAGGGCGGCTGGAGCAGCGCGAAGGCGTCAGGGCGCTCATGGAAGGCCCAGAGGAGCTCCACCGGGACCGGGAGCTCGAGCACCCGCACGAGTCGTTCCGTCATCCCGACAACCTACGGCGAGTCTCTCGATGACGCCAGAAGGCCGCCGTTCGCACCAGCTCTTCTCCGGGAGAGACGCTCGCAGAGACGGCCGGCCACCGTGAGCCCGGCGCTCCTCGGAGTGCACGGTCGATGCGGAGTCTCCCGCCAGCTCCGCTCGCTGTCCCATGAAGAGGTTCCCGGCCGGAGCTATTCGGCACGCCCCCCCACCTGGAGACCCCTGCGACGGAGCCACCGCGTTCGCCGACGAACTCGAGGCCCAAGCCCGATCTGAGCAGTAGGACATCTCTCCACCTCGCAGGAAGAGGCCGCGGATGTCGGACAGAGAGGCCGACGCGCCGCTGCCTGCGAGCTACCGGCGCTGCGAGAGTCGTGCGAGTCTTGCTGACCTGCGCGGTCGGACAGCGCAGGCCTGCGCGATCGTGCAGCCCGGAAGATCGTTCCTGGATGAAGGGACAGATACGCCCGCTGCCGCCGGTAGTGACATCGACGCGCGAGAGTCCGACAATAGGACGTTCTTTGGTGGGGCGCGACGTGAGCGCGCCGAGCAGTGGACATGTGGAGAAGATTGATGAACATGACGACAAGACTGAACTATGTAGCCGCCCTATCTGTCCTGAGCCTCAGCTTCGCGGCCTGTAGCGGTGATGACACCGCGACCGGGAGCGGGACTGACACCGCGTCGTCATCGTCGACGACCGGCGAGGACACGACGACCACGACCATCGGTACGGCGACCGTCTCGGAGACCACCGGCGGTACGCCCGTATGCGGCGACGGCAATGTCGATCCAGGGGAGGAGTGCGACGACGCCAACGCTGATGACAGCGACGAGTGCCTCAGCACCTGCGTCGCCGCCTCCTGCGGCGATGGCTTCGTCCAAGACGGCGTTGAGGCCTGCGACGACGGCAACACCGACGACGCCGACGAGTGCACCAACGCTTGCGCCCTCGCCTCCTGCGGCGATGGCATCGTCCAGGCCGGCGAGGAGTGCGACGACGGCAACGCCGACGACACAGACGCCTGTCCTTCGAGCTGTCTCAACGCGACCTGCGGCGACGGCTTCGCCCAAGAGGGCGTCGAGGCCTGCGACGACGGCAACGCCGACGACACCGACGCCTGCCTCTCGAGCTGCGTCGCCGCGGCCTGCGGCGACGGCATCGTCCAGGAGGGCGTCGAGGCCTGCGACGACGGCAATGACGTCGACGACGACGAGTGCACCAACGCCTGCGCCCTGCCCGGCTGCGGCGACGGCATCCTCCAAGAGGGTGAAGAGTGCGACGACGGCAACGACCTCGACACTGACGAGTGTCTGCCCACCTGCCTCAACGCGAGCTGCGGCGACGGCTTCGTCCAGGAGGGCGTCGAGGAGTGCGACGACGCCAACGACCTCGACACCGACGAGTGCCTCGGCACCTGCCTCCTCGCGACCTGCGGCGACGGTCTCGTCCAGGAGGGCGTCGAAGAGTGCGACGACGCCAACGACATCGACACCGACGAGTGTCTCCCGAGCTGCCTCGCGGCGACCTGCGGCGACGGCTTCGTCCAGGAGGGCGTCGAGGCCTGCGACGACGGCAACGACGACAACCTCGACGGCTGCCTGAACTCCTGCCAGCTCCCGATCAGCTGCAAGCAGATCAAGGACGCCGACGAGAACGCTGCGGACGGGGTCTACAGCCTCGACGTCGGCAACGGTCCCTTTGACGCCTACTGCGACATGACGACCAACGAGGGCGGATGGACCCTGGTCGCCCGCTTCGCCAACGCCGACACCGCCAATTGGATGCAGTCCTCCGGCGCCTGGTGGTACGTCCAGACTGACGCTGTCGGCATGCCCACCAGCCGCAGCGAGAACGCCGACGCCTACTCGCCCGCCTTCCACCAGGTCAAGGGCGACGAGATGAAGCTGTCGCGGACCGACAACCCGGACGACGCTCACCTCCTGATGACCAACGCGAACTGTCTCGGCGACAAGACCTTCCGCGAGCATATCACCGGGTACGGTGACTTCCAGAACTCGGCAGTCTGGGGCAACAACGACGTCAAGGGCACCTGTGCGGGCGTCCTCGGCAACAACTGGAACGGGACCAGCGGCTTCGCCCAGGCCGAGTGCAGCGGGGACATCGGCGCGCCAAGCTCGGTCTCCTTCTGGGCGGACTGGAGCGCCGGCGACGGCGCGGTGATGATGATCGGCGGCGGCGGCAACAACTGCAACCGCGCCGACCACGGGATCGGGGTGACCGAGGCCAACGACGCCAGCTTCTCGGACAGCTTCGGCAAGGACGACTTCGGCAACAACGGTCAGAACCTCAGCGACAACTACGCGCTCAACCTCTTCGTCCGCTAGGACGGGGAGACCGCCGCCGGCTCCGTCGGCGACAGGCCCGACCCGCCTACGGGTCCAATGAGCCCGCTGCCTCGCTCGGCAGCGGGCTCCGCTTGTCACGAGGCCCAGCGGCGCTGCACCACGCCTCGTGGGCTTGGGTCATCCGTGCGAGGCGCTGGTCGTCACGATCGTCCAAGGCCGCGATACAGCCGGCGCGGACCGTGCACCGGCGCCCGAGCGGGGGGATGTCTACGTCGATACACCACGCGCCCTGGGCCGTCGGTGACGGCGCGAGCGCCCATCGTCTCTCGCCCATGTCCGGTCTCACGCCTCGATCGGCCCGCAGCCGATCGTCGACGCGGCGGCGATGACGTCGCACAAGCTCGAGACCGCGCTATAATGAACCCATGGGCGCCGACGACTTCGACCACCGCACAGACGAGCTCGAAGACGAAACGCAGGTCACATGCCCATGGTGCTACCAAAGCCAGCTCCTCTACGTCGACCCAGGCAGTCAGGGGCTCTTCGTCCAGGATTGTGATGTTTGTTGCCGGCCCTGGACGGTCCACGTGCAACGCGAGGGCGGGGCCCTGCACGTGACGGTCGAGCGCTCCTGAGACCTGAGCGTCTTGCGCACTCAGGCTGAGACTTGAGCGCGACCTCTCTTTTTGCCTGCGCGACAGGATCGTCACTCACGGTCCTGGAGGCGGCTCACGCCGCTCGCCATCGCGTAGGCGCCTCGATGCAGCAGAGTCAACTCCCCAAACCTACGCAAACCAGACGACGAAAAGGGAATCTATATGGACATCTATCAACGCCTCACCAAGGACCATCGAAAGCACGCAGAGATGGCGGCTCAGCTCCTCGCGACCCACGGGGACTCAGCCGAGCGCAGGGAGCTCTTCACGACGTTTCGGGTGGAGCTCGAGGCCCACGCCAACGCCGAGGATCAGACCCTCTACTCGACGATGCTCGCGAACCCAGACTCGGCCGAAGCCGCGCGCCATTCGGTGGCGGAGCACAAGAAGATGGCGGATGACCTGAGCGAGCTCGCCGAGACCGACATGGCGACCGGCGCCTGGTTGCAGAAGTTCAAGTCGCTCTGGCACTACATCGAGCACCACGAGGAGGAGGAGGAGCGAGACGTCTTTCCCGTCGGCGACGAGGCGCTCCCGGACCGCCAAGAGAGGGCGATGGTCGGCGAGTTCGAGCGCCGGAAGGCGGCAGAGCAAGAGCAGCTCTAGCCGCCCGTGACGAGCGCCCCGTGCTCTCGCGCCGCCCCCCCTATACCGGGCTCTAGTGCAGGTTTGGCGGAGGCGGGAGGGACGATGAGGGCGAGCGAGAGCGCGCCGGACTCTTGTCACGCTCTGCTCGGGGATGAGATGAGATGAGACGAGAGCCAGCACCTGCTATGAAAGACACAGATCCCATCGTCAACGAGGTAGGCGCGGCGGACTCGGGGAGCGGCGCGCCCTCGTCGAGCGGAGCGACCCACGAGGCCCCTCGCCGGATCCCCGACCTCGTCGCCGGGTGCTTCGTCGTCGGTCTATTTGTCCTCGTCGGAGCCCTCCTCTGGCGCAGCGCCGGCGTGATCCTGTACGGCTTCGCCGGGCTCCTCCTCGCGACCTTCCTCGACGCCTGCGCCCTCCAGCTCGCGCGGCTGCCGAAGATCTCGCGGCGGTCCGCGCTGCTCCTGACGCTGGTCGCACTGGTCGCCCTGGTCGCAGGCCTTGTCATGCTCCTAGGGCCCAGGGTCGCAGCTCAGGCCGCGGAGCTCCAAGAGCAGCTTCCCCAGGCGTACGGGCGCTTTGAGAAGCGGTTCCTCTCGCTCCCCGGGGCTCGCTCTCTCCTGACCAGCGTCGGCGGTTTCGAGGCGCTCACACCCGACACGCAGACTGTCCTGACAGGTACGGTCGACACCTTCGGTCAGGCCTTCGGCGCCCTCGGCAACGTCGCGATGGTCGTCATCATCGGCCTCTTCGTCGCCCTCAACCCTGGGGTCTATCGCGAGGGGGCCCTCTCCCTCCTGCCCGAGAGTCGCCAGGCGATCGCCGCTCAGATCCTGCGCGAGAGCAGCTCTGGCCTGCGGCGCTGGCTTGTCGGGCGCCTCGTCGCGATGCTCTGCGTCGCGCTCCTCACCGGCATAGGCCTCGCGATCATCGGCCTCCCTCTCGCCCTCACGCTCGCCCTCCTCGTCGGGCTGCTCTCGTTCATCCCCTTCCTCGGACCTGCCCTCGGCGTCGTCATGCCGCTCCTCATCGGCCTGATGCAGGGACCGGCGACCGCGGGCTGGGTGCTCGTGATCTTCGCGGCGGTTCAGTTCCTGGAGGGCAACTTCATCACCCCCCTCATCGAGCGCCGCGCCCTCGCGATCCCACCCGCCGTGCTGATCTTCTCACAGGTGCTGATGGGCACCCTCGCGGGGATCATGGGAGTGCTCCTCGCGAGCCCCATCCTCGTCGTCCTCCGAGCTGTGCATCGCGGGTTTTGGCCCAAGGATGACGCAGAGGCTGCGTCCTCCGACGCCTAGGAGCCGCTCGGTGAACATCCGCAGGGCGCCGCCGTCGCTGCTCCTCTTCGTCGGCTGCGGCGGCCTCCGGACGCGACGCGTTGCGACTCCGAAGACAGGCGCGGCGAAGATGTCCTGTGAAGCTCGGCGAGGGGCTGATTCGGGATATCCGACCCGAGCCCCCACGGACCTGCTCACGCCCCCTCAGCAATCGGCGAAGGCCGCCCAGCAGGCTGCAGGGTCGGCGATGTCCATGTAGAACGAGTGCCAGGAGTTCGCGAGAGGGTATTCGGAGCCCCCGCTCGAGCAACCATCGACATGGTAGACGCAGGCTGTCCCGCTCCACCGTATTCCGAAGATCAGCGCCTCGCAGGGGCCCTTGTCGAAGGAGTCGAAGGGCTCACACACCTTCCCGGTGACGCAGCCGTCGTCGAGATTGCCAGCGACCCGCGCCGGTACGCCCGCAGGGATGACGGAGCGCGCGGCACAGTCGCTGAGCGCCGGATTTGCATAGACCATGTATCCAGCGCCCGTGAAGCCGCCGAGAAGGGCGACGCTCTTGAGGTTGGGGTTCAGGCCTATGTCGATGACGCCATCGGCGACGATCACCCCTTCGAGGCCGGAGAGATCGGTGATCCCTGTCCGCCGGATCGACAGCGCCTTGGGGTCCCCCTCGGGCCCAAAGATGTGGTTTATCCCGGCGAGCGGCGCCAGGCTCTTGAGCTCGTAGAGCGGCCGGGCGTTGCCGATCCAGAGGAAGCCGCTGAGGCTCTTGAGCCCGCTGAGCGGGGTCAGGTCATCGACCCCGGAGTCTTCGATCCAGAGGCCGAGGTCGCCGATCAGCTCGAGGGCCTCGAGCCCCTCAAGACCCTCGAGCTGGTCGCCGTGGATCCACAGGCCGCCGACGCTGCGGAGGCTCGCCAGACCGAGGAGCCTTCGCGGTCCGATCGGTGGATACTCGTAGTCGGGGTTGAAGCCCCACAGCGAGTACTCTTCCGCCGTCACGAAGAGACCCCATACCTCTTCGAGCTCGCTGAGCTGGCTGAGGTCGTCGAAGTCACCGACGATCTCGAGGTTCCCGCTGATGCAGCGGACCCCGGCCAGAGCCGCGAGGTCCTCGTCGTCCGCGACGAGAAAAGAGCCCTGGAGGCAGGCTACGCCGGTCGTCGATGAGTCGCTATCCGCGTCTGTGGTCGACGCCCCTGTGGTCGACGATGAGCCCTCCCCGGTGGAGCCCCCTTCGGTCGTAGCGCTTGACGTTGTTGTCGGTGTTGTTGTCGGTGTTGTTGTCGATGTTGTTGTCGATGTCGTCGTCGTCGCTGCCGTTGGCTCGGATGACGCAGCTCCAGAGCCGCTGGTCATCGGCTCGCTCGCGCCCGTCGTGCTCGTGACCGCGCCCGTCGTCGCTGCGCCTGAGGTGTCCCCCTTCGGTGCTGGGCACGCGACGAGGACGAGCGCCCCACCGAAGAGGGCGAGGCGGAGTGGCGACGATAGATGCACCCGAATATCGTCGCAGCCGCGCCCACGCGGTGCAAGTCCTCCGTTCTCCTCACTTTCCGGGCCCCCCCCGTGACTCGTCGGAGCGCCAGAAATAGCATTCTCATGGTATTTTTTGGGGGTATGTGGTCCATTGAGCAAATGGTCCAAGATACCGAGCGTGCGTATTCCTGGCCCGCCGAGAGGGTCGCGCCTGCGCTCGTCCTGGCGCTCGCCCTCGCCGGCGGATGCACGGGGGTCGATGGCGAGAGCGGCGGCTCCGAGGGGACGACCGAAGAGCCGATGACGACGCCGGTGCGGATGAGCTCCCTGACGGACTACCAACCGCTGAACGCGGCCGTGATCACGGTCAACGAAGATCCGATGGAGGAGCTGGACCTGCTGAGCGTTCGTCACGGCGATGAGGCCTTCACAGGCGAGTACGACGGCAAGGCGTGGATGGTCTTTGAGGCGATCCCGGAGGGGTCCTTCGAGCTCCACTGGCGCCGTTCGCCGGACCCCGAGCTCCCCGACGTCGACGAGTCGCTCGTCGTGCTCGCTACGGACCAGCGCGAGCTCTACACGGACCGGGTCTACAGCGGACGCCCCGACGTCGAGCTGGCGACGAACGCCGACACAGAGCTTCTCCTCGACGTCGAGAGCATGAGCTCTTTCGGGGATTTCGATCGCTTCGAGGTGTACTCCTACAACGCCGATGTCATCGCCGGGCTCACCCCCTCCGGGGAGCCGGGGGATGGACCGCTCTGGGGGGACACCGCGATCACGCAGTGGGCTGTGCCATGGCAGGTCAGCTCCACCCGCGGGCCCAACCCGTTGGTCGATCCAGGGCTCGGCGATGACCTCTGGCTCAGCCACCTCCGAAGCTCCTATCTCGACATCGACAGCCCCGCCGACCCCTGGTACTTCGCCGAGGTCTACACCCTCATCGAGGCCGCGCCGCTCGGCCTGCCGCCGATGGTCGACGGGGCGACGACAGGCGCGAGCGGGATCTTCGCGACGACCCCGCCCAAGTCGATCAGCGCCGACCTGCGGACGACCGAGTTTCTCGCGGAGCTCGGGCCTAGCGTGGCGAACCCAGAGATCATGGAGTGTAGCCTCCGGGTCCTGCTCGAGCCGGGGGTCGAGCTGCCGGTCTACGGGCTCCTGCCGACCCTCGGCGAGGTCACCAACGTCTCCACCACCGCCCTCACCGACCGGGTCATCGAGCTCGAATACGGCAACCCGTTCCCTGTCGGCACCGAGACGCTCTATGTCCGCTGTGTCTATTGGTATCCGCTCGTCCACCCGATCGAGGGCGACACGGACAACACTGTCGTCTACGTCGACGCGGGGTGGCCGGTCGAAGAGCTCGACGGGGCGCCGCTGCGACCCTTGCTCGGCAGCGTCCGCGAGGTGATGGTCGGCGGTCTACCTGCGCCGGTCGACGCGATCAGGACCGGCGTTGGGGCGACGCCGACGCTCAGCTTTGAGGCGCCGCCGCTCGGCGTCGCGGATCTTTACAGCGTCCGGATCTTCACCGTCGACAACACCCTGGGGGACGACGCGAGCGTCCTGCAAAAACGGAGGCAGGTCCTCTCCTTCGCGACCACGACGACGAGCATCACCGTACCCGAGGGGGTGCTCGAGCCCGGCTCCTACTACTACGCTCAGATCACCGCATCGGTCGGCCAGATGCCGGGTTCGGGTCGACCCTACACCCACACCTCTGGCAGGGCGGTGGCGACGACAGGGCTCTTCACGCCCTGAGCAGGAGCGTCGCTCGCAGACGACGGGGAGCGACCCCCTCAACCTTGGCGCCGTGGCTCAGCGGGCGACGCTCGCTGGCGCGCGAGCGTCGGCGCTGAGGGCATGCGATGGGCCGCCGACCGTGCCGGAGAGCGCCGAAGAGCGCGGAAGGAAGAGCGGGACGAAGTCTGCGTAGAGACGCCCTGCACTGCTATCGTGTCCTCTCTTCGGCCAGGCCGATCCATGCTCGCATCGACAGAGTTCACGTCCACCGGCGCTCGACAGCGACGCAACCGCGCGGCGCTCCGAGTCGTCGCCTGTTCGGGCTGGTCGCTGCTCCTGTGGGGGGGCTGGGCGTTCGTCGCGAACCTCCCCTTCGGCCTGCGGGCGGCGGCTCAGGCCGCCACAGCCCAGGGCCTGCTGAGCTTGACCGTGACCTTCGTGATGACGGCGCTCCTCGAGGTGGTGAGCCGGTCGTGCCGCGGCGCCGTCGCCAAGCTCGTCCTGCCCACCGCGGCCGCGGTCGCCTTCCACGCGCTCGCCACGATCGGGGTCCACTGGGCAGCGGGCACCCCAGCGCTGGCGGCCTCGGTCACGCCCGTGATCCTCGCCGGCGTGGTCTACTCGGCGAGCTACGCGGCCGGGCTCCTCCTGGCCTCGCACTACGAGGGGCGGATCCCCGCGCCCGTCGCTCGACTCCTGCGTCGACTCCAGCGGCGCGGACCCGCGGGCTCCTCAGTGCAGCGGTCTGAGCGGGGCGCGGTCGACCCATCGTCACCACGCTCGATGCGGCGCTCCGCTCCCCCCTCCGGAGAAGGAGCATGAACCTGTGCCCTTGAGCCGCAGGACCCTCCTTGGCGCCACCACCGAGCCTGCCCTGCCGGCCTGGCTCGACCATGTGTTCTTCGCCGGTATGGACCCGAGCCAGCTCGAAGCGCTCCTAGAGCACATGGAGGAGCTCGTCTATGGAGATGGTGAGTACGTGGTCCACGAAGGCGCTCGCGCCGACGCGCTCTTCGTGATCACCGGCGGGTCCGTCGCGGTCGTCCGCGAGAACGACGACGGTCGTCACGTGCTCCACGAGATGGGCGAGGGGGAGCTCTTCGGCGAGCTCGGGATGTTCCTCGACAAGGTCCGCACCGCGAGCATCGTCGCCGTCGGCGAGGCGACGCTGCTCCGCCTCCCCTTCGCGTCGCTCGTCCAGGGCGACGCCGGCGAGAGCATCTCCGGACACCTCTCCGGACGCTTGCTCCGCAACGTCAACAAGGTGCTCGCCCTGCGGACTAAGAACCTGTCGGACAACGCTGTGACGCTCCTGCGCGAGCGCCTGCAGATGGGCCAATTCTTCGTCAGCCTGATCTGTCTGCTCGTCATCTACACGCTCGGGCTCAGCCTCGAGAACACCTACGAAGAGCGGCTCGCGGGCTACGGCCCGCTCGTCTCGATCCTCCTGCTCGCCGTGATCGCCCTGATCTGTATCGTTCAGATCCGCCTCATGGGCTGGAGCCTCGATCGCTTCGGCGTCCACCTCCGCGGCGCCAAGGCAGCGCTCACAGAGGCGGCCTGGCTGACCGCCGCGGTCCTGACCCTCTTGACCTTGGGCAAGTGGCTGCTCATCCAGCTCCACCCGAGCTTCGCCGACATCCCGCTCATCGGCATTGGCTCCCGACTAGAGACCTACGGCCTGGGCAAGCTCCTCCTCCTAGGCGCCTCCTACGCCCTCTTCGCGCCCGTGCAGGAGTTCATCGCCCGCGGCGTCCTGCAGACCTCGCTCGCCTCGTTCCTCTCGTTTCGTCGGTCGACGCTCGCGGCGATCATCCTCTCGAACACGCTCTTCGCCGCGCTCCACCTCCACGTCTCGTACACGCTCGCCGGCCTCGCCCTGGCCTCCGGGCTCCTCTGGGGGGTGATGTTCGCCCGCCACCCGACGCTCGTCGGCGTCTGCGCCTCGCACGTGGTCATCGGCCTCTACACGATCTACGTCCTCGCCTCGTCGCCGCTCTAGCCGCTGTACTGGGCCGTACCGCAAGTTTCGGCGGGGCCGAGAGGGGCGACGAGGGCTGGAGAGCGCGCGGGACCTTTGCCACGGGCTGCTAGCTCTCCATCCCACTCGGGTCCAGCCGACGATCGACCCCCTGCTGCGCCGCAGGTCGCGACATTGCAGGACCGGCGCTGGAGGTGATGGCGACCCGCGAACACCCCACCGCGCGTCAGGCCGCGTCGCGCTGCTGACGACGCAGGCGCAGGGCGTGGACCCGATCGAGCACCGCGTCGACGCCGAGCAGACGCGCCCCCAGGTAGAGCCAGGGGTAGAAGAAGTAGCGGGCCCGCTGCCGCCGCCAGATCTGGTCGACCGCGGCGCGCCGCGTCAGCGGATCGGCGAGGCGAAACTGGGCGCTCATCCCCGGCGAGAAGAAGGTCTTGAACCAAGCGAGCGGGCTGCTGACAAAGAGCCGACCGTAGTGCGGACGGACGCCCGCGAGCGCCGACACCTCACGCCCGTAGTCGACGATGTGGACCAGGCCTGGCGCCCGTCGCCGGCCCATGAAGAATTTGTCCCGCGCCGCCTTGTCGCGGACGATCGCCGATCTCATCGCCGCCGCGTCCGGGAGCTTCACGCGGCCGGCGAAGACCCGCGCCGCCAGGAAGCTCTGGATCTCGCTCATCATCGGCAGCGAGCCGACCGTCGGCCGAGCGTAGCCGATGAAGGCGATCGACGGCTCTTCGGGGTCAAAGACCATCTTGAAGCGATCTTCGACGCCTCGCTCGGCGAGCGCCCGCGGAAGGAAGGGGAACGCCGCGCGGTAGCCGGTGCATGCGATCACGCAGGTGTAGGCTTGGCGGTGGCCGCCGGTGAACGTGACCTCGCGTCCGTGGACCGCCGAGACTGCCCCCTCGGCGCGGACGCGGCCCTCCTTGACGAGCTCGACGACGTGACCGTTCTTGTTGATGAAGGCGTGCATAAAGGGCACGCCCTTGCGCCACTGTGGGATCCCGTGCCCCTCGTAGTCGAACACCGAGCCGGTCGATCCGATCAGACACAACCAGCGCATCCCGGGCTTGCTCCGGTGAAAGGGTGAGACGAGCTGGATACAGCGCGAGCTCGCCTCGTCGAGCGGGCTGTCGTCCTTGTCGTAGCGTCCGGGCCCCGTGCGATCGGGGAACGCCGCCTTGCGGAAGAAGTGTTGGCCGCTGGGCAACGCCCACGTGATCGAGGCCTTCGTCGCCGCCAGCCGCTCGACGACGTCGCTGGCCGACTCACCACCCCCGTAGACCAGGACGTCGTCCTCGGGGCCGAAGCTGTCGGGGTCGATCGCCTTGATCTGTCCGACGTGGAGCGAGCTCCCCTCGAACTCCGCGAGCGCCCCCACGAGCGGCTTACGCCGCTGATGGAGGCCGGCCGAGACGACGAGGAAGCGCGACGTGACCGTCCGCTCCCCCGCGCGGACCCGCCAACGCCCCCCCTCTCGACGCGCCGACTCGACCGCGCAGCCGAAGCGGATCCGCGGGCCAAGGCCGTGGTGGGCCGCGTAGCGCTCGAGGTAGTCGAGGATGTCGCGGTGGTGGACGAAGTTGCCGACCGCGGGATCCATCGGGAAGTCCGACGCCTCCGTGACGGTCGCCGAGCTCGAGGTGACCGTCGACTCCATCACGGTCACGACCTCCGGATCAGGAGAGTAGCGCCAGACCCCGCCGAGCCCCTCGCGGCGCTCGAGGATGACGACGCTGAGGCCGTTCTCGAGCATGTGTCGCGCCGCCAATAGACCCGACCAGCCCGCGCCGATGATACACACGTCCGCGCTCTCCATCCCCACACTCCCCTCCGTCGAAACCATAGGATATCCTGCCGATGACGTGCTCACTCTGCCTGCAACGTGTGTGCCGACGGCAAGAGCGACGCCTGCGTGGCCACGCCGCGGACGTATAAAAGGTCCCAAGAGACAGCGAAGGGGACGCCCGCTCGGAGCGGGAGGACGTCACCCGTGCGAGCTCGACAGAGGAGGCGGTGGCCCAAGCTCTGGGTGCTCTCGCGCCGGTGTCGTCGGCGCTCTTGGCCCCGACGAAGCGTCGCTCGACGGGTCCCCAATGCGAGGTGCAGCCGAGCCGAGAGGCTCGACGTGGTCCACCTCGTCGCCCCGTGCACGATCTGCCGGCGGAGTGCGGATTCCCGCAGGGTGCTCCGCCGCCGCCACTCCTGCGAGGCCGTCGTTCTCCGACAGCGAAGGATTCGCCCTTGGCACGGTGCTTGCTCTTCAAGCGCTCCAGCGGACGGGTACCGCACCAAGCTGACGGCATACGCGAGCTCCGCCGTCGTCCGGCGGTCACCAATGCTTCGCGCCTGCCGACGCCCTCTGTGCCCCGACGATCCCATGCCTCGAAGCGCTAGACCGATCCCGCCCCCCGAACGCGGCCGCGCTGCGCCGCGGACCCTCGTCCTCTGCGGCGGCGGCAATGGCAGCCACGTTCTCGCCGCCACTATCGGCGCCCGACCGGGCTGGCGGGTACGGGTTCTCACCACGCGACCGTCCGCGTGGTCGACCCAGATCGAGTGCGTCGAACAGGTCCATCGCAGCGACAGCTTCCCCCTCCTCGGGACGCGCCGCGTCGATCACCGGGGCGCTGTCGAGGCAGCCTTCGCCTGGGATGACGCGGCCGAGGCGCTCCGCGGCGCCGACGTGGTGGTCCTATCGTGCCCGGTCCACGCTCACCGCTCGATCCTCGAGCGAGTGCTGCCTGTCCTCGATCCGCGGAGACCTGTGCTCCTCGGCAGCCTCTTCGCCCAGGGCGGCTTCGACTGGGTCGTCCGCGACGTCGCCGCACGCTCGCGACTCCCCGAGCGTACCGCCGTCTTCGGCATCCAGCGCTTCCCGCTCCTGTGCAAGACCGCGGAGTACGGCCGCGGGGTCGAGCTCTACGGCAGGTTCGCGCGGGTCTACACGGCCATCGCCGCGACGGATCCGGAGCTGCGCGCGGGCGCTCTGGCGACGCTCGGCGAGCTCTTCAGCCGACCGGTCGTCGAGGTCCCGAGCTTCCTCTGCGCCACGCTCAACATGTCCAACCAGCTCCTCCACCCGGGGATCGCCTGGGGCCACTTCCACGACTATGTGCCTGGCGAGACGGTCTACGCCGAGCGCGTACGCTTCTACGGGGAGCTCAACCGCCGCGGCGTCCGAGCCATGGAGGCGATCTACCGTGACCTCTACAGCGTCACCCGTGACCTCGCCGATCTCACCGGCGTTGCGCTCCTCGACTACCTCGGCGTCGACCCGCTGATGCGCTGGGCCGTCCGCCTCCGCACAGGTCTGCTCCATCGCCGCGGCGTCGACGGGCTCGGACCGCTGCGCCACCTAGAGGAGCTCGTCGGCCCCCTCACCTTCCGCAACAACCGGCGCCTTCGCGACCTCTACGCGCCGATGCTCCCGAGCCCCGACGGCCGCGGCTACGTCCCCGACGTCCGCTCCCGCTTCTGGACCGATGACATCCCCCACGGCCTGTGCGTCCTCGCTGGGCTCGGCCGGGCGCTCGGGACCCCGACCCCTCGGATCGACGGGCTGATCCGCGGGCACCAGGCGATGATGGGGCGGACGTACCTCGACGGCGAGCGCCTGGGGCCTGACTTTCTCGACACAGGCGCGCCCCAGCGCTACGGCGCGGACAATCGCGAGGCGCTGCGCGAGCTGGTCTGCCGGTCGATCATCCGCGGACCACGGCCGACCCGGACGCACCTCCTGGGCTAGACCAAGCGCTCCATCGGTCGGCTCCGGCGAGCGCCGCTCCTCCCCGGCAGCGATGCCCGCGAGCGTCTGACCGACGCTGACGCTGGCCCGAGCGCAATATCGCTGCCAGGCCACGTTCGCGGCGAGGCTCTGCTCCGGCCCCGACCGACTCCGCGAACAAATTCTCTCGACCTCTGTGAACCGCCGGCGGAGGGCTGCGACTACCCGGACACTATGTCCTTGAGCCGACACCTTAGCCTTATTCTCCTCCCCACTCTCGCGCTCTCCACCGCCTGTGACCTCTGGGGCGGCCCCCAGGACATCGACGTGCTGAGCTGCGACGAGGTCGTGACGGTCCTCGCCGGCGTCGACGCGCAGACCGAGCTCGGCTTCACGGCCGCGGACGTCCTCGCCGTCGCTGAGGGCAGCCATGCCGCGCCGATCTTCTGGCACCCCGGGGACGTCCAGTTCGGGCCTGAGACCGATGAGGGCGAGCTCGGGCTCGACCTCAGCTACGCCGGCGGAGAGATCCGCTACGTCCAGGCGACCAACCCCGACGCCGCCGAGATGGGCTGCGTCGATCGCCTCGAGATCGACGCCGAGGTCGAGCTCCACACCGCGGGCGGCGCCCTCCATGAGTCCTTCTCGGCGCCTCTCCGGGCCTCCCGCCCAGGCGTGGCGATGCTCCGCCATGAGCTCCCCCTCGAGGCGATCGCCGGCGACCTCACGGTCACCTCGGTCGAGCCCGCCAACGGCCAGGCGGCGCCGCTCTCCATCGAGCTCGGGGTCTCGTCGTTCGGGATCTTCGGCTCCATCGACGGCGGCGTCGAGGTCCACTCCGGCGACGCGGTCGCGTTCGGCCTGCAAAACTACGCGACCTTCCCGACCGACGGCCTCGCCTGTGACTTCCCCGCCGAGGCGCCGGTGCCCTTCGACGCCGAGTGGGCGGGCGTCAGCGCGGCCGAGGCCCTCGCGTTCCTCGACGCCTTCCCGGCGCTCGAGCTCCAGTGGAGCGGCGACACGCCGACATCCTTGACCATCGAGGCCGCCCCTGTGGGCGCGACGGCCTGCGGTCGGATCGACGCCGACGACTTCGCCGCGCCGCTCAGCTTCGACGTCGCCCTGACCATGAAGAGCGCGGACGGCCGCCTGGACGGGGCCCTGACGCTGCGCGCCGGCGCCAACGTCGACGCCCTCGGCGAGCTCTCGGAGCTGTCGATCCAGCGCGACGCACCCTACGGTGACTACGCCTCCCTCGCCGACTTCGAGGAGACCTTCGGCGTCTACGGCGTCGACCTCAGCGGCTACGACGGCGCCGGGATCACCTTCGACCTCACCTGCGACGCCGAGGGCCACCACGGGGCGATCACCGTCCTCGGGGCGACGACCCATGAGTGCTCTGACGAGCCGGGCGCGGCCTGCGAGGGCACGGACATGATCGAGCTCGTCACCGGCACCTGGTCGAGCGCCGACTGACGGGGAGCCCTACGGACATCGCCGAGGTCGACCGCTCCTCGGCGGCCTCTCGCCTCCTCGAAGATGGGCAACACCCCCCCGAGAAGATGCAGCTCTGTCGGCGCTGAGAGGGCCTACAAAGCCTTCTTAGGTGCGTCCGGCGACAAACCCGTACTCCTCCCCACCGTCGGTGAAGACACGGCCGCTCACGCAAGTGTCCGTGATCTCGACGAGCTCCACCATCATGATGGCGAACCCGCTCGATCCCCCGGAGCTCGGGTAGCTGCCGCTTCCGCTCTCCCCACCGCCGAGCGCCGGCTGAACCCCCACGGCGAAGTCGTCGATGTTGATCTCAAACGAGGCCTCCAGGCTATCGTATCCGCAGCTGTCGCAGGAGCAGCCGCTCGACGACCACTCGAGGGAGACCGTCACGAGCTCCGCGCCCTCCATCACAGTCGCCATCGTCGCCCCCTTCTTCTCCGGCTCCGGCACCTCGATCCCCTCGCACCCCAGGATCTTCCCATCGCCTGTCGAGCTGGTCGGCTCGTACTCACACACCTCCGAGGTGGTGCTCGTGCCCTCTGTCGTCGTCGCCGCCGTCGCCGTCGCGTCACTCGTCGTCGATGAGTTCTCGCCGGTCGTCACGCCCGTCGTCGAGGAGTCACCGAGGGTCGACGTCGCGACCGTAGTCGCGGCCGAAGCTCCAGTACTCGTCGACGCAACACCGTCGTCACCCGCGCATCCGATCAAGAGCGTTGAGATCGTGAGAGCGGAGGCGATTTTCATCCGCCCAGTCTACCCACTTCGGCCGTCGCTCGACGGTACCTCTCGGTCCGGCGCGAATCCGCCAGCGCACCGTCGATGATCTCAACGACGACCCCGCCTATCGCCCAATTCCGCATCAACCACGCCTGCTCAGCCGGCGGTCGTGCTCGATCGCCGTACGGAGGTCGTTCGCTGCGCGGCAGCGGCGACTGAGGAGGTGACGGGCGGCCGCGAGGGCCCGCCAGCTCGACCGCCAGCTCGACCGCCAGCTCGGCCGCCAGCAAGGGCGCCAGCTCGGCCGCCAGCTCGGCCGCCAGCTCGATCGCCAGCTCGGCCGCCAGCTCGATCGCCAGCTCGGCCGCCAGCTCGGCCGGAGCTGCCGCCGGCTCCGACTTCGACCGGGACTTCCCGATGGACGATGTCGCCCGCGAGCCGGCTGCGCGTGTATGCTCCCGCGCATGGCCGAGCTTCGCCCCTACCCGCTCTCTGCGCTGGTCCGCCGCTCCCTCACCGAGCTCGAGGCGCGGGGCACGATCTTCGACCTGCCGCGGCGCAAGCTCTACACCCCGAGCGGACGCCATGACCTGCGGGCGTATCACCACGGCTTCGCCGCCTCGTCGCCGCTCGGGCCCGCCGCAGGGCCGCACACGCAGATGGCCCAGAACATCGCCCTCGCCTGGCTGAGCGGCTGCCGGATCATCGAGCTGAAGACCGTCCAGATCATGGACACGCTGGAGATCCCGCGCCCCTGCATCGACATGCAGACGATCGGCTACAACGTCGAGTGGTCGCAGGAGCTGCGCCTGCAGGAGTCGCTCGAGGAGTACGTCAAGGGGGCGATGCTGATCACGATCCTGCGGGCCTCCGGCCAGCTCGAGGTCGGCGCGGATGATCAGCTCCTCTACGACATGAGCGTCGGCTACGATCTGGCGGGGATCCGCTCTCCGCAGGTCCAGGCGTTCATCGACGGGATCCGCGACTGCACGGCTGTCGTCGATCGTCTGCGCGGCCAGATCCCTGACGAATACAGGCAGTACCGCGACCTCGACTTCCCGACCCGTCTCAGCGACACCCTCACCCTCTCGACCTTCCACGGCTGCCCGCCCGACGAGATCGAGAAGATCATCGAGTTCCTCCTGGAGGAGAAGGGGATCCACTCGACGGTCAAGCTCAACCCCACCCTCTTGGGGCCGGCGCGGGTCCGCGAGCTGCTCGGCGAGGTGATGGGTTATGAGGGGATCCACGTCCCCGACAGCGCCTTCGAGCAGGACACCCGCTGGCAGCAGGCGGTCGACTTCTGCGGCCGCCTCGGCGACAAGGCGGACAGCCTCGGCCTCGGCTTTGGCGTCAAGTTCAGCAACACCCTGATCGTCGACAACCACCGCGACTTCTTCCCGGCGACCGAGAAGGCGATGTACCTCTCAGGGCCGCCGCTCCACGTCCTCGCGACCAACCTCGTCGGCCGCTTCCGCGGGGTCTTCGGCGACCGCTTCCCGATCTCCTTCTCGGCCGGGATCGACCGCCACAACTTCGCCGACGCGGCGGCGCTCGGCCTGTGCCCGATCACCACCTGCTCCGACCTCCTCAAGCCCGGCGGCTACGGCCGCGCGAGCGCCTACGTCAGCGACCTCCAGGCGCGGATGGACAAGGTCGGCGCCGCGGACCTCCCGAGCTACATCATCCGCGCCTTCGGCCGCGGCGAGGCCGCTCTTGAGGCGCTCGGGCTCGGCACAGACGATCCCGTCCGGTCTGCCTGCCTGCGCGCCCTCGCCGAGGGCGACGACCTCCGGGCCGCCGCCGGCGAGCGCTTCGAGCCCTGGGTCTCCGCGGCGATCCTGGCGAACACCGAGGTCTACGTCGCCGCCTGCACCGAGGACCGCCGCTACTCCCTGGCGAGCAACCAAAAACCTCCGCGCAAGGTCGGCTCCAGCCTCGCCCTCTTCGACTGCCTGAGCTGCAACAAGTGTGTCCCGGTCTGCCCGAACGACGCCAACTTCGTCCTCGAGACCCCGCCCCGGGAGCAGGCGATCATCAAGGTCCGGCAGGCCGAGGAGGGCTGGCAGATCCGCGAGGAGGGGACGCTCCGCCTAGCGAAGAAGACCCAGTACGCCAACTTCGCCGACTTCTGCAACGAGTGCGGAAACTGCGACATCTTCTGCCCAGAGGACGGCGGCCCCTACATCGTCAAGCCCCGCTTCTTCGGCAGCCTCCGCGACTTCCACGAGCTGGCCAAGCTCGACGGGTTCTTCATCACCGGCGGGGGTCGGGTCGTCCACGCCCGCCTGGACGGCGCGGTCTTCCGCCTCGACCTGCCCCCCATGGGCGGACAGGCGAGCTTCTCAGGGCCCGGCTTTGACCTCCGCTTCGACGCCGACGACCCGGCGGCGAGCCTGGCCGGCGAGGCGAGCGTCGAGGTCGACCTGACCCACTATTTTGTCATCCGATGGATCCGCGACGCCGTGTTCGCCGAGGGCCAAGTAAGCTATGTTCGCCTCCTCGCGGACGACCCCGATGCAGCCCGTCTCTCTGCCCCCCAGAGCTGATCCCCACGACTTCGCCGGCCTTCGGATAAACGGCCCCCGTCTCCACCAACGTCTCGCGGAGCTGGCGACCATCGGCGCGATCCCTGGGGGGGGCGTCGCTCGTCTCGCCCTCACGGACGAGGATCGACTCGGCCGTGACCAGGTCGTCGCCTGGATGCGCGAGCTCGGCCTCGCGGTGAGCATCGATCGGGTAGGCAACGTCATCGGCACCCGCGCGGGGCGGGAGGACCTGCCGCCGGTCGCCAGCGGCTCGCACATCGACACGGTCCGCACCGGCGGGATCCTCGACGGCAACCTCGGGGTGCTCGCCGCCCTGGAGGTGATCGCGACCCTCAACGACGCCGGGATTCGCACCCGCAGGCCCCTCGCGGTCGCCTTCTTCACCAACGAGGAGGGCGCCCGCTTCGCCCCGGACATGATGGGGAGCGCCGTCTGCCAGGGATCGCTCGATCTGGAGAGCGCCCTCGCGGCGGTCGGCATCGACGGCCGCAGCGTCGGCGAGGAGCTCGCCCGGATCGGCTACGCCGGCGAGGCCACGCCCGGTCTCGACGCCTACGCCTTCGTCGAGCTCCACATCGAGCAGGGCCCCGTGCTCGACCGCGAGGGGATCACGATCGGCGCGGTCACGGGGGTCCAGGGGATCTCCTGGACCGAGCTGACCCTCCGCGGCGTCTCCAACCACGCCGGGACCACCCCGATCGCCCTGCGCAAGGACGCCGCCCTGGTCGCCGCCGAGATCACCGTCGCCCTGCGCCGGATCGCCGTAGAGCTCGGCCCGCCGCAGGTCGCCACCGTCGGCGCCCTCACCCTCCGCCCCAACCTGATCAACGTCGTCCCCAACCACGCGTTGATGACCCTCGACCTCCGCAACACCGACGAGGCCAGGCTCCAGGAGTCCGAGCGTCGGGCCTTCGCCGCGGTCGCCGAGCTCGCCGCCCGCGAAGGGGTCGAGGTCAGCCAGCGCTCGCTCGCCCGCTTCGCCCCGGTCGAATTCGACGAGCGCGTGATCCACCGGGTCGAGCGCTTCGCCCAGGCCCTCGGCCACAGCGTCCGCAGGCTGCCCTCAGGAGCCGGTCATGACGCGCAGATGTTCGCCCCTCGCTGTCCTACCGGGATGATCTTCGTCCCTAGCGTCGACGGGATCAGCCACAACGTCCGCGAGCGGACCGACCCCGCCCACATCGAAGCCGGCGCGGATGTCCTGCTTCAGACCCTCTTGAGCCTCGCCGAGGAGTGAGCTCGACGTAAGGTCAAGAGGGCAGGGCTCCGTGTCGGAGCATATGCAGGTGGACCCCCATTCTTGCCCCCGCACCGGCCGAACTCCTAGGTGACTCCGAAGACGTCTCCGAGCTCGCGACGCTGTTGCTCGCAGTCCACGGCGGAGAGCTCGGGAGTCGTTCACATCGTGGCCGAGCCGCGAAGGTCGACAACGGCGAGAGCGCGCGCGACGTTGCCGTCCTAGCCCTCCACCAGCGAGCGGACAAACGCGACCATGACAGCGGCGGCCTCGGCCAAGAGCGCCTCGCGAGGCTGACCCGAGCGCGCTCGTGGGTAGAGGCCGTGGTTGGCGTCGACCAGCCAATGCAGGCGGACACGATCGGGCAGAGCGTAGCCCCGCACCTGCTCGCGATTGCCGTGTGAGTCCCGCGTGCCCTGACAGAGGAGCGTCGGCACGTCAGCGGCGAGGAGCTCCTCTACCCGACCCTTCGGATCCGGATCGCGGCGGTCGTGAAAGGGATAGGCGAAGCCGACGAGTCCGACAGCGCCGAGCTCGACGACCAGCCCCGCGCTGACCCTCGCGCCGCGGGAGAAGCCGGCGAGCACCAGGCGGTCTCTCCTCCCCGGGTACGCGTCCGGGTCACGCAGCGCCGCCGAGAGGCGAGCGCTCCCCGAATGCACCGCCCTGCGAGCCGCTGCGACCTCGCGGATCTTCGCCGCCATGGCAGCGTCGCGGCGAGGGGCGTCACCACCCTGCGAAGGATCGGCGAAACGCACGACCCGCAGCCCCGCAGCCGCGAGGCTCCCGGCGAGGATCCTCGGCGCGACGTCCTCCGCCTGGCCGCGATCTCCGGGGGCGAGGATCACAGTAAGGTCTGCGTCCTCAGGTCCGTCC
This sequence comes from Polyangia bacterium, assembly GCA_030424595.1. Classification (GTDB taxonomy): domain Bacteria; phylum Myxococcota_A; class Polyangia; order Nannocystales; family Nannocystaceae; genus JADJRG01. The sequence goes on from JAUHWG010000027.1 coordinate 44,056, forward strand.
CAATGAACGCTCATCGGCTCCGTGGCCTGGCAGCGCCGCGGCCTCCTCGCACTACGGGCGGTGCTTCCTCTGAAGCCCGGCGAGGAAGTTTCGCAGCATCTGGTTCAGACAGGGCCGGTAGCTGCGATGGGTCGGCTTGCGGAAGAGGGCGCTCAGCTCGTGCTTGCTCATCCGGTAGTCCGCGAGCGCCAGGATGGCGATGATGTCGTCCGAGCTGAGGCTGAGCGCGATCTTCAGCTTGGTCAGGATCAGGTTGTTGGTCAGGTAGGTCTCGGGTACAGGCAGGGGCCCTTCGCGACGCCCTCGGCGGTCGATGATCAGGCCGTTGAGGAAGGTCGCCAGATCGACGTCCTGACACTCGCGGAGGTCGGGGTCCTCGTCCTTCTTCAGCCACGCGCTCACCTCAGCCCGGGTCACCTCGCGCTCCGCCAGGGCGAAGAGGCGGATCATCGCGTCGTCGCCGAGGTCGAAGATGTAACGGACACGCCGGAGGATGTCGTTGTTGGTCATGTCGGCCCCAGGGTGCGACGTATGGCCGACGAATGGAACGATAATGCCCACGCGCGCGCCTCCTCCCCTGGAGGCCCTCTACTCGGTCTTCGGCCTCTGCTGCGATCCGCGCCCCGTCCCTCTCTCCGGTCGCCGAGATCGAAAGGAAGCCGGCAGACGGCGTAGAGGTCCGAGAATGCCCGTAGAGGGCCTCAGCGACCGTAGATCGCAGGCCGCCGATCGCGGGCCAGGTTCCACCCGGAACCGTCCGCATCGGCGAGGAGGCCGAGGTTGAGATCGGCGACGACGAGGCCCTCCGGCGCCGGGAGCAGCGGCGAGACCGGCCCCTCCGGCCCGACAAAGAAGGACTCGCCGAAGAACTCCTGGTTCCACGGCGGCTCCGCCCCGACTCGGTTGGAGGAGCCGATGAAGAGGCGATGGCGCATCGCGTCGACCTCAGCCTCGAGCGGCCACATCCGCCGGCTGGTCGCGCCAAAGGTGATCGCCGGGGCCAGGACCAGCTCGGCGCCGCCGGCCGCGAGAGCCCGGACGACCCCCTCAAAGTGACGGTCGTAGCAGATCAGCACGCCGACCCGGCCTACCGAGGTGTCGAAGACCGGGAAGAAGGGATCCTCGTTCACCGCGCCCGGGAGGCTGCCGAGCTCGCCGTCGCTCGCCCCGTAGTAGAACGACTCGTGGAAGGCGTTTTGCTCGTTGCGACCCTCGGGGATGTGGGTCTTGCGGTACTTGCCGAGGATCTCGCCGCGCTCGTCGATGACGACGGCGGTGTTGAAGCGCCGCCCGGAGGCGCGGTCGAGCTCGAAGATCGGCGCGACGACGATCATCCGCTGCGCACGGGCCCGCTCGCGGAAGGCGCTTATCGTCGGCCCCGAGGCGGCGTCCTCGGCCACCTCGATCCACATAGGATCGCGGGTCAGGGCGAAGTAGGGCGCCGTGCAGAGCTCCCCCATGCCGAGGAGCTGGGCCCCAGCGCCCGCCGCCCGATCGATGAGCTCAAGGTGGTGCTGGATGTTGGCGTCGCGGACGTCGGCGAGACGACCGGCGAGCTCTCCGAGACGCTCGACGGTCGCCGGCATCGGCCGGTAGACGTTTCGGGTCTCGGTGAGCGCGACCCGGACCTGACGGGCGCCGCTCATCGCCGCACCCCCGTGATGAGCGCTGCCTTGTGCACCCCGGGATCATCGACGCCCGCGGCCCTTCGGGTCAACACGCCGGCGATCCCCGAGGTCCCGGTCGCGCAGGCGAGCACGCCCAGCTCGCGCTCAGCAGCGTCACGCGCCCGGACGAGCGTGTCCTCGTCGACGAGCACGACCTCCCCGTCGGTCGCGAGCAGGGTCTCGACGATCGACGCCCAGTCGTAGGTCTCGTCGTCGAGGATCCCGTCGGCGACGCTCTCGGGCGCCTCTGGCCAGGGGCTCATAAAGTCTCGGCGATGGCGCTGCGCCCTCGCGAGGGCAGCCTCGGCCCCTGTCGATCGGGCCAGCTCCCGCACCCGCTCGAAGGTCCGGTGCAGCGGGTGGGCGTTGGCGGTCTGGACCGCGAAGAGGCGCGGCTGAGCCGGCACGATCCCGGCGCGCTCGGCCAGCTCCAGCCCCTGCGAGACGCCGCTGGCGAGCGCACCGCCGCCGACCTGGACGAAGAGCTGCCCGAGCGGCGCGGGGCTCTGGGCCCGGTGCTGGAGGGCGAGCTCCCAGCCCAGCGTCATCCCCCCCTGGATCGTCAGGCCGTTGTCGGGCCCCTGGCAGGAGAAGGGGAGCGACCCTCCGGCGAGGGCCTCGCGAAAGCGGTGGTAGCAGGGATCCCCCGGCGGGTCCTCCGGCCTGCGGGGGCAGACCTCGACGACCGCGTCCAGCTCGCGGAGACGACGGAGCACCGAGGGCTTGGCCGAAGGCGGGACGAAGACCCGCAGCCGCCTCCCAGCCGCCTTGGCGACGATCGAAGCGGCGAGCGCAGCGTTGCCGCAGCTCGCGATCGCCAGCTCGCGATCATGAAGGTCGACGAGCCCGAGCCGCGAGACCACCTCCAGATGGACCGCCAGGCCCATCATATGCCTCGCCTTGTGTGAGCCGCTGACGTTGCCGGTCTCGTCCTTGATCCACAGGTCGAGCCCCGCGTTGTAGCCGTAGGGGGTCTGGACGAAGCCTGTGCCGTCGACCTCCGCGACGGCGCGGTCGAGGCCGGAGACGAGCTCGACATAGTCGACGTCGCCCATCCCCAACCGCCGGGCGAGGCGGTAGGAGTGCATCAGCCGGCGAAAGCGGAGAAAGGGCGAGCGCTCGTCGCTCGCGGCGGCCGCGACCGCGAGGAAGATGTCTCTCAGGCCATCTTCGGCGATCCTGACCCGCAGGACATGGTCGATCTCCGGCTGCGCGCTGGCCTCGGGGCAACCAAAGGGCAGCGCCGTCGACGGGTCCAGCCGCGCGCCACAGCCGGCGCAGACCAGGCGACTCTCGAGCTCGCCGCCGGACACCTCCTGCGGGCGCGAATTATCGCTCGCTACCATCGCCGACTCCGCTCCGCACCGCAGGGACCGCGTCGCCTACCCTCAGCGTCGCCGCGAGCTTGAGGACCGATCGCTAGCTCGGGCACGCGTAGGGGACTCCGCTCTCGGCGTTGAACTCCTCGATCATCTGGTCCCAGCGCGGCAAAAGCTCGCGCAGGCCGACCCAGAAGTCCTGGCTCCGGCGGCGCTCGAAGTCCTCCAGCTCGACCCCCTGCTGCTCCACCCAGGTGAAGTAGCCGAGGTTGAAGATCCGATCGCGGTCGCGAGCGCTGAGGACGAGGGTGTGATCCTCGTCGACCGCCGCCAGGTGCTGATCGTAGGTCGCGGCGGCGCTCGCCCGATCAAAGTCGCCGCCAAAGCGCTTGGTCTCGATCTTCTTGAGCTCGCTGGTGTAGAGCCCCGCCCCGTCGGTCGCGACCGTGACGATCGCCTCGTCGGCCCCGAGCCCGAGACGCTTGGCGGTCTTGATCGCCGCGAGCATGTTGCAGATCGCGGAGAAGCCGAAGTGGCCGAGGTCCTCGATCGTCTGCTCGCTGATCCCGCGGGCCCGCAGCTCCGCACGCCCCGCGTCGGTGCCGAAGAGGAGGAAGAGCGAGTCGGTGCTGACGTCGGAGATCGCGACCGCGACGTCGGTGTTGGTGACGTTGTGGATGTAGGGGATGTGCTTGTCGCCGATCCCCTGGATGTTGTGCTCGCCGAAGCCGTTGTAGAGCATTGTCGGACACTCCAGCGCCTCGACGGCGACGATCTTCGCCCCGTGCTCATCCTTGAGGTAGTCGCCCGCGGCGATCGTCCCGGCGGAGCCGGTCGCCGAGACAAACGCCGCCAGCCGCAGCTCCTGCCCCCTGGCCTTGGCCGCCTCGGCCTCCGCCGCGAAGGCCCGCGAGGCGGCCTTGCCGGTGAGCAGGTAGTGCGCGAGGTGATTGCCGAACTCGCAGAACTGGTTGAAGATCACGTTCTCCGGATCCTGCTCCAGCTCCGCGCACTTGTCGTAGATCTCCTTGACGTTGCTCTCGGTGCCGGCGGTGCGGATGATGTCGTCATCGGCGAGGGCCCAGGCCTTCAGCCAGGCGAAGCGCTCGTCGCTCATCCCCTCGGGGAGGACGGCGACGCCGCGGCAGCCGAGGAGCCGCGAGATCGCGATCCCGCCGCGGCAGTAGTTGCCGGTCGACGGCCAGATCGCCCGATGGCGGCCGACGTCGAACTGGCCGCTGACCAGGCGCGGCACCAGACAACCGTAGGCGGCGAGCACCTTGTGGGCCTCGATCATCGGGAAGCGATCGCCCAAGAGAACGATGATCGGCGAGGCGACGCCGGTCAGCGCCTGCGGCAGGACGACGTGGGCCGGGACCGGCTCGCGACCGCGACGGTCGGCGCTGTTGTGCCAGTGGACGCGGAAGAGGTTGCGCGGGTCACGGGCGTCGGGGTCGACCTCCGCGAGGGCAGCCTCGACGCTCTTCGGGATCCGCGTAGGATCGGCGAGCTCTGCGAAGGTGGGCAGGCGAACCCCGGCGGCCCGCAGACGCTCGATCGAGCGCGCACGGGTCTCAGGGTCGGTGATCTCTCGCTCAAGGCCGAGCTGTTTCATGGGCTATTTCAACGCCTCCATACGTCGCCATAGGCGCGCCGCCTCGGCGGTCGCGCGCTCTCGGATCGCCGCGCAGGTCTCGTCGCTCGGCGGTGCGCCGGCCAGCGGCACCTCGCCGTCAAAGAGCTCTGCAAGAAGTCTCTGGCCGCCGGCGAGCCGCTGCTCCACCCGGGCCATCGGCTCGCCGTGCTCGCGGGCGGCCCGCAGCAGCTCAGCCTCCTCCTCGGCCATGTCGGCGGGGTAGCCGTCGGTGCCGAGGGCGACGCGCCCGCTCTGGCCGAGATGCTGGGGATAGCCGACCTTGTTGCCGGCGTTCGAGCGCGGGTTTTGGACCAACCAGATCCCGGCGGAGTCGACCGCGTGGACCTCGTCGGCGCTCAGGTGGACGCCGTGGGCGAAGATCGATCCGGGGATCATCGCGTCGCAGCGATCGAGGCGATCGATGAGGCCGTCGTAGCCGCGCCTGCGCGCGTCCTCGACGTCTGCGAGGTCCTCCGCGACGTGGATGTGCAGCACGCTCCCGAGCGTGCGGGCGAGCTCCGCGGCCTCGCCGAGGATCTCGTCCGATACGGTGAAGGCCGCGTGGATCCCGACGACCCCGCGGATGAGCGGCCGCCGATTGTCACGGATAAAGCGCTCGCACTCGCGCAGGCCCCGGCGCGCCTCCTCGGGGCCGCCGTTGCGCTCGGTCACCCCGTAGCAGAGCACCGCCGGCATCCCGAGCCCTTGGCAGACGTCGGCGAGGATGTCGAGCGAGCCGTCGATGAGCGGCGGCGACTCGTGGTGATCGATGAGGCCGACCGTGCCGAGGCGGAGCGCGTCGGCGACGTAGAGCTCCGCGCTCGCCCGCAGCGAGGCGGCGTCGAGGGCCCGGTCGAGCCGCCACCACAGGCGCTCCAGGATCTCGACGAAGCAGGTCGGCGGCGGCAGGGGGGCCGGGATGCCGAGCGGCGCGAGGCCGCTGTAGAGGTGGGTGTGGGCGTTGATCGAGCCGGGGCTGTTCATGTCGCCGCCTTTGCGCGCCGCTTGATCCGGCCGACGCTGCAGGCCTTCGCCGCCGGCGAGTCCTTCATCGGCAGGGTGTACCGGCGGATCCCGTCGAAGGCGGCGAGCGCCCCGGCGACGGCTCCGGCGGTCGGCACCAGGCCGATCTCGCCGACGCCCTTGGCCCCGAAGGGACCCTCGGGCTCGTGCTCCTCGACGAGGATGACCTCGACCTCCGGCATGTCGCGGGCGCGCAGCACCCCGATCTCGCGCAGCTTGTAGGTGACGGGCCAGCCCCCCTCGCAGGGAAGATCCTCGGTCAGGGCGTAGCCGAGGCCCATGTGCACGGCACCTTCGATCTGTCCCTCGCACAGGGCCGGGTTGATCGCCCGGCCGACGTCGTGCGAGGCGATCACCTTGGCGAGCTTGCCCTCCCCGTCGAGGATGACGACCTGGGTCGCGAAGCCGAAGGCGGTGTGGGTCTTGACCTTGCCGCCCTTCTCCTTGCCGGGCGCGGTGGTGTCGTCGATGACGATGTCCGCGGCGAAGACCTGACCGGCGAGGGACTCCAGCGAAGCGCCGCCATCGAGCGCCGCCTTCAGCTTTTTCGCGGCGCTCTCGACCGCCCGGCCGCCGAAGAGGGTCGCCCGCGAGCCGGTCGTCTGACCGCAGCCGAGGGCGAAGGTCGAGTCGACCTTGGGGCGGAAGATCGCCGGCGAGAGGCCGGTCACCTCGACCGCGCACTGGACGAGGATCGTCAGCAACCCCTGCCCCATCTCGGTGTAGCCGTTGTAGAGCGAGATCGTCCCGTCTGTCTCGACGACCAGGCGCGCCTTGCCCCACTCGACCGCGCCGTTGCCGATCCCGGTGTTCTTGATGCCGCAGGCGATGCCGACCGCGAGCCCGTCCCGCTGGGCCTGGTAGAAGGCGTCCTTGACCGAGAGGAGGGTCTTCTTGACGCCGACGGACTTCTCGAAGACCTGCCCCGAGGCGAAGGTGTCGCCGACCTCGACCGCGTTACGCCAGCGGATCTCCCAGCCGTCGAGGCCGGCCTTCGCCGCCAGGAGATCGATGCAGCCCTCCATCGCGAAGTGGGCCTGGTTGGCGCCAAAGCCCCGCATCGCCCCGCCGGGCGGGTTGTTGGTCGACGAGGCGACCGCGTCGACCTTGACGTTGTCGCAGCGGTAGGGGCCGCAGGCGTGGCCCGCCGCCCGCTCCAGCACCTTGGCGCCGACCGAGGCGTAGGCCCCGGTGTCGCCGACCATGTCGGCCTCGACCGCGGTCAGGCGGCCGTCGGCGTCGCAGCCGACCCGGTAGCGCATGGTGATCGGGTGGCGCTTGGGGTGGACCCGGATCGACTCCTCGCGGCTCAGGCGGACCTTCACCGGCCTGCCGGTCATCTTGCACAGGAGCGAGGCGTGGGCCTGGACGCTCATGTCCTCCTTGCCGCCAAAAGCCCCGCCGTTGGGCACAAGCTCGACGTCGAGGTCCTCCTCGTCCATCCCCAAGAAGGCCGCGACCTGGCGACGATCGTCGAAGATCCCCTGCCCCTGGGTGTAGAGGCGCATCTTGCCGGGGCCGGTCGGCTCCGCGAGCGCGCACTCGGGCTCCAGGAAGAGGTGCTCGATCCGCTGGGTGTACCAGGTGCCCTCGACGACGTGGGCGCTCTCGGCGAAGGCCTTCTCCACATCACCGCGGCGGATCACGGTGTGCGAGAGCTTGTTGTCGTGGGTCGGGTTGACCCGCGGCGCGCCCTCGGCGAGCGCCATCTCGGGGCTCACCATCGGCTCCAACACCTCGTACTCGACCTCGATCAGGGCCGCGGCCTCGCGGGCGGTGCGGTCGTCGACGGCCGCGACCGCGGCGAGGAAATCACCGACGCAGCGGACCTCTTCGCCGACCGCGACAAAGCCCGGCCAGTCCTTGAGGATGAGCCCGTACCAGCGCTCGCCGGGGACGTCCTTGGCGGTCGCGATCGCGACCACGCCGGGCAGGGCCTCAGCCTTGGCGGTGTCGATGCTCAGGACCTTGGCCCGCGGATGGTCGGAGAGGCGCACGGCCCCCTGGAGCAGCCCTGGCCGCTCCATGTCGGCGACGTAGGGGCGCTCGCCGAGGGTCAGCGCCTCGCCGCGGTAGCGGGCCAGACGCTCGCCGACCCGGCCGTTCTCCTCGATCTCCGGCGTCGCCTCGCCGCGCTTGCAGCGGGCGTAGAGCTCGACCGCGTCGATCACCTTGGTGTAACCGGTGCAGCGGCAGAGGTGGACGTCGATCCCCTTGGCGATCTCGGCCCGGGTCGGCGAGGGGTTCTTGCCGACGAGGTGGCAGGCGCGGAGGGCCAGGCCGGGGGTACAAAAGCCGCACTGGAGCCCCGCCGAGGCGGTGAAAGACTTGGCGATAAGGTCCCGCTCCGCCTCCGGCAGGCCCTCGAGGGTGACGACCTCCTTGCCGGCGGCCTTGGCCGCAGGCATCGCGCAGGTCACGACCGCGCGGCCGTCGACCAGGGCCAGACAGCAGCCGCACTGCCCCTGGGGCGAACAGCCGTCCTTGACCGAGAGCACGCCGCAACGCTCCCGCAGCACGGTGAGGAGGGACTCTCCGGGGGCGGGATCGAGTTCGTGCGGAGTGCCGTTGACGGTTAGCTGGAGGCCCATGATCCGGGAGGATAACGCGCAGAGCCGCCCTTGCAGCGCAATTATTGTCGTGCGGGGGCTGCACGTCCCGGGCCTCGAGCGACGAAGGGGGCCTCCGAAGAGCCCCCCTCCATGCGCAGGTGTCCGAACCGACTAGCCGCGGCGACGGCGGAGGCCGACCAGGCCGAGGAGCGCCAGGCCGAAGGCGAGACCGCCGGCGTTGCCCTCGCTCGTGCAGCCGCAGCCGCCCTCCGAGTCCTCACCCGCGGTGTCGCTGCCGCTGTCGTACGACGGCCGGTTCGCGGTGTTCCACTCCTCCAGCATCGTGTCGATCGTCTCCGTGTTGGTGTTGAGCACCTGCGGCGCCCCCACAAGCAACATCTGCTGGGTCTCCTCCTCCCACGGCATCTCGTCCGGGAAGAGCGGCCACGGACCGTCGTCCGGGACAAACACGTTGCGCTCGTCCGGCAGCGTGTACTCCGCGTGGCCGTCGCAGCGGTTGAGCTTCTGCGCGATCCGAATCCGCGCGATCTCGGGGAGGTCCGGGTTCTCCGCGAACATCGGGTCCTCGTTCATCTCCGCCGGTGAGATCGTCGTGTACATCCGCGTCACGTAGGGCTTGGTCTGAAGCAGCGTCAGCGCCCGCTGACCCGGGGCGACGATCCGCTCGTCGAACGCGGTCGAGAAGGCCGTGCCGTCCCCCCACAGCTCCTGATCGATCATCGCCTCGTAGCAGCTCAGGCAGTTGTAGAACTCCGCCGCGCCGATCCCCTGCGGCGCCGGCAGGTACTCGCCCAGCAGCCCCTCCAGCAGCGGGTGCCGGTACTCGCACTGGACCTCGCCGAAGTCGTAGCACTCCATGATGTTCTGCTGCAGGAGCTGGTCGTAGACCTCGATCGCCGGCAGCCCCGTGAAGGCCTTCGCGTCCCACTGCTCGTTGAAGAAGCCGTTTTGCGAGATGACGTTGCTCGGCCCGGCGTACTCGGTGACAAACGCGTTACCCTCCGCCTTGAAGGCGTCGACCGCCGCCGTCACCACCTCCTTGTAGTTCGCCGCGAAGTTCGGCCAGTCGATCTTCAGCGGGTTCACCAGCACGTGCCGGTAGTTCGTCGGGATCGCCCGGTGATCCCCGAGGAAGAACACCCGGATGTCCATGTCCTCCGCCGCCGCCACCTTCGTCAGCCGGATCGGCACGCAGGGCTCCACCCCCTGGTAGCGCATCGTGATCGGGTGGACCACCGGCTTCTCCGCCGGCACCAGCTTGAACGCCGCGAAGAGGTTGTTCTCCGCCAGGTACGCCTCGATGATCGGGATCGCCGCCTCGTCGTAGCCGTAGCCGTTGTCGTCGAACCAGGTCAGCAGCTCCGCCGAGTCCTTGCTCTCCAGCACCGTGATGTCGAACGCGCCGACCGTCCCCGCGAAGACCACCGTCGGGCCCTCAGGGACGCCCGTCTCTTCGCCAGAGGTTCCGCTGCCCGTGGCCGAATCGCCCGCGTTGCCGTCGCTGCCGCCGCTCGACAGGCTCTGACCGCTGTCGTCGCCGCACAGCTCGGTCGTCGTGTTCATGCCGTAGTTCGGCACGGTGCCGTTGAGCACATTGTCGAAGAAGAGCTCGGAGCCGACGAAGAACTCCGGCAGCGACGCCATCGGCACGATCCACGAGAACTTCGACGCCTCGGTCTCGGGGTCGTAGGCGATCTGGATGTGCACCTCGACGGTGTCCCCGTCGAAGGCGAAGATGATGTTCTCGCCGGTCTGATCCACCGGCACCTGCTGCGGGCCGGCGTCGCAGAACGTCCCGCCGCAGGCCTCGGCCGGCGTCGCGTAGGTGAAGGTCGTCGCGGCGACCGCGGCCGAGAAGAGGGTCGCAAAGCTAAGCTTAGTATTCATGGGACCCATGATACCGGCGAAGTACGGGGTATCAACCCCAGCGAGCGCCTCGGAGCGGTCGGAACGGCGATAACTTGAGCCCAGGAGCCAGGCCTGCCGAGCAGCTGGCGAGCCGACTTGTGAGATCGCTCGGCAGTCCTCCTGCGACCGCGACATCTCTGTCACGATCTCGGATCCATGGGCGCGCCGAAGCTGCCGAGCCGAGCCGAAGCTGCCGAACCGAAGCGGCCCACGCGGGGAGCCCCGCGGGGCCTCGCTACGGCGTCCTAGCTGCGACGGCGACGACGGAGGCTCACGAGCCCTAGGAGCGCGAGGCCGAAGGCGAGCCCGCCCGCGCTGCCCTCGCTGGTGCAGCCGCAGCCGCCCTCCGAGTCCTCACCCGCCGTGTCGCTGCCGCTGTCGTACGACGGCCGATTGGCGGTGTTCCACTCCTCCAGCATCGTGTTGATCGTCTCGGTGTTGGTGTTGAGCACCTGCGGCGCCCCCACCAGCAACATCTGCTGGGTCTCCTCCTCCCACGGCATCTCGTCCGGGAAGAGCGGCCACGGACCGTCGTTCGGGACGAACACGTTGCGCTCGTCCGGCAGCGTGTACTCCGCGTGACCGTCGCAGCGGTTGAGCTTCTGCGCCATCCGGATCCGCGCGATCTCGGGGAGGTCCGGGTTCTCCGCGAACATCGGATCGTCGTTCATCTCCGCCGGCGAGATCGTCGTGTACATCCGCGTCACGTAGGGCTTGGTCTCCAGCAGCGTCAGCGCCCGCTGACCCGGGGCGACGATCCGCTCGTCGTACGCGGTCGAGAAGGCCGTGCCGTCCCCCCACAGCTCCTGATCGATCATCGCCTCGTAGCAGCTCAGGCAGTTGTAGAACTCCGCCGCGCCGATCCCCTGCGGCGCCGGCAGGTACTCGCCCAGCAGCCCCTCCAGCAGCGGGTGCCGGTACTCGCACTGGACCTCGCCGAAGTCGTAGCACTCCATGATGTTCTGCTGCAGGAGCTGGTCGTAGACCTCGATCGCCGGCAGCCCCGTGAAGGCCTTCGCGTCCCACTGCTCGTTGAAGAAGCCGTTTTGCGAGATGACGTTGCTCGGCCCGGCGTACTCGGTGACAAACGCGTTACCCTCCGCCTTGAAGGCGTCGACCGCCGCCGTCACCACCTCCTTGTAGTTCGCCGCGAAGTTCGGCCAGTCGATCTTCAGCGGGTTCACCAGCACGTGCCGGTAGTTCGTCGGGATCGCCCGGTGATCCCCGAGGAAGAACACCCGGATGTCCATGTCCTCCGCCGCCGCCACCTTCGTCAGCCGGATCGGCACGCAGGGCTCCACCCCCTGGTAGCGCATCGTGATCGGGTGGACCACCGGCTTCTCCGCTGGCACCAGCTTGAACGCCGCGAAGAGGTTGTTCTCCGCCAGGTACGCCTCGATGATCGGGATCGCCGCCTCGTCGTAGCCGTAGCCGTTGTCGTCGAACCAGGTCAGCAGCTCCGACGAGTCCTTGCTCTCCAGCACCGTGATGTCGAACGCGCCCACCGTCCCCTGAAAGACCACCGTCGGGCCCTCAGGAGCGCCGCTGTCGGTGCCGCTCGCCCCGGAGGTCGACCCGCCAGCGGTCGAATCACCGCCGCTCGCGCTGGCCGTCGCCGAGGCGCTCGCCTGGGCCGTATCACCGCCGCACTGCTCGGTCGTCGTCGTCAGGCCGTAGGTCGGGACAGTCCCGTTGAGGACATTGTCAAAGAAGAGCTCGGAGCCGACGAAGAACTCCGGCAGCGACTGCATCGGCACGATCCACGAGAACTTCGACGCCTCGGTCTCGGGGTCGTAGGCGATCTGGATGTGCACCTCGACGGTGTCCCCGTCGAAGGCGAAGATGATGTTCTCGCCGGTCTGGTCCACCGGCACCTGCTGCGGGCCGGCGTCGCAGAAGGTCCCGCCGCAGGCCTCGGCCGGGGCGGAGTAGGTCAAGGCGGTGCTCGCCGCGAGGGAGCTGAGGACAATCGGTAGGCTAAGACGATTAAGTAGACGCATTCGGGGATGATAGGACCCCCATGCGCGCAGACCAAGCGGATCCCAAGAAAGATCGTCCTCCCCGCGCTCCTCCGGCTCCCGCGAATCGCAACAGAACATCGTGCTGCGACCGCCTCGACCTCACGGGCGGCGAGCGGCGGCCTCGCTCGCTCGCCTTCGCAGCCCCGGGCACCCCCGCAGACTCGCGCCATCGAGCACGACTTCGGCCGCGCTGCCTGCCCCCCGAGCCCGCGTATCCGCCCCTCTGTGCGCCCCCGCGCGCTGCTAGAGGTTTGCTCTCGGCAGCGGCGACTCGCTAGCATCGACCGGACGATCGGGTTGGGTATGCGCGACATTGCGACAGCGGGGCTCTTGGCGGTGATCCTGACGACCGGCTGCGGCCAGCCTCCACCTGCGGAGGCAGACAGCGAACCTTCGCCCAGAGTGGAGCGCACCGCGAGGCGAGCGCCCGCCCTACCCAGCCCCCCTGCGCTGACGACAGCTCCTCCGGAGACCGCGACGGTCGCCGACGCCTGGGATCTGGGCGGCGATGCGAGCGGCGTCGAGACCGTCGACGGCGTGCCCCTCGAGCTCGCGACCGAGGGCCCCTGGCAGATCCGACGGCCCGCCCGGAGCAGCGCCGACGACGGCTCCTATGGTACCGGCGGCCTCGGCCTCGTCGGCACCGGCCGCGGAGGTGGTGGCACAGGCGAGGGCACCATCGGCCTCGGCTCGATCGGCACGATCGGCCGGGGCGGCGGCGGCGGCTCCGGCTCCGGCTACGGGCGCGGGAGCGGTGCGATGGCCAGACCCAAGCGGTCCGCCAAACCATCCAGACCGACGCCCAGCTCGTCCAAGCCCAGCTCCTCGAAAGGCCTCGACAAGCGCGCCAAGCAGGCCCCCGTCGGCCCGCTCAAGGCCGGGGCGACCGACGACAACGCGGATCTCAAGGGCTTCCTCGCCTACCTCGACGGCGCCCGCAAGTCGCTCCAGGATCGCTTTGAGGAGATCGACGTCCGCGGTCGGACGCTGGTCCAGGTGGTCGATCGTGCAGGTCATCCGCTCCCCGGCGCGCAGGTCCGGCTGGTCAACAAGCACCGGCGGGAGCTGTGGCGAGCGACCACCTACGGCGACGGCCGAGCGCCGATCTATCAGGGCATCGCCCTGCGAAGCGGCCAGGGACAGGACGATCCCCGCGAGCTCATGCTGGTCGTCGACGCCCTCGGCGCGCAGGTCACCGAGCCCTGGCCCGGCCCCGGCGAGGCGCTCACGATCACCGCGCCCGTCGAGCGAGGGCCCTCACCGCTCGTCGTCGAGGTCCTCTTCATCATCGACACCACCGGATCGATGGGCGATGAGATCGCCCAGATCAAGGCGACGCTGCTCGCCGTCACCGACAGGATTCGCCGCGTCGACGCCAAGGCGGAGCTGCGCTACGGCGCCGTGCTCTACCGCGACGTCCGCGACCAGTACGTGACGATGCAACACCCCTTCACCGCGGACATCCAGGCCTTCGACGCCGCCCTGCGGAAGATCGAAGCCAACGGCGGCGGCGACTACCCGGAGTCGGTCAACCAAGGCCTCGCCCAGGCGGTGCGGGGGATGCAGTGGCAGCCGATCTCGGCCAAGGTCGCCTTCCTCATCGGCGACGCGCCGCCGCACATGGACTACAAGGGCGAGGCGACCTACGGCGAGAGCGCCCGCGAAGCCGTCGCCCTCGGGATCCGGATCCACGCCGTCGCCGCGAGCGGCCTCGACCCGCTCGGCTCGGTCGTCTTCCGTCAGGTCGCCCAGCTGACCCGCGGCAAGTTCATCTTCATCGAGTACGGCAAGGACTTGGCCGGCTCTGCCGCCAAGCACGGCGTGACGAAGAAGGACCTGAACGCCAACAACCTCGACACGATCATCTTCGACCAGATCCGCGAGGAGATCCGCGGCTGGGGCGCTCGCTAGCCGCCTCGCGAGCCTCGCCCTCGACACGACCCGAACCCGAACCCGAACTCACTCGAACTCACCCGAACGGGCCCGACCCACGACGTGCGCCGCGGCTGGCTAGCTCGGCCTCAACCGCCGAGGCGCCGGGCGAGCTGATCCTCGTAGAGCGAGGGCGGATCGAGCTCGCCGATCTCCCCTGGACCCTCGACCCAGTCCTCCGGCGCGCTCCCGGCCGCGTCCGGCGTGCCTGTCGAGGTCTCGATCGTCAGCGAGGGCTCAGCGCCGATGATGTAGCCGTGGCCGAACTGGCGCGAGCGCAGGGTACCCCCGCCAGAGCTGTTCCAGAGGACAGTCTCGGTCGCCGAGTGTCCCGCACCGGTGCTGTAGTCGCCGCGGTTGACCGCGCCCCAGCCGTCGTCGATCACGCTCTGGTCGATCAGGTTCGCGGTCGAGAGCGAGTGGTGGAACTCGGAGAAGCCCGGAAGGCCGACGTCGATGCCCTTGAGCGGCACCGCGATCCCGTCCTTGGTGTGGATCCGGAGCCAGACGATCCCGGTCGCGCCGAAGCCCCAGTTTTGGATGAAGTTGTGCCGGCCGGAGGCGCCGACGAGATCGCGAAAGAGCACCTCGGAGCTCTGGCGGACCTCGAAGAGATAGCCGTTGCCGCCGCCGCCGCGGTTCTCCGGCCAGGCCATCTCGCTGTCGGCGACGGTCACCCGCTTCGAGCGGCGGACGATGAGGCCCCCCGACTGCAGGTGGCGATCGACCCCGAGCCCCTCGGTCGGCGCCCCCGGTGAGGGGTAGGAGGAGACGCCGCGGATCCAGCCGTCGATGATCCCGTCGAACTCGAGCGCGTGGATCTGGCTCTGCTCCCAGGCGAGCGCCCAGGAGACCGCGTCCGCGACCCCGAGCTCCTCGACGCCGACCTCGCGCAGCGCCCCGCTGACGACCCGCACGTTCGCTTGGTCTCGGGTCTTCGCCGGATAGCGCAGCGGCACGTCGACGGTGACCGTGTCGCCGTCGACAGCGACGACCGTGCGCCAGAAGAAGGGGGACCAGTCGCCGTTGAAGGCCATCCAGACCCCCGTCATCCCGTGCTCGTCGATGAACTCGTCGGTGATCGTCCAGCCGATGACGATATCATCGCCGGGCTTGAGGCCGCTCGCGTCGGCGAGCTCGACGGTCGTCGACCGGCGCTCACCGTCGACGCTGAGGGCGATGGGATCGCCGTAGCTGAGGGACCCGCGGAAGGTGATGTGGCTCTTGAAGGACATGCCGTCCGAGCTGGTCATCCACAGCTTCGTCGCGTCGGCCCCCTCGCCGCGGAGGACGATCTTCGAGGCGCTGACCGTGACCGGCGCGTCGAGGCGATAGAGCCCCTCGGGGAGCGAGACGACCGCTCCGCCGGCCTCCTCGGCCGCGTCGATCGCCGCCTGGAGGGCCGCGCTCGCGTCGCTCTCGCCGCTCGCGTCGGCGCCGTGATCGGCGACCACGTCGATCACCAGCTCGGGGAGATCCTGGCCGAATTCCTCGCCGCCGCCGCGGTAGCCGGCGTAGGAGAAGTCGTGGAGGAAGCGACCCTCAGGCCCCTCAAAGTCCGGCGTCCAGTCCTCCGGATAGAGCTCGCTGCGCCACAGCGGCCCGCCCTCGGTGTCGGTCTCGCCGCTGGTCCCCTCGGTCTCCCCGGTCATCGACGTCGTCGCCGTCCCCGTCGACGTCGCCGTCGCGCTCGCCGTCCCCGTCGCCGTCCCGGTCGTCGTCCCGGTCGCCTCGCCCGAAGACCCGCTCGCCATCGTCACCGAGCCGCCCCCCTCGCTCGTCCCTTCGCTGGCGCTGCCGCTCCCGCCGCTCCCCTCCGTGAGGGTCGCCGAGCCGCCGTCATCACCGCAGCCCGCGGACATCAGGGCGAGCACGAGGGTCGACGCGAGGAGGCTCGAGAGGCCGGGGGGCGAGGGCGCGCGGAGCATGCCGCGGAGTATCCCACAGCGTTCGCGGCGCCTCAGCGGCCTTGGTCGACGATCCAGCCGTCGATCTCGGCCTTGAGCTCGCTCTCAGCGTCGCCCAGCCCCTGCCCGGCCTGGACCGCCAGCGTCAGCCACTCGCTCCGCCCGCGCTTCAGCGCCCGCAACGTCCGCGCCATCGCGAAGCGAGCCTGCGCCAGCTCCCCGGGGTCGATGTTGCTCTGCCCCTCGTAGACCTTGAGGGCCTCCCGCAGTCGGCTCTCCGCGTCGCTGTAGTCACCCCTGGCGAGGCGACTCGCCCCCGAGATCGTCAGGGCGAAGGCCAGCGTGTCGCTCGGGGGGCTCGCCCGCAGGCGCTCGATCCCCGTCTCGACGAGGGCGAGCCCGCCCGCGACGTCGCCGTCGAGGATCACCTGCTCGCCGAGGTTCACCTGCGCCGACGCCGTGTAAAAACTCTCCTCCCCGTAGGCCAGGGTGAAGGCCTCCACCGCCCCGCGGAAGTCCTCCTTGACCGCGTCGACATCCCCCAGCTGGAGGTGGAGCATCGCCAGTTCGTTGAGGGACTCACCGCGCAGCGGCGCGTTCGCGACCGGGTCCTTGTCGTAGATCGCGAGCGCCCGGGTCAGGTCCGCGGCGGCGGCGTCGAAGCGGCCGAGGCTCCCCTTGATGCACCCGATCTGGACCAGCGACTTGGCGACGTCGGGGTGGTCCGGCGGGAGCACCTTCTCGCGGATCGCCAGCGACTCAGCCGCGAGCGCCAGCGCCTCCTTCGCCTGGTCGCGACGCTGCGCCACCTCGGCGAGGTTGTTGAGCACCGCGGCGGTGCTCGGATGCTCCGGCCCCGAGACCCCCCTCGCGATCGCCAGCGCCCGGTTCAGGTGGACCTCCGCCTCCTTGTAGCGCCGCTGCTCCATCGCCGCCAGGCCGAGGACGGTCAGCGATTGGTGGACCAGCGGGTGCTCCTCGCCCAGCTCGTTCTCGAAGATCTCGAGGGCGGCCTTCGCCTTGTCCGCCGCCTCCGCGCTCCTCATCCGCTGGAGCACCCGGGCCAGGTTGAGGTCGAGGCGCGCCCGGAGGAGCGTCCGCTCGGCCACGTCCGCCTCGCCCTCGACCCGCCGGATCCCGACCTCCGCGGCCTGCCCAGCCCACAGCGCCCGATCGTAGTCCGACTGCCGGATCCCGGCGATGTAGATCGACTCGATCCAGGCGACCGCGACGGCCTCGTCGTAGCGTGCCCCCGCGGCCAGCTCCGCCGCCTGCTGGAGGGCGGCCATCGCCAAGTTGTGCTCGCCCCGCTGCTGCTGGATCCCGGCGATAACGAGAAGTGCGTCGGCCTTGAGCGGCGGATAGTCGACCTCGTCAGCCGCGACGAGCGCGTCGTTGGCGAGCTCCAGGGCGAGCGCCCACTTGCCGGTGATGTCCCTCGCCTTCGCTTGGGCCAGGCTCGCCCGGACCCGGCCGACGATCTTGCGCGCCTCGGGGTCGCTCGGCGGGGCGACCGTCTCCATCAGGGCCTCACGATCGCCGCAGGCGGCGATGTCGGGGAGGCGGCTGACGCCCTCGCGGGCGTTCTCCACGGCGGTCGGCGTCGCCTCGAGGAAGGCGTCCGTCAGGGCCTGGAGCTCGCCGAGCCGGCGCTCGAGGCAGAGCATCCGCCGGTCGAGCATCTCCTCTGACTGATCATTGCGGAGGTGGCTCGCCTCGCAGGTGTTCGTGTGCATCGCGACCCAGGCTTGGGCGTACTCGTCGAGCGCCTTCGCGGTGCTCTGCCAAGAGGTCTCGGCGTAGGGGACCCCGGTCGCGAAGAAGGCCTGCTCGATCGCCTGCTTGCGCCCCGCGTCCCAGATCCCCTCGAGGCGCGCAGCGGCGCCCTGACAGGGCGGCTCCCGCTCTGCCCCGAGGGCGCCGACGCCGATGCCGATGCCGAGCGCCGCGACCGCGACCACCCCCAGCCAACGAAAGCGGATCCGCACCGGATCGTGGCGCAGCCGCTTGAGGAGCGCCTCCATCGACGGAAAGCGCTCCTCCGGATCGACGCTGAGCCCCTGGAGGACGAGCTTGCGCAGCCACGTCGGCACCTTCGCCGCGCTCGGCGGCGGCCGGATCTTCCCCTGGATCACGTTCGACGCCAGCGCCGAGAGGTTGGCGCCCTCGTAGGGACGCTCGCCGTAGAGCGCCTGGTAGAGCGTCACGCAGAAGGAGAAGAGGTCGCTGCGCGCGTCGGCGCCGCGGCCGATGTGCTGCTCCGGAGACATGTAGGCCGGAGTCCCGACGAGCACGCCCGTCGTCGTGATGTCGACCTTGATGCTCGCGCTCGCGTCGACCGGATAGTCCTGCATGGGCTGCGGCTCCATGTCGTCGGAGGCCCGCGCGAGGCCAAAGTCGAGGACGCGCACCCGCCCGTCGTGGCCGAGGACGACGTTCTCCGGCTTGAAGTCGCGGTGGATCAGCCCCCCGCGGTGGGCCGCCGCCAGGCCCTCACCGGCCTTGATCAGGAGCTCGACGCTCTCTTTCCATGGTCGCCTTCGCTTCTTCAGCCAGGCGCCGAGGGTCTCGCCGTCGACGAACTCCATCGCCAGGAAGATCCGATCGCCGAAGGTGCCGACGTCGTGGATCGCGACGACGTTCGGGTGCGAGAGTCGGGCGAGCGCCTTGGCCTCGCGCAGGAGGCGGAGCTTGCCCTCCTCGCCGCTGCTGACGGCGTTGGTCCGCGAGTGCAGGATCTTGATCGCCACCTTGCGGTCGAGGTCGGGATCAAAGGCCGAGTAGACGACGCCCATCGCCCCGGAGCCGAGGCGGCGGAGGATCGTGTAGCGGCCGAGGCTCGCGCCGGTGGGGAGATCGCTGGCGTCGGCCTCCGGATCGCCCCAGCTGTTCGAGACGCCCTCAATGGTCGCCTCTTCGGTCTTTGATGCGCTCGTGTGCCCGAGCGTTCGATCACCGCTCGTAGTGGTAGGGGGCTCAGACACAGACGTCTTCGAATCCTGCCAGCAAGGGGGCGCCGCGGACAAGGGCGAGGGGTGATATCGTCCCCCCTTCCCATGCGCACAGGTTCTCGCCTATCCCCCGCCAACACCGTCGTACCCGCCCGTAGCCGCCTCGAGGCGCTCTGCCGGAGCGGCCTGCACCAGGTTCTCAGGGCCGCAGGAGTCCTCGGGCTTGTGCTGACCCCTGCATGCGTCGGCGGCCCCGCGACCGTGACCGCGACCCAAGGCGCGACCGGGTCAGACTCCGAGACCGGCGCGAGCACGACCGAGACCGCGGCCACGACCGTCGAGACCGCGAGCTCCGAGACCGGGTCTTCGACCACCGGACCTATCACCTGCGAGCCGCCGGCCGACACTGGGCCGCGGGGCTCCTGCAACCCGCTCGACCCCTCGCTGTGCGCCCTCCCCTACCCGTCGAACTTCTACACGGAGGCCGCCGACACCGTCTCCGGGCGCCAGCTCAACCTCGCGATCGACTCGCTCGAGGCCAACAACGGCGGCGTGGCCTTTGATCCGATCTTCCTCAACGAGAAGGATGGCTTCTCGATCCTCTCGCCGCTGATGTTCTACTTCGACGACGTCAGCCTCGACGGCGTGATCGGCCATCAGGACCTCAGCGCCTATCTCAACGCCGACGCCAAGACCGTGCTCCTCGACGCCGAGACCGGCGAGCGGGTCCCCCACTGGGTCGAGCTCGACATGACGGCGCCCGTCGACGCGCAGCGGATGCTCCTGGTCTACCCCGCGACGCCGATGCGCCACGGCAGCCGCTACATCTTCGGCGTCCGCGGCCTCGTCGACAGCGAGGGGGCGACGATCCAGGCCTCGCCGGGCTTCGCCGCCCTCCGCGACTGCGGCCCGACCGACGACGCGGACGTCCTCGGCCAGCGGGCTCACTACGAGAGCGACATCTTCCCCGCCCTCGCAGACGACGGCTTCGCCCGCGCCGAGCTCCAGATCGCCTGGGACTTCACCACCGTCTCCCGCGAGAGCAGCATCGGCCGGATGGAGAACATCCGCGGCCAGCTCCTAGAGACCCTCGAGGAGGGCGGCCCCAAGTACGACATCACCGACATCGAGGACGCCTCCTGCGACGACCCGGGGCAGACCATCGGCCGGACGATCTACGTCGACATGTACGCGCCGCTCTACACCGTCGACGACGGCCCCGACACGGTGCTCACCCGCGACGAGGACGGCCAGCCCTACCAGAACGGTCTGACCACCGTCGAGGTGATGGTCCGGATCCCCTGCTCGCTTGTCACCGATCCCAAGCCCGGGCGGATCCTCCAGTACGGACACGGCCTCTTCGGCGGCTACGGCGAGGCCAAGGGCGGCTACCTCAGCCAGATGGCGCACGACAACGGCTGGGTGATCGTCGCCTCCAACTGGACCGGGATGGCCAGCGGCGACATCCTCGCGGTGGTCGGCATGCTCCAAGAGGACATGTCGCGCTTCGCCATCCTCCCCGAGCGGACCATGCAGGGCTTCTCCGAGAAGATGAGCGCCCTGCGGATGGTCCGCGGCAGCTTCGCCAAGGATCCGGCGGTCACCTTTGACGGGGTCTCGGTGATCGATCCGGACACCTTCAGCTACTACGGCAACTCCCAGGGCGGGATCCTGGGCGGCGCCTACTTGGCGGCGAGCCCCGACCTCACCCGCGGGGTGCTCGGCGTCGGCGGCATGCCCTACGCGCTCCTCCTCCCGCGCTCGACCGACTTTGATCAGTACTTCTTGATCCTCAAGCAGGTCTACGACGACCACCGCCAGATCATGCTCAACCTGCTCGCGATCCAGACCCTCTGGGATCCGGGCGAGTCCGCCGGCTGGGCCTGGGCGATGAACCGCGAGCCGAGCCCCGGGATCCCGGCCAAGGACGTGCTCCTCCAGGTCGCGATCGCGGACGCCCAGGTCCACACCCTCGGCGCCCACATCCAGGCCCGCACCTTCGGCGCCTCGACGATCGCCCCCCAGACCCGGCCGATCTTCGGCATCGACGAGAAGGAGCCCCCCTTCACCGGCTCCGCCCTCGTCGAGTGGCGCTACACCGACATCCCCGACGAGCCGATCGTCAACCTGCCCCCGTCGAAGGAGCATGATCCGCACGGCTGCCCGCGCAAGGAGTCCGCGGCCCAGCAGCAGCTCCGCGACTTCCTCGTCGACGGGGTGGTCAATCAGTACTGCGACGGCGTGTGCGAGGGCCTCCGCGAGGGCTGCTGAGCCCTGGCCCTGAGCGAGCGAGGATAGCTCGACGATAGGGGCATGTCCCTGAGGACATGCCCCTAGGGCGTCGACTCGTAGGCCTCCTCAACCTCTGAAGAGCTCATCCAGGGCCGCTCGTCGGCCGGGCTTGACGGCGTCGTCGTCGTCGATCCCGGCGCAGGGCGCCCTAGGATCCAGCCCGCGCTTCACGGCCCGTGGGGAGATCGGCAATCGTGCGACGGATCAACCTCCGCACGGGACCGCCCAGCGAGCATTCTTGAGGCCCGCCGAAGTCCGGCTAGGACCGCCTCCGCGCGAATACGCGAACGCCCGTCGGCCTCACGAGCCGGCAATGAGGGCGACAAGTCGGCTATTGTGGCGCCGCAATGCGCAAGCCCAAGATCGTGATCGTCGGCGCAGGACCCTCTGGAGGAGCTTGCGCGCTCGCTCTCGCGATGTCCAAGCAGGCCGAGGTCGTGCTCCTCGACAAGTCCCACTATCCGCGGGTCAAGGTCTGCGGCTCGGGGCTCTCTCCGCACGCCCTCAGCATCCTCGGCCGCCTCGATCTGATCCAACAGATCGCGCCGCTGCACACGCCGATCAAGGCGATGAACGCGACCGCCCCCGGCGGAAGCCACTTTCGGGTCTCGACCGGTCGTGACGCCTGGGTCGTCCCCCGCGTCGAGCTCGACCAAAGGATCGCCCAGACCGCCGTCGCCTTCGGCGCGACCTTTCACGAGCAGACCAAGGGGCTCGCCCTCCTCCGCGATCCCCAGGGCCAGGTCCGCGGCCTCAAGACCGACCGCGGCGATTTCGAGGCCGACCTCGTCGTCTGCGCCGACGGATCGCCCTCGCGCTTCTCCGATGACACGAGCCCCAAGCGGACGATCCGCACCCTGATGGGCTGGTGGCGCGGCGCCTCCTTCCCCGACGGCGAAGCCTACATGGTCTGGGACCGCCGCCTCGCCGGCTACTACGCCTGGGTCTTCCCCGAGCCCGACGGGGTCGTCAACATCGGCCTGACGATCCCCGAGCACGCGCCCGACGCGAAGCGCCTCAAGCCGCTCTTTCAGGAGCTCCTGGAGGAGCACTTCGCCGAGGGGCTAGCCGGCGCCGAGCAGTCCGGAAAGTGGATGGGACACCCGGCGGTCATCTCGACCACGGTCGGCAAGATCGTCGAGGCCAGGGCGATGTGGATCGGCGAGTCCGCGCGGCTCGTCTCGCCCGGCACCGTCGAGGGCATCTCCTTCGCCCTCGAGAGCGGCGTCACGGCGGCGAGCCACATCGGCCGTCACCTCGGGCTCCAGCGCGGCTTCTCACCGCTGGCCCAGCGCGGCTACCAGGCGATCACCGGCGCCCGCATGCTCCCCAAGTTCTGGGCCGCCGAGGCCTTCGCCGCGGCGATGAACTCCCCCACCGCCCGCCGCTTCGGCCGTGGGGTCATCGACTCGCCGGTCACGCCGCTGGTCGAGCGCGGGATCAAGCACCTCTTCGGCAACGCCGAGGGGATGATCTAGCGGCCCGGCCCTCGCCGCCTGCCGCTCGAAGGTCAGCGTCGACCGGTCACAGGAACGCTGCGACCGGTCCTAGGGCGTCCTCCCTCGTCTCCAGGTCGCGATAGACGAGGCCTCTGCCCGAGCTGCGACTCCGCGACTCTGCGACGAGCCTGCGCCTGCGACGTCGAGCGCCAACGGGCCACGCCGCACCGGCGCCGGGTCGCGGCCTACTTCTTCGGCATCAACACCTGGTCGATCGTATGGGCCATGCCGTTGCTCGCGGCGATGTTCGACTCGACGAGGTGGGCCTTCGAGTCGCCGAACTCGAGGGTCGTCCCGTCGACGACCTTCACCGGCATGAACACGCCGAGGAGGGTCGGCAGGGAGCCGTGATCCATCACCCGGTTGAGGTCCATCGACTCCGGGAGGAGGTGGAACTGGAGGATCTGCGCCGCCTCGCCCGGCTTCTTCATCTTCGCCGCGACCGCCTTCGACATGTTGTCGAAGGCAGCGTTGGTCGGGATCAGCGCGGTGACATCCTCGTCGGTGCTCTCCAGGCGCTTCGCCAGGCCGGCCTTCTCGATCTCCTCGAGGAAGCGGCTGGCGTCGGGGGTCTTGCGCAGGGTCTCTAGGAGGTTCGCCTGGGCCTCGGCGGGCTCCTCGGCGGCGGGCTCTTCTGCCTCGGGCTCCTCTGCCTCGGCCTCTTCAGGCTCCGAAGGGGCGTCGACCTCAGGCGCGACCTCGGACTCGTCCGGCTGCGCGCCGGTGTCGGCAGACTTCCCGGCGCAGGCCGAGAGCGCGACACTGAGGAGGACCGAGAGGGGCATGGTTGGGAATTTCATCGTCTTGAGCTCCTGGAAGCGAGGGGGCAAAAATGCCCGACCCCGGCGTTCGCAGACGCGAGCATAGCCCGCTCTCGCCCCTCGCGTCGAAGATCCGACGATCCGACCCTCCGAAGCGGCAGGGCGAGCCGGCCGGTCCCAAACGAGAGCCGACCGAGAGCCGACCGAGGGCCGACCGGGGCGACCCGCGGAGGCGCCAGGGCTCGGCGAGGCCTGTCATGACCCGCGCTGCGCCCCATTCTCCGAGCGGCGACGTCGGCCGGACGGTGCCGACTCCTGCCCTGGCCTGCTAGGCTCTCGGACACTGTGCCGCGCACGCTCTTCGCCGCCCTGGGCCTCGCCGCCCTGATGCCCCTCACCGCGGCCTGCCCTGCCCCCGTCGCCACCGAGAGCCCCGGCGCTCCCGGGCGAGCCCCCCCCGCCGAGCCCTCCGCAGGCGAGCCGAGCCCGAAGACGACCGCGACCTCCAAGGCCGCCGGGCTCGATCCGGCCGAGGCCGAGGCGACCGCGCTGCGGATCGCCGCCGACGTCGCCGCGGCCCGCTCGCTCCCGCTCACCCGCGAGGTCGCGATCCGGGTGCTCGACCGCAAGGCCGTCCGCGCCTTCGCCCAGGACGCCCTCTACGAGCACAACACCCCCGAGAAGCTGAAGCTCCTCGGCCGTATCGAGTCGAGCTTCGGCATCGTCGCCGACGACGCGGACGTCGAGGCGGTGATCCTCGACCTCCTCGAAGAGGCGGTCATGGGGATCTACGATCCCAAGAGCAGATCGCTGATGATCGGCTCCCACGTCAGCAAGGACATGCTCAGGATGGTCGTCGGCCACGAGATCGCCCATGGCCTCCAGGACATGCACTTCGACCTGGCGACGTACCAGACGCCGATGGACGGGCACAGCGACGCCGAGTCGGCGCGGACCTTCCTCATCGAGGGCGACGCCCAGGCCGCCTACCTCGCCTGGGTCAGCGGCGAGGCCGGGCTCGCGAGCATCCCCGATCCGGTCCTCACCGCCCTGGGCGATCAGGCCCTCGCCCTCGCCGGCGTGATCGACAACCCGATCCTCGCCCGCCTCCTCCAGCTCCCCTACGCCGACGGGGCCGCGACCGTCGTCCGTCTCGCCCGCGACCACGGCTGGGCCGCCGTCGACGCCCTCTACGCCGAGCTGCCGACGACCAGCGAGCAGATGCTCCACATCGACAAGCTCCTCACCCGCGAGCCGGCGATCCAGCTCACGGCCGACGCCGCGCCGCTCCTCGCCCGCCTGCCCGCCTACCAGCAGGTCTGGGCCGACGACCTCGGCGAGGCGACCCTCCTGGCGATGCTCGCCGACGTCGCCTCGGTGGTCGTCGCCCGACGAGCCGCCGCTGGCTGGGGCGGCGACCGCTTCGTCGTCATCGAGCGGGCGACGGACGCCGCGACCAACCGCCTGCCCACCGCCATCGGCGTGATCGCCTGGGACAGCAGCGTCGACGCCGACGAGTTTGGGCCGAACTTCCGCACCTACCTCGAGGCCAAGATGCCAGGGGCCTTCGTCCTCGAGCGTCGGGGCGAGCGCTTCCTCTACGCGACCCGGGTCCGCGAGCCCGCCACCCAGAGGCTGATCGCCGCCCACGGCTGGGACATCTTTGGCGTCGACCGAGGAGCGCCGCGACGATGAGCTCCCGGAGCGGCCACGACTCGCCCGCCCTCGCCCGCCTCCTCCGGGCCGTGCTCCGCCGCCAGCGGATCGCCGAGGCGACCGCGCTCCTCGCCCGGATCGCCCTGCCCACCGGGCTCGTCATCGCCGCCCTCGCGGTGCTCGCCGCCCGCCGCCTCGGAAGCCCGTTAGAGCTCGCGTGGCTGGCCGCCCTCCCCGTCCCCGCGGTCCTCGGCTGGGCGCTCCTCCGGCCCCGCTCCGCTCGCCTCGCCGCGCGGCGGACCGACGCCTGCTACAGCCTCGCGGATCGGCTCGGCAACGCCCTGGAGCTGGGCGCTGCGCCCCCTCCGAGCGATCCGCAGGGCGCCGCGATCGTCGGCCTCATCGTCGCCGAGGCCGAGGAGCTGGCGGCCGGGCTCGATCCGCGTCCGGTCGTCTCCCTCCGCCCGCCGGCCCTGCGCTGGTATGACCTCGCCGCCTTCCTCCTCCTCGCGCTCGCGCTCCTCCTGCCGCCGCCGACCCCACACTCCGGCGACCCGGACATCGCCGAGGGCGAAGCTCCGACCGAGAGCGTCGAGCGCAGGCCGCCCCCCGCCGAGCGCCACCTCCTGGAGCCGCTGCGCCAGGACCTCAAGAAGCTCGCCCAGCGTGACGACGCCGCCTCGGAGCTCGCGGCGTCGATGCTGCAGGTACTCGACGCCTTCGCCCGCGGCGAGCTCGAGCGCGAGGCCGCCTTCGCCCAGCTCGAGGCGCTCGACGCTGAGCTTATCGCCGCCGAAGCTGCCCTTGAGGCCAGCTTGGATGAAGACCCGGGGATCCTCGCCGAGGGGATCCGCGAGCTCTCGCTCGCCCTCGAGGCGGAGCCGATCACCGAGAACGCCGGCGAGCACTTCGCCCGCGGCGAGGGCGACGAGGGCTCGGAGGCCCTCGAGAAGGCCGGCGCCGAGGCCGAGGCCGGCGCCGCCGAGAGCGAGGCCCTCGACCGCGCCCTCAAGTCCGCCGAGAAGGCCCTGGCCAAGGCCGCCGCCAACGCCCGCGACTCCGCCTCGGAGCTCGCCGAGGCCGAGCGTCGCCTCCGTCGCCAGCAAAAGGACAAGGAGCAGCGCCCCAGCGACGAACCCGAAGAGGAGGAGCGTCGCCTGAAGAAGCAAAAGGAGCGGGTCGAGGAGCTCCGCCGCCAGCACGAGCGCGAGAAGGCCGCGCAGCGCTCCCTGGAGCAGCTCCGCCGCGACGCCCAGGAGGCCCGCAGCCGCAGCCAGCAGGGCAAGGACGGACAGAGCGGCCAGCAGGGCCAGCAGGGCCAGGGCGCCCAGCAGGGCGGCGGCAAGCGGAGCGAAGGGCAAAAGCGGGCCCTGGAGCGGCTCTCCCGGGGGGCCGCCGGCGCCTCGAAGAAGTCCCAAGGATCGCGCCGCCTAGGCCAGGCCCGCGACAACCTCGAGGACGCCAAGAACTTCATCCGCCGCAGCGGCAAGAAGGGCTCCCAGGGCGACAAGCGTAAGGAGCAGATGGAGCGCTTCGCCAAGGCCGCCAAGGGCCAGGGCAAGGACGGGGACAAGGGCAAGGGCAAGGGCAAGGGGCCGACCCTGCTCATCGAGGGCGACGTCGGCGACGGCGAGCCCGACATGCTCATCGAGGGCGAAGGTCAAGAGGGCCAGGGACAGGGCGAGGGCCAAGGCCAAGAGGGCGACGGCCAGGGCCAAGGCGAGGGCGAGGGTCAGGGCCAGCAGGGGGCGAACTCCGACGGGATCGGCGACGGCACCCAGGACCCCAGCGGCGGCGATCCGAGCGGGCTCAAGGCCCGCGCGCGCAACGTCAAGGTCAACCCCAAGCACGGCCGCGGGGCCACCCGCGCCGAGGTCATCTCCACCGCCAGCCAAGAGGGCTTCGCCAGCGAGTCCTACCGCGACGTCTACACCGACTATCACGGCTTCGCCCAGAGCGCCCTCGACGGCGACGAAGTGCCCGTCGGCCAGCGCCGGCAGATCAAGCGCTACTTCCGGCTGATCCAGCCGCGGCGGTGAGCGTCGGCCGGTGGCGCCCGCGAGCCAGGCTCTCGCAGTAGAGCGGAGGCTATCGCAGCAGTAGGGACCAGCGCTGTGCTCAAGGTTTTCACAGTGCCTCCCCTTGGACTGTCACAGCCCAGGGGCGAAGACACTATCGCGAGGTGGGAGCACCGTGAGCACGGCCCGCCTCTTCACGGAGCTACGGGCTCTCTCAAGATGAACCTCCGAATCGCTTCAGCAGGCAATACAACGGCCTCTTCTGCTCCGAAGTCCGCGACCCACCATTCGCGCTTGCGCGCCACACACTCAACGAGCGCAAGGCGAACGCCTGCGACGTCTTCCGGTGAGAAGTCCCCCGGAGCACCTCGGGGAAGGTCCTCTGCGATCGAGATCGATTGTGCATCCACGACCTCCGAGGCAGTGACCAAGAGCTCGCAGAAGAGAGAGTCGCTGCTCGCGGGGTGGCAGACCGCAAACCCGAGGATGGTCTGCGAGCCGAGTTCGTGCCGCCAGACTTCGGCCTCCGCGACCAGCGGAACGCTGACATAGATGAGCTTGCCGCAGGCAGATACCTGGTTCGGTCGCTCATCGCGCTCCATCCCAGGGAGCGAGAGGAGGCGGCGATCGGCCTCAGCTACAGAACATCGAGACCGCAGCGTCACCCTAAACTCCTCAGCTCCCATCGTGCTCCTATTCTCCGAAGATCTCCGACCACCTGCGGGCCTCCCCTGACGGTACGCCCTCCAGGCTCAAGGTCCCAAGGCGTCCGGTTTGTGCAGCGGGCTCCACGACAAGCTCGGCCGACGCCCGCATCATGTGCACACGTTGGGAAGACCCGTGCCTCGCGGGGCTCCTACGCCTCCGTGGATCCCGCCTCCGCGCGCGTACGGTCGACGGGCAGGCGCGAGGCCCCCCGCGCTGCCCGCTCGGCGAAGCTCTCCCCCCAGTAGAGCTTCTCCAAGAGCCGATGATTGTGGATGAGCGGCTTGTCGAACTTGCCGAGGCGCATCCCCTCCATCGAGAAGGGGGTGTCGGCGACGTTCCGGATAAAGACAGCGTCGTCTCGGATCTCCCGCTGGATCATCATCATCGCCCCGCGGCCGACGAGATGCCGCATCCGCCACAGCCAGGGGTTGTCCAGCTTGGCCAAGACGAAGACGACGAAGAGGGTCGAGCCCGCCTCCTGCGGGACCATAAAGATCGGCGCGAAGAGCTGCGCCGGCCGCATGACCTCGCCCGAAGGATCGGTCCAATGGATCAGGTACTCGCTGCGGACCGGATCAAAGCGGGTCACCCAGGCGTTGTGAAAGTGATCGCCGGGGCGGACGCCGAAGAAGCGCGAGAGCGCGGAGGGCCGCTGCACCGCTCGGTAGCGGACCTCGGTCCGATCGTCGTAGTTCGACGCGGCGTACGCCACCGAGCCGACGTCGGCCTGGGTCCAGCCGAGGCGGGTGTGGACCCACGGCGTGTGCTCATCCTCGGAGAAGTTGTCCAAGGCGACGTGGAGCGGGCACATGAAGTGCTCGACGAAGACCCCCGCGGCCTCAAACCCGGGCCGTTCGAGGCTCGGCATGCGCTCCGCAGGGACGTCCGCCGCCGCCAGCCAGAGCGCGCCGTAGCGCTCGACGACCTGCATCGCCGCGGCGTCGCATCGGGTCAGCGAAGGCTGGGTCGGGCTCCCGCCCTGCCCTCGCCGGTCAAAGCTCCAGCCGTGGTAGCCGCAGGCGAGGCGCCCGTCGGCGCGGACGTGGCCGGCCGAGAGCGGCGCGGCCCGGTGGGGGCAGCGATCCACCAGCGCCGCGGCCTCGCCGCTGGCGTCGCGCCAGAGCACGTAGCGCTCGCCGTCGAGGCGGACCTGGACCGGACGACGCTGGAGTTCGCTGGCCCGGAGGACAGGATGAAAGAAGCGGGTGACGGACATCGGCGAGCGGATCGGCGGGTCGGCAGCACAGCGCGAGCCGGCCTAGATCTTGCCCTTGCAGCGCTCGATGCTCGAGTCAAAAGAGTCCCGGACCACCCGCTCGCGGGTCGCGGGGTCGCCGATCTGCTTGAGGCTCTCGGGCGGGAAGAGCTCGCGGTAGACCACCCACGAGCGCTTGCACTGGCCGGCCTTGGCGAAGCACTGGGCGGCGGTGTGGAAGAGAGCCTGGGCGCCGCCGGTGATCTGGCCGTCGTCGACGTCCCGCGGCTTGACCTTGGGGATGAGCCTGCGCGCGGTCGCCAGGTGCTCCTCGCAGC
The DNA here is from genome assembly GCA_030424595.1 of Polyangia bacterium. GTDB lineage: Bacteria > Myxococcota_A > Polyangia > Nannocystales > Nannocystaceae > JADJRG01. The sequence goes on from JAUHWG010000027.1 coordinate 73,460, forward strand.
GCTCGGGCGCGAAGGGCTCGACGTAGGCCCCCTGCGTCAGCTCAAAGTAGGCGCGGAGGAGGCGGTCACGGTCGCTCGAGTTGCCCTCACGACAGCGCATCGACGCCAGCGACTCGGCGGTGATCATCGCCCGCTCCGGGTGCATGTTGCTCTCGGTCTCGTACCACCGGGCGACCCGCTCCTTGCCCTCCTGACAGCGCCCGATCAGCATCTCGCACTGACCGCGGGTCGCGTCGAGGCGGGGCGCGAGCTTGGGATCGATCTTGGCGGCGAGGTCGAGGTCGGCGAGGCAGCCCTTGCCGTCGTCGTGCATCATCTTGCGGCTGGCGTCGCCGACGATCTCGCCGATGTCCCGGCCGTCGGCGGCGCGCCCGGCCGAGGCCACCGGAACCCCAGGGGTCGCCGCGGCGCCGACCGGATCCGCGAGAGAGCCCGCGCCGGCGTAGGGCGAGACCAGCGGCGCGCCGGCGTTGGCCGCCCCGTCGCTCGATCCGACCGAGCTGGCCGCAGAGTCACCCGACTCCCCGCCTGACTCCCCGCTCGGATCATTGTTGCATTGGCACTCGCAGGGCGGGCAGCTCTGCTCGGTCCCCGCGTCGGGCCGCGGAGCGCAGGCGCCGGCCACCAGCGCGAAGAGGGAGGCGAGGCCGAAGCCTCGAGTCAGACCAATTCGCGCCGAGTGCCGTCGTCCCACCGCGCTATTCTACTTTACCTTCCCCTTGCACTTGGTGACCATCGAGTCGAAGGTCGAGCGCTGGATGTCGTCGCGCTGGGCCGGGTCCTTGATGTTCTCGAGGGACTCCTTCGGGTAGTTCTCGACGAAGACCTTCCACGCCTGATCGCAATCGCCCGCGCGCGCGAAGCAGTTCGGGGTCATCGACCAGAGGTTGCGCTCGAGGTCGATGATCTGGCGATCGTCCTCGTCCTTGGGCTTGGCCTTGCCCTTGACCTTTTGGATCGACTTGTAGGCGGCGGCGCACTCCTTGGGGCTCTTCTTGGTGATGTAGGCGCCCTGCTGGAGGTCGAAGAGCGACTTTATCACCTGATCGCGCGGCGCCATCTTGCCCTGGCAATTCATCATCGCCAGGCCGTCGACGGCCTTGTCGATCTGCTCAGGCCCCATCGACGCCATCGACGACACCTCGTAGGACTTGCGGGCGAGCTTCTTCCCGGCGTCGCACTTGCCGGCGATCATCAGGCACTGCGCGCGCATGTGACCGAGGCCCGACTTCGGCTCGGTCGACTGGTGCTTCGGGTCGAGCGCGTCGTGGGCGTCGAGCTCGGCGAGGCAGCCGTTGCCGTCCTTCGACGCCATCTTCAGCGACGCGGCGTCAAAGCGCGCCCGCGCCTCGTCGCTCATGTCCATCTTCGACGCGAGCTCGCCGGCCGCGTTCAGCGACTCGTCGGTCTCAGGGGCGCTGCGCGCCTCCTTCTTCGGATCCTCACCGTCGCGGATCTCGCGGAGGCTGAGGCGGATCGGCGCCTTGCAGCCGGCGACCTCGGTCGCGTCGTCGGCCTGGCAGACCGAGAGGTCGCCGCCCTTCTTGTCGGCCTTGCGGCTCTTCGAGCTGTTGCCGCCCGCGCCGAAGCCGTAGATCGAGCCGCCGACCTCGGCCGAGGACTCCGTGACCGAGCCGAGGGCGAAGGCGCCGAGGTTGTAGCCGTAGACGAAGTGGGTCGCGCCGTCGCAGCCGGGGTTGTCCTCGAGATCGGCGCGGTAGACCGAGTCGCGCGAGGCGTTGCGGGTGCCGGCGACGTAGTACTCCATCGAGAACTTCTCGCCGCCGCGGACGCGACCGCCGAGGGTCGCCTCGCCGAGGGGCAGCTTGGCGTAGAGCTCGCCCTCGCTGGCGATGTCGAGCTTCTCGAGCGATCCGGAGGTCCACTCGACCGGCTTGTAGGCGCCCTGCTCGCCGCGGACGCTGTCGTTGCGACACTCGTCGAGGACGACCAGGTTGCAGCCCTCGTAGCGGACGATCACCACGTCGTTCGCCGCGTACGACTCAAAGCTCGACATGTCGGTCGCGTCCCACTCGATGATGAAGGGGCGCTTGTGGTTGTCCGGGTTGCAGGCGTTCTTCGCCGCGAACGACTCGTCCATCAGCGCGCTCTGCCCCGAGTCGCGGGTTCCGGCCTTGCCGGGGACCGACTTGCAGGAGACCGCGACCAGCGGCAGGGAGACCAGGAGAAAGAGGAAGCTTCGGCTCATCGTGGGGTCCTTCGGAGGTCGTCTAGCGGCCGTCAGGCCCCCGGACGGGCGCAGATTGGCGGAAAACTCGCGGCAGGTCGACCCTCGACGGAGAGTGCGCACTGTACGCAGTCGACATCTTGCGCGTCTCCTCGGTCGGACACCGTTCCCGGCGCGGTTTCGGTCGGCCGGGGATTTTTCGCACTTCCTCCCGCGAACGTCCGCGGAGAACGGGCGGCCGCTCTCAGCCCTCGATCTGGCGAAGGCCGAGGCCGACCTCGCCGAGACGGTCGACGAGCGCCTGACCGAGCGCCGACGCGGGCGTCAGGACTCCGCCCTCGCGCTCGCCCCCCTGGGCCAGGAGGATCGCCGACTCCGCGACCATCTTCGAGGTCTCGTCGTAGCCCGGATCGCCGCCGCGGATCTCGGTGATGACCCGGCGACCGCCGCCCTCGCCGACGAAGCGGAAGCGGAACCAGCTCTCGGCGCGGCGCTCCGCCGAGGGGCCGGTGCCCGGCGGCCTGAGGCGGGTGAGGAGGCGAGCGACGGGCGGCAGCTTCGCCGCGCCGATGAGCAAGCCACCGCCGACCGCGGTCGCCACCGCCATCGGCAACCACCGCTGGGCGATGTAGTGGCCGTAGCGAAAGTCGGGGCCGTAGCGCCCGAGCATGCCGGCGCTGCGCAGGGCGATCGAGGGATCGATCGTCGGCAGCGGCAGGGCCCAACACCCGAGCGCCCGGCTGCGGTGCGGCCCCTGACGAACCGGGCCGATCGAGCGACCATCCTCGCTCGTCGACGGGGCGATCGTCCGGCCGACGTTCGGGGTCCGGTCGCCGACGATCCCGAGCGCCGAGGCCAGGGTCCCCCCGGAGGCGGAGCCGTTGCCCTGCATGTAGCCGCGCACCTCGATCGGGACCCCCTGCGGCAGGAGCCCGACCGTATAGAAGACGCCCATGTCGGTCGGGATCGAGTCAAAGCCGCAGCAGGGGACGAGCGCGACCCCGCGGCGTTGGGCCCGTTCGTGGAGACGGGCGACCAGGCCGGCGACATAGGCCGGCTCTCCGGTGAGGTCGAGATAGTGGGTGCCCGCCTCGACGCAGGCGCTCGCGACCGGCTCGCCCCAGCGGACATAGGGGCCGACCGTCGTCAGCAGGACCCTGGTCGCGGCCGCCATCGCCGAGATCGACGCGGGGCGATCGACGTCCGCCTCGATCACCCCGATCGCCGGCTCACCAAGCCTCGGCTCGATCGCCCCGTGGAGCTCGCGGAGCTTGGCCGGGGAACGTCCCGCGATCGCCCAACGAAGCCCGGTCGGGGCCACATCCGCGAGCGTCTTGGCGATCAGCTTGCCGACAAAGCCGCTAGCGCCAAACAGAACAATGTCCCAAGGCCGTGTGGAGCCTGTGTCCGCGGTCATCGGCCGAGCCTACCAGGGCTTCGAGCGGCCCCGGCAAAACCGTCAAAGCTGCCGCGAAGACCACGAAGCCCGTCGATCACGCCCGCTGGCCGTGTTCAAAGTCTCGTCGTCATCGTCGGCGCGCCGCGACGAGCCGAGGCCGCCGGCCTTCGATCCCTTCGGCGGCGTAAACAGGCTCACATGCCCGCGCGTTGCCGCGCAACCGATGTACTGATAGCGTCCGCGGCCGACGCTCGAAGGCGGACCCCCTCAGGGAGCCGTGAGCGACCCGCAAACCAAGGCTCCAATAACCATGAAGCTCGTTACGATCTCCTGCACCCTCCTCTCGGCCGCCCTCGGCCTCAGCCTCAGCGCCTGCTCCGGTGATGACGGCGTCGGCGTCACCGCGACGGCGAGCGCCACGGACACCACCGGCGACTCCACCGGCGACTCCACCGGCGACCCCACCGGCGATCCCACCGGCGATCCCACCGGCGATCCCACCGGCGATCCGACCACCAACACCACCGGCCCGGACACCTGCGACTCCTGCAGCGACGACGCCACCTGCAACCCCGACGGCTCCTGCACCTGCAAGGACGGCTACGAGGGCGACGGCCAGAGCTGCGCCGACCTCGACGAGTGTGAGAGCGGCAAGAACGCCTGCGACCCCGACGCCACCTGCACCAACGAGCCCGGCGACTACAAGTGTGAGTGCAACGAGGGCTACAAGGGCAACGGCATGTCCTGCAAGGACATCGACGAGTGCAACGAGAACACCGCCGAGTGTGCCGTCCACGCGACCTGCACCAACAACGACGGCGGCTACGACTGCGAGTGCGAAGAGGGCTACAACGGCGACGGCTTCACCTGCCAGGGCAGCAAGGAGTTCGGCGAGGTCTGTGACGATCCCTCGGCCTGCGTCAGCGGCCTCTGCATCACCGACACCCAGTGCACCGTCGAGTGCTCGATCGAGGACTTCGCCAACGACTGCGGCAAGCAGGGCTACTACGGCCTGTGCATCTTCAGCGGCAACGAGGAATTCCCGTTCATCTGCGCCGGGGAGATCGACGCTGGCAACGACGAGAACGACGACAAGATCGTCTTCTCCGGTGAGACGGTGAACCCCAGCTTCCAGAGCGTCGGCGACGTCGACATTCACCTGGTGAAGATCCCCGCCGGCAACTTCGACATCATCGCCACGCCCAACCCCGACGACGACCTCGCCGTCATCTTCTACGGCATCGACGGGAACCTCCTCGCCGAGCAGGACATGGGCGGCGCCGGTGCGGCTGAGGGCGCGAACGTCGACTCCAACGGCGACCCGCTCTACGCGGTCGTCGTCAACGTCGGCAACAGCAACGGCTCCTACACCTTCGAGGTGATCAAGAACTAGCGCCCCGCGGAAGCTCCGCGTCGGACCCGGCGAGCCGCTGCGCTCGCCGGGTTCTCTGTTCTCGGGCACAGGCCTCCCCCGAGCCAGCGCCCGAGCGCTGATGCGCGCCCCCGCGACCAGGACCCGCTGCTCTCGCGCGCGTGTCATCGGCCGCGGGAAGGCAGGAGCAGACCGTGGTGAGAGTCCCCTGCGCTCTCGCGCTGCAATCGTCGGTTCTCTTGGCTTCGCCGAAGCGCTGCACCGGGCTGTGCCGCGAGTCTTCGCGGATCCGCGAGGGACGACGAGGGCTGGAGAGTGCGCGGGACTTTGGCCGCGGACTGCTAGTATCGGCGGATGGAGGCGCTGATCGTCGTCGTCGCGGAGCTCGCCGCCGTCTTTGTGACGATGGCCCTCGTCGTCGCCGTGCTCGTCGCCGCAGGGGCCCTCGCGGGACTCCTGAGCGCGACCGCCGGTCGACGACCGACGCGCGCGGGGCTTCGCCGCCTCCGTCAGCTCCTCATCGCCGCCTTCGCGATCGCGAGCCTCCTCCTCATCGCCCTCCAGACCGTCGCCCTCAGGCCCCTCATGAACTGGGGGCTCGGCCACCTCGCCGAGTCCCACGGCTACGAGGTGTCGATCGCAGACGCGGAGCTCTCGCTGCTCCGCGGCGGGCTCGGGGTCCGAGAGCTGCGGATCCGCAAGGGGGAGGCGATCGCCGTCACCGTCCAGCGGATCGACCTCGACCTCGAGTGGCCTTCGCTCATGGGCGACAGGCTCCAGCTCCAACACCTCGAGATCGACGGTGTGCTCGGCCGCTTCGCCCCGCCCTCGGGCCCGCGCGAGCCGGCGAAACCGGGCTCGACGCGGAGGCGCCGCTTCATCGCCGACAGCCTGACCGTCCGCGACCTCGACCTGGTCATCGCCAGCGACGCGACCCCGGTCGGCCATCACCTCCGGGTCGACCGCCTCGTGATCGCTCCGCTGCGCAGCGATCACCTGATCTACGACCTGATCCTGAGCAGCGAGGGCCAGCTCCGGCTCGACGAGCTGACCATCCGAGCCGAACGCGCCGAACGCGCCGGACGCGCCGAACGCCCTGGCGGCGACCTCCATTGGCGCGTGGACGGGATCCCGTCGGCGATGATCCGTCACCGGCTCGGTCCGGCCTTCGCGGGCCTCCGCTCCGGGACCCTCGACCTCGATCTCGGGGCCCCGCGGGCGCGCTCGGGCGAGCCTAGCGATGAGACCACGCTCACGCTCGCGGTCATCCTCCACGGCACCCGCGTCGATCCGCCCGCGGACTCGAGCGCACGCCAGCGCCTCGCCGCCGGGGCGCTCAACCTGGCCCTGCGCGCCCGCGATCCCCTGGAGATCGAGCTCCGGCTGCCGATCCGGGCCCAGGAGTTCCAAGACGCCCTCTCGCTCGCCGACGCCGGGCTCGAGAGCGCCGTCACCCGCAGCCTCATCGACGCTGTGATCCGAAGCGCACGTGTGCGCACAAGCTCAACCTGAGGGCCCTCCCGCCGCGAGCCCGGGATCCTTTCCCGATCGGTCCTGCTAGGATTGCAGCCGGTCGGACGAGCCCTGGAGATGACTCCCCCTTCCCCCAGCCGTAGCCGCGCGCTGCGTCGCTTCGCGCCCGCCGCGGCGCTGGCTCTGCTCACGCTCGGGCTCCTCCCGCTCGCCGGCGACGAGGGCCGGACGTCCCTCTTGGTGCTCCTCACCGCTCCGCTCGCGACACAGCTCCTGGTCACGGCCTTCGCCCAAGAGCGGCCCCTCATCGCCGCCACCGCCCTCCCGGCGGTCTCTCTCGGCGCCCTCGCGATCGGCCCGACGATGCTGCCCGCGGGCTTTCCCCTGTGGCTCCTCGGAGCGCTCGTCGCCGCCATCCCGCCGCCGTCCTCCCGTGCGCTAAAGCTCGGCCTCAACCTCGCACTTGCTGGGGCCGCGGCGATCGGCATCCTCCGCGCCGACGGCGACACGGCGACGATTCTCCTCGCGGTCGCCCTGATCCTGAGCGTCGGCATCCTCAGCAGCAGCGGCGGATCCCTCGCGGGGGTCGAGGCCGCCGAGTCGACGATCGCCGAGCTCAAGGCCAACCTCGAGGAGGAGGTCTCGGCAGGCCGCGAGCTTCGGCGTGAGCGGGCCCAGCTCGAGCGCAGCGTCGAGGATCGTCTCATCGCCCTCCAGGCGACCAACCGCGTCCTCGAGCGCGAGGCCCAGGATCTCCGCAACGCCAAGGAGCAGGCGCTCGAGGCCAGCCGGATCAAGAGCTCCTTCCTCGCCAACGTCAGCCACGAGCTTCGGACCCCGCTCAACGCGATCATCGGCTACACCGAGATGCTCCTGGAGGAGGCCGACGAGCGCGGCGGTGAGACCGAGGTCCGCGACCAACGCAGCGTTCTCACCGCGGCCGAGAGCCTGCTCAAGATCGTCAACGACGTCCTCGACCTGACCAAGATCGAGGCGGGCAAGCTCGAGATCCAGACCGAGGTCTTCCCGGTCATCGACATCGTCGAGGCGATCGGCACCGCCGCCCTGCCCCTCGCCCGCCGCAACAACAACACCCTCAAGCTCAAGTACAGCAAGGATCTCGGCTACCTCCGCACCGACCGGCCCAAGCTCAACCGAGTGCTCCTCGATCTCCTCACCAACGCCTGCAAGTTCACCCACGACGGGCGGGTCGAGCTCCGCGTCGACGCGATCGTCGTCGAAGAGCGGCGCTTCTTCGTCTTCTCGGTCACCGACACCGGGATCGGGATCTCCGAGGAGATGATGGATCGACTCTTCGAGCCCTTCCGAATGGCCGACGAGTCGTCGACCCGGGAGTACGGCGGCCTCGGCCTCGGCCTCGCCCTCGCCAAGCACTTCACCGAGATGCTCGGCGGCGAGATCTCAGTCGAGAGCACCCTCGGCGAGGGCTCCGTATTCCGCGTCCGCGTCCCTGTCGAGCCCGAGGATCCGCGGGCCAGCGGTCATATCCTGGTGTCGATGTACTGACCCGTTGGTCGGGCCACGGGACACGGGACACGAGACACGAGACACGATGAGGGCCGACCATCCCTTCCTCCGCGCTAGCTCGCCCGAGCTCACTGGCGAGCGGCGCACGGTGACCTTTGAGGAGGCCTGGTACCAGGGCCGTGGGGTCTACGGCGGCGTCGTCGCGGGCGCCCTCATCCGCGAGATGACCGCGAGGGTCCGCGCCGACGCAGATGACGGCGCCGACGCTCGGCCCCTGCGCTGGCTCACCGTCCACTTCTGCGCGCCCGCGACAGGCGTCGGCGAGCTGCGCGCGGAGACCCTCCGCCGCGGCTCCTCCGTCACCCACCTCCGCAGCGAGCTTGTCCGCGACGGGACGATGATCGCCTTCGCCTCGGCGACCTACGCCCGCGCTCGCCCGGCTGCCAAGACCTGGGTCCGACCGACCATGCCACAGGTCCCGCCGCCGTCGACGATCGCCCCCTTCACGGCGCACCCGAGCCCGACCTTCACGTCCCACTTCGAGCTCCGCTTCTGCCACGGACCGCCGCCGCTGAGCGGCGCTCAGCAGGCCGAGATGGGCGCCTGGATCCGCTTCGCCGAGCCCCTGGTCCTCGACGCGCCGGCGGCGATGGGGATCCTCGACGCCGCTCCGCCGGCGGCGATGGCGACGATGAACCGCATGCGACCGATGGCGACCGTCGCCCTCGCCTGCCAGTTCTTCGAGCCCCTACCCCTGGCGAACGCCAAGCCCGACGATCACTACCTCCTGATCGTCCGCTCCAACGTCAGCGGCGACGGCTACTCTGAGGAGCTGGATGAGCTCTGGTCCGCCGACGGCCGCCTCCTCGCTCTGTGCTGGCAGACGATCGCCCACCTCGGCTGAGCTTCCCTGCTCCGACTGGGCTGACCGACGAGCGTCCCCCCTCTGCTACGCCTGCGCTCCGGCTGGGCTGGCCACCATCGTCCCCTCCGGGTACGCCGGGTACGCTCGGCACTCCGGCGGAGCTGCTCGACTCGGGCATCTTCGGCTCCTCCGGCGGAGCTGCCCAGATTCGGCCTCTTCGGCTCCTCCGGCGGAGCTGCCCAGATTCGGCCCCTTCGGCTCCTCCGGCGGAGCGACCAGCTCCGGCCTCTTCGGCGGAGCGACCGGATTCGGCCTCTTCGGCGGAGCGACCAGCTCCGGCCTCTTCGGCGGAGCGACCAGATTCGGCCTCTTCGGTCCCTTCAGCGCAGCGCCGCCGCTCCCTACTCCAGCGCCTCGGCGTACTCGCCCACCTCCGGGTACGCCTCCGCCAGCCCGCTCAGGGCCGCAGCCCCCCAAGGCGCACAATGGAGGGTCTCGTGGAGCGCCGCCGCGGTCGCGGCGTTCGTGATCGCAAAGCCGATCTCAGGGGCGAGAAACCCGTCCCCGCAGCCGTCGGAGGCGAGCGGGATCAGGAAGCCGGGCACGTCGACGCCGTAGTCGAGCGCGACCTGGAGGATCCCCCCCTGATCCGCGGCGAGGGTGCACAGATCGGAGAACGCCAGGTGCCCCGCCGCCTCCAGCCCCACCAGGCGCTTGCTCGGCGCGGCGCTGTCGTAGCCGCTCTTCTGCGAGCCGTACTGGACGATCGCGTCCTCCATCGCCCCGAGCACCAGGGTTGAGCGCAGGGCAGCGCCCGCGCTCGCCCCCCCGGCCGCCATCGGCATCAACACCTGCGCCCGGCCGCCAAAGCCGGCGATCGCCGAGCCGCCAGCGCTGTGCCCAGCCATGCCGATCCGCGCGGTGTCGAGGTGCCCGTCGAGGAAGGCCACCTCACCGCCGCCGGCGACCAGCACGTCGAGCACCTTGCCGGCGTCGCCGGCCTGATCCGCCGAGAGCGTCCCGCCGAGCACGTCCGCGAGGGTGATCCCGTCGTGGTCGGAGGCGACGACGACAAACCCGCGCGAGGCCCAGTGGGTCATAAAGGTCAGCGACTGGCTGCGAAAGCCGGCGGTCCCGTGGATGAAGAGAACGATCGGATAGGGCCCGTGGTCGACGTCGAGCGGCAGCTCGCGGAAGCAGTCGCACTCCTGGTACGGGTTCGCCTCGTCGGGGATCTTGCCCTGCTCATCCTCCGGCAGGTGCAGGCGGATGTCGTAGCGCGCCTGCTCGAGCCCCGCCTCGCTCCCCGGCGTCGCCGGGTACCAGATCTCGGTCGTCCGCCCGGCGACCGTGACCGTCCGCGCGCCGACCGGCCACGGCCCGGCGAGGGCGGGATCCTCGGGGATCGTCAGGAGCTCCGCGCCGTCGCAGCCGATCCCCTGGTACCCGGTCTCGCTCTCCCCCTCGCTCTCCGAACCGCCCGTGTCCGTCGACCCCGTCGAGGCGGTCTCGGTCGCCGCGGTCTCCGAGCCGGTCGTCGTCCCGGTCGACGCGGTCGCGACGTCCGGATCATCGGTGCCAGCGCAGGCGACGAGCAGGAGGGCCAACGCGAGGGGGGACATGCGGCGTGCGGGTCTCATGACGGCTGACACCATAGCGCGGGTCTGCGGCTTGCAACGCCGTAGCCCGGTCGGTAGCGTCCCGGCCGTGCGCACCTTCCGTAGAATCTGCATCTACTGCGGCTCCAGCTCGGGCAACGACCCGATCTACACGGAGGCCGCGAAGCACGTCGGCACCTACCTCGCCGAGCAGGGGATCGGCGTGGTCTACGGCGGCGGCAGGATCGGCCTGATGGGGACCGTCGCCGACTCAGCCCTGGCCGCCGGGGGCGAGGTCTACGGCGTGATCCCCCACAAGCTCCAGGAGCTCGAGGTCGCCCACGGCAAGCTCACCGAGCTCTTCGTCGTCGACTCCATGCACGCCCGCAAGATGGTGATGGCCCAGCTCTCGGACGCCTTTATCGCCCTCCCCGGCGGCTTTGGGACCCTCGACGAGCTCTTCGAGGTCACCACCTGGACGCAGCTCGGGTACCACCTCAAGCCCGTCGGGATCGTCAACGTCGCCGGCTACTTCGACGGCCTCCTCCGCTACCTCGACCACGCCAAGGCCTCGGGCTTTATCCGCCCCCCGCACCGAGGAATCCTCCAGGCCGCGCCGACCATCGAGGATCTCCTGCCGGCGCTGGCCGACGCCGATCTCCCGGATCTGCGCCAGACCCTCGGTCCGATCCCGCCCGCGCCATAGGAGGCCGTGGTGAGAGTCCCTGCTCTCGCGACGAGGACCGACGAGAGCGCGCGGGACTTCTGCGACGGCCTCCTAGGCCCTCCGCCCCTCGGGACGAGCGCTGGAGGAGCGCCTCCTACTTCTTCGCGGCGCTGGCCGCCGCGTCCTCGGCGGGGGTCGTCACGACCGGCTCGGGCTCGGGGATCCCGTGCTTCTCCCGCCAGGCGGCGCGCTCCGCCGGCTTCATGTTCTTCAGCACCTGGAAGTAAGGCTCGCCGAGGAAGCGCTCCTTCGCCTTAAAGCGGTAGGCGTTTTGGATCTCGACGTTGCCCATGATGTAGCGGCACGACTCCTGCGCCGCGGCCTCGTCGAGCGGCTGGCCCTCGGCGTCCACCTGCATCTCCTTGATGAAGCCGTCGACCTGCTGGCAGTAGGCCTCGTCCCCACCGTCACAGACGAAGGTACGGAGCCGCTGACAGGGGTCCCCGCCGCAGCCGCTGACGCCGAGCCCGAGGGCGAACCCGAGGAGAACCCGAGGGAGTGACCGAACGAGGGCTCGATGTGCGGCAGGCATAGCCGCGCAACGCTAGCCAGCCCCCGAGCGCCGGTCAAGCGCAGGTCGTGCCGAGCCCCCTCGCCCTGGCCCGCGCCCTTGCCCGCGCCCTTGCCCGAGCAAAAGCTCGACCATCGCCCGCGAGGAGCTAGCTCCGCAGCTCAGGCAGGCGAGCGAGGCCCGAGCCCCGACGAGGGCCTGCGAGAGCGCACGCGACTTTCACCACGGCCTGCTAGTAGCGAGGAACCTCAGGGTCGACGCTCATCGACCAGGCGTCGATCCCTCCGCGGACGTTCGAGACGTCGACAAAGCCCTGGGAGAGGAAGAACTCAGCGGCCCGCTGGCTCCGCCCGCCGTGGTGACAGTGGAAGACCAGCGGCGTCGAACGATCGAGCGTGTCGAGCTCCGCCTGGGTCGCGTCGTCGAAGGCTCGCGCCCCCTCGATCTTCGCGATCTCGCGCTCCTGCGGCGTGCGCACGTCGATGAGGAGGAACGTGTCGCCAGCGTCGAGCTTGCCCTTGAGCTCCTCGACGCTCATCTGCTTGACCGACGGCGGCGCGTTCGGGTTCTCGATCTTGAAGCCAGAGCCCTGCCCTGCCTCGACAAAGTCGATCCGGAGGCCGCGGGCCCGGGTCGCGCTCATCCGGTCAAAGGCGAAGCGGAGGCCGCCCTGGTCGACGATGACATCGCCGGGGTTGGCGTCCTCGATCGCGAGGTCATGGTGGTAGCGCGGCGAGATCACGATCCGGATCGCCGCCGTCGCCTCGCCCTCGAGCGCTTGGCGGAACATCGCCAAGGCCGACTCCGTGATCGTCAGCTCCGGAGGCTCGATCTCGCCCGCGTCCGCGCCGAGGAGCGTCCCCAGCTCGCCGCTCCCCTCCATCTCGCGGATGATGTCGCAGCCGCCGATGAACTCGCCGCCGACGTAGAGCTGCGGGATCGTCGGCCACGACGAGAACTCCTTGATCCCCGAGCGGATCGCCGGATCCGCGAGGACGTTCACCGTCGTGTACTCCGGGATCATCGCGTCGAGGATCCCGCAGACCGTCGCAGAGAAGCCGCACTGCGGCTGAAATCGCGAGCCCTTCATGAAGAGCACTACCCGATCGCTCTCGATCAGCTTGGAGATCCGCGCTTGGACTTCATCGACGCTCATGATTGCCCCCTCATTGGCCGGCGAGGATAGCAACGCTCGCAAACTTTGCTACCTGCGAGCGTCGGGAAACTCCTCTCGACTCGGCCTGTTCAGGGCCTGTTCATCGACCTGTTCATCGGCCTGTTCATCGGCCTGTTCAGGGCCTGTTCATCGGCCTGTTCAGGGCGTGAGGGGACGAGGGGCCCACGCTTGCGGGCCCTCAGCCTCTGCTTCGGCCCCGGGTTGGTGGCCCGCCCGAGACCGACGAGTCTGGCGAGTCCGGCGTCTCACGCGGCCTTGGCGGTCACAGAGACGACAATTCGCCGGGGCCGGGCCGGGGTCTCTGCTATCGTCCGTCGGTGATGGATACGCGCGTGCGGTTTGGATTCCCCGTCTCGGGGTGGGTCGTTGGCATCCTCTGCGCGTTGGGCCTCAGCCTCGGCTGCAACTCGGACCTGCAGCTGCAGGAGACCGAGACCGGCACCGGGAGCACGACCACCGGCACCACGACCACCACAACAACGACCACCACCACCACGACCACCACCACCGGGGACGAGACCACCGGCTCCGACACGACCGGGCCGGAGCAGACCTGCCGCGACGCGCTCCAATGCATCGGCCTGTGCGCCGCACAGCTGGACATCGAGTGCATCCAGGAGTGCACGATGGGCCTGCCGCCCGACGAGGGGCAAAAGGCCCTCCAGCTCGGCCTGTGCATCGGCATGCAGTGCTTTGGCGGCGGCTCCTGCACGATCGACGATCCGATGAGCCAGGACTGCATCGCCTGCATCGCCCTCAGCCTCTTCTCGCCCAAGCCGCCCGGCTGCGAAGACCAGGCCGCCGCCTGCATGTAGGCACGCGCGCGACCGCTTGACGACGCGCCCAGGGAAGCCTATCCCAGGCGCAGAGTCCCGCCGATGAAGTCCGAGGCAACTACCCGAGGCGTCCGAGTCCATGTGCGCTCGCGCTACGTCCCCGATCACTCCACCCCGCCCGAGCGGTGGATCTTCACGTACACCGTCGAGATCACCAACACGGGCGAGGAGACCGTGCAGCTCCTGAGCCGCCACTGGGTGATCACCGACGCCCACGGTCATGTCGAGGAGGTCCGCGGCCCTGGGGTGGTCGGCGCTCAGCCTGTGCTCGCGCCCGGCGAGAGCTTCGAGTACACCTCTTTTTGCCCGCTCCCGACCGCGTTCGGGACCATGCACGGCACCTACCAGATGGTCACCGACGACGGCGACACCTTCGAGGCAGAGGTCGCCGCCTTCCACCTCTCGACCCCCTACGCGGTCAACTAGGCCCCAGCCGGGACCCCGCGGCGGCGACCCGCCGGCGAGTCAGCCGCCGTCGTAGTCAAACGTGTAGATCTGGCTGATCGCGAGCTCCGTCGCCGGCAAGCTCCCTGTCCAGCTCTGCTCCACGGCCCCGGCGACCTCGAGGTTGAAGTCGCCGCCGTTGACCCCGTCGAAGTTCTGCACCCAGACCTCGTAGGTCCCGGAGAGCGCCTGCGAGTTGAAGTTGATGTTCTCGATGTGGAGGCCGTCGTCGGAGCACTCCCCGAGCACGCAGTCGTCGACGTCGAGGTAGCCGTCGTCGTTGTTCGGGAACTGAAACGAGATCTCCGAGCCGCTCGGGGTCCGAACGTGGAGGTCGAAGTCGCTGAAGGCAGACCAGGAGAGCGAGACCCGGAAGAGACCCTGCTGGACGCAGACCTCACCGAAGCAGACCGCCCCGTCGACACAGTCCGAGTCGACAAGACACGGCTCACCTGACATGCCGTCGCCGGCCCCCTCCTCGGGGACCGGTCGATCGCTGCAGGAGAGCGCGAACAAGACCGCAGCTCCGACACCAAGGCGGGCGCCCATGAGCCCACTATACGCGCAGACCCCTCGGCGCGGGGGAGAAGCTCAGCACGCGCAAAGATAGGCCCCAACGCCATCGATGACGCAGCCACGGGCAATTCTGCTAACTTTTGCCGGGTGTACACCGCCCGCCTGCCCGGCCTCCTCGTCCTCGCCGCGCTCACTTCGGCGCTCGCTTGCGCGACTGGCGACGACGACAGCTCTCCCTCGGACGCGAGCGCAGGCCTGACGAGCGGGACCGGTGATCTCTCCTCGACCGGCGACACCAGCTCGACCGGCGACACCGACGGCGGGCCCACATCGAGCACGAGCACCGCGACCGCCTCGACGACCAGCACGAGCACGTCGACGACCACCGAAGCCGAGACCGACCCGGGCAGCGCCAGCGAGTCGACCACCGTCGACACAGAGGACACCGCCTGCATCCCCGGCGAGCTCGACTGCGCCTGTGTCGACGGAGGCTGCGACGAGGGCCTCGCCTGCGTCGATGATCTCTGCATCGCACCGCTCGACTGCGCAGGCGACGACAACGAGCCCAACGAGACCGAGGCGACGGCGACCGTCCTGCCGATGATCACCGACGACGATGACGACGAGAGCAGCGTCTCTGGCGTACTCTCCGGGGACTCCGACGTCGACTGGTACCGCTTCATCGGCGCCGACACGGTCTTTCATACGACCGAGCCGACGACCACCCTAGACGCCTCCGGGGATCTTCGCTTTTGCATGTTCCTCGACTGCCTCGAGGACGGACCGGCGCTGACCGAGGTCTCCTGCCCCGACGGCACCGACTTCGCGATCTCCCCCGAACTTCGCCCCGGGTGCTGCTCCAGCGCCGGGTTTGAGCTCAAGGACTACAACTGTCCCGGCGGCGACGACAGCCTCTTGGTCTTCCTCCGCCTCGACAAGCCTCTCTTCGACGAGTGCATCGACTACACGGTGAGCTACTTCCTCTAGCAGCCCGTCGTCAGCGCTCGCCGAGTGTTCGTCCCGAGCCGCAGCTCAAGCTTCGACAAGCGGGCCTCGGAAGGTTCGCCGCCCTCAGGATGCGGCCGCCCCCCTCCCCAGCCTCAGGCGCCGGCGACCGCCGTCGCGGTCGGGACATCCGGGGGGATCTGCGGCGCTCTCCCGAGGAACGAGCGGATCAGGTGGAAGAGCACCGAGAGCGCGCCGATGCCGAGGCCGATCACGACGCCGCTGTCGATGATCCCCCGCCAGGGCTGCTCCAGGCCGCGCACCAGCATCACCAGGCAGAGCACCCCGACGAGGATCGACCAAGAGACGATCTTCCTCACCTTGGTCGCGTGGATAAGGCCCATACAGAAGAGCGGAGCGAGGACGACCAAATAGCCCCGCGGGTGCTCGGACAGCCACCGCGCCCGGACGACCACCCTCGGGGCGAAGGCGCGGTGGAAGCCGCGATACCCCTCCGTGTAGCCCATGAAGAAGATCCAGACGACCGCCACGGCCCACAGGGTCGGGGTCATCGACCCGCTCTGGATCGGCTCCACCGCGAGCGGCCAGAGCCGGAGCACGGCGTTGGTCAAGAGCCCCAAAACGCCGCCGACCCCCCACCCGAGGATCATCAACGATACGAGTGGGGAGCGTTCTGGGGCTGCCGGCACGGCGGGTTTGTACCTCCGCCAGCTCCGTCAGTCGAGGAGCTCGCGGCGCTGAAACTCGACCCGGAGCTTGCCGAGCGCCTGCTCCTGCAGCTGCCTGATCCGCTCGCGGGAGAGGGAGTAGGACTCGCCGATCTCCTTGAGCGTCATCCGCCGCTCGTCGTCCAGGCCCATCCGCTTGCGGAGGATGTCAGCCTCGATCGCCGTCAGGGAGCTGAAGACCTCCTTGAGCGTCTCATGGAGCACTTGGTTCTCGATCAGCTCTGGCGTCTCGACGAGGTCCGGATCCTCGAGGCTGTCGAGCATGGTCCGGTCGCGATCCTCCCCGAGCGGCTGGTCGAGGCTCATGGGGTTCTCCACGAGAGACCAGCGCATCCGCGAGATCCGCTCGACGCTGACACCGGTCATCTCGGCGACCTCGGCGTCGTCCGCCTTGCGGCCGTGCTCCGCCTCGAAGGCGCGACGGGCCTTCCGGACCTTGTTGTAGGCGTCGATCATGTGGACCGGGAGGCGAACAGCGCGGGCCTTGTCCGCGATCGCGCGGCTGATCGCGTGACGGATCCACCAGCTCCCGTAGGTCGAGAAGCGGAAGCCCTTGCGGTGATCAAAGCGATCCACGGCCTTCATCAGGCCGATGTTCCCCTCTTGGATGAGGTCCTGGAAGGGCATACGACCGTGGTTGAAGCGGCGGGCGATGGTCACGACCAGGCGGAGGTTCGCCCGGACGAAGGCGTTCTTCGCCATCCACAGCGCCTGATGCTCGCGCCGGACCTTCTTGGCGTAGCTCTGGAATGGACGACTACCCTTGCGCGGGAGCTTCACCTTCATCGACAGCGCGTGGCCCTGCCCCGCCTCGATGGTCTGAAGGTCCGCGAGGATCTGCTCAGAGGCGACGCCGTCGAGATCCAGGAGCGCGAGCTGCTCGGCGAGCGCCACCCGAGCGACCTCGTAGGCCTTCTGGTGAGCGACGAGATCCCGGTCGCGGAGCCGGCGCGAGGCGGCCTTCATCGCCGACATCTCCGCGCGAGGGAGCTTCGTCTTGCCTGAGCCCAGCGACTCCTCGACGAGCCCGAGAATCCCCGGTATGAAGGAGGGATAGGCCAGGATGGCCGTCCAGTAGGAGCGCCGGAGGGTCGCGATCTTGATCGCCGCCTCGAGCTCCTCGTCGCGGCTCATGACGTCGTGGACGGCCATGTCGCGGAAGTAGGGCGTAAGAGGCCCCTCTCGATCGCTCTCGACCACCGCAGCGCGCTTGGTGGAGCGAATGCGGCCAGCGCTGGAACTTGAGGTTTGACGGGTCGGCATCGGGTCTCCTTCGGTCTGGGTAGTCGCCAAGCTCTTTCTTGACGTTACGAAAGATATTGAGAAGTACAGGCTTTGTCAATGGTCTACGAAGAAAACCTACGCGCTTGTCTAAGCTTTCATCAGATCTGCCGAAGAGTGGAACAGGGCGGGAAAAATAGCCTCTACAACGACGTCCAACCTAAGTTAGACAAGCTCGCCTCTCCCGTGACGCTCACAACTGAACCTCGACTGTCCGGGCTGAACGACGTTCTACGCCGTCCTGGGGCTTGGCGATGAAACCCCATGCGTCCGCTCACAAGCATTGTAAAAGGTTCTATCCACATAGGAAGACCCTTCTCCGCGCGTGAACGAGCTCAGCCCGACTGTCTCCGCAAGAGATCCCCTCAGACCTGCGACCTCGACGTGCTCTGCGGGGCAGACCGAGCTTCAATACGCCCAACCCGTGCTCCTGGATCGCCCGCTGCCCCCGAGGGGTCCGCGAGAGCGACGCCCGCCCCCACGCTGCCGGGTCGGCCTAGACCCGCAGCGAGGCGACGGCACGGACGATGACGTCCGTGGGCACCGTGAAGTCAGGGCCCATCTGCGACCGCTGCCAGACGATCGCCTCTTCTACAGA
Organism: Polyangia bacterium; assembly: GCA_030424595.1. Classification (GTDB taxonomy): domain Bacteria; phylum Myxococcota_A; class Polyangia; order Nannocystales; family Nannocystaceae; genus JADJRG01. The sequence goes on from JAUHWG010000027.1 coordinate 91,627, forward strand.
TCCAAAGCTCATCGACGGGTAGTTCGTGCCGGACGCCAGACCGAGGGTCACGGCGATCGTCCGCACCGTCGCGCTCCACAGGCCATCCCCCTCCACCGCGAGGGAGGTGGCGAGCAGCTGTGGGGCGACCAAGCGCCGCTGCTCGATCAGGAAGTCACGGACGGGAGGCGGCGGGACCACGGTCCCCTGTTCGACGTAGAGGAACATGCCGACACCGCCCGGCCACTCGCGCACCAGGGATCGGAGACCGCGGTAGAGACCGTCGACGGCGCTCTGCGTGACCTCTTCGCGCCAGATGCCGACGAAGAGGTTTTGCAGGCTTCCGCTCGCGTACTCGCGCTCACCCGCGATCACCCGGAACCCTCCGACCACCGAGGCAATATACCAAGCCGCGCGCTTGCCTAGGCGAGAAACGGCCACGTATCATCGCTGCACGAGCATGCGCGACCTCTACCGGATCCCCCTCTCGCTCCTCCTGGTGACGACGGTGCTCGGCTGCGATCAGAAGCCCGCAGAGCCAGCGGAGCCGGTCCCGCAAAAAGACACGCCCCCCGAGGAGAAGGCCCCCGAGGCGACGCCCCCGGCGGCGAGCCCGAGCATCGGCGCCCTCGACTCCGCGTTCATCGCGAGCATTTCTCGTCACCCGACCGCCGACAAGATCGAGATCGAGGTCAACGCCGACGGTTCAGTCCGCGAGCTCGCCCTCTACCACAACGACGCGGACAAGCTGCCCGAGGCGGTCCGCAAGAAGGCTGAGGAGGTCTACCCAGGCGCGTCGATCAAGGGCTACGAGTCGGAGGTCGAGGGCCCCGAGCGGCGCGAGGTCTTTGAGGTCGAGCTCAAGACCGCTGAGGGCCAGGAGTGTGAGGTCGAGGCGACCGCCGCAGGCGAGCTCATCTACACCGAGTGCGAGGTCGAGGTCTCGACCCTGGGCGAGGAGCTCAAGGCCGCCACCCTAGAGGCGCTGCCCGGCGCCGAGATCGAGGAGGTCGAGATCGTCGAGCACAGCGGTGACCGACCGAAGGAGACCGTCGTCGAGGCGAAGGTCGGCGAGACGACCCACAAGCTCGTCTTCATCGACGGCAAGCTCTCGCGCCACGTCCGCGAGATCAAGGCCGAGCTCGAGTTCGACGTCCCGCTCCCGTAGACACGATCTGCGCAGGCCCTCGTCACCGCCGCGTCGCGCCCTCCCGGCGGCGCAGCGACGGTGGGTGAGCACCCCCCGGCGAAGCGCGGGTTCAGGCGCGCTCCTCGAGTCGTCGACTCTCTCGCTCCACTCTGGGTCGATGGGATCGCCCCACGGGCGCAGGCCCAAGGCCGCCCACAATCCGCGATAACAGCGCTTTACGGCCACTTTACCGGGGATACGGGGGCTCTTTTCGGGGCGCGGTCAGAGTGTTTGATGTGGGCAGCAGACAGCGCCCACGGAGGAACACCACCATGCTCAGCGTCAAGACCATCGTCACCAGCCTCTTCTCCATCGGCCTTGTCAGCGGCGCCTTCGTCGGTGACGCGTCAGCGGCCCCCAACAAGACGGGCGCCAAGCATGGCGAGGGCAAGGTCGAGCGCCTCTGCAAGCGCCTCGAGTGTACGGACGCCCAGAAGACGAAGATCGCCTCGATCAGCGGCAAGCTCGCCGAGTCGAGCAAGGTCGACCGCCAGGCGATGCGCAACCTCAAGACCAAGCTCGCCGACGAGATCGCCAAGGACAAGCCCAGTCAGGCGACCGTCTCCAAGATCTTCGCCGACATGGACAGTCGCCAGGACGCGATCCAGCAGCGGACCAAGACCGCGCTCCTGGAGACCCATGCCCTGCTCACCTCAGCTCAGCGTGTGGAGCTCGCCGAGCTCGTCGAGCGCCGCGGTGCCAAGGGGATCTTCGGAGGCAAGGGCACGAAGGGCAAACACGGCAAACACGGCAAACACGGCAAGAAGGGAGCCGACGGCAAGAAGGGCAAGAAGGGCAAGAAGGGCAAGAAGGCCGACGGCAAGAAGGCGAACGGCGAGAAGGCGACGAAGGGCCTCCAGGCCAAGCGCCGCGGCGGGACCGCCCAGCGCGGCTGATCCCAGCCTCAAGACCTTGCACAACAACGCTCAAGCGGGCGGGCGCCGAATCCTCGGCGCCCGCCTTCTTCTGTTGTCGCGCAGACGATCGAGGCGTCGGCCGAGAGCTGCGCGCAAGCCCTCATGACACTCCTGTCGTTGACGCACCGCCGACACGCGGAAGGTCATGAGGCAAACCACAACCCCGCGCCGCGCCGCTCAGGGAAGCGCAGGGACTCAGGGAAGCTTGTCGCCGACCTCGCAGAGGAAGCGCGGCGCCGCGAAGCCCTCTCCGCCGAAGGCCAGCGCGATAAACGAGTCGACCGTGCCGTTCGCGGTCCAGCTGTACTCCATCGAGCAGCCGATGCAGTTGTTCGCGCTCGGCTGCGAGAACATCGCGATGTCGCTGACCCAGTAGACCTCGCCGTGCCCCGCCGACCACCCCGGGCACGACTCCGAGTTAAAGGGCGTCTTGGCGCAGCTGTTGCCGAGCGTGTTGGGATAGATCGACAGGATCTCGAGGTACTCCGGGCCGGCGATCCCGTCACCGCCGCCGACGGGCGTAAGCTCGTCCCCGACCGCCACCGCGAACGCAGCCTTGAGGTGCGTGGACGAGCGCGGGGCGAAGAGGTGCATCCCGTAGGAGGCGCAGATCGCCTCGGCGGCCTTCGCCGTCTGCTCGACGTCATTGCCCTGGCCGTCGACCGTGTGGACCTTGAGGATCGTGTAGCCGCCGGCGTCCGCGTCCATCTCGCACCAGGCCTTGACGTCGCCGATGCCCTGTTTCGGCCAGAGGCGGTAGATCCCCGACGGCGCATCATCGGCCGCGAGCTTGATCTCTAGGCAGGACCTCGGCTCGACACACCCGTCGAGGCAACCATCGCTCGGGTCACCGTTGTTCTTGTCGTCGCAGGCCTCGCCGCCGTTGATCACACCATCACCGCAGCGCTGGCCGAGGAGACACACCGAGGAGCATGCACCGTAGACGCCGTCCGCGTTGTCCTCGCCGTCGTCGCACTCCTCGCCCCCCTGGACGATCCCGTCGCCGCAGATCGCGGGCGCCTCCGTGGTCGAGCCCTCGCCGGTCGAGCCCTCGCTCGTCCCGTCATCGCCCGTCGACGAACCCGCCGTGGTGGTGGTCTCTGCCGCGGTCGCCAACCCGGTCGCCAACCCGGTCGCCAACCCGGTCGACACCCCAGAGGTGCCGGTCGCGGAGGCCCCGGTCGATCCCGTCTCGCTCGCCCCGACGCAGGCATCTCCGGAGCAGGGATCGGGCTGGCATGCGAGCCCCAGCCCCACGACAAACGCCAAGAGGGCCGGGCGAAAGCGCGCGTCAAGCATGGTCATGCGCGATTTCATACACCGGCCGGCAACCCTTGTCAGGTAGCCCTCCCCGGGGCTGTGGTATGGCTCCAGCCATGAGCCAGGGCCCCCGCTCTCTGCCGCGATTCTCACTCGCGCTCCTAGCGCTCATACACGCCGGGGTCTTCGGCTGGGCGGGCCTCACGCTCCCATGGGGAGGGCCGACGCCCTTCGCCATCTTGAGCGCGCTCCTCGCCCTCCTCTTCCTGGCGACCGCCCTCGCCGCTGTGGCCCGCGCTCGCCTCCTCGGCCCGATCTGGCGGATCACGGCCTTCGCCAGCCTCGCGTTCCTCGCGTATCACACCTGGATCGTCTTCGACGCCGCGACCTACATCGCGGTCCTCTACGGCGGTCTCGGTCGCGGGGTCGCGGCAGGGCTCGCCGCGGTCTGGGCTGTCCTCGTCCTCCTGACCCTGCCCGTCTCGGCCTGGGGGATCGCCGTGACAGGGGGGATCCGACGCCCCAAGGTCACCGCCGCCGGCGCGGCTGTCGTCGCTGTCGTCCTCTCCCTCAGCCTGTGGCGGACGGCCAGCGCCGCAGAGGGAACACCCCTCCAGTCGATCGCCGAGAGCCCCGAGGCCCTGCTCCCCGAGCTCGCCGCGATCACGGCCGGACTGCCGCCCCTCCGCGAGGGTCCGCGACCGTCGTTGATGACCCGCGAGCCAGCGCGCTGCGAAGCCTCGCCCGAGGACGTCGGGGCGACGGCCGTGCTCTCCTACCTCCACCGGACCACGCCGCCCGATCCCCGCGCCTTTCGCCGCGAGACCGTCTGCCTGCAGGGGGCCCCCGACGAGCTCCTGCGGTCGATCCGCGAGGTCCTCCGCGACGCCGCCTTTCGCGGGCCGATGAAGATCGACATCGTCACCGCCGCGTCGCCGCTGACCTCGTCGATCACCGCCCCCGACATCTTCCAGCTCCGCCCCGGGATCGACGGCGTCTGCCGCCTCGGCCGCTGCTTCATGCCCTGGAACCTGGTCGCCCTCGATCAGTTCACCCAAAACCGCCCGCTCGCCTTCATCGACGACCTCCGCTTTGGCATCGACAGCCGGAGCCTGATGGCGCTCTTCTCCGGCGGCGAGCCGCCCGAGGAGCGGCCGGCGCTCGACGGTCTGACGCGGATCACGACCTGGAGCCTGATGGTCGACGCCGACGGCGTGCCGCGCTCGATCCCCCGCCTGCGCGAGGCGGATCTGCCGCTGACCGAGGCGACCCTGAGCCGCTCCCTAGAGCTCGCCGAGCGCCACATCCTCGACGCTCAGGCCCCAGACGGCCGCTTTCGCTACCTCCTCGACCCCTACACCGGCACGGTCTCCTGGCGCGGCTTCGCGGTGCCCAGGCAAGCCGGGACGACCCTCGCCCTGTGCGAGGTCGCCTCGCAGCGTGAGGAGGTCCGGGTCGCGGTCCGTCGCTCGCTCGAGATGCTGACCAGCATTGAGGAGCGGCGCGGCGAGCTGGGGGCTGTCGCCCCGCGCAGCGGCAAGAAGGCGCCGACGCGAACCGGCCTCGGCAACACGGCCCTGTCGATGATCGCCCTCCTCAGCTGTCGCAACCGCGTCGGCGACCACTTCGATCCCGCGATCGCCCGGATGGGCCGCTTCCTGCTGACGATGATGCGGCCCGACGGCGGCTTCTACCCGGCCTACGATCTCGCGGACGAGAGGGTCCTCGAGGGCCCAGACCCGCTCTACGCAGGGGGCCAGGCCGTCTTCGCCCTCTCTCTCCTCGAGGCCGCCGCTGCGGCCGAGCCGGACGGGCCCTTCCCCCCCGTAGCGGAGCTCCGCGAGGCGGTCGAGCGGGCGATGGACTACACGGCGACCACCTACTGGGGGCACGGACTCTACGACTTCTTCTTTATCGAGGAGAACTGGCACTGCCTGGCGGCGCGCGCCTCCCTCGGCCACCACCGAAACCCCAAGTACGAGCGCTTCTGCCTCGACTACGTGACCTACAAGTCGCGGCTCATCTTGGGCGAGGAGAGCGGCGTCAACCCGGAGCTCGTCGGCGCCTACGGCTTTGGCAACGTGATCCCGCCGCACAACACCCCGACCGGCGGCTTCGGCGAGGCCCTCGCCGCGGCGATGGCGATCCGCAAGGCGGACGGCCAGGTCCGGCCCGAGGACCAGGCGCGGATGACCGAGGCGCTGACCTTCCTCGTCCGCCAACAGTGGCGCCCCGAGCTCTGCTTTGCCTGCGTCGCCGACCCGGCGATCGCCGGCGGCTTCTCAGAGTCCCTCGCCTCACCGGTGATCCGCATCGACTACGTCCAGCACTCGATGGCCGCGCTCGGCCACGGCGGGAGGCACCTCGACCTCCCGCCCGGAGAGCCGCGATGAGCTCGCGCGCGGCTGCGGTCTACGCCTACGTCGCCTCCGCGATCGTTCTCGGCGTCGTCGCGGCGCCTGCCCTGCGGGCGCCGACCTACGACTCCTTCCCCGCCTCGAGCTACCCGATGTTCGCCCGGGACCGTGCCCGTGAGGCGACCATCAGCCACGTCGTCGCGATCAGCGATGACGGCCGCCACCGACCGATCCCGCCGCCGCTCATCGCCAACGACGAGGTCCTCCAGGCCGCCGCGACGATCCACGCCGCCCTCCGGCGCAAGCAGGCGATGAAGCTCTGCCGCGACGTCGCCGAGCGGGTCGCAGAACACCCAAAGTGGGCCGAGTTTACCTGGCTCGAGGTCAGCCGCGACCGCTACGACGTGATCACCTACTTCGAGGGCGAGACCAAGCCCCTAAGCCGGGACACCCGCGCCCGCTGTCGGATCCAGCGATGAACCTGCAGGGCAGCATCCGCCGCTTCGACGCCTTCTGGCGGCCAACGACGCCTGCGAGCCGGCTCGCCGCGCTGCGGATCCTGGTCGGCGCCTTCGCCCTCGTCTACCTGACGATCCGCCTGCCGCACCTCAGCACCTTCGACTTCGACGTCAGCGGCTTTCGCCCCACCGGAGTCGTCAGCCTCCTCAGCGATCCCCTCGCGGCGCCCTGGCCCGCAGTCGCGGCGGTCGCGGCCCTCGCCCTCGGGATCGCGTTCCTCCTCGGCTGGCGATTCGCGCTCACGGGACCCCTCTTCGCGGCGGCGCTCCTCTGGGTCACCAGCTACCGCAACTCCTGGGGTATGATCTTCCACACCGAGAACCTGATGGTGATGCACGTCATCGTCGTCAGCCTTGGGGCGAGCGCCGACGCCTGGTCGCTCGACGCCCGTCGCCGGGCCAGGCGCGGGCTCCCGCCGCCCGAGGACGATCCCCGCTACGGCTGGCCGCTGCGCCTGGCCGCCGCGATCACCATCGGCACCTACGTTCTCGCAGGGATCGCCAAGCTCCGGCACAGCGGGCTCGACTGGGTCAGCAGCGACATCCTCCGCAACTACGTCGCCTACGACAACCTGCGGAAGATCGAGCTCGGCGACGACTACTCCAAGCTGGGCACCGCCCTATGCCGCCACCCCGAGCTCTTCCCGCCCTTAGCGGGGATCAGCCTCGCGGTCGAGCTCCTCGCGCCCCTCGCCCTCCTGGGCCGCCGGGTCGCGATCGTCTGGTCGCTGCTCGCCTGGGGCTTCCACCTCGGGGTCCTCGCCCTGATGTGGATCTTCTTCCCCTATCCCCTCCTCGGCTTCGCCTACGCGCCCCTCTTTTCGCTCGAGCGCCTGCCCCTCTTCCGTCGCCTTCGCCGGTCCTAGCAGACCCACATGCGGGGCAGGCCCGCACCACCTCTCGATGAGAATCACGCTTGGAGATCGACCTCGTCGGCGACCCTGCGCCCTATTTTCATGACAGACCGTGGCAAAAGTCCCGCGCACTCTCCAGCCCTCGCCCTCGGCTCTCGCCTCCGCCAAAACTTGCAGTACACCCGGTACAGCGGCGCTTTGTCGAAGCCGAGAGGCTCAACGATTGCGGCGCGAGAGCCCACGGGACTCGGGCCGGTTTTTTTGACTGGAATTTGGGTATTCCAGCGAGCACTTCTTACTTCCAAATACACATTGTTCCGCGATTGACCGCCGCCCCTTCGCCCGAATACGTTCAGGTGCGGATGGGCCACGGATGGCCGCCGAGACACGTCACCGCGTGTCCCGTCTGCTTGCGCAAGGACGCGGCGAGCAGGCGGTTCTTTCCCAGGGCGGCGGTTTCACGCAGCAGACCGGCTCCGGAGCGCCCTACCTCACCGCATCGCCCCACAGGGTTGTCGCTCCTTCGCACCGGCAAGCGCGCTGCCTGCTCATGCCCGAGCCCTCGTCGATGATGATGAGCTCAACAGACTGACCTCGCCGACACGAACTCGCCGACACGAACTCGCCGACACGAACTCGCTACGAGAGCGGCTGGTAGGTGCTGGTCTCGATCGTCACCGCATAGCCGAAGCGCTGGTTGTCGATCGTGATCACCGGCGGCGGCGTCCGTCCGCTCATCCCCTCGCCGTAGTCGATGATGATGAGCCCCTTGGGCTGCCCTCGACGGCGCTTGTAGACCCGCCGCATGAGCCTGCCTCCGCTCCAGGACTCGTCCACCCGCTCATCGCCGAGCTTCGCCCGCCGGTCGCCATCGCCAGCGATGTCCTCGCCTATCCGGACAAAGAGCGTCCGGTGGATGTCGGCGAGCATCATCTCCGGCGGAAAGGGCAGCGCGACCTCGACAAAGGGGGTGTACTCGGTCTCCAGGCCCCGCTGGATCAGCGCGAAGGCCTTGGTGCCGAAGGGGCTCAGGCCGATCAGCGTCAGCACATCCCCCTGCTTCTGTAGGACGACCTCGCTCGAGAGCTTGTGCTCGCCCATATGGCCGGAGAGGCGCTGGCGGGCGAGGAAATCGCCGGGGACGGTCGCGATGTCGACCAGCGCCCGAGCAGCGTCCGCCTTCGGATCGACCGCTCCCTCTCCCCCCGCTCGATGGGCGCAGCCGAGGCCTGCGACTGTGACACCGCCGGCGAGGAGCGCGAGGAGCTGTCGCCGGGTCGGCCTGCGGAGGTTCGAGCTCGTCATGGGCGCCCCGACCCTACCCCTGGTCTGGCGAAGAGCACCAGGCTGAGCGGCGCGAGCACCAACGAGAAGAGCACGCCGACGCCGATCGTCAGGCCCAGGGCCCGAAGCGCGGGATAGGTCGACATCGCCAGGAGGCCAAAGGCGAGGACGGTCGAGACCGCGGCGATGAGGATGCTCAGGACCGACGCCGCGACGCCGCGGGGCTCGTCGCGGCTCTCGACCAGGAACACCCCGTAGTCGACCCCCATGCTCAGGACCAGCAGGAGCGCGACGATGTGGAGGAGGTGGAGCTGGAGCCCGGCGAGCGTGAGCGCGGCGATCGTGGCGGCGGCGGCCAAGACCGCGGGGAGGAACGCCGCGAGGCTGAGCCCGATCCGGCGGTAGCGCGCGAGCAGCATCAAGAACACCGCGACCAGACCGACGAGCACGAGCTCGACCGTACGCAGACGATAGCGGCCGTAGGCGGCGGCCATCGTCGCCCCCTGATCGTAGTAGAGGACCCCCGGCACCGACTCGACCCGAGCCGCGAGCGCAGCCGGCACCTCCACACCGCGGACCATGGTGATGATGCCGACCCGCTCCCCGAGCTCCACCCGGAAGGTCCGCACGGCTCCGGCGAGGGGCGAAGCCTCCAAGTCAGCGAAGCGCAGCGGTGGCGGGGGCTCGGCGCTCAGGTCCGCGGCGAAGTCGGCGAGCGCCTCCGGTCGAAAGCCCGCCGCGCCAAAGACCGATCCGACGCGCTCGCCCAGGCCCGGCACCCCCCGCAAAGCGGCGAGGCTCTCGCGTTGCAGCGAAGCGGACCAGAGGAAGGTGTGGAGCGATCGAAAGCCCGCCAACTCCCCGGCCTCGACCGCGTCCTGGAGGCGCTGATAGACCGCGTCGTTGGCGATGAGGGCGGACTCATCATCGTCGCCGATCGCCAGGATAAAGCGCCCGGCGTCCATCCGCGAGACCCGGCCGCGGACCCGCTCGTCCTCCGCGAGGATCGTCGGATCGACCTGGGAGAAGGCCCGGATATCGTCGATGAACTCGACCCGCGTGAGGCCCAGCGCCGTGACACCAGCGACGATCACGAAGAGCCCGGCCAACACCCGCCGCTGTCGACCGAGGGCCCCGAGGAGCCTGCTGCATGCCCCTGCGGCGGCGCGCTGGAGGGCGCCGGGCGTGGGTGAGCGCGGCATCCACGACGGCAGCAGAAAGCGCGTGCACAGGAGCGCCGCCGCCACCCCGACACAGGCGAAGACGGCCATCTCGCGCAGCCCCGGGAAGGAGGTCCAGGCGAGGCCGATGAAGCCCGCGACCGTCGTCATCGCCCCGAGCAGGAGGCCCGGCCAGATCCGCCGCACGCTCCCCCGGGGGCCAGCCTCGTCCGGATCGAGCATGTGGTGGTTAAAGAGGTGGACAGGGTAGTCGATCGCGACGCCGATCAGCGTCGCCCCGAACGCCAGCGTCAGGCCGTGGACCGAGCCGAAGAGGAGCAGCGTCGCGGCGAGGGCGGAGAGGACCCCAAAGGCCAGGGGCAGCATCACCAGGACGACCAGGCTGAGCCGGCGGAACATGACGAGGAAGATCAGCAGGAGGCCGACCGTCGACACCGTCGAGATCCGGGTGACGTCGGCGCGGATGCTGCTCTCGGCCGCCAGCGCATGGCGGGCGACGGCGCTCTCCTCGATCCGCAGACGACCGCCGTGGGCCGCGTTGACCTTCGCCGAGGCCTCACCGATCGCCGCCGCCAAGGGGGCCATCGCCGCGCCGTCAAAGGGCGAGTGGACGGTCGCCAGGAAGAGCGCCGCCTCGCCGTCCTTGGTCAGCAGGTGGTCGCCGACGGGGCGCAGCTCACCGTCCTGGGCCTCGCTGAGGCGGCGGACGAGCTCGGGGAAGAGGAGCAGAGGATCACCGCCGGCGATCCGCTTGATCAGCGCCGCCTGCGGGAGCGAGAGCTGGCGCAAGAGCCCCTGTGCGGCCTCGGCCAGGCCCTCATCGCTGAGCCGCGCGGGCAGCTCGACGTCGGGGCGATCGCTGGCGAAGTAGAAGCGCCGGGGAAAGTAGAGCTCGTAGAAGGCCTCGCCGTTGTCGACCTCCCCCTCCTGCACCCAGGCGACCTCGGGGTGGGCGGCGATCGCCGAGCGCAGCTCCGTCGCCGCGGCGAGCACCTCGTCCTCCTCGGCGCCGCCTACGGTGATGATCCAGGCGCGGGTCAGCTCCGAGTCCGCGAGCTGCTTGGAGATCGCCGCGAGCTCGGCGTCCTCTTGGTCCGCGAGGAAGGCGCTGATGTCGGTCGTCACCGACCAGCGCAGGCTCGTGATGAGCCCGAGCAGAGCGATGATGACGAGGCCGACGAGGCCGACCCGCAGTCGCCGAGGACCGTCGCCGCCCGGCCCTGCGTGGCCTCCGTTCTGGTCGTCCGTGTCCAACACCTGGCACCTGCTGAGCGCCGCCGACGATGGCGGCGACCGGGGCTATCAGACCACCTTAGCGCGGGATCCGAAAGAGCTTCGTCTGCTCCGCGGCGGAGAAGGTGCGACCGGTGTCGACCTCGGAGAAGGTCGTCGTCGTCGTATCGCCGCCGATCTCGTGGACGACCATCGTCGAGACCACGAGGCCCTCACCGCGCAGCTCGATCCTCTCGATCACCTTGTCCATAGGGCTCAGCCGCGGCCGGAGCTTGAGGGACCAAGCGCCCTCTGGTGAGCCCCGCAGCTCCATCGCGTACATCTGCGCCAGGGCGTCACGATCGCCGGCGAAGATCTTGACGAAGGAGCTGACGAAGAGCCCGAGCACAGGGTTTTGATCGAAGCCGATCGCCTCGACCCCGCGGGCGTCGCCGAAGGTCAGGCGGGTCCCGTCGATGATCACGCTCGACGCCAGCGGCGAGGTGGTGTGCCGCGCGAGGCGCCCAGGCGGGGCGAAGTAGATCACACCTTCGTTGACCAGCGGCGCGGCGAGGAGCGCCATCTGCTTCTCCTCGCGGAATTTGGCGGAGAGGCCGCTCATCGCCGCGAAGCGCCCGAGGAAGGCGTCGAGCTCGGCGCTGCTCAGGGTCGTCATCGTCTCTCCAGGAGCCGTCGCCGGTACGCTCTCGGTGACGGCACGGGGCTCCTCGGCAGAGGCGCTCGCGCCGACGAGGACGACCAACGCAGCGAGCCCGAAGGCGCACGACCTAGTGATGAATGAGCTCGAGCAGGTCATCGGGTGTCTCCGAGAGCATACGACCCTGATTATCAAGGGCCACAAGCTCGGTCTGACCGCGCGCAGAGCAGCGGTCGTGGGTGAGGTTGCGGATCCGGTAGGCGATCGTCAGCCGCGGCTGGAGGGCCGCAAACCAGGCGTGGACCCGGCCCTGGTCGCCGTAGCGCAGGGGGAAGGTGTAGCGGCAGCGGCTCTCCACCAGGAGCAAGGTGTAGCCGGCGTCGCCGATCTTCTCGACGTCGATCCCACGGTCGCGGAGGAGCGCGGTCCGGCCGAGCTCCAGGTACTTGTAGTAGTGACCGTGCCAGACGATCCGGAGGGCGTCGACGTCGTGAAAGGGGACCTCGAAGTCCTTCGTGACCTCGTAGAGCCGGCGGCTCATGACGGCTCCACCTCGCCTATCGGCAGCGCGTCGCCGCGGAAGGCCTGGAGCACCGCGGCGATGTCGTGGTCCATCCGACGGTCGGCGTCGACGACGGGGATCGATCCGCGGATCGCCGCATGGATCGCCCGCGACCGTCGATGACAGCCCTCGCCGCGGCGAAGGTCGACGCCTTGGCACATCACCAGCACGCCGATCGCCGCCGTCGTCTCCGTCAGATCGAGGATCCGGAGGCAGTCGCGGGCGGCGATCGTGCCCATGCTGACCTTGTCCTGGTTGTGGCATTCGGTGCTCCGGCTGAAGACGCTCGCCGGCATGGTTAGCTTCAATGCCTCGGCCGTGAGCGCAGACGCGCTGATCTGCATCGCCTTGAAACCGTGGTGTACGGCCCCCTGCGGGCCGCTTTGCAGGACGAGGTTGGCCGGGAGGCCGTGGCTCATGGTCTCGTTGCAGACGAGCGCTACCTGGCGATCGACGAGATCCGCGAGGTTGGCGACCGCCGTCTTGAGCGCGTCGAGGGCGAAGCAGGCGTGCCCCCCGTAGAAGTTCCCGCCGTGGAGGATCTCACCGGTCTCTGGGTCGACCAGCGGGTTGTCGTTGGCGCTCGACAGCTCGGTCTCGAGGAAGGCGCGCGCCATCGGCAGCGCGTCGACGAGCACGCCGATCACGTGGGGCGCGCAGCGGATCGAGTAGCGATCCTGGAGCCGCGGCCCGTCGTGGACCCCCGCCGAATACTCGACATCCTCGCGGATCCAGGCGGCGCATCGGCGCTGACCCGGGTGCGGCTTGGCGGCGAAGAGCCGATCGTCGAAGTGGGCGCGGTTGCCCCGGGTGATGTCGCTGGCCATCGCCGTCAGCGCGGCGCACAGGCGCGCCAAACGTCGGGCTCGGACGAACGCGAGGCAGCCGAGCGCGGCCATCACGCTCGTCCCGTTCATCAGGGCCAGGCTCTCCTTGGGCCCGAGCGTCATCGGCCTGAGGCCCGCCTCCGCCAGCGCAGGCGCGGCGTCGCGGACCTCGCCCCGGTAGGTGCACTCGCGCTCGCCTATCAGGAGGGCGGCCAAGTACGAGAGGGGCGTCAGATCGCCGCTGGCGCCGACCGAGCCCTCGGCGGGGATCCTCGGCAGCAGGCGATGGTTCAGCAGGTCTCGGAGCCCCGTGAGGAGCTCCCAACGGACCGCAGACCAGCCGCGGCAGAGCGCCGCGAGGCGGACGGCGACGACCGCTGCGGCCTCGGTCTCGTCCAGGATGCGCCCGGTGCCGCAGCCGTGGAAGCGGACGAGGTTGTGCGGCATCGCCTCGACGAGCGCCCCCGGGACCTCGACGACGCAGGAGTCGCCGAAGCCGGTCGTCACCCCGTAGACCGTGCCTCCGGCCTCCAAGTGCCGTTGGAGGTGACTCGCCCCGCGCTCGATCAACGCCTTGAACGCAGGATCGCCGGAGAGATCCAGCCCAGCCCTGCCCTCGGCCACCGCGACGATCGCCTCGATCGTCGGCGGCTCCCCGCCGAAGACCACTCGCGCGCCCGTATCCTCAGCCATTCCCGCCCCAGAAGTCATAGAAGTTGAACCAGTTGTCCGGCGCTTGCCGGCAGTAGTGGACGAGCCTGTCCGCGTAGCGCTGAGCCACACCGGCGATCACCTCCTGCCGGCCTCGCCGCGGCAGTTCTAGGCGCTCGCACAGCGGCTCGCAATAGAGATCATAGCGGTCGCCCCCGCGGTAGAGGCCGAACGTGAGGTAGATCGGGCACTTGAGCACCGCGGCCATCGTGTAGGGCCCGACCGGCAGACGCGCGGGAGCGCCGAGGAAGTCGACCGTCGCCGTCTTCTCGTTGACGCCGATCCGATCCCCGAGGATCGCGACCATCTCTCCAGCCTCGATCGCCTCCTGGACCGCGAAGATGTAGCTCGGGTCGCCGGGGCGGATCTCGATCACCCGGCCGCGGAAGTCGGCGCCCGCCTCCTCGAGGAAGCGGGTGATCATCCGCGCGTTCTGCCAATAGGCGACGATGTTGATCGGAAAGTCCTGGACGCTGCCGACCGCCCGCATCGCCTCGAAGGAGCCGAGATGCGCGCCCAGGAGGATCGCCCCGCGCCCTGCTTCGTGGAGGCGCTCCAGGTGCTCGACCCCGGTGTGCGTCGTCGAGAAGAGATCGCTGCGACCCCGGACCAAGAAGAGGCGGTCGAGCGAGGTCTGGGCGAAGCGAAGGAGATGGCTGTAGATCCGCCAAAACCCGATCTTTTTCGGATCTACGCCCTCCAAGCGGGCGAAGTAGGCCCGAGACGCGCGCCGAGCATCACCGGCGAAGAGCGCATAGTAGAAGATCAGGACCCGGAGGAAGAGGCGCGCCCCTCGGCGCCCAAAGATCCGGGTGAAGATCAAGATGAAGCGGATCCCGGCCGCGCTGCCCCGCTCGCGACGCTCCATCCAGGCCCGCTCGGGCGAGGAGCCGCCTTCCTCTGCCGCGCCCGGCTCTCCGCCTACGCTGCCGGTAGCCGACGATTCCACGCGCGGAGCCTCCGCCCCAGACGGACCCACGGGAGCACGAAGATCGCCTGGACCGCCAGGCGGGTGTGCATCCACGAGATCCGTAGGTTGTCCCAGAGCATGTCGAAGTGGGTGACCCCGCCCTCGAAGTAGCGGACCGCGGTCGGAAGGTTGATCACTCGGGTCCCGCCCCAGGCGATCCGCACCGCGATCTCGATGTCGAAGTCCATCCGATCGCCGGTCTTGCCGACGCTCAGCGCGGCCTCCAGCGGGTAGACCCGAAAGCCGCACATCGGGTCGTCGATGACCTGTCCCATGGTCTCGAAGTTGGTCCAGAACTGGGTGATCCTGCGGCCGATGAGCCGCGACTTCGGGGCTGTGTCGTCGTAGATCGGAGCGCCGAGGATCAGCGCGTCCGGGTTGGCCGCGGCCACCTCGAGGAAGCGCGGGATGTCCTCTAGGGCATGTTGTCCGTCGGCGTCGACCTGGAGCGCGTGGGTGAAGCCGAGCTCGGCCGCGACGGCGAAGCCGGTCTTGACCGCCGCCCCCTTGCCGCCGTTGACCTCCCGGTGACGGACATGGGCCCGCCCCTCGACGCCGATACGCTCGACCGCCCTCCGCCCCGCCTCGGCGCTGCCGTCGTCGATGACGACGACGTCGGGGATGAGCTCGCGGATCCGGTCGACCACCTCCGAGACGGTGTCGGGGTTGTTGTAGGTCGGGACCAACGCGCAGGGACGAAAGACGCCGACCCCGATCTCACGCCCGGCCGCGACCACGATCGCCTCAGCCAACCTGCGCCTCCCGGAGGCCGCCCAGGTCGGTGTAGTCGACGACGCCGTCGGTGCAGCGCTCCCCCCCGCGGTCGAGCGCGAAGTGGACCCGCTGCTCGGGGCGCTCGACCTCGAGGTGGAGGAGGAGCGTCTCCCCTGGCGCGACCGCCTGACGAAGACCGGCGCCCCGCATCCGCCGCGGCCGACCGAGACCGGCGACGCGACAGATCACCTGCGAGAGCATCCGAGCGAGCGCTGGGCCTGCGCCGCCGCGATCGACCTCGGAGGGGACCTGGACCGAGATCTCGTGGACCTCACGCCCACCTCGCCGCCGGACCGCGTGGGAGCGGACGAGGAACGAGCGCTCCGCCGGATAGGTGCGGCGCAGGCGGTAGGTCGCGAGCACCTGCGCAGGCGAGGCCCGCGGCGGCGAGGGGCTCGGCGCTGTCGCGGCCTCCGACGCCCGCGTCGGGGTAGCGCTGGCGCCCTTGATGTCGAAGGACTCGAGCAGCCGCTGACGTCGGAGCTTTCCGTTCGCCTCCCGCGGCAGGCGGTCGACGATCTTGATCCGCCGGGGGACGACGACGGGGTCGAACCACTCGCGAAGTCCGGTCCGCAGCGCCGCGATCCACTCGCTCGCGCTCCGCCCCTCGTCGCGGGGGGTCGGCGGCCGGACGACGACGGCGGCGATCAGCTCATGCCCCCGCGCGCCGGCGACCGCGACCGCGGCGATCGCCCCGTCGATGACCCCAGGCAGGGCCAGGAGGCGGTTCTCGACCTCCGCCAGCGACACCCGCTTGCTGCCGATCTTGATGATCCCGTCGGAGCGCCCGAGGAGGTTGAAGCCCCCCTCGACGAGCTCGATCCGATCGCCGCCGACATAGGGCCGGGCCTCCGCGGCGGGGACGAAGGGCGAGTCGAGGAGGAGGCGCCCGCGGACGTCGACGTCGACGCGGATCCCCGGGAGCGGTCGCCAGGGCTCCGTGCAGGTCTCCGAGACCCGCCACGCGATCCCGCCGGTCTCCGACGAGCCGAAGACCTCGGTCGCCCGGATCCCGTGCTTGTCGATCAGGGCGGCGGCGGTCGCCGGAGGGAGCGGCGCGCCGGAGGAGAAGACCCGCCGCAGCGCCGGCATCGACCCCTCTTCGAGCACCGTCAGCGAGCGCAGGTGGACCGGCACCGAGACCAGGATCGTCGCCCCCCCGCGGCGAGCGGTCGCGGCGACGGTCTCGGCGTGGAAGGGGGTGTCGCGGATGAAGCTCGCGCCCGCCAAGAGCGGCATCAGGATCCCGAAGAGGAGCCCGTAGATGTGGTGGGGAGGCACCGTCGCGAGGACCCGCTGCGCGCCGTCGACGTCGAAGGTCTGACCGAGCACCCGCGCCTCGCCGAGGAGCTGCCCCGCGCTCTTGGCACAGGCCTGATGATCGCCGGTCGTCCCGGATGTGTAGACGGTGGCGATATGACGCGTCTCCGCGATCGGTCGCAGCCGACGCCCGTCCTCGACGCCCTGGGCCTGCGCCGCCGAATCCGCGAGCCATACGCGGAGGTCTGCCCCCTCGCTCGCGTCGGTGTCGTGGAGCAAGAGGGTCACAGCCGAGCGCCGGCTCAGGTTGCGGACGACCTCAGGCTGGGTGTTCGGCGGCAGGGCGACCCCGTGGCCGGCCTCCCACGCAGCGAGCACGCCGACGGCGAAGTGATAGCGATCACCGCAGACGACGACGATCTCGCCGCCCTCACGGGCTGGCGGCAGGCGCCCGGCGACGGCGAGCACATCGCGTCGGAGGTCTCCCACGGTCCGCGGACCGGCCTCACCGTCCGCGACGATCGCATCGTCTGCGTAGGCTGCGAGGGGCTGGAAGGGAGAAGAGCTCATGACGCCTTGGCCGGCCTGATGATGCGAGCGAGAACCCGATCCGGGAGGGACTCCCCGAACCTACGAAAGGTCATCTTTCGTACGATGAACTCGACGGTGAAGAGAAGCCCCATCAGGAGATAGCCGAGAAGGCCGGTATAGAACATCCACCAGGTCAGGGGCGCGAAGAGGGCGAGCCCCGCGGCGACCGCGGCGTTCGCGACGAAGAAGACGCACCAGACCTTGGTGACCTTGCGGCAGTAGTCCGGCCCACCCGGCGGAAGCTCCGGCTCCTGCAGCCGCGCCATCCGCTCGACGAGCGATACCGGGCCCCGCAGCGACCCGGCAAAGTGGGCGAGGAGGAGCAGGTTGACCACCACCGGCAGGGCGAGGAAGAAGCGCGAGTCCCCCAGCGCCGCGCCGGCGCCGATGACCGCGAAGACCGTCAGCGGGACCCGTAGGACCGCCCAGAGGTCCTCGCGCGGGGCGGCGCGCGCCTTCACTAAAAGACCCGGCACGAGCAGAAGGAGCAGCAAGGCGCCGAGCTGCCGCGACCCCAGGTGGGTCAGGCCAAAATAGACTGCGAGGGGGTATGCGAGCACCAGGACGGTGTTGACGACGCTAAGGACGATCTTCGTCATTTCCCGTCGTGCTACCGATCACTCGGAGGCGCTCGACTTCCCGCGGTGCTCGGCGACGTAGCCGGCGAGGTTGCGGACAGACGCGAAGATCTCGCGGTTCTGGGCGTCGTCGGCCTTGGTCTTGATGCCGTAGCGCTTGTGGATGGCCATGGCGAGCTCGAGGACGTCGATCGAGTCGAGGCCGAGGCCGTCGACGAGGAGGGGGGCCTCGCTGTCGATATCGTCCGGGGACATATCCTGGAGCATCAGCGACTCGATGATCAGCTCTTTGAGCTCCCGCTCGAGATCCGCCTCTGAAGGTGGTGTCGACATGGCCGCGGCATCCTACGAGCTGCCTGGCATGCCGTCCAGCGCCGCATCCGCGGGACTCGCAGAGCGGAGCGCCAATGCGCCTCACGGGCGCTAGAGCCACGAATCGAACGAAACCTCCGGACGACCCGCCGAACACCGGGTGACGACGCTCAGCCGGGGACGTGCTTGCATGTACAGCAGGGCGCTCGCCTGTGCTCCGTCGCACGAACGACGCCGAGGAGCGTCGACCTCCGCGGCGGGTGCGCGATAGGCGCAACGGGCGCGATGGCTCATCCTGTCGAGATCGCCCGGCGCTCGTCCCGAACCACGTTTCGTTGTAGTCCGCCTCACCAAGACTTCTCGAAGGGCAGAAATTCCAGCGTAGAGGACCCCTAGCGGACTCTTGTCGAGACATGCGCGATTGTGCAACTTTCCTCTCGTGGCGCCTCAACCGGATGAAAACCCCCCAACGCCGACAGTCCGGCTCCTCTGCATTCTCGGACTGACCCTGCTCGGCGCCGGCTGCCAGAGCAGCGATGACGTCGCGACCTCGGAGGTCGACGCGACGACGACCGCCGCGACGGGCGAGGAGGGCACGAGCTCCACCGGTGAGGCGAGCGACGGCGACGAGACGACGACGACCGGCGCCGTCGATGATGACGCGCCCTTCGATCTCGAGCGGGAGAACATCCGCCTCTACCCCTACGCGATCCGCCTGGGCCGCCTCGCACTCCTCCTCGACCGGCCGCCCGAGGATCCGATCTTCGCCGAGATGCACGCGCGACGCTACGAGCTCGGCGACTACGACTTCTCCCAGAACATCAACCCGGACCTGACCTGGAGCACGACCCGCATGGGCCACTGGATCGCCGCCCTCCGCCCGGTCTGCAGCTCGGCGGTGATGAAGGAGCGCTACCCCGAGTTCCCGCAGGGCCTCCCCGAGCTGATGCACGACGCCTACGGCTACCGGCCGAGCAGCGCCGAGCTCGAGCCCTATCTCGGGCTCTTCGCCGACGCCGAAGATCCCGAAGAGAATGACGACGACATCGACAAGGGGACGACCCCCGTCGATCCGATGAGCGCCGCGGTCCGCTACGAGACCGCCTGCATCGCCGTCCTCTCGAGCCTGGAGTTTGTCGCCCAATGAGAGCCGCGGCGACAGCCTGGATGACCCTCCTGGGCCTCGGTCTTGGCCTCACGGCCTGCTACACGGGCGACCAGGACGAGAGCGCGTCGACGCCCGGCACCACGCTCGCGACCGAGACTTCTACCGCTGCAACCGAGAGCGCGACTGAGACCGGCGCGACTGAGAGCGGCGCGACCGAGAGCGGCGCGACCGAGACCGGCGCGACCGAGACCGGCGCGACCGCGGGCGACGACGGCGAGCCGGCCGACCCGCTCGCGGAGCTCGACCGCTACAGCGCTGACGATGCCCGGGCCTACCTGGGCAGCATCGCGCCGATGGTCGTCGGTCGCCTCCTCACCGACGCCGAGCTCAGCCTCATCGACTACTTCGGCGGCCGCGGGATCGTCCCGGTGCTCGACGGCTGGATCGAGGATGCAGCCTTCCCTGAGACCGTGCGCATGATGATCCAGGTCAAGCTCCACGCGAGCGGAATGACCGACGCGATCGACTTTGAGCTACCCGGCAACCTCGCGGCCCAGATCGCCCGTGATGACCTCCCCTTCGCCGAGATCATCACCGCCGATCGCTGTGTCGACGGCGCAGGTGCAGACATCGAATGTGACACCGGCGCGCCCTACAACGCGGGCGTTTTGACGACCCGCGCCTACCTCACCGCCAACGCCAGCCGCTTCAACCTCCAGCGCGCGCGGCGGATGATGTACATCTTCAACTGCTTGCTTTATCCGATGGACACCGTCCTCCAGCCGCCGCTGGCGAAGGACTCGCTGATCCCGATGTTCCGCGCCCTGACGCCCGAGGAGCAGACGGTCGAGGAGGCCAAGAGCGGCTTTGGCAACGGCTTCGCCTGCTACAACTGCCACTCGCAGTTCGGCGCCCACGCCCAGCTCTTCGTCAAGTTCGATCAGCAGGGCCTCTACCGACCCGAGGCGACCGGGCTCCAGGATCCGGAGGACGAGCTCGGACGATCGATCGAAGGGCTCTTCGTCTCCCACTTCGTCGACTCGATCGCGGCCGAGCAGGAGCTGAGCCAGGTCTTCGGCGAGCCCGTCGCCAACCTCGCCGAGGCGGGCGAGGTCCTGAGCTCACACCCGACCTTCACCCAGTGCAGCGCGCGCAACGTGATCGAGTGGACCTTCGGCCTCACCGAGGCGGACGCGGCCACCACAGACCCGGCGCTCCTCGTCGACATCGCCGACAGGCTCTTCGCGGAGAGCGTCGAGCCGAGCATCGGCGACATCTTCCGCGCGACCCTCACCCACCCCGACGTGATCGACGTCTTCCTCGACTCGACGAGCGCCGCCCCGAGCGACCCCCCGAGCGACCCCCCGAGCGACCCTGGAGCCCTGCAATGACCCGAAAGAAGCTCATCGAATCCCTCCCGCCGGTCGAGCGGCGCCGCTTCATGAAGCTCCTCGGGCTCGCACTGGCGGCCCCAGCGGTGCCCGCCGGCCTCCGCTTCGCCGCCCGCGAGCTCGCCCTCGGCGAGGCCAAGGCCGCCGAGATGGAGGGGCAGGAGCCGATCTACTTCATCGAGATCAACCTCCGCGATCAGTGGGACTTCGGCCACGTCTTCGTCGCCCCCGGCCTCGCCACCGAGCAAAACCTCATCCGCGGCAGCGACGGCCGCAAGTGCGCGATGTACTTCATGCCCGAGGAGCTCCTCGCGCGGCCGAACAACGTCTACCTGACACCGCTCGCGCTGCCGCTCGATCCCCACCTCGACACGATCGCGATGATCGAGACCTGCGAGCACGGGATCGGCGACATCCACGGGCACGAGGCGTCGAACGCCCTGCGCTCGCCGGGTCGCTCGAAGACCGGCGGCGCCGGGCGGATGTCGATGGCCGACAACGAGCCGGTCCCCTACGCCCCGGGCAACCAGGATCACTTCTCGTCGACCCCGACCCCGGCCTCGCTCCACAACTACTGGATGCGCCAGCTCGACCCGACGGTCCGCAGCGGCGTCGCCTTCAAGGGGATCGGCCGCGACCACACCGCCTATCACTTCGGCGCGGGCCTGCCCGGCGCCGAGCTCGATCGGGCCCAGACCCGTCAGTCGCTCTTCTCGGCCTTCCCCGACGCCCTGGAGGACTTCAACGTTCTCCCCTCGGCGCAGCAGGCCAACGCGCTCATCGACGTCCTGACCCAGGCCGACAGCGGCTTCCTGGACAAGTACGGCTACGTCGAGAGCGTCGACTCGGTCCACCAGGCGAACCTCGACAACTCGCGAAACCTGCTCTACGTCGGCGAGCCCAAGCTCATCTCTCTGCCGCTGACCGAGGCCGAGATCGCCTACTGGAGCGAGGGCGTCCCCGACCAGGTCACCTCCAAGCCGAAGGCGAACATCTGGGAGCAGTGCGCCTGGGCGTTCAAGCTGATCTCCAACGATCTCGTCCGCACCTTCGCGATCGAGTTCGACTACATCGACTGGCACGATCAGCGGCCCGAGATGATCATGGACACCCTGGCCCACCAGACCGTCCTCCCGCTCGCGCGTCTCATCGAGAGCCTCAAGCTCGCCGGTCTCTACGAGCGGACCGTGATCGCCGTCTACACCCTCGACTCCGGGCGCTCACCGGCGGCCAACTCCGCCGGCAACGAGGGCAAGTGCGGTCTGATGCTCGCCGGCGGCATGATCAAGGGCGGCTACTACGGAGACGTCGGCGTCGACGGCCCCGAGGGCAACGGCCACCGCTACTACTACCGCTCGCCCGATCCCGCCACCGGCGAGCCGACCCCCAAGGTCACCGACAGCTCAGGCCGCCTCTCCGGCGCCCACGTCTGGAAGACCGTGACCAAGGCGATCGGCATCCCCGACGACGTCACCGATCAGTTCCCCGACGTCCAGGGCGTCCCCCACCTGCCCTGGCTGCTCAAGTCCTAGGCCTTTCCGCGCTCACCGAGCCGCACTGCACCGCCTGTCCGTCGGAGCAGCTCAGCACCCTGAGCAGCTCCTGCCGAGACAGGCGGTGTTTTTTCAGCGCCGAGCAGACCGGCGAGCACCGACCGCAGGGGTAAAAAGACGGCCCCACCACCGCGCTCGATCAGGATCCTCTCACCACGGACGAGCGCCGACCCACAGGCGCGAAACGACAGGCCTACAAGGAGCTCCGCAGGAACCCTGCACCGAGGATCGCCGACCCCAGGCGTGAAACGGCAGTCCTACCTTGGACTCTTCAAGAACCCTGCACGAGCGCCGACCCACAGACATGAAACGGCAGCCCCTACCAGAAGACCTTCAAGAACCCTGCACGAGCGCCGACCCGAAGGGCTGAAGGGCTGAAAGACTCTCCCACCGCGTTCGACCAGAATCCACCTGGTGCGGCCCAACACGTTGGACAAGCAGCTCAGCCCTCGTCCTCAGCTCCCCGACCTCAGGAGGACGAGCCGCAGGGGGCGGGCGAGGGGGGACACCGCGAACGAGTCTAGGACGCGCATCGAGCTCCCCGAGAGGGGAGCTCGACGCGCGCTCCGACCTGTCTGAGAGAGTGGTGTCCCCCCTTGACCGGCCTACGCCTCAGCCTCCCCCCTCCCCCGGTCTGCGCGCCCGACGTAGCCATCGAAGAGCGAGCAAGACACCGTGCCAGCAAGCCTCGACCGCCGCACCAGACACACACCACAGCATCCCAGCCCACGCCCGGGTACCTCGCCCACCCATCCGAGCTCAACGCCTCGACTCGCGAGCGCCTGCCGCATCAGCCCGCACACCTCAAGGCCAAAGACACGGGACAAACCAGGCCGCCCCCGAGAACAACGAGCGTCTTCGCGCACCTCTGGCGCTACTACGCGCTGAGAGCCGGGTGACAAGCGACACGTCGGTGTGCTCAAGTCGGTTCGTAGGAGAACCACCGTGACCGAGCCCCGCATCGCCATCGACACCGTTGAGACCCCGCGCCTTCGCACCCTCGTCCGCTCTGCAGGGCCCGCCGACGCGCCCCTGCTCGTGCTCGTCCACGGCAATGTCTCGAGCTCCGTCTTCTTCGACCATTTGATCGCCTCGTTCAGCGATCGCTACCGCGTCATCGCCCCGGACCTCCGCAGCTACGGCGGCTCCGAGCCCAAGCCGATCGACGCCACCCGTGGCGTCCGCGACTTCTCCGACGACCTCGCCTCGCTCCTGGAGACCATCGCCCCGGGACGCAAGGCCCACCTCCTCGGCTGGTCGGTCGGCGGCGGCGTCATCATGCGCTTCGCCATCGATCACCCGGAGGCCGTCGCCTCGCTGATCCTCGAGAGCCCGATGTCTCCCTACGGCTTCGGCGGGACCAAGGACGTCGACGGGACCCCCTGCTACCCCGACTTCGCGGCCTCTGGCGGCGGCACGGCGAACCCCGACTTTGTCCGCCTCCTGAGCGCGAAGGATCGCGGCGAGGGCGACGCCAGCAGCCCCCGCAACATCCTCAACACCTACTACTTCAAGCCCCCCTTCCGGGTCGCGCCAGAGCGCGAGGAGACCTTCGTCGACGCGATGCTGGAGATGACCGTCGGCGACGGTGCCTACCCCGGCGACATGACGACCAGCGAGAACTGGCCGACGCTCGCCCCCGGCAGCCAGGGCATGAACAACGCGATCAGCCCGAAGTACCTCGACGTCTCGGCGTTCGCGGCGATCGACGCGAGGCCGCCGGTGCTCTGGATCCGCGGCGCCGACGATCAGATCGTCTCGGACACCTCGCTCTTTGACTTTGGCTTCCTCGGCCAGCTCGGCGCGGTCCCGGGATGGCCCGGCGCTGAGGTCTTCCCGCCGCAGCCGATGGTGAGCCAGCTGAGGGCGGTGCTCGACCGCTACGCCGCGGGCGGCGGTGAGGTCTCGGAGGAGGTGCTGCCTGAGTGCGGCCACTCGCCGCATATCGAGCAAGAGGAGCGCTTCATCGCCCTCCTCGGCGAATTCCTCGCGGCGAACGCCTGAGCTCCGGCTCTCAGTCCCGAACCTTCGCACTCGCAGCATAGCGAGTTTCCTCTCATCCCCCGCGGGGATCGCCCTCTAGCTCGCTGCCGCGGGCGGACATGCCCATCGCCGAGGCGGATTGCTGCGTCGCACAATTCGAGTGCGCGAAGACGCGCGCTCGGCTACCCTCGGCGCATGGGAAGATCCGACCGCGTCCGCCTAGCCCCAGCCACAGCCCTCCTCCTGTCGATGTCGATGGGCCTCGTCGCCTGTGCGGGAGACGATCCTGAGACCAGCGCGACCGAGAGCGGTGAGCCGACCGCCAGCGACACGGTCAGCACCTCCAACGCCTCGATGACGGCGACCGCCGCCACGGCCACCTCCAACGCGACCGTGACGACGGCCGACTCCGCCGACTCTGCTGACACGAGCGGCGACACCACCGGCGACACCGGCGACACCACGGACACCACCGGCGATACGAGCGACACCACCGGCGATACGAGCGACACCGGAGAGACCGGCGAGCCGGTGCTCGACGGGTTGACCCTGGAGCAGACCTACGAGGACGGGCTCGCCAACGACTGGGTGCGGATCGAGCGTTGGAGCGACGACAACCCGGGGTTCATCCAGGAGGACCGCTTTGACCTCGACGCCCGGGCGCAGCAGACCGGCCAGCGCCTCGAATTCTTCGATAACGATCCGGTCCCGCACAGCAGCGTCTTCCTCCTCCACTACGCGCCCGGCTGGGACCGCGCCGAGAAGCCGGTGCCGATCCTCCTCGCCCACGGCGCCAACGACCAGGCCGACCGCGCCTGGGCCAACCCCGGCGAGTCCGGCGACTTCGGCTGCGGCCAGAGCGAATGCCCGACGACCGGGATGATGCAGGACCTGGCCCAGCGCGGGTACGCGGTCTTCGCGATCACCCACCCGCACAGCCAGGGCGACAACTACTTCTGGGCCGAGCAGATCCACGACGCCATCCAGATCGTCCGCGACCGCACCGGCGCCGACGCGGTCGACCTCGTCGGCTGGAGCAAGGGTGTGATGTCGACGCGGATGTACGCCTCGAGCCTGACCAAGGAGTGGGGTACGGCCTATCAGGACGACATCCGTCGCCTCGTCCTCGTCGGCGGCCCCAACCTCGGCTTTGACTACATCTTCAGGTACGGCACCGGCCACAACAACGGCATCTACGCCGACTACGGCGGGATCATCCACGCCCCGGGGCCCCACGATGAGCTGCTCGTCCTCGGCCTCTGGCAGGAGCGCGCGGAGTACGGGATCTACAAGTCCGTCAAGGGCGACAACTGGCGCGGCCAGCTGCAGATGCTCGCCGCCTGGGACGACGTCTACCCCCTGACCGCGACCGCGACCAACGCCCTCATCACCTGGCCGGTCGGCGACTCGAAGTCGACCTACTACGGCGAGGGCGAGTACACCGGCCTCTACGCCCGCGGCAAGGGGATCGACTTCGCGATCGGCCAGGGGTCGATCATCGAGCCGATGATCGACGCTGGGATCCCGAGCTCTGTCGAGACCTACCTGCTCTGCGGCGACCTCAACCTCGACGACAAGGACGTGCTGATCCAGGGCCTGCCCAACGAGATCGCCGGGCCGAGCGACGGGATCGTCTTCGTCGACTCCTGCGCGGCGGAGGACGGGATCGGCAACCTCGCGGAGGCGGTGATCCTGGAGGACGTGAACCACCTGAAGCTCGGCTGGGATCCCGAGGCGGTCGACCAGATCGACGCCTGGCTCGCCAAGTAGCGACGCTCCAGCTCCGACGGCGCCGGGCCTGCCGTCCGAAGAGGTCGCGGCGAGGTCCCGCGCGCTCGACCCTCTCGGCTCCGCCGCAGCTCGTAGAATCGGCCGGGCCCGCTGCGTTCGTCGAAGCCAAGGGGACCGACGACACGAGACTCTTGCCACGGCCTCCTAAGGAGGCTCGGGCGAGCCGAAGAGAGGCCGGTAGAGCGGCCCAGCCCGCAGCGACGCCTCCGCGGCGGCCAAGAGATCGGCGTGCTCGGCCGCCTTCGCGAGCTCGATCGCCGGCCCTAGGGGATCCCCCGCGGCGAGGCGACCGAGCGCCATCGGCACACAGGTTGGCACCTCGACACCACCCTCCTCATCGTCGATCAGGAGCGTGACCAACCAGGCGCCGATCCGTGACCACGGCGCCCGGTCGACCCCACACAGGCCGAGCAGCTCGAGCGCGTCCAGGAACGCCTCGCGCCCGCTGCACAGGTGGAGCGCCGCGAGAAACCCGCGCTAGCGCTCGCCCTTCTTCGTCCCGCGCTTTTTTGTCGCCTTTGTCGCCTTCGTCGCCTTCGTCGCCTTCGTCGCCTTCGTCGCCTTCCCTCCCTTTGTCCGGCCGGACTCCGCCGGTTCCCGCGCGGCGAGGACGTCGCGCATGACCTCGCGGAGCTCCGCGATCTCCCGCCGGAGGTCATCGATCTCGGAGTCTCTGCGCCCCTCGGCGGGCTCGCCTGTCTCATCGGCCTCGGCTGTCTCGCCTGGCTCGCCTGGCTCGCCTGGCTCGTCGGGCTCGCCTGGACCGTCGCTGACGTCTTCGGCGCTCGCCGAGGGTGCCGAAGCCTCCGCCCGCCGACCGCCGAAGAAGCGGCTCAATAACGGCGGCGCCAACGACATCCCGGCGAAGGGATCGAAGGGGAGCACCGAGCGACTGCCGCTGCGCAGGCGGAGGTAGACCTCGAGGGCCCATGTGACATAGCGGCCGAAGAACTCGGCGAGGGCGTCATCGCGCATGCGGATCAGCTGCTTGAGCAGCGGCACCGGCAAGAGCTTCGCCGCGCCCCGGCTCTCGAGGATGAGCTGCGCCAAGACCGTCTGGGTCAGGTCGTGGCCGCTCTTGGCGTCGACGACCTGGATGTCCTCGCCGAGATGAACGCGCTCGGCGATCTCCTCAAGAGTGACGTAGCGGCTGGTGTCGGTGTCGTAGAGGCGCCGATTGCCGTACTTCTTGACGAGCATCCGCGTTGGATAGCAGAGCCCGACGCCGCACGACAAGGCCCGCCTCGGCGCAACGCAGCGCGACGATCCGCGACGATCCGCGACGAGTGCCGCCCGAGGCCGCTCCTGCTCCGAGATCGGCGGAGCCGAGCCAGCGCATGCACGCGCAGAGCACTGCCGCTACCATGCGCGCCATGGGTCGCCTCCGCTCCGCCGCGCTCGCCCTCGCCGCCGCGCTCGCCCTCCCTGCGGTCGCCTGCCAGGTCACGGGCCCGCGCTCGATCAAGACCGGCCGCGACAACTACAACGTCGCGATCGCCCAGACCAACGACCAGCAGCTCCTGCTCAACATCGTCCGCCTGCGCTACCGCGACACGCCGCTCTTCCTCGAGGTGTCGAGCATCACCAGCTCGTTCGCCTTTGAGGTGGGCTCCTCCGCCAGCGGGACCGTCTTCCCGACGGCGACCCGCGGGGCCGGTCTCGGCGGCAACGTCGGCTACACCGACAAGCCGACGATCTCCTACTCGCCGCTGCAGGGCGCCCGCTTCGTCACCCAAGTGCTGAGCCCGCTCGATCCCAAGGTGCTCCTGCTGATGTACCACTCGGGCTGGTCGATCGATCGGATCATGAAGGTCTGCGTCCAGCGGCTCGGGCCCCTCGACAACGCCTCCCGCGCCTCGGGCCCGACCCCGAGCTCGGCGCCGGAGCACGCGGCGTTCTTCGAGGCGACCGCCCAGCTCCGCCAGCTCTGGCTCGCCGGCGCCCTCGAGATGGGCTCGTTCACCGACGATCGCGGCGAGTCCCTGGTCCTTCGGATCGCCGAGAACAGGGTGTACTCGCCGGCCTCGCGCCGCCTCGCCGAGCTCCTCGGGATGCCGGAGCCGCAGCAGACCCTCGTCTTCGCCGACGGCGATCCCTCCGGGGTGACGCTCGTCCCCCGATCGCTGATGGCGGCGCTCTTCTACCTCTCGCAGGGCGTCGAGGTCCCCCAGCGCGACCTCGACGCGGGGCGCGTGACGGTCACCGTCGACAAGGACGGCGAGGACTTTGACTGGACGACGATCACCGGCGGGCTGATGCGGATCCGCAACCAACGGACCCAGCCGAGCGACGCCTACGTGGCCGTCCCCTACCGCGGCCGGTGGTTCTACATCGACGACGGCGATCTCGACTCGAAGTCGACCTTCTCCCTGGTCTCGCAGCTCTTCGAGCTCCAGTCAGGCAACATCAAGAACGCCGGCCCGACCCTGACGATCCCGGTGTCGAACTAGCGCCGGCGCCCGCAGGCAGGCAGGCAGGCAGGCAGGCAGGCAGACAGGAGCAGAGGATGGCCCTATCGATCGACCTTCGCGGACACCTCGCGCTCGTCACCGGCTCTAGCGGCGAGCTCGGCCGGGTGATCGCCGACACGCTCGCCGCGGCCGGAGCCGATCTCGCCCTCCACGTTCGCCGCGAGAGCACGACCGCCGAGGCTCTACGATCGACGATCGAGGCCCGCGGTCGCAGAGCCGCGATCTTCGCGGCCGACATCGGTGACCCCGGGTCGATCCGGGCGATGCAGGCGGCGATCGAGGAGCGCCTCGGCGCGCCGTCGATCGTCGTGATCAACGCGGTCCAGCAGATCCACCCCTGGAGCCGCATCCTCGACGAGTCGATCGCGGACTACGAGAGCCAGCTGCGGACCTGCGTGATCCAGAGCGTCGGCCTCGCCCAGGCCTTCGTCCCGCGGATGATCGAGCGGGGCTGGGGCCGCGTGATCGGGATAAGCAGCGAGTGCGCGATCGAGTGCGGCCCTTCGCAGTCCGCCTATGTCGCCGGCAAGCGCGGCATGGACGGGATCCTCCGGGTCCTCGCCCGAGAGGTCGGCAGCCGCGGGATCACCGTCAATCAGATCGCCCCCGGCTGGACGATCACGGACCGCGAGCGCGCTGCAGGCGTCCCCGCGGCTCCAGACTACCTCGCAAAGGTTCCGCTCGGCCGCCGCGGCGAGGACTTCGAGATCGCCAACGTCGTCGCCTTTCTCGCCTCGGAGCTCGCCTCCTTCGTCAGCGGCGCGTTCATCCCGGTCAGCGGCGGCAGCGTGATGCCTGGGATCTAGCCTGGGGTTTGGGATCGGCCCCTCGCTCGAGCTCCTCTGCAGCGCTGTGTCGTCGCCGACGCCTCCACCCGGTGGACATGGGCGGGAGCGCCCGAGCGCCGCCGGAGAGGGCTCCGAGCGCTCGCGCGGGGAGCCCCGCGGCCTCCCCGAGAGTGCGCTCCTGATCTGCGGTCGGCGGGCCGCCCCCCTCCGAGCGGATGACCGCGTCAACACCCGATCCGCGGCCCCCTCGGCGCCGCACTGTTCGCCCGCGACGGGGCCCCTAGGGGTATCATCTCGCGGCCGATGGGGAGCGCAGAGCAGGGGAATACGGGCTCCGATGGGATGTCCCCGTCGGGAGACGCCGACCTGTCGACCGTCCCCGGGGCCGAGGCCTCACCGCCGACCCACCGAGGGGTGGACGCCTCGAGCTCGTCGTCGATGGCGACGCTCCTCCAGACCTCGACGCCCGCCGTCGAGGCTCCCGCGGCGCCCGAAGAGGAGAACGCCGAGCCGGACTTCTCCGAGTGGTTCGGCCGGACGATCGACGGTCGCTACAAGATCGTCGAGCTCCTCGGCGAGGGCGGGATGGGGGCGGTCTTCGTCGCCGAGCACCTCGCCCTGCGCAAGCAGGTCGCCCTCAAGATCATCCGCCCGGAGTTCGCCGGCGTCCCGGAGATCGCCGCCCGCTTCACCCGCGAGGCGATGGCGACCGGCAAGCTCGATCACCCGCACGTCGCCTCCGCCCTCGACTACGGGATGCTCCCCGACGGCGCGGCCTACCTGGTGATCCAGCTGGTCCGCGGCAAGGCGCTGCGCAGCCTCCTCGACGAGCACTCCCTGCCCTGGCCGACCGCATGTGACATCGCCGGCCAGATCGCCGACGCCCTCGCGGGGGCCCACGCGGAGGGGATCGTCCACCGCGATCTCAAGCCCGACAACGTCCTCCTCGAGCTCCGCGATGACGGCCGCTACCTCGCCAAGGTCGTCGACTTTGGCATCGCCCGGGTCGCGACCGATCCCAGCGCCGCGGCGACCCCCGGCGACGGCCTCACGCGGATGGGCATGGTGATGGGCACCCCCGGCTACATGTCGCCAGAGCAGGCGCTGGGCGAGGCAGTCGACCATCGCACAGATCTCTACGCCCTCGGCGTCGTGCTCTGGGAGAGCATCGCCGGCAGGCCGCTCTTCGTCGCCGAGAGCTTGACCGAGCTCATCGCCAAGCAGCTCGCCGACGCGCCGACGCCCCTCGCCTCGGTCACCGGACAGCCGATCCCGGAGCCTATCGATGAGCTGATCCTGCAGCTCCTCTCGCGCACAGCCGCCTCCCGCCCGGAGAGCGCCGCCGAGGTCCGGGACACGCTGCGGAAATTCGCGGCGGCGGGGGCCCAGGGCGAGGGCGATCTGACCACCCTCCCCGGCGGATCGTTCGGCGTCCAGCGGCGGACCGAGCGGGCGCCGACCGTCGCCATGGTCCCGCGGCCAGCGAGCGCGATACGCAGGCTGCGAGCGGAGCTGCGTCGCCGCTGGGCTCAGGATCGTCGATCGATGCTCGCCCTCGGCGGGGTCGTCGGCGTGCTCCTCCTGGTCGGCGTCATCGGCCTCGCGAGCGGAGACGACGAGGGCTCTTCGGACGACCCGCAGCCGCCCTCCGAGGCGATGCTCATGGCCGACACCGCCAGCGATGAGGCTGGGAGCGACGCGGACTCGGACGCGGGCAAGGACAAGGACAAGGCCAAAGACAAGGACAAGGCCAAAGACAAGGACAAGTCCAAAGACAAGGACGACGCGGACAACAAAGATCCCGCCGCGACCGGAGGCGACGAGAGCAGCGGTCAGGGGATCCTCGCCGCAGCGTCCGAGATCGCCGGGCAGATCGACGCGCTCCTCAACGGCGAAGAGGCCGGGGAGCGAAGAGCCGCCGCCGCCGCGCTCCTGGAGGAACCGGACGCCCTGCCGCCGGTGATCGTCGCCCTCGCTGAGCTCGAGCTGGCCAAGCGGTGCAAGGACAAGAAGGCGAAGATCATCGCCCTGACCGAGCTCGGCGACCCACAGGTGCGACCTGCGCTCGAGCGAGTCTCAGCGCTGCCGCGCAAGGGCTGCCCCCCCTTCGGTCAGGGTGACTGCTGGAAGTGCCTGCGGCGGACGGTGAAGAGCTCGCTCGCGACCCTCGCCAAGGCCGGCGCCCCCCCGGAGAAGACTCAGGACAAGAGCAAGAGCAAGGGCAAGTAGTGGACCCCTGGTACGTCTACGTCCTGCTCTCCGCCGACGGCCGTCGGACCTATGTCGGCGTGACCACAGACCTCGAGCGGCGCCTCTCCCAGCACAACGGCGAGCTCCCCGGCGGGGCCAAGGCGACCCGCCAAGGGCGGCCGTGGAGCATCGGCGCCCACGAGGGACCGCTCGAGAGCCGCAGCGAAGCCCAGAAGATCGAGTACCGCCTCAAGCGTCGCCGGGGCCTCCGCCGCCTGAGCGAGCCGCTCAACGCGGAGTAGCCGACTACGGTCGATCCTCCGCGTCGACCCTCCGCTTCGACGCCCCGCTTCGACCCCTCCGCTTCGACGGGGTCTGCACCGTCAGCCTCGCCCCGTCCTAGGCGGCGACCTCAGCGAGCTGAGAGCACCCGAAGATCCAGGGCCGTGAGCAGACGGCACCGTGATAGCCGCGAACTCCTCGCCGAACGACCGAGCACGCTCAAGCCCTCTCAGCAGGGACAGCCGTAGACCGGGACCTGGAAGGTCACGTCGCCCTCCCAACCGCCGGGCTCAGGCTCACCGGCGAGCGACAAGGTCTCGCCCATGACATCGCCGCCGATCATCCAACGCAGCGACTCCCCGTTCTCATCGTCGACCCCGACCTCGCCGAGGAGGACTGTGATGTCAAAGTCCACCTCCCGCGGGAGGCGGCGCAGCTCCCCGTCGCCGACCTCGAAGAGCCAGACCGCTCGGCCGTCGAAGCCCTCGCCGCAGACCGCCCCGCGGTCGCGCAGCTCGACGATCAGCAGCTCACGCTCGCCGCCCTGCTGCTGCCAAGAGCGCACCTGAAGGTGGGTGTCGACGAACTTTGAGAAGCTGTCGGTCTCCGCCCGCCAAGCCGCGGGGAGCTCCCGGCGATACTCACGATAGGCCCGACGCAGCAGGGCAAACTCGGGCTCCGCCGCGAGCTGCGGGATGACCGATGAGCGCAGCTCCGCGGCCTCCTGCGGATCCATCGTCGCCCGCACGTAGGCGATCGGCGCAGGGGCCTCGGCCGGCCAGGCGATCCCGTCGCCGCAGGGGCGCGGACCCTCGAGCTCGGCGACCAGGGCCAGCGGATCCGTCATCGCCTCGTTCACTCGCGCCCGCCGCCCCGCGCGGGTCGTCGGCATCGCCCGGCCCCACTCGTCTTCGAGGTACTCCTCGGCGTAGAGGGCGAGAGCGCCGACCTTCGCCGCACAGGTCGCGCCGCCGATCCCGTGGACGACGACCTCCTGCCCAGACGCTCGCCCCATCGCCGCCGGTACGCGCTCATGGACCACAGAGCGCCGCGCCCAGAGCCGCTCCTCACCGACGCCGCCCCGCACCGGGCCACGCCCCCAACCTGCCTCCGGGAAGGACGAGAGGACGAGGTCGCCGCCCCGGGCGAGGAAGAGCGGGAGGCCGCGCGCGCTGCGGAGGACCATAAGATCCTCGGCGCCATCTTCGGGCTCGGCGGCCTCAGGAGCCGCCCCGGTCGCGAGCCCCGACCCCTGGTCGCCCGCGACCGGGGTCACGGCCTCGGCCCCTGGCCGCGCGCCCGTCGGATCGAGCGGGCACTCGCCTGTCTCAAGAATAGATGTCTCATAGGACATGTCGAGATCGAGGTCAGACTCAGCGACGACAACCCCCCCGCGGCCGCCGGTCTTCGTCGCCCCAGCACACTCCGCGGCGCTCCAGCGCTGCGAGGCCGCAAGCATGATCGCGAGAGGGGCGAGCAGGAGCGCGCCGACGGCCATGGTCTCGAGGTTGTTGCGTGGCATCACCGGGACGAACGCGACGGGTCGCCCACCTCTTCCCGAGCCGGTCGATCGAAGCTCGCCGCCGCTGTGAGCGGCAAGGACAGGCGACCGGCCTCGCAGCCAGAAAGCTCTACGAATCACCTCGGCGACCACGACCGCCGGCGAGGACAGGCGCGGCAGCGAGCGCGTGCGGAGCTCTCGCCGCGGGACGCGTGGGGCGAGCCCCGCGGGTCCACCTGCCGAGCGATCCGCCGACCGATCCGCCGAGTAATCCGCCGAGCAATCCGCCGAGCCTTCCGCCGAGCGCTCCGCCGACCGATCCGCCGCTCGATCTGCGGCGCGATCTAGAAGCGACCGCGGAGCACCATACCGCCGCCGCTCGGGCCGAAGCTCGGGCTGAGGGCGATGTTCTCGCGACGGTTGAGCCGGCGATGCTTGCGGATGCCAAGGGCGCCGAGGACGACAAAGCCGACGCCGGCCGCGATCCCGCCGATCCCGAGGGCGGTGTACATCTTGCCCTTGGTCTCGTCGCTGAGGGTCGCGGCGGTGGTCGACGTCGTCGTGCCGGTCCCATCGTCGGTCCCGGTCCCGGTCCCGTCGTCGGTCGTCGTGTCCTCGTCCGCGAAGCGAGCGATCGCCGTGTCTGTGCTCTCGTCGGTCTGGAAGCGGGGCTCGGTCCGCGCCCAGTAGAGCAGGTAGGAGCCGCCCCCGATCACCGCGATCCCGCCGATCGTCGCCACCAGGGTCCAGGCCGGCAGGGGATCACGACGCTTGCTGACGTCGAGCGGCCGTCCGCCGATGGCCGTGTTGTACTCGGGCGGCGCCCGCAGCAGCGTCATGTCTTCGCTGTTGTCGATCAGCTCGGTGACCTCCGCGAGGAGCTCGCGGGCGTCATCGGTCTCGGCGTAGCCGTTGCAGCGCACGTCGTAGGCGCTCTTGCAGGCCCGCATGTAGGCGTGGATCGTCGACCGCCCGGAGAAGAGCGCCTCGCGCTCCTGGGTCTCGGCGTAGACCTGCTTGTAGGCGTTGACCGCGTTGATCAGCATGACCGAGCGGTTCATGTGGGTCTTCTTGCCCTCGGGCGTCACCTCGAGGGCGAGGCTCCACAGCTCGCCTGCGGTCCGGTAGTTGCCCCCGTCGAAGGCGGCCCGGGCCTGCTCGTCGTACTCGGCCCCGGTGGGCTCTACCGGCTCCGCCTCGACCGCCTCGCCCTCGACCGCCTCGCCCTCGACCGCCCCGCCCTCGACCGCCTCGCCCTCGGGCTCAGCCTCCGCCGGCGGCTCCTCGTCGACCTTCGTCGGCTTCTTCTTGGAGCTCTTCCCCGACCGCGGCTTGGCCACAGCCTCGGTGGGGACCGCCCAAACGGCGGTCATCGTGGTCGCGGTGAGGAGGGCGATCGCTGTCGCCCCCGTCCCGCGGCGAAGGCGCGCGAGGAGTTTCATCGGCCCCCAGAGGATCGCTAACCCCACCGTCGAGCGCAAGGTGCTCGCGTCACCGCGCAGCGCGCACGCCACCCCGGCTCGCAAAGGAAGAAGGAGGATTGACAGCGACCGGCCGCCGGGCTGCCGACCCGAGAGGCCACGCCAACGCCCGAGACCGCCCGCGAACACCCCAAAACACCCCAAAACACCCCAGGCCCGCCCTTTCCATCGGAGGTCCGGCCGGAGAGCAAGCCGCGATGCCCCACACCTGCTCGCGCGCGCAGCGGTCGTCCGCGAGCCTCTGAGGCCGACCGCGCGCCCCCTCAGTTTGGCCCGTTTCTGGCGGTCATCGGGGCGGATGTGCTGTCCTGCCGAGCGCCGTGGCCGTCCTCGAGAGCACCTTCATCCCCGACCGGGCCCGCGATGCGCGCGCCTCGAGGGCGAGCCGAGCCCCGGCGATCGACCGTCGCGCCCCCGCGACCTCCGTCGCGACCGAGGACACCGCCCTCGATCGGCCGATGGATCCGTGGCTCTTCATCGCCACCGCGGCCCTCGCCTGCCTCGGCGTGGTCATGGTCTACAGCGCTGGGATCTACACCGCGCAGGCCAACTACGGCGACTGGGAGTACTTCCTCGGCCGCCAGGGGGTCTTCGCCCTGATCGGCCTCGGGGTGATGCTCGCGGTCTCCCGGATCGACTACCGGATCCTCCGCCGCTACGCCCGACACCTGATGGTGATCGGCCTCATCGGCCTCGTCGCCGTGCTCCTGGTCGGCACCGAGGTCAACGGCGCCCGCCGCTGGCTCCGCTTCGGGATCAACGTCCAGCCCAGCGAGATCGCCAAGATCGCCCTCGCGGTGTTCCTCTCGGCGACCCTCGCCAAGCAGGGCGAGCGGGTCCGGGGCTTTGTCCACGGCTTCCTCCCGGTCATCCTCGTCGCCTCGCTGACGATGCTCTTGGTGCTCCTGGAGAAGGACCTCGGGACGACCATCCTCCTCGGCGGGCTCACCCTCACGGCGCTCTACGTCGCCGGCACCCGCCTCGCCTACGTCTTCGCCGCGATCATGCTCGCCGCGCCGCTGGTCTGGCATCAGATCGTCGGCGTCGGCTACCGCCGCTCGCGCTTCCTCGACTTCGTCTCCGGCGAGCACTCCTACCAGATCGACCAGAGCCTGATCACGATCGGCTCCGGCGGCGGCTGGGGCGTCGGCCTCGGCGCGGGTCGGCAGAAGCTCGGCTTCCTCCCCGAGAACCACACCGACTTCATCCTCGCGAGCATCGGCGAGGAGCTCGGCTACGCCGGCATCGCCGCGGTCATCGCCCTCTACGCGCTCCTGGTCTGGCGCGGCCTCAAGGCGGCCCAAGAGGCGCCCGACCGCTTCGGCACCTACCTCGCCCTGTGCATCTCCGTGCTCTTCGGCTTTCAGGCGCTGATCAACATGGGCGTCGTCTTCAACCTGATCCCGGCGAAGGGGATCACCCTCCCCTTCCTCTCCTACGGCGGCTCGTCGCTGCTGGTGAGCATGGGCGCGATCGGCATCCTCCTGGCGATCTCACGGCGCCCGAGCCCCTGGAAGATCAGCGACATGCGCCGTCGCCCCAGCAAGCGCAGCGCCAACGCCAAGGGCGGACGCTCCCAGGCGAAGAAGCGCCGCGGCGGCCCGCGGCCGAACGTCCGCAACGCTGCTCCCTCGGCCGGATGAGCCTCGGCGATCCGTGACGAGCAGCGCCGTGGTGCTCGATCTCCGCGCCTCTCCCCGCGCCACGAGCCGACCGTCCGCGCGCGCGCGCGGATCCGAGGTCAATGCAGAGGCCTCTGCAAGCCTCACGACTGGCCTCCACGACTGGCCTCCACGACTGGCCTCCACGACTGGCCTCCACGACTGGCCTCCACGACTGGCCTCCACGACTGGCCTCCACGACTGGCCTCCACGACTGGCCTCCGCGACTGGCCTCCGCGCGAAGGTGAGCCCCCCGCTGCGCGCCCCCCGAGCTATCCTCGTCGGCGATGCCCGAGGATGTGATCGAGGCGCTCGAGCGGAGCCTCGCGCAGCTCACCCCGATCGAGGGTGCCGAGCCCGCGGATCCCGAGGCGCTGGGGCTCTGTATGGTCGAGCTCGCCTGGGAGATCGCCCTCGCCGACCCCCCCAGCAGCCACAGGCTCACCGCCCAGGCGGAGGAGCTGGACGGCGCCCACGACCTCCTCCGCGTCCGGGCCAAGGCCCTGCGCAACCGGGCCTACTTCGCCCGCTTCGCCGACGACCTGGAGAACGCGCTGAGCCTCGCCGCCGAGGCCGCCAAGCTCGCCGAGTCCCTCGGCGAGATCCGCGACTGGGCGGCCGCCGAGGACACCCTGGCCAACGTCCACAGCTCGCTCGGCGCCTTTGATCTCGCCCTCGCCCACAGCCTCAAGTCGATCGAGCTCGGCCGGGCCTCCGACGATCGCCGCGCCCTCGCCTGGTCCTTCGAGAACGTCGCCCGAGTCCACCGTCACCTCGGCGACCTCGAGGAGGCCCGGCGCTGGCTCGATCAGGGGCTCGAGATCTTCGTCGAGACCGAGCACTCCGTCGGTCAGGCCCGCTGCCTCTCGCTCCTCGCAGGCATCCTCCGCGAGCAGGGGGACCTCGCCGGCGCTCAGGCGGCGCTCGAGCAGGCGCACGGGCTCTGGGCTGCGGCCAAGCTCGAACGCGGGCTGCGCTGGGGACAGATCTCGCTCGCGCGGGTGCTCCGCGCCCGCGGCGAGCACAGAGCCGCGCTCGCCCAGCTCCAGCTCGCAACCACCGCGCTGCCTGGACAGACCGACCCCGTCGGGCCCCTCTCGACCGACCTGCTCGCCGCGGCCTACACCTGCGAGGGCGCGCTCCTGCTCGACCTCGGCCGCGCGGACGAGGCGGAGCACGCCCTCCTCCAGGCCCTCGCCCTCGCCACCCCCGAGCGCCGGCTCGAGGACATCATCGAGTGTCACGCCCTCCTCGGCGAGCTCTACGAGGCCGGCGATGAGCCGACGCGAGCGCTCGCCCACGTCAAGGAGCGCCTCCACCTGGTCGAGACCCGCAACAGCCAGGAGATGATCGCCCGCGCCCGCAACATGCAGCTCGGCATGCGGGTCGCCGCCGCCGAGCGCGAGGCCGAGGTCACCGAGCGCCTGCTCTACGGGATCCTCCCGCGGACGATCGTCCGCGAGCTCAAGCTCTACGGCCGGGCCGCTCCCGTCCTCCACGACGCCGCGACCGTGCTCTTCACCGACATCGTCGGCTTCACCAAGATCGCCGAGGCCTGCGCCCCGCAGGAGCTGGTCGCCGCGCTCGACGAGCTCTTCGGCGCCTTCGACGAGGTCGCCCACGCC
Organism: Polyangia bacterium; assembly: GCA_030424595.1. GTDB lineage: Bacteria > Myxococcota_A > Polyangia > Nannocystales > Nannocystaceae > JADJRG01. The sequence continues at coordinate 129,446 of JAUHWG010000027.1, forward strand.
CACGGCCTGGAGAAGGTCAAGACGATCGGCGACGCCTACATGGCGGTCGCCGGGATCCCGGAGCCGAGCCCCACCCACGCGATCGACGCGGCCCTGGCGGCCCTCGGCCTCCGCGACGTCGTCCGTCGCTTCGCGGCCGACCCCGACAGGCCAGACTGGGGGGTCCGGATCGGCATCCACTCCGGCCCCTTGATCGCCGGGGTCATCGGCCGGGTAAAGCCGGTCTACGACGTCTGGGGAGACACGGTGAACGTCGCCTCACGGATGGAGTCGAGCGGCGCCGCCGACCAGGTCAACCTCTCGGACGCGACCCACCGCCTGATCACCCGCTACTTCGAGACCACCCCGCGGGGGCAGATCCAGGCGAAGAACAAGGGGCTCATCGACATGCACTTCGTCCACCGCCTGCGGCCCGAGTTCGCCGCCGACGAGGCCGGCCTCGTCGCCAACCCGCGCCTCCACGAGGCCGCGACAGCGGGCCGCGCAGAGGGTTGACCGAGGCCTGACCGAGGCCCACCATCGGCCCCCATGGACGACCGCGACCGTCGACTCCCGGCTGTGCCGACAAGCTCGACGCACCGCGTGGACATCCCGCCGGCCGCGATCTACGAGCGCCTGGAGGCCGACGATCAGGTCGTGATGGTCAAGCGCTTCCCCCCGCGCAGCGAGTCCAAGCACGCCTTCTTGGCGATGCGGACCCCGACCGGCTTCAACGTGATCCAAAACATCGGCCTCAGCACCCTGGACGGCGGCGCGCCGATCGTCCGCCGCTTCCACATGGAGGTGCGGATCGAGCGGACCTCCGAGGGCGCCCAGGTCGAGGCCACCTTCGTCCGCGGCCCCCAGCTCCGCCAGCTCCGCTACGTCGTCCTCTGGGGCTCCGCGATCGCCTGGCTCGCCGCGACCGGCGTCACCCACCCAAAGCTCGGGATGGTCTTCGCCCTCCTCTTCCTGACCATCCCGGCCCTGGTCTACGACCGCGCCAAGGCCCGGGGCTCGCGCGAGGATCGGATCGCCCTCCTCAACCTGATGCAGCACCTCCTCGGCTCCGCCGTGATAGGTCAGAGCCCCGCGGAGCAGACCCCCTACCGCGATGGTCACCCGCCGCTGCCGCCCAGCGCTGAACCGTCGTCCTCCTAGGCCTGAGATAGGCGCTGCTGTGAGGCGTCCTCGACAACCCGCGTAGAACCGTCAGTGACAGGGGTTTCGCGCTTCGACCTCCATCCCTGCGGGTGAACGCTCACCTCGCGCTTCGCGAGGCGCGGAGCTTGGCAACAACGCACATCGCCGGTCGAACTTCGGTCCGTGTCGAAGTCCAAGCGATCGAGAGTCTCCCAAGCGCCAGTGAGTACACCGAGCGGGACAACTCGCGCGAGCACTCTCGCTTGCCCTCGTCGGCCCTCTCGCACTCTCGCGTCCGGCCGTATCGAGGTCGCCGCCGTGAGCGATCGCTATTGCCCTGGAGGGCTGGAGCGCTCGTCGACGTGCAACGCGGCGACCGTCGTGATGAAGCACAGGGCCTCGTGAGCGCCGATCAGCTCCGCGAAGCGTGCTGTCTCCGAGCTGGGGGAGGTGCCAGACGTACGCTCGAACGCCCTCGGTGCCAAGGTCGCCGATAGACTGGCTTCGACGAAGGCGTGCGCCGCCCGGGCAGGGAGACGCTCCGGCGAGCTCACCCGCGCGTGAACCAGGCGTGTGACGGAGGCGGCGATGATGAAAAACACAGTGCTCCAGAGAAATGCCCACAATACGCCGCCGGAGAATGCATAGACGAGCGCAAACAAGAGGCTCGCCGTAAGCACGAAGGTCGCCACGGCGATACCTGTAAGATGGCGGGGGAGCCACGACACTCGCGCGACAATCTCCCTAGTCGTGGCGAGACGGCCGGGATCCGCCTCCTGGGTCATCGCGAGCGCCACCGAGGCCCGCACCCGAAGCATGTACGACCACAGGCCGACGAGGTCGCCGTCGTGGAGTTCGGCATCTCCGACGCAGGTTAGCGCAGCCTCGGGATCCGCCCGAATCTCGCCCGCGGCCTGCTCGCACAGCTCCAAGAACACCGGATCGTCGACGACAAGGCCTTGGCTGAGGAGCCGCATCAGCCCTGGGCCGGCCTCAGCATTGCCACGCCACGCCTCGAAGCCAAGTCGAGAGCGGGGCAAGTGGATGAGCGCACCTCCCAAGTAGGACAGCTCAACGCTGCGAAACAGGAGCGGGTAGGCCGCTCGGAGTCGCTCGAAGAGGTCGGGTGCATTCCACGCCGCGCCGGCGCCCACGCGGGGCACATACACAGCGAGGCGAGGGTCTACGTCGACCTGCGTCCGCACCCTGGGCTCCAGCAAGGTCCTCGCCGCCTCGGCGAAGCGTGCCGCCGAGAGATGTTCGCTGAGGGTCTCGGCGATCCCCCTGCTGACCTCGAGGTCGGCCTCCGCGGCCAAGAGGGTCAAATCGCGGTCGTCGCCTATGGCCTGGGGGCCCTCTTCGGAGGTGTAGATAAAGGGGCGCAAGGGGACGAGCTCCGGACCTGCGCCTCCTCCGTCGGGCTCCGCCTCAGCGTCGGCATCCACGCGCGGGCCGTCCGCTTCGGCGAGGGGCGCCGGTGGCTCTTCGCCCGCGACCGATCCGCGCAATTCCGAGGGGGCCTCGGCTGGCCTCGCGACAGCAGTGTTTGGGGGCTGGCGCGAGTATGCCTGCACCGGCCCACGACCGGCCCCTGCCTGGAGGAACCGCAGGGCGTTCTCGTAGGCCTCTCGCACACGTACGAACCCCTCAGGGTCACGCTCGGGTCGGTGCTCTCGGACTGCGCGCATGTACGCACGCTTGAGTTCCCGAGGCGAGACGTCGGGAGACACCCCCAGTAGCTCAAAACAGTCCACGGTCTGCTACGTATTCGTCGCTTCCGCGAGGTATCGACAGAGAGCGATGAGCTCTTCGCGCTGCCCAGAGATACGGGGAATATCCTGTGACTCGAGCGCCCCTCGGAAGTCGACGATCTGCGCGCGCAGGTACCCGCGAGCATCGCCGAGCAGGCGTGTGTGGAGCTCTTCCGCGCGTTCGATGGCGACCCTGTTCGGCAAGGCGTCACGCGGGTGAAACTTGACGCGGGCCATCGCCGCTCGCGCTCGCTTGATCTGCTCCGGTGTCATCACCCCAGGCTCTCGCTCAACGACGAAAGTCTCGACCCGCTCTCCGTGTCGACCGTGCGCGCCGACGGTCGCCTCTACCTCGAGCATCCCGTTGAGATCGTAGGTGAAGCGGACCCGGATCGGAACCTCTCCTGACTTCGCGGGCGGGAGGTTGTCCAGGCTGTAGTGCCCCAGGCGATGGTTGTCACGGCACATCGTGTTCTCCCCCTGATAGACCTCCAGCAGCAGGCTCCGTTGGTCGTCGTCGATGGTGTAGAACTCATCCTCGCGGCTCGCCGGGAGGACCGTCCCGCGCTCGATAATCGGCGAGAACACCCCTTGGAGGTCCCTGTGTCCGACACGGCGCTGCACCGAGATCCCCATGGTGAAGGGGGCGATGTCCGTGACGACGAGATCCTGCACATCCTTCTGGTCAGCCTTGAGCGCGGCCTGGACAGCAGCTCCCATCGCCACCGCCTCATCGGGGGGGAGTTCGTGGCGAACACGCCCGCCGAACAGAGAGGCGGCGAGCCTGCGGAACACCGGCATGCGCGTCGCTCCGCCCACGAGCAGCGCGACGTCGATCTCCTCCGGGCTCACGCCCGCGTCGGCGAGGGCTGCTCTGATGGGGCTACGCAAACGGACGACGAGAGGCTCCCACCAGGCCTCGGCCTCCTCCCGGCTCACCACACGTTCGAAGGCTTTAGCGGAGTCGGTGGCCGGCAGGTAGAGGGGAGCCCTCTCCGCCTCGCTGAGCTCTCTCTTGAGGCGCTCGCAGGCGGCTCGAAGCTGCGCTCGTTGGCGTGGTTCCTCGGCCACGAGACCCCGCGCTGCCCGTACCTCCGGCGCCAACTCTTCCACCAGCGCGTTCACGAAGTCCTCTCCCCCAAGACGCGTGTCTCCGGCGGAGCCCTGAATCTCGATGACGCCCTCGAGGATCTCCAGGACCGAGACGTCGAAGGTCCCCCCTCCGAGATCCAGGACAATGACCCTCTGGTCCTCCTCGTAGTGATTCAGCCCGTAGGCGAGCGCCGCCGCTGTCGGCTCGTTGATCACCCGCTCGACCGTCAGCCCTGCGAGGGCGCAGGCATCTCGCGTGGCGCGTCGTTGAGCCTCTCCAAAGTATGCTGGCACCGTCACCACGGCCTCTGTGATCGTCATCCCGGTCCGCGCCTCGACGTCTTCGGCGAGCTTCCGAAGAACCAAGGCAGAGAGCTCTTCGGGCCGGAGCCTGCGACCTCCCACCTGAAAGCTCGCGGAGGTCCCCATCTCGCGCTTGAAGGTCGCAGCCGTCGTCTGTGGATGGGTGGTCGTACGCGCCAACGCAGCCGCTCCGATCAAGATGGAGCCATCCTCATCCTCGCTCACCACGCTGGGCGTCAGCGTTTCACCGATGGCGTTCTCAATGATGAGAGGCCGACCGTCTTGGATGATCGCAGCAAGCGAGAAGGTCGTACCCAGGTCGATGCCGACGTAGAGCCCCTGCATGTCGGTCGTATCCTGCCCTGTCCGGCGGTCAAATGCACGAGCGAAGGACGGCTATCGCGCGAGCGGAGACGAGGGCAAGCGAGAGCGCACGGGCTTTTGCCACGGGCTCCTAGGGCAGGCTCAACTGCTTGCAGTAGATCTCGACGCCGGTGACGCCCACCTCATCGGCGTAGACCGACACCCGTGAGACCGCATGACCGGGCGGGCAGGTAGCCTCGTCCTCAGGCATCCCGAGACCGTCGCCGAAGGGCGCTTCCACGACCGGGAAGTGAGGGATCGGGATCCACTTTCCGAGCACCGCGACGAGCTTGACCTTCATACAGACCGCCGACAACGAGAGCAGGTACTCCCCCCCGGCTCCGGCGACCCCGACGAGCACCTCGTCGTCTGCGCACTGGGTCATCCCATCCTCGTAGTCCGCGGGGAGGGAGCCGGCGGGCATGGAATCGTAGAAGTTGCCGTGCGTGACGGAGTACCCGTACTTGCCGAGCTTCTTCAGCGACCGCTCGCCGCAGATCACCCCTGCTTGCCCGATCAGGAGCTCAGCGAGGTCGATCGTGCCGAAGAACCCGACGAACACCGCCAAATTGCAATAGAGCTTGACCTCGACACCGTCCTCCGTGCCGACGATGCCCCCCTCGATCTCGCCGCCGCCCAAGCCGAGCGGTGTCGGCGGATACATGCAGTTCGGCAGGCACTTCGGGTCCTCCATCGAGGGCTCACACTGCTCGAAGGCGCCTTCGACGACACCGTTGCCGCACTTCCACAGCGTACAGCTGTCGACGTCACAGTGATCGAGGAGGTTCACCACCGGGTCGCACTCCTCATCCGGAGAGATGAAGGTATCCCCGCAGTAATTCTCAGTACAGTCTGCGTGGCAGGTGAAGCCGTCGCCGTCGACGTTGTTCTCGCCGTGGTCGCACTCCTCCCCGAGCGAGAGCTGGCTGTCCCCGCACACCGCCTCCTCACAGAAGAACGTGCACGCGCTCTGCGGAGTGCCGTTGTCCTGCCCGTCATCGCACTCCTCCCAGGGGGCCGCCTCGCCGTCGCCACAGACCGCCAGCTCGCACTTCGAGTTGCAGTCGCCCTCACCGTTGTCCGGCCCTTCGTCGCACTCCTCACCGTCGTCGACGCTCCCGTCGCCGCACCAGGGCTCATCGCTCGTGGTGGCGTCGGTCGGCATCGGCTCGGTCGTCTCCGGCTCCGTGCTCGCCTCCGAGCCGGGCTCGGAGCTCGCGTCCCCGTCCGTCGTCGCCGCGTACGTCGTCCCCTGCGTCGTCGTCGTCGTCGTCGCCGTCGTCGGGTCGATATAGTAGGGGTTGGTCCCGACACAGGCGCTGCAGAGGAGTCCACAGGCGGTAAGGAGCGAGGCTCTGAGGGGCATGCGCACGATGATATCAGCCGGGCTCGGCGGGGACGACGGATCCGAGCATCTCGCCGCGCACAGACCACGACGCGACCATCCCCGACGATCTTCGCCGACACCGACCGGGCGGCCGTGCGATAGTCGCACCATGACGCTGCTCCTCCACATCGGCGACCTACACGTGAAAGCGCGGGCCAACGCGTGGGCGAACCGGCGGACCGCGGCCATCGTCCGCTGGATCTCCCGCCGCTACGCCGAGCGGGCCAAGCCGGTGCTCCTCTTCACCGGTGACCTCACCGACCACGGCTCCGAGGAGGAGTACGCCCATATCCGCGACATCCTCAAGCCTCTCCGCGACGACTACCGGATGATCTTCGCGCCGGGGAACCACGACGTCGGCCCCCTCGGCAACACCTTCAGCGCGGCGCGGCAGAACAATTTCCAGCGCAATGTCGTCGGCGAGCTGATGGGCGTCGCGGAGGCCAAGACCTCAGAGAACAGGATGGGCAGCCTCTACCCGCTGGTCCGCGACCTCGGCGACTGCCTCGTCGTCGCCCTCGACAGTTGCCATGACGAGCAGCACCTCGCGAGCGGCCGGATCGGAGACAACCAGCTCGAAGCGCTCGACCGCATCCTCATGACCGCGACCAAGCCGGTGGTCGCGCTCGTCCACCACCACCCCTTCGTCCGTCGCCCATGGCTGGCCCTGGACGACGCGGAGAGCCTCATGCGCTCCCTCAGCGGGCACGTCGAGGTGCTCCTCTTCGGCCATCGTCACCTCGCCGAGGTCTGGCAAGGCGAGCGCCGGATCCCGCTGATCGTCGCCGCGGGCAAGACGAGCAAGCCGCACCGCAGGACCAAGACCTACGAGCTGCGCGAGATCGAGGTCGGCGGAGGCAGGACCACGACCACCCCCCTGGCCTTTCGCCTCAGCTGGCGACGCCAGGGTCGTCTTCGCTCCCGGCGATGAGCGCTCCCGCGACGCCTTACCTCCGCCTCTCCCCCGAAGCGCGTACAAGCGAGCGCGGACAAGCGAGCGCTGAGGCTCCGGAGGGCGGAAATTCCCCTTGGCGGAGCGCGGTGTTCATGCGACCAAGGGACCCCCTAGGGAGGACCCACGCATGAGCACCAAAGAGCCACTGTTGCATGAAATCCTCGCGGTCGAGCAAGAGGTCAAGGCGAAGGCTGAGCGCGCTCGCAACCAGCTCATCGAGACCTTCCGCAGCAAGCAGACCCACTTCACCGGGATCCGCCGGACCTTCCGCCCCTTCTCCGTCGACGAGAAGAGCGGCGAGAGCGGAGGAGAGCGCCTCGAAGCCGAGACCCGCCTGGCGAAGACTGTGCACGAAGAGCTCACCGCCGTGCTCCGTGAGGTCGGCCAGGCCGTCGACCTCGGCTTTCAGCTCGACGAGGCCAACACACGCGCGCGTGCAGACATCGTCGTCGACGGCGAGGTCTTGATCGCCGACGTCCCGGCGACCTTCCTCCTCCAGCTCGAGCGCCGGCTCAAGGAGGTCCGCGCCGTCTTCAAAGAGGCGCCGACCTACGATCCCGTCCGTCTCTGGAGCGTCGACCCCTCGGCCGACAAGAAGCATGTGCTCCGCGCCGAGCCGGTCACGACGATCCGCAAGCAGCGCTCGCGCAAGTACAACGTCATGGTCGAGGCGACCAAGGAGCACCCGGCCCAGGTCGACGTCGTCGAGGTCGACGAGCCCGTCGGCGAGATCCGCTCCTACGAGTGGACCGGGATGCTCTCGGTCGGCAAGAAGAGCGCTCTCCTCGAGCAGGTCGATCGTCTCCTCAGCGCGGTCAAGCAAGCGCGCTCCCGCGCCAACACGGTCGAGGTCGACAGGACCAAGAAGATGGCGAAGGCGCTCGCCGACTTTCTCTTGGCGCCCCTCGACTGATCACAGCGACCGTAGTCGCCCTCCGTGGCATGGCCGCGCCCTCGACCTGCGCTCCGGGGCTGTCTTCGCCGGGACAACGCTGCTATGGTCGGCCTTCCTACGGGTCTAGGCTGTGACTGATCCTCAAACTCAGGCTGTATCCGAGGTCTCCCCTCCCTGTCAGGGAGAAGGCGACCTCAGACTGACACCCGTAGATTCATCAACCGGGCTCGCTCCGCACGCGTTGGGTCTTTCTCCGAAGGTCGCACGGAGGTGGGGGTTCGAATCCCCCCCGATGGTAACTCGGTCGTCAAACGGTAGGACACCGTGGTCACACGGCCTTCACGTCTCGCCCATCGCCATGAGCAAGGGGGTCCAGCGAAGGTAGCTCAGTGGAAGAGCGCCGTCTTGACAAGACGGAGGCCGCTGGTTCGACACCAGCTCTTTGCAGGGCACATCCCATTACAAGGATGTGCCCGTTTTTTGTCCGCGCGCCGCGGCGCGGATGCCAGCGATCCCCCTCGCCGGTGCACGGCGACATCTGCGGATGACCGGCGGCTCGCCGCCCGGGGCTGACAGCACACCCCCTATGTCGCTACAAGGTGGGGGTGTTCGAAGAGCTCGCGAGCAGCAGTGCCCATTGGTCCGCAGGCCTGGGCTGGGTCGGACCGGTGACGCTCCAAGGGGGTCTCGCTGCGGTAGCGACCGGCTTTCCGCTCATGTGCTGGCCCGGTCGGGCCCACTACGACGGCCACCGCCTACGCCACCGTGTGATCGTCTACGACCGAGCGACCCGGGACCGTCGCGCTGTCCTCGACGTGCCCCGCTTCCCCGTCCACGAGCTCGCCTTCCGCGAGGACGGCGGCGCGTTAGCGATCGCCTGCGGTTCGTACGACGGGGGATACAGCTTCGAGGGGGAGCTCCTCGTGTGGGAGTGGGCCACTGGCGCGATCCGCCGACCCTTGGGGCTAAACCGCGAGGTCATGAGGGTCCGCTGGATCGATGAGCGACGGCTCGCGGTGCTGCTGCGACCCGCCACCGACGAGGCTGGCGACCAGGCCTTCTCGCAGCGGCATGGTCTGGAGCTGGTCGACGACGACAAACCTCTCGAGCGCCGCGCGCTGACCATCTACGAAGGGGTGGACAGGATCGAGGCCTTCGGCTTCACGACCGCAGATCCCCCAGAGTGCGCAGAGCATCAGGACTGGATCCTCGCCGGCGGACTCACGCCACAATCGCGGAGGACAGCGATCCGCGACATCGCCTTTGTCGGCGAGCGTATCGCGGCCCTCGACGACGACTGCCTGGTCTCCCTCTGGGACTCCGAAGTGCGCCAGGTCTCCCGTATCGTCGGCGAGGGGCGCGGTGTGCAGCTCCTTCGCGCGGCTGGGCAGACCATCGTCGCGGCCCACGGCGAGTCAGGCTCCCTCTTGTATCGGCTCGACGGCGCGACGATCCGCGAGCTTCGACGCTTCGATCGCGACTACCTCTTCTCGACCGACACGCAGGGACACATCCTCGCGCGCGATACGGGACGGAGCCAGCCTCGCCGCGACCTCGTGCTCGACGCAGAGGGCTCGACCCTGCACGCGAGGGACCTCGGGCACTTCGACGTCTTCAACCATTCGCTGAGGCTCGACGGCGACGAGCGGCTCTACTTCCTCCGCGGGTCGCCGCCCTCGCAGCACAGGGACAAGGTCCTCGCCTCGATCACCGGCGACGGCGAGGTCCACGAGGTGATGCGGTGGGACAGAGGCGGCGCTCACCTCATGGATCCCTGCGCGTGTATGGTGGACGGCGGCGCGCTCGTGATGGGCGCCCGGGAGCATCACCCGCACCCGGGCAAGGGGGACCGCTTCGTCGCCCGACGCGGCCCCGACGGCGCTCTCCAGTGGCGGGTCGACTGGACCTACGCCCCCGTAGCGATGGCCTACGCCCCCGCCGCGGGCCTGGTCCTAGTAGCGACGCTCGACGGCACTTTGGCGGGGCTCGACGCCCAGACCGGCGCCCTGCGTGGCGAGACCACGCTGAGGCTCGACGGGGTTCTCGCGCCTCCCACCTGCATCGCCGTCGACGATCAGCGCGCCGCCCTCGGGACCTTGGACGGCCGACTCGTGACAGTCTCGCTCACCGGCGGCGTCGAGCAGGCGCAAGGCCCTGAGCGCAGGCGCGGTCCCCCGGTCCGCGCCGACTAGCAGCCCGTGAGAGCGGCTCTCCCTGGGCCGGCGGCGAGCCCAGAGCCATCGCTCTAGAGCGCTTCGAGAACAGCGCGGATCTCAACGAGCGCGGCGTCGTTCGGGATCGCGGCGTCAGCGACGTCGATCGCGTCGATGGCCTCCGCGATGACCACGGGGGCATCGCCCTGCCCGAGCCGCAGAGCCGTCAGGGCGTCGGTGTAGGCCAGGAGGGCCATGCCCTTCTTCAGTCGTGGCGAGGGGTCGGCGGCGAGGTCACCGAGGGTCCGGGTGACGCTCACCTCACGAGGCTCGAAGGTCGCAGCGTCGACATAGCGGGCGGTGACCGTGATCGGAGTCTCCGGCGTGAGCAGCTCGGGGGCGCACGTCTCGACGTGCTGGTGAAAGATCATCGCGTCGTTCGGGGCGAGGTGCTGGGGCTCGACCTCGGCGGGATCGCTGCTGTACTCCTCGCCGCTGAAGCGAGTGATCGCAAAGCCCGGCGGGAGGTCGAGCTCGACCTTGACGTCGCGCGCCGCGACCATCAGGGTGCTGACGAAGCGCTCGTCGAACATCCGCCAGGCCTCTAGCTTGGTGGGGATGAAGACCGCGGCGCCCTTGCCCGCGTCGGTGACCGTGTCCATCAGCTGGTCGTTGTAGCTCGCCGAGCTGCCGACACCGACGCCCACGAGGTAGATCCCGGCCTCGTTCTCTCCGCCGGCCTTCGCGGCGATCAGATCGACATCGGTGATCCCCGCATTGGCACCACCATCGCTGATCAGGATCAAGCGGCTCACATCTCCAGGCTTGGCGTTCTTCGCCGCGAGCTCGTAACCCGCCACGAGACCTCCGTGGAGATCTGTCGAGCCATCGGCGTCGAACCCTGCGATAAGCTCGACCAGCGCAGGATCATTGGCCCCCGTGATCGCGTGACCGTCGAGGACGACCGAGTTGTCAGTGTCCCAGGTGACGACAGAGATCATGTCCCCGGCCCGGAGGCGAGCGGCCAACGCTCGACAGACGTCGCGGAGCCGCTCGATCGGCTCCCCCGACATGGACCCCGAAGTGTCGAGCACGAGCGTCAAGTTCACCGCCGGGCGGGCCGCGGGATCGATCGCGCTGCTGCTGACCGCGATCTGGAGGTTGTAGGCATTGTCGGCGCCAGGGTCCGCCGCCATCTCGAGGAAGACGGTCGCTTGGCCAGCCTCGGCGGCGGGGTACTCGAAGTCGTAGTAGTTGAAGAATTCCCAGGGTCGGATCGCGAGGCTCGAGATGGCGCCCCCCCCGAGGGCGGCGGTCCGCACCTGTACCGGCGACGACATCGAGTTTGAGTCGTCGGCCGAGAGGTGCAGCACGACCGGAGCCTCAGCCTCGCAAAGATCGCCGCCCGAGCTCTCCTCTGTCCCTTCAGCCTCAGGATCGACCCCGCAGCTGCAGCGATACTCACCCGCTCTCCCGCACCCCTCATCGTCGAGCCCTGCGCTCCCGTACCCGTCAGTGTCGCCCCCTCCACCAGAGTCTGTCGGCGCGCACGGACAATCGGCCATGAGCGCCCGTTTCGTCGCAGCCCGGTCGCAGACTCCACCACACGAACCCAAGCTCCAGAGCGAAGCGCCACCGAGCGCTGCGAGTATTAGCCATCGATGCAAAGCCATCGGTCACGGTACCACACAAGCGTAGTGCAACGTGACGACCCCGAGTCGTGCTCTTCCTGTCCAGAGCAGCGTTTCTTTCGAGCGAGCGCCCTATCTACCACGCGCGGGCGCCTGCTCCTCGACCCTCTGCCCTCAGCCACCTCGACGGCCGACGACGCTGGCCCCTGGGCCCTAAGGCTCGTCCGTCAGAGGATCGCCGAGGCGTCGCGAACGACCTCGCGGGTCCCTGGGTATCGCGAGGCCGCACGGCCGTAGCGGCTCAGGTGCACTTGCGCAGGACGATCCCCGGCCCTGACTCGTCGTACTCGTCCCTGGGGATCCACATCTCCTCAAAGGTCGACAACGACGCCAGCCCGGCCCCCCCCCGCCAGAGGGTGACGTCCTTCGACCCCCCGAGCTCCCCCTCGCGGCGGTCATCGATCGACGGGAACATCGAAGCGCGGATGACAAACGCGGCCTCCACCTTGAGCCACCGAAAGAGCCCCTCGACCAGCTTTGTCAGCTCCTCCTTGGCGACGGCGCTCGGCACCACGAGGAGGATGTTGTGCTCCTCCGGCGCGACCCGGAGCTGGCCGAGACCCTGCTTCCACAGGGCGCGCAGCCCGTCCCAGTCGCTCACCCCCTTCGCGGTGACCGGCGACGATACGGTCAGCCCTTCGCGCGCTGCCTCTTTGCCGACCGCGACGATCACCCCGCGCTTGTCCCGACCCACGACGGCCGGGAGCTGCACCCGAGGGTTGTCATCACCTGCGAACCCCAACTTCATCATGCCGCTGCCGTTGTCGAGGACCACCGCCTTCGACGGAGACCGGAGCGGTCTGGAGGTGACCCCCGCCGCGCGCTGGTGCTGACGGAGCGCCTCGACCACCCCCTGTAGTTGTTTCTCCGAGAAGTCTGACATCAGGGTGACGATACGGCAGGCCCGAGCTCGCAGACGAGGGACAAGTCGTCCAATTATCCGCGCCGAGAACGAGCGTCAGTCCTTCGCGATATGGGCGCGTAGAAGCTCGGTATTCCCCCTCACCTCCGACCTCCGGCCACGACCGCGACGGCTGGCGACAGCGGCCTGTCGCGATGCGAGGTCCGCACACCACGTCCCCCCGGAGCCCGGCGGAATCGCTCCGTCGCCGCGCCGATCTCCTCTTCTTTTTTCTTCGCGGGTGATGGCGGTCGCCGGCCCCGGACTGCGTTCCTCTAGTGAAGCCCTATGACCAGCACACTCTGTAGTGTCTACTTTCTCCCGCCGATGGCGATCGCGCGCGTCGGAGGCTCGGCGACCCCGGTCGACAGCTTCGTCTGGGAAGAGGACCCCGACGCCCACAACGGAGCTCAGACTGTCATCCGCCCGCGACCAAGCCTGCAGGTCCTGGCCGATGGCACTCCCCGCGTTCACCTGCCGCGCGCGATCGTGTTTCGCGACGACGGCGAGCTGCGCCCCGTAGCGCCGTTCTTTGAGCTTTGGGCCGAACTCCACGGCGAAGACGGTGAGCGGTATCATGCACCGGTGACGCCGACGCTCCTAGGGCAGCTCGGGGTCAGCGTCGACGCGATCCGCATCACCGCGCGCGCCGGAAACTTCAAGGCGTCCCGTCGAACCCATGATCCCGCCTGCGCGTTTATTGGCGAGCTGACGATCAAGGGCGATGACCACACACGTCACAGCCTCGACGCATTCAGCCCTCCGGTTCCGCACCGAGAGCCGCTCGTCTATGAGAACAACCCGATCTGCCTCGGTCACGTCCAGCTCCTGCGACCTGTCGAGGAGGAGCACGATGGCGTCAACCTGGGTGCGTACCGCGTCCGCTTCACCCCCGCCGGAGGGCAGGTCTTCGGTCCTGTCGGGCTCGCGTCTGCGGCCGCCTCTCCGCTCGAGCCCGGCCGCGCGCTGGCGACGGAGTCCACGGCAGCGACGGTCCATGAGGTCGTACCGCCGGCCAATCGCATCCTCAACCCCAACACGCCGTGGTCCCGTCATGTGATGGATACGGGGCGACACGACGATCCACAGCCGGCCGACAGCTACGACGGCGCCAACGTCGACGGGAGCGTCAGCTGGGGGGTCGTCGATGACACCTGCGAGGCTGCGATCAAGCTCGAGCTCGTCGTGGACGGTGAGCGCTACGCCGCGACCGCCCGCGCCCTGGTCGCTCAGCCTGACTACGCGCCCGATCGGCGGCCGGTGTACTCCTATTCCGACGAGCTCGCCGACCGGGAGCTGCCACGCCACGGGGTCTCCCGAGCGACCGTCGGAGAGGCGCTGAGCGAGACTTCCGACCTCTTCGCCCGCGCCTTTGAGAACCTAAGCCTGCTGAACCTCGACGCCGCGAGGGACTACCTGGTCCGCGAGAATCTCAAGCGTACCGGGGGCGAGCCCGCTCCAGAGGCCCCGAGCACCGGCTTTGACGGGATGAGCGCGGCCGATCGCCCGCTCTCCCGCGTCTCGGCCCATGTGCAGCGAGCGGGCCCTCCGGACAGCCGTACCCCGCTCACCGACGTCGCCCGGCAAGTGCACGCAGCGCTGGTCCACGCGCCGCAGCTGCTCCACGTGCTGCGGACCCAGCCCGACAGGTTTCGCAAGCTCCTCCGGCCGCCCTTCGCGAGGTTCTCCCAGCTATCCCCGCGAGCCGCCGATGACGTTGACGGATCGACCCGCGATCCACGTCGCTTCCGCGACACCCTCCACGACATGCGAATGCCCCCGTATATGCGAGACTCGGGGCGGGAGCCGCTGTCGATAAGCTCGCGCCAGTACGACGCCCTCATGGACCTGATCGACTGGCTCGAGGAGAACCCGGCGGCGGTCGTCGAGATCCCCCAAGAGCGCCCCCAAGGCCGCGGCATCTACCCGCGAAACCTGACCGCGCGCCTCGAGTACATGGCGGATGGGAACCCTGTCACGAGCCGCCTTGAGGATGCCGTCGGCAACTGTTTCCCCGGCCTGGAGGTCGATGTCCGCAACCTCGACCGCCGCTTCTTCCCGGGGCTCGTCTTCAACTTCGCGAGCCGCGAGCACCGGAACCTTCCGGCCGAGGATCCAGAGGTCTACGGCGCCCTCCTGGTGTCGTTGGAGTACGAGAGCGACCCGGACCTGCCGCCTCGGGATCCCGACGCGATCCCGCTCCTCGCCGCCTACCACGGCCCGATCGGACGCGCGCTGAGCAAGGGGGAGTGGTTCCTCAGATCCGTCACGCAGGAGGCCCACACGATCGACATGGTCGAGGTCGACGCCGGAGGCGAGCGGGCTCCGCTCGACGGCATGACGGTGTGGCGCATCGTCCGAGGGCTCGATCCGGGGCCGGTCTCGATCTGCCTCGAGCGTCGTGACGCGGCCGCTGATCCGATCGTTCTCCACGGTTGGCGGCGTATCTACGTCGACCCGACCACCGGGGTGATCAACGACGTCTTCCAGCCCGGGGAGATGGTCCAGAGCCTCTGCTCTCCGTGGCAGCACGACTTTCGCGACTGCGCTTGTATGTATTGGGCCTCAAACCGGCCCGATGTGGTCTTCGGCGAGGCCAAGGACGAGGCGCGCGCCGGCATCCGCATGGACTGGCTGCGCGCCGATCGCAGCGCCGCAGGGAGGGCCTTCACCGGCGGATCGTACTACGACAATCGCCCCCATCAGATGAACCCGCACGAGCTCAACGCGCGCTGGCCTGAGCTCAGTGTGGTGCTCGAGCAGCGCGAGATCGGCGACGTCTACAGACCGCCGGCGACCGAGCGCGAGGCCCCCTACGACAGCCCAGAGGAGCTCGCCAGGGTTCTCCGCGTCGAGCTCGCCCCGCTCGAGCTCGCCCTCTCGCTCGAATACCTCTATGCGCACTTCTCGATCCGAAGCGCCGATGAGGTCGACGCGCGGCGACTCCCCCGCCTCGCGGACGAGGCGGCGCTCCTGCGCCGTCAGCTGCTCATGATCGCCATCAGCGAGATGTCGCATCTTCGCTGGGTCAACCAGATCCTGGCCGGGCTCCGCGACCATGGCCTCGTCCCGGGCTACGAGCCTGTGGTGACGCCTGCGGCCGTGCTCCCGCGCTCCAGGTCAGGGCCGCGAGGCGAGATGAAGAGGCCCTTTCAGCTGCGCCCGTGCACGCCCGAGGCCTTGGCCGACTTCATCGACATCGAGCAGCCGAGCGGCTTTATCGACGGCGCCTACGCGCGGGCGGTCGCGACCCTTCGGCAGCCCGAGTACCCACCGGACCTCTATCAGCTCGCCGTTCGCATCGACAGCGACGGGGCCGATCACTACAGGGCGTTTTGTCGCAGCGCCGCGAGCCTACGTCGATACTCGAAGACCGACTCGGGCTGGCCCTACCTGCGGACCATCCGTCTCGGAGAACGGCGAGAGTGCGAAGAAGCGCTCGATCTCTACGAGCAGATCCTCGAGAGCGTGAGGGCAGGCTTTCAGACCGCCGCAGCCACCGACTTCGAGGGGGCGAGCGAGCACCAGCTCTGCTCCCGTGATCGGATGGAGAGGCTCCAGGAGGCGGCGGCGCGCAGAGGCGTGGGCGTGTGCTTCACGGAGGTCACGACGTGCGAATGAACGACCAGGGCGCCGAGCTTCACCCCTTCTCCAGCGAGACCGGAGAGCACCTCTTCGTCGTCAACGGATCGCAGATCTACGACCTCTCTCCCGCGCTCATCGGCCGGCTGGAGAGCCTCACCGCAGAGCAGCTCGGGCTCCGCTCGACTCCCCGGATCGACGACATTCCCCTCGTCGATCCGCCGATACACGCCTTCTCGCTGGCCGTCGCGCAGAAGTGCAACATGGGCTGCACCTACTGCTACGCCTCCGGCGGGGACTTCGGCGAGCGCCCGCAGAGCATGCCCCTCGCCACGGCCCATGCGGCGATCGATCGCCTGCTCGAGGAGACAGATCCTGGCGAGAGCGTGATGCTAGCGTTCATGGGCGGCGAGCCGCTGGTGAACCGCGCCGTTGTTCGCCAGGCGACCGAGTACGCGGCGGAGCAGGCTGCGGCCCGCGGAGTCCGGGTGCGCTTCAGGATCACCACCAACGCGACGCTGCTGACCGCCCAGGACATCGACCTCTTCGTCGACCATGCGTTCGCCGTGACGGTGAGCCTCGACGGCGTCGGTGAGGTTCACAACAAGCTACGTCCACTCCGCGGCGGACGCGACAGCTATGATCATATCCTCCAGCGGCTGGCGCCCCTGCTCGCGGCAGAGGGACGACACGAGGTCTCGGCCCGCGTCACCGTCACCCCCAGGAACCTGCGGCTCGTGGAGACGCTCAAGACCTTCGTCGAGCTGGGCTTTCACAGCGTCGGCTTCTCCCCCATGCTCCGCTCGCCGAGCGGCCTGGGGCGCATGCAAGGCGCGGACTTCGACGCTCTGCTGGAGCAGATGCTCGCCTGCGGTCAGCACTTTCAGCGCGAGACGATCGCCGGACGGCGGGTCCCCTTCGCCAACCTCGCGAGCGCGCTCAAGGAGCTGCACAGGGGGACCCATCGGCCCTACCCCTGCGGAGCCGGGGCAGGCTACTTCGGCGTCTCGGCGAGCGGTGAGGTCGCCGCTTGCCACCGCTTCATCAACGACGAGCACGGGCAGATGGGTACGCTCGACGCTGGCCTGGATCGCCCGGCCCAGCGGCGCTGGCTCAGCGAGCGCCACGTCCACACGCAGGAGCCCTGTCGGAGCTGCTGGGCGCGTTATCTCTGCGGCGGCGGCTGTCACCACGAGGTCCTCGGTCGCGGTCGACCCGCCTGCTCGTTCATCCGCGATTGGTTGCACTACTGTCTCCAGACCTACGTGACCCTGCAGGTCAAGGCGCCCTGGTACTTCGACGCAGAGCCCGCGCAGGAGCCCGCGCATGCACCATGAGCATCGTCGATTCGACGTCGCAGTGGTCGGCGGGGGTGTTGCGGGGGTCGCAGCGGCGTCACGGTTGGCCCGCTACGGGCTCCGAACCGTTCTCGTCGAGCGCGGGCGCAGAGCTCCGCGTAGCACGGGCCGCTCCTTGCCTGCCGCCGCCGTCGAGCTGCTCCGCGAGTGCGCGCTCGATGGCGCGATCACGACCAGCGACGCCCTCAGCGTATCTCAACGATCGCTGCTTTGGAGCGAGACGACGAGCGCACAGGTGCCGACACGTGGCGGCGACGAGCTCATCGTCGACAAAGGAGTCTTTGAGGCCAGGCTTCTCGACGAGCTAGGGAGCGAGGTCTCCCAGGTGACGGCGACGGCCCGATGTCGCCGACGCCCCGGCGGCGGCTGGCGACTCGTGGCCGGCACGCGGACGATCGACGCCACCTTGTTGATCGACGCCCGGGGACGTCGCGCTGGACTCCGCACAGACCATGCCCCCCGCACCGTCGCCCTGATCGCGACGCTCGACGGTGTCCCCCACCCCCCGCGAGCTCCGTGCCTCGAGGCGCTCCCAGACGCGTGGATCTGGGGGGCATCGCTCCCGAGCGGCACCGTCAGCGTGGTCGCCTGTATGGACGCACGGGACGCACGCGGGGTGACCACCCCCGGCGATTCGGCGTCGCGATCGCGGGCGCTCCGCGCGGCCTTGGAGAGGCTCCTGCGACGGTCCGAGCTCCTCTCTTGCTGTCGCCGCGGATCTCTGCGGGGCGAGCCGTGGCTGGTCAACGCCGGGTGCGGACGCGCGGCCCTCGTCGCCGAGCCCGACTACCTCAGGATCGGTGACGCAGCCCTGAGCCTCGATCCGTTGACAGGGCACGGGATCCTCAGCGGGCTACGCGGCGCGATTCAGGGCGCGGTCGCGGCGCGAACGATCCTCCGCCGACCTGCGGCCACAGCCGCAGCTGTAGACTTCTACACGTCGAGCCTCGAACGCTCCTTTGCGGCCCACCTGTCCGCGACGAGGGCCCAGTACAGGAGCGTGCGCCGCTACGCCGAGCGACCGTTCTGGAGCGCCCGCGGAGAGGAGCTGGTGGACCCGCGCTCGCCCACGCCGGCCCGCGCTCCCCGTCCAACACCAGAACGATCCGAACACATCGAACGCCTCGAACGCTTCGTCTATCTCCACCCTCGCGCCTCCGTGCGGCCAACTCCCCAGCTTCGCGACGGCTGGATCGTCGAGACCTCGGCGCTGCACGCCCCGGGCCTGGACCACCCGATCGCGTTCATCGACGGGGTCGAGCTCGCGCCGCTTCTCCGCGACCTCGAGGGCCTGCGCAGGACAAGCGAGCTCCTCCGGAGGTGGGCGAGGCGACTCCCGCTCCGACGATGCCGCGCGCTCTTTCGCCTCCTTCTCCAAAGACAGGCGCTGCTGACCACAGACAGGCCCCCACCCTGAGGGTGGCCAGGACCTGCGTGTACACGGATGGTGAATCTCCATAGAGAACCCCCAGCGCGCCCTCCCAGTGCTAGCGTCTGCGAGGTGGTCCACGTCTTCTCTCCACACGGTGACTACCGCGTGACTAGCCAGCTCAGCCTCGTCAGGACATTCGCTAGGAGGCCGTGGTGAAAGTCCCGTGGGCTCTCGCGCCGCAATCGTTGGCTCTCTTGGCTTCGACGAAACGCCGCTGTACCGGGCCGTACCGCAAGTTTCGGCGGGGCCGAGAGGGGCGACGAGGGCCAGCGAGAGCGTGCGGGACTTTTGCCACGGCCTCCTAGGTGCTGACAGTGAAGAGCCACCGCAGAGGTCCTCGCCTACTGGCGGGTGAGATGCTCCACCAACCACGCCCGCGCCATCCGCCAGTCGCGCTCGGCCGTGCGCTGCGAGATCTCGAGCAGTGTGGCGATCTCCTGCATCTCAAGGCCGCCAAAGAAGCGGAGGTGAACAACCTCTGCGGCGCGCTGATGGAGCGACGAGAGCTCCTTCAGCGCATCATCCAGCGCCAGCAGCTCGATCGTCCCCTGCTCTATCCCGACCTCCGTCAGGACGACGCGCGTCAAGGATCCGCCTCGCTTGATCGCCGCGCTCCTCCGCGCGCGGTCGACCAGGACGCTGCGCATGGCCACGGCCGCGGCCGCGGCGAGGTGTGCCTCGGAGTTGATGGTGAGCGAGGCACGGCGCATACGCATCCACGCTTCGTGGACGATCGAGGTCGGTCGCGCCGCATCGCCGATCCGATACCGGCGGCGCAGACGGGCGGCAGTCGACCGCAACTCATCGTAGATGCCTGGCAGGAGAGCGTCGAGCTCCTCCGGTCCAAGTTGTGGAGTCCTCGGGGGCATCACTCATCTTTTCCATAGTATTTGAGGGGAGCGGGGATTGGGAGTCAGTGCCGAAGCGATGCGTTGTTTCCTCGTGGTGTGTGACGCCGCGCCATCCGAGCTCGACACACTTCTCATCGCAGAATGCGGAGGTGATACAGCGCTGATCGCCGAGGTGCTAGCGCTCGTCGAGTCGGACCGACGACCCCACGCGCTCGACAGCCTGCGGCTCGGCTCGATCGCGCGCCACATGAGTCAACGGGCGGTGGCTGAGCCCGAGGTCGCGGAGGAGCCCCTGCCAGAGCGCGTCGGCTCGTACCGCATCGTCGAGCATCTCGGGAGCGGTGGGATGGGCGTGGTCTACCTCGGCGAGCAGGAGCATCCGAGGCGCCAGGTCGCGCTGAAGACCGTCCACCCCTGGATGCGGACCGAGGCTGCGCTCGAGCAGTTCCACGACGAGGTGCAGGCGCTCGGCGGCTTGCTCCACCCGTCGATCCCGCAGGTGTACGAAGCATTTGAGGCGCAGGGGCAACCGTGGTTGGCGATGGAGCTCGTCCGAGGGTCGCCGATCGACCAGGCGACGCGTGGGTGGCCCGAACGCCGGGTGCTCTCCCTCCTGATCGAGCTGTGCGAAGCGGTCGAGCACGCCGCGCAGGCGGGGCTTGTGCATGGCGACCTCAAGCCCGACAACGTGCTCGTCAGCAGCGATGGCACGCTCAAGGTCCTCGACTTCGGATTGTCGCAGCGGGTGGGCAAGAAGCGCTCCTTCATCGGCGGCACCCAGGGGTTCATCAGCCCAGGACGGCTCTCCGAGCGCACTGCCGACTACCGCGCGAATGTCTACGCGCTGGGGCGCATCAGCGCCCTGCTCCTACCGCTCGCGCGAGGGGACACGCAGGCGATCATCGAGCGCGCGTCGCTCGACGAGAGGGCGGAGCGATATGCTAGCGCAGGCGCCCTCGCGAACGATCTCCGACGGGCCCTCGCTCGTCAGCCGGTGACCGCGAAGGCGCGAACACCCCTCTACCTCCTCGAACGCTTCATCGCTCGAAACCGTCGCGCGCTCGCCACACTGCTGCTCCTCGCGCTCCTCATCGGCGCTGGTATCGTCGGCACTCGCTGGGTCGAAGCGCGTGATGAGGCGCAACGGTTTCGCGAGGCCGAGTCTGCGCGGAGCGCCATGGAGGCTGTGCTCTCGGGATCCGACCCCGAGCAGGCCTCACGATCGTTCGCGGCCTTCGTCGAGCTCCCGAGCGTCCAGAACACACCGGCCTTGGCGACGGCCTGGATCGGAGAGGCCGCACGACGGGAGCGGGCTGGAGACGCGACCGGAGCCCTGGACGCGATCGCTAGCGCATACCTGGCATCGCCCGACGAAGCGCAGCGCGTCGTCATCAAGCGCCTGCTGGCGGCGACAATGTACTCGACGGGCCACCTGCGGGCGTTGGCCCGCCTCTCCAGCTCATTGCAGCGAGACGGTGTGAGCCTCGGGGCGCTCAACGCCGATGCTGCGCTCGCACGTCGCGATTTCGAGTCAGCCGCAGAGGCCAGACCAGGGATCGCCGACTCTGTCCACGCTCTCTCCCGCGGTACACCGCTACCGGGCCTCGCACCCTACATCACCGAGCCCAGCGCGATGCGCCACGGCGACGAGCTCTACGTCGTCGAGCCTTGGCGGCGCGAGCTGGTCGTCCTCGACCTCGAGACGCCCGAGGAGACCCGCACCCTCCGACTCCCCGAGCACCTCACAGACAGCTGGGCCCACCCCCCGGTGTTGCTCCCAGGGGTTCCGCCAAGGCTCTCCGCGCGCCAGGGCGAGGTCCACCGTATATGGACAATCGGCGCGGACGGCTTTCATCTCGAGGGGACGATCGACAGTAGCCGCGTGCTCTCCATGGCCCAGCTCCCAGACGGGCGCCTGGTCGTCGGCCTCGGCCCCCCCGATCGGAACATTCTCCTAGGCACCCTCGATGGCGACAGCTGGCGCTTCAAGCAAGCGCACCCGGAGACCGCGGAGCTCCTCGCGGACATCAACAGCGTGGATGTCGGCGATCTAGACGGCGATGGAGTCCCGGAGGTGGTCGCCGGCCTCGGTCCGTGGGGCAGATTCGCCGTCCGCGTGTACACCCTCTCGGACGACGCGATCGAGGTCGCAGCGGACCGTCTGCTGGGCGACGTATACCGCGTCGGAGTGCTCCGACGCGCCGATGGCAGCGTGCGCGTGCTCGCCCACAGGGCAGATGGGTACGGGAGCCGAGCGGTCTTTGGCGACGCCTCCCCGACCGGCGATCCTCCTGGGCTCTACATTTTTCGCCTCGAGGACGGCGAGCTGATTCAGGAGCGCTACGTCCAGGCCGCCTTTCCGGAAGAACCCAAAAACCCGCTGGTCATCGCGGACCTCGACGGCGACGGCGATGATGAGATTCTCGAGAGCCTGTACCACGACGACGAACGAGTGCTCCGCGTCGTCTTCCAGTCATCTCAGGAGCCGATCCTCATCCGCGGTATCAACGCGATCCAGGCGTGGCAGCTCGACGAAGACCCTGCCGCAGAGGTGCTCCTCCTCACCGACAAGAAAGAGTGCTTCCTCGCCGGAGTCGGCGATACGCCGCTGCCCCCCCTGGAGGAGCCCGCGATCATCGTCGGCGACCTGCCTCAGCTCGCCCGCGCCGAAGAGCTGATCCAGCTCGGGCTCGAAGACGCGGGCGTCAAGGCCATCGAGGAGGCGGCGCGGCGGACCGCCGATGACGTCGCCGCGGCAGCGATCTGGAGAGCGGCGGCGAAGCAGACGACGCCGACCGCCCAGAACCTGCCCGCCATCGCCGAGCGTTGGCAGCGTGCTGGCGAGCGTGCGCTCGTCGGGGCCTCGCGTGACGAGGCGTGGCGAAACTCCGCGTCGATCTGGCGTGACGTGGGGGAGAACGCGAAGGCGCTCCCGCTCTTGGAGCTCTTGGCGCGAGGCAGCCCGAAGGCCGCGGCTGAGGCCGAGGAGCTGAGGTCTGTCGTTCACACGCCGCGGTCGACCGTACTTGCGGATCTCCCGATCGCTCAGGCTTGGCAGATCGTAGCCCCCCGCTCCATCGCCCCCAGCGCGGACGGTCAGCGCCTACGCGCCTGGAACAGTCAGGCGCTCCTGCTCAACCGACCGCTCGAGTACGACGGCGGGCTCATCGGCCTCGAGGTTGAGCTCGATGTGACGAGGCTCGAGCTCGCCTCAGGCTTCTCCGTCTCGATCCGTCGTCCCGGGGTCGAAACGCCCTTGGTCGAGGTGAGCGTGGGCGGACAGGGCGGCGGGCTCGACGTGAGGGCCAAGGTGCTCTGCGGAAATATCCACAACTTCATCGAAGTTGCCGACCCGCAAGACCTCGACCTCAGCGTCCGACTCAGCGCGATCCGCATGCCCGGGGGGTCGCTGCTGTGCCGGCTTGACGATAGGTTGGCACAGCGCGCGCGGGGCGAGGCGGTCGATCTCTCGCCAGGTCCGCTCGAGCTAGAGGTTCGGTCCAGCGGCTCCGGCTCGGAGCACAGCAGCCAGCTCGCAGAGTTCGTCCTGAGGCGAGTGAGCGTCGTAGGCGCACAGCTCCCCCCCTTTGAGCCAGCGCAGCCGACTCGTCACCGACTCCTGGACGCGCTCGCCAACGACGACCTCGCGCAGGCACGGACGCTCGTCGCTGAGACGCTGGCAGGGGGCGACACCCAAGAGCTGGTCGATCTCCTCCGAACCCATCACCGGGCGCTGCTGCCGATCCTCGCGGACTTGGATCCGAGCCGTACCGCCGCACTCGTGGGGCAGAGCTGGCTCCGCGGCGCAAAACGGATCCACTCTCCATCGACACTGGCGCTGCTGGACGACCCTTTGCTCCTCCAGCTCCCCTCCTCGGCTCCAAAGTACTTACAGATCCTGCTCTTCCGCGCTGAGCTGGCGCACGAACGCGGTGAACGTGAGCGCGAGCTCAGGATCCTCCTCAGAGTGCGGGAGAGCAGTACCGGTGACGATATCGCCGAGGCCGAGCGTATGCTGGCAGCGCACTATCTCCACTATGGCGACGAGCCGAGCGCCCGCGAGCACCTCGCCGCCTACCTCCGACTGCGCAGCTCGTCGCTCGATAGGCAGCGGCTGTCTCGACTCTACCCCGATCTCGCGACGCTGCTCACCACACTCCCCCTTGAGAGGGTGAGATGACGTCATAGACGCGCAGGGGCCCCGTCGACAGCGTCGACCGAGGCCCCGTGAAGGCCGTGCGTGCAGGTGGCCCCCGAGCAGCTCAGGCCCTCACCCGAGGGCCGAGCCACGCTCTGCTACACGTCGCCGATGAGCTGGACGTCGCGGACCGTGAAGGTGCCCTGACCATACTGGCCTGCCCAGAAGTTGTCTCCGTTCGACAAGCACTGCATGGAGATCTCGTAGTCGCCTGGCTGGAAGCCGGTGTACACCCGACGGCGACTCCACATCGCGTGATGACCGTTGGAGTACTGCTGGTGCGCCACCCCCTCCTCTTCGTTGGAGCTGAAGACCTCACCTCCGGTCGTGCCGAGCCAGGATCCGTTGATCACCGGGCGACAGGTGAACCAAGCGCCGCCGTTGACATGGTAGTAGCTCGTGAACTCCTGGACCTCGATATTGCCGTGCTCGACCGTGAGCGTGGTCTGGTACTCAGTCATGTCGTACCAGTTCGAGTCGATCCCGTTGTTGATCTTCCAAGCGCCACCATAGGCATCATGGCCTTGGCCGACCTTGTCCGCGACATTGTCGAGCTCACGGACGATCAGCACGCTCGCGGAGTCCGTAGCGCTGACGTCGAGGGTGCCGGAGTCGTTGTAGCAACGGATCGAGAATGTGTGCGTGCCCGCGCTGATGTTCTTGTACAGCCGCGAGTGATGCCACATCGTCCAGCTCGCATACGTGCTCGTGAGCCCCGCCTGCCAGCGCGCGTTCTGGTAGGTCTGCTCCTCGGATGGGATAGGCTTGCCGTCCATGAACGGGAGGCACCCCGCGTGGCCTCCGGTGCCGATAGGCAAGCTGATCGCGACCTCGATGTCGCCGCCGGCCGAGTCGAAGGTAAGGTCGCTGCCCGCCAGCTTCAACATCGGGTCCGTGACGCCGATCGCCGTCCCTGCCAGCGAGACCTTCTGGAAAACCTTGTTCTTGACCTGGTCGTACTCCCGCGTGATCGCCACGGCGGTGCTCTCAGCACGACCGACGCTGACGCTGCCCGAGCTCGTCCGGCACTCGACACCGAGCGTGTGATCTCCTGCGGGGATATCGTAGTACACGCGGACGCGGTTCCACATCTGCGGCGCAAAGTTGGTGCGCATCCGGCCCTCATGCCAGGTAGCCACCTGCGGGAGGTTCTGCGCCTTGCCAGCCCATTCGCCGTCGATCGTCGGCCGACACGCAGAGTCACCGCCGCCATTGAGCGGGATGCTGAGCTCGATCTCCAGCGGACCACCGCGGGTCGTGATCGGCGCGTCCGCACCGGCGATCTTCTTCCAACTCCCGGACGCCACCGACTCCGCCCCCTTCCAGCGGTGCTGGTACATGCCGTAGCAGGAGTTGCAAGTGGAGCCGCCACAGTCGACGTCCTCCTCATCACCGCTCTTGGCTCTGTCGACCGAGAATCGCCCCTAGGCGGTCCGTTGGGGCGTTTGTGAGGGGGTCGATCAAAGATCGAACCAAGATCGAACCAAAGTCGAACCAATTTTTGGAGATCACTTCTGCACGTCGGACATCGAGAGCCCTCGTGGCGTGACCCGAAGCGGTGGCCCCCAGGCCGGGGTTGGACCGAGGCTCGCGAGCCTGCCTAGCGATCTCATTCTCCGCGACGTCACTGCCAGGTGCGCCAGCCTCGCCGCTGATCGTCCGGTGCTTCCCAGCTCCCCAACCAAGCTCTTGCTTCGGCTCGAGCCGCCGCTGTAGTGATCGCAGCCTGCGCGCCCATAAGGACAGCGAGCTGATTCCGGTCCTGAGCTCGGCCTCGCCGCGGCTTGAACTTCCGAACCGCACCACGCCGGGAGCGGACTTCTCGAGCAGACGCGACAAGAATCGCGATCGGAGAACCAGAACTAGAGAGACGCGGAGAAGCCTCTGTGTAGAATGAAACAACGCCTCGTGTCACCTCTCCGCGCGCTTTCTTGCTCGCTCGCATTCCTACTTCTCAACCCTGGCTGCACGATCAGTGTCACCGACTTCAAGGAGACCGCACCCGATACCCAAGGCCTGACGGGAGACACCAGCACCGGTGTCTCCAAGGACACAAACAGCGCCACGACCAACACCACGACCTCCGGCGACGTCGGCACGAGCACGACCAACGCCACGACCACCGGCGACGTGGGCACGAGCAACTCCGGCACAACCGAGGACTCAGGAGAAGGCGTGACCACCAACGCGACCACCGGCCTGGACCCCACAAGCGGTGTAATTCCCGCGTGCGAGGAGTTCACCGATGACCCGGAGCAGGTCCCGGGAGAGGCCTGCGAGTCCGCTCTCGGCTGCGAGGGCCTTACCCAAGAAGAGTGCCAGACACGCTTCTACGAGGGCGAGTCCGGCGTCACCGTCGAGTGTCGCAAAGGTGTCATCTTCTATGGTTCCGCAGACGAAGACGGCGACTCTTGCGAGGGCGATACCTACGAGGTGTGCAGGGCCACGATCTTCGGCGGCCAGGGGGAACCGCCGTGCGACGGCTTCTATCGAGAGTTCGAGGACGAGCACCATGTCTTGAGTCTGGGCTGCGGGATCCCGATCGCCGAGGGGTTCGAAGGCTGCTACGTGGACGGAGGCGAACCCAAGGTCCCCGCGTGTGCCTGTCCGCCCCCAATCCCATAGGGCTCGAGGCGACCCGCCGCACGACGTAGCGCCCGATCGTATGACGTAGCACAAGCCGTCGGCAGCGAAGAGTTGGTGCACGCGCTGCTTGTCAAACTCTGCTGGAAAAGGTCGAGGTGATGAAAGGCGTCAGCCGCCGTCTTGGCGGAGCAGTCCGCCGGGATCGCCGTCACAAGCACCCCCGCAGACCTCACCCCAGCACGGCGCGATGCACCCGCAGCCCGCTGGGGTCTCCCGAGCCACCATCACCTCCGAGCTCGGCTCATCCCGTCCTCGCCGCGGCCGCTCGCGCCAACACAGCTCTCGCAGCTCTTCGTCACATGTCCTAGTCCAGAGTAAACGAGAGCATCGAGAGCCGAGTATGCGACTTATGAAGGCTTCCCTCTCGAAATTGAAACTTGTACTGGGAGTTTCGCCTTGTGCTCTTTCCGGACGCCACGACCCAGTCGATCCCGTCCTTGGTAGGCCAAGCGCACGATTGATGGTCATGACCGAAGCAGAGGAAGTCGGTCCTGCCGGCGAGGAGCCGCATGACTTTCTCGGCGTCGACCATCCGCATAACCCTATGACGGTCGAAGGGGTGGTGGTGGAAGTAGACGACCTTTCGCTTCTTGCTGTGCACGCGTAGGAGCTCTGCAAGCTTGCTCCGCTGCAGCTCTCCGACCTCTCCGCTCGCGAAGTGGGCTGCGTCATCCTCGCGCTCGACGACGGAGTCGACACCAATGAACACCACGTCGTCGACCACGCACGTCGTCGGAAAAAGATCCTCCATCGTCGCCGTCTCCGCGCCTGGGAAGGCGAGCAGGTCGACCATGATGTGCCGTCGAAAGCGGTCTTGCCCCGCTTCGGTATAAAAATTTCCCCAGCGACCGTAATCATGGTTGCCGGGGCACGCGAGGAGCTTGAACCCCGCTTCTGTTAGCGGTCGCAGGAGCGTGACTGCGTTACGATACTGATTCTCCTTGGCGTCATCCGTGATGTCGCCGGTTATCAGGACGACGGGCTTTGTCTCATCGTCAAGATAGTGCTCGCAGACAATCTGGACGACCTTCTTGCAGTTTTCATTCTCCTCTCTGTGCATGTCCCCGTGAATATGAAGGTCAGAAAGATGGATGAATCGTGTCATGAAAAACCTCTGTACATCTCATTGGCGAAGGGATTGATGTGCAACTATCGATCGCCTGCTCGAACGTCGACGCAAGCTCCGGAGCCCGCCTTCTTCAGCCTCCGCCTTCCGGGGGGGAGACCCTCTCCACCCGCAGCAGGTAATAGTTGTAGGGGAATACCTCATCAGAGTCGACCTCGACTGGAATGACGTCGCCACCGTCCGCCAGCTTCCACTTTGACCACTCCAGCGATTGTGTGGGGGTCTGAGCGATGACATAGGAGCCCTCGGCGAGGCGAATGCCGGTGGGCGCATCCTGAAAGTCGAGACCTACATAGACGTTGTTGTGTATCAGGCGCCCGTCGTTGCTCTTCAAGACGGACTCAACCGCCCCCGTCGCCATGGCAGTTACCGCACCGATCGCGGGGTTGGCCTGTTGAATCATCTCCAGGCCGCCGGCGATCGCGGGGTCCTTGAGGAAACTCAAGAACCGCTCGGCGCTCTTGTTCTTGAGGTAGGTGATGTCCAGCGTGAAGCCGATCCCGGCAGGTGCAACCACCAGGCCCAGGAAGATCGGAAAACCAGAGTAGCCGCTCGCGCCATGGTCCCGCACCGTGAAGCGTTGGGTGAAGGTCACTCGCTCGGCTTCCATCGAACTTTTGACATGATGGCTAACTCCCCAACGCACAGCGATCTCATGCTCTCCTAGACCGGGGTAGTTGTTGATGTGGAACCCATCGAGCTTGAGGTTGATCTTACTTCCGATGAGCGTCTTGTCCCCAGTGAGGTCCGCCGCCGACGTGAACGTCCTGTCTTCCGCCACGAACGCCACCGACGTCGCCTTATGCGTCCACGGACGGGCGAAGACACTTCGGGCGACCTCAGTGTGTGCCGAATCATCCGTGGAGCGCGATTCGACCAGCGCTCGGACCTCGTCAGCGGTAGAATGATCACCGAGCACGTCTAGTTCGACGGCGATCTCCGCCATAGACAGTTCGGCAAATGTGGAATCCTTTATCCTCGACATACTCGTGGCACTCTACCCTAGCTCTGCCTCTTGTACGCCCTCGGAGTCTGCGCATGTTTTTCGTAAGAGCTGCGCGGCCCAGACGTGCTAATGGCCGTCCTTCCCGAGATAGTCGCGCGCCTTCGCGACGCTTTCGGGCTGTGACCCCTCATGGCCCTCTGGAGGGTCGTCGGTCGCCTCCTTGTCGTCGATTGCGAGCGAGACGATCTCGGACGTCAGACTCTGCACGTTGTCCGGGAGCTGCATCGACTGGCTCACGCGGGCGATGATCTGCGGCACCAGCCGCTCCGAGAAGCCGGCGAGGAAGCACCAGAAGATCAGCTTGGCGAGGTCCGGGCCGCTCTTCGGCACGGTGTCCGCGAGGAAGCGGATGACATCGAGCTCCGTTGGCGGGTCGTAGAATGGCGGGATGTAGAACTCGGGGAAGAGGTGCCCCTCGATGAGCCCGGAGAGGAAGATGACGTAGAGCAGCAGCGCGAAGATCCCTCCATAGAGCGGGATGAGGAGGATCGCGTACCAGGAGTGGGAGAGGAGCTCGAGCTCCTCATCCACGACCTTATGCAGGCGCTGCTGAATGCTGACAAAGCCGCCGATGATCCCGCACTCAAAGCAGAGCCAGGATGCAAGCAGGTGCCTCCCGTAGAAGAGAGATACGCCGAAGGTAGCGCCGGTGGCGAGAAGCGAGATGAACGGGCCCTGTACGAAATTTCGTGTACGAGACCGAACAGGCTGAAGTGAGGCTCCAAGAAGGCAGGAGCCGACATGAAGATTAAGGACGACATCATCGACGAGCTGCTTGAGCAGCACCAACCAGGCGCG
>JAUHWG010000060.1 GCA_030424595.1 Polyangia bacterium
ACCATCCCATCCAAAATCGAACCAAAATCGAACCAATTCAAGCAGAGAATCGCGCGTCGCAAAGCGCGCAAAGTCGCGAATTCGGCGGCGCACGGGCATTTCCACACAGGTATGTGTAATCGTTGTATAGGTCTCTATGGGCCCATAGCGCACCCAGGACGGTCTCTGACGGGGTCTGGCTTCGGAGCGAACCAAAATCGAACCAAAATCGAACCAAATTTTGGAGATCACTCCCGCGCCTTGGGGCGCCGCGGGGTCGTTCTCCGAGACGTTGAGCGAGGCTCTGCAGCCGGCGACGACCCGCGGCCCGCGAGCAGACAAGACCGCAAGACCAGGCGGGGGACCTGAGCGTGCGCAGGGTCGAGGATCCAGGATCCAGGATCCAGGATCCTGGACAACACAGAGGTGCTCTCGATATCCTAACATGGTCTCATGTCGAAGGAACGCCGGAGCATCTACAAGGTTGGCGACCGCGTTGAGTCGCTCGGCTGGACCCTTCGGGAGACTCCTATCAAGGATGTGGGCATCGACGCGATCGTTGAAGAGAGAGACGAAGATGGGGACGAGACGGGGATGTTCATCGCCCTCCAGGTCAAGTGCGGCGAGTCCTACTACGAAAAGTTGAGGACAGGAGAAATCTCCTTCAGAGACGACAGGGGGAGACATCCCGAGTACTGGTTTGGATGCTCACTCCCGGTGATACTCGTATTGGTCAGCGGTGATTTCAAGTCCATTTGGTGGCAAGAGATCACCCCTGACACCGTGCCGGACAAGCCGAAGACGAAGTGGACGACGAAGATCCCCCCCTGTCAAGAGCTTGATGCCTCTGCGATGCCCCGGTGGAGGGAGATAGCACGGGCCTCCAAAGAGCTTGAAGGGTACGTCAAGCTCCTCGAAGCAAAGTTGTCGGCGTATGAGGCAGAGGTCTCGGAGTTCCGCGATGAGTTTGCATGCCCGGTCTGCGGTGCCTGGAGAAGAAGCACGTATGAGTTCGATGAGGAGGATTCGAGCGGGCGCGTCCACGACGTCTACAGGCGTGTTTTCTCGTGCGGAATGATCGAAGATAACAACAGCATTGCTCAGCCGTGTCCTAGGGACCCCAGCTTCCCCCTCTTCGAGGACTTCGACATTAAAATGCGCTCACTCGGGGGGCGACTCTTTGGGTTTCTCAGCCCCCGACTCGGTCTGTCGTCAACTCTTCGCAGGTACATCAAGCCGGAAGAGGGCAACAACCCACAAGAGATCCGGGCGAAGTTGCTTCAGGGCTATATTCGAGTGGCAACTGAGGGCTACCCGTCCCCGTAGCAGGACCCCTAAATGTCCCTTTAGGAACGCATCGAAAGCAGCCCAGAGGCCGCTGACACCATCGAGCGTCACGGCGAAGCTGGCTGGCTGTGGTCATATGTCCACAAGACAGGACACCTCGCTACACGGGAGCTGGCGGCGTAGATGTCGGTGCGCTCGTCGAGGGCCTCGCCGAGCGCCTGCTCAGGCGAGATGTAGGGCAGGCTGCCCAGGACAATTCCGGTGCGAGACCACCGTCAACGGCTGAGCAGGTCGTCGCGCGATACCTTGGCGAGGCCGAGGTCGAGGAGCTTGAGCGTCTCGCGATCGGCGTCGCAGACGAGGAAACAGTTGTCGAGCTTGACGTCGCGGTGGAGCACGCCGCGGGCGTGGAGAGCTGAGAGCCCGGCGAGGAGCTCGCGGACCCTGCCCGCGGCGATCCACCACGGCACGGGCCCGTCAAGCATGGCCTCCCGGAGCGTTCGGCCGCGAAGCAGCGGCATGACGGCGCTCTTAGAGATTTCTCCGTGTCCTGCAACACCGATGGGACACGGCCGACCTAGTCGTCCTCAGCCCCTCCAGGGCCGGGCCAATCACCGAAATCACTCCAATGACCCCCAACAGAGCCTGCTCCACGCCTTGCTCCCCCCCGCTCATGCGCATACGCTCCCGCCGATGCACCCTTGGCTCAGGATCATCCTCCCCGGGCTCGTCCTCGGCTCTGCCGTCGCGGCCTGTACGGAGGAGAACCCCTACATCAACGTCTGCGGCAACACCGTCGTCGAGGAGGCCAACGGCGAGGAGTGTGACGACGGTGACGCGAACGACGACGGGGCAGCCTGCACCGCCGAGTGCGTCGTGGCGATCTGCGGCGACGGTCTGGTCCACGAGGGCGTCGAGGCCTGCGACCTGGGCGACCTCAACCGCGCCGAGGGCCCTTGCACGCCGGAGTGCACGCTCGTCTCCTGCGGCGACGGCAACCTCGATCCCGGCGAGGCGTGCGACGATGGCCCCGCCAACAAGCCTGAGGCAGATGGCCAAGGCGGCTGCTCGGAGCTCTGCACCCCCCTCCCCTTCTGCGGTGACGGCATCGTCCACTCGGCCTGGGAGGAGTGCGACGACGGTAACCTCGACGACACCGACGACTGCCTCACGACCTGCAAGCTCGCCTCCTGCGGCGACGGCACGATCCAAGCCGGCGTCGAGATGTGTGACGACGGCAACACCGACGACACCGATATGTGCCCGAGCACCTGCCTGTGGGCGACCTGCGGCGACGGCTTCACCCACGAAGGCGCCGAAGAGTGCGACGACGGCAACGAGGACAACAGCGACGCCTGCCTCAGCGCCTGCCTCCTCGCCACCTGCGGCGACGGTGTCCTTCAGATCGGCGTCGAGGAGTGCGACGACGGCAACACCGACCCCAGCGACGGCTGCAACGCCGAGTGCGTCCGCGACCGCCAGGTCTTCGTCAGCGTCGCCGCACCGACGGGCGAAGAGATCATGGGCATCGCCGGCGCGGATGCGCGATGTGTCGTCGAGGCCGAGGCCGCCAGGCTCGCCAACCCCGAGCGCTTTCGCGCCTGGCTCTCCGACTCCAAGTCATCGCCAGCGACCCGCTTTGAGACCCGCGGCGCCCGCTATGTTCTCGTCGACGGCTCGGTCATCGCCGACGACTGGGACGACCTCACCGACGGCCAGCTCAGCCACCCGATCAACGCCTACCCCGACGGCAGCGAGGCGAACGTCGCGGTCTGGACCAGCACAGAAGCGAGCGGCGAGGCCGTCGACACGGGCGAATTCTGCGGCGACTGGTCCGTCGCCGACGACTCCTACGGAAGGACGGGCTACAGCCCCGAGGTCGACTACTTCTGGACCTTCGCCGACCTCGGGCTGGTGTGCTTCGGCATCGCCCACTTCTACTGTTTCGAGGACTGACTGATGACGACTCCGCTCACCCTTGCTCTCCTCGCCCCGTTGAGCATCGGGGTTCTACTCCTCGCTGGATGCCCGGACCAGGACGGCGTCAGCACGAGCACTTCGGCCACCGAGTCGAGCAGTTCCGAGGGGGACTCCGACGGAGATCCCAACACAAGCTCACCCACCACCTCGACCACAGACCCCGAAGACCCCACGTCATCATCCACGACTGTGCCCGACAGTGACTCCACAACCACAGAGGGCCCCCCGGATACAACGACAGGCTCGCCTACCGAAGAAGGCACGACCGGCTCGACGACTGAAGGCACCACCAGCTCCGGTTCGACTGGCGGCGACCCCGAGTGTGGCAACGGCCTGCTCGAGCCACGCGAAGAGTGCGACGAGGGCGGCGAGAACGCAGACGGCGACTACGGAGGCTGCAACCTGGACTGCACGCTACAGCCCTAGGCGATGACGCCGGACCAGGTACACACATCCGTGCAGACCGCGGCTTCGACGAGCTCCTCACTTGCAGAAGCGGCGCGGCGTCTTCGAGGGCCCGAGGGGGGCCTCGTCCGTGCCCTGGTCAGGCCGCACTGGACCTGGACAACGTCGGCCTCCAGTCTCCTCTCCGCTTCGGAGATGCGGGTGATCTTCTCCTCAAGCTGCCATCCCGTGGATGCGCCAGGCACTCATCGCCTACTCCTGCTCGAAACAGTACAGAAACCCACCGCTGCCACAGTCGGTGAGCACCTCGTCATCGCTCCAACGGGTGTCTGTGTAGCCGCTGATCCCTTGGCGTCCATTCTCCAAGGGCCACGACGTCGACCAGTTCTCGCAGTCGAGCTTGTCCTCCCACGCTTCGCCGTTGGGGAGCGTGCTGGTCCAGGTCGGGTAGCCGTTGAACTTCTCGCCCGCGAGGGTCCGGTCGATACCGTTGATGAGTGTCCCATCGGTCAGGTCGGCCCAGTTTTCGGCGACGACTTCGCCCGTGACCATGACGTAGCGTCCCTCCGAGTGGAAGAAGCTCGTCGCCGGTGAGTCGGCGTCGTCGCTGAGCCAGGCGCGGAAGTTGTCGAAGTTGGGGTAACCGTAGTTCTTCGCCGTCTTGCGGCAGGCGTTGTCGGCCCCGAAGAGCGAGCCGAAGCCCGGCGGGGCGAGGGCCTCTTCGGTCAAGAAGACCAGTCGATCGCGGACGCAGAGCTCGCTACACCCGTCGTCGGGGATGTCGTTACCGTCATCACACTCTTCGACGCCATCGTGCACGACCCCATCGCCGCAGGTCGCGACGATGCAGGCCGACAAACAGTCATCAGAGTTGTCATCGTTGCCGTCGTCACACGGTTCGACGCCCTCGTAGATGAAACCGTCGCCGCAGGCCGCAGGCTGACAGGTCGTCGGGCAGGCGTCGCCGTCGTCCTTGTTTCCGTCGTCGCATCCCTCGCCAGGCTGGAGGATCCCGTCTCCACAGTAGGGAAAGAGGCAGGTCGACGGACACTCGTCGTCGTCGTCAACATTGCCATCATCGCAGTCCTCCTCATCGGGGTCGACGATCCCGTCGCCGCAGGTCGGCAGCGTCTCGCACTTCGTCGAGCAGCCTCCATTACCGTCGGGGGTCTCCTTGTTCTCAGGTCCGTCGTCGCACTCCTCGACGTCGGCGAGGACCAACCCGTCGCCGCAGACAGCTAGCGTACAGAAGGCGGTGCAGGGGCCGTCATCGGCGTTGTTCTCCCCAAGATCGCACTCTTCCGGATCCTGCAGCGTCCCGTCACCGCAGCCGATCGTCTGGCAGGCCATCGTGCACGCCCCCTTGCCGTTACCGGATCCTTCGTCGCAGGCCTCGCCGACCTCGACCTCCACGACCCCATTTCCGCAGACGAAGAGGTACGGGTTCGGCTCGGTGCAGGAAATACCGAGAAAGCCGCCAAGAAGCGTCGCTGCAAGTGTCCTGCGGTGCATCGTGCTCACGGTAGGCGGCCTCTCGAGCGAGGGCAAGCGCGCCAAGGGCGCTCTACCAGACTTCGACGCAATAGAGCCCGAGGGGCCATCCCTCATCACTGGTGTAGTTGACGATCGCATCACCGATGCGCGCTCGTGGCACACGAAGACCGCGGCTTTTTTTAAGAAGTCACGCTCCATCGTTACGCGCTTCAGCTCCTTGCGCAGTGCTCGGACCTCCGCCAGTTCTTCCGTCGTCAGTTGCCCGGGACGACCTCCCCCCGCGTCGATCTCATGCTGTCGCATCCACTTGCGTAGCGCGCTCTCCGACACCCCAAGCTCACCCGCGACCTGACCGATCGACTTGCCCTCTGACTCCTTCGCGATCTTGACCGCTGTGGCCCTCTGCTCGCTCGTGTAGGTCTTCTTTCGTCTCTTGCTCATCGCACGCTCTCCCCGTTCGGATCCTCGACGCGACCTGCTCCGCGACCGCGCTGATCCCCGGGACGAGGGCCGCGATCCGCTCGTGGCCGAGCGGCGGCGGTTGGCCGCGATCCCGGGTCGAGGCGAGCTCCTCCGCGAGCCCGAGTTCGTCCCAGATCCAGCTCGGATCGAAGGCCGCATCACCGTCTCGGAGGGCCTGCGTGTACATGATCTCGAGCTGCTTGAGCTGCTCGACGAGCTGCGCGCGGAGCCTGGCTGAGGCCGCGGCCTCGCGGGGGGTCCGGTCGCCCAGGAGCGGCACAGGCTCGTCGAGCCAGGCATCGTAGTGGTGATAGAGATGAGCCTCGACAGCGTCATCGAGCGCGCTGCGGGTGACGGGGTCGAGATCGTCGAGTTCGCTCCGAGGACTGCTCTCGAGACCGTCTGGACTGTTCATCCGGTCCTTCACCGCCTCAAGTGGGTCGGACGTGCTCGTCATCCTGTAGGAGGCGGTCGGGCCGAGGAGCTCCTCGAGAAGCTGACGCCCGGACTCTGCGCGGGCCTGTGAGTTGGTCCGGAGGACGAGCCGCTCGCCGCGGCGCTCGATGGATCCAAAGACCACAGGCTCGCTCTTCTGCGTGCCGGTTCCGAACCACACCCACCCAGTCTCGTCGCTGTCTAGGAGATCGGTCGCGTTGAGGCGCGACGTCGCGGCGTCGGGATCATGGAGGTCGAAGAAGCTCTCGGCGAAGAGGAGCGGATCACCGTCGTAGTTGACGAGCGCCTTGGGGAGCGTCGGGGTGATCCAAAGCCGATGGAACGTCGACGCGAGGGTCTTGAACACATTGAGCTGGACCTCCGCCTCCGGGAGCTCGGGGCGGTCTCGTCGGTAGGCGTCCAACACACTGTGGACGTGCTCAATCAGCCCATCGCGCTGCGGTCCGCCGAACGGGAGGATGCCACCGTCGCAGACGAGCGGGGGCTCGGCAGAGCCGCAGGGGACCACGCGAGTGGCGATGAGGCTCCAGCGAGGAATCTGCTGGGAGCCGCGGCGCTCTTGGACGACCTGCACCTCATCGGTGATGACGTCGCGGAGCGCAAGCGTCGCGCCGGGGACGACCTCGACGACCTCGTAGAGGCGCATCGCGGACCGGCGCATGACCTCGAGGTAGCCCCGCTCGCCAGCGGAGAGCCGACGGTCGCTGATCGCCATATCGCTGAGGGTCCTGCCATCCGAGGTCATCGCGTCGAAGCAGGCCCACGCCTCGAACGATATGTCGCTCATGTCCTTAAGCCCAGATCCTTCGGCGGGCGGAGAGCAATCCTCGTAGAACTCGCCGAGGAGGTCGTTCTCCAGCTCGTCGGCCGCTCGGAGGAAGGCGACGACATACATCAGCGCCGTGTCGCGCTCCGCCTTGGTGTAGTACGTGCTCACGCCTCAGCTGAGGAGACAACACTTCTTGTACTTCTTGCCGCTACCGCAGGGGCAGGGCTCGTTGCGTCCGGTCTTGGGCATTGGATCCCTGTGCGATATCGCTCAACGCTAGAGATAGGCCGGCTCATCCCCGAGAGCAAGGCCTTCGCGCGGGTTCTCTATTGTTCTTGATGAGCTCAACGGTCGAGCCCGTGTGGCCAGATACAAGTCCGCCACCGCTTCTGGTCCTCGCCGATCTCACTCCCGAGGCCTACGATGCCCTCAATGCGCGTCGCTCTCCCGCTCATGACGCTCCTTCTCGTCAGCTCGTGCACTGAGCCGAACCCCTACCTCGGAGTCTGCGGCAACGGCGTCGTCGAGGCCGCCTTCGACGAGGAGTGCGATGACGGCTCCGGGAATGGCGACGCAGCTGCGTGCTCGATGACCTGTCGGGTCGGAAGTTGCGGTGACGGTATCGAGCAACCAGAGCTCGACGAGGAGTGTGACCTGGGCAACCTGAACAGCAACAACGGCGCGTGTATTATGGCGGCGCTTTGGCGGCGCTTCACGGCGATAGGTCGCAGGCCCTGGCGGCTGCCCTGGCAGAGCGGCTCCTCGTCGGAACGCGCGGAGAGCCCGGGGGCTCAGCGTGAGGTCGAGTTGATCGGCCGGACCATGATCTTGGGCCAGGAGTCGCCGGCGATGACGTGCATCGCGTTGATAGCGGGACCGGCGTCGGTTCTCGGGATCGCGAGGTTGGCGTGGGTGGCGTGGGCGGCCAGAGGTCCGAGCTCCGAGGGGCACTCGATCACCCGATCGTCGGAGTCGACGAGGCAGAACTTGAGCTTCACTGCGAGGGCGGAGTTGTTGACCAGCTCGATGGTGTCGCCGAATTCGGCGGCGATCTCACTCAGGTCGGATTGCAGATCGTTGTCGGCGTTGGTGATCGTGATGACGTGATTGCTCATGGTTCTGTCGCTTTCTTCGCTGCTCTTTGGGGGGAGCCCCGAGAGGGCTCCTCGAGCCACTGCTCGATCTCTTTCGACGCGGAGCTCCACTCGGGGCCGAGCTCGGTGTAATGGGCTCGGGCGCGCTCGGCGAGGGCACGCGCGGCCTTCGGGGCGTCGAGCTTCGCCTGGGCCTGAGCGGCGAGCCAGAGGCTCTCGGCGAGCTCCGGCGAGTGCTCGATCGACTCAAAGAGGGTGATCGCGCGGGTGAGGGTGCCGGCAGCCCGTTCGGGCTGGGATAGGCCGAGTTCGGCGGCTCCCAGGGCCTTGAGCGGGTAGGCGAGGTCGGGGTGGAAAGGGCCAAGCTCCGCCTCGAGATCGGCGAGGGCGGGCTCCAGGAGCTGTCGGGCGCGGCGGTGTTCACCGAGCCCGATCAGCGCCTCCGCGAGGTTGCTCGCGGCGAGGGAGGCGTCGCTCCGGCTGATGTTCTCGTGGTGGGCGTGGATCCCGAGCACGCGGTCGAAGGCCTCCGCAGCCTCGGCGTAGCGCCGCTCGCGGTAGGCCACCGTGCCGACTGCCGAGAGCACGTCGGCGCGCTCGCGGTCGAGCGGGCCTAGAGTGATCGGCGCGAGGATCCGCGCCTCCTCGCTGTAGTCCCGGGCCGAGCTCAGATCCCCGCGCATGTCGGCGAGGACAGTGAGGCCGAGGAGGGTCCGCAAGACGTCCGGTCCGCGCGGTCCCTGCTCCTGGACGAAGCGGGTGTAGGCGCGATCGAGCTGGACTTGCGCGCCGTCGAGGTCCCCGGCGCTGAGGAGCGTCAGGCCCTCGTTGAAGCTCGCTGTCCCCTCGATAGCCGGCGAGGGGACGTCGGCGTCCTGCGTCAGTCGCAGCTCGAGCTCGAGGTCACGGGCCCGTGCGAGGGCCTCGAGGCCGCCCGCAGCGTCTCCGCGTTGGGTCTGTAGATTGGCGAAGTCTCGCAGCGCAGCGGCTCGCTCCCAGGCCGCGAGGGGTCCGAGCTCCGCGAAGCCGGCGTCCGCCTCGAGGAGGAGCGCCTGCCCCTCGTCGAGCTTTCCAGCGAGGCCGAGGAGGAGCCCCTCTTGGGCGGCCAGACGAGCGCGCTGGCGGGGCGCGGAGGGCAGGGAGGTGACCAGCGCGCGTCGCCGATCGAGGGCCCACCACGCGGCGCCAAGGTCGAGATCGAGATCTCTGGCGATGGCGACGAGCTCGGTCCAGGCGTCGGCCTCGAGCTCGTCGTCGCCGGACTCGCGCGACCGATCAAGGGCGACACCCACAGCGAGGCGGGCGGACTCTGCATCACCCGCTCGCCGGTGGAGGAGCGCTCGGACGCGGGCGGCCTCGCCCTGAAGGAGGGGCCAAGAGAGCTCCTTGGAGCGCTCCTCGACACGGGCGGCGCTCTCCAGGCGTCGTTCGAGCGCGAGCATCTGCGGCTCGCCGTGCTCGGCTCGGGCGAGGGTCTGGCGGAGGGTGTGGAGCTCGCTGGCGATCGCCTCCGGCGGCGGCTGGGGCCCGCGCTCGTCGTCCCCGCGCTCGAGGCAGGTCTCGGGATCGCGGAGGGCCTCCAACCACGGACCGAGGGCCTGCGCTTGGATCGACGGCGCCGGGCCGCTCCCGCTCGGGTCGGACTCGGTCATCGTCGTCGCCAGGGCCTTGAGGCCGTCCAGGCGTCGCTCGAGGCAGGCCATCCGGCGATCGTGGACCTGGGGAGAGCGGACGTGGTCGATCAAGGACTCGCGGCAGCTCGTCTGGGCGCTGCGGGACCATCGCTCGGTCCAGGAGTCGATCGCCATCCGCACCCAAGGGGCGGCTTGACCCCCCGGGAGACGCTCCTCGAGGCTCGCGGCCCGCTCGCTCGTCCAGGTCGCGGAGACCGCCCGATCGACGCCGGCGCAGGGATCGACGATGGCCGGCCCGGGGCGAAGTCCAAACCCCAGGAGCCCCGCGAGTCCAGCGCTGACCGCCGCAGCGGGGATCCAGGCCCGCCGTCGTCGGGGGGCGAGCGCGGTCAGGAGGGCGCGCATGTCGGGGAAGCGGGACTCGGGCGCGACGGAGAGGCCGCGGGCGAGGGCTTGATGGACCCTGCGCGTCATCCCTGGGGGACGGGCGCTGTGCTCGAGAGAGGACGAGGGCTCAGGGCGCGCGCCCGTCAGCGCCTCCCAGACGGCGACGCAAAAGGAGTACTGGTCCGCTCGTCCGTCGAGGTGGAGGCTGCCGCGGCGCTGCTCCGGAGCGGCGTAGGCCCAGGTGCCGGCGAAGCCCAGGACGCCCGTGTCCGAGTTCGAGTCCGAATCCGCCGGAGCCGTCGATGTCTCGAGCGCGGCCCGCTCCTCCTGGGTCTCCCCGGGCGGGGCGCAGACCAGGCCGAAGTCGATCAGGCGGACGCTCCCGTCGTCGCCGAGGAGGACGTTCGAGGGCTTGATGTCGCGGTGGATCAGCCCCGCTGCGTGGACCGCCGCCAGGCCCTCACCGGCGGCGAGCCAGCGCCCCAGGAGGATCGCCGGGTCCTCTTGGTTCGCCTCCGAGGTGTCGGTGCGGAGCGTCGTTCCGGGCACCAGCTCCATCGCGATCCAGACCTGGCCGTTGTACTCGCCGACGTCGTAGACCGTGATCACGTTCGGGTGGTTGATCTTCGCGAGGTTGCGGGCCTCCGCGACGAGCTGGCGCGGATCGATGAGCGATCGCGGATAGAGAAACTTGAGGGCGACCGGGCGTTCGAGCTCCTCATCGTGGGCGGCCCACACGGTCCCCATTCCGCCGGCGCCCAGGCGGTCTTCGATCCGAAAGCGGCCGACCCGGGGGGGCACTTGGTTGAGCTCGAGGAGCTCGGCGAAGTCGCGCTGTCTCGCGTGCGCGCCCGCCAGCGTCAACGCCTCGCTCTCGATCGCCATCCCCCAGCTGGTCTCTGTCTCCGGGCATGTGGGGAGCTCGGTCATGCGTCGATCGGATCGGGGGTCATGCAGGCGGCGTTCGCTCGCGAGTCTACGAACGATGCGGAGGAGTAGCAATTCAGCGGCTGCAGGGTGTTCGCACGGCGCTCCCTGGGCGAGGCGAGGGCGCTGGGTTGGGGCGTACTCCGGCCGACGGTGAGCGCGAAACCGGACGCTCCTATCGACGATGTCCGTGCTCTCGATGAGACTCCCTGGATCGCCGCGCGCTCCTCCGAGAACGGTGCTCAGCGGCCTCCCTGAGGTCTCATAGCGGTATTTTTGGATTCTCGTTATCGATCCTCCGAGGGCTGTTTCTACCTCGATGACCGGAACCCGGGGGGCGCGGACTGAGCCCCAGGAGAGCAGGACCATGCGAGCACGAATCATCGGCGGAGGAGTGGCTGGACTCAGCCTTGCGATCGCTCTCCAGCGACGCGCGGACATCGACGGGATCACCGTCTACGAGCGGGAGACGAGCGAGACGCTGCCGCAGAAGCTCGGTCACGGGTTGATCCTGATGGAGAACGGCGTTTCGGCCCTCGAGGCGATCGACGCGGTCGATGTGCTCGCGGAGAGCAGAGCCCTGCGCCGGACCGTCATCCAGGACCGGAACGGGGCGCTGCTCCACAGCGAGGCCTACTCGGTGACGCGGGCGGCGATCATCGAGGGCCTGCGGGCGAAGCTCGAGCCGTCGACCCTGCGCCTCGTCGGAGATCCGTCGCTTCCTCGAGGCCCACTTGGCCGACGCTCTGGTGCGGGAGTACATCGAGCGGGCCGACCTCGCCAGCGCCCACGTCTGGCACCCCGCGGACGCCGATCTTCCGCCGGAGGTCCACTGTGACAACGCAGCCCTGATCGGCGACGCTACCCATCCGCACCTCCCCTTCACCAGCCACGGTCGCGTCGATCCTCGGCGTCGACGAGCTCCCTCAGGCGCTGGCGGGGTTCGCCGCGGATCGTCGTGCGGACGTCGCGGTCTACATCGACGACGGGCGTCGGATCCTCGAGGGCGCTGCCCTTTATCGAGGGGAGCGCGTCGAAGCTCGGGGAGCACCTCGCCCTTCCGGCGCCCAGCCTCCCGGACCTCTTCGGCACCCTCGATCTCAACAACAACGGGCTCCTCGAGCGCCGCGAGTACGCCCGCGCGCTCGACCACCTCGGCCTAGAGAGCGACGTGGATCGGACCTTCGCCGAGCTTGACGTCGACGCGAGCGGTGGGATCGAGCACGACGAGCTGCGTCGGGGTCTGCGCGGCGCGACCCAGAGCGCCTCGTCGGGTCTCTACCGGCTCCGCGAGAGCCTCTCACCGTGGGGACTCGGGACGCTCTTGCGGCGCCTGAGCTCCTCGCGGGCCGACCTCCACACCTGCTGAGGAACGAATCATGCACTGCGATCCACTCTTCGCCGACAGCTCTGTCGACCTCGACGTCCTCCGCCGACGGGCGCACAATCTCCGCTGGGCGGAGGTCGCGGAGGACGTGATCCCGCTGACCGCCGCGGACAGCGAGTTTCCGATCGCCGCGCCGATCCAGGAGGCGATCGCCGAGTACGTCAGCTCTGGATACCTCTCCTACGGGACCGGTCGTGACCTGCCAGAGTTTCGCCGCGCCGTCGCGGAGGTCCTCGGAGTCCGCCGCGGGATCCCCTGCGACGCGGAGAGGGTCTTCGCGGCCAACAGCGCCGCGTCGGCGATGTTCTTGGTCGCCGAGGCGGTGCTCAAAGCCGGCGCCGAGGAGCTGATCGCCGATCCCGTCGACTTCCTCTTTGAGCGCTCGGTGGTCGCCCTCGGCGCTCTGGTCCGCCGCTTTCCGATTTGCGCGGAGGGGGAGCGACGCTTCGACGTCCGCGCGATCGAGGCGTTGATCGGGCCGCGCACTCGTCGATCGTCAGTGGGCCTGGGCGAGCCACTCGTCGACCAGCGGCGCCAACTCGGGCTGCGCCCGCAGGCGATCGATCAACGCGAGCCGCGTCCCATCGACCGCGTCCTGGGCGAGCCGCGGGGCGAGGATGGCCTGCGCCCGCGCGAGCTCGCCGCTGCGCGCGAGCTCGATGGCGAGGTTGAGCTCGAGGCCGCGGCGACGCGACGCTCGTCGGCTCCGGACCACAGAGTCGCTCGCGCCGGTGGTCTCCGTCGGGGTGACCGCCCCGCTGTCGACGAGGGCGAGCGCTGCGTCGTAGTCGTCGCAGGCGCGGTCGTGGAGGCCGAGGCGGCTGTGGACGGCAGCTCGGGCCTCCAGGTAGACGAGGAGATCCGACGCCGGAGCTCCGAGCGCCTCGATCGCCGTGAGGTTGTCATAGAGGATCCGCAGCGCCCGTGGATCCGCGCCGCCCGACTGAAACGGGACCCACCAGACCGCATGGATCAGCTCTGTACGTCGGAGCTCGCCGACCGCGTCGCGGAGGAGGCCGCCGACGAGCTCGGGGCGTGCGTGGATCAGCGCCGCCACGGGCCCGGGGAGCGCAGTCCCGTCGTCGGAGAGCGCCGCTGCGAGCTCGGCCTGCGCCTCGCTCCAGCGCTCGAGGTCGAGGAGCGCAGCCAGCCGCCACCAGCGCAGGGCATCGTCGTTGCCGCCGCCGTCCTCCTTCGAGCCGCCCGCGCTCGTAAGCCCGTCGAGGATTGCGAGCGTGACCCGCGGGCGCCCCTCCACGAGCGCCCGCGCAGCCCGTGCGCGGGCATCTGTGGCTGTGCTCGCCTGGCCACGGGTCACCGCACCGGTGATCCGCAGGTGGTGGATGTCGACGATCGCCTGCGTATTCGGGCCATCCATAGTGATCAGCAGGTCGAGCTCGTCGTCCGCGTCCCGGAGTTCGGCGAGCGTCTCCTCGTCGAGGGTCTGGCGGGCGTAGAAGAGAACGTCGCCGTCAACGCTGCGCGCGAGCGTGTGCCCCTCTGCGAGGGCGTGGTCGACCGCGACGCGGACGACGTAGCGCTGGCTGCCGCGTTCGCGCAGCGTCTCCGCGGGGATTCGGCCGACACCGAAGGGCGGCCCACCGATGGTGGTCATCAGCGTGTGCGCGAGCTCGCCGGCGCCCCCGCCCGTCTCGACCTGGAGGCGGAGGAGCGCGTCGCGGAGTTCGCCTCCGGCCGGGACCACCACGAAGGTGAGCCTTGAGGCGAACTCGCCGCGGACGAGCTCGAGGTCGAGCTCGAGGGCGAGGTGATCCGCGACTCGACGCAGCGGTAGGGTCGCGAGGACGCCATGCTCCGCGGCGTCGATCCGCAGCGTCTGGGTCACCGTGTCCCGGCGCAGCGCCAGCGGATCGTGGATCGCCCAGGCGCCCGGGAGCGCGACATCGAAGTCGAAACGGGTCGCCGCGCTGCCGTCGGCGAGCCCGGCGAGGCGCCCGCGCGTGGCGATGAGAGCGGCGCGAAGCTCGGGGGCGAGCCCCACCTCGGTGAGCCCGGCGTCGGCCAAGGCGACGGCGCCCGCGTAGTCGCCGTGGCGCACCGCGTTGTGAGCGGCCCCCCGGGCAGCGGCCCCCCGGACTTCCGGCGACCGCATCGCTCGCCCGTAGATCTGCGCCGCCATGTCGTCGTCGCTCCCCTCCTCGTAGAGCGCGGCCGCGGCGAGGAGCGCGTCCCCGCGGCTCGCGTCGTCGCTGAGGTCGGCGAGGCGAGCGAGCCCCGCGGCGGCCTGGCGAGGGAGGCCGATCGCCGCGAGTTCGTGGACCTGGCGCCACATTGCCGCCAGCGACGGATCCTCGGGGCCGCCCGTCGCCGCCCGTGGCGGCGGCGCGGCGGCGACTTGCGGGAGTCGGTCCTGGCCAGCTCCGAGGACCCACACCTTGCCCTCCGCGATGTCCTCGAACTCGAC
Organism: Polyangia bacterium; assembly: GCA_030424595.1. Classification (GTDB taxonomy): domain Bacteria; phylum Myxococcota_A; class Polyangia; order Nannocystales; family Nannocystaceae; genus JADJRG01. Next base: position 14,687 of record JAUHWG010000060.1, read on the forward strand.
GATCAGCTCATCGTCGCCGTCGCCGTCGAGGTCGAAGACGCCGAGCGGATTGGTGTACCCGAGGGAAAGGGGGGCGCGCGATCCCGGGGCGCCGGCGTAGATCTCGGTGAAGCGCTGAATGACCCCGCGGCGCTCGTCCTTCAGCTGGGCCATGATGATGATCTCGTCGTCGCCATCGCCGTCGAGGTCGCCGGTGAAGAGCGCCCGGCGCGAGAAGTTAACGCCGTCGCCGAGGAACGCTGGATCCGGGACGTGGTCGACCGACTCGAGGGTGGCGCCCGTGAAGCGGAGGACGTGGAGCCCGTCGCTTGCGCCGTGTGGCGCGTCGACCGGGAAGACCTCGGGGTTCGGGTAGGACGAGTTCTTGAGCGCGGCGAGCAGGAGCTCGTCGCCACGGCGCAAGAGCTCGACGTTCGAGGTCATGCCGAGCTTGCGCCGGCAGACGAGCTCGAGGCCCGCCGTCGGCTCGTGGTGGAGCACCTGGAGTTCGTAGGCAGACCACGGGCCGAGGCTGGCGATGACCTCGACCCGGCCGTCGCCGTCGAGGTCGGCGGCGACGAGGCGCTGGACGTCCGAGCGCCGGGCGTCGACCTCGGGCGCTGGCGAGCCCATCGACCACGCGTCGCCCTCACCGCGGCGAAGCTCGACGAGGCGGCGGGTGTAGGGCCCCGTGCCGACGAAGATCTCGTCGTCGCCGTCGCCGTCGACGTCGACGACTAGCGTGTCCGTGACGACGTGCTCGGGCCAGGTGAAGACGTCGACGAAGCGGTCGCCATCGCGGCGCATGACGGCGCCGGTGCTCCGCCGCTCGCCGTCGATGTCCTCCTCTCGGTGGCCGACGAAGAGCGACGCCTCGCCGTTGAGGGGGATCGGCAGCAGCTCTTTGGTCGTCAGCGGCGCGGCGCCGATCTCTGGAAGCGACGGAGCCGCGCCGACGAACTCGACGCCGCGCCGGCCACGGTTGAAGACGAGCTCGCCGACGCCGTCGCCGTCGCTGTCGACGACCTCGCGGAGCACCGACTCGATCCCGTGATGCCCGGTCGCGGTCGCCTGTCCGAGGGCGCGGAGGAGCGCCGCCTCCGGGGCGTCGTGCTCGACCGCCGCGAGGGCGCCCTCGAGATCGCGGCTGGCTACACGGAGGTCGCGCTCGAGGGCGGCGACCTCGGGAGCCGCGCGGATCTCCGCGTCCGCGTCGATGGTCGCCAGGGCCCGCCTCGCGTCCTCCATCCGCAGCTGGCGGCGGAGGAAGCCCGCGAGGCCGAGGAGCGCGGCGGTGCGCTCCTCGTCGGCGCGGGCGACGGTGTAGGCGGCCGCGAAGGCGTTGACGATCCCCTGAATGTCCTTGGGGGCGGCCGTGATCGAGGCGAGCAACGCCCGCTCGCGCTCGGCGCGGTGGAGCCAGGCGCGGGAGAGCGCGTTGGTCCCGCGGTTCTCCGGCGCGTCGACGAAGTAGGCGAAGGCTCGCTCGGCTGCATCGACGTCGCCTGCGGCGAGCAGCGTGTCGATCCGGGCGTCGATCGCTGCGAGGCGAGCAAGCGCCTCGCCCTGTCGGGCCTGCTCGCGCCAGTGCTCGCTCACGACGCCGTAGGCGAAGACCAGGCCGACCGTCACCACGACCACGGCGACCACCGCAGCAGCGACGCGCAGCCATCGTCGTCGCTGCTGCGCCGGATCGCGGGCGAGCGCCTCGAGGAGGGCGTCCATGCTCGAGTAGCGCTCCTCGGGGCGGCGGGCGAGGCCGCGGACGACGACGGTGCGCAGCCACCCCGGGATCCGGCAAGGCGCTGACGCGGGTCGAACGCTCCCCTCCGTGACCTCGAGTTCGCGGGCGACGAAAGTGTCGCCGGCGAAGGGGAGCTCGCCGTAGAGCGCCTCGTAGAGCGCGGCGCAGAAGCAGAACTGATCGGTGCGCGCGTCCGTCGGCGCGGCGAGGAACTGCTCCGGGGCCATGTACGCCGGGGTCCCCATCACCGAGCCTGTGCGCGTGAGGTCGCTGTCGAGGATGCCGCCGCTGAGCGCCGCGTGGGCGGCCGTCCGCCCCCTCTCCGGCACGCTCGCCTCGCGCTGGGTCGCCGCGAGGCCGAAGTCGAGAACCCGGGCGCGCTCGTCGTCGCCGACGAGAACATTGTCGGGCTTGAAGTCGCGGTGGACGAGGCCCTGTTCGTGGGCCGCTGCGAGGCCGCGCCCGGCCTGGGCGTACATCGCGAGGAGCGCTCTGCGTCCGGTCTCGGTGCTCGCGTCCTGGCGCGCCTGCCAGGCCCCGAGGGTCTCGCCCTTGACGAACTCCATGGCGACGAAGACCTGCCCGGCGAAGGCGCCGACGTCGTGGACCTGGACGACGTTGGGGTGCGAGAGGCGGGCCATCGCCTGGGCCTCGCGTTGCATCCGCGCCCGACCCATCGTCGTGCCGCTGAGGCGCTCGTGGACCACCTTGATCGCGACCCGGCGATCGAGCTCCTCGTCGTAGGCCGCATAGACCTCGCCCATCCCGCCCTCGCCGAGCTTGCGCAGGACCACGTAGCGGCCGATTCGCTCGGCTGGGAGGCGCTGGCGAGCGCGCGCCGAGGAGCCGAGGTCGTCGTCACCGTCGCGGGTGTCATCGCCAGGCGCGCGGGCCCTCGTTTCACGAACGTCGCTGGCGATCGTCTCGTCGAGAGCGCCCGGGCGGCGGTCGCCGTCGCTGGCCCGGGTGGCGTCGAGGGCGAGGTCTGCCCGCGCCGACGCGATCTCCTCGCGGGGGTTGGGGAGCGCCGTCGCGTCGAGGGCGAGGTCTGCCCGCGCCGACGCGATCTCCTCGCGGGGGTTGGGGAGCGCCGTCGCGTCGAGGGCGAGGTCTGCCCGCGCCGAGGAGCGCTCCCTCGCGCCAGAACGTGCCATCGTCACGTCCAACGCCTCGCCCCGCTTCGGAGGGGGAGAGGAGCGCGCCCCTCCGTGTGCCCCGTTCCCGGTGCCAGCGACGGGTGCCTCGGAGCGCTGGGCATCAGCCTCCCGGGGTTTGGCCGACGCGGCGGCGGCATCACGATCTGTTCCTACAGTCAGTGTTCCCTCGCGCCCGGCGCACTTGAGCGGTCTGAGATCATGGTCGACGACGACCCCGAGAGTAGCGCAGGGCGGCGAGGAGCGCCGCCCTCGCCGAGGCGGCGGCCCTGCGCATGAACGCACGTCGATCGTCGTGCGCCGCGGCTCGTCGGCCCTGCGCGAGTCTGCTCGGCGCGGCACCGCAATCGCACGTCAGCGCGCCGAGCCGGCGACCGCCAGCTGCGCCCGAGCGTGACTCTGTCTACCTACGAACACGAGCCGAGCCCAACTAGGCGCTCCGAGACAAGCGTCCGCGTCGGGTCGAGATCGACACGGAGCACCTCTACATCCGCGGCCGCATCGACCGAAGTGTCCAACCCCCAGGGCTGGACCTCACATGGCCCGACGACACGGAGGCCCTTGTCTTCACCCTACTCCTCGACGCCCCACTTAGCCTCTGAGAAGGAGGACTCGCGAAGACCCCGTCGCAGCGCGAAGGCCTCCGCAGGTCGATGGCCGGTCGTGCCGTGAATGCGCTGATTCGTGGTCTCACAGACCCACGCTTGCAGCGCACGGAGGCATGGAACACCTCAAGGAGACGTTTCGCGCGTCCGCAGACACGATTATGCTGCCCCGTTGACGTGAAGCACTGACGTGAAGCGCCCCGGGCCGCCTGCCGAATTCGCCGCCTGCCTTCACCCTTGAACAGGAGCCGAGGGAGCGCAGCTCGACGCCGCGCTCCCCGTAGCGCTCAGCTCATCTGCTCGATGCTGCAGACCAGCGCGACGTTTCCGCCCCTGGGGTCGTTCACGCGCGAGCTCAGGCGAAAGCCCCCCTCGACCACGCTGAAGTCGACCCTTCTCTCGGCATAGAGGCGATCGAAGAGCTCCTTCAGCGTCTCTTTACCGCCGAAGATGCGAGTCGCCGTGCCGTTGTCCGCGTGGTAAGGGACCGAGAATTGGTGCGCGATCTGGACACCACTCTTCGTCGATGTGAAGACCGCGACCCCCTCTGCGCCAAAGAGGCCGAAATTCTTCTCCGCATGGTAGAGACCGGCGAAGATCACGTTGTCTTCGTCCCCCGCCCCGAAGGTCCACCGCGCGTTCAGCTGGACCTTCTCGGAGCCCAGACCCTCGGCGTTGTCCTCCATGAAGGCGCTCATCTGTCCGGAGTCGAGGAAGAGGTCTCCCCCGTCCGAACCATTGAGTCCTTTGACCACAAAGTCGTGGTCGGAGTCATTGAAGATCAATCCCACGATCTGCTTGGGATTACAGATTAGAGCCCAGAGCACAAGGGCCGCCAGCAAGACCGCAGTGGCGACCAAGAAGACCTTCACTGTGATCGCGTTGATGCCCGCTCGAATGGCATTTCGCGCCACTTCCCCTGCCAATAAGGCACGTCCGGCAGCGATTCCTGCTTCGATCGAGAGCCCCAGACTCCCGAAGCCGACCAGCTCAGCCACCATCGTACCGACGGTGCCGGTGTTCGTGATGTTCTCCAGTCGCTTGATGAGCGTGAACACGTACTCCTTGAGTTCTTCGCCTTTGTATCCTCGGACGATCCGCGCGTCGACCTCCGAGAAGGCGATGTTGGGCTCCTTCTCGATCGAGCGCGCCATGACAAAGAGTTCCTGGAGCATGTCGGTAGTGCCGGCAGTGCCCGGGTCGCAGAAAAAGGGCAGCAGCCTGGGTGCGTTCGCCATACCCTCGAGTAGCGCGTCCGTGGCCAGCCGCAGACGCTCGTGGGGGTCGAGAGACCTACTGTCGGCGATGGCGAGCAGATCGACCCCCAGGTTCCTCTGGATATTCTCAGCTATCAGCACCCCAAACTCGCGGTAGGAAAGCTCGCTGAAATCAGTGATGAGTTCCATAGTCGTATTCACCTCTCGAGCTAAACATCGACATGTGGCCGTGTTCGCTCATGTATGAGCAATGCTCTAGTGCATCGCTCTCCATTTAGATACACGCTCCCCCCCCACAGAGCCATTGCAGCCCATTGCACCCTCAGGCTCATCAACGCGATCGCACGGACGACCTCCTCGTTCGGGCCGCACCGCCGCCGGCCCCGAGCGGATGACCCCTTCATCGAAGGACCGTGCAGCGTTTCCCCGCCGATCGAAAGAGGGCGAGCGCGAGCCGCCATCACCTCAGAGCTCGGCTCATCCCGTCCTCGCCGCAGTCGCCGGCCCTCACCGACTGAGGAGCCGCTGAGGACATACGGGGAGCTGGTTCGATGACGGACGCTCTCCGTATCAGCCGAGGAGGGCGGCCAGCTCGGCGGCGACAGACGGCGAGCGTTGGCAGAGTCTGCGCAGGCTCCGAGGGCGCGGATGCGACTCTGATCGCGCGGAACCTGCCTGTCCGTCCCGTGCCTCAGCGTCCTGAAATTTCAGGACCCCCGCTGATGCTCGCCCGACCGCAAGCACCACCGGCCAAAAACTAGAAATGCGGGGCGCTCTGCATCACTGCGGATTTGCAGAAAGCAACGACGCAGTGCCCCGCGACCGCAATATCCCCCAGAACGACCCTGCTGACCAGCCCCTTCTTGAGAACCTCGCCCGGACGATCGGCGAGCTCCTCGAGCGTCGCCTCGGACCCAATGCGACCTTCGAAGACCGCCAGCGTGCGCGGATGGAGGTGATGGCCGACGTGATGTGGCTCGGCGAAGAGCACGACCTCGTCGACCTCGTCGAAGACGCGCCGATGATCACGATCGGCGGTCGACCCTTCCGACGCCTCTCGCAGCCGTCCTCAAAGATCTACAGCGGCGTTTGGGGTGCTCACCACATCGACGAGCCGCTCTACCGCGACGCCAGCGTCCACGCCGGCGAGACCGTCAAGCCGCTCGATCTCCGCGTCGGCGCCATCGCTACCTCGCTGCTCCCCGACGCCGCTCGGATCCTCGGCTACTTGATGGCGCACGGGACGAGCCGCGAGGTCGTCGAGACCCTCGCCACCATGGGCATGCGCCCGCCTTCACGGGCCCTCATCGAGCGCCGCGTCCACGAACTCGCCGACGAGATCGTCGACCGCATCGGTGAGCTCGACACCGTCGCCCGCGACGTGGAGGCTACCGCCCCGCTCCCCGTCGCCGCCGTCAGCGTCGGCCTCGATCGCTTCTCCGTGCGGATGAGCGAGGCGCTCCCCGAAGGCCACAAACCTCCGCCGAGCGCTCGAACGAAGCCCTACCAGCGCAGGCCGCCGCCTCCGCGCGTGCTCAACTGGCGAATGGCCTGGGTCGGCTCGGTGACCCTCTACGACGCCGACGGTGAGGCCCTGCGGACCATCCGTCACGG